>NZ_JBIVVD010000004.1:778320-984722 GCF_044757505.1 Streptomyces sp. NPDC091271 | reverse complement strand
CGCCAGTGCCCGCTACCCAGGGTGCACAGTCGCGCTCGTCGGCGACACGGCACTCGCCGAGCTCATACTGGCCGGAGCAGGCGGCCTCGCGACCGCACTGTTCTCACCGGATTCTTGGCGGGGTGCGGTGACGATGTTGTGTCCGGAGCAGGGCGATCCGCGGCTCCGCTCGCATGCTGCGGGTCAGGGCTTGTCGCCCACGAGAGCGATTGCGCGCGTCTCGGGAACTCCCAGCATCAGCAGGCTCGTGATCGTCGCTGCTCGGGCGCCGAGAGTCTCGTTCGACAGGTCGCTGTCCGCGATGGCGAACACGACGCCGTAGGCAACCTGGCTCAGAATGCCTGCCGGCAGGTGCTGTGCGAACACGTCGCTGTCCTGGCCCCGTTTCACAAGGTCGGCGAGGAGCTCATCGACTGGCCCGAGCAGGCCGTGGATCGCCTCGCCGTACTCGCCACGGCGCAGCGCCAACAGCACTCGGTACCGGTGTGCCACCGGCCAGACGCGGGCGATGAATTCGACCCACGTCGCGTCCGCTTCTGCGTCGGAGGCGGCGACTTCGATGAGCACGGCTGTCACCTCTGTGACGGCCCGTTCCGTGAGTGTCCGAACCAGGTCGAGGCGCGAGGGGAAATGGCCATAGACCGTGCGACGGACGACGCCGGCAGCGGAGGCGATGTCGCCCATTCCCGCGTCGGGGTTCTTCCCCAGCACATCGAGGCCGACGTTGAGGATGCGATCGCGTGTCTCGTTCATCGAGCGCGCACGGGAGGACTCGGTAGGCACAAAGCCATCATTGCACACCTCCGTGCAGCGAAGTAGGCTGCACAGTGGTGTGCAACGGAGGGTTGCGCCGTACTTCGACGCCGAAGGGAATAAGGCCATGACCGCACCGACAACCTCGGCCCTCGTCCGCCCGTTCACCGTCTCGATCGCGGATGCGGAGATCGACGACCTGCAGCAGCGACTGGCCAGAACCCGATGGCCGGACCCGGAGACGGTGGGCGACTGGTCGCAAGGGGTCCGCGTGGACAACGCCAGGTCTCTGGTCGAGTACTGGGAGCGCGGCTACGACTGGCGGCGCTTCGAGTCCGACCTCAATCGCCTCCCCCAGTTCCTGACCGAGATCGACGGGCTGGACATCCACTTCATCCACGTCAGGTCCAAGAATCCCGACGCCATGCCGCTGATCCTCACGCACGGATGGCCGGGCTCGATCGTCGAGTTCCTGAAGCTGGTCGGCCCGCTCACCGATCCGGTCTCGTTCGGAGGAGACGCCGCCGATTCATTCGACGTCGTCGTCCCGTCGCTCCCCGGGTTCGGGTTCTCCCAGAAGCCCAAGGAGACCGGGTGGAACGTGGCGCGCATCGCAAGCGCGTGGGTGGAGCTGATGAAGCGACTCGGCTACACGAGATGGGCCGCGCAGGGCGGCGACTGGGGTGCTGTCGTCACCACCGCCCTCGGGGCCATGCAGCCCGAGGGGCTGCTCGGAATCCATCTGAACACCCAGTACGCCTTTCCCGCGCAGATACCCGACACCCTGTCGCCCGCACAGCGCCACGCGGTGGAGACCCTCACCCTGTACACCGACGGTCTCGGCGGGTCGAACCACCTCCAGCGCACGAAGCCGGAGACCGTCGGATTCGCCCTGGCGGACTCTCCGGCCGGCCAGGCAGCTTGGATCTACGAGAAGTTCCAGTCCAAGACCGACAACCAAGGGCTCGCCGAGGACACCCTCAGCATGGATGACATGCTCGACGCGATATCCCTCTACTGGTTCACCAACAGCGCGGCGTCGTCCGGCCGCATCTACTGGGAGAACAGTTCGGGCACGCTCGCCGGCCCGAAGTTGGCGCTTCCGGTCGCGGTGACCGTCTTCCCGAAGGACATCCCGCTCCTGCCGCGAAGCTGGATCGAAGACACCTACAGCAATCTGATCCACTACGGCGAGGCCGACAAGGGCGGGCACTTCGCGGCCTTGGAACAGCCCGAGATTCTGGTCAGCGAAATCCGCACCGGCCTGCGCACTCTTCGTTCCTGACACCAACGCGCGAGCTCACGAGCGCGCCATGCGTGATCATGTCCCGTCCTCGTCGTCCTCCATGGCGTCCGGGTCCCGGAAGGGCCGCAGGCCCTGGCCGGGACCGCTGGCCTTGATGGTGAACAGGCAGCGGCCCAGGAAGTTGATGTGCCGGTCCTTGAGCGGGGAGAGGCGGGCGACGTCCTCGTCCTTGATGTCATGGCCCTCGGCGCGGAGCTGGACGACGGCGGCGTCCAGGTAGCACGTGTTCCACAGCACGACTGCGTTGAGGACCAGGCCGAAGGCGGCGAGCTGGTCCTCCTGGCCCTCGCGGTACGCCTGGCGGATCTGGCCGCGGCCGCCGCGGCCGATCGCGCGGGCGAGGCGGTGGCGGGACTCCTGCACGGTGAGCTGCCGGCTCATCAGTCGGCGGTAGGTGTCGTCGACCGGGTCGACCAGGGCGAGCAGGCGCATCGTCTTGTCGATGCGCCCGTACTCGGCGAACGCGGCACCCAGCGGGGTGGGGTGGCCCTCGCGGCCGAACATCCGCAGCAGGTCGCTGGATATCAGGAACGGACCCGGTCCGCGGGCGCGGGCGCGGTCCAGCCGGTGGAGCGGATCCACTCGGCCAGGTCCCAGATGGTCGGCTCGATCGCCCGCACCGCTGCGCGGTCCGACGGGTAGTCGGACGCCTTGGCGAACTCGCGGAACATCGCCTTGTCGAGGTCGTTGCCGAGGACGCTCAGTGGCAGGGCCTCGTAGCGTGACGGTAGCCCGGCTCGCGCGCCGAACGCGGCGGCGATCTGGGGGCCCGTCGACTCGTCGCCGATGACCTCTATGGCTCCGCCGGGCACGTCCGCGGCCTCGAGCAGGATCGCGGCGGCGACCTGACCGATGTCCTTGATCGCGATCATCTTCAGGGCGATGTCGTCCGGCAGCGGCAGCCTCAGCACGATCATTCCGTCCTCCAGGCTCGGCGCCATCACGGTCGCGAAGTTCTCCATGAAGGCGGTCGGGCGAACCATCGTGGCCCTCAGACCGGAAAGCTTCAGGTATTCCTCGATCCGGTGCTTCGAGTCGTGGTGCGGCACGCCCGTTTCGCGATCCGCTCCGAAGACCGAGTTGAACACGACGTGTGGCACGCGCGCCGCGGCCGCCGCATCGACGAGGGCGGTGCACTCGGACCTCCTCCTCGATCTCCTCAAGGCTGTTCGCCTCCGGGGTCATGAAGTAGAACGCATCGACCGCCTCCAGCGCGGCGACTGTTGACGCCGGATCGTCGATCCGGACGGTCGACAACTCAACGCCTCGGGCGGCCAGCGCCCGCGCCCGGTCGGACTCGGGGGTGCGGACGAGGGCCCGCACCCGCGCTCCTCGGGCCAGGAGCGCGTCGACGACCGCCCCGCCCTGCTGCCCCGTCGCGCCGAAGACCGCGATCGCGCATTTTTCCCGCGTGATCATGTCGTCACCTCTCGTTAGGACATGCCATGAACCTCGACTAGTTCATGCCGTGAACCAGATTAGTTCATGCCATGAACTTAGGCTAGACATGGGGGCGCCGAGGAGGACTGCGCGGTAGGTCAGGACGATGTGGACGCCGAGACGCCTGCTGCGTCCACGATGGCGGTGGCGAGGCGTTCGAGGTCGCGCTGGCCGTCGGCGTCGAGGCTCCCCGCGACATCGGGCAGGCGCTTGACGGTCTCGGCGAACACCGCCTCGGCGAGCACCTTCCCCGCCGGCGTCACGCCGAGCATGATGACTCGCCGGTCCTGCTCTGAACTCGCCCGGCTGACCAGGCCGCGCCGCTCGGTGCGGTCGACGAGTTGACTCAGCGCGTTCTTGGTCATGCCGAGCGAGGCGGCAAGGTACGCCATCCGCCGCGGCTCGTCCTTGACCGCGCACAGCAGAGTGGCCTGCGAGGGCGTCAGGTCGTGCTCGACGCAGATCTGGGCGTACCTGCGCTGGATCAGGACCGAGAGCCAGAAGAGCTTGTCGCCGTAGTCCACGCCCGCCGCCCCTCATCTGGTGCCCAGCCGCTAGTCTACCGACGCCGACCGGTCGGCCCGACCGTCCGACCGACAGCGAAATTCGCCTCGCCTTGCCTGGCCTGGAGCGCCGCGTGATGCCCGATGCCATGCGGGCCGATACAGGCCCGCCGCCCCGATGTCCTGTCGCAGTCTGTCTGACAGATGGTGGGGGCCCTGACCTGCTGGGTTGCCATGTTGTTTGGGAACGCCGAGGGTCGGCGTTCCCAAACAACGTGGGCTTTCACGGAAGTGCGCCGACGTAAGGGCTGCCCCGTGATTGATCTACCAGCGTCCACTCGCGCGTCAACCCATGTTGACATTGCTCAAGGTGTCAACATAGGTTGACGTCATGGGTGATCAAGTGTTACTTGCCTGCGGGGTGGCTGCCGGCCCTCTCTTCACCGTCGTATATCTCTTGGTGGGTGCCAAACGGGTGGACTACAAGCCGCTCCGCCATCCCGTCAGCTCGCTCGCCCTCGGCCGTGCGGGGTGGGCGCAGACCGCCAACTTCCTCTTCGCGGGTTTGCTGTCGTTGTTCTTCGCTGTGGGCCTGTGGCGGATCGGGCCTTCCCGCTGGGGTGCGGTGCTGATCGGCGTATGGGCGGTCGGTCTTCTGGGTGCTGGCATCTTCCGGACGGATCCGGTGCGCGGTTACCCTCCTGGCACTCCTGATCAGCTTCAGCGGAGCACTCCTGCAGGGGGTGTGCACGACCTGCTATCCCTCATCGCATTCCTCGCACTTGCCGTGGCCTGTTTCGTATTTGCGCCGTCCGACTCGCTGGGGTGGGCCGCCTACTCGATCGCCAGCGGCGTGTTCTTCGCAGCGACGATGGTGCTGGCCAGTGCCGCATTCGGCCAGAATCAACGCTTGGCGGACCTCGGCGGACTCATCCAACGCATCGCCATCACCATCGGCTGGACCTGGCTGGCTCTGCTCGCCGTTCGCGCTCTGCACGCTTAGTACTGCAACGGTCTTTGTTCTGGTGTGTGGGTAGTTCCTGGTGGTGTGTGGCCGCGTCGTTTGTAGTGGCTGATCCGGGCTTGGAACTGTCGTCTGCGGCGCCAGTGTGACCAGTGCAGGACATGGTCGATGAGGTTGGCGGGGGGGCCGGGTCAGGCGGGTGGTCAGTCGCCGGATCTCGGGGAGGGTCAGGGCGATGAGCTGGGAGGATCCGTTTCTGCTTTGTCGGTGTCGAGTGCGCGGGCTCGCAGGACGGTGAGGCAGGCGTGGGCTGCCATGGCGAGGATGATGTGGCGGGGCCAGCAGGGGTAACCGGCCTTGGGGACCAACGGAACAGCCATTAGCGCTGAGCACTTGATCTTGGTCGTTTAGCACACGTGATCGGCTCGTCGGGGGCGTTCGGCGGCAGATCCACGTTCGCTCGCCGCGGCTGGTTACGTCCGCGATATGCCCGTGGAATTTCTGACTGATGAGCAGGCGACCGCGTTCGGATCGTTCGCGGATGAGCCGACGAGACCTGAGCTGGAGCGGTTCTTCTTCCTCGATGACGAGGACCGGAAGCTGATCGCGAAGCGGCGTGGTGACCACAATCGCCTCGGCTTCGCCCTCCAGATGTGCACGGTGAGGTACATCGGGCTGTTCCTGGAGGACCCCTTGGCCGTGCCGTGGCCGGTGGTGGAGCACCTGGCCGCGCAGCTGGAGATCGAGGATGCCTCACAGATCAAGCGGTACACCGAGCGGCAGATGACAGCGTACGAGCACGCGTGGGAGATACGTGAGGCGTACGGCTATGGCCCGTACGAGGACCACGCTCAGGGCCGGAAGTTCCGGGCGTTCCTGCACGGGCGGGCGTGGACGGCACACGCCGAGGGGCCGAAGGCCCTGTTCGATCATTCGGTGGGCTGGCTGCGCCGTAACCGGGTGCTGCTGCCTGGGGTGAGCGTGCTGGCCCCGGAGGTCGCCGAGGTCCGCAGGATCGCGGAGGAATGCCAGTCGGCCCCAGCTCGCCACCACGCACGGGAAGCAAGAACCCGCCCGTCAGCTGGACTGGCTGGCAGGAAACCTGGCCAACCGCGGGACCAGACTCTTTCCCACTGCCGCTCTGGCAGTACTCCACGCGGCTCTGTGCGACACCACCACCGCCCAGCGAATGGCCGCGCTGCCCGCTGCCCCGCACCAGAAGGCGGCGGCACTGACCGCAGTGGCATCACACCTCGCCCGCGTCCCCTCCCGCCCCTGCCCCGTCCCTGACTCCATCGGCACAGACCGCTTCACCCACGCCATCCAGCACCTGGCACTGAAGGTGACCTCAGCCACCCGCCCCGACAACGAGGCGCCCATCAAGCTTCTTCGCCACGCCCTGGCTACTGCCGGCTGGCATCACGCGATCCCAGTTCTGGCTCGTCTCGCCCCTGAAGCGATTGCCGCCCTCCGAGACATCACCGTGGCACACCTCCACGCGTTGCAAGGCTTCCGAAACCGATGACCTGGCGCAGCCTGCAGGCGGTACAGCCAGAGCAACACCAAGGTTGACCACACTAAGAACGCAGCGTGGCCGGGCCCCCCACGGGCATAGGAAGCACGCATCGCCCTTCTCCTCTCGAGCCCATCCCCGCACGCGCGGGGAGCACCCGCAGCGCCGCAAGTGGCACATCCGGGACCTCGGACCATCCCCCCACGTCACGGGGAGCATGTGTACTCCGTGTCGCGGTAGCGCACGTGAGGGGACTATCCCCGCGGGCGCGGGGAGCACGTGTCGGCATCGTCGCCCAGGGCTTTGCGGCTGGGATCATGCCCGCGGGTGCGGGGAGCACTAGGTCGTGTCGTCAAAGTGTCTTACCCACATTTGTAATGAGGCGAAGGCGACGGCTGCCGTGGGTCCGAGTGGTGGGAGGCGCCGAAATGCTGATCTGGAGGACCGGCCCTGGCAGACTGCGGGCATGGAGGACACACAACTGCCCCACCGGGGCCGGGGGAACGGCACGGTTCCCGTCAGTCACGCTCCGAAAAATGAGACCACAGTGGTAGAGATCAAGGGCGGGACTCTCGCCGGTTTCTACGTCTACGGACTGATCAACACCCCTGATCGGCTCGAACAGGGCCGCATGCTCGTGACGCACAACCTCGGCGGTCACCGTGTACGGGCGATCGTGCCCAGGGAGTACACGCACCTGAAGGTGAAGAAGATGTCCAATGGTTCGCTGTTTCCCCGCTGGAAAATCGGCTTTCGCGCCGCAGGGTCGCTGCCCGAGTTGATGAAGATCGTCGAGGGCCGTCATCCAGATGTCCTCCTGTATACCGGGGAGCGCACCACATTGAAGCTGGAGGTGGGCAAGGGGTACGCAGGCTTCTCACACCGGCCACTCAATGGTGGGGAAGCGACGCCCCTGGAGGGATGTAACGGGCCTTTCCGCGGCACCGTCGAGCTTCCGGGCCCTGGCCTGATCGAGGTGGACTGCCTCGTCCGCTGGTCGGCCACCTTGCACCAGAGGGCGGTGCCAACGTGAACGGTTTAGTGGATCATGGTCTCGTGATTTATCGCCACGAACTGTCCGATGCCGAATGGCGAGGTGTCCTGGTCCACCCAGGATGCCCTTGAGCACCTGCGTCCTCGCACGCTGGATCGAGGAGTGCGGGGTCGAGAGGCGACCTTGATCGCGCGCAGCAAGCGACTCTGCCTCAGGAGCAGAGCCACAGCCTGATCCGGCGACTGCCGTGCAGCTACTGCGTCTCGCCGAACCGCGGAACATCGGCTTCGGCTGCGTCCAGGCGGAGCCGTTCGTAGCGCAACGGGTGGCGCCACACGCCGTGGTCCTGTGAAACGTCGGCGCTGAACTCCGCGACGAGGACGGGAGTGACCGGGACCGGCTCCAAGGGGGTACGGCTGTTCCAGGACGCGGTGAAGCGGACACCGGTCCACGGGTGGTCCGGGCCGGCCGCGATGAGGTGGCCGGCGAGCTCGCGGGCCGGGGCGGGTTTCAGCGGAACGGTCTTGCCCACGAGCCGTAGGCGGCCGGTGGTGTCGTAGCGGCCCAGCAGCAGAACCTGGAGGCGGTGCAGGGAGCCGGTGACGGCGCCGATGAGTGCTTCGGTGGAGTCCCTGCGGCGGACCTTGGACCAGCCGCGCACGCCCAGGCGGTAGCGATCGCGGGGTCCGTGGTCGACGGGCACAGCGTCCACGGAGGTGCCGGCCGGTACGAGGTGAACAGGGCTTCCAGAACCTCGCGGCGGCGCGCGAAGGGCTCGTCCGGGAGCTCCTGGCCGTCACTCTGCAGGACGTCGAACGCGATGAAATGGGCAGGCATCTCGGCAGCCAGGGTGCGGGCGTTGCGGCCGGCGGTCGCGCGGCGTTGCAGGGCGGTGAAGCTCAGCTGCCCGTGGTGGTCCAGGACGGCAAGCTCGCCGTCGAGGACGAGACCGTTCGGCAGGCTGCGGGCCGCGGCGGCAAGGTCGGGGAAGCGGTCCTGCACCAGTGAACCGCGTCGGGTCTGCAACAGCACCGGGTCACCCGTCTGGCCCTAGGCACTGTTTCTCGGATCATGTTCGGAGCCAGATAACGAGGGCTGCGAGTGTGACGGTGCCGAGGTAGATGTAAGCGCGCTTCTCGTAGCGGGTGGCGACGGTCCGGAAGCCCTTGAGCCGGTTGATGGCGCGTTCGATGGTGTTGCGCTTCTTGTAGCGCTCGCTGTCGAAACCGGTGGGTCGACCGCCTCGGGACCCTCGGTTCCTGCGATGTCTCTGCTGGTCGAGTCGCTCGGGAATCGTGTGCCGGATGCCGCGTCGTCGCAGGTAGCGACGGTTTCCGCGGGACGTGTAGGCCTTGTCCGCCAGGACATGATCGGGCCGGGTGCGAGGCCGGCCGACTCCGGTTCGGGACACCGAAACCTGCTCCAGCACCCGCTCGAGCTGGGGCCCGTCACCGTAGTGTCCGGGTGTCAGGACGAACGCGAGGGGCCTGCAGCGCCCGTCGGCGACGAGGTGGATCTTGGTGGTGAATCCACCGCGGGACCGTCCCAGACACTCGCCGACCTGACCACCTCCTCCAGGCGGGCTGCCAGTTTCCGCAGTACCGGATCGACCTGGTTCGTCCCCCGCCCGGCCCCCTTTTGAGGAACGGCGGCCGGGGCGGCCGTCCTGGCACCGGCCGCGTGCTGGGGGGCTCTCACGGCTGTCGAGTCCACCGACACATCCCAATCGATCGCGCCCAACGCGTCCTCGGCCGCCTGGACGCGAGACAGCAGCATCTGCCACGTTCCGTCGGCCGACCAGCGGCGATGTCGTTTATAGACCGTTTCCCACGGACCGAACCGCTCCGGCAGATCCCGCCACTGCACGCCGGTCCGCACCCGGTAGAGAACACCGTTGATGACCCGGCGATGGTCGCTCCACCGACCACCACGCGCACCACCAGGAGGCAAGAACGACTCCAGCCGATCCCACTCCGCATTCGTCAGATCATCGCGGCCCATGCACCCAGCCTGCCCCAACGCCCCACCCACGTCACGAGATCCAAACAGTGCCTAGTTCGCCGTGATGTGGAAACCGCCTTCCTTCTCTCGGGCCGGTTGTCTCGGGAGAATGTCGTCATGACGATGATCTCGACGGTCGCCGTCGCAGTCGACACCCGGAGCCGCGAGGGGTTCGCCCTGGTCGCGCTCGACGGCATGGGGGGTTCCGGGAAATCGACCATGGCGGAAGCCCTTGCCGAGTTGCACGGCGCCGTGGTGGTGCACGGTGACGACTTCTACCACCCCATGAACGCCGAGGAGCGAGCCAGGCTGAATCCTGTGCAGGGTTACCACCGTTACTTCGACTGGCAGCGGTTCCGTGACGAGGTGCTCGCCCCGCTCGCCGCCGGCCGTGATGCCGCCTACCGGCGCTACGACTGGGAGACCGGGACCCTGGCGCCGGACGAGACACACACCCGTCTCCCGCTGCGGCATCGTCGTCGTCGAGGGGGTGTACACCGCCCGGCCCGAACTCGCTGACTACTACGACCTGATGGTCTACGTCGACACTCCCCGCGAGGAATCCCTGAGGCGACTTCGCGAACACAGCCATGACCACGGCCCGATCGACTGGGAATCCCGCTGACGCCTGGCCGAAGAGCACTACCTGGCCGTGACCCGCCCTCGGGAACGAGCCCACCTGGTGGTCTCTGGGCACTGATCCGCATCTACCAGGTTCTACCGGGTCTGCCGATAGCCTTGAGGTTCTCGGGGCGTTTGACGGTCTTGCCGACGTCGTAGCGGGGCGCGGGACGACGGTTCTTGCTTCCGAGTGGCCGTCCGGGACCCGCGCCTCGAGGTTGGGGAACACGGGCGGGGCGGAGGAGGCGGGCTCGGATGTTCCGGAACCTCGGCGGACCCGGGCCGGGGTGAGGCGTTCGAGTTTGGCCGGCTTCTCCCAGGGACGGCGGAGGTCGGCGGCCAACAGCCGGGCGAGGCGGAGCTGGGTGTGCGCGACGATCAGGAGCCAGGTCCACCGGTCCGCGGCCTCGGGCGTGCGCAGTTTCGGGGTGGTCCAGCCGAGCGTCTGTTTTATGAACCTGAAAGTGTGCTCCAGGTCGAATCTGCGCAAGAACATCTGCCAGCAGCGGTCCACGTCCGCGGGGGCGGCACCGGTCTTCGAGGACCACAGCCAGACCGGGGGCGCTTCCCGCTCCTTGGAGAGGTGTTCGACCTTCAACCGGAGCAGGGTGCCCTCGACGATGGGGAGTTCACCGTCGTGCTCGAGCCAGGCCGAGCGGTGGGTCAGCCGTGGGTGGACCCGGTCCCACGCCTGAGCCTCGGCCCGGTCCGCCGAGCACGGCGCGTCCGAGCGCAGCCACGGCGACACGTCGACCGCGAGCACCAGGCATCCACCGTCGAAGCGCGGCAGGGGCATGCCGGCCAGCAGGGCCCGCAACCTGTCGACACCGATCCGGCCGCGGTTGAGAGCTCCGTACAACGCGCCGTGACCACGCGGGTGCTCGGGTATCAGCGTCAACTCCACCGGTGAGGTGACCGGCCCGTCGGCACACAGCAATGCGTCGGCGAGCTCGAACAACTCATCTCGCCGGGCGGTCAGACACTCGTAGAACTCTCCCCGGAAGCGTGACGCTTCCTGCCGGACATCGTGATGCAGCAGACTCACCCCTGGCGGCCCTGTGACGTGGTGAAACTCGTGCTCTGGTCAGCACGAAGGATCACGCCAGGGCCGCCCCTACGTCCGCTGAACCCCCTCCTGAGTAATCAAGTTCGGGGGCGCCATTCGAGGCCGGAAGAAAAAGAACAAGCTGAGAACTCGGTCTCGGAACCCCCATCAAGGGTTCCGGGACGAGTTCTGTGTGGTCGGACAGGCCCTAGCAGGTGATCGACTTGGTGGGGCCTGTCCTGCTGTCGGTGTTCTCCCCGTCGATCCACACTCGCCAGGTGTCAGTACCACTGCACTTGTTCCTCACCGCAACGTTGCCGGAGCTGTCGCCGCTGGCGTCCCAGCCGTCGCTGTTCGCGGTGACCCAGATCCCCAGTACCTTGCGCTGAATCTTGATCTTCATGTCACCGCAGCCGCTGCCGGTCCAGGCACCGTAGCCGGTGACCCAGGAATCTCCGGTGGAAACTCCGGTCTTCAGCACATTGCCGGCCTTAGGGCTGCAAGAGGCTGCGGCAGCCGGTGCCCCTCCCGCGAGGACGAGTCCCCCGGCCATGAGGCCACCAAGCACAGCGGACACAGTCTTGTTCTTGAAGTTACGCACAGCGATTCCTCCTACGAGCAGTGATGAGGTGACCCATGACACGCCCTCTGGAGATCGCCCCAGACGCACTGGCGGACCGGGTGAAGCAGACTGTAGGGAGGGCTGTCGCTGGCGGGCAATGCGCACGGTGCGCAGTTGCGGGATGGCGGCTGTTCACGGTGCACGGTCAGCGATGCGGAGTGCGTGGACGAGTTCGTGGGTGCCGGGGCCAGGTGTCTGGAGGCTGCGCTTCAGGAGCTGTTCGGCGGCGCGCAGGTGGGCGCGGACGGTGGTGCGGCTGATGCCGAGGTTGTGGGCGGTTAGCTGAGCATCGGTGTCGGCCTGGATCCAGGCCCGCAGGGTCTGGTGCACAGCGCGGTCTGTGCCGGGCCGCAGGGGTTGGAGGAAGGCGTGGGCCCAGGTGATGGCCGCTTCCGTGGACAGCAGACTGTCCACCGACGGCGCGGGCGCATGCTCGGCTGCGGCGTTGCCGTCGGGTGGCGGGAGGTCGTTGACCGACAGGGCCAGGGCGAGCTCGGCGCGGCTGCGGGGGTCTTGCAGGTTGAGGCCGAGGGCGTCTTGGACACGCCTCAGGTGGGCGGTGACGGTGTTGCGGCTGATGTCGAGCAGCCGAGCGACACCGGCGCGGGGGAAGTTCAGGGCAAGGCTGGTGATGTCGAGGGTGAGCCGGGGGGCTGTGCTGATCGGCTCGAGGAAGGCGTGGGCCCAGGCAAGGGCTTGTTGACGGGGGAGCAGTCCTGCTAGCGGTGGCTGGTCGTGGTAGTGGGCGATGCGTTCGGGCGTGTGGCGGGCGACGGCCAGGGCATGGCGGGCTTGATCATAGGCCCGCGCAGTGGCCGGTAAGGGCACGGGGGCGCCGATGCCCAGCGCGTAGCGCGGATTGTCTCGCACCAGCGCCCGCAAGGGCACGGCCAGGCCGCCGTCCACATTGTCGTTGTGCTCCACGGGCAGGAGACAGATGAGGTGATGGTCGTAGACCGGACAGCGCACCATCAAGCCGCGGCCGTGATAGCCGGACGCATCCTCGTAGGCGGCGATGAGCCTGCCGCGGTCTGCGGGCGGGCAGCGCAGCAGGTGGATACACAGACGCTCCGCGTCCAATAACGGCGGAAGGGCGCCGGCCGTCATCCGGCGAGCCAGCGTCGGTTCTCCGGCCATCAGGGCCATGAAGACTGCCAGGCGCAGCCGTGATGCCACCTGCTGGTAGCGCAGGGCGAGGTCGTCGGCCTGACTGGCTTGTCGCAACACCTCGACCAGGGCGCCTACATGAGACGCTAGCGCCAGCGCCTCACGTGTCACCGGCAGGAGACTGCCCACCACCAGCACCGGACGCGGCACGTGCCGTCCCAGCGCTTCGCACCGCACATGGAATCCGCCCCGCTGTGAGGCCGCAGCGGCCAACTGTCCGCGGGACAACTGCGTCAGCACCGGCTGGAGACCGGCAAGGATGTCCGGCGCAAGGAGGGCAGTGGACACCTCCACCTCGCCCGCGCGGTCGACCAGGGCTATCTCCGCGCCGAGCTGCCGCCCCAACCAGTCGATCAATCCCTGCGGATCAAGACTGACGTCCTGACCGCCACGAGGTCTCAGCTGACGCAACAACTCATCGAGCACCTGAGGTATCGGCACGGCTCTCCCCCGCCAGCTCATCGGCCGCCTTGCCCTAGTCAGCCGACGCGCACCCGCGGATCCTGAAGTAACCGCGGATTTTAGCGCGGTCATCCTTGAGTACCTGGTCGGCCGCTCACGCGGCGCCCGCTCCAACAGTGAAACCATCCACTACCAGGACGACGAAGGCTCCACCCGCAGGTGCACCACGCCGGTCCGCCTTGATGCTCCCACCGAAGCCCCTCCCAACCACTCCGGCTCGCCTGAACCGCTGCCCTGTAAGAGAGCGTTTTGTCCCGGCGGGTGTGTTTGATATGTCGCGCGCTAAAAGGCGGGTTGGGGCACACGCGGGGGCGTGTGAGGATCCGTCCGTGGAGTGCGATGTGTGTGGACGTGAGATGTGGCGATGGCCGACACCGCCGACAGTCTGGGAAGAGGAAATCTGGTCATGTTCCTGGTGCTACGCCTCCACCCATGTGGGTGGCGAGTGGTTCGAGGTCGCGCGGCCGCCGTACTTGCCCGTGGACATGCGTTGGGAGCGGGCCGTCGCGGACGGCCTCACCGCCGACGTCTCCCATGCTTTCGGCATCTTCGACAGGACGCTGTGCGGAATCCAGGTAGCCGGCATGTCGCCGTCGGAGTACTGGTGGCTGCCAGAGCGGGAGAACGCCTGTGGCGCCTGCCGGGATATGGCGGGTGTCATCGATGGCCGCTGGCCGCAGGCCTTGAGGGGTGAGGACGCGCGGGCCAGCGTGGCTCGGCGGCTATGAGTCCTTCCAGTTCGGAGTCGACTCTCGTGTGAGCCTGCGGCTCATCAGGTCGATCATCGCGAGGCGGATCATGGCTTCGGAGCGGTGGGGGTGAGTTTCGTAGTCGCGGGCGAGGCGGCGGTGATTCATGAGCCAGCCAAATGTCCGCTCGACAACCCAGCGCCGGGGGATGACCTTGAAGCCCTTCTGGCCAGGGTCGCGGCGGGTGACTTCGACGTCGATGCCGAGGGTGGCGCCATGGTCGATGGCTTTGGTTCGATAACCGCTGTCGGCCCATGCCTTGGTGATTCTGGGGTGGGCCTTGGCGATGCGCGAGAGCAGGTGGATCCCGCCGGCATTGTCGGAGACGCTGGCCGCGGTGACGCAGACCGCGAGGAGGAGGCCGAGGGTGTCGACGCCGATATGGCGCTTGCGGCCCGCGATCTTCTTGCCCGCGTCGATGCCCTGGCCGGTGGCCGGGACGTTGGCGGACGTCTTGATGCTCTGGGCGTCCAGGACGCATGCGCTCGGTTCGGCGTCCCGGCCAGCGGCCTCCCGGACAAGTCGGCGCAGCAGGCCGTTGAGCTGGTCAAACACGCCGTCCTTCTGCCAGGCAGCGAAGTATCCGTAGACGGTTTCCCACGGCGCGAAGTCGTGGGGAAGATAGCGCCAGGGGATCCCGGTCCGGTCCACGTACAACACCGCGTCCATGATCCGGCGCAGGTCGTGCTCGGGCGGTCGCCCGATATCCAGGCCCTTCCCTCGCCGCTCGGCCCGCCAGGCCGACACCATGGGCTCAAGCAGTTCCCATCGGGCATCGGACAGGTCACTCGGATACGGCCGCTGTCGAGACATGTTTCGATAGTTCCGTCGAGCGACATCCCGCCACAGGGCGCAAACAGGTGTGAGTGGGGGCGCCTTGGGATCAGACAGGAGCGAAGAGGCTCAAACGGACCCTCGACCGTCGTCACCCGCCACAGATGCCACGAAAGTGGCCGCCAGCCTCAACCTTCACAGGCAGTCCACTCATCCAAGAGCCCACCAAACACTCCCTCCGGGACAAAACGCTCTTTAACAGCCCGTCTTCAAACTCTCGCCACCAGCGGCCCCATGGCCGTGAAGAGAAGACGGGGATTCCGGCCCCCGGGATCGACTGAATCCTTTCCGCCGAGTCGACGGCGGAAAGGTGCACTGCCCCGTAGGGCGCCCGGAAACTCTCCGCGAAGGCCACGAGCACCGCAGGGTTAGCGGCGCAACCCCTGCCTGCAGACCGCATCATTGGCCGCCAGGCAGGGCTCGTTCAAGAAAATCGAGCGACGAGTATCCGGGCCGCGGATTTCTTGAACGGACGACGCGTCGGTGCTATTGGCCTCGCGGCACCCTCGAAGTCTTCGAGGGAGTGGAACGCCCGGTACACAGAAAGGGAGTCGGTTACCCGTGCTCCCGAACCCGCCCCTGGGCGGGGCCGGCCGCCGAGAGGATGGGCGGATGAAAGTCTACGGCAACGAGCCCGGCGAGCCCGACGTCGAGGTGCCGGGCACCGGTACGCGGCGCTGATCGGCGGACTGCTGGACGGGCAGCGCCTCGACGTCACCGGGTGGAGCGTGCAGCAGCAGCTGCACGGCGCGGCGCACATCACCGAGCCCGGCGCGTACGGGCCGGGCGGACGCGCCTACTACGAGGGACAGCCCGGCGACCCGGACCGGCTGCACTGGACCGGCGACACGCCCTGAGCCACTGTCCTCCACTGAGGAGCAAGCCCTGCAAGTGCCATCCGGACGACGCGGCCGCGGAGCTGGATGGCGGGGCCAAAACTGGCTGACTGTCATGACAGCACGCCAGAGATGGTGGCCACAGCCAAGGCGAGGAGTGTGAAGCTGGCGCAGAACGTCACGCCTGCGCGCCCAAGGGAGGTGGCGATGGCGGCACCGTCAGCGCGTGCCAGGAAGGCGGCAGCTGCTGCTGCTGCGAGCAGGGAAAGGATCAGGGCTACCGCGATGGACAAGAGGTCGCGGCCATGAGGCTGCCGACGAATTCAGGCACGGAAGCAAGAAACAGCTCGTACACGGGCATGCCGACGCACCGAGGGGCCGGACGCGCGTCGTTCTCCTTGTGTGTACGAGGGGTCGCGGTTGTGGGTCACCTTGGTCGGATAACGACGGGTCAGGGGCACGGCGTGGTGCCAGGGGTGGGGGTCGGCTCTTGTCGAACGGGCGTGTGCGGCTCAGTAGCGGGACAGAGTGGCAGACCGATTTCCAGCGCCGGACGACAGGCCGCCCGATTCTGAGCGCGATGGATATCGCGGTGATCCGTCGCTCGCTGAACGGCACGCTTACCGAACTGCAGCGTGCGATCGACCGCTTCGACGTGACCAAGGCAGCGGACCTGTTCGAGTGGGCATGGCATCAGGCCTCGCAAGCCCCGCCGCGCGAAACCCGGGAGCAACGGGCTCAGTTGAGAGATCTCAAGGATGTTCTGGGCTCTCGCCGGTGGCGGGAGGAAGAACGGCGCCTGGCCGCGCAGGAGCCGCGGCCGCGCCCGGAGACGGCCCCGCCCGCCCCGCGTCCGGGGCCCACGAAACGGCCAGCCCCCGCACAGCCTCCCGTCGTACGGCCGGGAACGGTGTGGTCCTCCGACGCACCTCGCACCCCCGCGCCGGACCCGATGCAACCCCGGTGCGGGCGACACCGCCCGCGCCGGTAACCCGTCATGCTGCGCCCATGCCTGCGCAGGGACGTCCGGCTCCTCGGGAGGGTCAGCCAGGGCATCTGGGAGCGGGACGGCTCGCGGAGCTCGCGACCGACCTACGGCCATTGCTGGAGCAGTCCGCCCGGGCCGGTGGCACCACCACGTGGGCGGTGATCCGCAAGCGCCTGCCCGCCCTTACGAGTCTGCACCGCGACGACGAGAGCGTCCTGCTGTGGCTCGTCGATGACGACCGCGACCAGAGTGAGCCGCTGCTGTCAGCTGTGGTAACAGTCGGCGACCGGCAGATGCACCCCCGGTTCCCCACCATCGCCGAACAACTCGGGGTCCCGGCCGGCCACTCTTCGACGCAACAGCGCTCCACCTGGAACTACGAGGTACTGAGAGCGCACCGGCACTGATGCCAGGCACGCGCTGAACAGGACCGGCGCTGTCCGTCTACCCGAGTGGGCCCGCAGCGGTGACGGCGATCCCAGTCACAAAGCTGGGGGCCAACAATTGCCCTGTGGCGCCGGCCCCATCTCGCATGCGAACTTCGTGAAAGTCAGCGACCTGCCGCGGTTGCGACGTCAGGCGCCCCGCCCTTGGCAGCTGCAATTCCGGGGACGAAGCGCTTGTACATCTGTTCAGGCGGCCCAGCCGATGGAGGAGACGTTGCTGTACGCGTCGTACTCGGAGCCGATGTCTTCGATGATCTGATCCCAGATCGCGTCGAGCTCCGCCAGGTCCTCCTCGAGCCAGGCATCGACCGCGCGGTCCCACACGCCGCGGACGTTGATGCTCCGGCTGGCCACGTCACGCTGATGCCTGCGCTCGACCCCGGACTGGTCGACCGGGTTGATTTCCACCCGGGTACCACGGCCCTCGTTGTTGAGCCGGTGCTTAAGGTCGGTGGCCACGTTGCGACGCCGCAGATCCCAGTACGCGGCATCCAGCCGGGTCCGGTTCGCCTTGTTCGGGGTGCGCTCCTCCGCGAGCCAGGCCATAAGGGTGCGCGGGGAGACGTGGATGCTGGCACGGTCCATGGCCTCGTATCCGGTGTCCGTCTTGGTGAGGTAGCGCAGGCGGGCGCAAAGCCCGCGGTCGCTGTCCACGGGGGAGGCGATGCCGGTGACCATGTTCTCGATCGCCGCGCCCAGCGCGTCGGCGCCCGGGACGCCGTGGGCGTTGAACATGCCCAGGTCCATCCAGCGGCCGGCCATCAGCGGGCCACCGTCCCAACCGTGTACTCACCGGACGCCTTGCCGTCACCATGCTTGATCTTCATCTGGGACACGCCTCGCCCCTCAGGGAAGACCTGCCACCAGTCACCGGTGACGTGGAGTTCGTCGGTGCCCATCATCGCGACGACATCGAGACCGGCCGTGGACGCCTTGTACGCCTTGCCCCACAGGTTCGCGTACGCCTGCGAGTGAATGATGTGCATCCAGTCGGGGCGCACCATCTCGCGGTTGTGGATCGACTCCCCCATCGTCGAGATGAACTTGCTGTACATCGCCTTGACGTACTCCAGCGTCAGCGTGTCCCGGTTCTCGATCGCCTCGTCGCGGGCGGCGGACAGCCGCTTGCGCAGCGCGTCCAGGAAGTTCTCCGTCGCGCCCGGGGTCCAGGACTCGTGGATAACCGGAGCGTCCGTCAGCCCGTACTTCGGGCCGGACAGGCGCTGGAGCAGCCGAAGCGTGCTGTTGGTGACCCACAGGGCGCCGGGCTCGTCGCGGTCGCCGATCGGGTCGGGCAGGTGCGGGTGCGCCCACTCGGCGGGGGTGATCAGGTGGACCCCGGAGCGCTTCGGCTCCACACCATCGGTGCCGGTGCTGTGCTCCAGCTTCTCGATCGGCAGCCACGTCTTCAGCGCCGACAGGTAGGCCGCGTTCACATCGAGCGCGGTGACCTTGATGTCTCTTGGGGGCGCGCAGGGAGTAGCCGGATGGTGGAACTGGGGGCGGGCCTCCCAAATCTGGTCCGGGTCCTTCTTCGACGGCTTCTTCAGGATGTCCGGGAGGGCCGGGTAGGCGGTGTAGTCGTAACGGGCGGTCGCCCGGGTCTCGTTGAACAGTGGTCCCCCGCGGCCTGGTCGGCGTCCTGGCCCCGACCCTCGATCTCCTCACCCAGACCGTGGAAGCCTGGCGGACGGTCGGCCACACCGGCCCCGCTGTCGCGTTGTGCAGCCTCGGGGCCGACGGGACATGGCGCGAATTCATTTCGCCTCAGGGAAGGCCTGTTCGATCCAGCAGGTTTTGCCCGAGCGGGCGTAGCGCGTTCCCCACCTCTGCTCCCCACCTCTGGACGAGCTGCGCGACGATGAACAGTCCGCTTCTGCCTTCGTCGTCCTCGCCGCTGGGGCGCGGGTGCGGGGAGGTGCGCCCCGTGTCCGCGACCTCGCAGAAGGGCGCGGTCGCCGATGAGGCGCACGTGAAGCGGCCCATCGGCGTATCTGACCGCATCGGTCGCCAGCTCGCAGAGGACGAGCTCGGCGAGGACGAGAGCTCTTCGAGGCCCCAGCGGTGCATGACTTCTTAAGCTTCATCCGTCGAATGTGACGTCGGTCCGGCCAGGCCGTGCAACAGCAGATCCGTGAGGGTGTCGATGACGCGTTGGTCGTCTTCGCTGCCGGGGGGCGTGCGCACAGCGTAGTTGAGGGTCACGAGCATCGCGCCCATCGCCGCCGCGATGAACTCGGGGTCGCCGGGCAGCTGGTGTCCGCGCTCGATCAGATACTCCAGATGCTCCCGGATGGTTTGTGTTTGCTCGCGCAGGTCGCGCCAGGCCCGGCCCGTGCCGGGGTCGTCGGCCACCATCGCCTGAAACAGTGCGAGCGTGACCGGGCGGTTCTGCCGCATCACCGTCCACGCGACACCGAGGTGGTCGCGCAGCTGGTCGCGGTCGGTCAGGTCGTGGTCACGGGGGTGCTCCAGGCCGACCATGCGTTCGTCGATCGCATCCTCCATCTCGGCGAGGAGCGCCTGGAGCAGCTCGTCCTTGCCGGCGAAGTGTTCGTAGAACGAGCCGGTCGAGCGTCCGGCTGCGGCGGTGATGTCGGTGATCTTCGTATTGAGGTAGCCGCGCTCGTTGAACAGCCCCCGCGCCGCGTCCAGTAGCGCGGCACGGGTCTGGGCCGCCCGGACTTTTCGACTGGCGGTACTCGCCTGCGGCATGTCGTCCTCCCTCGGCTGTTGACAGATGCCAGCGTATCGGAACAGACTTTCACTGAATCAACATTCAGTGAAACTCGATTCATGGAGGCGTCATGCGAACGATCGTGATCGGTGGCGGGATAGCCGGGCCCGCCATCGCCCTTGCACTGCAGCGCATCGGTCACGACGTGACCGTCTACGAGGCGTACGACGTTCCGCCCGAGGATGTCGGCGCCCACTTCAGCCTGGCGGTCAACGGCCTGCGCGCGCTGGAGAAGCTGGGCTGTCTACGCGAGGTACAGGCGGCCGGATACCCCATCGAACGGATGCGGTTTCACACGGGGGGCGGCCACCTCTTGGGTGACGTGCCACGCCTTCGGCGCGAAGCCGACTCGATGCGCAGCATCTCGCTCCAGCGCGGACGGCTCGTGGCAATCCTGCGCCGCGCGGCGCTCGACGCGGGCGCACAGATCGTCACCGGCGAACGCCTGGTGGGCGGGACGGAGTCAGCGGACAGCGTGGTGGCCGAATTCGCCTCCGGCCGGCGCGACACCGCCGAGCTGCTCGTGGGCGCCGACGGCGTCTGGTCAACCGTGCGCGGACTGATCGACTCGTCCGCGCCGCGCGCAGAATACGCGGGACTCTACGGGGTCTCCGGAATCGCCACCCTGACGGGTCTCGAGCCCGGCGTCTGGAACCTCGCCTACACACGCAACGGTGCCTTCGTGCACACCAGTATCGACGAAAAGACCCAGTGGTGGACGGCTCAGATCGGGGATCCGGTCAAGCCCGACCTGCGAGGCATCGACGACGAGCAGTGGCTGCGGCGCGTCACCGAGCTGTTTCCGGAGGCAATGCCGAGGGCCATCGTCGGAGCCGCGACATCGATCGTCGCGTCCGGCTACCTGAACGTCTGCGACCCGGTCGCGAAGTGGCACAGCGGACGCATGGTCCTGGTCGGCGACGCCGCCCACCCTGTCGGCGTCGGACACGGCGCATCGATGTGCATCGAGGACGCTTTGGAACTCGCGGCGGCGCTGAGCAGCACTCCGACCGTCCCAGCGGCACTGAAGGCCTACGACAAGGCACGTCGCCCGCGCATTGACAAGCTGCTCAAGCACGGGCACAACGCCCGTGAGAGCAAGCGGCCCGGCGCCGTGAAGCGACAGGTCAACGCGGCGAAGATGCGCGTACTCCTCCCGTTCTTCGAACGGGCGCAGGGATACCTGTACGACTACGAGCCGCCGTCCCTGTCCGCCGTAGGCGGATCACAGTCCGCCACGCACTAACCGGCCTGGAGGTCCGAGGCTCGCTCGTGAAGATGGACGCGGGTTGTCGACGATGGGTGGCGGCAGGGCCTCATTCACAGGGGGCAACGGCGCATGTCGAGCGTACGCGCGTGGAGTCGGATTTTCACGCCCGTTTCGATGGTGGCGTGCAACGTCCGTGACGGACACGGGGCAAAACCGTACTGACCGACCATTGACCGATCCGAACGGATGCCAACCCGGTGTGGCGCCGCATCGAGGACGATGCGGCGCCACACCCATCGAGAAGGAGAAGCAGTTGCTGAAATCGCGGGTGAGGAAGAACCTGGCCATCGGACTGGTGATCACGGCAGTCATCGCGTCGCTGTCGGTGGTTGTTGCGGACGACGGCAGCAAGGTGGAGGAGTTCAGGAAGTCGCTGATAATAGGCTTATCGGTGACGGGAGTAGTGACAGGGGGGATCTGGTTGCTGCAGCGGAGGCGTTCGGCACCGTGACCGGCCAAGTCCCCGACGGGTCCACAGTCGCACCGGCAGTCGGAGCGGGCTCGTCACGCCCGGCTCAGCGCGCAAGACCCCGATGACGCAACGGGGCCCTCGGAGTCGGTCGAGGTCCGGCACGCGGCGGGGGTCGCGGGGGGGGCGGGGAACAGGAACCGTGCGGCAGGGCTTGGGTGGTGGTCATGAAGGGCTGGCCTCCGAGCGGGAGCCGGTGGGAGGGGCCGGGGTTCAGGCGTGGTTGTCGTTCCTGCGCCGTTGGGTGGCGGGGTTGGAGACGAAGCGGACGGGACATGCACGGCGGGCGCCCACTCCTTCGAGGACGACGGCGAGCAGGAGTCCTCATCCGGCGGGGACACCGAAAACGCCTTCGCCCCTGTCCAAGCAGGGCAGGGGCGAAGGCGCCTTGTACCGCGACCGCGCGCGGAGGGCTCCACCGCTCTCAGGACGGGCGGCGAGTGGCTGCGTGGATGCCCACTGCGGTGCGCGCAGAGGCAGTAACTTGACTGACTGGCCACTCTCCTACATGCTGTAGTCATGCCCAGACCGAGGAGCGACGACAAACGCGCGGCGATCCTGGCTGCCGCCACCCTGATCATCGCCGCTCAAGGGCTGGGGGCGGCGACGGCGGCGATCGCGAAGGAGGCCGGCGTCTCGAACGGGTCGCTGTTCACCTACTTCCACACAAAAGCGGATCTGCTGAACCAGCTTTACCTGGAGCTGAAGGGGGAGATGGGGGCAGCGGCACTCGGCGGCCTGCCAGCAGCCGATGCGCGCACCCAGATGCTGCACATGTGGTCACGATGGATGGACTGGGCGACAGCCAACCCCCAGAAGCGCCGCACACTGGCGCAGCTCCAGGTATCCGACGAGATCACGGCGTCCACCCATGAGTCCGCAAGCCGGACCATGGCAGGCATCGGGGGGATTCTGGAGCGCAGCCGGGCGAACGGCCCGATGCGCGACGCCCCGGCGACTTTGGTCTTCATGCTGTGCAATGCCCTGGCCGAGGCCACTATCGACTACATCATCGGCGACCCGGATCGCGCCGACGAGCATAAGCAGTCCGGTTTCGACGCGCTCTGGCGCATGATCGGCTGACCCGCCTCACCCCTGGTCCACACCCTCGTTTCCACGCGCGCCCATTAATGACTGACTAGTCAGATCTCTAAGGAGCGTCATGCCCGACAAGGCTTACGTCATTACCGGCCCGACCTCCGGCTTCGGCCGCCGCACCGCCCTCGAACTGGCCAAGCACGGCACCGTCGTGCTGGTCGGGCGCGACGCCGCCAAGCTCAACGACGTACGCGAATGCATCGAAGGCAGGGACGGAGACGCCGTGACTGTCGTCTGCGACCTCTCGGACCTGACGAGCGTGCGACGCGCCGCCGCTCAGATCATCGAGCTCGGCCTCCCGATCACTGGCGTGCTCAACAACGCCGGCATCTTCCCCAACCGTCCCGGCACGAACGTCCTCGGCTGGGACACCGCCTACGCGACCAACCACATCGGGCCTTTCGTGTTCACGGAGACGCTCATGCCCCACCTCGAAGACGGCACGCAGGTGGTGTTCATCGTCTCCGCTGTGGAGGATCCGGAGCGCAAGCCCGCCACCATGTCCGGTTTTCGCGGCGCCCGGTACATCTCCGCCGAGGCGAGCACCCGAGGCGAGTGGAAGCCCGGCGGCTCAAAACTGCCCGGCGGAGACGCCTACGCCACATCCAAGCAGTGCAGCCTGGCAACGGTGCTCGCCTTCGCAGGCGAAACACCCCGACTGCGGTTCAACGCCATCGAGCCCGGCTTCGCCCCCGGCACGAATCTCGGCCGTGACGCCAACCTGTTCCTGCGTCTGCTGTCGAAGTACGTGCTCTCACCTCTGGCCCCACTCGTCAAGTACTGGACCACCCCCGGCGCCGCTGCTCGCATGATCACCCGGATACTCACCGACGAGTCGGACGCCACCGGCGTCTACTACGACGAGAAAGGACGTCCGATGCGGGGTTCCGCACAGGTGCACGACCCTGCGTTCAACGCGCGGGTAGTCGCCGAGACCCGTGCACTACTGGGAACAGTTTCCGCCTAAGGAATCCTTTCAGGATGCACTGCGGGCGAGCGTATGCAGTGTGCAAGTCACGGTCCCCGACGAGAACCACCGGCCCCCAGCCACAAACCCGACCCGGTGGCCCTGGCCTGCGTCCATCACTTCAAATGGCGCGCTCGTGTGCTGGACGATCTGTGCCACGGGAGGAGCGGTTCGCCTCCGGAACTGGTCCGAGCGCACCTCGGCCATACGCGCAGCGGCGGATCGACGTCGCAGCCCCCCGCCCGCCTTCCGCCACGTGACCTGCCTGCCGGCGGGAACGTGAAGCGCAGACGATCACCGCCGCCTGGCTCCCACGCGCGGCCCGCACCGTCGCGCGCCCGTGAACCGACGCGGGAAGGGCCCGGCGGAGCCACAAGGTCGTTTTCCATGTCGCGGCGTCGTGCTCCCGCACCAGGCAACCGCCAGCACCGGGGGGCCGGCGCCGCGGCCAGTGACAGTGCCCGGAACGACGGTCGGAACACAACGGCCCGCGTTGCCGTCAGAGACCGCTCCCCACCCGGGCCCGGACACAGCCCCGGGCGCGGACCCATCGGAGTCCGCCAAGCGGCTCGCCTCCGTACGAAGCGACGCCCGTCGCCTTTCCGCCGTCGCCTTCATCCCCGCAGCCGCAGCCGGGTCCATCCGAGGGTCTGCTTGAGCGGGCGGAACGTGTGTTGCAGGTCGAAGCGCCTCAGGAAGGACTGCCAGCACCGGTCGACATCCCGCGTAGCGGCGCCGGTGCCAGACCACCAGAGCCCTCGGGCACGCCCCGGGAGCTTCGTGACTACTTCAACCGTGGACGGATGCGTTGCCGTGCCCAGAGCGCCGAGACCGTGGGCACGATCGTGGGGAGTTCATCGCGGCCGGAGGCTCAGGAACCGGCCACGTTTGTGGGCGCGGTCCAGCCGGTAGCTCGGATCCACTCGACCAGGTCCAGGGTGGCCGGCTCGATCGAGCGCATCTCCGCGAGGTCCGAGGGGTTTTCCTCCGCCTTCGCGAACTCGCGGAACATCGCCTTGTCGAGGTCGTTGGGAAGCACGCTCAGCGGGAGGGCCTCGTACCGTGCCGGGAGCCCGGCGCGCACGCCGAACGCCGCGGCGATCTGGGGGCCCGTCAGCTCGTCGCCGACGAGCTCGACGGCTCCGCCGGGCGCCTCCGCGGTCTCGAGCAGGAGCGCGGCGGCGACCCGGCCGATGTCCCTGACCGAGATCATCTTCAGGGCGACGTCCTGCGGCAGCGGCAGCCTCAGCACGATCTCCCCATGCTCCAGGCTCGGTGCCATCACGCTCGCGAAGTTCTCCATGAAGGCGGTCGCGCGAACCATCGTGGCCCTCAGGCCGGACTTCCTCAGGTGCTCCTCGATCGAGTGCTTCGAGTCGTGGTGCGGCACCCCCGACTCCCGGTGCGCTCCGAAGACCGAGTTGAACACGACGTGCGGGACGCCCGCCTCGACCGCCGCGTCGACGAGCGCGGTACCGACGCGGATCTCAGCCTCGACCTCGTCGAGGCTGTTCGCCTCCGGGGTCATGAAGTAGAACCCCTCGACCGTCGCCAGCGCGGCGGTTAGCGACGCCGGGTCGTCGGCCCGGATGGCCGCCAGCTCGACGCCGCGGGCGGCCAGCGCCTGAGCCCGGTCGGACTGCGGGTTGCGGACCAAAGCTCGCACCCGCGCCTTGTGGTCCAGCAGCGCGTCGACCACCGCCCCGCCCTGTTGCCCCGTCGCGCCGAAGACTGCAATCGTGCCGGTCCCCTGTGTGCTCATCACTGCCACCCCTTCACTAGTTCATGCCGTGAACGAAACTAGTTCATGGCATGAACTGTGGCAAGGGGTGGGTGGGTGTAGCGGGACCTCACGGTGTGATGGGTTGGTTCGAGGTGGGCGAAGAGAGGTCCGAGGTGTCCACGATGGCGGTGGCCACGCGCTCGAAGTCGCGCTGGTCGTTGGCGTCGAGGTTCCTCGCGATCTCGGGCAGGCGCTTGGTGATGTCGGCGTAAACGGCCTCGGCGAGCGCCTTCCCCGTGGGCGTCGCACTGAGCATGACGACCCGTCGGTCCTGCGCCGAGCTTGCCCGGCCGACCAACTCGCGCCGCGCGGTGCGATCGACCAGCTGGCTCAATGCGTTCTTGGTCATGCCCAACGACGCGGCGAGGTCAGCCATCTGCCGCGGCTCGTTCCTGACTGCGCAGAGCAGCGTGGCCTGCGAGGGGGTCAGGTCGAACTCGGCGCAGATCTGCGCGTACTTGCGTTGAATCACAACCGAGAGCCAGAAGAGCTTGTCGCCATAGTCCACGCCGACCTCCCCGGTCCGATCACGAACGATCAGCCTACTCGTCGCGGGCCGACAGACCACGCCACTCACCAGGAGATGCACACCTCTGCGAGGCCGCCTGGCACTCCTATCCCAACCACTTTGATCGACTTGCCCTGTCCCTTCACTCTCAGTATCCGGCAAAGGTTATCGACATCCTCCACTGGCCCCCGCAGCGGGCGGATCGCAATCGATGAGTCGGATCAAGTACGGATCAGATCCAGTGAGAAAAGACCAGCTCAGCTGAAAACCCGCCCACGGAGACCCCCCACCATGTCAGCCCGCCGGCCCCAGGCTGATTCCGAGCCCCTTTCACTCGCGTGTGGCGTGTGCTCGGTCGGTCGCCGGCCACCCCGCCGCGATGTCGCCCGTCCCGGCCCCCCCCGGCCTGCTCCACAACCTCGCCGAACCACCCCAGCTCGCCGCCGCGACCGGCCGACTCACCGCCTACAGCATGATCACCGCCAACCACGACGGCACCCTAACCATCCACCGCCTTCTCCAGGCCCTCTCCCGCACCCCCGACACCGACGACCCCCACCGCACCGCCGAAGCCGTCAGCCACGCCCGCGACCAGGCCGCCGCGCTCCTCGCGGAAACCTCCCCCACCGACACCGGCCACCCCGAGACCTGGCCCCTGCTCCCGGACACCACCCGCGGCGGAACCGTCGTCGCCGCAGCTCTGTCTGCTGGTGGTGTGCCTCGGCTGACCCGGGCGTCCCTGCCGTGGGCGGGTGGCGGCACCGGCCCCGCCCAGTTATGTGGCATCCGTTTCACGAGCAGCGGTCGCGGCGTATTCGGTCGGGGTCCGGCCGTAGTACTTGCGGAAGGCGCGGGCGAAGTGCCCGCTGTCGGCGAACTGCCAGCGGGCGGCTATCTCCGTGACGGTCATGCGCCGGTGCGGTGCGACGAGCGCGCGGCATCCTTCCTCGAGGCGGCGGCGCCGGATGTAGGTGCTCAGCGGTCGGCCTTCCCTGGCGAAGGCCCGTTGGAGGGTACGCGGGGAGACGTTCAGCTCCCGGGCGAGAGCCGAGGGGGACAGAGCGGGGTCGGTGAGCCGGCGGTCGGCCAGGTCCCGCGCGGCTTGGGCCAGGGCCGGCGACAACAGGGGCTCCACGTCGTCCAGGCCGCACCCGGCGGCAGCCCGGGCCAACTCAGCCAGGGTGCTGCGGGCAGCGTCGACCCCGGCCGGCCCAAGACGGTCCAGCATCCGGCCCACCATGGCGGCGTGCGTCGTCAGCAGCCGCACCTCGGCGGTGTCGGCCGGACCGGAGGCCGGCCCACCCCGCCCGAGCCGTACCTCTGCGGCGGGCAGGACGAGTACCTGCACGACGGTGTGTGGCGCCGCGGAGAAGTGGGACAGCCTTCCCGTCTGTACCAGCAGGCGACCGGCCGGTGCCGTGTGCTCGACTCCTCCCGGTTCCTCGAACCGCCAGGTCCCCCGGTGGACGATCCACAGGCGGACGTGATCGTCGGCCCCGACCCGTCGGCCCACCGTCCGCAGGGGGGCCGCGGTCTCGAAGCGGTTGAACATCATGTCCCGCACCCGGAAC
This sequence comes from Streptomyces sp. NPDC091271, assembly GCF_044757505.1. Lineage (NCBI taxonomy): Bacteria > Bacillati > Actinomycetota > Actinomycetes > Kitasatosporales > Streptomycetaceae > Streptomyces > Streptomyces sp. NPDC091271. Next base: position 957,075 of record NZ_JBIVVD010000004.1, on the reverse strand, counting down.
CCGCGGGACCGAGCCGAGAAGCCGGACACGGTCGTCCGGCGGAAGGGCGCCAGCGCGAAGGTCTCGCCCATCCGGCTCCGCCACTCGTGTGCGAAGTCGCTGAAGGCGTTCGCGCCGCTCACGTCTGCCGAGAAAGTGCCGCTCATCGTTGTCGCGAATCTCCTGTTCGGGCTGACGCGCCGGTCCGAGACGCCGAGACCACACGCTTCATACGGTTGTTCCGGCATGCATCGAAGGTCCGACATCCGCAGTCCGGAATGTCGAAACAAGGGTAACGAGGTGGCGAATTGAGCACGCTCGCGATCGTGGGCGCAGGTCCGCAGCTGGGGCGCGCGATCGGCCGGCGATTCGCCGGCAAGGGGTTCGACGTGGCGCTGATCGCCCGCAACCCTACGACGCTGCAGGCGGTGGCCGACGATTTGTGCGACACGGGCGTGCGGGCCGAGCCGTTCCCCGCCGACGTGACCGACCGTCCCGCTCTGCACGCGGCGCTGACCGCCGCCGAGGAGCGGCTGGGGCCGATCGACGTACTTGAGTACTCGCCCGCGCCGTCCCTGGACGACTTGCGTCGGGCGCCGCTGGTCGAGGCCACGAAGGTCACCGTCGACTCGGTTCTGGCCCAGCTGGATCTCTACCTGCTCGGCGGTGTCGCGGCGGTGCAGCACGTCCTGCCCGGCATGCTGGAGCGCGGCACGGGGACGGTCCTGGTCAGCAGCGGGGCGGGGTCGGGGCCGGTGATCGCCCCGCACGTGGCGAACGTCCAGATCGCCACCGGTGGGATGCGTAACTGGATCCTCAACCTGCATGCGGCGCTCTCCGGTACCGGCGTCTACGCCGCGCACGTGGCGATCGCCGCCTTCATCGGCCAGGGGGGCCACGACTCCCAGCCTCAGACGATGGCCGACGCCTACTGGCGGCTGCACACCGAACGCACCGAAGCCGAGCTCGTCATCCAGGACCTGCCGGACGACTACCTGGAACGGGGCCTGGCGGACAAGTTCGTCGAGCCCTGAGCCGCCACGTCTTCAGGCGTTGAAAGGAGACGCCTTCCTCGCGGAGCAGGATGCGCAGGCCCTCGTGGCTGATGTCGTCGACCACCCCCTCGGCGACCAGGAAGTCCGCCAGCTTGGTCAGGCTCCAGGTCGAGAACGGCAGCTCGTGCTCGGTGGGCCTGGACTTGGCGACCTTCTTGATCTCGCGTCGTTCCGGCAGCGTGAACGTCTTCGGCCGACCGCCGGAGTACTTCGGATACAGCGAGCGAAACCGTCCGTAGTGAAGTTGTGGATCACGTCTCTGACACGGTCGTCGCTGGTGAACGACACCTCGGCGATCCTCGCCACCGGCATGCCCTGAGCTGACAGCAGAACTATCTGGGCACGCCGCCAGTCACCGCCGACCCTCGTCGCCATCGATCTCACGAACCTGCACACGTCCAGCCACGTGATCGTTCTGGCCCCGTCCGCCGCGCAGGGAAGCACCCGCGCGGCATCACGTCACGAGGCAGACGTTGTCAGCGCGCGGGTCAGTTCGGCGTCGTATTGATCGGCGTCGAAGTGAAAAGTCGGAGGGCGTTCCTCATCAACGGGCACCTGCCAGTCGGACCACTTCACGATCCTGCCGTGACGCTGCACAAACACGGACAGGTAGCCACAGCATCCGCCCGTGCACTCGGGCTCACCCAGCACTACACGTCGTCCCCCGTCGGTTGCCCAGAGGGGACCCTGGCCATCGGACGGCAATGCCTCCTCGGCAAGCGGGCCGCGGCCTCCCTCTCCGATCGCGGCTGCAACCACTTCCGCGCCATCGATCCGGAAAGACAACTGGGCAGCCCATCGGGGGCCTGGTGGCAACACACTGATCTCAAGCCGATTGAACACCCAAGCACCCTACGGGAGTACTGGCAGCCTCAGTTCCGTTCCCACGGTCGGAGGCGGGCATCTGGCCGACCATCAGGCAACGTCCGAAGGGGCGAACGTTGCCTGATGCGGCACTAGCGACAGAGCCAACTTCTGTGGAGCGGTGACGCTCAGTACTGCCGGCCTTGTCGGCAGGACGGTCGATAATGCCGGTCATGGCGCGCTCGGCCGCATCGCCGAGGTTGCACCAGAGGTGGAACCGGTCGGCGACCTGGACCGCGGTGGGCGCCGATGCTGGAGCCCTCGGCGAAGAACGGGCCACGGTCACGGCAGACGACCTCGATCCCCGGGTGATCGGCCAGCCAGTCCGCGACGGTGCCTGCCTCGCGATCCGGCAGGAGGTCCACCGGTCTGCAGGTCTCGACATCGACCAGCACAGTCCCGTACACACGGCCCTTGCGCATCGCGTACTCGTCGACGCCGACCTCACGCGGGACCTGTGGCTGGGGTTCCGGGAGGGCATCGACCAGCCGTAGGAGCGTCTTCCGGCTGGCCCTCGCACCGAAGACCGTCAGCCAGCCGCGCACCGGCACGACCGGCCAGGGCGAGGGCCGGGATGGTCGTGGCGGGGGCGCCCTGTCACGGTGACCCCGGTGCTTACCGCGGCGGGGCCGGGAACATCTACCGCTACACCGGTGATCACGCCAGTGAACCCCGGTCCGAACCCGGTGAAGAATCCCGTCGATCACCTGCCGATGATCACGCCACCGCCCACACCGACCATTGCTCACCGGCAGGAACGGCCGCAGCCGCTCCCACTCGGCGTCCGACAGATCGCCGCGTTCTCCCCACCCCATAACGGGAACAACGAGCAGATCAGGCGACAGTCACATGATCGGCCGGACAGCTCCTAGCCGGGAACCTAACGTAGGACCACCCGCTCAACCGGGACGCATGGCCCGCATCTTCACCGACGCCCGACGGGGCCGTCTCACCTCCGCTCGCGCGCACAGGACGAGGTCTCGTCACCGATCACACCGACGACCAAGCCGGCCGGAGATTCACGTGCTGGGCACGCTCCAGGTCAGCGGCATCAGCAGCACGCTCACGGCCCCAAGGTCGGGGCACTCGCCGCGCTGATCCATCTGAGCCCCGGGCTCAGCACCCAGTCGAGCAGCCGCTCGTCGGCGCCGCGACCTGAGTCGGAACGCAGTGTGAAGGCCGCCACTGCGCCCGCGCTCCCGCCCACGCGGCGGGACCTCGATCCGCTCGGGTCCACGCGGGCTGCCGTTAAGGTACGGCGGGCCGATGCATCCGTGGCTGGGCCAGGGGGTGGTGGTCGGGACCGGCCACCACCCCCACTGCTCACTGCCCGTACGCGACCAGCAGATCGGTGGCCGGCACCACCACGAGCCCGCCGCCCGCACCGAGACCGGTCAGCGGCTGGGACACGTTGTGCTCGTCGGGCTCGTCGATCGGCGCGCCGACGTCGGTGGACCAGACGGACTGACCGGTGGCGCCGTTGACCGCCCACAGCTGACCGCTCCGGGAGCCGACGTAGACATAGCCGTTGATGACGATCGGCGCCGTGCTGATCTGGCCGTCGCCCTCGAACTTCCAGCGGGTGGCCAGGGTGCGGCTGTGCCGCTCCTGGAGGACACCGTCATCGACGAAGTAGCCCTGGCGGCCGTCGAAAGCCGGCGCGGGTGACCAGCCGGTCGCCTCGTAGGTGCCGCGGACCTTCCCGTCGGCGATGTTGAGGACCGAGGGAGTCATCCCGGCGTCGTCGCGAACCCAGACACCACCGTCGGCGAGAACAGGGGTGCGCCCCCCGCCGCCGGAGCAGTCCGTCTGGTGGTGCCAGATCGGCGCGCCCGACTTGGGGTCGAAGGCGTATGTCTGCTCACAGGCGTATGAGACGTAGACGCCGTTGGCCGTGACGGCGGGCGAGCTGTTGTCCCCGTTGGCGACAGGCTGGGTCCAGATCACCGCACCAGTGGCAGCGTCCACCGCGTACAACGTGCCGCCCGAACCGGCGCCGCCCGTGTACACCACGCCGCCGGCGAAAGTGGGCGGAGAGGTGAAGGAATACTGGTCAGGCAATTTGACGGTCCAGATCTCCTTCCCAGTGGCCGGGTTGAACGCCGTCAGCACTCCGTCGTAGTTCTGGGCGTAGAGCCGGCCGCCCCCGTAGGCGAGCGCGGACCACCAGTAGGTGCCACCGAGGTCGACGGGCTCCCAGGCGTTCTCGCCCGTGGCCGCGTCAATGGCGTAGAGGGTGGTGCCGTACCCATTCGGTGAGGCGGCGGTGGCGAAGACGCGCCCGCCGGCCACGACGGGGTAGGAGACTTTCCCGCCCAGGTCGCGGGACCACTTCTGGTTGAGCGGCGGCGCGCCCACAGCGGGGTCGACGAGGCTGCCGTCGTGCCGGGCGTTGATCTGGTAGGTGGTCGAGACTCCGGCAGGCGCCGGCTGCGCGCCGACCGGCGACACGAACGCGACAACCGATAGTGCCGCACCGAACAGGCCAGCGATGGTTCTTCGAAGCTTCACTCGGACATCCCTCATCATCCGGCATCGCCATGGCGATGCGCTCAGGGCGGACCGGCCCCCGGGGTCCGGTGGCCGCTTTCAAGACCACATGATCCTCTATCGGGTCTCAACCGCCATGTCATTTGCAGTAGTTGAGACTCGTCGCGGCTGCCCTCCCCTCTTGCTCGGCACGCGGGATCCGAAGTCTCATTCGCCGGTGTGCGCTGTCCCCGCCAGGCACTGATGCCGTCGTCGAGCTCGACCGGGCCTGCCCCGGACGAGCGAGCACGCCAGCCGCGGCTAGGTGGCCGGCGAGGCCCCGGGCCGGGGCGGGTTTCAGCGGAACGGTCTTGCCCACGAGTAGTAGGCGGCCGGTTTGTGTCGTAGCGGCTCAGGAGCAGGACCTGGGGGGCGGTGCAGGGAACCCGTGACGGCGCCGATGAGTGCTCGGTGGAGTTCCTGCGGCGGACCTTGGTCCAGCCGCGCATACCCGGCCGGTAACGTCCCGTCAGGCTCTTGCCCACGACGCCTTCGAGACCGGGAACGTCGGTCCACTCGTACAGCCACTCCTCCGCGACCGCGAGGTCCGTGGTCGACGGGAACAGCGTCCACGGCGCTCCCAGCCAGTGATCGGCGAACAGCACCTCCAGGACCTCGCGGCGGCGCTCGAAGAGCTCGTCCAGCAGCTCCTGGCCGTCACTCTGCAGGACGTCGAACCAGATGCAATGAGCGGGCAGCTCGGCGGCCAGGGCGCGGGCGTTGCGGCCGGCGGTCGCGCGGCGTTGCAGGGCGTGAAGCTGAGCCGGCCGTGGTGGTCGAGGACAGCGAGCTCGCCATTGAGGACGAGATCGTTCGGGAGACCCCATTCGGCGTGGACCGCTCAACTGTCACGCGGGCCGTCGGCGAAGTGCGGCCGCTGCTCGCGGAGCGTGGATGCACCATCAGCTCCGACGTGCGGCTGCGAACCCTGGCCGACGTCGTTGACCACCTCGGCGAGACCGGGAAACGGCATCATCGACGGCACGGAGATCCGTGTCCGCCGCCCGGCCGTGGGCCACAAGGACCGGGACAAGTTCATCTCCGGCAAGAACAAGCAGAACGCCGTGAAGGCCATGGTGTCCACCGACGGGGACGACCGGCTGCTGTTCTGCAGCGCGACCCAGCCAGGAAGCTGAGCGGACATCACTCACGCCCGAGAGTTAGGGCTGGTCAAGCTCCTGGCCGAGGGGCCAGCGGTCGAGATCCTCGCCGATGCCGGATACCAGAGGCTCGGCGCTCAGACCGGCGGACGCGTCGTGCACCCCCGCACCGCAAGTTCAAGAAGAATGCCCCTGACTGGTACGAGGAGATGCATGAGCGACAGCGCAAAGCACACTCCTCCCGACGCATCCGGGTCGAGTACGGCATCGCCCGCCTGAAGAACTGTCGAGCCCTCGCCCGCCATCTCGGCCGCCGAAACCACATGGACGACACCGTCCAAGCCATCGCCGGACTGCTCTCCCATCAGCAGACCATGGACCTGATGACGGCACGGCAGATGTGATCACCAAGCCCCGCCGGGACTCGACGTCTCACAGCCAACCGTGCACGAGCTCGTAAGCTGTCAGCAAACCCTTCATCAGCCGTCATCGGATCTGACTGGATCTGCGCCGCCGCCGGGCCCCGGAAAGCCCGGGTTCATTGGACGCCCGCCGCGCCCGTCGTGATTCGTTCGTTTGACGACACGGAGGAGGGCCAGGACGTCCCGGCCGGAGCCCATCACTCTTCGCGCACCTGGTAGTTATGTGTGCGAGGAGGATCGGACCGGATTCGCGATAGCGGGCTGAGGGCTGCGACGCTTGGCAGTCACGATGGCTGGACTTGATCGAAGAGGGCGAGGGCTTCGGCAGGGTCCGGGCTCACGAGGCGTTCCAGACCGGCAGTCGTGATCTTTGCCCATCTGCCGGCCCGTGCCCACATCTGTTTCTCGAAGGCGTGGACGGCCTCGTCCAGATCTGCAGGGCCGGTGGCGATGGACTCGGCGAGTTCGGCGCCTTCCAGCATCGCAAGGTTCGCGCCCGCCCCCAGCGGGGGCATCAGGTGGGCGGCGTCGCCCAGTAGCGTCACCCCGGGGACGTGGGTCCAGGTGTGGGACACGGGCAGGACGTAGAGGGGGCGGTCGACGAAAGCGGTGCCGTGGCGGAGGAGGTCGAGGAAGGAAGCGGCCCAGCCGTCGAACAGAGCCAGCAGGCTCGATCGCACGGCCTCGACGTCGGCCAGGTCCAGGTTCGTGTGCCAGTCCAGCGGCGCGCGGAACTGGGCATACACCTTGACGTGGCCGCCGCTGCTGCGCTGGGCCACGAGAGCTCGGTTCACGCCGTACACAGCCACGGAACCGTCGCCGATCAGCCGGGCGAGGTCGGGGTGGCGGGTATCGACGTCGTCGAGGAAGGTCTCTACATAGGTGACGCCCGTGTAGTGCGGTGTCGCCGACGAGACCGCCGGGCGGATCCGGGACCAGGCGCCGTCCGCGCCGACCACGAGGTCGAACGTCTCCTGACGCCCGTCCGCGAAGTGGACCCGTACGCCATCCCGGGTCCCCGGCACCACCTGCGTCACGCCCCGGCCCCACTGGACGTCGAGAGGGCCGAGCAGCAGGTCACGGAGTTGCCCGCGGTCGATCTCGGGATTGGCCCGGTCGTCTGGACAGGGTTGCCAGTCGCGCAGGACGGTCCCGTCCGTGTCCAGGATGCGCATGGCCTGCCCCTCGGGACGGGACAGCGCCTCGAACTCCGCCAGCAGCCCCGCCTTGTCCAGCGCGAGCTGGCCCAGCCCTTCGTGCAGGTCCAGGGTGCCGCCCGGGGGGCGGGCGTCGGGGGCGGGATCGCGTTCGAGGACGGTGACGGGGTGGCCATGGCGGTGCAGGACGCGGGCGAAGGTAAGGCCGGCGGGGCCGCTCCCGATCACAGCGATACGGTGTCTCATGTCAATACACTGTATTTGTTCATTACGATGCATCGCAACAGTTCGGAGTGACCATGACCGTGTGGGACCGGCCGGAGCCGCCGACTCGCCCCGTGCCGCTCGACCGGGAGCGGATCGTCGCCGCAGCCATCGCGCTGGCCGACGAGGGCGGCCTTGCGGCGGTGTCGTTGCGCAAGGTCGCCGCCCGGCTGGAGGCCGGCCCGATGCGGCTGTACGGATATATCTCCACCAAGGAGGAGCTGTTCGACCTCATGGTGGACGAGGTCCAGGCCGAGATTCTCCCCGAGGAGCAGCCCGGTGACTGGCGGGAGGCGCTGCGCGTCCTTGCCCACCGCACCAGGCAGGCAGCCCTCCGTCACGAATGGCTGGCCGACCTGCTCGGCGGCCGGCCGGCCTTCGGCCCGAACGGCCTCGCCGTGGCCGAGTCCACCCTGTCCGCCCTCGACGGCCTCGCCGACATCGACACCGTCATGCGTGCCGTGGAGACGGTCAGCGCCTACTTCACGGGCGCGATCAGGCGCGAGATCACGAATCTGCGGGCCGAGCGCACCACGGGCCTGTCCAAGCACGACTGGCAGCGCGCCCGCGGCCCGCACCTGACGAGAATGCTGGCCACGGGCCGCTTCCCGGCGCTGACCAAGGCCGTGTACGAGGGCACGGACGTGGACGCCGAGGCATCCTTCGCAACCGGCCTGGACTGGGTCCTCGACGCCGTGGCCGTCAACCTCGCCCAGCCGCCGGTGTGACGCTCAGATCCTGCCGAATGCGAGGGAGGCCGAGGGCCGTACTGCTTTCAACGAGCATGACAGGGTCCTTCACAGAGGTGGCGGTCAGGCGGCTGTGCCGAAGCCGGAGGCGGCCGGGTCCTGGTCGTGGAGCTGGGTGAAGTCGAGGTTGGGCTTGATCCGCTTTCACGGACCTTCGAGATCTGGGGTTCAGCCCCGAAGATGTCCATCATGGAGAGCATGGGGAAGAAGAAGCCTCGCCGCCCTCGTCGTTCGTTCACGCCGGAATTCAAGGCCGAGATCGTCGGGCTGTGCAGACGAGGCGACCGTTCGGTCGGGCAGGTCGCCGAAGACTTCGAGCTCACCGAGACCGCGGTGCGGGACCGGGTGAAGCAGGCTGAGGTCGACGCGGGCGAGCACAACGGGCTGACCAGCAGTGAGCGTGAGGAGCTGGCCGGCACCTCCGCCTGGCCCAGCCGGGCTGCCGCCCGCACCGCGCTCTTCGATTTCATCGAGGGCTGGTACAACTTGCACCGATTGCACAGCAGCCTCGGCTACCTCAGCCCCGCCGGGTACGAGACCGCATGCGCAGCCTGACCACCACACCAATGGTGTCCGTCAAAGCGGAACAAGCTCAGAGAAGACCGCATTCTCCAGGAAATCCACGCCACCGGCGGCGACGTACGTCGAATTTGCGACCTCCTCGGACTCACCAGGGCCGGAGCCATGCGCTACACCGCCGGACTGGAGAATCCCGACCTGACCGGTCAGCCTATTGACGGTCACGCAATTCCCCACCCTGACAGTCGCGAGTCCTCATAGCGGCAATGGCCGTAGGGCGGTCGGGTCCGGCTGGTCGCACACGGCCGAAGTTGGTGGCCCGAAACTCCAGTGGAAGTTGCCGGGATACTGGCCTTCGGCTCGTGTCCGACAGCAACCACTGCAACATCAGCGGCCAGGTCGCCCAGCAGCAAGCGTCAGCGAGTGCCCACCGTCAACGTCATGCAGGGTGATAGTCACGCCGCAATCCTCCCACCCCCGGCACACGAACTGCCCAGCCATTCGAACTGCTCGTCCGCGCCTAATACTCCAGCCGTAGATCGTGATCTCGCCCGTTGTCGGAATGGACGCTTCGGTTGGCGGACCCGCACTCAGTCGCAAATGAGTGGCTGGCGGCGGCAGTACTGCTGCGGTTGGCCTCTGGGACGTGGAACTGCTGCCGGGTGAGACCGCAGAAAAGGTCGGCCAAGATGCCCCCGTAGGATCCGGGCATGAACAGCAAGGGGTGGGGAGCCCTCTACGGGTTGTGCTTCGCTGCCGCGCTCGGCTGGAGTGGGACCGGGCTTGTCGAGGGCGGGTGCGAGTGGCGTGCCGACGGCCAACGTTGGGGGTGTGGGGTGCCGGACGGCCACGGCTGGTATGTCTGGGTCCTCGTCATCGCGTCTCTTTCATTCCCGCCGCTGTGCTGGACGATGATCCGCACAGACGACTGGCGACCGTCGCTGGGGTTCTCCGTTGGTGCTGCGGTTGCTTTGGGGATCACGCTGTCCGCAGGCACCACCCGGGGATTCTTGACTCTGGCGGCAGTAGAGGCGGCCTTGGCTGTGGGAGTGCCGTTGATTCTTAGAGCTCGTAACAAGATCTTGTCCAAGTGTTCTGGTCGGGTGGGGCAGAGTCGGCGCTAGGAGAGCACGCGCGGGCTGAGGGCGGTAATCGAAGCTGGCCAGGACGGCTCCGTGGGTGCGCGACTTTGCCTCTGGATCATCGCCGTGGCCCGGTGGTGCCAGGGGCCAGGATGCCCCAGCGCTGAGTGTGGCCGTCTTCTGCCCTGAGGTTGCGGCGTGCGCCTGCCACGACGGTGGGCAACCGTTTGTTGATCTCAACCGTCATATGCACATGACGACGCCCCCTGCCCTCCCATCCCTCGTGCTGCGCGGCAGCAGTGCCACCGCCCGCTTCGGGGACGGACTCGACTACGTGCAGTGGGAACAGGACGGGCGCGTGACACGAATTCCGCTGGACGCCATCGAAGCGGCCCGCAGCTTCGACCGCTCGTTCGAGGTCGTGCTGACGACTGCAGAGGCCGACCGCCCTCCTGCTGTGTACGCGGTTCACGATGCCAGCGCCGCTGCCGTGACCGCGTTGTGCGCCGCCCTGCAGGCCCGCCTGCCCGAGAGAGCGGCCGAAGGACCGCGCGTCGACGGCGAAGATCTGATCACCGAAATGCCTGCTGGATACCCCCGAAGGCCCTCGAAGCGCGTGCTCGTTGTCGCCGTGATCGCGGTCTTCGCGGTGATCGATGTGGCAGTGGCGGTGCTCCGTGAGCCGGCGTGGGCGATCGCGCTGCCGTTCTTTCAGCTCTTCGCGTGCGCGGGGGCATTCATGGCTCTGACGCTGGGACGAGGCCTGTACGACGCGCTGCGCCTCCCCAAGCACGGCATCACGGTGATGGCCCAATTCGACCACTACACTGACAAAACCAAGGTGTACCGGTATGCGGACCAGGAGGGCGGGCTGCACTTCTACCGGGAGTCGGCCGGCGGGCAGCAACTGGAACTCAGTTACGACCCGCGCAACCCCAGCCGCGCCTCCGCCCGCCAGTCCCTGTACGGCCAGGTCATGATGGCGCTGATAGCAGTCGTGGGCCTCGGTATGGCCTGCGGCGGGCTTGGAGTCACCGGGTACCAGCTCTTCATCGCATTGCGTGGCTGACTCCGTACGCGCGCGTGTCGAGCACTTCTTGAACTGGTACCACCGCTCATGATCGGCACTGCTTGAGGCGTCTGAAGCAGATCAGGCTGCAGGCGAGAGAGACGAAGGCGTTGTGGAGTTCGGTGCGGCGTTCCCAGCGCACGGCGAGCCGCTTGAACTGGTGGAGCAGGGCGAAGGTCTGCTCGACGACGTAGCGGAGCTTGCCGATGCCCTTGATGTTCGGTGATCCCTTGCGGGAGATGACAGGCAGGATTCGCCGGTTCCGCAGTGCGTCGCGGTGGGCGTTGGAGTCGTAGCCCTTGTCACCGAGCACGGATTCAGGTCGGCGCCAGGGGCGGCCGGGGCGTCCTGCGACGGGCGGGATGCCGTCGACCAGGGCGAGGGTCTGGGTGACGTCGTTGACGTTGGCCGCCGTCGTGATGACCTTCAGTGGGGTGCCGCGTCCGTCGCAGATCAGATGGTGCTTGCTGTCTGTCTTCCGCCGGTCGACCGGCGACGGACCGGTGTCGGCGCCCCCCTTTTCGCGCGGATGTGAGAAGCATCCACGCAGGCCCGCGACCAGTCGAGCTCGCCGGCCGCGTTCGGCTCGGCAAGCAGGACCCGGTGCAGCCGGACGCAGGCTCCTGCCTTCTGCCACCGGTCCAGCCGCCGCCAGCACGTCTGCCCCGAACCGAAGCTCAGCTCCAACGGCAGGAGTTGCCAAGCTATGTCGTTGTAGAGGACGAACAGAATGCCCTGCAGACAGAGACGCTCCGGCACCGGCCGAGGCCCCGGCGACCGCTCCGGCCACGGCGGCAACAACGGCTCGATCAACGCCCACACCTCATCGTCCACGATCCACGGTCGAGTACCCACACCGTCACGAACGGCCGAATCGTCACACCGGTAACGCCCAACCAGCCCACATCGCCAAGATCGTGTTACGAGCTCATAAGTCGCAGACAGCTCCTGTCCTCCTTCTAGGCAGTGGAGTCGAGCGGGTTGGAGGCCATTCTGTCGGCGAGTCCCGATCGCACCGCACCGGCAGCGGAACTGCCGGGTTTGCGAGCTGCCTGGGCCTGGAAGCACGTCAGAAACTGCTCGGTGAGGTCCAGCCTGGGGTAGCGTTCCAGGACCTCGGCCCGGAAGCCGACGGAGTAGTCCTCCGCGTCCTTTCCGATGACTTCGGTCGCGGTGGCGCGGGCCAGCAAGTTTCCCTCGGGGTCAGCGGAGGCCTCCACCCACGGCCACATATGGCGGACGATCACGTCCGAGACGCGCGCGCGGCGCTCGGCAGGCCATCCGGCGCCCGCTGCGAAGACCTGGGCGACGTGGCCACCGGCCTCCTCGAACGCAACGGTGTGGCTGTCGAAGGCCGGCACCAACCCGATGTCGTGGAACAGCGCAGCAACGTAAAGGAGTTCCTCGTCGAAGGCAATGCCTTCTGCCACGCCGCGCGCGGCCGCCCACACGTAGGCACGCAGTGAATGGTTGAGCAGCGCGGGGCAATGGTAGGCGGTCGCCACCTCCAGGGCGGCGGCCGACGTCATGCTGCCGGGCATGGGGAGAGCGTCGAGCGACGTGCGGATCACGGTCGGCCTGTCTCTGTAGCGCTGTCCGGCGCGATGCGGATGATCGTTTTACCGTGCCTGCCGCGGCCGGGCGCGAAGGCCGCGGGCGCCTCGGCGAGCGAACATACCTCCCCGACCATCGGCTGAAGCCTTCCGTCCCTCACCCGCTGCACGACATCGGCGAGCCTGTCCCGGTCGGCTTCGACGACGAAGAAGACGGCCCGCCCGTCCTGGGGCTTGACCCTTGGGGGTTCGGCAACGGTGACGAGAGTGCCGCCGGCGCGTACCAGTGCGGCCGAACGGTCGAGAATCTCACCACCGATGACGTCGAACACGACGTCGACCTCTCCGGTTTCCTCCAGCCGGTCCGCCTGCAGGTCCACGAATGCGTCGGCGCCCAAGCCGAGAGCGGTGTCCCGATCGGCGGGCCGGCCGGTGGCGATCACCCGCGCTCCCACATCGCGTGCGAGTTGGACCGCGGTAGACCCGACACTGCCTGCGGAGCCGTGGATCAGGACCGTCTGCCCCGCCGTGAGCCGCCCGTGGCCGAACAGCGCCTGCCACGCGGTCAGGCCCGAGATGGGCAGCGCGGCGGCCACGGTGTAGTCGACGTCCGCCGGAAGCGGGGCAAGGTTGCGGGCCTCCACCGCGGTGTACTCGGCCAGCGATCCGTCACGGGTCCAGTCGGCAAGGCCGAAAACCCGCTGGCCGACCGTGAGGCCGGTCGTGCCGTACCCCAGCTCGGCGACCACCCCCGACAACTCGTGCCCAGGCACGCTCGGCGTCCGGTCACGCCCGCCTCGGTCGGTCCACGTCCCGGGCCAGGCGAGTTCCCCGCGAGTGAAGCCAGCTGCATGCACACGCACAATGACGTCGTTCTCAGCAGCGTGAGGATAAGGCAGTTCCGTCAGAGTGAGGCCGCTGGCACCGGCATCACGGTTACGGACGGTGATAGCTTGCATAGAGATCATCCTCTGAAGAGCAAAGTAACGGCGAGCAAGCAGACATATGCCCGATAGGAACGACGTGGCACTCGACGCATCATGATCTCGACCGTATGCGCCATCCGCTGTCACCGCGTGGGCCACTTCCCAGGCAATGGAATGAGCCACTTTCGCGTCGCCAGCAGGGGTGGGCCCGCCATCCCATCCGAGGGCTGACCGGTCGTTGAGCCCCGGGCCGCCAGACTGAGACGGTGATGCGTCTTTCCAGGAGTCCCTCGATGCCTACATGAGACGTTGAGGTAGCCGGCGAGCTGCATACCCGGCTGAGCGGCAAGGTCAGCGAGCGTACGCACCGAGAGCTCACGGCCATCACAGCCCCCGTCACCCAGGTGACACTGCCACGGGGGCGACTTCGTAGGCCACGACCGGTGTCCGGGCAGTCGCCGGCCGGCTTCTCCAGCACGGCCTGTTCCTTCGTGTCGACGGTGAGCTTCCAGCGGAGCTTGGTAGCGACCCAGTCCGAGGCGTACGTGCACTGCGCGGCCGCAGCCGCGGAAGCCACACGGCGGGGTCCTTGTAGCTCTTGGACCGGTTCGACTCGGCAGTCCCCGCGACCCTGCTCCGCTCGCTGTCGAGGTGCCGAACGGCGGCGAAATCACGAAACCAGCCACGGGCAGGGGCGGCCGTCAGGGCTTGGCGTTGGCTCCCTGACGGCGGGCTTTGAGAGGTTCGGGCAGGAACCGGCTTCTTCTGTTCCTTGCCGATGGAGGTGTCGCCCATGCCGGCCCGTGGGTGGAAGTCGCTGTCGGTGGCTCCGGGCAGGGGGGTGGCGGAGATCGACGAGGTGATCAGAATGCGGCCTTGGCCACGCGCCAGCATGCCGGGGACGACGCGCTTGGCGAGGAGCACGACGGCATTGATGTTGAGCGCGATGAGCTTGAGCTCGTCGTCGAGGTCGGTATCGGTCGCGAAGGCGCCGCCGATGCTCCTTCCGGCGTCGAGGACGGTGATGTCCAGGGGGCGCCCGATCTCCTGGACCTGCTTCCAGAGCTCTTCGACACCGTCGCAGGTGCCGAGGTCGGCGCGCAGCGGATAGACGGTGACGCCCAGGGCCGCAGCTGTTCCGCAACCGTGTCGACGAATTCGTAGGTGCTGTTGAGGGGGCCGACGACGGGGTAGTTGAACCGTTTCGTTCCCCAGGTCCGCAGCCCCTCCCCCCGCCGTAGGCCGGCTGTCTCAGATCATCGGCGCCGATACCATCCTGCGGCTCTACCCCACCCTGGAGGCTGCTCCCGCCGCTTGACCCCGGAGGCCTGCTTCCGGACTGACACTCATTCGGCAGCCTTACTGTCGTCGGCCGCCAAGTCGGTGGCAAGAAGCTGGTCTCGCGAGGGTCTGGTCGGCACCCAAGGGACGGAGCCGGCCAGTGGCAGCAGTTTCGCCGCTTTCTGGCGCTTCGCTCGATCGTCAGCGACGGGCTTGGATCTTCAGGTCGCCGCGGGTCTGGAGGCGGATGTGATCGCTCGCGAGCATGGCGTGGGGGAATCCGAGGTCGATCGCGCTGACCTCGTCCAGACGCGCCATCTGGGACGGAGTGAGGTCGACTTCCAGAGCTCCTAGGTTCTCCCGCAGTTGCTCGGCGGTTCGAGCCCCTACGACCGACGCCGTCACCCCTGGGTTGTGCAGGGTCCAGGCGAGCCCCACCTGGGCCGGCGTGCGGCCTACCTCGTCAGCGACCTTCTTGACCACATCCACGATGGCGAGGTTGCGTTCGGTCACTCCGCCGAGGGCCATGTTGAAACTCTTGCGGGCGCTCTCGCTCTGGGCGGACGGCGTCGTGGTCAGGTCCTGGCGGCTGTACTTGCCGGTGAGTACCCCTCCCGCCAGCGGTGACCACAGAACTGTTCCCAGCCCCAGCTCCTGTGCCATCGGGATGAGGTCACGCTCGCCGGTGCGCTCCACGAGGTTGTACTCCAGCTGCAGTGCCACCAGCGGCGGCCAGCCGCGCAGGTCGGCCATCGTCTGCATGCGGGAGATCTGCCAGGCTGGGGTGTTGGAGATGGCCACGTAGAGGACTTTGCCCTGCCGGACCAGGTCGTCCAGACCGCGAAGTATCTCCTCCACGGGTGTGGTGGGATCCCATACGTGCAGGTAGAGCAGGTCGATGTAATCGGTGTTCAACTGTCGCAGACTGGTTTCGACCGACCCGAAGAGACTCTTTCGGCTCGCGCCACCGGAGTTGGGGTCGTCAGGCCGGCGCAGGGTCGTGTACTTGGTGGCCAGGACCAAGCTGTCTCGCCTGTCCCGGGCGAACTCACCGAGCATGCGCTCCGACGTGCCGTTGGTGTAGGTGACCGCCGTGTCGATGAAGTTCCCGCCGCGCTCGACGTAGAGGTCGAACAACCTCCGCGCCTCGTCCTTCTCCGCACCCCAGCCCCATTCGTTGCCGAAGGTGGCCGCCCCGAGCGCGAGCGGCGAGACCCGCAGGCCGGAACGTCCCAGTTGCCGGTAGGTGTCGAGAGTGAGTGGCATGGTGATCTCCTGTAGTGGTGGGTTTCTGAGGTTCGAGGCGCGCGGACCGGTGGTCGGCGTGCCTGTGTTCAGGCGCCGGGCTCGTAGCCGCCGGCCACGGCGAAGTCCTGGCCGGTGGCGTAGCCGGTGATGTCCGAGGCGGGGAAGGCGACGGCTTCCGCGGCCTCCTGGCTGGACCCGGAGCGCTCGAACGGAATCTTCGTGCGTATGGCGTCGCGGCCGTTCTGGGGTTCCCCCAGCTTGTCGAACAGCGGGGTCTCGGTCGCGCCGTTGCTCACGGTGTTGACGCGGATCCTGCGCGGAGCCAGTTCGAGCGCGAGCGAGGGCAGCATCGCCAGCACGGCACCGCGCAGCCCTGCCCCCACCGTGGCGCCAGGGCTGCCCCTGCGGGATGCGCTGTCCACGGTGAGGATGATCGGACCGCCGTCGTTCGTCTGCGGTCGGGCCTTCTGGAGGGTGTGCCGCCCCTTGAAGTTGACGTCGACGTGCTCGTCGAACGACTTCTCCGCCACGCCGGCGCGACCGGTGCGGGGCAGAAACCCGGGCGTTGTTGCGGAACAGCAGGTCGAGAGACCCGAAACGTTCGGACACCCTTGCCATGAGAGCCTCGGTTTCGGGGGAACGCGTACGTCGGATCGGACGACGATCATGTCGTCGGAAAGCTCACGTCGTGCTCGCGCGAGGGGCTCGGCGCTCTGTCCGGTGACGGCGCCCCGGTGGCCACGGGCGTGCAGTAGTGCGGCGTTCGCTCTGCCGATTCCGGTCGTGCCGCCGGTGATGAGTGCTGCGGGCATGGCGGGCCTTTCGTCGGGTGGGCAGGGTTGGGCACACCAGTAAGCGGGGAGGTCTCCGTTTGCACCCACCGCACACTTAACCGGAGACCTCCCCGAATCACCCCGTACTTCGACCCGACACTCCCGATCGCGAAGGCCATGACACCTCCACGCAACACCCTGCGCGCCGATGCCCAGCGCAACCGCGAGCACCTCATCGCCACGGCCGCTGAGGCCTTCGCCTCCGGAAAGGCAATCTCGCTGGACTCGATCGCCAAACGCGCGGGCGTGGGAAGCGGCACCCTCTACCGGCACTTCCCCACCCGAGAGGACCTGGTCGAAGAGGTCTACCGCGACCAGATCCGCCCTCTGCGCGACGACGCCCGGACCTTCTGGCCTCCGAGCAGCCCGCACAGGCTCTCCACGCCTGGATGCGCCGCTTCGCCGAGTGGGCGGGTGAACGACGCGGCATCTGCGAAGCCCTGGTCGCCATGAGCGCTTCCGGACGCTTCGGCACCGGGCCCGTCTGCGACGAGATCCAGCAAATCCTGGGGATGGTGCTGCAGACCGGCGCCGAAGCAGGAGAACTGCGTAGCGACATCGACCCGGTCGACGTCGGCGGCATCCTTGCCGGCGTGCTCTCCGTGGCCGGCGCGACCGGGCAGCGCGCCCAACTCGACCGCATGCTCACCGTCGTCGTGGACGGGCTGAAGCCGCTCCAGGAAGATCGAACGCGCACCCACCCCGCGCCTGTGCCCAATCGAGGCTGCACATGAGCGCGCATCTCTCTTGCGCCGCAGCTTCACGCTCAGGCGTCCGGCCTGGTCGACGCCGACGGGAGCGTGGAACGGGCCAAGGGCATCAAGGCAGCACTCTCGAATCCGCCGGCCGCTTCTGTGTCCAGTTGGAGGCCTCCCGGCTGAACCCACCGAGCTGACGCAGGTGGCCGCCCCGACCTGGGACGCGTGCCCGGCCGGAGAGATCTTCGTCCACTCCCGCGCAGCCTCCGAGTGCGGGACGCGACCGACACCCTCTTGGTCGTCACCACCAACCGTGACGGCGGCGCCGTCCACAAGCCGTCCTTCCTCCTCGTCCCCTAATCGCACCATGCACACGGATGGGGCAGCGCGCCACGCCGGCGGGCCTCCGCCCCCTCCCTGCGGCTGCCGAGCGATGGGCGTTTCCACGGTGCGGGATGGCGCAGGTAGCCGGCCTGGAGCGGCCGAGCTGGTGATCGGCGATTTCGCCGAAACCTGCCAAAGTATCTGCACTCCCGCGCAGATCTCCTGCGCGGGCACCCCGTTGGCTTTGAACAGTCTCGCCTTGGACTACTGCTCCTCGACCGAGACCACCCCTGACGGTTCCGGAGGACCCGCTGCCCCGGGTCACCTGCTACCTCGCCGATCTGCCGGGAACCATTTAGCAGATCGGCGAGGCCGCCACGATCGCTGACTTCAACGCCACCCACCCGGGCCGGCCGATCGGCCGGGTCCTTGGGCTGCGTGCCTTCCCGCCCCTCGACCCGCCGTGGGCGGATCAGATCTACGTCCACCACCACCTGGGCCACCCCGACTACGCCGCCCTGGAGGTCGGCGCCACCGGCGACCAGCCTCCCCTTGAGCAGTGACGTGTCGCGGGGGCACAGGGGTGGTGGGCGCGCAGCTCGTACGTGCCGCTGCCCGTCATGACGCCGCCCCCTTCACATGACGCACCCGTCGACGCTGCCACCGGCGCCGCACACAGGCCGGCCTCCGGGACGACGCAGCCGGTCACCACGGGCGAATCGGGCGCACCCCGATACGCCGGCCGTCCTCGTCCAGCAGGTGCCCCATCCGCTTGACGGTGCCCAGGCCCACGATCCGATCGGTGACCGTCAATGTCGGCAGCCGTGCGCACAGCGCGGTCTCGCGGCGCTGGATGTCGCCGAGGTCGTGGACCCACAAGGTTGCGAAGACGTTGGCGCTGCCGGTGACGGAGGCGACGAGCCGGCATTCGGGCAGTGCGGCCAGGGTGCGGTGGATCGTCGCCGTGTCCCGGGCGGGCGCCCGTCCGAGCAGTGAGACGGGGACGGGGCTCCCGGCGAGGGCGGACGCCATGTCGCAGCGCAGGGTGAGAACCCCTGAGTCGGCGAGGCGGCGGAGCCTGCGGCGCACGGTCGCGGGGCTGGCGGCCGCGTGGTCAGCGAGCGCGGCCAGAGGCAGACGGCCGTCGCGGACCAACGCGTCGAGCAACGCCCGGTCGACTACGTCGAGTTCGACCCCGGACAGCCGCTCGGCCGTGCCTGCGCCGGGTGGACCGAGGGCCGTGAGCTGGGTCGGGGCGAGCGAGCGGAGCCGCCACCGACTGCCTTCGACGGACAGGGAGGTGGCCAAGAGGCACTCGACGGAGACGAGGCCGGGCAGAGGTTCGAGCCGCGTGATGAGGAAACGCTTGAGAGCGGGCAGGCCGGGGGTCAGGACGTCGAGGAGCAGATCGGCACTGCCCGGCCCGGTGTGCTCGATGGTGGCGGCCTCCTCGAAGGCGCAGAGCCGCTCAGCGATCCGGGACCGGCTTCCCGGGGCGCAGCGCACCAGGACGAACGCGCTGCAGCGGGTGCGGGAGAACTCCCGGCCAGGCGCCGCGTAGACCCAGGCCAGGCCCTCTTCCTGCAGGCGGTCCCATCGCCGGGCGAGGGTGCTCGCGGTGACGCCGAGGGCAGGGGCCAGTTCGGTCCAGGACGCTCGGGGCCGCAGCTGGAGCGCGTTGACGAGCGCCAGGTCCAGTTCGCTCGCGGTAACTGTTTCTCGCATTCGGTGCCCGCCCCACGCCTGTTTCTGCCGAAAACCGGCCCAGTTCCGGCTGTTGCCCGCACAGTAGCGAGCACTTCGGAATCCGGCCACCAGAAGGGAAGGCCCCTGTGGTCACAGAAAGATCAGCGCAGAGCACAGCGGCGCGCGGCGCACTGTTCGCCGACGGGCGCGGCATGCTGGGCGCGATGGCGGTCGTCATCGTGCTGAGCGGCGTCGTCCAGGGCTATCTCACTCCCCTGCTGCCGGAGTTGGGCGGGCGGCTCGGCATCGATGGGGTGGGGCAGAACAACCTCTATCTGTTGTCGCAGTGCGCCTTCGCGGTGCTGACCCCGCTCCTTTCGCGCCTGGGCGACCTGTACGGGCACCGTCGTCTGCTGCGCGTGGCGCTCGGGATGGTGGTGACAGGTTCGCTGCTGATGGCCGTGCGGCCGTCGGTGGTGACGCTCACGGTGGGCATGGTGCTGCAGGGCGCGGTCGTCGGCTTCTTCCCGCTGCTCGCGGGGATTCTGCACTCGCGCGCTCCGGAGCGGGGCCGCAGCGGCATCTCGCTCCTGGTCGGTGCGCTCCTGATCTCCATCGGCGTCGGCGGCCTGGTGGCGGGGGTGCTGAGCGAGGGCCACGCGGAGGCGGGGCTGTGGGCTGCGGTGCCGGTGGCGGTGCTCGCCGTGATCGCCGGTGCGGTGCTTCCGGACAGCGACAGGAAGTTCGGCGGGCACTTCCACTTCGGGGCCGCGGCCCTGTTGACCGTCGGCCTCGTGGCGCTGGTCCTGGTGCTCGCACAGGGCGGTGCGTGGGGCTGGACGTCGGCGCGCTCCCTGGGGACCGGGGCGCTGGCCGTCGTGGTCCTCGTTGCCTGGGTGACGGTCGAGCGGCGGGCGGCGCATCCGCTGGTGAGCGTACGGATGCTGCGTGACCGGCGGCTCGCGGTGGTCAGCGCGCACACGTTCTGCGCGGCCTTCGGCACGATCGGGTTCCTCGGGGCCAACGCCCTTTTCCTGGGTGCCGATCGCGACCGGGTCGGCTACGGCATGGGCCTGGGGCCGCAGGCCATCGCGACGGTTTCGCTCTGCATGGTGGTGGCAGGTTTCGCCGGGTCCACCGCGACCCCGCGCCTGGCCCGGCGGTTCGGTGACCGGACGGTCCTCGCGACCGGCGGGGGCCTGATCGGACTGGGCTTCCTCGGCATGATCCTCTTCCACGACACGCTCCCCCAGTACGTCGTATCGGCGCTGGTCGTCGGCCTGGCCACAGGTCTGTTCGAGTCGATCACGCGGACACTGTCGGCCGAGGTCGTACCCCGGCGGCAGATCGCCCTCGCCGTGGGCCTGAACGAGCTGGCGCTGTCGCTCGGAGCGGCGATCGGCGCCGCCGTGATCGGCGGTCTGTTCGCGGCGCACCGGCACGGCGACGCGGGCGGTCACATCGCGGTGTCCGGCTTCGTCTGGAGCTGGGGTGCGTGCGCCGGGGTCGCGCTGCTCGGCAGCGCTCTGGCACTGGCGTACGGCCACGCGACGCCCGTTTCCCCGTCTGCCGCACGTGCGGTCCGCGTCACCTCGGAGGATGACCTCGCATGACAGACACGACGCCGCTTATGAGCACGGCGACGCAAACCGTGAAGAACACGGTGCAACACTGGCGCGCCCCTCTGATCGAGCTGAGTCACAGCCTGCACGCCGAGCCCGAGACCGCACTCCAGGAACACCGGTCGGCGGCGAAGATCTCCGCACTCCTCGACACCGCGGGCTTCACCGTGACGCGCCCCCTGGACACACTGCCGACCGCCCTCGACGCGTCTTACGGCTCGGGCGAGCTGGTGATCGCGTTCTGCGCCGAGTACGACGCACTACCCGACATCGGGCACGCCTGCGGTCATAACGTGAACGGCGCCGCCGCGGTCGGCGCGGCGCTCGGTCTCGCGGCCGTCGCCGACCGGCTCGGCGTCACGGTACGCCTGATCGGCACCCCGGCCGAGGAGGACACCGGCGGCAAGGTGCTGCTCATCGAGGCGGGGGTCTTCGGTGACGTCGCCGCGGCGCTGATGGCGCACGCCGCCCCCGACGACAGCGTCGGCTCCTCCTCGCTGGCGATCGGCGCATGGGACATCACGTATCGGGGCCGTCCCGCGCACGCGGCCCTCGCGCCGTGGGAGGGCGTCAACGCGCTCGACGCGCTGACGGTGGCGCAGTCCGCGATCGGCCTGCTCCGCCAGCAGTTGCCGCCCGGTTCCGTGGTGCACGGCATCGTCACCGACGGCGGCAGCGCGCCCAACGTCATCCCGGACCTCACCCGCGCCCGCTACGAGGTACGGGCGCCCACGGTCGAGCAGCTCAAGGCCGTACAGCGACGCGTCGGCGCCTGCTTCGAGGCCGGCGCCCTCGCCACCGGCGCCGAGCTCGAACTAGCCGCACACGGACGGGACTTCGCGGACCTGCGCCAGGACCCGTACCTCACCGAGGCCTACGCCGAAGCGGCACGTTCCCTGGGCCGCACGCCCCAGGCCCGCCATGGCGAGAGCACCGCGTCCACCGACATGGGCAACGTCTCGCGCCTGCTTCCCACGATCCACCCGACCATCGGTTACGACACCGCGGGCGCCACCCAGCACACGGCCGAGTTCGCGTCGTACGGCGCCTCGCCAGGTGCCGACCGCGCGGTCCTCGACGGAGCGACGGCCCTCGCCCTCACGGCGGTGGCGGCAGCCACGGACAAGACGCAGCGGGAGCGGCTGCTGAGGGGTGTCGCACGTCGCCGGGGGGCCGGTGGTGCCGCTTCCGCTGCGAGGTGAGAACGCCGCCCCGCCGTCCCCTCCACGCGGCGGGCCGGGTTGTCCAGCGCCATGCGGGCGCCGCGGGTGCCCAGCGCGTTGTCGGCCTGCGGGATCCCGTAGGGCGGGTCCTCATGGCTCGCACACGCCTGCCCGGGGATTGCCGCTGTGCCCAGGAGCCCTCCGGCTCCACCGCCAGCCACAGTTCGGCGTCGCCCTCGGTCTTCTCCGGCGACAGGCGGGTGCGCAGGAACTGAGGGCCGGTGCAGGCGCGATGCGGGTTCGACGGGAACCACTCGGTGAACACGTCCCGCCATAGTTCCTGGATGACCTGCGGTGCCGGACCGGAGGAGGTATCGGCCGGGACGGCCGGCGTGACCGTGCCCTCAAGAGCGGCCGCGGAGGTCATCACGCCGTGGTGGCTGCGATGCGTGCCGGATTCTGCAAGTCGAGGTCCTGCTCGAGACGGCCCTCGATGTGCTCCGCGGCCTGGTTCAGCCACTCCACCACCCCCGTCCTTCACTCTCTCTTCCTTCTCGCCGGCGGTGGTCGGCAACCGCATCTACCCTGCACTGCGGTCGGCGCCGTCCCCGTCCGGACCGGGGGTGTGCTGCCCCAGGCCCCGGCGGATCGCGATCTCCACGGGTGAGTACGCGCCGTCGGCCCGCTCCAGCTCGTACGGTGCGGCCGGCATCAGCGGCGGCTGGGCCATGAAGCGCGGCCGCACCCCATGGTGCGGTTGCGCCGCGTGCACCAGGAACGGATGACACAGGAAGACGTCGCCCGGAGACCCGGTGGCAACGGCGAGTGGCCGGTGGTCGGACGCCGCCGCCAGATCGGGGGCGAGGTCCAGCCCGCTCGCCCCGTCCTCCCCGTACTTCTCCAGCACCTTCGGCACATCGAGGTGTGAGCCGACCCGGATCCGGGTCGGGGCGTCCTCCTCCCCGACCTCGCTGAACAGGAACAGCATCAGCAGCGCCCGGCCCCGGGAGTACAGATTCGTGAAGTACCAGCTCTCACCCTCCGGCAGATAACTCCCCTCGATGTGCCAGCCCGCGTCGTCCGGCTCCTCCTCGTGCGGGAAACGCAGCGGAAACGTCCCCAGCGAGTAGCGCGGCTCCCAGCGCCCCACACCGACGAGCAGGTCGTACGCGCGGTGCAGTGACGGGGAGTTGGGCGCGGCGGCGAACGGCCCCTGCCCCATGCCGGGCACCCAGTGCACGGGCTGCGTCCACGTCGACGGGTCGTCCGGGTCGCAGCCCGTCTCCCGCCACAACAGCCGCGCACAGTCCACGGCCACACGCGGCGCGACAGCACCCTCCAACTTCACGAAGCCGTCACGGAGAAAACGGGATACCAACGTCGTGTCATCCATGCCCCCATCGTGCGGCGGCACCGGCCCCGAGCACCCGACATTCTCCGCACCGCCTTTATCGGGTGACCACCGCGACGCGACCACACAACACCCGCCGCCCAAGACCATGATCAATCCCGGCGGCGCTCTCTCGTACCGCACCTACACACCCGAACCCGCTGAGGGCACCTCACCGGTCCGGTCCGCAGGGGAGACAGGCCAGCTCGCAGGGACCACCCGATCCCCCCAGGCCACTGAACCGCAAGCCGGGCCGCCGACCTCCGGAAGCCTGGACTTCAGTCCACGCTGCCGTCGCCGTCCTCGTCCGCTCCGGCGCAATGCGGAACACACAACGGCCGCAGACCGCCGAAGCCAGGGCCGAGGCAGTGAAACCGCAGCAGCCGAACAGGGTCGGATCGCGGTGCCTGAGCGGGGACGGACAGGCGACCTCCTCGGATCTCGTGACCTTCAACGCGGAACTGATCGACAGCAGCGCAAACGCACTTCGTCATCCAGACCACAATGCCCTTGAGGACAAGGCCGAGGACCCCGAACTGGCTCTCCATACCCCCGCAGCACGTCTGGCCGATGGTGCCGCCCCTACCGTGACACACACCGCGAGCCGGCCCGTGACGGAACTCCTGCACGCTGCGCTCTCGCCCCTCGGAGAGCTACCTCCCCTCCTTCAACGGCGACCCTGCCCCCACCTCCCTTTTCGCTGACAGGAGATCACCGAGGCGGGGCTGCGCCACGCCGTCGGAAGCCGAGCCGTGTGATGCCGTGGCAGCCGTTGCTTTCCGGCTGCATCCCATAGCCCGAGGGGGGTTCGTCATGGCCGCAGGCCGGGTGTCGTATACCGGTCTGGCCGATCAGGCAGATCACCTTGCCTGTCCCGCCCAGCCATTTACTTATCGCCCACGACTGTGAAACAGCACCGATACACACCCCGCCTAACGTCCATCACCGGCTTCCGAGATGAGATGAGGGGTGCGGCAGATGTGGACGGACCGGCGGTCTTTTCTGGGACTCACGGCGGCAGCAGGGGCAGGAGCATTGGTCTCTTCCGCAGGAGCGCCGGCGTTCGCCGCGACCCGAGCCGGCAGGGAGCCGGCACCGGAGGCCCGTACGTCAGGGGACCCCGATCCCACGGTGTGGAGAGAGTTCGGCGACCCACTGGTGCCTGCGACGGGATTCGGTCCGCTGGCCGGACTGACCGTGGCCGTCAAGGACCTGTTCGCCGTCGAGGGGCATCGGGTGGGCGCGGGCAACCCCGCCTGGCTGGCCGGGAGCCGCCGGGAGACCACTACCGCTTCGGCGGTTGCGGCGTTGCTCGCGGCGGGCGCCGCCGTTGCCGGGGTTGCCCGTACCGATGAGTTCGCGTACAGCCTGGCGGGCACGAACGGCCACTACGGTACGCCGCCCAACCCGGCGGCCACGGAGCGTATTTCGGGCGGCTCGACCTCCGGTCCTGCCAGCGCCGTCGCGCTGGGCCAGGCCGACATCGGTCTCGGCACCGACACCGGAGGCTCGATCCGCATCCCCTCCTCCTACCAAGGCCTTTACGGAATCCGCCCGAGCCATGGCGCGGTGTCCACCAGCGGGTTGCTGCCGCTCGCGCAGTCGTTCGACACGGTCGGCTGGATCACCCGTGACGCCAGGGCACTGCGCGCCGCGGGGCGCGTTCTGCTGCCCCGCGGCGACCGCCCGGCTCCGTCGGGTGCCGTGCTCGCGCAGGAGATCATCGACGTGGCCTCGCCGGAGGTCGCCGCCTCGGTGCGCCGGGCGGTGGCCGGCTGGCGCGCAGCCGGACTGCCTCGTGTCCGGGGCGTACGGTTCGACGCCGGCGTGCTGCCCGGCTGGGTGCGCGCCTTCCAGACCAAGCAGGGCGTGGAGGCCTGGCGCCAGTGGGGGCCGTGGGTCTCGCGGCACTGGGAGTCCCTCAACCCGGATGTCAGGTCCCGGTTCGAGACCGCGTCGAAGTACACCTCGGACGATCTCGCCACAGCCGAGCGGGTCCTGCGCGAGGCGCGCGCCCGCGTCGACGACCTGCTCGGCGACCGGGTACTCCTCGTGCCGTCCGCGTCCTCGGTGGCCCCCACCCGTGAGGAGGCCGCACTCGGCGGCCCTGTCATCGAGCAGGCCAGGGCCCAGACCTTCCAGCTCACCTGCCTCGCCGGCATCACGGGCCGCTGCGCTGTCAGCATCCCCGTCCGCAGCCGCACCGCCCCGGTGGGCCTTTGTCTGGTGGGCCCGCGCGGAAGCGACCGTCACCTTCTTGACCTGGCGGTCCGCGTGGAGGCGGCCGAGGTGTGAGCGCGTCCACGCCTGCGCGCGCCGGGGCCTCCCAGCCCGGCGCCCGGCAAAGGGGCGGCCCGGGCGCGGCGGGCGGGCCGGGCCGCCCCGCGAATGATTCCGGTATCCCATATTCTGGACGACACCTAACCGGTCCGTGAGATGCATGAGATCGTTCCGGTGCCCGCACCGGTCGCGCGGCCTTGCCACGAGGGGGACCTGCGCCGCTGTGCGGGACCGTCGGCCCTTCACGTCGACGGCCGCACTCCGCCCTCGTGGGAAAGTCCCAGAGATGTACGCTCCCACTACCGGGCCCGCCCAGGCCCCGTCGCAGTCCCCGGCCGAGGCCGCGCCCGCCAACTCACGGTCCCGCGTCCTGATCGCCAGCCTCATCGGCACGACGATCGAGTTCTACGACTTCTACGTCTACGCAACCGCCGCGGTCCTGGTCTTCCCGAAACTCTTCTTCCCGAGCAGCGACGCGACCACAGCCCTGCTCTCCTCCTTCGCGGTCTTCGGCGCGGCGATGGTCGCCCGCCCGATCGGCGCGATCGTCTTCGGCCACCTCGGCGACCGCCTCGGCCGCAAGGGCACCCTGGTGGCCTCGCTGCTCACGATGGGCATCGCCACCTTCCTGATCGGCGTTCTGCCGACGTACGCGCAAGCCGGGTGGGTCGCCACGGCACTGCTGGTGCTGATGCGGCTCGCCCAGGGCTTCGCGCTCGGCGGTGAGTGGAGCGGCGCGGCCCTGGTCGCCACCGAGAACGCACCCGCCGGAAAGCGCGCGCTGTGGGGCACATTCCCGCAGCTGGGCGCCCCGCTCGGGTTCATCATCGGCAATGGCCTCTTCCTGATCATCGGCGCGCTGCTGCCCTCCGCGGCGGGCGCCGACCCCTCGCAGCCCTCCGACGCCTTCCAGAGCTGGGGCTGGCGGATCCCGTTCCTGTTCTCGGCTGTCATGGTCGCGATCGGTCTGTGGGTACGCATGCGCCTGGTCGAGTCGCAGGTCTTCGCGAAGACGCAGGAGACCGGCAAGGTCCGCAAGCTGCCGCTGGCCACCGTCTTCCGCCACCACTGGAAGCAGCTGGTCCTCGGCAGCTTCGCAATGCTGGCGACATACGTCCTCTTCTATCTGATGACGACGTTCTCGCTGAGCTACGGCCGCACCGCCGAGGACGCGGACGTACCAGGCCTCGGTTACAGCTACACCACGTTCGTCCTGATGATGATCTTCGGTGTGCTGTTCTTCGCCGCGTTCACCCTGATCTCCGGCCCGCTCGCGGACAAGTACGGCCGCCGCAAGACCCTTGCCTGGGTCACCGCCGGCATCATCGTCTTCGGCCTGGTCTGGGTGCCGCTGATCAACCTCGGCACGCTCGGCGTTGTCCTCTGGCTGGTCCTCGGCTTCACCCTGATGGGCACGACGTTCGGCCCGATGGGCGCGATGCTCCCGGAGCTCTTCCCGACCAGCGTCCGCTACACCGGCTCCGGCATCGCCTACAACGTCAGTTCCATTCTCGGCGCGGCCGTCGCCCCGTTCGTCGCGGTCGCCCTCTGGGAGGCCGGCGATGGCTCCCCGTGGCTGGTCGGCGTCTACCTCTCCGTGATGGCCGTCCTCACCCTGACCGCCCTCCTCATCGGCAAAGAGACGAAGGACGTCGCCCTGGACGAAGGCGAGGTCCCGGCGACCCCCGCCAGAACCGAGACCCCGTCCGCCTGACGCGTGTCTTGGAACTGGGCTTCGCGCCTCGCCTCCTGCCGGGATGATCGCGGTGTGGGGCGAGGGGATCTTTCAGTTGACCAGGGCCCCGTGGCGGGATCTGCCGACCGCATAACGGGCCGTGGCAGACGGTCCAGGGGCTCTTCCGCCGCTGGCAGCGCGATGACGTCCGGTCGTCAGTGCTGACCGGGCTGCAGGATGGGGCGGACGCCGCCGGTTTGATCACCTGAGAGGTGAACGTCGCCTCCACGTTCTGCCGGGCCCATCAGCAAGCGGCCGGCGCCCGGCGGGGACGGCCAAGCCCAGAAGGAACCGCCGGGCGGCCACCGGCCCGAACCCGACGATCACGGCCTGGGCCGTTCCCGCGGTGGCTGGACCAGGAAGATTCATCTGGCCTGCGAACAAGGGCAGCGGCCGGCGAGGCGGACACGTAGGACGAAGGGGCGAACATGCCAGCCTTCGATCTTTTGTGCCAGGTGACGCGACCGCCTTGTCGTGTCCTGCGAGGAAACCAGCAGAACGCATACCTGCCCGGAGAGGCAACAGACCCCCTATCTGGACACGTCGTGAAGCCGACGCGGTGACTCCGTCGCCGGGCACCTGCTCAGTCCCGCGCATCCTTCAGCCATATGAGGGCTTCCTCCAAGCGGGTGGTGCGGCACGGATTCCGGGAAAATGATGACGCGGCTCGTGGTCGCCTATTCGGATGATTCCTAGTGTCACAGTGTCCCCGGGTATGTACGTCGAGCGAATCGTCTCCCATTGGGAGCAGGACGAGGAGACAGAAGCCGTTGTCTGCGGCTCGGTGCGGCTCACGCGTGGGCAGGCCCGGTGCCAGCTCTTCCAGCTCGGGCATGCGCTGCGTCGGCAGAGGCTTGCTCCGGGCGACAGTGTGGGGCTGTTTCTAGGGAACCGGGCGGAGTCGGCGCTGCTGGTGCTGGCGGTGCATCTGATCGGATGCCGGGTGGTCATGCTGCCGCCGGAGCCCGGCCCTGGTGAGCTCGCCGCGCTCATCGACCAGTCGGGGGCCCGGGTCGTCGTGGTCGACCCGGCCTTCGGGCAACAGGCCCTCGACGCTGTCGGACGCTGCACCAGTGCCCCGGTACTGCTGAGCCTGGGCGAGACAGGACCTGCTGCCTTCGTCGGCGCGAACTTGTCGGCGCTCGCGGTGCGGTGCCCACAGCGGCGGCCCGAGGCGGCCCCTGAGCCCGGTATGAGCGACGTCGTCACCGTGCTCTACACCGGCGGCACCCTGGGCCGGCCGAAGCTGGCCGCACATGGGCGGCTGGCCTACGACGTGATGGCGGCGGGCGCCGAAGCGGCCCGCGCGCTGCAGCCGCCCGGCGGGGACCGGGTCCTTGCCGTGACTCTCCTGACCCACAGCAGCGGTCACCTGGCCATGCTCTACGCACTCCTCAGGGGCTCGGTGCTGGTAGTGCTGCCGCAGTGGGAGGCTGACGCCGCGTTCACTGCGCTGCGCGAGGAAGAGATCACCATCACGGCCGTGGTGCCCCCGATGCTGTACCAACTGCTGGACCATCCGGGTTGCAAGCCCGACGCCCTGCCCGCGTTGCGGCAGATCAACATCGGCGCGGCGCCGATCGCGCCGGACCGTCTGCGGCAGGCGGTCGAGACGTTCGGCCCGGTTATCGCCCAGGGCTACGGGCAGACCGAGTGCATGGGTATCACCTCCATGCCGCCGACGGACCTGCCCTCGCCCAACGACCTCACGTCTCCGCTGTGGCGTAGCTGCGGGCGTCCCCTGCCCGGCACGCAGCTCGAGATCCGCGGTCAGGACGGCGCATCGCTGCCCCAGGGAGAGGCGGGCGAGGTCTGCGTGCACAGTCCGGCGGCGATGCTGGGCTACTGGCAGGACCCGGAGCATTCCGCACAGGCGCTAGACGCGGCCGGGTGGCTGCGCACCGGCGACATCGGATACCTGGACGAGGGCGGCTTTCTGTACCTGGTGGACCGGGCGAAGGACATCATCGTGACCGGCCCGGCCAGCGACAACGTCTACACCCGGGTGCTGGAAGACTTCCTGCAGACACTGCCGGGCGTGCACCACGCTGCGGCCGTCGGCGTACCGGACGAGGCCACCGGGGAGAGAGTGAAGGTCTTCCTTGCGCCTGCCGAGGGCATCGATGCTGACGCCGTGGCCGACGCGGTCGTCGCGGAACTCGGTCCGCTCTACAGGCCGCAGGAGACGGTGCTGCTGCCTTCGCTGCCCATGACACGCATCGGGAAGGTCGACAAGAAGACGCTTCGTGAGTCAGGCGAACTGGCGCTCCCCAGCTGATAGCGGGCGCTCCGCCGCCTGAGGTCCGCCCTCGAGAGGAAGCCCGCCAGGCCGGGAGCCGTCCCGGCCCTCTGATGCGAGGACCGCCACCCTGCCCGTTCCGTATATCGACACGCCCACTGCCGCCCCACCACCATCGGGTGGCAATGCATTCCGGTCAAAAGGAACAGGGTTGCGGTGGGCGGGCGATACCGGAGGTGGCTTCGTTCATCTCTGGGAGGTTCTGGCACACATTCCGTGAGGACGATCAACGGCGTTCTGCCAGGGTGACGTCTCGTCACCTGGGACCGTGGCGCGGTGTGATGACCTCATGGCGGTGCTCTTTCCGCACTTCAGGGCGGTTCTGGTGGAATGGGTGTGCACAGAGTGGAACCGCGACACGCGTTACTCCTTCGAGTCATGCTCGAACACCGAGGGCTGGGCTGATTGAACAGCATGGCCTGCGGATGGTGACGAACTTCAGCGCTGTCGCCGTTGATCGTCCTCACGGAATGTGTGCCAGAGCCCTCTGGGAGCAGCGCTTGTTGATGGGTTCATGAGACAGGTGGTCATCAACTCACTCGGGAATGTTCACGAGAAATGCCCGCGCCGCCGTTGCGCGACAAGTTGGCAGCGAGCTGCCGGACGATGCCGCATGACATCACTTCTCGTTCGCTGACCACGTGGTCAGATGCACGTGGTAGTGCACGAAGCTTAATCGCGCGTTCGCCAACTACCGCCACTAGCCCATGAGACTGGTCCACGAGATCCATCAGCCGCCGCCAGGTGAGCTCTGTGATCTTGCGGTGCAGTTCGTTGTAGAACCGCAGGTAGCCCGCCCAAAGCTCATCCCACCGCGCACGGTGGTCACGCGGTGGGCAAAACTGCAACGAACGCATGGAGGCGATCATGAACGACCACGGATCCAGCCCGGCCCTCCCGCCCGTGGTGGACAGAAAGACCTGGCAGGAGGCGCGGGACGCACTCTTGGCACGGGAGAAGGCGCACACCCGCGAAGGGGACGCGATCGCGGCGGCGCGGCGGCGGCTGCCGATGGTGGAGGTCGACGCCACCATCGAGGTGATCGGTCCCGAGGGGCCGGTCACGATCCTCGACGTCTTCGAGGGCCGCAGGCAGCTGATCGCGTACTTCCACGCCTGGTGGCCCAGTCGACCCGCCGCGGAGCAGTGTGAGGGCTGCACGTTCTTCAACTGCCAGGTCCGCGAGCTGTCCTACATCCATTCCCGCGACGTCACATACGCCACGCTCTGTAAGGGCCCGTACGAGGCCAGTGTCCGCTACCGGAACTTCCTGGGCTTGGACATGCCGTGGTACTCGGTCGAGAAGACGGCGGCGCAGCTGCTGGAGGGTCGTGACTGGCAGCGTCACCACCTCGTGTGCTACGTCCGCGATGGCGATCGGGTGTTCGAGACGTACTACACCGGCGGCCGCGGCGTCGAGATCATGGCCCCCACCCACGGACTGCTGGACATGACCGTCTACGGACGCCAGGAGACGTGGGAGCACTCCCCCGACGGCTGGCCCCAGCCCTGGGGTGACGCTGAGAACCCCGAGGTCTGGCGTACGAACGGACGCCCCATCGCCCAATGGTCCCGCATCGAAGCCGGCCGCTCCGACGAGCTGACGTCCTAGGACCCGTCTGACGAGTGTCCACCTCAGTGATCGTCGTCGTGGTTGAGGGTGCTGGCGATGCGTTCGGCGAGGGCGCGGCGTAGTCGGGGAGTCAGTCGTTCGGCGGTGAGGGATTCGTACAGCCACAGGCCGTCGGCGGCGAGACGGGCGATGAACTGGTCGAGCGCGTCCGGGTCGCCGGCGTTGGTGGCGGTCAGTGGTGGGGCCATCGCTCCATGACCGCGTCCCAGGGGGCCGCGTGTTCGGGGGTGGTGGATCCTTCGAGCATGAAGAGGAGCTCGGCCCGTGTGGCGCTCTGGGTGGCGACGTGGGTGTAGGCGGGGAGCCGCTCGGTGGGGGTTGCCTCGTGGGCCGGTTTTCCCGCCGCCGCGGCGATTGCCGCTTCCCATTGGTCGGCGAGGTGCTGGTGGGTGGCTTGGACGAGGTCGTCGTGGGAGGCGAAATGGTAGAGGAGCCCGCCCTTGGTCAGGGCGGCCTCGGCGGCGACGGAGTCGAAGGTGACGCTCTTGACGCCTTCGCGCGTCACAACACGGGCGGCCGCTTCGAGAGTCTGGGTTCGTTTGCTGGTTCGCAATGGATGTTCCCGGGACAGGGTGTCAGTGGTGTGTGGGGGCGGACAGGGCCGATCCGGGGCCGTGGTGGCGCAGTAGAAGACCGGTCACGACCGCGCCGGCGGCCATGACAGCGGTGACCACGATCACGACGGTGAAGTAAGCGCTGTCGAAAGCGTCGGATGCGGCGGTGATCAACGAGGCGTGGTTTCCGGCTAGGGCGTATCCGCGATGTCGTCGGGTCGTTGGCCTGTTCGTGGTGCGTCGTCATGAAGTGACTGATCAAGCGTGGGCAGTGATCGGGCCGTTGCTGGCTCCGCCTCGGATGGGGCGGCCGGTGCGGGACCGGCGGCAGGTCCTCAACGGGATCCTGTGGAAGCTGTCCACGGGCGCCGCATGGCGGGACCTGCCGGAACGGTACGGGCCGTAGAAGACGGTGTACGAACGGTTCCGGCGCTGGCTCGCGCGAATTGATCGCGGGCCGTGTCCGGATCCCCGACCAGGGCAGCCGCGACCCCGGCCTCGAAGTTGTCCCAGAGGAATCCCCGGCGCAACGGCCTGGTGGGGCGTCGGAGTAGTCGCCTGTCCCGTTGGCCGCTCGCCCGGAATCGCGTTCCGCCTTGAGACGGGCGTAACGCTCACGAGGTACTCCGGCAAGCACCACCGCCACGGCCTGCACGTCCTCGCCCTGACCGACGAGAAAGGCCGCCTGATCTGGATATCCGCCGCCCGGCCCGGCCGCAGCCACGACGTCACCGCCGCCCGACGCGACCATCTTATGGCCCAACCGCGCAACGCCGACCTCGGCTTCACCGGCCTGCACGACGACCCAGGCGACGCGGTGGTCGTACCCGGCTTCAAGACCACCCGCGCCCGCAAACGCACCCCCGCCGAGAAGGAAGCCAACCGGGTCCTCGGCGCCGGACGCGCCCCTGTCGAGCACGGCTTCGCCCATCTGAAGAACTGGAGGATCCTCACCAAGCTCCGCACCGACCCCGCCCGGGCCACCCACCTCCTGCGAAGCCTTCTCATCCTGGCGAACCTCGAAGCCATCGCAAGCAGACTATCTACACCGCAGACAGCCGCCCACGACCAATTCATGCCCCCGGAACAGCGTCACCGGGCCGGGATCGGCTGAGTGAGGTTCACCGGGTTGCCGTCAGGGTCTTCGATGTGGGCGACGCGCTGTCCCCAAGGCATGTCGTTGGGGCCGCCGCTGACCGAGCCGCCCAGTGCCGTCACCCGGCCGAGCGTCTCGTCGACGTCGTCGACACCGATGCTGAGCAGGATCCGCGGCGTCCCCCCGGTCCCCGGGTTCGCCTTGGCCACCAGCCCGAGGTCGGTGTCGCCGATGCGCAAGCCGAGGTAGAAGGCCGGTCCCTTCGCCGGCTCCCGGAAGATCTCCTCAGCGCCGAACAATTCCGTATAGAAGCCGAGCAGAACGTCCTGGGAGGCAGTAATGATCACTGGCTGGATGGTGGACATGGCACTCCTGTCGAGAACGGTCGTGTCGCTTGGTAGACCGGTTGAGGGCGGTGAACTCATCGGCAAAACCATCCCGCCGGACGATCTACGACACAGACTGCCGACCACGACCAGCACGAGCACCCGGAAACGATTCCACGCCACTCCGCTGACCAGCCACTTCCAGATAGCGGAGCTTCAGTGAAGGGCCCTGGGAACCCGCCCCGGGAGCCTTTCCGCTGTCCGAGCACTACCGTCGGGCGTTCGATGGCCGCGTCCGCCTCCCCCAGCTCAACGACCGGGCCAAAGGCCGCTCCCGTCGCTCCCGTTCCCGCCCTACCTGGATCTCCAGCTCCCGGATGCGGCGCCCGGTCTGTCCGACCTGCCGGCGCAGCCGGTCCAGGAGAATCCGGTTCTTCTCCAGGTCGCTCATCCTGGCGGACTGCGGGGCGCCGTCAGGCATGGCTACGCCGCAGGGCCGGGTCTGAGCAGCCACCCGGTCCGGCCGGTGTCCACTCAGACCCGGCCCTGCCGTGTTCGGGATCTGGCCGCGTCAGGCGGTGTCCGGGCTCATGCTTACCGGCACGCCAACCAGGTCGCGATTTCGTCGACCACAGCCGGGTCCACATGCCCGGGCCGCGCATAATCGGCCGGGGTTGGTTGGCCGCTGCCGGGAAGGAAGAGATGGTTGACGTCCTCGTAGATCCGGATCGCCACTTCGGGCCGGTGGGCCAGGGCACGCTGCCAGCCTGTCAGGTCGTCGGCGACGGTCACTTGGTAGTCCCTACCGCCCTGAAGGATCAGCATGGGGCAGCCCAGTTTGGCCGCAGTCGCCACCGGATCGTAGGCGCGCAGGTCGAGCCAGTAAGCGGCGGAGAAACCCAGGGGCAGTTGGTTTGACGGAGTGTCGGGAGTGAGATCCGCGCCCGCCGCCGTCGCGGCCTGCCGGGCCATGGCCGCCACGGCCTTGTCCGCACTCGGGCCGGGGGCAAGCGCGGCGAGGTAGCGGGCCACCCGGACGGCCGCCTCATGCATCGGCTGCGTGTCGGCAGCCATCAGCACCAGGCCCGCGATCGACGGGTCGGCGGCGGCGATACGGGGCGCCACTTTGCCGCCCATGCTATGCCCGAGCAGGTGGATCCGGTCCGATGCCACCTCGGGCTGCTGCCGGAGCCGCTGGACGGCGGCGAGAGCATGGGGCAGGTACTCGTCGGCCATGGTGAAGTCCGATGGCAGCTGATCGGGATGCGCGAAGGTCACCTTGTCGAAGCGCAGCACGGCCACCTGCCGAGTGGCGAGCCCCCAGGCGAGATCCTTCAGCGGCTTGTTCGGGCCGCTGCTTTCGTCCCGGTCGAACGCGCCGCCACCGCTGAGCAGCACCACTGCAGGCCACGGTCCGGGGCCGGCGGGCAGACTGAGCGTGCCGGTGACCGCAAACGGCCCGGTACCGAGCAGGACCTCCCGCTCGGTGAACCGGTCAGCATCCGCGTAGTGAGGCGGCTCCCACTCGGCGCCGCTGTGCAGATCGAGTCTCAAACCCTGCAGAAGGCCGTTTTCGCCGACCGACGTGACCACGGTGAAGCTGCCGTTGGCGCAGGTCACCGGGATGCGCACGCGCACCAGGTCGGAATCGCCAGTCCCGGCCACCGGCTCGTCGAACACCTCGACACCGCCCTGTCCGGCAACTTCCGTCGTCCACGCGAGTCGCAGCACCTCGGCGGAGACCGCGGCGCGCAGCGGGGGCGCGAACAACTCGACGATCTCGCCGAATCGCTCCGCCTGCAGTAGCGCGGCAAGGTCCCGCGCCATCTTCAGTGCCCCACCCACATTTGTTCTCATAATTGAGAAAGGTAGCAGTTGTGAGAACGTTAGCCATGGACTCTCTGGAACTACTCGCCCACCCCATCCGGCTGCGGATCGTGCATGCGATGGGGGGCGGCCGGCTGCTGACCACCGCACAGCTGTGTGCGCGCATTCCAGAAGCCTCCAAAGCTACGGTCTATCGGCACATCGATCTGCTGGTGAGCGGTGGAATCCTGGAGGTGGCCGAGGAGCACAGGGTGCGCGGCGCGGTGCAACGGCACTACCGGCTGCGACAGGACCGGGCGGTGATCGGCTCCGAGACCGTCCGCACCCTCACCTCCGAGGGCCACCGGCAGGCATTCACCACCGCACTGGCGGCCTTGCTGGCCGAGTTCACCGCCTATCTCGACCGTGACGGAGCCGACCCGATGGCCGACCTTGTCGGTTACCGGCAGCATGCCCTCTGGCTCAGTCAGGCGGAACTGGAGGAACTCATCCACGAGCTGCGCGCGGCCATCGCGCCGAGGCTTGGCAATAAGCCGAGTCCCGAGCGAGCTCAATACCTGCTCAGCCCGATCCACTTCCCGGTGGAACCCCCGCAGGTAGAACCCGAGCGGCCGACGAGAGGAGCCGAGCAGAGGTCGGACATGTAAGCGGCTGAACAGCGCCGTGGCCTATCAGGGCACGTTCGCCTGGCAGTTCGCGAGGCGTGAACTGATTCCCGTACGAGACAGGCTGGTGCGTGGCGAAGACATCGAGTCATGCGTCGAGCTGCGCGCGAATGCGTGTCGAGTCGGTGCCACGCCGGGGACGAGGCGTTGACCGTGCCTTGGATGAGGGCGGGGATCTCGGAGGCTGCATCCAGCTCGGGCAGTTCGCCGGATCCATAGCGTTCCCGCGTCGCCTTGGTGATTTGGCGGGCGAGGGCGTCGATGCGGGGGTCCGAACTCGAAGGCGGCCTGGTGGGGTGTGCCAGTTTGTCGCAAGGAGGCGAAGGTGATCTCACCCCGGCGTTGTGGGACGAGCGGGACGAGGCGCCGCGGGGTATGACCGCCGTAGTCAGCAGGCTGTTCGTTGCCCCGCAGCGAGGGGAGATCGGACCGGAGCGCTGCTGATCGGCCAAGCGCTGGAGGAAACGGGCCTCGTGGCCTGCATCCGGTGCGCGACGTCGTCGCATCCGACACCGCGGCGGCAGGGCTGGGAGCTGATGGCCACAGTGGAGCAGCAGTGGAGTCCGCACCAGACGGTGGCCATCCGCTGCTACGCAGCGCCATCGTGACGTGGCCGGTCATAGCCACTCGTTGATGGCCGCGACGAGGACGGTCGCCTCGTAACGGACCGCGAGCTTCTCGTACCTCGTGGCCACGGCCCAGTGCATCTTGAGGCGATTCACGCCGCACTCCCTGCGTGCCGAGCTTTGCAGTCCTGCGAGTGGACCTTCGGCGGCCGACCGGCGTGCGATCCGCGCTTCTTGTGGTACCCGGCCTGGTAGGCCTTGTCCCGGAGGGTGCAGGGGATCCCGCGCCCCCGCAGGTAAGCGCGGGGCTCTTTGGCGTCCGCCTGTGCCTGCAGGTCGGAGAGGATCCGGTGCCCGGTGCCTTCTCGTTTCCAGCGGCTGGAACAGGTCGCACGGCACCGGCACCCTCGCCTCGGTCAGGCTCTGGTTTCGCCTCAGAGTCCAGGCAGAGGCTAGACGCCGGTCTGTCCGTCGACGAGTTCGCGCACCATATCGAGGTGACCGTTGTGGCGGGAAATTTCTTCGATGAGGTGGAGGACCACCCAGCGCAGGTCCACGTGGCGGCCGTCGCCGATAGGGCGCTCGGCAGCCGAGTTCAGGTCGCGGTCGGCCACCAGCCGGCGATAGCGGGCGCTCTGCTCCTCGTACTCGGCGAGAAGCTGGGGCAACGGGATGTCGACCGCTGTCCGCATCTCGGGGTCGGGGTCGTCGTCGGTCGCCGCCGTGAGCGGCCCCTCGGGCTCCTCACCGAGAAACATCACCTGGACCCAGTGATGCTCGACCCATCGCAAATGGCTGATCAGCCCGCACATCGTCATCAACGGTGAATTCGGGAGCGGTGCCTTGCGGGCGTCTTCCTCGGACACGCCCTCACACTTGGCTCGCGCCGTGTCACGGGCGTAATCCAGGAAGGTGGCCAGCTGCGTACGTTCGTCCCACGTGGGGGGTGTATCGGTTCGTTGTGTCATCGCGGGTGAGGCTTCCACACCTCGGCGGCGGTGTCGCAGGGTTTAGAGAGCGTTTTGTCCCGGCGGGTGTGTTTGATATGTCGCGCGCTAAAAGGCGGGTTGGGGCACACGCGGGGGCGTGTGAGGATCCGTCCGTGGAGTGCGATGTGTGTGGACGTGAGATGTGGCGATGGCCGACACCGCCGACAGTCTGGGAAGAGGAAATCTGGTCATGTTCCTGGTGCTACGCCTCCACCCATGTGGGTGGCGAGTGGTTCGAGGTCGCGCGGCCGCCGTACTTGCCCGTGGACATGCGTTGGGAGCGGGCCGTCGCGGACGGCCTCACCGCCGACGTCTCCCATGCTTTCGGCATCTTCGACAGGACGCTGTGCGGAATCCAGGTAGCCGGCATGTCGC
This sequence comes from Streptomyces sp. NPDC091271, assembly GCF_044757505.1. Classification (NCBI taxonomy): domain Bacteria; kingdom Bacillati; phylum Actinomycetota; class Actinomycetes; order Kitasatosporales; family Streptomycetaceae; genus Streptomyces; species Streptomyces sp. NPDC091271. Next base: position 919,218 of record NZ_JBIVVD010000004.1, on the reverse strand, counting down.
CGTCGGAGTACTGGTGGCTGCCAGAGCGGGAGAACGCCTGTGGCGCCTGCCGGGATATGGCGGGTGTCATCGATGGCCGCTGGCCGCAGGCCTTGAGGGGTGAGGACGCGCGGGCCAGCGTGGCTCGGCGGCTATGAGTCCTTCCAGTTCGGAGTCGACTCTCGTGTGAGCCTGCGGCTCATCAGGTCGATCATCGCGAGGCGGATCATGGCTTCGGAGCGGTGGGGGTGAGTTTCGTAGTCGCGGGCGAGGCGGCGGTGATTCATGAGCCAGCCAAATGTCCGCTCGACAACCCAGCGCCGGGGGATGACCTTGAAGCCCTTCTGGCCAGGGTCGCGGCGGGTGACTTCGACGTCGATGCCGAGGGTGGCGCCATGGTCGATGGCTTTGGTTCGATAACCGCTGTCGGCCCATGCCTTGGTGATTCTGGGGTGGGCCTTGGCGATGCGCGAGAGCAGGTGGATCCCGCCGGCATTGTCGGAGACGCTGGCCGCGGTGACGCAGACCGCGAGGAGGAGGCCGAGGGTGTCGACGCCGATATGGCGCTTGCGGCCCGCGATCTTCTTGCCCGCGTCGATGCCCTGGCCGGTGGCCGGGACGTTGGCGGACGTCTTGATGCTCTGGGCGTCCAGGACGCATGCGCTCGGTTCGGCGTCCCGGCCTGCGGCCTCCCGGACAAGTCGGCGCAGCAGGCCGTTGAGCTGGTCAAACACGCCGTCCTTCTGCCAGGCAGCGAAGTATCCGTAGACGGTTTCCCACGGCGCGAAGTCGTGGGGAAGATAGCGCCAGGGGATCCCGGTCCGGTCCACGTACAACACCGCGTCCATGATCCGGCGCAGGTCGTGCTCGGGCGGTCGCCCGATATCCAGGCCCTTCCCTCGCCGCTCGGCCCGCCAGGCCGACACCATGGGCTCAAGCAGTTCCCATCGGGCATCGGACAGGTCACTCGGATACGGCCGCTGTCGAGACATGTTTCGATAGTTCCGTCGAGCGACATCCCGCCACAGGGCGCAAACAGGTGTGAGTGGGGGCGCCTTGGGATCAGACAGGAGCGAAGAGGCTCAAACGGACCCTCGACCGTCGTCACCCGCCACAGATGCCACGAAAGTGGCCGCCAGCCTCAACCTTCACAGGCAGTCCACTCATCCAAGAGCCCACCAAACACTCCCTCCGGGACAAAACGCTCTTTTACTGATCGTTTCATAATCAGGTTTCCTGATCGCCGATCCCTGTCAGCTGTCGAGACGCTGAAGGTCTGTACGGACTCGACAGAAGGGGCCGTCCCAGGCTCCCGACTGTCTGCTCTGACTCATCCGACGAGTTTGCCGGGTCAATCGGCCCACCTCAACGGGATCTTCCGCCTGGCGCGACGTGCCACGCCAGGAGGTGGGTTGCTCCGGAGTCACGGCGCCGTCCACGGGACTGGACCGAAGCCGGCGTCCGGCCCCGCCTGCACGTTGCGATTCTCACCGAACTGCGACGGCCTGGCTGCTGGAGTTGGACGACTGTGCCATCGACGGCTCGCACGCCCGGGCAGCGAGCAACACAGCATCGTCGACCGGCACGGCACACCGCTCGCGGTGTCACTGACCGGCGGCAACCGACACGATGTCACCCAGCTCATGCCGCTCGTTGACGCCATCCCTCCCCTACGTGGCCTGCGCGGACGGCCACGCCACCGCCAGCGGCGCCGGTACGCCGACCGCGGCTACAACCTCGACAAGTACCGGCGATTTCTACTTGAGCCCCGCTGCGTGGGTCGACCGGGCCGTGGCTTGCCAGCACCACTGGGGTGGCCTCGCACTGCCGCCGTCCCCGTTCCACGGACGCGGACTGCCCCGAGGGCTCCGCCACGGAGGGATCGGCCCCGGCGGATGGGTGGAATCAGTTCTCAGCCCTTGCGGGAACGGCACCTGCCACCGTCGTGGAGTATCAATGCAACCGAGTCCACGATCATTACCATGATCTCCGCCTGACCTGCACCAGAATCCCGGCCGGGTAAGTATGATCAAGCGATGTCTGACATGACGGAAACCACTCCCGGCTGGCTCACCACGGACGAACTGGACATGGCCAGGGCCCGGATGCCCGTCCTGTACGTCGAGGCCGTCCCGGTGCGGGTGGACGAGAGCGGCGACGTCACCAGCATCGGGCTGCTCCTCCGGATCGGCACCGACGGAACCATCAGCCGCGCCCTCGTATCCGGCCGCGTCCTGCACCACGAGCGAGTCCGTGACGCCCTGCTGCGCCATCTGGAGAAGGATCTCGGTTCGGTGGCCCTGCCGCGCGTCCCGGCCTCGCTGCAGCCCTTCACCGTTGCCGAATACTTCCCCACCGCGGGCGTCACCCCGTTCCACGATCCGCGCCAGCACGCGGTGTCCCTCGCATACGTCGTGCCGGTGACCGGGGATTGCCGCCCGCGGCAGGACGCACTGGACCTGGTCTGGTTCAGTCCGCAGGAGGCGGCCTCGCCGGCTGTGCAGAGCGAGATGCCGGGTGGCCACGGAGTGCTTCTGAAGCAGGCTCTGGCCCACATGGGACACGCCTACTGAAGGTTCTCGGGCGGCAGGCGCTCAACCCGGGTCCGCCCGCCCCAGCCGTAGGGGCCCTGCCTGAGGGCCGGAGGAGGATCAGGCGCGGCTTCGCTGGTCGGGTGGCCGCGCCCCGCCGCCTCCCTCCCCCTTCCCCGGACCGCCTGCACGGCGGCTCACTCCAGGACGCCCTCCAGCACCGCCCGGCCGAGACCCGTCCGATGGTGGAGCACCCGCACGCCCTGACGCTGCGAGAGCAGCAGTCCTGCCTCGCGGAGAACGGTGGCGTGCCGACTGGCCGTCGACGGCGCGAGGCGCAGCGCCGCGGCGATGTCCATCGTGGTCATCGGTCGGTCCAGCATCCGGAGGAGTTCGGCACGGGAGGCGCCGATGAGCTGCGCCACCGGGGCGTCCCCGCCGGAGCGGTTGCGTTCGAGCCAGCCGGGCGCGGGCGAGAGGGGGTGGACGAGGACCGGTGGCAGGTCTTCGTCGACGAGGGCGAGCGGGGCGCGTACGCAGAAGAAGGCTGGCACGAGCGTCAGCGTCCTGCCCCGCAGGCTCAGTTCACGCTCGACGGGATACGGGGCGCGCAGTCTCCCCTCCCGGTAGCGCCACCCGGGCAGTTGGTCGTATCCGGTGAGCAGGCCTTCCGCGCCGTGGCTGAGGACGGCCTGGGCGCGTACGGTCCGGTCGGCTGCCGCCTGCGCGCGTATCGCGGTGAGGTAGGGCTCGACGGCGACCTGATGGTAGGCGCGCAGGGCCCTTCCCAGGGCGCGCAGTGCTTTGGGGGATCCGTCGGCCAGCGTGCGCAGGCCGGCCGGGACAGGGCCTGCCGTGTGAGTGTGGAGCCGGGTGATCTCGGCGCGGAGGCGGTGTCGGGGGGTGGAGAGCAGCCGGTCGAGCCCGGTCTCCAGATCCGTGTCCCCGCGGCCGGGCGTGAGGAAGTCCGGGAAGTAGGAGCCGTCCGGGCAGAGTCGCGTCAGTGCGCGTGTCATGGGGATGAGGCCGGAGCGTCGCAGAGCCGCGCCCACTTCCCTGCGCCATGTCCCGAATGCGAGCGGCGCTTGGCGGTTCTGCAGGAGGTGCAGACTCAGCGCGGTCTCCCAGAGCGGGTCGACGCCGGACGCGACGCGTAAGCGGGCCAGTTCCTGGTTCGTGAAGTCCACCCGCAGCACGCCCACCCCCGGTGGTCACGGGCGCCGGTGGCGCCCGTCCAGCGAGACTCTACGCGCATCACGGAAATGACGCATGCATGCCAGAGTTGTGGTGAGGCCCGGCGACGGTTCGGCCGGAATGTGCGGTGGTCCGGCCGGAACTGCGCGCCGGCCGGACCACCTACGAGCGTCTGCGGTGGCTCAGCAGAGCGGGACGCCAGGCAGCTTCGCGTCCGGGTGATCGATGTAGATGTTGCTGATGAAGCCGTTCTGGTCACGCAGCTTGCTCCACCAGTTGTTGCTGTATCCCTCGGCGTTGACGGTGTCGCCCTGCTTCTGGCACACGACGCGCACAGCCGTCGGACCGGCGAGGGTGGTGACGACGGGCGCGCTGACGCGGGCGTCGGAACGGACATTCACCCCGCTGCCCCACGTGTTGAACGGGAGGCCGCTGCCGCCGCAGCCGTTGTCGCTGGTCAGGTATGCCTGGTTGTAGCTGCCTGGGTAGGAGAGGCCGGCACCGTTGATGACGATGTTCTGGCCCACCCCGTTGAGCAGTTGCTCGTAGTGGATGTGTGCCCCGGAGGAGTTGCCGGTGCTGCCGGTGACGCCGATCTGCTGCCCCTGGGCGACGGACGCGCCGCTGGGGACGGAGTAGGCGGAGAGGTGGAAGTAGTACGTCTTCCAGCCGCCGCCGTGGTCGATGGCCACGTAGTTGCCGGCACCGCTCGGCTGCGAGTAACGGGTCGCCGTGCCGGCTGCCGAGGCGAGCACCGGGGTGCCGGCCGTCGCACCGCCGTCGGAGCGCACGAAGTCCAGCGCCCGGCGCACTTCGGCCGAGTGGTGACTGTAGGTCCAGCGCTGGCCGCAGGGGTAGGGCGCCTTGAAGACGGGTGCGGCCGTGGCACCGGCCTCCCCCGCCTGTGCCGGGGCGACCGACAGTCCGGCCAGAGCCATCAAGGCGGCGACGAACAGAGCGGGAAGGCGTCTGAGGAACCTCACGATTGCTCCTAGGTGGGGAGGCGGCCCGGGCGGAGCCGGGTCGAGGCGCGGTGAGACGTCGGGAACGTAGCGAGGGCCCGTACCGCCGGCAAGGGTGCGCCGGGCTTCTTCGACCAGGGACGAATTGCTTGCACCTCCCGCACGGCCCGCACCACCGTGGCCTCCACGTGCCGCGGCGTCACCAGGCCGCCGGCCCCGGTGCGTCCGTGCCCCGAAGGAGCCCCGACTCCCATGCCTTCGCTCCGTGCCGCCCGGCTTCCGTCACTTCCCGGCGCCGCTCTCACCACTGCCGGGCTACTGCTCGCGCTGACCGGTTCAGCCCTTGCCGTACCCGTCGAGCAGGCCAACGCCACCGCCGCTCGACACGGTCCGTCCCCCGCCGCGTCCGTCGCCCTCCCGCCCGCTGTCCCCGCCATGGAGAATTCCGAGGCTGAGGGGGAGACGCAGGGAACGGAGGGCCGCACCGTCGTGGACATCCCCGCGGACGTCACGGCGGGCGTCGCGGTGTTCGACCGGCTCACCGGCCGCTTCACCGAGTCCCTCCAGGCGGACCGCCCCTTCCGTTCAGCATCCGTGGTCAAGTTGCTGCTCGCACTGGACTTCCTGTGGAACCGGGGCCCCGACTACGAGTTGCCGCAGGCGGACCGGGACCGGCTCGAGGCGATGCTGAGCAGGAGTGACGACGACGCCGCGAATCACTACTGGTCCGCGGGCAGCGGCAGCGCCGTGGTCTCCCGCATGGTGCCTCGTCTGGGGCTCACCGGTACGGCCCCGCCACCGGCCGGCTACCCGGGTTACTGGGGCTACACGGCGACCACCGCCGCGGACACCGTCCGCGTCTACCGCTACCTCCTGGACACAGCGCCGACGCCGGTCCGGGACCTCGTCATGGGCGCTCTGCACCGGTCCGAGAGGTGCGCCGCCGACGGCTTCGACCAGGGATTCGGGTTGCCTTCCGCGTTCGACGGGCCGGGGTCGGTCAAGCAGGGATGGTCCGGCTTCGCCTCAGGGGGCTGCATCTCCTCCGGGCCTCCGGCCGCCACGCCCGGCCGCGTCACGGGCGCGGGCCCCGGCACGTCCATGTCGGCAGACGGCATAGGAGGGCCCGGATCCCGAAGGACGTCCACCAGCGATGCGTCTCCCCCCGGGGGTTCCTCCGCCCCCGGGGGTTCCTCCGCCCCCGGGGTGGACCTGGCGTCCGACGCTCTGCACACCACCGGCACCGTGGGCCCTGACGACCGGACGGTGGTCGCCGTCCTCACCCTGCACCCCGACGGCACGCCGTACGGCACCGCGTACAGCAAGATCACCGCCCTCACCGGCTCCCTGGACGTCCCCGGGGCCGTCCGCCCCTCAGGCACCCGCTTCACCACCTGGGGCAGTGGTGTCCGTGTCCGCGCCTCCGCCACCACGTCCTCCGCCGCCCTCACGACTCTGCCCGCCGGGGTGGACGTCCTCGTCGGCTGCCAGCGGCAGGGCGGGCAGGTCTCGGTCCCGCCCTACGTCAACGACTGGTGGGCGTATCTGCCCCAGTACGGCGGCTGGATCACCAACATCTACATCACCTCTTCCGGTAACACGCTTCCGGGCGTGCCCGGTTGCTCGTAACCAAATTCTCTCTCCCCCCAGAAGGAGGCGCGCCATGCGCCGCGACCAGAGACCGAACGTCCCCACCGTCCGCTTCCGCCGAGGGACGGCTGTGGCCGTCTCCCTGCTGGCCGTCGTGGGTCTGACACTCACCGCCGGCCCTGCCGCCGCCCGCGACGCCGAGAACGGCGAAGGCCCGCTCGGGAGCATCAGCTGGCGGGCGGACCTGTCCGCGCCGACGACGGACGCGAGCAACGTCAGCCACACGGACGGCGGTCTGCGCCTGCGCGATCCCGGTCCGGCCCCTGCGTCCTCGCGCTCCGCCCGTGGCCACGGGACGGTTGTGCTGCCCGTACGCGTACTGGACCGCGCCGTCGACCTCCTCACCCCCGACCTCGAGGCCACCGTCCCTGCCGGAGCCGGGGTCGCCGTCGACGTACGCGGGCGTGACGGGCTGGGCCGGTGGACGGAATGGCGCGAGGCGCGCGCCGACGCCCCCGCCCTGCTCCCCCGGGCCGTCACCCGTGTGCAGACCCGGATCACCCTGAGCTCCGCGCCGAACGGCACCGCTCCGACCGTCAGCGCTCTGCGGCTGAGCGCCGAGCTCGGCGACACGCCGAAGGGGGCCGAAGCCGCGGAGGCCTTCACGACCAGCGTCTACGCAACCCGGGAGGGCCTGGTCGGCGGCACCACGGCGAACGGGCACGTGATCGTCCCGAACGATCACTTCGTGGCGCTGCCCTCCAGGCGCGGTCTCTCCCCGAAGGGTAGTGGGCAGTACTCGGTGCGCGTCTGCGGACCGGTGCGCTGCGAGACCGCGCCGGTGTGGGACGTCGGCCCGTGGAACACTCGCGACGACTACTGGAATCCGTCGTCCGTCCGCGAGACCTTCAAGGACCTGCCGCAGGGCAGGCCCGAGGCACAGGCCGCCTACCAGAACGGCTACAACGGCGGGCTGGACGGGTCGGGTCGCCGGGTGCTCAACCCGGCCGGCATAGACCTGGCCGACGGTACGTTCTACAACGTCGGCCTGAACAACAACGGCTGGGTCACCGTCACCTACCTGTGGACCGGCACCGGCGCTCCGACCACGTCGTTCCCGACCTGGGGCACCGCCGTCAACATCCGTCAGCAGCCCACCGGCGCGTCCACCCGCGTCGCCCAGCTCCCAGGCCCCACGACCGTGCGCGTGCAGTGCCAGGTACACGGCCAGCTCGTCGAGGCCGACGGCCACACCAACGACGCGTGGTCCTACCTGCCGGACTACGGCGGATACATCTCCAACATCTTCATCGACGTGGCCGACAGCTGGCTGCCCGGCGTTCCGAACTGCTGATCCGCCCGGCCGGATCTCACGGGCCCGCGCACCTGTGCGGGCCCGTGCGCGGCAGCTCAGCTCGGGTCGGCGCCCCCGTGCCCCGATGATCCGCTTCAGCTCCTTCGCGTTCCGCTCATCGACCTCGTGGGACCGCGGCTGGAACTGCGCCGGCGGCCGGCCGCCGACCTCTGCGGACGATGCTTCGCATACGTACACCGCGCGGTGATTCACGTCGCTCGCGAGACTTTGCCCGTCGAGGAGGGCCCTGATCTTGGAGCCGCGCTTCCTGCCGGTGGACGGTCTGCGACAGGCCTCATCAGGGGGCAGTCGGCACGTCCGGTGTCGACGGTCTCAGAGGGACTGTGACCGTTGCCGCAGCGGGCTGCTTGCCTGGTGCAGGCTCCTGAGCGCCTGTCCGTAGGAGGCGATGAGCGAGGTCTGAAGGTAGGCCACGCCCAGTTCCTCACAGTAGCGATGTACGAGAAGCTGCGCCTTGCGCAGATTCGGCGAGGGCATGCTCGGGAACAGGTGGTGCTCGATCTGGTAGTTCAGCCCACCCAGCACCACGTCCTTGAACCAGTTTCCGCGCACGTTGCGGGATGTGAGGACCTGACGGCGCAGAAAATCGGGTCGGTCGCCGCCGGTGAGCGTCGGCATCCCCTTGTGGTTCGGGGCGAAGATGGCCCCCAGGTAGACCCCGAACAGGCACTGGTGCACCACGAGAAACACCAAGGCCTTCCACGGAGAGACCACGAGGAACAGCGCACCGAGGTACAGGACGAAGTGAGCGACGAGCAGAGTTCCTTCGATCCGTCGCTGTTTGAGCGTACGGTCTGCCAGCGCCCTCAGCCCCGCGACGTGGAGGTTGAAGCCCTCGAGCGTCAGCAGCGGGAAGAAGAGATACGCCTGCACCCTGCCGAGCAGGCGGGGCAGACCGGTGGCCTTGCGAGCCTGGGCCTGGCTCCAGACCAGGATGTCGGGGGCCACATCGGGGTCGAGCTCTTCGTGGTTGGGGTTCGCGTGATGGCGGGAGTGCTTGTCCTGCCACCAGCCGTACCCCATACCGATCCCCATGTTGGCGGCCAGCCGCCCGATCAGCGCGCTCGAACGGCTGCGCCGGAATACCTGACGGTGACCGACGTCGTGCGCGACGAGAGCGACCTGGCCGAAAACCGCGGCGAGAAAGACGGCGGTGAGCAGCGTCCACCAACTGTCGCCGACCGTCACGAAAGCCAGCCAGCCCACAGCGTAGGCCGCGGTCACCAGCGCCATGCGCACGCCGTAGTAGAAGGGGCGACGCCGCATCAGTCCGGCGTCCTTGATCTGCTTGGAGAGTCGCGAGAAGTCACTGCCTGCGCGGTGTTCCCGAGTCGGTGCGATGGTGTCGCTCGCAGATTGCGTCGTGTCCATGGTCATCGTCGGTCCTGTCGTTCGCGGACAGAGCGGAGACAGGTGGTCGTCCGTAGACGACGAGTGGTCGGCATGATGCCTCATTTCCCGGCGCCGACCAGTACGCGAACGGCGTCACAACAGCACGTCGCGAACGGAATCGGGTCGGGGCGGTAGGGGGGGGTGAATCTATTACGCCGCGGTGGCCAAGTGTCCAGCAGATCGGTTCCACACGGTGCTGGCGCAGCACTGGGAATCACCGCGGGTCAGAGAATTTGGCGCGGACACCAGTACTTCCCCCAAAGTCCCGTCAGAGCAACCGTGGTCCGGGCATCCTGCCTTCAGGGTACACAACGCGGCGTAAGGGCCAGGTGTGGCCGGAACGCGACCGAGCCGGGGCCGCTCGCTGTCAGGCGGATCGCCGACGTGACGGCCCGACCACAGGCTCCGCCACACGACCGGTGGACCGGCCCGGACGGGGGCGCCCGTGCACTATACAGGCGGCAGTCTGAGGGGCAACCCGCCTGCCGGCGGCGGGTCTTGAGGTCGGCGGGCCGAGCAGGGCGCGCAGGAAGCGCATGGCGCGGGAGGGCGTCACGGAGTGCGGGGCCAGCCAGTCCTCAGGCGGGTGCAGGCGTGGTCGACCGGCGCGTGTCCGATGGCAAGGGCCCGGATGGCTTGTCTCTGCCATGGGTTTCGGGAGCCCTCATGGCGGCCGCCTTCGGGAGTCGGAGAGAAAACGACCAACTCACGGGCAGGGCGGGCCGCCACCATCAGGGTCGGCCCGGGGCTGCCCGTGCGGGCAGCCCCGGACGACGAAGGCCGGCTACACCTCGCCGGTGGCAAACAGCTCGAGATGCCCGCACTTGGGGCAGCGGAACGCCTCTATCTGCCGCCGGGTCCGGCCCATCCGCTTCGCACCCCCGAAAACTCCCCGCTCCAACGCACCCTCGATCCAGCGCGCGTACCCGCGCGAGTGCTCGCCGGCGTCCTCGACGAATCCATCAACCAGGCCGACAGTGCCGCAATGGGTGCACGTGTAGTTGTTCATCCCGCGAGTGTAGGAAACCGTGCGGCCACGACCACCCCGGCCCCTGACCGCCGGATCCTGTCCGGCTGGGCCACGGCATTCCCCTGCGGCCTCGCGGCATTCCGTCCGGCGACGACAGGGCCGCCGTCCTGACGCCGATTGACGGCGGTTGCGGACTCTCTGTTACGGGGCCGGACATCAGTAACTCTGTCGAGTGTCGAGCATGGCACCTGCGGGAGAACGCGAAACCTCGGTTGGGCGAGCGGCTGTCGAACTCGGGGAACCACCCAGCGCCTGCACGGTTCCACGATCGCGGTGCCCCAAGGCGGACGCGGATGATGCCCCGCCGGCCACCGGCTGACCGCAGCCGATTTCGACCTTGCCGCCCGCATCGATCAGACCGCCGCGGCCCACGGTGCGGAGTCCTTCGACGCCTGATTTCGAACGCACTCGTCCGATGGGGAACACTGAGTACATGAGAGACATCGTTTTCGCGCGCAAGAGCGGCTGGATTCCTGACGTGATCCGCGAGGACGGCGAGTTGAAACTGATGCTCGGTGCCGGGGCCGACGCCAACCATGCGCCTCGCACGTTCACGTTCTCGATCGGGGAAGCCCATCTTGCGGTGATTCGTGAGGACCTGGCCAGACACCTGCTGCTGTGGAGTGCGGTCCTTCCGCTGTGCGATGCCGCCGGTACCCGGGGCCGGCTCGACGAGGATGCCGCCGTCGCACTTTTGGACCCGATCCTCCTCTCCGCGCCCGCGGACGTCGACGCGTTCTTCCAGCGCATACGGTGGGACAAGGGTCGGCTCATTGCCCATGGAGCTGACATCGATCTGCTCGAGCGCGGTCAGGTCTGCGAGTCGATGCGCGCGGCGACAGAGACCTCCGACGGAGAACGAGCTCAGAAGTACCACGCGGACCGCCGACGCGCCGAGCGCGGAGCAGTACTCGGTCCACTCGACGCCGCGATTCTGATGTACACGGGCCAGTACCTGCACGGGTCGACGATTCCTGGGCGGAAGCCCGAGGCCGTCGCCCCCGCCCTGCTGACCGAGGTCATGCGTGTGATCGCCACCGCTGAGCAGTCGTGCGCGGGGATGCGGATCGGCCGCGATCCGCGACGGGGAAAGCGCGCAACGGACAAGCGCGACTGGGACCGGATGGCGAAGACGGTCGACGCGGCCGTGCGCCGTGCACACCCTGAGCTCGTCGACGACGCGGTGCGTACCGTGAGCTTCCTGATGTGTTCGGAGGCCGCGGACCGCTCCAGGAGCACGCCCATGGAGGAGGACGAGGAGGCTCCCGGCGACCGCGCCGACTTCGGCGAGAGTGCGAGAAAGACGATCCTGTCCTTCACCGACGACAAGGGCGTCGAGAAGAAGTGGCTCGCTGACAGCCCCCGCACTGCCACGGCGGAGTTCTGGGAGTTCGTCGGCGATCGCTCTGCCGCGGACAACGAAGTGTTCACCATCGAGGACGAGGAGATGGGCGAGGGGATCCAGCTCCACTTCTACGCGGATTCCATCGCCCGGATCACGACGGTGCACGCGGGTGGAGGGGGCGGGTCGGATCCGGAGTACCGGGTCGAGTACAGCCTGGTCGACGGGATCGGCGGATACCGGAACCTGGTGAGCGTCTTCGTCCGCGGCGGCTGCGCCGCACTCGAACAGCACGGCTCCTGGATGTCGGATGCCGCTGAGTTCGAGCGCGCACGCCGGCGGCGCGACGCCGAGTAGTCTCAGCGGGAGCCCGCGCACGCGCCCTGGGAAGGACCTGCGAAGAGCCGGTACCGGAGTCCGCGCGCCGGCCTGTGCAGCCAGTTGACTCGTGCGCATCGCTCGACCGGGAACCGGTTGGGCGCTTCTGCCGCTTCTGGGCCCCACCGGGTGCAACGGCCCGACGGAGTACTACATCCTCCTCGACAGTCGCCCCCTCGATGAGACCGATGAAGACCGGGACGAGTTCCTGCAACTGGTCCGCTCCCGCCGCCTCGAGGTCGTCGTTGCCCGGCCGGATCAGCCGCCTTCCCCGGCGGGAAGGCGGCTCTGCGTCGGAGACGAAGCGGGCTTCGCGGGGCGGCCGGCGTTCCAGGGTTCGGCGCCGGTCCACGTCACCGCGTGAACCGGTCCTGATCCTTGTGATCCCGTCAACACCGGCAGCCGCTGACGGACCAGCGGCTGAAGCGAGACGCCGGGTAACGACATGATGCCGTTCCCTCCGCTACGCCACATCTCAGTCGAACTGCCGTACGGGCTCGGCCAGCCGGCCCAGGTAATCGCCGTACCCGCCCCGGGCACGCGCGGTCAGGCGCGCGGAGGTGAGGACCGGGAAGCGTCTGGTGCGCAGGACGCGGTGGTCGCTCGCCTTCAAGGCAGCGACCAGCGCGTGGTCCTCACCTGTCGCCAGCGCAGGGTATCCCCCGCAGCGCAGGTAGGCGTCAGCCCGTACACCCAGGTTTGCACCGTGGACATGCGGATGGAGATCCGGCCGGCCGGGGTGGCGGCCGGCATCCTCGTACTCGCGCATGTGCCGACGGATCACGTCCGTGAGCGCCGGGTTCCATCCTTGCGGCCGGACGGTGCCCACCACCGCGTCCCAGCCCTCCTCGGCGCAGGCCCGCTGGTGGGCCAGCCAGCGGGTCGGGACTTCGCTGTCGGCATCGGTCGAGGCGATCCACACGGTGCTCGGTTCCAGGTCGAGGGTGCGCAGGGCCAGCGCCGCACCAGCGGCTCTGGCCCGCCCGGGGTTACGGGAGTCGAGCGGCGCGATCAGTGCGCCCGCCCGGCGCGCGACCGACTGAGTCGCGTCGGTGCAGGCATCCGCGGCGACGACCACGAGGACTCGGGTGGCGGCCAGGGCGGGGTGCCTGGCCGCCCGGGACACGGCGGCGAGGGCGGCGCCCAGCAGCACCTGCTCGTTGTGCGCGGGTATCACCACGGCCACGGCGGCGGCCCCTGTCACACGAGCCCCTCGAAAGCGGCGGGCGAGGCGGGTGCGGCCTCGCCGGGCAGGACCCGGCTGAAGGTCTGCAGGACGAAGTCCTCTTCCCGGTGATCGGCCCTCAGCAGCAGCCCGGGTTCACGGGCGAGGCGGTCGGCCAGCTGCGCGCCCGTGTGCAGGTGCTCGGGCACGGGGTGATTCCAGTGCACGGTGACCAGGGTCCCGCCCGGTTCGAGCGCGCCGGTGGCCCGTGACAGCAGTTCGTCCAGCCGGGGCTCGTCGAAGTAGTAGAGCAGCTCGGACAGCACGACGAGGTCGAAGCGCCCCTCGGGCCACTCATCAGGCACGGTGAGTCGGGCCACCTCCACCTGTTCGAGATCCGCGGTGCGCCGCCGGGTGGTGTCCACGGCGGAGGCGACCCGGTCGGCGGCGAGGAGTCGCTCACATCGTGGCGCCAGGAGTCGTGTCAACTGACCGACGGAGCATGCGGGTTCGAAGGCGTTACGGAAACGGGGCCTGGGCAGTGAGGCGAGGGTCAGCGCGTACTTGCGCTGCTCGTACCACCGCTCTTGAAGGTGCCAGGGGTCGTGCTCGCCCCGGTACATGTCCTCGAAGTATCCGGCGGGAGTGCTCACAGGAACACCACCTCGCGGGGGCGCAGATGGTGGGCGAGCTCCTCCGGCGGCAGGACTGCCGCATCCTCCGCTCCCGGCCCCAGGGGCCGGATCTGCGAGGCGAAGGCATCGACGGCGTGCCGCTTCCGGGCCTGGACCTCCGCGGGCAGGGTGAGCCGCGCCGCCCGTTCCCAGGGCACACGGGGATCCTCGGGGCGCGCCCAGTGCCACATCCAGACGGGGTATTCGACGAAGGGTGCGTCGGACTCGTGGGCCGCCGCCCGTGCCGCCCGCCCGGCCGCCTCGTGGTCGCTGTGCACGTCGGCGGTCCACGGAGCCGCGACCAGGACCGCTCCCGAGCACAGCTGCACGAGGGCCCGGCGTACCGCCTCCTCGTGGCGGTGCACACCGGAGTCGGGGACGTGCAGCCGTACGATCTCGGCGTCCCCCGCGCCGAGCCGTTCGAGAGCGGTCCGCGTCTCCTCGGCGCGGAGGCGGACGAGTTCGTGGGGGCGCACGACCCTGCTGTCGGGATGCGATCCCTCCCCGTCGGTCACGGACACCACGGTGAGACCGTGCCCGGTTGCGGCGAGCCGGGCCAGCGTGCCTCCGAGCCCCAGCACCTCGTCGTCGGGATGGGCGGCGACCACGACGACCCGGCCCCGGGGCGGCAACGGGAACTCACGCAGACTTTCCCAGCCCGGCCACGCCTCCCAGACGCTCTCGTCGGTACCGGGGGCCTGAATGGCGTCGGCGTAGGACGACGTGTCCTCGGTGCGCGTGCTCATTCCTCCTCCCGGCCGCTGACCAGGGCGCCGAGTTCGGCGAGGTTGCGCTCGGCGTGGTGCTGACGTACATAGACGGTCAGGTCGGCGACATCGCGCGCATGGCGTCGGTCGTGGCACAGGGGCCCCGCCCCGGTGGCCCGGCCCACATGCCCGAGCGTGCGGTCGCAGACGGCTTCGACGAATCCCCGTACGCGCAGGCTGCGCAGCCTGGCCTCACCCTTGGCGTCCAGGGGGTCGGCGTCGATCTCGGACGCCGCGGCCTCCAGGAGCAGACCGGCCGCCCGCAGGTCGATGTCCACGGCGCCGAGGTGTGCGTCGGTGTGCGGACCACCTCCGCGGTGTGCTGCGGCACGCAGGACGCGGGCGACAACACGCGCCCCGCCGAGCCAGCAGGCCGCCACCCCGATGCCACCGTGCTGGAAACCGGGCCGGTCCACATACCCCTCGACGCCCCCGACGGGTTCCGCGGCCGCCGAGTGGAAACGCACGTCCGGCGTGTCGGAGCCGGCCATGCCGAGCGCCTGCCAGCTGCCCTCCACCGGCTCGTACGTCCCCGCCGTCAGCGGTACGGCGAAGAGCCGCCGTCCGTCCTCGGCCCGGGCGGTGACAAGCGCGTGCGTACAGCTGTGCGCCCCCGAGCAGTACTGCTTGAGCCCGCTCACGCTCCAAAGTCCGTCGGCGTCCCGGACGGCGGAGAGCCCCTCGCCGGGGGGCTCGGCCGCCCACACCCCCCAGCGTCTGCCGGAGGCTGGGGCAGGGCCGCCCAGTTCGTCGAGGATCGCCAGCGCGTCGACGTGGCCCTCCACCAGCCGGGCGAGACACAGATCGTCCTCGGCCACGGCCCGCAGTGCGGCGAAGCGCTCGGCCGTCGCGCCGCTGCCCGGCAGCGGGAAGTTCAGGTCGCCCGCCTCGATCGCGGCAACCGCCGCGCTGAATCGCCCGGACGTCTCCGCCCGCAGGGCCCGGGCATCGAATTCATCGGCCTCCCCGGGCCGGGCCGGAGCGTCCGGCACGACGGGGCGCCGTACGGCATCCTCTGTCATTCGCGTGTCCTTCATCCATCCGGCCGGCCGCTTCATCCGTCCGGTCACCTGCGCTCACTCAGGTGCCCGGTGACGCGCGATTAAAGCCGAACCCATGAGAAACAGCGGCTCCGCGGGCGTCGATCACGTCGATGAGCCGAGTGCTGTTCCGGCCATGGCTCCACGACCGCCTCTCCGTGGCCCGGCGGCATGCGTACGCGCCGAAGGGGCCGCCGCGCCGTCCACAACAAGCGAAAGCTTCAGGGCACGGGGAGAAAATCCTGGCCTTCACAGAACCGCGGCACCGGACAACGCATCTTGCGGTCTGGATCGTTCACCCCTGGCGAGCGGAGAACCCGTACGCCTTCGCCGGAGCGGCCCCGGCGCCGTATCTGGAGGGTTCAGTTGCCACCGACGAACGTGACCGTCCGGTCGAGCGGCGCCCGGCCCGTACGGGCGTGATCGACCGTGGCGTCCTCGAATCCGATCGACATGCCACAGAAGAGGAGGAGCTCCTCCGGCGGGGACAATATCTCCGCTACGGTCCTGTGAAACTTCGCCCAAGCCATCTGCGGACAGCTGTGCAGGCCTTCGACGCGGAGCAGCAGCATGACGGTCTGCAGATACATGCCGACGTCGGACCACTGCGGCCGGCCCATGTTCCGGTCGATGTAGCAGAACAGGGCGGTGGGCGCGCCGAAGCAGTCCCAGTTCGCGGAGGCGGCCCTCTGACGCGCTTCTATATTCTCACGTGGAATGCCGAGCGCGCCGTAGCGCTGCTCGCCGAAGGCGGACCGGCGTTCACGGTAGGGGGACTTCAGGGTGGACGGGTATTGCTCGTACTCCGGCTCGTCGAAGGGGTCGCCTGCCGCCAGGCGCTCGCCGACACGCTTCTTGAGTACGGCCAGCGGGTCGCCTGCCAGGACGTAGGCGTGCCACGGCTGGATGTTCGATCCTGACGGCGTCCGAGCGGCGGTGGACAGCACGCGGTCCAGCGCTTCCTGAGGAACGTGCTGGTCGGTGAATCCGCGCACCGCCCGTCGGCTCGTGACCGCCTCGTAAACGTCCATGGTCGCCCTGGCTCCTCTGCTGCTCGACCCATTACTTCGTTACGAACAAGATAGTATCACTCGATACGGTATCGTGGTTGACTACTGACGGACGCGAACCTCGGTCCAAGATCCCGCCTCCGGCGCACCGCACCTTTGGAGAAGTCATGACCACGTTGCTCCACATCGACTCGTCCGTACTCCCTGGCGAGGCGTCCTCGTCCCGTTCCGTCACTGCTGCGTTCCGTGAGGCCTGGGAGGACCAGCACCCCGGAGGCACGGTGATCTACCGAGACATAGCCGCCTCCCCAGTCCCCCACATCACTGCCGACGCCTGGTCCGCCGGTCACGCCGTCGCGGCCGAGCGCACCCCACAGCAGGCCGCCGCGTTCTTCGGGCGTGTGGAGCTGATCGAGGAGCTGGAGCGGGCCGACGCCGTCCTGATCGGCGCCCCCATGTACAACTACTCGATTCCTTCGACCCTCAAGGCGTGGCTGGACAACGTCCTTCTGCTCGGCCGCACCGCGGGCGAGACCCCCTCCGCCCAGGGCACCCCGACCGTCGTCGTGGCAAGCCGCGGAGGCTCCTACGCGCCAGGCACCCCCCGGGAGGGCTACGAGTTCGTACAGAATTATCTGGAAGCCGTCCTCAAGGGCACCCTCGGCCTGGACCTCGACTTCATCGTCCCCGAACTCACCATGGCCCCCCGCAACCCGGCCATGTCCGAACTGGTCCCCCTGTACGAGACCTCCCGCGAGCGTGCCTTCGAGGAAGCGATCACCAAAGCCCGGGAACTCGCACAGCGCCTCCCCGTGTGAGCCGCAGACCGTGGTGTTGTGTTTTCGGCGCGCGGCGGAGTGACAAGTGCGCCGGCGCGCTTACGCCTCGCCGTCCGAGGGGTCAGCGAACCGGCTGAGCAGAGCCGTCAGCTTTTCGGGCTCGCCTGGCCCCAATTCGACAACGAGACGTTCAGCCAGCGGCTCCGCCGCCACATGTGCCGCATCGAAGAGCTCGACTCCCTGGGGCGTGATCTCAACCGCCCGCACGCGCCGGTCGCCGGGAACGGCCTTGCGTACCGCCAGCCCTCTGCGCTCCAGGTCATCCACGACCCGCATGATTCCCGCCTTGTCCGACCCCGTCGCTGCAGCCAAGTCCCGCTGCACTGTGGGCCCGTGGTTGACCAACTCGATCAGCACGGCAAAATGCCGCAGTTCGATGCCGAGCGGCCGAAGCGCCTCCCCCATCACCGCGGCTGCGCGCCAGTGCGCCCGGCGCAACAGCAAGCCGAGGGCGAAAGGCGACGTGTCCCCGGGGCGATCGGTCGCACGCGAGGCAGCGGCGAGGTGGGAAGCGTCGTCGGTGGCGTTCATGGGGTCCACATTACAGTCGACCATTCACTCGAGACGGTATCGATTGAAACTAAGCACTGCAAAAAGATACAGCGGAGTGGGCTCACGTCTGGCCGAAGGCCATGCATGCCGGGGAGCCGACCCCTACCCCTCCTGGCGCGGCCGGCGGCAGGACGGTCGGCGGCACGTAGGGTGTTTACGGACGCCCCTGACATACGGACCAGACCTCTTGCAGAAGTGTCCGGTAGTCCTCGCCGCAGGTGGCCACGGCGGCGTACACCGCGTCGAGGGCCGCCTGGAGCGGGTCGGCTTCGGCGGGTCGGCTTCGGCGGCGCCGAGCAGCGCCGGGATGGCCAGGTGCGGCTGAGACATTCGCAGGGACGGGTCCGGCGGTCCGGTCGTGACCTTCAGCGTTCGCGTTGCTCGGGCGAGCGGCGTCGGCTGCCCGGGCGGGCTCGGCAACTCCGTTGCGGCGGCCGCGGGGCCTACGATCTGTGGGGTCTGCCCAGGTTGGGGCGTCGGCGTATGCGCGCCGGCGTCGGCGGGCGGCCACTCCGGCGGGACAGGCCGGCCGACGGTCCTGTCGGGTACGCGCGGGTCGGATTCCAGGGCCTGCCACACGCGGGCGGAATCGTCGAAGAGCGGCGATAGCGGGCGCCCCTGGGCCAGTGCGGTCAGCGCCGTGGCGATCCAGTCGAGTTGTGCGAGGCCGGCCGCCTCGCACGCGTGGCGTGCCGCCAGCAGGGCCACGGCGCGCTGGGCCGCGGGGCCGGAGGCGTCGATGGCGTGGACGAGGGCTGGGTCGAAAGAGAGCAGACCGCGCACGTTGCCACCGACGTCGCGCAGTGTCTGACCAGGGAGCTGCCCGCCCCAGTCCCACCGTTCGTATGCGAGTCGACGTTCTTGCTCTGCCTGTTCCTGCGCGCGGCGGGAGAGAAGTTCGGCTTCGGCGCGTTCGGCAGGCGTGGGAGGGGGTGGCTGCCGGCGGGCGTAGTCGTGCCAGTAGGCGGCGTTCGCCGAGGTCTGCCGCAGTACGCGGTCCGGCGCGGGCGGAGCGGGCCAGAACTGCAAGAGATAGCGGTCGAGTTGGCGCTCGTCGTCCAGCCGGGCGGCCTGCTGGTGTGCCTCGTCCATGCCCTTGGCGCAGTAGCGCACCCGGTAGTCGGTCTCTTCCAGGTCGAGCTCCCAGGACGCCTCGCCTGCCCACTGCACGAGCATGCTGCCGGCGGAGACGGGGCGGAAGGAAACCTCAACACCCTCCTCCCACACCGGGTCCAGCAACGGCGGCGCCTGGTCGTGCACCTCGACGGTGAAGCGGACACTACCCGTATGCAGGCCAGTCGTCAGCCACAGCGTGCCGGGCATAGCCGCGCCGCACAGTCCGGCGCTCTGTCCCGCGAAGGACGCCGCGAGGTCCGGGCCGGAGCTGTCCGGATCGCTCTCGACGTAGATCTGACCGTAGTGAACATGGACCTCGCCCTCGACCGGCCTGCGCACGGCTACCCCCATCGTCTCCGGAACGGGACACTGCCGGTCAGCCTACGGAGCCACACCGACAGGCGGCGCAGGCCAGATGTCCGGAAGGGATCTGCTGCCAGCCCTGGCTCTGCTGCCGAAGGCCGGGGCGGTCGGTGCTCACTGTTCGAGGTCTGACGACAGGCTGCGGGGCGACGTGGTCGTGGCCTGCTGAAGGTCCCGGTCCAGGCTTGCACTTCCCTGATCCGCGCGAACGCCAACCGGATCGCCGGGAGGGGGCGGTGGTGATGCGGCCCGCGTGCCCGAGGGCCGGCTCGTCGTGCCGCAGTCGACCTGTGCTCTGCAGGCTTGACGCGGCGGGCCGGTGCCGGTCGGGTCCGCTCGGTGAGGCCGCGGATCTCAGGCGGGGCCGGGCGGTAGGTGGACGGTCATGATCAGGTGGCAGCTCTCGGTGCCCGCGCCGCGGTAGGTGGGTGTGGGCGGTGTCGCCGTCGAAGGCGGCTGTCTGGCCGGCCTCGACAGGGTGCTCGGCGCCGTCGACGACGAGCACCATCCTTCCGGCCGTGACGCTGACGGTCTCCACGACGCCGGCCTGGTGGGGGTGGCCGGGGTATTCCTCGCCGGGCTTCAGCGTCCAGCGCCAGACCTCGACCGGGGCTGATCCCGAGGTGGTCAGCATGAGCCGGGCTTCGCTGCCGCGTACGCCCTTCCACAAAGGCATGACGGCATCGGCGGTCACGACCCGGACAAGGCCTTCGGCCGGCTCCCCTTGGAACGGGCCCTGAAGCGTGCTGCAGAAGCCTGGGTTCGGTCAGGTGAAGCCCGGTTCTGTGCCTCGGTGGATCATGCGGCCAGGCGTGGTTGTGGGGGGCCGCGAGCTGCAACATCCGCAGCCCGGTGAACGTTTCCACCCACACGTCTCAGCCCGCGACACCCCACCCACACAGGCCAAATATTTGTTCCGGCGGCCCTCTGCAACACGCTTGGGTAAGCGCTGTGGGTGGCCTGCGGGAGAGCGTCCGGCCGGTGAATCGCCCCCGCAACGGACAGGTCTTCCACTCGGCCCCGGCGAGGCCGCCTCGTGGCCATTCCACCCGACTGGGTGAACCGGGTTCCGTCGTGGCGATGAGCTTGCGGGAGTCCGCAGGTCTACCTCTGGAGGGGATACAAGCGACTCATAGGGAGTAAGCCATGGGACTCATCCACATCGAGCTGTTCGCGACCCTCGACCTCGTCGGGCAGGCGCCCGGCGGCCCCGACGAGGACCCGGTGGGGTTCCCGTTCGGCGGCTGGCAGGCGCCCCTGCTGGACGAGGTCGCCGGGGCGCAGGTCGGTGCCGCATACGAGGGCACGGACGCCCTCCTGCTCGGCCGGCGGACGTACGACATCTTCGCCGCCTACTGGCCTCACCAGGAGGGCGGCGAGGACAACGAAATTGCGACACTCTTCAACAGCGTCCCGAAGTACGTGGCCTCTCGCGGCAGGCCCGACCTCGCGTGGGCCGGGTCCACGCAGCTCGGCCCGGACCTCGCCGGCTCGGTGCGCGAGATCCGTGACCGGCACGAACACGTGAAGGTCGTCGGGAGTCTGAACCTCGTCCAGAGCCTCCTGCGCGAGAAGCTCTTCGACCGTCTGGACCTCTGGCTGCATCCGATCGTGCTCGGCGTCGGGAAAAAGGTGTTCGACGATGGCACGGTGCCCACCAACGTCGCGCTCCTCGCACCTCCGGTAGCCAGCCCGAAGGGAACCGTGTACTTGCGCTACGGGCTCGCCGACGGCGTGCCCGCCACGGGGGACATGAGCGCACCCGATCGAGGTGCCGGCGTCGACGGCTGAGGCCAACCCCGCCTTGATGGGTCCGTGCCGCTGCGGAACGGGCACCGGGATGCCGGCCACTCCGGGCGGCTGCCTTGCTCGGGCCGGAGCGGCCGTAACCGGTGTATCCCTGCGGCAGCACCTTCGTGCCGCCGTCGGGGTCACACCACAGGCATACCGCGGCATCTTCCGCCCCACACTCCTCAGCAGCTTGACAAGCCGCAGTTCGATATCAGGGCTTGTGGAAGCCGAAGTCGTCGCGGCCCAGATCGCGAACCGGCCGGCCGGCGAGCCGGCGATCCTAGGCGCCGAGCACAACGGCCGGCGCGAGTGCCCCAACAGTGCCGAGCAGCAGGCCGTCGGCACTCACCGCGGCAAGGTATCCGGCTGCGGCAGTGCCCAGCGAGACGGGCAAGGCTCGGAGGCAGGAATACCGGTCGCTATGGCGACCCGGGTCGGTCGCGGGTAGCCATCGTCCGGGAGCGCTGCCTTGTTCATTCACCATTCGTTCGATCGCCGATACTTTGCGTGATGACAGTGAGTCGTTGCAGATGCGGCTCGCGGCATCGGAAGAAGGAACGACGCGCATGAAGAGACGCATGGCTACAAGCCTGGGGGCGTTGGCGGCCGCCGCAGCGCTGGCCCTCTCGGTCCCGGGTTCCGCATACGCGGCCGAAGGTGTGCTGGTCATCAATGGTGGTGAGTACAAGGACCCGTCCGGCTGCTACTCGATCAAGTGGTATCCGTCGTCGGTGACCAACCACACCGACGCCATCGCTGAGGTGCACTCCGGCCCCAACTGCACGGAGCAGGTGGAGGAGCTCGTCCATCCGGGCGAGACGTACCACTCCGAAACCGCAGGAAGCGTCTTCATCCTCTGACGTCCGGACAGACCACTCGCCAGCCTCGTGGTGCCTATGGCTCACCCTATGACGGCGGGTGGTCTGCGGGGGGGGCTCACCGGTGGCGTTTCATCGAACTGGGCGGCCCTGCCTCTTCGATGACGGCCCCTCTGGGACCCTGGCTGCTTCCCGATCCGCCCTCAGCGGCCGCCGGAAGTAGTTCTCCGGCTGGAGGGAGCGATTCCAGCTGCTGCCGCGGCGCTCAGCCACCGATCCTGACGTGCTCCCCGTGCCTCTGGGCCTGTCCGGTTCGCCCGAGCGGGTTGAACATCGCCGCGCATCCCCAGCGGCGGGACCTTGATCCACGGCTCGCCGTGCTACCGCACCGGCCCGGCCGCCGCCCGAAGGTCCGAGGGCCCTCTCCGCTGCCCACGAAGCCGCCGGCCCGCTCGGTCTCGCTACCTCGCCCTTCGACGTCGCCACCACGGGGATGCTGCCGGTCGGGCTGCTGACGCGATCAGTGAAGATCTGGGTGTCGCGCGATCACGCCGAGAGGAACGGCTCCGTCAGATGCGGCGTGGCCAGGTGCAGCACGTTGGCGACTTCGCGGCCGAGCATGCGCTCCCTCGAGTGCCTGGCCGCCTCAGGGTCGGCCTCGTGCGCGTAGGCGAGCTCGGGGTGGAGCAGCTGGAGCGCGTGCACCAGGAGGTCCCCGGTGATGAGCGCCCGCTCGCGTCCGTCGGCGACCAGCACGCTCTGGTGTCCGGGCGTGTGACCGGGCGTGGCGACCGCGCGCCCAGCGCGCAGCGGTGTGTCCCCGTCGAGGAGCCGGAGCCGGCCAGCTGCCACGAGCGGGTCGGTGAGGGTCTCGCGGAGCTGCGGGTTCAGCGTGTCGATGGCGTCGAACTCGCCTCGCTGGAGCAGGTATTCGGCGTTCGGGAAATAAGGGCGGCGGCCGCCGGTCGAAGCATTGCCTTCCACCGCCCCGCCCGCTGACGGGACGGCCGCCTCGGTCACAACTGCCCACCCGACGTGGTCGGTGTGCAGATGAGTGAGCACTACGGTGTCCACTTCGGCCGGGTCGATGCCCGCGGCGGCGAGCGACTCGGGGAGCGCACCGGGCACGGGCGCCCACGAGCCGGCCGGGCTGTCCGCCGGACCGATCCCGGCGTCCACGACGGTGAGGCCCTTGTCGCCGCGGATCGCGTACGCGCGGAACTGGAGCCGCCAGCGGCCCTCGGCGTCGACCGCGCCCGAGTCGTATTGGTCGGCCTCGGCCCACTGTGCGGCCGTGGCCTCGGGGAAGGCCTCGGAGCGCGGGGAGAAGAATGGACCCTCTCCGTCGGCGAGGGCGATGATCTCGGTCGAGCCGATCCACAGGCGGGGAACGCTGATGGCCATGCCCGGGATCCTGCCATGCCTTCCACACGGGTGGCGACTCACCTCATGCCGTGATGGTCTCGATGGGCAACGAGGCGAACTCTCAGATGAACCATGGGCAGTGTTGGGGTAGTTGTTGCCTGTTGCGCTGTCGGGCAAGCCGGCGGCATGAGGAGTTGGACGTGGCAGGTCGGGGCCGACGACAAAATACCTCGACATGGGGCGCGATGATCAGGCACGCTTCGCACGATGACCAGAATCGATGACACACCACCTGCGTGGGACGAGCGCACCCAGCTCACCACGTTTCTCGACTACACACGTGCCACCGCACGCGCCAAGTGCGAAGGCGTCTCTGCGGAGAACGCCCGCAAGGCGCTCCTCCCGGGCTCACCCCTGATGACCATGAGCGGAGTGATCAACCACCTCCGCTGGGTCGAGTACTACTGGTTCCAGGTGATCTTCCTCGGAGAGGAAGACCTGGCCCCCATGACCGACGAGGACCCCGACCGCGAAATGCGCATCGCCGTCGACTTCCCTCTCACGCAGTTGCTCGACGAGTACGCCGAACAGAGCGCCCGCTACCGCGAACTGGTCGCCGGGAACGGCCTGGGCGAGCAGGCCCAGGGAACCATCCGCAACGGCCTCCGCGTCGACCTGCGCTGGATCCTGCACCACCTCACCGAGGAGACAGCCCGCCACAACGGCCACCTGGACATCCTGCGCGAGATGCTCGACGGCAGAACCGGCAATCGATAGGTCATCTCATTCGGCGTCCGGGGGTCTTGAAATGAGAAGGGCGAGTTGGTGCAACCGCTGGTAGTACTTGCGGCCTGATGGGTCGCTGATCCGCGGAATCACTCGATCCAGGTCTTCGACGCTGGTCTGCAGGATGCGTCTGCGCCCTGGATCGAGGGCGCCGTCGTTGTTGATCCACGTGTAGGCGCAGCCTGCGGTAAATGTATCGAGCAGCACCATGTCGATGTCTTCGAACTCGACGCCTCGCAGGTTGACCGGGAATTCGGCGTCGAGGTGTTCCTCCCAGAGGCGGGCGGCCTTCTGCACCAGTTCGGGTCTGATCATCTGGCCATACTCCTGTACGCGGCAGCGGGTGTGGCGTGCAACTCAGGGGTTCATTCTCGGAGCCGCACCTTGCGTCTCAGCCTGCGGTCGCCGCCTCCTGGGACCTGGGGTACGGTCCGTCCGCTCAGGAACACCCTGTCATCAGCTACGGCGGAACTCGCGGCGCTTACATCCGTGATCTCACTCGGGCGCCACGGACACCGCCCCGAGGAGCCCGCGGAAGGGCTCGATCACCACCTGCGTCAGCGGTGCGGACAGGCGGACGACCCGACCGCAGTCCGCGTCCGTGCGGCCGGACGCTCTCAGGACGAGTTCCTGGCCATGCTCGCCGAACTCGTCGGGAGGCGGAATACACGGCAGTACGACGCCCTGCTCCTCGCCGGGGCGCACGGCATCGCCGACTGGTGCTCAGCGGCCACCTGGGCACAGACAGGTTGCGAACCATCACGGACGAGCTCGTCGACACCCTCGCCCGTGTGGTCGCGGACGCCGGCAGACCGACCTGGCGACGCCCCTCCCCCGTCGGCGGCCGGCGCGGTGGGGCGAGGCAGCGGGCGGTCGGCCACTGTTCCGTACCCTGGGGGCATGCGTATGCGCCCCACTCTGAGCTGGACCCCTGCCCAGGACCTGCCGCCGGGCACCACGGATCTGGAGCCCGTCATCGATGCGCTGAGCAGCGGCGGTGTGCTGGTGCTCAGCGGGGCGGGCATCTCCACGGAGTCGGGCATTCCCGACTACCGAGGCGAGGGCGGGAGCCTGAGCCGGCACACCCCGATGACCTACCAGGACTTCACCGCCGGCGCCCAGGCCCGGCGGCGGTACTGGGCGCGCAGCCACCTCGGCTGGCGCACGTTCGGCCGTGCCCGCCCCAACGCCGGGCACCGGGCCGTGGCCGCTTTCGGGCGGCACGGCCGGCTCTCGGGTGTGATCACCCAGAACGTCGACAGCCTGCACCAGGCCGCCGGCAGCGAGGGCGTCGTGGATCTTCACGGGAGCCTGGACCGGGTGGTCTGCCTTTCCTGTGGCACCTTCAGTCCGCGCGGTGAACTCGCCCGGCGGCTCGAAGCGGCCAATGCCGGGTTCAGGCCGGTGGCCTCGACGATCAACCCGGACGGTGACGCGGACCTCACCGACGAGCAGGTCGGGGACTTCCGTGTGGTGCCCTGCACGATCTGCGGCGGCATCCTCAAGCCGGACGTGGTGTTCTTCGGCGAGTCCGTGCCTGTTCCGCGGGTTGAGCACTGCCGCGAAATGGTCCGTGAGGCGGCCTCGCTGCTGGTTCTCGGCTCCTCACTGACAGTGATGTCCGGGCTTCGGTTCGTCCGCCTGGCGGCTCAGACCGGGAAGCCGGTGCTGATCGTCAACCAGGACGTGACCCGGGGTGACTCCCTCGCCGTCACCCGCATCGCGCTCCCGCTGGGAACGGCCCTCACCACCGTGGCCACCCGGCTCGGCATTCCCGTCGGCGAGGAGGCGGCAGGGCCTGTGTGAGGTGGGGTGAGGTGGCCGCACCTCGCTCCCCCGCAGGTGAGATCTCGCTTACTTTACTGTGCCGAAACCTCTGAAATACCTCAGATTTGTTTTCGTGAGGTACTACGCACTGTCAGAATCACAGGGTTCCTGATCATGCGCCTTCGAGCCATCGCCGGGCGCCTCCCCCACGGGCCCGGCCGGGATCGGCCATCTTCCCCTCACAAAGGCGACCCCCTTCCATGAGTGACGGCAGCATCGCAGCAGCCGGTCAGCCCGCCGCCGAGACACCGGCGAGCGCCCCCCACGTGGACGCCGGCGACGCCGGTTACAGCAAGGACCTCAAATCCCGCCACATCAACATGATCGCCATCGGCGGAGCGATCGGCACCGGGCTCTTCCTGGGCGCGGGAGGACGTCTCGCCGACGCCGGCCCCTCGCTCGCCATCGCCTACGCCGTCTGCGGTGTCTTCGCGTTCTTCGTCGTACGCGCGCTGGGTGAGCTGGTCCTCTACCGCCCCTCGTCCGGCGCCTTCGTCTCCTACGCCCGTGAGTTCATGGGCGAGAAGGGCGCCTTCGCGGCCGGCTGGCTGTACTTCCTCAACTGGTCCACCACCGCGATCGCGGACATCACAGCGGCAGCGACGTACGCCCACTTCTGGGGCACGTTCAGTGACGTCCCGCAGTGGATCCTGGCGCTGACCGCTCTCGCCGTGGTGCTCGCGGCCAACCTCATCTCGGTGAAGTACTTCGGCGAGATGGAGTTCTGGTTCGCGATCATCAAGGTGGCGGCCCTGGTCGCCTTCATGCTGATCGGCATCTTCCTCGTCGTCACCCAGCATCCGGTGGACGGTCACACACCGGGCCTGTCCACTGTCTCGGACACCGGCGTCTTTCCCGTCGGCATGCTGCCGATGCTTCTTGTGATCCAGGGCGTCGTCTTCGCCTACGCGTCCGTCGAGCTGTGCGGTGTCGCCGCCGGTGAGACCGAGAATCCCGAGAAGATCATCCCGCGTGCGATCAACTCCATCATGTGGCGGGTCGGACTGTTCTACGTCGGCTCGGTGGCGCTGCTCGCGCTGCTCCTGCCCTACACCGCCTACTCCGGGGACCAGAGCCCGTTCGTCACCGTGATGGACAAGCTCGGCGTGCCGGGTGCGGCCGGTGTGATGAACCTGGTCGTGCTGACCGCCGCCCTGTCCAGCCTGAACTCCGGCCTCTACTCCACCGGCCGGATCCTGCGCTCCATGGCGCTGTCAGGTTCCGCCCCCCGCTTCACCGGCCTGATGAACAAGGGGCAGGTCCCCTACGGAGGCATTCTGCTGACGGCGGGCTTCGGGGTGCTGGGTGTCGGGCTGAACTACGTGGTGCCCGGCCAGGCTTTCGAGATCGTGCTGAACTTCGCGTCCATCGGGATCCTCGGGACGTGGGGCATGATCATGCTCTGTTCCCTGGTGTTCTGGCACCGCTCGCAGGACGGACGGGTCACAAGGCCCGCCTACCGCCTGCCCTGGGCCCCGTACACCCAGATCGTCACACTGCTGTTCCTCGGCTGCGTGGCCTTCCTGATGTGGTGGGGCGGCGGGGTCGGCCGGACGACCGTGTTGCTCCTGCCGCTGATCGCGGCGGCGCTGATAGGCGGCTGGTTCATCGTCCGCGGCCGGGTGCGCGAGATGGCACGGGCCGGGCAGGACGCCTGAGCCCTTCTCACACCGGCCGGACTCTGCCTCCGCCCGGCTTGACGTGGATGTGGCCCCTACCTTCGGGTGGGGGCCACACGCCGTTCGGACGTCCGAGGCCGAGGTCGCGCCGGCGCTTCAGGGCCGAGGTGCCGGGAACGGAGCGGCTCCGCGCTCTCCGCAGCCGGCCGAAGTCCTCGTGCTGAACGTGCACGGGCCTTCGGCCGGTGCGGCCCAGAAGGTACGCGAACGCTTCTTTCGGGCCGCTAGCGTGTGGCGAGCCGCTCCAGCAGGGCGGCGCTCCGTGCCAGCAACGCCCGCTCCTCTTCCGTGAGTTCGGCCTCGATCGCCTGCGCGAGCCAACCTGCCCTGCGGCCGCGCTCCGCTTCGAGTGCGGCCCGGCCCGCGTCCGACAGCTCGACCAGCGACTTACGGCCGTCCGTGGGGTGCGCCCGGCGCGTGATCAGGTTCTGCTCCATGAGCAGCCCCACCGCCCGGGCCATCGACTGGGGTCGTACGCGCTGGTCGGCGGCAAGGTCACTGGTGGTCATGGCGCCGTCGCGGTCGAGTACACCGAGCACCGCGACCTGGCCCAGCGGGATGCGGTCCTCGTGTTTGACGCGTCGGGTGAGCTTGCCCATCGCCGTGCGCAGCACGGCGGCGATGGCGGCGGCTTCCGAGGTGGGCATAGGGCACTCTACCCCGCTGGTCAGCGTTGCTGTGCGGCTCACCTGCACAGCAACGCTGTACAGCAAAACTGAGCAGCATTGCTGTAGGGTTTGGCCTTGTCGGGCTCAGCGCCAGCGTTGTCGCAGCCGGGGCCACGACACATGACAACGGGAAGGAACTCCCATGTCCGCAAAGGCAGTCGAACCCGCCGAGCACCCCGAAGCCACCATCGAGACCGTCACCGCACGCCGGATCATCGACAGCCGGGGCAACCCCACGGTCGAGGTCGACGTCGTCCTGGCGGATGGTTCCCTGGGGCGCGCGGCTGTCCCGTCCGGCGCCTCCACCGGCACTCGGGAGGCCGTGGAACTGCGCGACGGGGACTCCGCGCGCTGGCACGGCAAGGGTGTCGACCGGGCGGTGGCCCACGTCAACGGGGAGATCGCGGCGTCCGTGCGCGGCCGGGACGCGGCGGACCAGGTCGGTCTCGACGCCGCACTGGTCGCCCTCGACGGCACCGCCACGAAGTCCCGGCTCGGCGCCAACGCGATCCTCGGCGTCTCCCTCGCCGCCGCCAAGGCCGCTGCGGCGGCCCGACGCCAGCCTCTCTACCGCTACCTCGGCGGCGCCGACGCCCACCTACTGCCGCTGCCGATGATGAACATCATCAATGGCGGCGCCCACGCGGACAATCCGCTGGATTTCCAGGAGTTCATGATCGCACCCGTGGGCGCGGACACCTTCGCCGAGGCCGTCCGCATGGGGAGCGAGGTCTTCCACACCCTGCGCCGCGATCTGCTGGCCGCCGGGCACTCCACGGGCGTGGGCGACGAGGGCGGCTTCGCGCCCGCGCTCCGCACCGCCGAGGAGGCGCTCGACTTCGTGATGACCGCCATCGAGCGCACCGGGTACCGCCCCGGCGCGGACATCGGCCTGCTCATGGACCCGGCGTCGTCGGAGTTCTTCCGTGACGGCGTGTACGAGTACGCGGGCGAGGGGGTGCGCCGCACCCCCTCCGAGAACGCCGCCTACCTGGCCGAGCTCATCGACGCCTACCCGGTCGTCTCCATCGAGGACCCGATGGCGGAGAACGATCTGGATGGCTGGCGCGAGCTGACCGCCCTCGTGGGTGACCGTTGTCAGCTCGTCGGCGACGACGTGTTCTGCACCGACGAGACGCTGCTGCGCGAGGGCATCCGCGACGGTGTCGGCAACTCGGTCCTGGTCAAGGTCAATCAGATCGGGACGCTGACCGAGGCGCTGGCCGCGGTGGCCACGGCCCACCAGGCGGGCTGGACGGCTGTCATGTCGCACCGTTCGGGCGAGACGGAGGACACCACCATCGCGGACCTGGCGGTGGCCACCGGATGCGGCCAGATCAAGACCGGCTCGCTCTCCCGCTCCGACCGCACGGCGAAGTACAACCAACTGATCCGGATCGAAGAGGAGCTGGGCGACTCGGCGCGCTACGCGGGCCGCTCCGCACTGCGTCGGGCGTGAACAGCAGGCAGAGGTAGAGACGAGCGGGCCCCCGATCGCGTATGGGGGCCCGCTCGCGTGCGGCGGACCGGCCGATGCCTGCGCCCCGAGACCTGTGCGCGGTGCCGCTCTCCAGCGTCCGGCACGACCGAGACGATCGGGACGTTTATGCGCGGCACGCAATATTGCGTGCCGCGCAGTTTTTGCTACCATGGATGACGTGAGTGGTCTTCGGGAGCGAAAGAAGGAAGCCACGCGGGCAGCCCTGAGCTGGGCCGCGATCAGGCTGACCGTCGAGCGCGGGTTGAACGCGGTCAAGGTCGAGGACATCGCCGAGGCGGTGGGCGTCTCTCCGCGTACGTTCAACAACTACTTCTCCAGCAAGGCCGAAGCGATCGCGTTCCGCTACCTCGAGCGCTCCTTGCGGGTCGCTGCCGATCTGCGCGAGGGGCCGCCCGGTGAGCCCTTGTGGGAGGCGATCACCCGTGCTGCGCTGCGGCAGTTGGAGCCGGGGCCGGAAGTGCGGCAGATGCCGCCGCAGGAGCCCGCCGACTGGGTGGCCGGCCTGCGGGTGATGCTGGCCGAGCCGGTGCTGCAGGCCGAGATGCTGCGAGCGGGCAAGACCGCGGAGAAGGAGCTCGCCGCGGCGATCGCCGACCGCACGGGCACCGATCCCGTGTCCGACCTCTACCCCCGGCTGGCAGCCGCGAGCGTGATGGCGGCCAACGGTGTGGCGATCGAACTGTTCGTGCAAGGCGGTACGGAGGAGCCGATGGAGGTCCTGCTGCCCAGGGCTCTCGACATGCTGGCCGCCGGGCTCCCCAACCCGTAGCCCTCCGCTTCACCCCGCAGTCGGGCGGGCCCCTTACCGCCCCATGCCCATTTCTCCGGTCTTTTCTGCTTTTTAGCCCTGAACAGGAGGATGCCCATGTTTGACGTAGTCATCGTCGGAGGCGGTCCGAACGGACTGATGCTCGCCTGCGAGCTGGCGTTGGCCGGAGTGCGCCCGGTCGTGCTCGAACGGCTCGCCGGGCCGAAGACCGAACCCCGGGCGAACGGTCTGGTCGGACAGGTGGTCCGCATGCTCGACCGCCGTGGTCTCTATGGACGCATCAGCGGCTCCGGCGAACCGCCTCGGCCGGCGCCCCGCTACATGTTCGGCGCGTTCACGCTGGAGCTCGCCGGCCTCGAGGACAATCCCGTGAGCCTGCTGCCCGCGCCCCAGGAACAGATCGAGAAGGTCCTCTCCGAACGCGCCGTCGAGCTCGGCGTGATTCTCCGCAGGGGGCAGGAGTTGGCCGATCTGCACCAGACCGGCGACCTCGTCCGGATCACCCTGGCAGGCGGTGAGACTCTCACCACCCGTTACCTGGTGGGAGCTGACGGCGGGCGCAGCCTGGTGCGGCGTCTGTCGGGGATCGGCTTTCCCGGTGTGACCGACGACGACTTCGTCAGCCGGTCCGCGCACGTGTCCGTGGCGGACGGGCACCTCGACGCGGACGGCGGCCTGATCGTCCCCGGCTACGGCACGCTGCCGCCCCTGCTGTACGTGCGCACGGAGCGAGGCACGATCGTGTGGGGGCTGCTGCCCGGCCGTGCGCCCGTACTCCACACCACGGAAAGCGGCTCGCCGGTCGAGCACCGTACGCCCATGTCCTTCGAGGAGATGCTGGCGAGCACGGAGCGAGTGCTGGGCGCGCCTGTCCCGGTAGGTCCGCCGGAGGGTGACGGGCCGCATCTGCTCCGCCGTCTCGTCGGCGGGAACACCCGGCTGGCCGAGCGCTACCGGGACGGCAGGGTACTGCTGCTGGGTGACGCGGCACACGTGCACTCGGCGATCGGTGGCCCGGGCCTCAACCTAGGACTTCAGGATGCGGTCAACCTCGGGTGGAAGCTGGCCGCCACGGTGCGGGGGTGGGCCCCCGAGGATCTGCTCGACACCTACGACGAGGAACGTCGTCCTGTCGCGGAACGCGTCGTGTCCTCGACGCTGGCACAGTCGGCGCTGATGCGTCCCGGGCCGGAAGTCACCGCTCTGCGGTCCGTCTTCGGTGAACTGCTCGCCTCGCCCGGGGGCACCGAACGCATCGCCCACCTGCTCGCCGGGACCACGGAGGGCTTCGCGCCCGATATCGAGCTGCTCACCGGCGGGGGAACCCGTCGGCTGGCGGAGTTGACGGCCTCCGGCCGCCCGTTGCTGCTGGACCTGGGCGGCGGCTTCGCCGACGCCGCCGAACCGTGGCGCGACCGGGTGGATGTCGTGAGCGGCAGGACGGACGGGACGAACGCGACCGGGCTGCTGCTGCGGCCCGACTGCCACATCGCGTGGACCGGTTACGAGTCGGACGACGTCAGCGGTCTGGGAGCCGCGCTGGGCCGGTGGTTCGGCGCACCGCTGCGTGATCCCCGTGAGCCGGAGTGCTGACACGGCGGGCCTGCGGCCGCTGCCGCCCGAGGCCGAACGGTCCGAACCTCAACCGGAAGGGGTGGCGGAGGACCGCACGCCGAACCACTGTTCGGCGCCGTACTCCTCGAAGCGCTCCACCTCGGTGAACCCCAGCTTGGCCGCGAGGCGCATCGAGCGGTCGTTGGCGGTCTGGGTGCAGAGCACCACCGGCTCGCCGGGGAGTATGCCGGCGAGCCACTCGAGTGCCGCTGCGCACGCCTCGACGGCGTACCCACGGCCCCACGCTTCCGGCAGGAAGGTGTAACCGAGCTCGGCTTCCCCGGCATCCGGGTGGACGTGCCCCGGGCGTTCGGCCTCGCGCCTGTCGAGCGCGACCATCCCGATCATCGCTCCGTCGAGTTCGACCACGAAAAGGCCGGGGCGCCGCCCGGGCACCTCGGGCACCGCGCGTTCGAGCTCTTCGCGCGGTCGTGGGCCACCGAGGTAGGTGCGCACCTCAGGCGAGGAGAACAGCTCGATGAACGCCGCACGGTCCCGGCCCTCGGACTCGCGGAGCACAAGCCGTGCGGTCCTTATCGGGGCGGGTGGCCAGGCGGCAACGGGTCCGAGTCCGGTCATGGCGGGCAACCTTATCGCACGCCTTGTGGGCGAGGTCCGGATCCGAGCCCGCAGCGGACGGAGGCAAGCCATGTGTCGCGCGCGCCGCATGTCCTGATCAGTAGTCGAGGTCGAGGTAGTCGATGTCGTTGATGGCGACGTCCGAGATACCCATGGCGCGGCTCCCACCGTCCTGGAAATAGGTCTCCTTGAATCCTTCGGCGATGATGTCGCGCATCTGCTGGTCGCCGGCTCCGGCGTCACGGGCGTCGAACAGGCGCTGGGCGAACTCGGCGGGGAGGCGGACCGTGAGGCGGCGGAAGCGGCCGTCGTCGGTCGTGCCGACCGGTGCCGTGTAGCCGAAGCGGGCCCTGGTCTCCACCGTGATCCCGGTGGTGGCGGCCTGCTTGCGCCGGCGCTTGCGGACCTGCGGCTGCCATCGGGACCGCACTGCCGCGTCGATCCTCGACGCGATGTCCGCCGGCGGATTCTTCCTGGCGCCGCGTCGATAGCGGTTCACGGAGTCCGCGGTGACACCGACCTCCGCCGCCACGGCCCTCGCGGTCCCCAACTGCCGAAGCAGGTAGTTGATACGCCCCTGAAGTGTCTTCGGCGGCTCACGGGTGAAGGATTCCTGGTCGGCACGCTCGATGGCGTCCTCGATCTCTCCCATGTCGTTCAGCTCCCTTCGGGGCGCACGGAGAACCCCGGGGCTCCCATGTGTGCGTCGTGGCGGTCCGGTGTCCGCTCCGGCTCCGTACGGGCTTCCGGCCGGGACGTGGTGCCGGCGGCGGCCACGGCCCTACTCGCCCTCGTCGAGGACGGCGTCGCCACCCTTGATGTGCCGTGCGGGGTTGTAGCCCTTCTCCATGAGATCGACCGCCCAGGCCATCTCCTGGACGCCTTCGAGCTTGGCCAGCCCCGGGCCGGGGCCGAGGCGGAACCCTCCCGGCTGCGGCTTCCCGGAAGCGCTGTAGGGCAGGAAGTCCAGTGGCGAGGCTCCCGGGCTCGGGTAGACGACGCAGTCGGACAGGACCGCGAGTGGGTACAGCCCCGTCATCCGGGCCATGTTGACCAGCTTGCGGTGCATGTTGACCCGGGCCTTGCTGATGACGGCGGCACGGATGTCGGGGCGCCAGGTCGGTCGCTCGAGGGCCGGCCACCTCTCGCCGTCGCGGTAGTGCTTGCCCTGGGGGCCCTCGCGGAGCTTGCCGACGCCGCCCTTGACGGTCGCCTTGACCGCGGTGAGAACGGCGGCCAGTGCGGGGTCGGTCTGCTTGTGGTGTTCCATCACCGTGAGGAATTCGGTGTCGGTGAGGTCCTTGGTGACGCCGAGATCGGCGAGGGTGTCGACGTAGGCCGTCCTGAGGCGGTCGTGCCACGGGTCGAGGTACGCACCGGTCTCGCGGCGCAGGTATGCCTCGAGCGGGGCGACGTTGTGGCCGAGCTCCTGGGCGTAGGCGACGGTGTGGGTCTGGTACCAGGCCGGGCCGGTGGGCCGTTCGCCGGTCGGTGTGAACGGTGAGGGCAGGCGCGGGTCGAGCTCGACGTGGGAGAGGTCGACGAACCACGAGCCGGGGATCTTCGGGTTGAACTGGGGGTGGCGGAAGTGATCGGGGGCGGACAGGCCGACCGTCAGCCGTGCGGCGGCCGCGAGGAACGCGGTGTTGAGGTCGAGGCCGACGGCGTGGGGCAGCAGGCACTCCTCATCGGTCAGCAGCGGGACGTCGCGTACCCACTGGAATGCCTCCTCGTTCAGGAAGCCGCCCTTCCAGCCCTGTGCGACGGGGTGTTCGGGCCTGGCTTCCGGCGGCGCGGGGTCCATCGGCTCCGTACCCAGCGAGCCGGGGTTGTGGCCGGGCACCCAGTTGCCGCTCTCCTTGTCCTGAACGGCCCTGGTGGGCGGTCGCAGGGCGGTCATCAGTTCCAGCCCGGATACGGCGGTGCTGCCGCGTGGGGTGATGACCCGCCGGGCGTAGATCCCCAGGACGCGGGCGACTTCGGCCGGTTCCATGTCCTGGACGCCCGGCCAGGAGCGCTCGTCGAGGGCGTCCCAGGAGAGGACGGCGAGCTGCACGCACTGACGCTGTCCGGTCCGGGCGGGGCGGTAGACGCGCGCCCAGGGGCCGAAGCCGCGCCGGGTCAGCTTCCACTTCGCCTCGGCGACCTGCTTGACCACGGGGTGGTCATCGGGCAGGCGCAGGGAGCGGCGCTGCGCGAAGCCCTCCAGTCGTTCGGGGAGTCCGAGCTTCACGGCCGCGGCGGCGGTGAGCACGAGCAGCGGGTCCGAGTCCTTGCCGTTGCGGTGCAGGCGCGGCGCGCCGAGGCCGGACTCGGCGAGGGTCCACTCCACCAGCTCCGGGACCGTGGTCGCCGGGCAGTCCAGGACGATGCCGTCGACGCCGTACGCGGAGCCGTCGCCGTCCAGGACCACGAGCGGGCCGTGCGGAAAACGCGGGTCCTGTGCGGGCTCGGCCGTCCGGGCCACCGGGTGGCGCGCTACCGCCCTGGGGCGGGCGGGGCGTTCGGACGACACGGTGTGAGGTCGGACGGCGGCCGTCGGCGCGGGAGCCGGAGGTGTGAGCGTGTGGGGGGCGGGCTGCGGCTGCGGCGCGGGGGGCGGGGTGGGAAAGGGCGCAGGGCCGCCGGTGCCGTGCGTGGGAAACTTCGCCGCCCACCCGTTCAGCAACCGCTGGTAGGCCTCCAGGCGGGGCGGCTTCGGCTCCGACCTGCCGTTCTCCCAGTTCTTCACCGTCTGGGTCGTCGACTTCAGGGCCTGCGCGAGCCGGGCCTGCGTGATACCGGCGGCCTCACGGAGCCGGGCGCGCTCCGACGGAGGCGGGAGCTGAGGCCCTTCCTCCAACAGTGCGTCGACCGACGCGAACAGCTCGTCCTCAGATGCCATGCCTGTCCACCTCCACCCCTGGACAGTAACAGCCCTCCCCACTGGATTTAGCCCGCGCCTTTAACCCGTTCGAAAGCTGCGCGGACGGGCAGGCGGACAGTTGGGCGGGCGTGGTCGTGCTTCCTAGGGCTTCTCGGGGCTCCGCGGACGAGCCTGCTGACGCGCTACGCGGTAGCGGAGGTAGACGACCTTCGACCCGAAGGTGCGGGTGTCCACGAGCTCCAGGTCCACCCGGTGCTCGCGCCGGGGGAAGAACGGAATGCCACCGCCGACGAGCACCGGGTAGACCATGGCCCGGTACTCGTCGACCAGGCCCGACGCGGCCGCCTCGGCGGCCAGCGTCGCGCCGCCGATCGCGATGTCGCCCTCCACCGGCTCGGCCCGCAACCGTTCGATTTCCTGCGCGAGGCCGCCGGAGACCAGGCGGGCATTGCCCTGCACCGCCGGCAGCGTGGTGGAGAACACCACCTTGGGCAGCTGCTTCCAGAGGGCGGCCCATTCGAGCATCGAGTCGTCGAGCGAGGGATCCTCGTCGGCGGTCTCCCAGTACAGCATCGTCTCGTACAGCCGCCGCCCCATCAGGTGGACGCCGATCTCCCGGGTGTCGTCGAGCCAGAAGCGAAAGACCTCCTCGTCGGGTTCCGTCCAGTCGAAGTCGCCGTCCGGCCCGACGATGTAGCCGTCGAGTGAGACGCCCATCGAATAGGTCACGCTGCGCATCAGCAGTCCTCCTCGGTAAGGGGTTCGACAGTACGGCCGCCGGATGCCGGAGGCCGTGTATCGAAAGTGCTTCTTGTTGTGGATGATCTCGGCTCATGGGCCGGGGCGATCTGACGGACGAGCAGTGGGCGATGCCTGAGCCCCGTTGCTGCCGATCGGTGCCAGGACGGGGCGGCCTCCCGTCTGGCCTCGGCGGCAGTTGATCGACTGCATACGGTTCAGGGTTCGGACCGGTGTTCCGTCGGTACCCCCGAGCACGGCCATGAGCAGGATGCCGACCACGGTGAAGTTCCTGTAATGGTCGGGGCGGCGGGCCAGCAGCGCCCCGTTCAGCGCGTTGGTGGTTGTCGCGACCAGGTTGATGAACGTGCCGCCGCCGGTGAATTCGAAGGAACCGAACCAACGGCATCCACGCCCAGGTGGCTTGCCGCGGTCAAGGCATGACGATGGCGAAGTCGGGGTCGGGAGTGTCGAGCAGGTTGGTGAGCGTGGCGAAGACCTGGGGGTCTCCCTGGACGCGGGCACCGGCCAGTCCCCTGCCGGCCAGTACGCCGAGGAGTTGCGACTTGGTCAGGGTCAGGGTCAGGTCGGCCGGGTCCGGCACGTCAACCCCGGCGGCGTTGTCGGTGCTGCGGTAGGTGAGGGCTCCGTTGGACAGCAGTAGATGCCAGGTGCGGCCCTCGTCGGTGACGTTCCAGTCCATTGTGAGCTTCTCGTCCCAGGCGCGCGGGCCGTCGATGCGGATGGCGAGTGAGTCGATGAGCATGTCGACGGTCAGGGCCATCGCCATCTCGGGGTTGGTCGTCTCCAGCGAGGTGTGCGCAATGGTGCCGCGCAGCTCCTGGGCGCCCATCAGGTAGAAGTTGCGCCACGTGGCGTTCTCCGCGCCGAAGCCGAGCTCCTCGTACACCGACGCCAGCGCCTGCTTGGCGTTCGAGTCGTCGGGGGCCGCGAAGACCGCGTGCCCCAGCAGCGTCGCGGCGAAGCGAAGATCCCCCGAGGCCGCGTACTCCTCACCCTTGGCGACCAGGGCTGACACGCCGCCGTAGTCGGCGGCGAACCGCTTGGCCTGCTCGACGGGCGGGTG
Organism: Streptomyces sp. NPDC091271; assembly: GCF_044757505.1. NCBI lineage: Bacteria > Bacillati > Actinomycetota > Actinomycetes > Kitasatosporales > Streptomycetaceae > Streptomyces > Streptomyces sp. NPDC091271. The sequence goes on along the minus strand of NZ_JBIVVD010000004.1, from coordinate 881,831 downwards.
CTCCCACAGGTGGGCCGGATTGCCGTCGAACCAGCCCATGTAGCGCTGGTAGATGGCTTTGGCGTTGTGGCTGACGGATCCGTAGTATCCGCGGTTCGCCCACCGGTTCGCGATGGCCGGCGGAAGTTCGATCCGCTCGGCGATCTCGGCTCCGGTCAGTCCCTGGTTGGTCATGCGCAAGGTCTGGTCATGGAGGTACGCCCACATGTCGCGCTGGCCCGCCAGATGGTCGACGATGCGGTCGCGGCCCCAGGTGGGCCAGTGGTGGGAGGCGAACGCGACCTCGGCCCGATCGCCGAACAGCGTGATCGCCTCGCCCAGGTAGTGCGCCCAGATACGGGTGTCGCGGACCACCGCCCCACGCAGGGTCAGGATGTTGTGCATGTTGTGCGTCGCGTTCTCCGCCATGCACAGCGCGCGCCGGTCGGGAAAGTAGAAGTTCATCTCCGAGGGCGCCTCGGTGTCCGGCGTCATCTGGAACACGATCCGCACCCCGTCGACCGTCTCCTCCTGACCGGTGTGCGTGATGTCCAGCGTCGGCGGAACCAGGGTGATCGTGCCCGTGGACGTCGTCATGCCCAGCCCGGCGCCGATCTGCCCGGCGGGCCCCTTCTCCAGCTCGGCGCCGTACATGTAGACCGCACGGCGCGTCATCGCACCGCCCGCGTACACGTTCTCCGCCACCGCGTGCTCCAGGAACCCGGCCGGGGCGATCACCGGCACCGGGGAGTGACCGTGCGGCAGAACCCCGCGGGAGCCGCCGAAGTGGTCGCCGTGGGAGTGGGTGTAGATCAGCCCGGTGACAGGCCGGTCGCCGCGGTGCTCGCGGTACAGCGCGAGGGCGGTGGCCGCGGTCTCGGCAGAGATCAGTGGGTCGATGACGACGACACCGGTGTCGCCCTCGACCAGCGTCATGTTCGACAAATCGAGGTTGCGGACCTGATAGATCCCGTCCGTCACCTCGAACAGCCCCTGCTTGGCGCACAGCCGGCTCTGCCGCCACAGGCTCGGGTGCGCACTGGCCGGGCAGTCCTCGTTGAGGAACGCGTACGCCTCCCCGTCCCAGATCACCCGGCCGTCGTCCGCCCGGACCACCGCCGGTGAGAGGGCGGCGAGGAAGCCCCGGTCGGCGTCCTCGAAGTCGGACCTGTCGGCATAGTCGAGATCACTCATAAGCAATAGATAGCCCAATTGACCCCAATAAGCGCATAACGGCACCGTGACTTCCGGTCTGTGCCCCTGTCCTCATTGGTCGACGGCGATGGACATATGGCGCAGGTGATGCACGAAATTACCGTGGTATCGAAAGCCTGCTCACCCAGCCTCGAATCGACTTTCGATACACGACCTGAAGGTTGTTGCAGCACGCCTGAGGTAGGGCATTCCTCTTGTATGGGTGGGGTGTTGCGGGCTGAGCCGTTGTGGGTGGAGACGTTCACCGGTCCTCAGCCCGCCCGGTCCCCGGGAACAAGGCTGACGCCGACGCCTGGCGAGAATCGGACCTGCCCGCCATGGAGAACTGGAAAATCCTCCGCGACTGCCGCCAGAAAGGAGACGGCTACCACGCCGTCCAAGCCGTCTCCACTATGCACAACCTCGCCACGGCAGGCTGAACCAGCAGGTCAAACACCACTTTGGCCTGCCCGCACCCGCCCTTCTGCAACAACCTATAGGGGGCTCGCGGCTCGCGAGAATCCCTGGGCCGGGTCATCTGACGAGATCACCGGCGTTTTGTGCCGGCGGCCCATGGGCCCGGCCTCGGCGAGGCTGTAGGCAGTGTGCACCGCGTCTCAGGACCCGGGCGGCCGTTGGTCCTCGGGTTCCCTGCCGTGCGATGCTGAAGAGCACGTGGGACCACGGCGGGTAGCGGAGAAAGTGCAGGGTGAGGGCAGTGCGGCGGGGCGGGGCCAGGTTGTGGGATCGGTTCGCGGCGTCCGATCCGGGGCTGCTGAGGCTCACGGCGGGGCTGCGGACCGTCTCGGCGATCGCCCTCGCCCTGGTGGTTCTGGCCCTGCTGGGCACCGGCGTCAACCACATGGTCGCCGGTGCGATGACGGCGATGACAGCCACCTTCGCCATCAAGGACAAGCTGGTGCGCGACCAGGCGGTCACGCTCGCCCTCGGTCTGCCGGTCTCACTCGTCGCGATGTCGCTGGGCGCGCTGTTGACTTCGCAGGTCGTCGCGGGCGACCTGTTCTTCATCGCCCTCATCTTCGGTGCCGTCTACTGCCGCCGGTTCGGCGAGCGTGGTACGGCACTTGGCCTCATCGGCTTCCAGGTCTACTTCCTCTCGCTGTTCGTCGGTGCCTCGACGGCCGCCCTGCCGGAGCTCTACCTGGCTCTGGCCGTCGGATTCGGCTGCAGCGCGGTGGTGCGGTTCGGCGTCGTTCCGGAAACGCCCCAACGCGTCCTGACACGGCTGCGCGACGCCTTCCGGACGCGGCTGGCCCAGCTCGTCTCCGTGCAGATCGAGCTCCTCGACGCCGGCCCCGAGCAGTTGGAGAAGGTGCTCGACGACATGCGACGGCGCACCGCGCGGCTGCATGAAACCGCTCTGATGATCCAGGGGCGCCTGGAGGAGGGCACTTCGGACGCGGACAAGGCCGCGCTGCTGCAACGCCGGGTCGCGGACGCCGAGATCGCCACGGAAAGGCTGGGGATGCTGCTGTTGAACGCCCGCAGCGTCGAGCGTGCCGACACCCTCACCCTGCATCTGCCGCACGCGCCCGTACCGCTCACCGGGGACTGGAGGCCGGCCGAGGACGACGCGACCATCGCCCTGCGCCGGGACCTCAAGGCGCTGCACCTCCTGGTGAGCCGCCCGGCGGCGCGCGACGGCGGCACGGCGGTGGCCCACATACGTAACAGGCTGCTCGGCTACCGCGACGAGGAGAGGCTTCCGTCCGCGCCGTCGGGCATCCAAGACGCCTTCCGGGGCATCGGCGAGGCCGCCCGGTCCGTCCTGGGGCTGCGACTCGCGCTGGACGGGCCCCAGGACGAGTCGGACGACTCTCCGGCCACGACCCGTTCGCGTGAGGAGTTCGACGCGGAGGACATCGCGCTGGCCTCCTCCGAGACGCCCGGGGACGAGGACCGTGCCGGGTTGCAGCGTCCCACCACGAGGGCGGCCTTCCAGGTGTCGGTGGGCTCGGTGCTGGCCATGATCGGCGGTGAGTTCCTCTCCTCGCAGCGTTGGTACTGGGCCGTTCTCACGTGCTGGGTGGTCTTTCTCAACACCGCTTCCACCGGTGAGATCCTGGTCAAGGGATACCGGCGGCTCCTGGGCACCATGCTGGGCGCGGTCGCGGGTGTCGCGCTGGCGGGACTGGTCGGTGACCACACGTGGGTCTCGTTCGCGCTGGTCCTCGTCTTCATCTTCGCGATGTTCTTCACGGCCCCGCTGTCGTACGCGGTCATGTCCTTCTTCGTCACGGCCATGCTGGGCCTGCTGTACACCTTGCTGAACTCGTACAGTTTCGACGTGTTGGTGCTGCGCATCGAGGAGACCGCGATCGGCGCGGCGTGCGGCGTCATCGCCGCCGTCCTGGTGCTGCCGGTGCGCACGGACCGCCGTACCGACGAACTGCTGGGAACCGTCCTGGAACGGCTGGGTGACGTCGCGTCCGCAGCTGTGGAGCAGCTCAGCGGTGGGCCTGCGTCCGACCTGCTCGGCAAGGCGCGCAGCCTGGACACGGCGCTGGACGAACTGCGCGACTCCACCAACCCGTTGACCTACCCGATCACTCCGCTGCGTGGGCGGCGTCAGACCGTGCGCTATCTGGTGGCGCTCCTGGAGACGTGTGCGTACCACGCCCGTTCGCTGGCGGCGACCGCGGAGCTCGTGCCGCACAGCAAGACCGTCGCGGCCGATCCGCGGCTCCACCGGGCGGGGCAGCGGATCGCCCACAACATCGAGGTGCTCGGCGCCTACGTCGAGGACGAGGGTGCCAAGGGGGAGGTGGAGTCCGGTGCCAGCATCGCCTCGACGCTGCGGGACGACGGGTCCGGCACCCAGCCGTCGGGGTCGGTGACCTTCCGTGTGCTGCGGCACCTGCAGCGTCTCGACGAGGGCGTGGTGGGGCTCGCCCGCCCCCTGGACGTGCCGGTGGCCGACCGCTCCGAGTCGAAGGCCGTACGCGGCTGAGGTCTCCCCTGGGCTCTGTCCGCTCCCACCCCACCCGGGTCAGCCGGTCCGGCCGTCGGGCCCCGCCACGAACCGGCTCAGCCGATAGGTGGTCGGCTGCAGCAGGCGTCCGCACAGCGTGTCGATCCGGATCAGCGACTCGTCGATCCGTGCCGCCCGGAGACTGCGCAGGCGATCACGGAACTCTGCCTCGTCCCAGGTCTCGAGGAGCACTTCCCAGCGCCCCGTGTCCGGGGCGGTGCGAGCCGTCAGCCGCTGCCTCGCCGCCTCCTGCCGATGCTTCCTCTTCCTCTGGCCTGGCACCGGCCCAGAATCACCGGCGGCTCGCGGAATGGCAAGGCCGTCGCGCCACAGGGCACGCGGCTCGATGATCAACTGCCGGACAGGCCCTGACACGGTCGGGTCCTGTGCGCGGTGTACTCGGTGACCGTCCACCGCTCCCCGTTCGCCCGCTCCAGCTTCGCCGTGACCGCGTACCTGACCGGCTGACCGGGCGGCGACGGAATCCGCCAGCCGGTCGTCGTGTCGAGGGTCTGCCAATTCGACCCGTCCACGCAGTCCTTCACCGTCGCCGTGGGTGGCTGCACGCCGGCGAGCACGCCGGCCTCCGGCTCGTGTCCGAGGTCGCCACGCATCACCGTGCGCTCCTTGTTCATGCGGGACAGATCCGCCTGGAACGCGGCCCACACGTCGGGCGCCGTGTACCGCTTCAGGTCCGTCCCGTCCGCCGAGGCAACCCGGTACGCCTTGATCTGCTCCGCCCACATCAGGCCGTACGCCTTCAGCACCTCGGCCTCGGCCGCCCCGGCCGAACCGCCGGCCGGGAGAGAGTGGGCGGCGTTGGGCACCGGTGCGGCGGGCATGGCCGCCGTGCGCGTGTCCGCGGGCGGTTTCGCGTCGCTTCCGCCGTGCCCATGGCCGCTTCCGCAGCCGGTCAGGACGAGAACGAACGTCGCGGCACCGCACCGGAGCGCGACACCCGCCCGGGAGCACTTCTGCCGAGCCGTCACCATCAGTACTCCCGGTTAGCCGTGCGGTATCGATCAGCGGCTCAACGACGCACGGCCACCTCGGGTCACCACCCCCGGGCCTCGCGTCGCCGAACAGCGCTCTCGGATCGGTGGGCGTGACGCACTGCCCGGTCAAGTTCTCCTCCATGAAAGGTGGTTGAGCAGTTGTCTCGCGGCAGGGCCTTGACGGGCTTCTGGTCTGTACCTATGGTCTCCGGTCAGCGCGAGTGTTCAACATCCAGTGCATCGTTCACATAGACGAACGGATGGCCCCCGCATGCCTGCCATTTCCGCGTTCCACCGCTCCGTCCGGCGTCCGGCGCTCATGCTCACCGCGGCCGTCGCGACCGCCGCTCTGACCGCCGGCTTCCTCTCCCTGCCCGGCGCCCACCCTGCCGAGGCCGCGCCCGCCGCCTTCACGCACCCCGGAGTCACCGTCTCCGAAGGCCAGCTGGAATTCGCCCGCGACAAGGTCGGCGCCGGGGCCCAGCCCTGGAAGGGCGCGTTCGACCAGATGATGGCGAGCAAGTACGCCGACCCGAGCCGCACCGCCAAGCCCCGGGCGACCGTCGAGTGCGGTTCCTACTCGAACCCCAACTACGGCTGTACGGACGAGCGTGAGGACGCGATAGCCGCCTACACCAACGCCCTCGCCTGGTACATCACGCGCGACGAGCGGTACGCGAAGAAGTCGATCGAGCTGATGGACGCCTGGTCGGCGGTGATCAGGAGTCACACCAACAGCAACGCCCCGCTGCAGACCGGCTGGGCCGGCTCCTCCTGGCCGAAGGCGGCCGAGATCATCAAGTACACCTACACCGGGACCTGGTCGAACTCCGGGCGCTTCGCGACCATGCTGCGCGACGTCTACCTGCCCCAGGTCATCAACGGCTCCCACTCCAACGGAAACTGGGAGCTGTCGATGATGGAGGCCGCGGTCGGCATATCGGTGTTCCTCGACGACAGGACGTCCTACGACAAGGCCATGGCCAGATTCCGGACGCGTACGGCCGCGTACGTCTACCTCGCCTCCGACGGCGCTGTGCCCAGGACCGTGCCCGGCCAGAATCTCGACACCACCGCGAAGATCGTCAAGTACTGGCAGGGTCAGTCCACCTTCGTCACCGGGCTCACCCAGGAGACGTGCCGCGACTTCACGCACACGGGGTACGGCATCTCCGCCATCGCCCACATCGCCGAGACCAGCCGGATCCAGGGGCAGGACCTCTACGGCACGGACGTCGGAGAGCGGCTGCGGCAGGCGCTCGGCTTCCAGTCCAAGTACGAGCTGGGCGAGCCTGCGCCGGCCTGGCTGTGCGGCGGGTCGCTGCATCCGGGCCTCGGCCCCGTCACCGAGGTCGGCTACAACGCGCTGCACAACCGCCTCGGCACCGCCATGACCAACACACAGCGGCTGACCGAGCGGAACCGCCCGGCCGGCAGCAACAACCTCTTCGTGGCCTGGGAGACACTCACCCACGGCGACAACCCGAACTGATCCGGCCGGATCAGCGGGCTCACCCGCCTTGCCGGGCGGGCGGAGGGGAGGCCCCGCGACCGTGTGCCGCAGGGGCGTCTCCTCCGGCACGGCCGTCGGGGCGGGCCTCCGTGGGCGGGTGTGAACGGGTCCACCGCAGACCCGGTACGGAGCCCGGCCGACCGGATGCTGTACGAAGACCTGTGTGAACGAACAGACCCAGCCCGCGACCGTACGCGTGTTCATCGCCCTCGCCCCGCCCGACCACGCGAAGGAGGAGCTGGCCCGGGAGCTGCGGCCCGCGTATGAGACGCACCCTCACATGCGATGGAACCGCATCGAGGACTGGCACATCACCCTGGCTTTCCTCGGGGAGCTTCCGGTCGGGAACGTTGCGCTCCTGCGCCGGCCGCTCGCCCTCCTCGCGGCGGACCGCCGGCCGCCCCGGCTGGCCCTGCGCGGCAGCGGCACCTTCGACGACCGGGTGCTGTGGAGCGGAATCGACGGAGGGCTCGACGAGCTGCAGATGCTCGCCGCCGATGTGCGTACGGCGGTGAAGGGCTCCGGTGTCGCTTTCGAGGACCGGCCTCTGCGCCCCCATCTGACATTGGCCCGTGCCCGCCGAGGAGACCGGACCTCGGCGGCAGAGATCGCTGAAGGGTTCGCAGGCTTCACCGGCAGCCCGTGGCAGGCCGAGCGTCTGCATCTGGTCGGCAGCAACGCCGGCCGTAGCCGTGGGCCGATCCACTACCGGGACATCGAGGCCTGGGCCCTCGGCGGCGGAGAACGATCTGGATCCTGAGCGGAGCGACCCGCGCCGGCGAGCCGGGCGGGACCGCCGGCGCAGCGAGCAGGACTTCGACGCCGCGGGCGCGCAGGGCGTCCACCTGGCCCGGGTCCGCCGAGTCGTCGGTCACCAGGGTCCAGCCTGGCTGCCAGGGGGCCCAGGCGCGGAAGGGGACCACGCCCAGCTTCGCCGCGTCCGCGAGAACGTAGACCCGGCGCGAACGGCGGGCCATGAGTTCCTTGAGCCTGATCTGCTCCGCGCCGGCGTGAGCAGGTCCGCCAGGTGCTGGTAGGCGCGCACCGGCTCCAGGAGCCTGGCCCACATGTTGATCTTCCAGGCGAGGGACCAGCCCTGCCCCGCCGTACCCCGCAGCTCCAGGCTCTTCACCGCGGCGGCGGCGAGTTCCGGGGTCGTGCGAGGATTGATCTGCGCGCTGGGGAACACCCCGTACAGGTGGGACACATGGCGGCTCCGCACCAGCGCCGCCTCCTCCCAGTCCTCCAGCCACTCCTGGATCTGGCCGAGGTAGCCGATTTTCGTGGGCGCGAGCCGGTCGCGTACCTCGCTGACCCGTTCGACGAGTCCGCGGTCCCGGCCCAGCACCTTGGCGGCCTGCCGGTAGGCGTCGAACAGATCCCGGAGGAGTTGCATGTCCATGGTGGGGCCGGCGCAGATGCTGACGCTCTCGCCCTCGTCCTGGTGGTGGGTGACCTCGGGCGACTGCGAGGGGTTGGTGACGAGCCGGCCCGTCTTCGCGTCCACGACCAGCGTGTCGAGGAAGAACTCCACGGCGCCCTTGATCACCGGGTAGTTGCGGCTGAGCGCACCGGTCTCACCGGTGAAGCGGTAGTGGTCCCAGAGCATCACGCACAGCCAGGCTCCGCCGGTCGGCCACATGCCGTACTGGGCGGCGTCCACCGGCGCCGTCCCGCGCCAGCCGTCGGTGTTGTGGTGCAGCACCCAGCCCGGGGGTCGCCGCACAGGCCGCCGCGCGCCGCATGACCGCCACCGGTGGCGGGGCGATCGTCAACGTCGCGTCGATCACCATGCACGGAGGCTGGGACTCGCTCGCCGCGTACGTCTCGACCAAGGGTGCCGCCGTCGCGCTCACGCGGGCTCTGGCCCGGGAGCTGGGACCGGCGGAGATCCGCGTCAACTGCGTCTCCCCCGGGGCCTTTCCCACCGCGGCCGAGGAGATCCATGAGGACCCTGAGGCCTACAGGCGCCAGGTGCTGGAGCGTCAGTCGCTGAAGCGGCGCGGCCGCCCCGGCGAACTGGCCTCGGTGGTCTCCTTCCTCGCGGGCCCCGATGCCTCCTTCGTCACCGGCCAGTGCATCGAGGTCAACGGAGGGTGGGTGATGTCGTGAAGCTGAACGGACGCGACTACGACCGTCAGGCCCTCGCGCGGCTCTCCGGCGACCTGAGCGCGGCGGGCGGCGTGCGGTCCGTCGTCCTGGACGACGGTTCCGAACGCGGGATCCGCACACTGGAGTTCCGCACCGGTGCGGGTCTCTCCTTCGACGTTCTCGTGGACCGGGCCATGGACCTGGGCGGGGCGGAGTTCGAGGGCCGCGGCTTCGGCTGGCGCTCGGCGACCGGGTTCCGCCATCCCGGTCTGCACGAATACCGGGACGACGACGGCCTCTCGATGATGCGCAGCTTCTCGGGACTGCTGCTCACCGCGGGCCTCGACCACACACTCTTCGGCGCCGAGGTGGACGCCTCCCAGTACCGGTATCCCCCTCGCCGCACGGTGTCGCACGGCCTGCACGGGCGCGTCGCCAACCTGCCAGCCCGGCTGACCGGTTACGGCGAACAGTGGCAGGACGACGGCCGCTGCGTGCTGTGGGCCGAGGGCGAGGTGCGCCAGGCCGCGATCTTCGGTGAGCACCTGCGGCTCACCCGCCGTATCGAGGCGGATCTCGGCGGCACGGAGATCCGGCTGACCGACCGGGTGCGCAACGCGGGCTTCGACGCCACACCGCACATGTACCTGTACCTGTACCACATAAACATCGGCTGGCCCTTCCTGGACGAGGGCGCGCGTTACGAGATGCCCGTGCGCCGCACACTGTGGCAGAGCGACAGCGTCGCCGAGCAAGGTGTCTCGAACACCTCGATGCCCGGCCCGCGGACGGGCTTCGTCGAGCAGGTCTACGAACACGAGCTGGAGCCGGACGCCGACGGCCGCGTCCGCCCCCGCCTGGTGAACGAACGTCTCGGCGTGTACTTCGAGTTGGAGTACGACGCGGCACAGTTCCCTGCATTCTTCCAGTGGCTGCATCTGCGCGAGGGTGCGTACGCGGTGGGCTTCGAGCCGTCCACCCACCATGTGGAGGGCGAGACCGCGGCACGCGAGAACGGTTCCATGACGTTCCTGGCTCCCGGCGAGGAACGCACCTATACCACCACGTTCAGGGTGGGGCGGCTCGGCTGAGCCCTCCGCCGGCTGCCCGCCCCGGGCGAAGTGGCCTGGGGCGAAGGGCCGTCCGACGCGGAAGCGCGCGGCAGCCCCGGCGTACACTCGGGTCGGCATCGACGGGGAGCGGAACACATGACGGCCGAGGCAGTGCAGAGGTGGGGGTCGGTCCTCGACTCCGTGGTGGTGTACGAGCAGGGCGCGGTCTGCCGCCGTCTGGCCCGGGGCGTCGTGCCGCCGGGCGGCAGGGTGCGGGTGACGGGACTGCCCCGCTCGCTCGATCCGGGTTCACTGCGCGCCCGCGTTCAAGGGGTGGGCGGGGCGCGGGTCAGCGAGGCCCGGGTGGAGGTCGAGGCTGAGCCGCTCGGCACGCCCGGGTCCGAAGACCTGCGGAGCAGCGTCGAGCGGCTTCGCGAGGAGTACACGGCAGCGCAGGGCCGCCGGGACCACCAGCTGAGCCTCATCGAGGAGGTCGGGGCTCTGCGTCCGGTCCCACCGGCCCGCAGACGTGAGGACGGTCATCGTCGCACCCCGGTCGACGCGTGGCTGGAGCTCGCCGGCTTCGTGGAGGAACGGCTGACAGGCCTGCACGCCCGCCTCGTCGAGTTGGAGGAGGCGCTGCGGCAGGCCGGGCACGAGCTCGGGATCGCCGTGGACAGGCTTGCCCGCGCCTCCACCGACGCGCCGTCGGCGCACGTGGACACCACGGTCTCCGCCGTGCTGCTCGTCGACGTCTCCGGTGCCGATGACCCCGGCGTGGAAGTAGAGCTCGAGCTCGAGTACGGGGTGCCGGGCGCCCTCTGGGCCCCGGCCTACCGGCTCACCTATCGTCAGGGCGAGCGCACCGGCCGCCTGGTGCTGCGTGCCTCGGTGGCCCAGCGCACCGGCGAGGACTGGACCGGCGTGTCCGTCGGCCTGGCGACGGCCGATCTGCGGCGCGGGACCGAGCTCCCGAGGCTCCGCTCGATCCGGGTCGGACGTGGGCAGCCAGCCTCCGCGCCTTCCGGATGGCGCGAGCCCCCGGCGGGTCTCACCGATCTGTTCGCCGGGTACGACGCCGCACTCCCCCGCCCGGCCTCGGCCGCCCCGCCCGTGGTCGTCCCGTCCGGACCCCTTCCACCGCCGCCTGCGCCCCAGGGGTACGGCGGGCCTCCCCCCGCGTTCTCGGCGCCGCCCCAGGTGGGCGGCGCCTCCCCCGAGCTCTTCGCCGGAGCTCCGCCCGCCCCGGCGCAGCGCCTCCGCCCGCGTACGGGCGGAGGTCGGAGCTCCGGTACGCCAGCCGCAAAGGCACCCGCGGCCCCTGGCGGAGCTCCGCCGCCTCCGCCCCCGGCGGCCGGTCCTCCTCGGCCCAGCGGCGCCGAGCTCGACTACGCCGCGCTCGTCCTGTACGGGCCCGACGCCCAGGAAGGCCGCAGGGGGAAGCTGTTCCCCGGTTCTCCCTTCGACCCGGTGGCGGCCGAGTACCGCCGACGGGCCGAGTCCGTGGCCACCCTGCCGCTGCCCGGTCACGCGGTGCGGCCCCGGGAGTCGGCGGGTTCCTTCGACCACCGCTTCGACACCGCCGCCCGAGCCGACATTCCGTCGGACGGCAGCTGGCACACCGTCACCGTCGGCGAGATCGCCGTAGGCATGCACACCGAGTACCTCTGTGTACCGTCCGTGGAACAGACCGTGTACGCGACCCTGGTGCTCTCCAACGCCTCGGACCAGGCCCTCCTCGCCGGCCCGGTGGAAGTCACGGTCGACGACGACTTCCTGCTGACCGCCGCCCTGCCCACGCTCGCCCCCGGCGGCGTACGCAGGGTCGGGCTCGGGCCCGCCGAGGGTATCCAGGTCACCCGCCGTACGAACCTCCACGAGTCCACCTCGGGTCTGCGGAACAGCACCACCGTGCTCGACCACCGCGTCCACGTGGAGCTGGCCAACCGCCTCCCGGGGCCCGTCACCCTGGAGGTCCGCGAGCGGGTGCCCGTCAGCTCCGAGCCGGACGTCCGGATCGAGGAGCGGGCCGACTGGACGGCGCTCCAGGAAGGGCCGGGGCCCGATCGCCATGCCCCGGGCACCCGCGTCTGGCGGGTGGAACTGCCTGCCGGAGGCACCGCCGTGCTCGACGGCGGCTACGAGATCCGCATGCCGGCCGGCAAGGCCCTCGTCGGCGGCAACCGCAGGAGCTGACACACGCCATGACGACGAGTCCGAAGCCCATCGCCCTTCCCGTGACCGCTGTGACCTGCCTGGAGGATCGCGCCCACGTCGAGCGTGCCGTCGTGCTCGACCTGGAAACAGGGGTCCAGCGGCTGCGTCTCGGCCCGGTCAGTGCACTGGCCGTCGACCGGACGCTCCATGCCGAACTGTCCGCCGATCACCCGGCGACCGTTCTCGACGTCCGGATCACGCGCACTTGGATGCCGCGCGGGCCCCTGCCGCAGGGCGACGACGACTCCGCCCTGCGCCGACGGCTGCACGCACTCGAAGACGAACGACTCACCCTGGAACAGCGGCGCGACCGGCTGCACACGCGCCGGGAGCTGCTCGGCCGTCTCGCCGCAGATCTGCTGCGGGAGATCGGCGAGGGTGCCGGCTCAGGGGAGACGGACAGACCCCGCTGGGCGGCTGAACTGGACCGGGTCGACGGCGAACGCGCCTCGTGCGGCGAGGAGCTGCGCACCGTGGAGACACGGCTGGCCGCTCTCGCCGACGAGCTCGGGCAGACCGAGCGAGCCATGCACGTGGCCGAGGAGGAGCCCGCCGAACTCGTCGGCCACATCGAACTGACCCTGGAGGCCGCAGCCGCCGGACCGGTCGGGCTGCGGCTGAGCCACCTCACCTCGTGTGCGCTGTGGCGGCCCGCCTACCGGGCGGTGCTCGACGGCGACTCCCTGACGCTGGAGACGGACGCGATGGTCTGGCAGCGCACCGGAGAGGACTGGTCCGACGTACGGCTGACGCTGTCGACGGCCCGCTCCGCGCTCGCCACCGAACCACCGCGCCTCGACGAGGACCGGCTGACGCTCACGGACCGCTCCGCCGCGGAGCGCCGCACGGTCGGTGTCGAGCTGCGTGAGGAGGAGATCGGGACCCTCGGCCCGGCCCCGGTCGTCGGACTGCCGGGAGTGGACGACGGCGGCGAGGCACGGGTGCTGCGGTCCCCCGCTCAGGTCTCCGTGCCGGGTGACGGCCGCGCGCACCGTGTGCCGCTGTCCGCCTTCACCACGCAGGCGCGCAGTGAGTACGCCTGCTCACCCGAGCTGTCTCCCCTGGTCACCCGGGTCGTACGCTTCGACAACCTGGCCGGCCACGCGCTGCTCGCCGGTCCCGTGGATCTGGTCCGCGGCAGTGGGTTCGCCGGGCGCGGCACGCTGGACTTCGCCGCCCCCGGCGCCCCGGTCGAGCTCGCCTTCGGCAGCTGCGACGACCATCGCGTGGTCCGGCATGCCGAGGAGTCACGGGACACCGCCGGAATCACACAGCGGACCGTGATCACCCGCACGGTCCGACTGCACGTGTCCAGGTTCTGCGGGCCCGGCGAGCGTGACGACCGGGTGGTCACCCTTCGGGAGCGGATCCCGGTCTCCGAGGTCTCGGCCGTGGAGATACGTCTGCGGAAGGAGCTCTGCGCCCCCGAGCCCGGCACGGTTGACGCCGAAGGCATCGTCAGCTGGGACGTCACGGTCCCGCCCGACGGCCACCGCACGGTCACCCTGGTCTACGAGTTGTCGGCGAGCGCCAAGGTCACCGGGCTCTGAGAGCTCTCGCCCTGCTCCGGGGCAGCGCGCCACCCGAGGGCGCTGGGCCAGGCACTCGACGCTCTACTCGGCCGGGGCTGAGGGCCGCGACAGCGGAGTTCCGTCGACGGACAGATCGACACGCTCGTTGTAGAACGCGATGAGTCCCGCGATGCGATTGGCGTGGATCGTCGGGAAGTCGTACGCCCAGGCGATGTCCGGGTGGGCGGCGACTTCACCGGCGAACGACCAGTAGCCGCTCGTCGTGCCCTTGTACGGGCAGCGGGTCACCTTGTCGGAGTGACGCAACCGGGTCCAGTCGACGTGCGTGCGGTCGAGGTAGTAGCGGGTCGGCAGGCCGGTCTCGAACAGCTTGACGCAGTGGGGGGCTTCCGCCAGCACTACGCCGTCCAGCTCCACGCGGACGCTGCTGGACGAACTCAGCGCGTCCACCCGGGAGTAAGGGCTCCTCGGGTGGACGAAGACCGGCTCGTCCTCCTCGAACCAGGAGTCCAGCGCCTCCCACTCGAAGCGGACGGTGCCCTGGAGACGTGCCGGGGCTCCGTGGTCCCACACCCATGCCGCACCCTCGCGAACCTCGGATCCGACCCGCAGCGTGTGACGTCGGGCGGGCCCGACACCCAACTGTTCCACGTGGTCGTCGTCGGCGAGCACAGCGTCGACCAAGTCGGCTGCCGGGATGCTGAATTGGGGGTAGGCGGACCGTTCCCACACATACAGTGCACGCCGGGTGTCGAAGGCGACGCGACCACCGATCGTCCCCCGGATACGCCGCGGCACGGGCTCGACATGCCCGACCGGGACGATCGAACTCGGGTACTGAACACTCTCGGCCGCCATGGTCACCTCGGTCCACTCGTTCCGCTTGCGCCCCGGAAGCTGCCCGAGACCCACCCCTTTTCGTCCGGAATGCTACTCAATCCACACGTGGCGGCACCTCAAGCACACGCCCCATGACGTCACCGGTTCCGCGACTCCGTCACCGAAGCGTCGACCCGGTTCGACTGATCGCTGAGGCTCGTCATCCACACCTCGAGATCGACGGACATGGATGCCGGCGAGTATCCGTCCGCTCCGGCACGGAGCGACGCACGGAAACCGGGTGGCCGCCGGTGAGAAGCGAAGCGATCCGGTCGGAATCCACCTTCAGATCGGCCGAGGGCGAAGAGCGCGTGGAGCGCCGCGGCCGGCCGTTCGGCGGCGCGCAGGAGCGGATAGAACCCGACGCTCGCCGCGATGGCCACCCGCAGGGACCTGCGCAGGATGACTGCCTCGCGACCGCGGTGGTCACGCTCGCGGCCTTGTCCTGCCGGGCCCTCCACACTCTGCTGGCCGGTGCGGGAGCGCCGCATGAGTGCGGTGGTGGAGCTCGCGGACCGCGGGCACATGTGCCGGCCCGGTTTCGAACGAACTCCTTGTCAATATCCAGGATCCTGTTTACTGTTTGATTCGTGAACGACCTGGACGCCCGCTTCCTCACCCGTAACGGCCTCGCCGCCCGGCAGCTCGCCGCCGTGCTCCTGCATCACGAGCCGGACACCCGCCTGCCCCGCGTGAGGGACTTCGCGGAGCAGCTGGGCTGCGGAAACGGCACCGTCCAGGCGGCCCTCCAACTGCTGGAGCAGTCGGGAGCCATCTCCACCACCGCGCGCGGCCACCTCGGCACGTTCCTCGTCCGGTCCGACCGCACCATCCTGTGGCGACTGTCGGGTCTCGGCACGCTGCTCGCCGCCATGCCGCTCCCCTACTCGCGGCGGTACGAGGGCTTGGCGACCGGACTGCGCGGGGCGTTCGAGGAAGCGGGCGCACCGTTCGCGGTCACGTTCATGCGGGGTGCCGGCGCCCGGACCGCGGCGCTGCTGGAAGGCAAGGTCGACCTGGTCGTGCTGTCGCGTTTCGCCGCCGACCGGCTGACCGCGGAGCACCCGGTGGAGCTGGTGGCCGATCTAGGGCCGGCCACCTACGTGGGCGCGCACGGCATGCTCGTGCGCCGGGGAACCGACCTGGAGGCACCAGGCCTGCGGGTCGCCATCGACCACACCTCGGAGGACCTGCGAATGCTCGTGGAGCGTGTCTTCGCCGGCCGGGAGGACATCGTGTGGCGGGAGACCTCGTACATGCAGCTGCCCGACCTCTTCTCCCGTGACGAGGTGGACGCGACCGTCTGGAATCTCGACGAGGCGCAGGACCGGATCGGCCCCGGCGTCGAAGTGCTCCCACTCGGCGACGAGGTCACCCGTGAGCTGGCGCTGCGCAACTCCAGTGCCGCGGTGATCTGCCGGTCGGACGGGGCGCAGGCGCTGGCCGCGATCCGCTCGTCGCTCGATCTGTCCCTGGTGAAACGGCTGCAGGGCGAGGTCCTGAGGGGTGAGCGCGTGCCCTCGTACTGACCGACGGACGACAGGGTGACCGGTGTCTCATTTTCCTGGAGCGTCGCCCGTCCTCAAAATACAAAATCCTGGTTACTGTTGATTTTAGGAGGATCATCATGGACGACCAGCTGGCACTGCGGCTCCAACTCTTCCGCGAGGGCGGCCAGGTCAGGCCCGAGGTGGCTGATTTCGTCACTGCCGAGCTGGCCTCCCTGGAGGCCGAGGGCCTGACCGTCACCGAAGCGACGGCCGGGATGTTCACGAGCCATCTGATGATGGCCCTCGGCCGGCTCCTGGACGGTGAGCCGATCGAGCAGTTCCTCACCGACGACCAGGTCGCCGCCGAGCTCGCCGGGCATCCCGATGCGGTGGCCCGCGCTCGCGCCGTCTCGGTCCGCGCCGAGAGGCAGCTGGGGACAGCGCTCCCCGACTCCGAGGTCAACTTTCTCGGCATGCACCTGGCCGTCCTGGCTCAGCAGCCCCCTTCCGCATCCACGTCCGGACCGGCCGCGGCCGGCTGACCGGGCCCTCGTTCCGTATCACCAACCGCTACAGAGAGAAGAGCAGTGATGACGAAGATCCTCACGGGCGGCGTCGGCAAGGTCGAGGTCACCCAGGCCATCGGCGGGCTCGGCATCGACGCCCTTGACATCGTCGCCTCCAGCGACATGGACGCCGCCATGAAACTCCGGATGGGCCAGGCCGACTACTACCTGGGCACCTGCCACACGGGAGCCGGCGCCTCGTTGGGCGTGCTCGTCGGGCTCATGGGCAGCGCGGCCTGCCACACCTTCGGGCGGAGCGTTCCCACCGAGGAGGAGATCACCACTCTGCTCGACGACGGCAAGAAGGTCTTCGGCTTCTCGATGGACCAGATCGACGTCATCGCCCCCCTCATGGCACGCGCCATCGCTGCCCGCGGCTGACATCAGCCTCTTCGCACCATCCCGGGCACCAAGGAGTGACTCGTGAGCACCACACTCGCCGCCGGTACCAGTCTCGACTTCACACTGGCCCAGCAACTCACCGTGATCGCCCTCTGCGCGCTGACGGCCTACATCTCGCACATGGCCCTGGCCGTCTTCAACGACGGGGTACGTCCCTTCCTTCTCGACTTCATCCAGGGGCGTACCACCCGCAGCGCGACGACGGCTGTCTCCTTCGGTCTCTCCGCGGGGTTCATCTTCGGACTCGGTGCCCCGATGGCGCTGTCCACCGGGGTGCTGAATCCGTGGCTGGTCTTCCTGCCCACCGACATCCTCGGAATGCTGTCGCCCAAGAAGTGGCTCGCCCCGATCCTGGGCGCCGCTTGGGGGGCCGTCGTCGTATTCGGGCTGAACGGCGCGAACAACGTGGCCCACGATCTCCCGGTCGACTTCCTGACCGCGATGCAGCAGATGTCGACGCCGATCCTGTTCCTCTTCACCCTGTTCCCGGTGCTCGCCATCACCAAGCAGTTCGGCCGCAAGTGGGGCGGTCTGGCCGGAGCCCTCGAACTGGCTCTCGTCGTCATGACCATGAAGCTGTGGCCGAACATGTTCGCCGGTGCGCTGGCCATGGCGGTCGGCGTGCTGATGCTCATCGGGCTGGCCGTTGCCAAGGACGTCAGGCAGCGCCGGGCCGACCGGACGTCGGGCGTCGTGGAGGAGGTCCCGCAGGACGATCCGATGGCGTCGCTCTTCAGCGCCAGCGCCGCTCGTCTGCGCAGGTATCTGCCGCTGTTCATGGTGCTCGGCGCCGGGGTCTGCGTGCTCGCGCAGATGCACATATTCGGCGGCGGCGAGGCGACCAGCTTCCTGATCGCGAAGGGGCAGTACTCCGAGGCCGCCCAGGTCGACTTCTACCGGGTCTTCGGCTTCATCCCGCTGATCGCGACTACCGCGCTGGCCTCCGGCGCGTACGGGATCGCCGGATTCACGCTGGTCTATCCGATCGGCTACCTCATGCCGAACCCGTCCCTGGCGGCAGTGGTCGGTGCACTCGTGTTCGCCGTCGAGGTGCTGGCGCTCTCCTGGATCGGCAAGCTCCTCGGCAAGCTGCCGAGCGTCCGCGACTCCTCCGAGCATCTTCGCAGCGCCATCGGGGACACCCTGCAGCTCGCGATCCTGTTCGGGTCGCTGATGGCCGCGAACGCCATGGGGGGCGGGCTCGGCATCCTCGTCGTCGGCGGTCTCTACCTGCTCAACGAGGCGATGGGCCGGCCGGTGGTGAGGATGGCCGCCGCTCCGGCTGCCGTGATCGTCGGCGGGATCCTCCTCAACCTCCTGTACTGGCTCGACCTGTTCACGCCGCTGAAGGGCTGACCACTTCACGGACAGGATCGGCCCGTACGCGAAAGAAGGCCCCACGATGCACCGCCCCTCACCCAGCGCCCTGCGCACCGTCACCGGAGAGCTGTCCACCGCCTCCGTGCGCGGTCCCGCCCTGTCCCACGAGCACCTGGTCCTCGACCTGGACCGTCGGGGCGACGGCGCGGCCGTCCTTCACCCGGAGCGCCACGCCGCGGCCGTGACCGCCGAACTCGCCTCCCTGCATAAGGAGTTCGGGCTCTCCCTGGTCATCGAGCTGACCTGCCGGGGTATGGGCCGCGACGTCGGTGCCCTGGCCAGGATCTCCCGGGACTCCCAGGTCGCCGTCGTCGCCTCGACCGGCTGGTACTACGAGCCGTTCCACACGCCGGAGATCGAGGACGGCACCGTGGAACAGCTGACCGAAGTCCTCGTCCGTGAGATCGAGGGCGGAATCGGCGCGACCGGTGTCCTGCCCGGCGTCCTCGGTGAAATCGGCAGCCATGGCGACGTACCGACCGCTCCTGAGACCAAGGTTCTCCGGGCAGGTGCGCGGGCCGCTCTGGCCACGGGCCTCTCCCTCGCCACGCACGCGCAACTCGGCCGGGGCGGGCTCGCCCAGGTGGAAATCCTGACCGGTGAGGGCCTGCCCGCAGACCGGATCAGCGTCGGCCACCAGGACCTGCTCGACGATCCGGGCGTCCACCGGGAGCTCGCCGCGCGAGGGGCGTACGTCGCTTTCGACACCGTGGGCAAGTCGTCGTACCGGAGTGACCGGGACCGGCTTGCGCTGCTGCTCGCCCTGTTGGAGGCCGGCCACGCCGACCGCGTACTGCTCAGCTGTGACATCTCCCGCCACGGCTACCTCGTGGAGGAGGGGGGCCAGGGCTACGGCCACCTCTTCGGAAGTTTTCTGCCCCGGCTCCGGACGGCGGGCGCCGACGACGATCTGGTCGACCTGCTGACCCGCCGCAATCCGCTGCGCTTCCTGACCGGCGCGAGCGAGGAGGACAACTGACATGAGCCCCGCACTCCCCCCGACCTTCCCGCTTGCGACCGTCTCCCTGGACGACGCCATGGCGATGCAGTTCCGGCTGCTGGAGGCCACCGCCGCCCACTTCGAGGGCGACCAGCTCTTCTCGTCGGACGCCGGAGTCGTCCCAGGACTCGGGCGCCCCCGCACCACCGCACGTGTCGAGGCGGTACTCGCGGACTTCTTCGGAGCCGAGGACGCCGCCTTCGTGCAGGGCGCGGGCACCGGCGCGATCCGGGCCGCCCTCAATGCCGCCGTCCGGGCCGGCGAGCCGCTGCTCATCCACCGTGCGCCGGTCTACCGCACCACCGAGGTCACCCTGCGGGGCATCGGGGTGAGGACGGTCGAGGCGGACTACAACGATCTCTCCGCTCTCCGCGAGGCGCTCGCGGCCGGGCAGGTCCGGTGGGCATACGTCCAGCACACCAGGCAACGGCTCGCAGATTCATACGATCCCGCCGAGGTCCTCGCGGCATGCCGGGCGGCCGGGGTCCGCACGATCGTCGACGACAACTACGCCGTCATGCGCGCCCCGGCGGCCGGTGTGGAACTGGGCGCCGACGCCTCCTGCTTCTCGCTCTTCAAGCTGCACGGGCCCGAGGGTGTCGGCCTGGTCGTCGGCGCCGGGGACCTCGTCGCGCACATCCGCCGTGACAACTACTCCGGCGGCGGGCAGGTCCAGGGCCACCAGGCACTCGACGCGCTGCGCGCCCTCACCCACGTACCCGTCATGTGGTCCGTGCAGTCGCGCGTCGGCGCCGAGGTCGCGGAACGCCTGACGGCCGGAGAGGTGGACGGTGTGGCCGAGGTACGTATCGCCAACGCCCAGGACCGCTGCCTGCTCGTCCGCCTGGACCGGCCCGTCGCCCGGGAACTGCCCTCGGTCGCCGCCCGCTTCGGAGCCGCCCCGTACCCCGTCGGCTCCAACTCCCGCTACGAGATCGCCCCCCTCTTCTACCGCATGTCCAGCTCCGCGCTGGACGACTCCCCCGGGCTGGCCGACTGGACCGTGCGCATCAACCCGATGCGGGCGGGCGCGGACCTCGTCGTCGACATCCTGCGGAGCTCGCTCGCCGCCCTGGACGACCCGAAGGACGACTGACCGTGTTTCTCGACACCCTGCTCACCCGTAACCCCGGGCTCGTCGACGCCGCGGCCGCTCTGCACCGGAACGGCTCGATCCCCCCGGACACGTACGTCATGGACCTGGACGCCGTCGAGGCGAACGCCGCGCTGCTGGCGGCCGAGGCCGAACGCCTCGGCATCGGGCTCTGGTTCGTCGTCAAGCAACTCGGCCGCAACCCCGAACTCATCCGGGCCATCGCCCGGCACATCCCCCGCTCCGCCGCCATCGACCCGGCCGAGGCCCGTACCCTGCTGGCTGCCGGAGCACGCCCCGGCAACGTCGGGCACCTCGTCCAGATCCCCCGGCGCACCCTGCCCGAGGTGCTGACCCGGCGCCCCGAGACCGTCACCGTATTCGACCTGGCCAACGCCCGTGCCGTCTCCGACGCGGCGCGCGAACTGGGCTTCGTCCAGGACGTCCTGATCCGGATCGAGGGCGCCGACGGCTCCGTCTACCCCGGCCAGGAGGGCGGCGTCCCGCTCGCCCGGCTGGGTGCCTTCGCGGAGGCCGCCGAGGCCCTGGACGGCATCCGGATCGGGGGCGTCACCGCCTTCCCCTGCGTCCTGTGCGATCCGTCGACCGGCCGGCCCGCTCCCACACCCAACTTCGACCTGGCGCTCAAGGCCCGCGAACTCCTCGTCTCGCGGGGGCACCACGACCTCAGGCTCAGCGCTCCCAGCGCCACCTCGATGGCCACCCTCCCGCTGCTCGCGGAGCTGGGCGCCACCCACGGCGAACCCGGCCACGCCCTCACCGGCACCACCCCGCTGCACGCCGTCGATCCGGCGCAGCCCGAGAAGCCCGCGTACGTGTACGTCAGCGAGGTCGCCCACACACTCGACGACGGACGCCCTGCGGTATTCGGCGGGGGCTTCTACGCCCGCTCCCACATCCGCGGCGCTCTCCTGCCCCGTACCGGCACGCGGCTGGGCGTGCAGAACGCTCCCACCGAGAACATCGACTACTACCGGCTGCTCGACGCACCCGCCGACGGGGCCGACGTCCGCCTCGGCGACACCGTGTTGTTCGCCTTCCGCACCCAGATCTTCGTCACCCGTTCGACCGTCGCCGTCGTCTCCGGAGTCGCCTCCGGCTCGGCCCGGCTGAACGGCCTGTACGACGCCCAGGGCCGAGCCCTGCAGTAAGGAGCAACCCCATGGCCAAGACCGTCATCGTCGTCATCGACGGGTTCGGGGTCGGCGCCATGCCCGACGCGGGTGCCCTGCGTCCGGGCGATCTCACCGCCGACACCTGCGGGCACGTCCTCGACCACGCCCGCACCGCGTTCGGCCGGCCGCTGCGCCTGCCGGTGCTCGGGGCCCTGGGGCTCGGGCTGGTCCACCCTCATCCCGACCTGGCACGCCGCACCCATCTGCCGGTCGCCGCGGGCAGGGCGGCACTCGGCTACCCCGGGGCGGACACCTTCGCGGGCCATCAGACCATGATGGGCGCCGACTTCAGCCGGGTGACGGTGGCCCGGCTCGCCGATCATCTCGACGAGGTGACCCGTGCGCTCCGAGCGGCGGGCCACCGGGCCGAACCGGTCGACGGGAAGCCCCTGCTCCTCGTCGACGGCACCGTTCTGGTCCATGACAACCTCGAGGCCGATCCCGGGATCAACTGGAACGCGTCCGGCCGCCTCGACGACCTCTCCTTCGACGGGCCCGGCGGGATCCTCGCCATCGCCCGTACGGTGCGCTCCGTCGCTCCGGTGGCCCGCGTCATCGCGGTCGGGGGACATGCGGACGGCCCGCTCCCCTCGTTCGTCCGCCCCGGCGGCGGGGGGACGGTCGGGCTGGACACTCCGGCCACCGGCTTCTATCGCAACGGCGGCCTTCAGGTGCAGCACCTGGGCGCCCCGCTCGATCACACCCGCCAGCTTCCCGACCTCGCCGCCCGCTCCGGCATCCCGGTCACCCTGGTGGGCAAGGCCGCCGACATCCTGGTGTGCGAGACGGCCGGGCGTCATCCGGCCGTGGCCACCGACGAGGTCCTGTCCCACACCCTGGAAGCGGTACGCACGGGAGGCGACGCGCTCGTGGTGGCCAACGTGCAGGAGACGGACCTGGCAGGGCATCAGCAGGACACCGAGCGGTACGGACGCCTGCTGGAGCAGGTGGACGCCGGACTCGCCGGGCTGACGGCGCTGCTCGCGGAGCCCGGTGACCGGCTGATCGTCACCGGTGACCACGGCAACGACCCCACGATCGGCCACGCGCACCACACCCGGGAGTACGTGCCGGTCCTGATCCACCGGCCCGGGACCGACGGGGTGGAACTGCTGCCGGACGCGCACAGCCTGGCGGACGTCGGCGCCACCGCCGCGGCGTCGCTCTCACTGGATCCTGAGGAACTGGCCGGCGGTACACCTCTGCACGCCGGCCGGCGTGCGGCCTGAGAAGGACCGGCCGCCACATGCGTCGGCGGGCCCGGCAGATGGTCCTCTGCCGGGCCCGCCACCGCTGGGGGCGCCGGCCGACGCCCCGTCTTCACCGAGGTGGGGTCAGCGGATCTCGGTGGTCCGCTGCTCCTTGCGTGCGGCGCAGTTGGAGTTCTCCACCGAGACGTACACGTTGGCGATGCTCCCGCCCCAGCTCACGCAGTAGCCCTTGCCGTACACGTAGCCCGGTCCCGCGTACGACGTGAAGTTGCCGTCGTCCCCGGCCCACGCGTCGGTCGCGGGGACGTAGATGTAGGCGGACATGGCCTTGGCCGTCCCCGGGTTGGCGCGGATGGTCGCGACACAGTTCTGGCCGTTGGAGGAGTTGTACGTCAGGTAGACGGTGCCCAGCGAGCCGACCGGCACGGAGTTCACGGTCTTGTAGGCCTTGCCGCAGACGCCCTGCGGCGTGACGTTCGGTGCGGCGGAGGCCGTCGTGCTCAGCGCGACCGTGCTGCCCACCGCCAGCGCGGTGACCGCCCCGAGAGCCGCGACATTACGAACGATTCTCATATTTCCCCCTTGTGTCCCTGAGAGCGTTTTACTCCCACTTGATGTGACCCACGAACGGCACGGATGGTTGCACTGCATCCACGGAGAGGTACCGAACGGATGAAGGGAGGGGTGTCAGCCGGCCGCGACGACCTCCACTCCGAGCGACGCGAGCCGCTGGACGCCGCGCCACGGGGATCCGCGTCGGTGATCAGCCCGGTGACCTTCTCCCACGGCAGCACCCGGACCGGGGCGGGCGGCGGACTCGCGGACGAGGTCGAGGACATCGAGGTGCTCGAACTGCCCTTCGCCGAGGCCCTCGCCATGATCCGCGACGGGCGCGTCACCGACGGGAAGACCATCATGCTGCCGCAATGGGCAGCCCTGGACGGACCCTTCGCCCTCGCGGCGGGCTGACGGTCGAGCGCGTCGGTCACTTCGGGGCGCCCCACCCGGACCGATCTGCCATTTTGCGGAACCTTTACCCGTACCCGGCCGTTTGACCGGGTGAGCGTACGAGCTCGTGACCGACAAATCAGAAGAAGACCGAGGGGACCTCGATGGCAGTGTGGGACCAACTCAAGAATCAGGCCAAGAATCTGCAGCAGTCCCAAGGAGCGCGCGGGTCCGCGCCCGGACGAAGCGGCGGGCAGGGATCCGGTGGTGGTTCGCGCGCCCAGTTGGTCAGCACGCTGAAGTCGCAGCTCGCTTCCCTCAAGACGGAGCTCAAGAGCGGCGCCTACCGCGATGCGAGTATGGCGATGTGCGCACTCGTCGCTGCCGCTGACGGGCATGTGGATCCTGCGGAGCGTCAGCACGTGGAGTCGATGATCCTCGGCAACGACGTCCTGCAGAACTTCCCGCCGGAGCAGTTGCGCCAACGCTTCAACAAGCACGTGGACCAGCTCACGCTCAACTTCCAGCAGGGCAAGACCGACGCCATGCAGGAGATCGTGAAGACCTCCAAGAAGCCGACCGAGGCAAGGGCCGTGCTCCAGACAGGCATCGTCATCGCCGGCTCCGACGGTGACTTCTCGCAGGCCGAGCACATGATTCTCCGGGAGGCATGCGCCGCGTTGGGACTGTCCCCGGCAGAATTCCAGCTCTGAACCGGCCGAGCGGCGGACCCGCCCTCACGGGGCGGCCCGCGACCCGTGAGGGCGGGATCCGTCCGGCGGCGGAATCGCCGCCGGACGGGCAGGCCGGGCGTCGGACAGGCGTGCCTACGGGCACCCCTCCGCGGGCGCGGAATGACCCTCGACGCGCCCGCGCGATTCCGTCCCTCAGTCCACGGAATCCGACGCGGATGCCCCGTTGCGAGGCCGACGGTCTGCGGGAAGCGCGCAGGTCGGCGTCCCGCCCGGCATCCGCTCGCGATTGTTCGCGACGAGCCGGTAGACACCGTGAGCGATCCAGCGGAGAGGAGGCAGGGTCAGCAACGCCCCCAGCACAGCCCAGCCGCTTCCCGCGTTCAGGAGCATCTTGGCGACCGCCTGCGCGCCCCCGTGGATCACCCCGGGGGGTGTGATCCACAACAGTTCGTACTCTGCTCGCTCTCGGGTGCACCCGAGGGGTTCCAACTCCGCGAACTGCCATGGAGTGATCTCACAACTTGGCCGGACATGCCGTTCAGCGAACATCACGGAGGAGGTACAGAAAGCGCAGTCTCCGTCGTAGATGAGCACAGGTCGCGTTCGCATGACCTCATCATGCCCCACATGATCCTCGGCATCCTCGGCGGAGTGCCCGCCCGGTCGCACTGTCGGCCCGTGAGAAGGCCGACGCAGCGGCCCGCGAGGTACTACGGCTCCTGGCGCCGGCGCGCGAGATGGACGGTGATGTCAGCGGCGACCTCGACCGTCTCCGGCAGAACCCGCATGATCCGGCCGAACACCTGCCGCTGCTCCGAGGCCGGCAGTACGAGATAGGCCGAGACGGTCGAGAGCTGGCCGACATAGTCGACAGCGCTCATGGTCAAGCGCCGTTCGATCACGGACTGTTGCACGTCGGTGAACCATTCGGACCGCTGAAGCTCAGTACCCGGCCACTGCATGGCATGGCCTGCGGGTGTCCCGTCCGGCGACGGAACCCCGTCGCTCTCCAGGAACGGTGCCCGTGCGGCTCGCACGGCTTCCTCCACAGCCGGATCGGCCGGCTGGATCGGCCCGCCGAACGAGGCGAACACCGCACCCGGCTCCAGCAGCGACGCCACGCGTGTCCACCGGCCCTCCGGGCTCGTCCAGTGCAGCGCGGCTGCCGCATAGACAAGCCCGTACCTCTCACCCGGCCTCAGGTCCTCGAACGCGGCTCGCACCGTCCTGACGCTCGCCGGCACGTGCTTGCTCAACTCGGCGAGCATGGCCGCGTCCGGTTCCGTCGCGGTGACCGTGACCCCGCGTCGCGCGAACAGGCGAGTCGCTTTACCCGTCCCGGCACCGATCTCGAGGGCGGTCCGCACCGGCTGTTCCGCGTACGCCGTCACCCTGTCGAACAGCTCCGCGGAGTACCCCGGCCGGAACCGTTCGTATGCTTCCGCCATCGCTCCGAAGCTCAGTGCGCGACCAGACATACAGCGCATCCTGACACGGTTGCTCTTTGCGCAAAACTTATCTTAGGGTTACCTAACTTTTACGGGACAGAGGGGCGCGGCCCAACCACGCCCGATACCACGAGCGCCTCACCGAAGGCGCCCGTCCAGGGAGAACAGCACACCATGGCCTCGCTCGATCGCCGTGTCCGCCGCGCAGCCGCGACCGCCATGGCGCTCGCCTTCGGCACCACTCTCACGCTGACCGGGACCGCCACGGCGGGAACCGGTACCGCGCGTACCGACATCGCGCCTGCCGACACAGCCGGCGCAGGCGCCCCGACCGGTTCGCACGTCACGCAGGTCCCGTTGGCGCAGGGTCTCTACCAGTCCGCGTACTCCGAACGTAACGACGTGCTCTGGGCCACCGCCTCCGTGGGGCAGCCACCGGCCCCTGTCACTGCTTCCCGGTTGCTGAGGATCGATCCCGACACCCTCGAGGTGGACGCCGCGTACACGCCACCCACGAACGGCACGGTCGAAGCCGTCTACGGCATCGATGTCGACGACGAGCACAACACCGTCTGGGTCACCAACACCCGGACCAACTCGGTGTCCGTCTACAGCCAGAGGACCGGCAGGCATCTCGTCACCCGGCCGGACGTGAACCACTCGCGCGAGGTCGTCGTGGACGAGAAGCGCGACGTCGTGTGGGCCAGCGCTTTCGGCGACGGCGCTCTCGTGGCCTTCGACAGCCGGACCCTCAGGGAGATCAGGCGTGTCACCGTCGAGGGGAGCGGGCCGACGGGGCTTGCGGTGAACGAACGGACCGGTGCGGTCTACGCCGCCGACTTCACGAACAACCGGATCATCGAGGTCGGTCCCGGCTCCGGGGCCCCGCGCCTCATCCCCACCGGCGAGGGGCCACTCTCGATCACGCTCTCCACCGACGGGCGCACCGCGTACACCGCCGACCAGGCCTCGGGGACCCTCTCGGTCGTCGGCCTGCACAAGGGCGCCGTCGCCAGGTCGGTGGCGACGGGCGAGGGCGCGAAATCCGTGACCGTCGACCCGTGCACGGGCCGTGTCCTGGTCGCCAACCGACTGGCCGGAAGCCTGTCGGTGGTCGACCCGCGTGCGGGGACGGTCGTGGAGAGCGTGACCACCGGTGCGTACCCCAACCACGTCAGGATGACCGACGACAGCACCGCCTACGTCGTCGACAAGTCCGGATCCGGTCCCTCCGGCGAGGACGGACTCACGCGCATACGCTTCGGCCCTCAGGGCTCGCACCGTCACGACACGGCTGCGACGCGCCCCGCCTGCTGATCCGGCCGCATCGAGCAACGACACGGGCGGCACATCGGTGGCGAACGGAAGTCCCCGCCCTATCCTGGAGCGCCAGAACGCTGTCGGCCGTGACCCTGCGCCCCCGAACGCCCGTGTATCCGGGGCGCACCGCGGAGTGCGCGGCAGCCCCCTCGGAGACAGGAAGTCGCCGCCCTCGTGCCCACCCCCCTCCCCCGCCGTGCCGCGCTCTCCGCTCTGGCCGGCCTCGTAGCCCTTCCGCTCGCCGGGTGCGAAACGTCCCCGCCGGCCGCAGCTCCACCGGCGCCCTCCGGGACAGCGCCCTCACCGCCCGAAGAGGCAGCACGCCGGACGGAGCCCGCGTTCCAGGAACTGGAGCGGAAGTTCGACGCTCGAGTGGGTGTGTACGCGGTCGACACCGGCAGCGGTCTGTCCGTCACGTACCGTCCGGACGAGCGTTTCGCCTACGCCTCGACCTGCAAGGCGCTGCTCGCGGGCGCGTTGCTGGACAGGTACACGCTCAAGCGGCTCGAACGGCGCGTGCGGTACGGCCCTGATGATCTCATCGCCAACTCCCCGGTCACCGAGCGGCACGTGGACACGGGGCTGACCCTGCGCGAACTGTGCGACGCAGCCATCCGCTACAGCGACAACGCCGCGGCCAATCTCCTCTTCCGCGAGCTCGGTGGTCCCCGTGGGCTGCAGGAGGCCCTCGGCGGTCTCGGCGACCGCACCACCCGGTGCGATCGCTACGAACCCGACCTCAGCGAAGCCGCGCCCGGCGATCCCCGTGACACCAGTACTCCTCGTGTCCTGGCCGCCGATCTGCGGGCCTATGTGCTCGGCGGCACCCTGGGCGCGGACAAGCGGGCCGTGCTGACCGACTGGCTCAAGCGGAACACCACCGGCGACGCACTCATCCGCGCCGGCGCCCCGGACGGCTGGGTGGTTGGCGACAAGACCGGCACGGGCGGCTACGGCACCCGCAACGACATCGCCGTCCTCTGGCCGCCGGAGTCCGCGCCGATCGTCCTCGCCGTGCTGACCCGTGGCGACGCCCGCGGAGCCGATCCGCAGGACGCCCTCGTCGCGCAGGCGGCCCGTGTCGCACTCACCGCCTTCGCCTGAGGACCTCCGCCCTCCCGGCGGTCAGGGACGGTAGCGGAGGGGGTGGTCGGCGGGCACCTCGGTCAGCACGATGCGGTGGCCGTCCGGGTCGGCGATCCACATCTCGATCAGGCCCCAGGGTTCCTGGAGAGGCGGGCGCAGGACGACCGCCCCACGGGCCGCCACTTCCTCATGTGCCGCCGCACAGTCCGCGACCTGCATCCAGAGCCGCAGGGACTCGGTCGGGGGTGTCTCCGAACGGCCCGACACCTCGAGGAAGCCCCCGCCGAGGAAGTACACCGTTCCACGGTCCGGACCGGTGCCGAACTCCCTGTAGACGGGCAGCCCGAGCGTCCGCCCGTAGAAGTCGCGGGAGGCCTCCGGGTCGACGGGCCTCAGCAATACCCTGCTGCTCAGTACGTGCACCATGGTCAAGACCCTACGCGGACGGCGCGGGAGAGGGGCCCTCCCGCCCCTCCCCCGGGCCTGCGGTCAGGACGCTTCCACCGCGGACTTGATCCGTTGCCCGAAGGCCGGGGCGTCCTTACGTGCGGCGGCGACAGCCAGACCGACGAGGAGCTTGCCCACCCGGTGGCCCTCCAGATCATTGAAGATCCGCACTCTCGTTCGATCACCCGCCAGGGGCTCGAGGTCGTAACCCCCTTCCCGGGCCGTCACGAGGTTGGACGACAGTTCGTTCCAGCGGATGCGCGTCGGAGCGGCGAGTTCGCTGATCCTGAATTCACGACGAGTCGTCATCCCGGCGTCCTTCACGGTGCTGCGGAACACCGTGCCCACCGCCGTCGGGCCGGCCGGGGACTTCGCGATGTCCTGGACACGGGGGCTGAACTTCCCGTCGTTCTCGCCATCCGCCAGGAAGGCGAATACCTCGGCGACAGGACGGTCGATGTCGACCGTCGCCTCGAAGCGGGCCATGGGGTCTCCTTCAGTACGCGGGCGCGGCGCACCCGGGGCAGCACTGGTTCAAGGATCCGCGCTCCATGGCCGCTCGGCAGCCGGGCAGGCACATCCGGTGCGCAATCGAGTGTCGTCGGCCACGGGGAGCGGGACCCGAAGCCCCGCCCCGCCGACGCCGTCGGGGCGCTCCGGCTGCGTCGCAGGTCAGAGGCTGGGCAAAGGCCTTCGGCAACGGGCCGCGCTTCGGCCCTCTGCGCACCGCCGGCCCGACTGGAGGCGGCGCTCGCTCTCCCGGCGGTGTTCGTGCGCTGTCGGGGTATGTCACCCGCTGTCGATCCCGACGACTTCGTCGCGGTGCCGTCCCTGGTCTCGAAGAGCTCCTCGACGCTGTCGGTCCGACTGGACACCTGAACCGGTGCGGCCCGGCGGATGACGAGGTCCGCCGGGCGGTGCCCGGGACACACGGGTTCAGTGGGCGATGGTGTCGATCAGCTCGCGGGCGCCCTGGCGCAGCAGGGCGACAGCCACGGAGGTGCCGAGCGTGGCGGGGTCGAGAGGGCCTGCCCACTCGTGTGCGTTGAGGACCGTCTTGCCGTCGGGGGTGAACACGCAGGCGCGCAGCGAGAGGTCTCCGTTGCGGTGGGCCGTGGCGTACCCCGCGATCGGCGAGTTGCAGTGGCCCTGGAGGACGTGGAGGAACATGCGCTCGGCCGTGATCTCCCGGTAGGTACCCGGGTGGTTGAGCGCGCTCACGGCATCGATGGCCGCCGTGTCGTCCTCGCGGCACTGCAGGGCGAGGACGCCTGCGCCGATGGGCGGGCACATCGTCTCCGGTGCGAGGACGTCGCTGATCACGTCGGGGCGGCCGATGCGGTGGAGGCCCGCGACGGCCAGGAGCAGGGCGTCGGCTTCCCCCGCGGCGAGTTTCGCCAGCCGCCGGTTGGCGTTGCCACGGAACGGAACACAATTCAAGTGAGGGTGGGACGCCGCGAGTTGTGCGGTCCGGCGGACGGATGAGGTTCCGACGCGCGCACCGTCCGGGAGCTGGTCGAGCGTGAGTCCGTCCGGGTGCACGAGGGCGTCGCGGATGTCGTCGCGCTCGAGGAACGCGGCGAACGTCGTGCCGGCGGGCAGCGGGCGGTCGGCCGGGATGTCCTTGACGCAGTGGACAGCCAGGTCAGCCTCCCCGGCAAGCAGGGCGGCGTCGACCTCCTTGGTGAAGGCTCCCTTGCCCTCGACCATCGACAGATCGCCCATCCACTTGTCGCCGGTCGTCCTGACGGGGACGACCTCGGTGACGATGCCGGGGTTACGGGCCACGAGTTCGGCCCTGACGCGCTCGACCTGGGCCAGGGCCATGGGGGAGTCGCGCGAGACGATGCGGATCAGCTCAGGGGCGGGCATGGCTCCCACGATAGACCGCCAGGCGCGGGCGGCGGCCCTCCGACGCGGACCCGGGCACCTGCTCCGGACGGACCCGGCGGAGACCGCGAAGATGGCCACCGTCGATTTCCGGCCGCATTGGAACAGCCCTCCGCGCGGCTGGAGCACGGGCTCCACACAACGGCCGGGTGCGCCAATAAACCCTCCAGCAGCAAGACTTGACACACCGTTGCCACGGAATGGCCGTACCCCTAGGTCCGGGCCCTGCGACGGACCCTTCTCCCTCGGGCCTCATGTGGCTGATTCGAAGCCCTGTGGCCTTGCCTCACTCCCCCGAGGACTGTCAGCCATCCCGCGAGATCCATAGCATGACCCCTCACGGACACCGACTTCACTCCCTGAGAACCGCGAGGGCTGGATGAGCAACGGGGACACCTCCATTCCGAAGAACATCGACGTGAACGTGCCGAGCGTCGCACGGATGTACGACTACTACCTGGGCGGCAAGGACAACTACCCTGCCGACCGGGTGGCATGTGAGCAGCTTCTGGAGCACGTGCCGAGCACCAAGGTCCTGGCGGTGAACAACCGAAGGTTTCTCCGGCGTGTCGTGCGCCACCTCGCATCCGAGTACGGAATCCGCCAGTTCATCGACCACGGGTCCGGCCTGCCGACCCAGGACAACGTCCATCAGGTCGCCCAGATCGTGGACCCCGGCGCCCGGGTCGTCTACATAGACAACGACCCGATCGTCCTGGCGCACGGCAAGGCCATACTCGAGGAGAACGACAGGACCGCGGTGATCCAGGCGGACATGCGGGACACCGAGGGGATCTTCGGTCACCCGGAGGTCAACCGGCTCATCGACTTCGACGAGCCGGTGGCCGCCCTGTTCGTGTCCGTGATGCACTGCATCCCCGACAAGGACGACCCCGCGGACCTGGTGCGCCGGACGGCGGCCCGTCTGGCACCGGGGAGCTTCCTGGTCGTGTGTCAGCTCGTGAGCGAGGACGCCGCCACCCGTGACTTCGTCACGGACTTCATGGCGAAGAGCACGGGCAACCAGTGGGGGCGGGTGCGCCGGCAGGACGACGTACACGCGTTCCTGGAGGGGCTGGAGGTGCTGGAGCCGGGACTGGTCGAGGTGTCGAGGTGGCGTCCCGATTCGGATCTGGCTCCGAAGCAGGCGACCCAGGAGTGGATCGAGTTCGGCGGCGTCGGCCGCAAGTGGTGAAGGATCACGTGGCGTCATGGCGGCGCTGACGGGTCCGGCGCGCGACGCGTCCCCGCTGTCGTGGGACCGGCCTCGGGCTCACGGCGAGTCCGCGGCGCGCTGTGGCGCCCGCCTGCCCCGCCGGACGGATGGGGCCGCCCGCAGGAGCTCGTACCGTTGACCGGAAGGGCCTCGGGCTCCCGCCCGTCGATCGATGCCGCGCTGGCCAGGCGACTGGTCGACACACAGTTTCCGCAGTGGGCGGAGCTGCCTCTGGAGGCGCTCGACCCGGCTGGTTCGGACCATGTGATCTACCGGCTGGGCGAAGAGCTGTCCGTACGGCTGCCCCGCCACGCCGGAGCGATCGGGCAGGCCAGGAAGGATGCGGAGTGGCTGCCCCGGCTCGCCCCGCATCTGCCCCTGGCCATCCCCGTACCCGTTGCGGTAGGTCAACCCGGCTTCGGCTATCCATGGTCATGGGCGGTGTCCCGCTGGCTGGACGGCGAGGTCGCGACCGTGGAGGCGCTGGCCGGCTCGTCCGAGACCGCGGTCAGACTCGCGACGTTCCTGACCGCCCTTCAGCAGTTCGCTCCCGAGGACCTGCCGGCCGGGCGCGCCCGCGTGGACCTCACCGCCGAGTCCCTGAGCGACCGGGACCGCTCGACCCGGGCAGCCATCGCGAAGACCGGCGGCGCGTTCGATGCCGCGGCCAATGACCGCCCTGTGGGAGGCCGCGCTGAACGCCCCGGGGTGGGATCGCCCGCCGGTCTGGTTCCACGGCGACTTCCACACCGGCAACCTGCTGACCGTCGGCGGCCGCCTCAGCGCGGTCATCGACTTCGGTGGACTCGGCATCGGCGACCCGGCCTGCGACCTGACCATCGCGTTCACCCTGATGTCGCCAGGGAGCAGGGCGGCCTTCCGGGCGGCGCTCGGCGTGGACGACAACACCTGGGCACGGGGCCGCGGCTGGGCCCTGACCACCGGCCTGAACGCGTACACCTCATACGCCGCGGCCGACCCACGGGTCGCGGCGCAGACGACCCGGCAGATCACCGAGGCTCTGATCGGCTGAGCACCCGTGGGAGGACGGTCACACAGCGGGGCCGCTGTCAGGGAACTGACCGCCGGCGCTGTAGCGCTCGAGCGCCAGCCTCAGCAGGCCCCTGCTCTCGGCCGGGCTCGGCGACTGGGCGCTGAGCGAGTCCAGGATCCAGCGGTACTCGTCCGTGCTCTCCGGCTTGTTCACGGACGTGGCGTTGGTCAGGTGCTCGATGTAGGCGACGTCGGGGAGCCCGTCCACCGCGAACCGCAGATAGGTGATGCCGTTGCCCGGGGACGTATGGGCGGTCACGTCGAATGGGGCGACCTGCACGATGACGTGAGGCAGCTCCGTCATCTCCAGCAGATGGGCGAGCTGCTCTCGCATGACCCGGGCGCCACCCGTCGGCCGCATCAGCACCGCCTCGTCCAGCAGCACCCAGAGCTTCGGGGCGTCCCGCCGCTGCAGCAACTGCTGTCGTCTGAGCCGCAGTTCGACGCGGCGGCGGGTGATCTCCTCCGATTCGAGAGCGTGACCGGAACGCACCACGGCATAGGCGTAGTCGGCTGTCTGCAGCAGCCCCGGAATGTAGTGACCCTCGTACGTACGGATCGACGCGGCGGCCTCCTCCAGACCGACCAGGGGCTCGAACCAGTCAGGCAGTACGTCGGCGTAGTTGCGCCACCACCCGCGCTGTCCGGCCCTTCGCACCAGGTCGACGAACTCGGCCGTCCTGGCGGGGTCGGTCACTCCGTAGAGCGTGAGGAGGTCGGCCGCGTCGCGTTCCTTGCAGGGAGAGTGCCCGGTCTCCATCCGGCTGATCTTCGCGGTCGAGCACCGGATCCGCTCCGCGGCGACTTCGGGGGTGATCCCCGCCTCGCCACGCATCCGCCGCAACTGCGCGCCCAGTACCAGGCGCAGGGCCGTGGGACTCGCGCCCGTGGCCGGGGTGAGCGTCGGCCTCCGTGACGGCTGAAGCTGTTCGATGCCGGGCATGCGGACTCCTGAGGACGGGCGTCGTGATGCCAGTGTGCCATCAGGAGCCCCGCCGTGGCCCGGCCGATGCAAGAGTGCCGTGACTTTTCGGCCCGCCCTGCCGCGAGTTCAGCCCGTCATGGTGTCGAAGTCGCCATCCCTGACACCCGCGAGGAACGCCCGCACTTCGTCTGCCGTGTACACGAGGGCGGGCCCTTCGGGGTGCCGGGAGTTGCGTACGGCCACTGCTCCACCGGGCAGCAGCGCCATCTCGACACAGTTCCCGCTCGGATTGCTGTGATGGCTCTTCTTCCACTCCACACCGGTCAGGGAGCTGGCGGGAACGCCGTTGTCGATGTGCTGCATGCGGTCCGTCCTTTTCGTTGCGCTGACATTCCTGGTGTGGCACCAGGGCCCGCGCCGGGTGAACAGGTGTCCCTGGCTCACACCCCCGGGTGCAATTCCGGGTGCAATTGCACCGCAGGTGCGGACGGCGAGGATACTAGTGGTCATCCGGCATCCACGGCACCATTGCGCCGGGCTTCGACGGAGGGTTGTCAGCGCTCATGCACGCGGAGAACACGCGACGTCACGGAGCGGCAGCACCCGTGCCCGGCCCTGCCGCGAGCGGCGCGGACCCGCACGAGGAACTGGCACGCGACCTCGGAATCGGGGCCCCGGGGTTCACCACACGCGGCCTGGGGGCCGATCCGGAGAGCCTGCGACAGGCGCGCGCGTTCGTCCGCGACGCACTCGAGCGGTGGGGCCTGGGCTCCTGTGCGGACGATGTCGCTCTCGTCGCGGGCGAGTTGGCGAGCAACGCCGTCTGTCACGGGCTGCTGCCCGCCGAGCGGTCGACGGCCCGGCTCGGCCTCGCGTGCCAGGACGGGGCGCTGGTCTGCGCGGTCAACGACCCCAGCCCGGAGGTGCCCGTACTGCGCCCGGCGGACGAGTCCTTCGAGCGCGGCCGGGGTCTGCGCATCATCGACGCGCTGAGCAGCTCCTGGGGCTGGTCACGACCCACCGGGGCGGGCAAGACCGTCTGGGCCAGGGTTCCGGTGCTACGGCCCCCGGCGTGCTACAGCCCCGTCAGGGCCGTCCAGGCCTCCGCCAGGACGGAATGCCCGAGCGGCGTCGGGTGGACTCCGTCGCCCGCGATGTACTCGGCACCGCCGGCGACGCGCGCCGCCTGGTTGAGCAGGCCGTCCGCCGCCAGCAGCGCGGCGTCGAACTCCTCGGACAGCCTGCGGACCGTCTGAATCCTCGGGTCGAGATCCTCCCGCCAGGCCCACTGCTCGTCCTGCACCGGCACGAGGAAGGGCTCGATGAGGATCAGCTGGGCGTCCGACTTCTCCCGGACCTGCGTGAGGATGGCGCGGTAGTCGTTCTCGTACGCGCTCACCGGGGTGACGGTGCCGTAGAAGTAGCGGCGGTAGGTCTCGTTCACGCCGATCAGGACCGACACCACGCTCGGCTCGAGGTCCAGGGCGTCCTCACGCCAGCGAGCGCGCAGATCCGAGACGCCGTCGCCGGCGACGCCCCGGTTGACGAACGTGATGTCACTGTCCGGAAGCGCGGACCGCACATGTTCGGCGGCCGTACGGACGTAGCCGTTGCCCAGGGGGCAGTCCCGTTCCAGCAGCCGTCCCGCATCGGTGATGCTGTCGCCCTGGAACAGGACGGTTGCCGAACGGTGCAGGCTGATGGTCACGCGGGCTCCGGGGGGGGGTGAGGATCCAGGGGGTCGACGGAGATGATCCTGCCCACCGAGGTCCTGCTTGATCCGGACCGGGCCCGCGGGCCCCGGGTGGTCCGGACCGGGGTCAGCGGGCGCCGGCCGCAGCACGCACCGCGCTGAAGTCGAGCGCGCTCTCCACCTCGAGCAGCGTCTCCTCGGCCACCCGCCGCACCTCGGCCGGAACGTCGCCCTGCTCCTCCACCAGACCGGCGTAGATCGGTGCGTCGGATGCCTCTGTGAAACTCACGTGAACTGCCTATCGATCGGTTATGCCCGCCAATCAGCGGAAACGGGAGCCGAGTGTACGCGTTCGCCTCCGGCCGTCCGGGGGCGGACCCCCGGGAACGGTCCTCGGCACCGTAAAACCGGTTGTCCGCGGCGGGGAGGGACTGCGACGCTGGTCACTCCGAAGGGGTGTAGCTCAGAGGCCAGAGCGCCGGTCTCCAAAACCGGATGCCGCAGGTTCGACTCCTGCCTCCCCTGCGGGACCAGGTCTCCCCGCCCGATGACAGGCGGGGAGACCTGGTCCGCTATTCGATGACGAGCTCGACGTCGATGTTCCCGCGCGTGGCCTTGGAGTAGGGGCAGTACGCGTGCGTCGCCTCGACCAGGCGCCTGCCGGTCTCCCCTTCGAGCGCCTCAGGCAGTTCGACGCGCATGACGACCGCGAGGCCGAAGCCCGAATCGTCCTTGCCGATCGAGACCTCGGCCGTTACGGAGACGTCCTTGGTGTCGACCTTCATCTCACGGGCGACCGAGCTCATCGCGCTGGCGAAGCACGCGGCATAACCGGCGGCGAAGAGCTGCTCGGGATTGGTGCCCGCCCCGTTGCCGCCGAGGGCCGGCGGCAGGGCGAGCGCGAGGTCGATCTGTCCGTCGGAGCTCACCGCCCGGCCTTCACGGCCGTTGGCGGTGGCGGCAGCGGTGTACAGCGCGTCCATGGGGTGACCTTCTCTCGTACGACGGTGACCGCGGCCCGGCCACCCCGCAAGAATGGCACGCAATTCAATTGCGCACAACTCAATAGCGGGCGGCAAGCTACCCTGGACTCATGACGCCACCCCCGACCCCCGCACCCGGACTGACCGAACTGCCGGACACGGAACTGCTCAAGCTGGACCACCAGGTCTGCTTCTCGCTGCAGGCGGCCTCCCGCGCCTTCGGTGGCGTCTACCGGGAAGCGCTCAAGGACCTCGGCCTCACCTACCCGCAGTACCTGGCCATGATGGTTCTCTGGGAACACGGCCCGCTCCCGGTCAAAACCATCGGCGAGCGGCTGCACCTGGACTCCGGCACGCTGTCGCCCCTGCTGAAGAGGCTGGAGTCGGCCGGTCTCGTCAGGCGGGAGCGCAGCGCGGAGGACGAGCGGTCCGTCACGGTCCACCTCACCGGCGCCGGGACGGACCTGCGCGAGCGCGCGCTGCCCGTCCCCCGCTCGATCCTCAAGGCCACGGGCCTGTCGGTCCAGGAGGTTCTGGCCCTGCAGGAGACCCTGGGGCGGCTCACCGCCTCCCTCGGCCGGGCCGGCTGACGGGCCGCGGGCGTCCGCGACCGGGGGCCGCACCAGCACTCGCCGGAGTTCCGACACCGAAATAGGATGCAGGGACTATCGCAACGCGGAGCGGCCCATGAACCGGCGTCGAACTCCCCGGTCGGCGAGCGCCGAGGACCTGCTCAGCACATTGCAGCACCTGACCGCCCGTGCCCGGGAAGAGGTGGAGCTGCACCAGGCCCGCGTCGAGCTGGCCCAGGCCCTGCAGCGCAAGATGCTGCCCGCGACGCTGCCTGTCTTCCCGGGGCTGCAGACGGCGGCTCGTTATGCTCCCGCCCGGGACGGGCTGGACATCGGCGGCGACTGGTACGACGGCTTCGTACTGCCGGACGGGTCACTCGGCCTCGCCATCGGCGATGTCCAGGGGCATGACGTGGAAGCGGCTGCCTTCATGGGGCAGATCCGCATAGCCATGCGCGCCATCGCCAGTTCGGTTGCCGATCCCGGTGAGGTGATGGGCCGCACGAACGATCTGATCCTTTCGATGGATTCGACGCTTTTCGCCACCTGCTCGTTCCTCCGGCTCGACCCTCGGACGCGGGAGCTCCGGAGTGCCCGCGCGGGCCACGTCGCGGCCGTGTGGGCGACGGCCGACGGACGCTCGGGCATCACCGCCGACGCCGGCGGGCTCGCCCTCGGCATCGAGCTGCGCCAGCACTACCCCGTCACCCGGCGCGATCTGGACGTGGCCGGCGCTTTCGTCCTCCTCACCGACGGGGTCATCGAAGGACCCTCGCTGTCGATCGACGACGGACTGGACCGGATCAGGCGCCTGGTGAGCGCCCACGTCGGCGCCGACGCGGAGGAACTGGCGGACCGGGTGCTCCAGGCCGCGGTGTTCACGGGCCATGAGGACGACGCGGCCGTGCTCGTCCTGCGCCACGATCGCCCCTCCCCGGGCCCCGGGTAAGCCGGTCCCGCCCCCGCGCGTGTCTCAACGGCTCGCCGTCACAGGCGGTGTCTTATGAGATGCGTGATCCGCAGCGAGGAAACCAGACGCCGAGCCGTGATCGTTCTGCAGATGCTGGGCATCGCCGCCGCCTATTACGCGTCCGGACGGCTCGGTCTCCTCAGACAGGTCGAGGTGGAGGGCGCGGTCGTCAGCCCCCTGTGGCCACCCTCCGGAATCGCCCTGGCTTCCCTGCTGTACCTGGGCCCACGGATCTGGCCCGGGATCGCGCTCGGGGCTCTGCTCACCGTCTTCTCCATGAGCGACGGCCCCACCTTGTGGGGACTCGCCGTCACCGCGGGCAGCGCTCTGGCCCCGCTGTGCTCCTTCCTGGCCCTGCGCACGGTGGGATTCCGGACGGAGCTGGACCGCCTGCGCGACGGTCTCGCCCTGGTCTTTCTGGGAGCCCTGGGCGGCATGATCATCAGTGCCACCGTGGGCAGCGGGGTCCAGCTGCTGAGCGGGGCGCTGTCCGCCTCTCAGTTCTGGCCGGTCTGGTCGGCCTGGTGGGCGGGAGACGCGATGGGCGTACTCATGGTCACGCCGCTGCTGCTCGTCCTGCGCAAGGCACGCCTGCCCAGGACGGACGACCGGTGGGCGGAGGCGGTGGCGCTCGCCGTGGTCGCGGTGGTGACGACGACCGTCGCGACCAGAAGCTCGCTGTCCATGATCTACCTCCTCTTCCCGGTACTCGTCTGGGCGGCGCTCCGCTTCCAGCTGGCCGGCAGCGCCCCCTGCGCTCTCCTGATGTCCGTCATGGCCATCATCGCCGGAACCGAGGAGATCGGACCGTTCGCCGGCCACTCGGTGCTCGAGGTCATGCTCAACCTGTGCATCCTCAACGGCTGCGTGGCGCTCACGGCGCTGCTGCTCGCGGCGATCGTGACCGAGCACAACAACATCCGCCATGAGACGGAGCTCGCCTGCGAGGAGCTGGCCTCTCTCGTGGAGGAGCTCGCGCCGGGTCCGTCACCGGGGCGCCGGCCCGGCGGACCGCCGTCCAACCGGAGGTAGCTCCCCCGTCCGGATCAGGCCGGACCACCGGGCGGGCCTGATCCGTGCGGGAGCTCCCATGAGCCTCAGCCGGTACGGGGGAAGTGGCCCGCCAGGAAAGCGTTGCGGAACGTGCCGGCGGGGTCGAGCCGCTCGGTCAGCCGCTCGAAGTCGGCATAGTGGCCGTAGAGCTCCCGGAGCGCTCCCGGCGGGGTGGTGAAGACCTTGCCCCAGTGCGGCCTGGCCCCGAAGGGGGCGAGAACCTCCTCGATGATCCCGAGGACGGGCGTGACAGCGGCCGTGTCGGGCACCCAGGTGAAGTGGAACGCCACGGAGTCCCTCCCCTGTGCCGGGCTCAGCCACAGGTCGTCGGCCGCCACCGTGCGGATCTCACCGATCTGCAGGAGCGGCGCGAACCGCTGCCGGATCCGGTCGAGGGCCTCGTAGGCCGCCACTGCGTCGTGCCGGGCGACGAAGTACTCCGACTGGAGTTCCTCCCCGTTGCTCGGCGTGAATTCCAGGCGGAAGTGAGGGAGCCTGGCGTGCCAGGGGCCCGGGACACCCTGCTGCTGAGTGCAGTGTTCCGCCGCCACACCGGGAACCGGGTGCCTCGCCCCTTCCGCGAGCGTCGCACCGAGCCACTGGTGCGGGGCGGTGCGGGCGCCGTCGCCACCGACACGCCGCTTGAGCCACACCTGGTCGACCGGACCGCCGTGCCAGCCGGTGAAGAGGCTCACGCTGTAGGCCTCGGACATCACCTCGTCGAACCGGCCGAGCAGCTGCTCCTGCGGGAGCCCCTCGTACACCCACTGCTGGATCTCGAACGCGGGCACGAGGTCGAGGGTCAGCCGGGTCACCACTCCCAGTGCGCCCAGGGAGACCACCGCACCGTCGAAGCCCGCGTCGCCCCGCTGCAGCGACAGGATGCCGCCGTCGGCGGTGACGAGCTCCAGCGCCCTGACGGCACCCGGCAGGGAGCGGTTCCCCACGCCCGAACCGTGGGTGCCTGTGGCGCACGCTCCCGCTACGGAGATATGGGGCAGCGAGCCGAGGTTGTGCAGGGCGAACCCGCTGCGGTGCAGGGTGCCGGTCAGCTCCCCGAAACGCAGACCGGCGCTCACCGTCGCGGTCTGCGCCTCCCGGTCGATCTCGATGGAGCGGGGCAGGCCCGCGACGGATATCAGGGCGCCGTCCGTGTCGGCGACAGCGTTGAAGGAGTGCCCGGTGCCCAGCACCCGGACGGCCGTCCCCGCGGACACGATGTCCTGGAGTTCGGCTACGGAGGATGGTGTGTGCAGCCGCTCCGCACCGAAGGTGATGTTGCCCGCCCAGTTCGTCCGGCGGGCAGACGGGGCGTACGCCGAATGGTCGATCATGCCTCCGGAGCTTACGCTCCGCCCGCCTCGGGCTCAGGGCTTGCGTCCCACACCGCTGACGGCGGGGCTCGGTGGTGCGGCCCGCCCGTCCGTGCCGGGGTCGGGGCGCCAGTCCACCGTCCTGACGACGCCCGGCTCGATCAGTTCCAGCCCGTCGAGGAACGCGGCGATCCTGTCCGGGCTGCGGAGGTGGTAGGGGCTCGGCGCATGCGCGTTGTACGCCTCGATCGCGCGGTTCATCGTCTCGCTGGTGTCCGTGCCGTCCGCGAGGGCCACATAGCTTCCGGGCTCGAGCGCCCCCACCAGCTGGGCTACCAGAGCCCACGGCTCCTCGTCGTCGGGCAGCTGCCCCATGATGCCCAGCAGGGTCAGCCCGACGGGGCGGCTGAGATCGAGGGTGCGGGCGGCCTCCTCGAGGATCCGGCCGGTGTCACGCACATCCGCGTCGACGTACGCACACGCGCCCTCGGGAGTGCTGGCCAGGAGCGCGCGGGCGTGCGTCAGCACGAGCGGATCGTTGTCGACGTACACGATCCGGGACTCAGGGGCTGTCCGCTGCGCCACCTCGTGCGTGTTGTCGGCCGTGGGCAGTCCCGTACCGATGTCGAGGAACTGCCGGATCCCTGCCTCCCCGGCCAGGAAACGGACGGCGCGGGCGAGGAAGGCCCGCTGGTCACGCGCGATGCCCGCGATGTCCGGGAAGGTCGCGAGGATCATCTCCCCCGCCTCGGCGTCCGCGGGGTAGTTGTCCTTGCCTCCGAGCAGGTAGTTCCAGACGCGGGCCGAGTGCGGCACGTCGGTCCTCAGCCGGTCGGCGGGTGACTTTCGCTGATCGCTCATGTCGAAGCCTCACACCCCGCGATGGCGACGGGTACACGTCCGGGCACGGCTCCGGGGCTCAGTACGGCAGGGGGCGCCCGGACGGTGTTCGCAGGTCCAGCGGGGGCGGCCCCGTGGGGGGCTGCGGACGGCGGACGATCTGGATGCGGCCCACGGCCACCACCTCCTCCTGGTAACCCGGTATCTGCCCACCCAGCCGCCCTTCACACGTCTGACGGCCCTCAGGCCCGTCCGGCGGCGCTCGCGGATGCGGACCCGGCGATGTGCGGTGACCCTTGTCGAGTGGGGGAAGCCGACACGAGGAGGATCCGCCATGTCCGCGCTGGACAAGATCAAGAAGATGCTGAAGGGCCACGAGGACCAGGCCGGAAAGGGTGTCGACAAGGCCGGAGACATGGTCGACGACCGGACGCAGGGCAAGTACGGCAAACATGTCGACACAGGCCAGGACAAGCTGAAGCAGCAGTTCGGCGCGGACCGCGACCAGGACAACCCGCCCCGCTCCTGACGGCGACGCCCGGGCTCGTCGTCCGACCCGCATCCCGGTGCCCGGCCCCGTGACGGCTCACTCCGTCACGGGGCCGGGCCCGCGGCGTGTACGGATTCCGGAGCGGATATCGAGCACCTGACCGGATTCCTGTTATCGTCCCCGCCGCACGGCGTCTCCCGAGTGTGGGAAGTGACGGAACAGGATCCCGGAAGAGTGAGCACAGCATGGGTGAGACACGCGAGACGGCGCTGATCAAGGCCGCGCAGAAGGGCGACCCCGAGGCGCAGGACCGGCTCGTCG
This sequence comes from Streptomyces sp. NPDC091271, assembly GCF_044757505.1. NCBI lineage: Bacteria > Bacillati > Actinomycetota > Actinomycetes > Kitasatosporales > Streptomycetaceae > Streptomyces > Streptomyces sp. NPDC091271. Next base: position 839,786 of record NZ_JBIVVD010000004.1, on the reverse strand, counting down.
CGTCCTACCTGCCGCTGGTCTACAACATCGTCGGCCGGGCACTGAACGGGCACACGGACGTCGACGACGTGGTCCAGGACAGCGTGCTGCGCATGCTCCGTGGCCTGCCCTCGCTGCGTACCCCGAAGAGCTTCCGGTCCTGGTTCGTGGCCATCACCATGAACGAGATACGCGGGCACTGGCGTGAGCGCAGGACCGGGGAGATGTCCGCGGACCGGATGGACGACACGTACGACCTCGTCGATCCCGCCGCCGACTTCGTCGAGCTGACGATCGTCCGGCTCGGCCTGACGGGCCAGCGCCGGGAGGCGGCCGAGGCCACGCGGTGGCTCGACGACGACGACCGCGAGCTGGTGTCGCTCTGGTGGCTGGAGACGGCCGGTGAGCTGTCCAGGGCGGAGATCGCGAGCGCCCTCGACCTGTCTCCCCAGCACACCGCCGTGCGTGTCCAGCGGATGAAGGAGCGTCTGGAGGCCTCCCGCGTGGTGGTACGCGCTCTGGCGGCGGACCCGCGCTGTGTCCTGCTCGAGGACCTGACGGCCCACTGGGACGGGGCGCCGTCCGCGCTCTGGCGTAAGCGCCTGGCGCGCCACGCTCGGGAGTGCACGGTGTGCGCCGGGCACCGGTCCGGGCTGGTCCCGGCGGAGGGTCTGCTGGTGGGCCTGGCCCTGGTCCCCGTGGCGGCGTCCGCGGGCGGACCGGCGGCGGAGTTCCTGCCGACGGCGTTCCTGCCCGCGACAGCCGCTGTGTCCGGCCCCGGACGTGCCGAGCGCCGGCGGGACGGCGTCAGACGGCGCCGGCGCACCACGGTCCTCGCCGGCCTTACCGCGGTCGCGGTACTGGGAGGCGGAGGGACCGCCGTCCACCTCTACACGGACGACGAGGGCGAGGACCCGGCGACCGCCGTAGCTCCGCTCCCCGGTCCCTCGACACCCGCGACCACGCCGTCGTCGCCCTCCTCCCCCGCACCCTCGCCCTCCTCGGCCTCGCCGTCGCCTTCGGCGACCACGTCTCCGTCCGCGTCCAGGAGCCGGAGCGCCACCCCCACTCCTGAGAAGACGCGGAGGCCGCGCACGCCCTCCTCCGAGCCGGCTCCGGCCCCTGCGCCGAAGGCCTCGTCGGCCCCCTCGGTCGCGGACGAGGTCATCGCCCTGGTCAACAACGAGCGGGCGAAGGAGGGGTGCGCGCCGGTGAGCGGCAACAGCCTGCTGGCGAAGGCCGCTTCACGTCACTCGGCGGACATGGTGGCAAGGGACTACTTCTCCCACACCTCTCCGGACGGCACGGACCCCGGCGCTCGCATCACCGCCGCCGGGTACCGGTGGAGCACGTACGGCGAGAACATCGCGAAGGGCCAGCCGACCGCCGCTGCGGTGATGGACTCCTGGATGAACAGCTCCGGCCACCGGGCGAACATTCTCAACTGTGCCTTCAAGGAGATCGGCATCGGCAGGGAGGACTCGTCCGGCGGCCCCGTGTGGACCCAGAACTTCGGCGCCGCCCTCTGACACCCCCGGTCCGGAAGACCGTCATGTCACGGAAACGGACAGGTAGCACACCCTCCACGTAGGGGATCTACGCTGGGCACGAGCCCAGGCCGAAGGTGTCCACAGGCGATCTCGTCTTCCCTCGCGGACAGGAGCACGGTGCCCCCGCCTTCTCTTCTTGCCGGCCGGCTTCCCCCTTGGCTCGCCCATGTGCTGCGCGCCCAGCGCGGACCGGTGCCGTGGAACGCGGTACTGCGCGGGGCGCTGGCCGCCCTGCCGTTGCTCGTCTCGGTCCTCGCCGAGCGGCCGACCGCCGGAATCCCCGCCGCTCTCGGCGCGATGCTGGCCGGCATCAACGACCGGCCCGGCAGCCGCCGCTCCTCGGTCGCCCGGCTGGGGTTCCCCGCCCTGGCGGGGTCGGCCGGCCTGCTGCTCGGCACGGTGATCACGGCGGCCGTCGGCGGTGGCCGGTCCCTGGTCGTCCTGCCGCTCCTGTTCGGGCTGCTGGGTCTGGTCGCGGGAGCCGTCAGTTCCACGGGGCCCGTCGCGTCCGCGTGCGGCACACAGGTGCTGGTCGCGGTCGTGATCGGGGCCGGTATGCCGTTGCCCGAGCCCGGCCCGGTGCGCGCGCTGCTGTTCCTGGCCGGTGCGGGATGGCTCCTTGTGCTCCGGCTGGTCCTTCCGTCGCCGGGCAGGATCGGCAGCGGGCCCTACCGGCTCGACGGCGAGCGGGAGGCGGTCGCCGCGGTGTACGAGGCGGTGGCCGTACTCCTGAGGGCCACAGGCGGCCCGCGGGCCCGCGCGGGGCGCGCAGCGCTGAGTGCCGCGCTCGACCAGGCGCAGGACGCTCTCTCCGGGCCACGGCTGCGGCGCTACGCGAGCTCCGCGGCGGAGCGTCGGCTGCACGCACGATACGCGGCGGCGTTTCCGCTGGCCGAGGCGGCGACCGCGCTGGCGTGGGCCGGGGCCCCGCTGCCGGAAAGGATCACGGAGGGCCCCCGCAGGCTGGCGGCCGCGGTGCGGATCGGCGGTCCCTGCGGGCCGTTGGCGGCTCCGGCCCGTACGGATGCCGGGCTCCGGGCCCTGGACAACGCCCTGCTGCGGGCCGCGGCGGCCTTCGACCGCCCCGTTGGCGCGCCGCCGGGCAAGCGCGGAGCACGCTCGTACGCGTCCGTCCTGCGCCGCGCGTGGAGTGCGGCGGGGCGTGAGTACGGTCTTCGGGTCGCTGTGTGCTGCGCGACGAGCACGGTCGTGGCGCAGTGGCTGCACCACGACCACTGGTACTGGCTGCCCGCCACCACCGTGTTCCTCGTCAAGCCCGATCTCGGACCGCTGGTCTCGCGCGTGGTGTGCCGGGCCGTGGGTACGGTCCTGGGCGCTGCGCTCTTCGGCGGCGCGGCCCTGCTGGCGTCGGGCCCGTACCCTCTGGTCGCGGCGGTCGCGCTCTGCGGGGCACTCCTTCCTGTGGCCACCCGTCACTTCGCCGTGCAGACAGCGGTGGTCACCGTCCTCGTGCTGTCCCTCGTCGTGCTGGGCGGTGAACCGCCTGCCTCGTGGGGGCGGGTCGTGGAGTCGCTCCTCGCGTGCGCGACCGTGCTGCTCGTCGGGCACCTCCCGCTGCCGGGCCGGAGGGGCCACGCCGTACGGGCCGCTCTCGATACGGCGGTGGGGGCGGCGCACCGCTATCTGGGGCATGTCCTGGAAGCCCGGGAGGACCACGCCGGAAGGGCGGCACTGCGCCGGGACGCCTACCGGTCGCTGGAGGCGGCCCGTGCGGCGATCGAGCTGTCGGCGGCCGAACTCCCGCCTGTGGCCCGGCACTCGGCCGGATCCGAGAGCGTGGCCGGTGCGCTGGAAAGGCTCATCGACACCACGACGGCGTGTGCGGTGCAGTTGGAACACCCGGCCGACGAACTGCCCTCGCCCCACTCCGAACTGCTCACCGCTCACCTCTCCGAACTCGACCGGGCATGGGCGGCCCCGGTCCGGTGAGTACGGGTTCCTAGGATGCTGGCATGATCGCTGAATTGCAGTGTGTGGTGCTGGACTGTCCCGATCCGGCGCGTCTGGCCCGGTTCTACGCGGCCGTGTTCGGCGGGGAGGCCGACCGGCCCGACAAGCGGTGGGCCCTGGGCGAGGACTGGGCGACGGTGCACACTCCCACCGGGCTCGTGTTCTGCTTCCAGCGGGTCGAGGAGTATCTGCCTCCGAGGTGGCCGGATCCCGCTCACCCACAGCAGTCCCACCTGGACTTCGGTGTCCCGGATCTGGACCGTGCCCAGGAGCAGGTGCTCGCGCTGGGGGCGACACTGCTGGACCGCGGGGACGACGCACGTGGCTGGCGTGTGTTCGCGGACCCGGCCGGGCATCCGTTCTGTCTGCTGCGCCACTGACCTCGGGTGCCTGGATCACGGGCACGGGCACCCGAGGCCGGGGTCAGCGGCCGATCAGCGTCAGGGCGGCGCAGGTGCCGCCCACCGTGCCGACGGCCAGGACGGACAACGCCACGCAACGGACCCTGAGCCGGTCGTAGCGCGCGGTGTACTCGCCCCGGAGTTCGTGGGCACGGCCTGCGATCCTTGTGAGCGTGTCCCGGCAGGCCTCGATCCTGTCCGCCACGTAGACGCGCTCGACGTCCTCACGCTGGGCGGTGGTGAGCCAGGGCAGCGCGTCGGTGAAGCGGCGGGCCTGTCGGCGGGCCTCGTCGACCTCCGCGTTCCAGAGCAGGTAGCCCTCCACCTGAGCCAGGCCCCGGGCACTCTCCTTGTCCGGCTTCACACGGTCCTCCTCTCTTCGGCCCGTCGCTCGGGAGGGCTAGGCCTGCTTGTCCCCGGGAGCCACGGTGACCGATTCGTGAGGGCGGTTCGCCGCGTCCTCGAGGGCTCGGATCGAGGGGTAGTGCAGGTCGAACGCCGGCGACTCGGAGCGGATCCGCGGAAGCGTCAGGAAGTTGTGCCGCGGGGGCGGGCAGGACGTCGCCCATTCGAGCGAACGGCCGTAGCCCCAGGGGTCGTCCACCTCGATCTTCTTGCCGTACTTGGCGGTCTTCCAGACGTTGTACATGAACGGAAGCATCGACAGTCCCAGCAGGAACGAGGAGATCGAGGAGACCGTGTTCAGGGCGGTGAAGCCGTCGGCTGCGAGGTAGTCCGCGTAGCGACGCGGCATGCCCTCGGCACCGAGCCAGTGCTGCACCAGGAAGGTGCCGTGGAAGCCGATGAACAGCGTCCAGAAGGTCATCTTCCCGAGCCGCTCGTCCAGCATCTTGCCGGTGAACTTCGGCCACCAGAAGTGGAACCCGGCGAACATCGCGAAGACCACGGTGCCGAAGACGACGTAGTGGAAGTGCGCGACGACGAAGTACGAGTCGGAGACGTGGAAGTCCAGCGGCGGCGAGGCCAGGATCACGCCGGTCAGACCACCGAAGGCGAAGGTGATCAGGAAGCCGACGGACCAGAGCATCGGTGTCTCGAAGGACAACGACCCCTTCCACATCGTGCCGATCCAGTTGAAGAACTTCACACCGGTCGGCACCGCGATGAGGAATGTCATGAAGGAGAAGAACGGCAACAGCACGCCACCCGTCACGTACATGTGGTGCGCCCACACCGTCGCGGAGAGTCCGGCGATGGCGATCGTCGCCGCGATCAGACCGACGTAGCCGAAGATCGGCTTGCGGCTGAACACCGGAATGATCTCGGAGACGATTCCGAAGAACGGCAGAGCGATGATGTACACCTCTGGATGGCCGAAGAACCAGAAGAGGTGTTGCCAGAGCAGTGCGCCGCCGTTGGCCGCGTCGAAGACATGTGCGCCGAATTTACGGTCGGCTTCCAGCGCGAGCAGCGCGGCGGCGAGGACCGGGAAGGCCAGCAGGACCAGGACACCGGTCAGCAGGACGTTCCAGGTGAAGATCGGCATACGGAACATCGTCATGCCGGGGGCGCGCATGCAGATGATCGTGGTGATGAAGTTGACCGAGCCGAGGATCGTGCCGAAGCCGGAGAAGGCCAGACCCATGATCCACATGTCGGCACCGACGCCCGGCGAGCGGACGGCGTCCGACAGCGGGGAGTAGGCGAACCAGCCGAAGTCGGCCGCACCCTGCGGGGTGAGGAAGCCGGCCACGGCGATCAGCGAACCGAAGAGATACAGCCAATAGGCCAGCATGTTCAGCCGCGGGAACGCCACGTCGGGCGCGCCGATCTGCAGCGGCATGATCCAGTTCGCGAACCCAGCGAACAGCGGCGTCGCGAACATCAGCAGCATGATCGTGCCGTGCATCGTGAACGCCTGGTTGTACTGCTCGTTGGACACCAGCTGCGTGCCGGGATAGGCCAGCTCGGCACGCATGACGAGAGCCAGGACACCCCCGAGGAGGAAGAACAGGAACGACGTGCTCAGGTAGAGCGTGCCGATCGTCTTGTGGTCGGTGGTGGTCAGCCAGTTGATGACCACCTTCCCCGGCTGCCGACGCCGTACAGGCAGCTCGTCCTGGTAGGCGGGATCGGCTTCCGCCGATACTGCGGGGCCCCTCGTCGTCACTGCGGCACTCCTTCGGTCGACGGCCGATTGCGAACTCGGCGACCAGGATGGACTCCCCCGCAGGGGTACCGCAGGTCATCTCCGTGTGCACTGCACCAGTGGCTGGCAAAGGACACTCCACTGGCCGATGGCCACGCACGCTGTGTTGACGAGCACATCGCCGTCCGCGGGAGCGAACTGGGCCCTCAGCCCTTGGCCCAGTCGCGCATCGCCTTCCGGGAGGGGAAGTCGGCCACGTTCTTGTCGAGCGGGTCGTCGGTGTACTGATGGATGCGCCACTCCGCTTCGATCCGTGGTGCGGCCGCCTTGCCGTAGTCGGCGATCCAGAGGCCGTCGCCGGCGTACGAGCTCGTGTCGTGGTTGATCCAGAAGGAGCGGTTGCAGTACAGCAGCACACGGTGATGGGGCCTCAGCCTCTTCACCTCCCGGATGAAGCGGTCCTTGTCCGCGCTGCTGGCGTGCGTGCCCTCGCCCGTCTGTTCCCAGTCGACGGCGAGGAGGTCGCCCTCCTTCTCCGGCGTCTTGTCGAGGAAGTAGTCCGCCTGCTCCTTCGCGTTTCCGGGCCAGAGGAAGTGGTAGAAGCCGACGACACAATCGGCGTCCCTCGCGCGCTTCACCTGGCTCTTCAGTCTCGGATTGACATAGGAGCGGCCTTCGGTCGACTTGACGAAGACGAAGTCCGAGCCGTCAGTGTCGTAGTCCGTCTGAAAAGCGCTGACATCTACGCCGTGCAGCACGGGCACCACCTCCAAGTGGGGCATCGTGATTCCGTTTCTCTCCCCCATACGTGCCCACACGGAGCCCTCCCATCCGTCACCCGGGTGCTGAACCGATTCGGCGCGCCCGGAATAGCGTCCGCACCCCCGGGGTTGGTGATCCGTCGAGACCCTTTCACCCCAGGCACTCGGCATCGGAAGGTCGGATTTTCATGAAGATCGGCATCATCGGGGCAGGCAACATCGGCGGCAACCTCACCCGGCGTCTCACCGCGCTCGGACACGACGTGTCCGTCGCCAATTCCCGGGGGCCCGAAACGCTCAAGGACCTCGCCGAGGAAACGGGTGCCACAGCGGTCACGGCGGCGGAGGCGGCGCGGGGAGCACGGATCGTCGTGGTGACCGTTCCGCTCAAGTCGGTTCCGGACCTGCCCTCGGGCATCCTCGACGGAGCGACCGACGATGTAGCCGTCATCGACACGGGCAACTACTACCCGCAGCAGCGTGATGGACGTATCGCAGCCGTCGAGGACGGGCTGACGGAGAGCCGGTGGACCGAGCAGCAGATCGGCCACCCGGTGATCAAGGCGTTCAACGGCACATACGCCCAGGACATCCTCGACAAGGGCCGGCCCCAGGGCACGCCTGGCCGGCAGGCCCTCCCCGTGGCCGGCGACGACCCTGCGGCCAAGCAGGCGGTCCGGGACCTGATCGACCAGCTGGGCTTCGACACCGTGGACGCGGGCGGCCTCGACGAGTCGTGGCGCCAGCAGCCGGGCACGCCCGTCTACGGGAATCGGGGCGATGCCCAGGCCATCACGAAGGCGCTGGCCGACGCCTCCCCGGAACGCACCGCCGAGTGGCGGGCCTGACCGCGGCGAGCCTGCCGCGCCGCCCGCCTGCCGGGGCAGGGGCGCGGCCGTCGGTCGCAGGATCAATTCTGGGGAGGGAGGCTGTCCATGAACGAGCTGACCGAGAACACGGCCCGGCCGGCGCCTGCGGGACCGTATCCGGGCGGTGAGGACAGGCCGTACTCCTCCATGGTCGAGCGATAGGCGTCGAGCAGTCTGATGTGGTACTCGAGAGGCGCGCCGTCGGGGTTGGTCTTTCCCAGGGGTGTGGTGGGCTCGGGGCACCAGGTGGTGAAGCGCGGCGTGATGCCGTGCGACATGAAGAAGCGGAGACCTTCGGTGGTCGAGGCGATGGCTTCGTCGACGGTGGTGAAGCCGAAGGGCTCGGCCATCTCCACGCCTGCGACGAAATTGGGAATCACGTTGCGCGCGCCGAAGACGTCGGCCGAGTCGAGGATGCGCCGGTGCCATTCGTCACGGCCCACGTAGCGTTCCTTGCCCGGGCAGTACAGCTCGAAGAGCCGCCGGTCCCACACCTCGTAGTTGGGGTGGTAGATCTGCACGCCGTAGTCGTGGAAACGCTGGACGTCGGCCTTTGGCAGCGCCTGGGCCACGACCTTGCCGGTCCAGCGGCCGGGGAAGCGCTCCTCGATCGCCTTGGCGTACTGCCCGTAGAAGTCGGCCTCGTCGCGGCCCTGGATGTGGGAGGTGATGGCCCCACCGGTGAGGGTGTAGGCGGTGGTCGTCCGCGCGGTGTCGTGGCGGTCGATGATCGCCAGGGCCTCCAGCACCTCCTCGACGTCCTTCACCCCGGTGTAGGGGCGGCCCGCCGCCTTGTGCTGGCGCCAGTTGTGGTTGATGTCGCAGTACTGGCACTCCTCCTTGGCGCCGAAGTACTGGCAGACCCGGAAGACCGTGAGGTAGATCAGATAGCCCCACTGGATGGTGGGCGCCACCTCCATCACGGACTTTCCGTTGGCCAGGGTGTGGCGGTAGTAGTCCGGCATCGGGGGCAGGCCCACGTCGGAGATGCGGATCCCGTCGAGATAGAGCCCCAGCACGCCGTCGGGTCCGGCTGCCACGCGGTACGGAGAGGCGGGGTTGACCCGTACCGACACCACCGTGCGGCGGAGGTCGTAGGGGCCGCCGGTGAGCACGATCTCCTCGGGCGGTCGGCGCAGTGCGGCGGCTCCCAGTTCGGGCAGCGTGCTGTGGTCGAAGGAGAAGATGAAATATGACTTGGGTTTGATGTCGCCGTGCTCGTTGTCGCTGAGTGCGGAGTCGTCGAACGCCATGCCGCCGCGCAGCAGATCCTCCTTGAGGACGGCCTCTCTCGGCACATGGGGGAACCGCTCCATGAGCTGCTCCACCAGACGCGTCCGATCGCCGGTGACGGCGGTGCGGGTGGTGCCGGGTTCGCTGGGGCTTGGCATGTGCTGGCTCCTCGGGTCCGGTGTCCTGGACGCTGTTGCGTGTACGCCACACTGTCCAACGAACCAGCACCGTCAAGCGTTCGCAGATGATCCGCCCGGCTTGTGCGAGACGACCCGGCCGGCCGAGGAGTAGGAGTACCTCTCATGCCCCGCACCATGTCCGTATCGGACAGCATCCTGATCCGGGCGGCACCGTCGGCCGTGTACGAACAGCTGAGCGATCCCACGGCCATGGGGCGGTGGAGTCCGGAGAACCGGGGCGCCCGGGTGCTCGGGGACCGCCGGGGGGCTCATGTCGGCATGGTCTTCGAGGGGCGCAACAAGCGCGGGTCCTTCCGCTGGACCACCAGGTGCACGGTGACGGCCGCCGACCCGGGCGAGCGGTTCGCGTTCCGCGTGCACGCCATCGGGGTGCGGCGTCCGCGGCTGCCGGGTGCGATCGCACTGTGGGAGTACCGCTTCGAAGCGGTCGACGGCTCCACCCGGGTCACGGAGACCTGGACCGACAACCGGCGGGCGTGGCCCGACTTCCTGGCCAACGCCTTCGACCGCGTCGCGACGCGGGGGCATACGTTCGCCGAGTTCCAGCGCGGAAACATCCGTACGACGCTGGAGCGACTCAAGGCCGCGATGGAGCAGGACGACGCGGCGGAGTCCGGCCTCGTGGGGGACGGCCCGCACCAGGGGTGAGACGTCGGCGCGGTCCGGTGGAACCCACACCGCCGACCGGGTTCGCGGAGCCCGGCGGCGGCCCTCAGGGGGCTTCGCCGGGCATCACGATGCGGGTCAGGGCGTCGGCCGTGGTGGGGACCGTGGGTATGAGGACACCGACGCCCGTGATGTCCAGCAGCCTCGCCAGGTGTGACGGCGCGGCGGCCAGGCACAGGGATCCGTGCCGGTCCTTCGCGTACCGCAGGATCCCGATCATCGTGTTGAGACCGGATGAGTCACAGAACTCCACGGGCTCCAGGTCGAGAACCACGTGAGGTCTACCCTGTCTGATCAGCTCCAGGGCCTTGGTCCGCAAGGCCGGAGCACTGTCCACGTCGATTTCTCCGGTGACGGTGAGGACTGCCACGCTATCCGCCGGGTACCGGACGGTGAGCTCGATGGACTGGCTGTGCGTCATGGGTGTACTCCAGGCCGGGAGCGGGCCGCCGCCGTGGCGGGAGCGGCGATGGCCCGCTGGAAGATCACAGATCGGATGTCAACCGCAGAACCGTACCCTATGACAACTGTTGTCATGAGGAAACTGATCGGGGTGCCGGTGGCGACCTCGGAAGCCTGCGGCAGACAGGGGTACGATATTCAGGGCCACGCGCGTGCCCCTGAACCTTTTGTCCTGGCTTTCCATACGAGCGCATCGAATGCCCGGCTCGTTTCCTCGGTCCGGTGGCCAGACGGACGAGTGAGGCGATGTCGGATCGGAGTGTCATCAATATGGGCCTGAACCCCGAAGCCGACCAGCGGTCCCTGGATGCGGCTCGCGAGGGTTCCGAGTTCGTCGAACTCCTCGAGGTTCTCTGGGAGCAGGGACGTGAGGCCGCGCCCACGGGCCCGGTCTCCCCTTCCCAGCTTCGCGTGCTGTACACGCTGGACCGCGAGGAGGGCATCAATCTTCGGATGCTCGCCGAATCCCTGGGATCGGCCTCCCCCTCGGTCAGCAGGCTGTGCGACCGCCTGCAGGCCACGGGCTTCGTGGAGCGCGCCCCCAGCCCGGTGAGCCGCCGGGAGCTGGAGCTCCGGCTGACCAGCCATGGCAAGGCGTACCTCGTCGAACTGCGTACGCGCAGGGAGGAAGTACTGATGTCCACGATCGACGCCATGCCCGCCAAGGCGCGGCGTTCGTTCCTCGAAGGACTCAGGGCCTTCCGCAACGCGGCTGCGGCGTCGGGACAGGACAGCGGCGGCGCGAGACCCCTGCGGTCGACCGGATAGCGAACGGCCGACCGCGCTTCTGCCCACACACCCCGGTCACTCCGGCGCGTCGCCGGCGGAGGACTTCCGGCCGAACCAGTCCAGACAGACCACCAGGGCGTCGTCGTCCAGCGGCACGGCCCCTCGGTAGTCCCGCAGATCCCGGAGCACCGCGAGCGGCACCTGCTCGGACGGCAGGAAGCGGTGCGCGGACAGCGAGCGCGCGAGGGCACGCTGCCCGTAGCGCTCCCCCGCCGCCGACGCACTCTCGTAGACACCGTCACTGCCGATCAGCAGCCGGTCGCCCGGTTCCACGCGCAGGTGCTCCGCGACGTATTCCGTCTCTTCGAACATGCCCAGCGGGAGCTGCGCGTCGAAATCGAGGGTTTCGACGGCGCGCCCCCTGAGCCGCCACATCCGGGGGGATCCCGCGTCCACGGCCTCCACCTCCCCTGTTGCCAGGTCGAAGCGCAGCAGCAGGACCGACGCGTGCAGCGCGCCGCGGTGCTGGGCGTAGACGGCCTGATCGGCGAGGCTGGCCTGGCCGGGGAGGTCGAGGCCGGCGCGCCGGGCATTGCGCAGCGCGTTGACGACGAGGTTTGTCAGCAGGGCCGCCTCCATTCCCTTGCCCATGCCGTTGGTGACGGTGAGCGTGAGGTGATGGGCCGACACCGACCAGTCGAAGTTGTCGCCGAAGATCGCGTACGCGGGTTCCAGATGGGCGCCCAGCGCGAATTCGGGCCGGGAGACGGAGCGGCCGGGCAGCAGCTGCCACTGCATCTCCGCGGCCAGGGTCAGCCGGGTGGCGCGACGGGCCAGCAGGTAGAGGTCGGTGTCCCGTTCGGCGACCAGGATCTCGTGGCCGAGCGCTTCGCACATCTGCTGCATCCCCGCCAGGCCCGCCGGGGTACAGCTGCTCTCCGGCGCCGTGACGGTGAGGACGCCCAGCCGGTCACCCCGGACGGTCACGGGCAGGTGTACGGTCGCCGGCCCCGGCGTGGTCAGGGGCTCCACGAACGGCTCCTGGGACCCGAAGGCACGCCCCTGCGGACTGTCATGGATGGGCACCGGTTCGGCGAGCGGCGCCTCGGACACCACCTGAAGCGTGGTCATGCCGTAGTCGGCGAGCCGCAATTCCACACTCTGTACGTCACACTGCTCCCGCAGAGCCGCCGTGACGACATCGAGGAGCAGATGGGGTGCGGCCTTACGCAGCTCCCGCTCGACGGCAGCGAATCTGTCCACGTGATCCTGTTTCTCATCGTGCTGCACCGAAACCCGGACCGTCTGTGGGCCCCGGCCGTCGGCCTCCAGCGTACGGGTCCTGTACCCGATCCAGCGCGGCGCGCCCTAGAGGTCGCAACGGTGGCCGGCGTGCTCATCTTACGATGTCCAGGGACAACAGTTTCCACACAGCAAGAAATTTTCGTGTCATCGCGCATAGGCCCCTCGGTGCGGGGCAGGGGCTGGTCACGAAGTGTGCTCAGTACCAGGGAGGGTGGGAACACAGTGATTCCTGAAAAGACTGCCGGGACCGTATCGGCTGACAAGGCGCCGGCTACGGAGGCTTCGCCGGGACACATCGGCGAGCTGCCCTGGATCGAGGACGCGGGCAAGGTGGCCCCGAAGGACGCCCGCGCTCTGTCGACCCTGTTCTTCGAGCAGTTGCAGGTCCTCGAAGAGGGGACGCACGAGTACCAGTACGCGCGCAACACCCTCATCGAGATGAACATCTCCCTGGTCCGGTTCGCCGCGCGGCGCTTCCGCAACCGGGGCAGTGGCGACATGGAGGACATCACCCAGGTCGGCACGATCGGTCTCATCAAGGCCATCGACCGGTTCGAGCTCTCCCGGGAGGTCGAGTTCGCCACGTTCGCCGTCCCCTACATCGTCGGCGAGATCAAGCGCTTCTTCCGGGACACCACCTGGGCCGTCCATGTCCCCAGGCGTCTGCAGGAACTCCGCGTCGATCTGGCGAAGGCGAAGGACGAGCTCTCCACTCACCTGGACCGTGACCCCACGGCCAAGGAACTGGCCGACTTCATGGACCTCACCGAGGACGAGGTCATCGAGGGCATCATCGCGTCGAACGGCTACACCGCGGGGTCCCTGGACCTGCCGACCGACGGCGGCGAGACCACGGGCAAGGCGTCGCGCACGTTCGCCGACATCCTGGGCGAGCCGGACTCGGCCATGGAGACGGTGGAGAACCTGCACGCCCTGGCCCCGCTGCTCGGGGAACTCGACGAGCGCGAGCGCCGCATCATCGAGATGCGCTTCGGGCAGGAGATGACGCAGTCGCAGATCGGTGCCGAACTGGACGTCTCGCAGATGCACGTCTCCCGTCTCCTCACCCGCACGCTGGGCAAGCTCCGCGCCGGAATGCTCGCCTGATCGCCTGATTCGCCTGTCGCGCCGGGCGGCCTCGGTGACGAGGACGCCGTGCCTGCCGTGCGGCGTCGAATATCCGGTGCCGTACCGGGCGGGGGACGTGCAGACTCGCTCCATGACGGACATGCGCGCATTCCTGGACGCGGTCAGCGGCTGGGCGGCCGGCGGTCCCGGTGAACCGGCGAGCGGCCTGGCGGCCCGACTGGGGCTGCGGACGGCGGTGCTGCTGGAAGGACCGAGCGACCTCGCGGCAGTCGAGACACTGGCCGAACGACGTGGCCGGGACCTCTCCGCCGAAGGGGTCTGTGTCGTCCCCATGGGCGGGGCCATGAGCGTCGGCCGCTATGCCGGTCTTCTCGGCCCGCCCGGTCTCGGTCTGCGCCTGCGAGGACTGTGCGACGAGCGCGAGCAGCGCTTCTACGACCGCGGACTGCGGCGGGCCCGGGCTCCGCACGGGGGCTTCTTCGTGTGCGTGGCAGACCTGGAGGACGAGCTCATCCGCGCGCTGGGCACGGCGCGGGTCGAGGAGGTCATCCGGGCCGAGGGCGATCTGCGGGCCTGGCAGACCTTCCTGCGGCAGCCCGCACAGCACGGCCGGCCCCGGCAGCAGCAGTTGCGGCGATTCCTGGGCACGAAGAAGGGCCGCAAGATCCGATACGGCCGTCTTCTGGTGGAGCCACTCGGCCCCGGGGAGGTACCGGCGCCGCTCGACGACCTCGTCAGAAGTCTGTGACCGCCTTCCGTCCGCGTGAACCGGTGCCCGCACACCGGAACCGGCGCGGCCTCACGTACGGCGACGAGCCCGGCGGCCGGCCTGGGGTGACGAAGCCGCTCCGGGGCCGCTCGCCGTCCAGTGGGGAGGCCGGGTCAGGGAGCCCGGCAGCTTCGTGGCGGCGTTGCCCCGCGCCGCGTTCAGCTGTGCCTGGGTGAGAAAGAGGGCGCCGCTGAGGTCGGCGTCGGACAGGTCTGCGTCCCGGAAGTCGGCACCGATGAGCTCCGCGCGGCGGAGGTCGGCTCCGCGCAGGTCGGCCGCGATGAGGTACGCCCCTCGGAGTTCGGCGCCGCGCAGATCGGCGCCCCTGAGCCGGGCTCCGATGAGATCGGCACCTCGTCGGCTGCGCTTCGCGCGCCCGGGGACCGTGGCGCGTTCGAGCTCACCGGCGCGCAGCAGCAGGGCCGCGGTCCTGTCCCGGTGTGCGGACACGTCCAGTTGCGCGAGCTCCTCGGCAGGCAGGCGGGTGAGGTGGTCGGTCGCCCCGAGGGCGTCGCGGAGATCGGCGTACAGGCTCGCGGCCGCAGGCAGGGTGAGCGCTTCGGTGAGATACCAGAGCAGTTCGTGAAGCTGCCTCATCACCGGGAAGACCTGGAACATCTGCTGGGCGGTGTCCCCGGCCGTCCGCCAGTCCCGGCCGGCGTAGGTCTCCTGGGACACCTTCTGGCCCGCCCCGAAGCAGTCGTACACGGTGCAGCCGGAGAAGCCTTCGGGCCGCAGCCGGGTGTGTATGCCGCAGCGGAAGTCGTCCGCCAGGTTGGGGCAGGGGGTTCCCGCCTCCTTGTTGATCGCGAAGTCGGCCGAGGCGGTGAGCGTCAGCGCGACGCAGCAGAGCCCGAAACAGTTCGCGCAATCCGCGCGCAGGGCGGAGCGTTCGGGGACGGGTGCGGCTGTCGGGTCGTCGGGCACGTGCCTGGTTCCTCCGGTGAGCGGTTTCCGCCAAGCTTACGGGCGTACCCGATTCCGGCGGCGCGCCCTCTGTCGGTGCAGCGGCGCACACTTGGCAACAGGGCCCGGCACCGGCGAGGGGACAGGACATGAGCGCGTCGCACGAGCAGGAGAGAGGGTTCGAGCCCGCCACGGGCGACGGCCCCGAGGCCGACGGAGCCCCGGGCGGGCGTGCCGGGGAGGTGCGGACCGCCTTCGAGGGACTGCTTCAGATCAGGCGACTGACCGGTGCGGGGAGCGCAGCACCCGAAGGCGTGCCGGCCCCCTGGGAGCTGCACCGGCCGGTGCGGGCCGTGGCGTTGGCGCTGGAGGCCGCCGGCATACCCGCGTCGGCCGTCGGCCCGTCCGGTGAGCGGTCGGCCGTGGGCTACCGCGTGTGCGAGGGCGAGACGTCCGGCTCGGTGCGCGTGGAGTGGGCCGGTCCGCCGGGAAGCGGCGCGGCGCACGACGAGGAGGAGGCGCTGGCCGGGTGCGCCACCGTGGTGCGACGGCTGGGGTGGACGGCCCTGCTCTACCGCGGTCCGCGCAGGCGGCGCTTCCTCGAGGTCGAACCACCTACCGCGGCCACGTCCTGAGGCCCCTCCGCAGTGGGCGCGAGAGCGTTGTCAGACCCATGAGGGATGCTTGACGGTCCGACACCTTCTGACCGGGAGATGCTGAGATGCACGAAGCCGAAATCGCTGCGGCCCAGGCGTACGTCCGTTTACTGGCCGCCACGCGCGCCGCGCTCGCCGACCCGGCCGATGCCCCTCTGTACATGCCGTTGCTCGCCTCGCCGATCGAGGAGGCCGACGAGGCCCTGCGCGACGCGGGCCTCGCGGGGAACGAGGACCGGCTCTTCGATCTCGTACGGAAGCTTCAGCCGAGCTTGACGGGTTCCGGTCGCTGACGGTTCCCGGGTCGCGGTAGGCGCCCCGTCCGGGCTTAGGGTCGGCCGAAGACGTGGCCGGGCGTCCCCCGGGGCGCCCACCGCGGCGGGCCGTCCGCGACCGGCCCGCTTCCGGAGGAGCCCCTCGTCCGGTCGCCCAGGCGAGCCATCACGCTGTCAACGGGCGGCGAGCAGGCTGCGCCGCGTCGGATCCACCAGAGCTTCGAGCGCCGCGTCCCCAGCGCGATGAATTGATTCAAATCCGGAAGAAAACTGGACTGGCCGCTTGACTAGTGCAGTGCCCAAACCTAGCGTACGTTCCGGATGAAACGATTCACATCCCCGATCCTGTCCGGTCGCCGGATGACTCTGCTTACGAGGTATTCATGTCTGATGTGTCGGCCGTCAAGGCAGCTCTGAAGTCTCAGGTCATCGAGACGCCCTCCTGGGGTTACGGCAACTCCGGAACCCGTTTCAAGGTCTTCGCCCAGCCCGGTGTCCCGCGCGACCCGTTCGAGAAGCTTGCGGACGCGGCTCAGGTGCACGCCCATACCGGGGTCGCCCCGAAGGTGTCGCTGCACATTCCATGGGACAGGGTGGAGGACTACGCGGCGCTGACCCGGCACGCCGAGAAGCTCGGGCTGCGGATCGGCGCGATCAACTCCAATGTCTTCCAGGACGACGACTTCAAGCTGGGCTCGGTGACCCACCCGGACCCGAAGGTGCGCCGCAAGGCCACCGATCACCTGCTCGAATGCGTCGACATCATGGACGCCACCGGGTCCCCCGACCTCAAACTGTGGTTCTCGGACGGCACCAACTACCCCGGCCAGGACGACATCGCGGGACGCCAGGACCGCCTGTCCGAAGCCCTGGCCGAGGTGTACGAGCGACTCGGCGACGACCAGCGGATGCTGCTGGAGTACAAGCTCTTCGAGCCCGCGTTCTACACCACCGACGTCCCGGACTGGGGCACCTCGTACGCCCACTGCCTCAAGCTCGGACCGAAGGCCCAGGTCGTCGTCGACACCGGCCATCACGCACCGGGCACGAACATCGAGTTCATCGTCGCGTTCCTGCTGCGCGAGGGGAAGCTCGGCGCCTTCGACTTCAACTCCCGCTTCTACGCGGACGACGACCTGATGGCAGGCGCCGCCGACCCGTTCCAGCTGTTCCGGATCATGCACGAGGTCGTCAAGAACGGCGGCCTCGAGACCGAGACCAACGTCAACTTCATGCTCGACCAGTGCCACAACATCGAGGCCAAGATCCCGGCCGTCATCCGCTCGGTCACCAATGTCCAGGAAGCGACCGCCAAGGCACTGCTGATCGACGCGGAGGCGCTGGCCCAGGCGCAGCGTTCCGGTGATGTCCTTGCCTCCAACGGAGTGCTGATGGACGCGTTCAACACGGACGTACGGCCGCTGCTCGCCGAGGTCCGGGAAGAGCTCGGCCTGGCGCGCGACCCGTTCGCGGCCTACCTCGCCTCCGGCAACCAGGAGCGCATCGCCGCCGACCGCGTCGGCGGAGAGCAGGCGGGCTGGGGCGCCTGAGCCCCGCTCCCCCGCCTGCGTACGTCCAGCCGTACCCGCCCGACCTCTTCCCGAAGGAACCCTCATGACGTCCGCGACGCACGCCGAAGTCGCCGCGCTCCTGGAGCGCGCCCACCGGATCGGCTCCGACCCCCGTAACACCAACTACGCCGGCGGCAACGCCTCGGCCAAGGCGACGGAGACCGACCCGGTTACCGGTGGTGAGGCCGAACTGCTCTGGGTCAAGGGCTCGGGCGGCGACCTCGGCACGCTGACCGAGGCAGGTCTCGCAGTGCTCCGGCTGGACCGGGTGCGAGCGCTCAGGACGGTGTACCCGGGGGTGGAGCGCGAGGACGAGATGGTCTCGGCGTTCGACTACTGCCTGCACGGCAAGGGGGGTGCCGCCCCGTCGATCGACACCGCGATGCACGCGCTGGTCGAGGCCGCGCACGTGGACCATCTGCACCCGGACTCCGGCATCGCTCTGGCCTGCGCCGCCGACGGCGAGAAGCTGACGGTCGAGTGCTTCGGTGACAAGGTCGCCTGGGTGGGCTGGCGTCGGCCCGGCTTCCAGCTGGGTCTCGACATCGCGGCCGTCAAGGAGGCCAATCCGCAGGCGGTCGGTGTCATCCTGGGCGGTCACGGCATCACGGCCTGGGGTGACACCTCCGAGGAGTGCGAGCGCAACGCGCTCTGGATGATCCGCACCGCCGAGACCTTCCTCGAGGACCACGGCAGGGCCGAGCCGTTCGGCCCCGTACTCCCCGGCCGGGAGGCCCTGGACGAGGAGGCGCGCCGGGAACGGGCCGCGGCCCTCGCTCCGGTGATCCGCGGGCTGGCGTCCAAGGACCGGCCGCAGGTCGGGCACTTCACCGACGCGGCACCCGTGCTGGACTTCCTCTCTCGGGCCGAGCACCCCCGTCTCGCCGCTCTCGGCACGTCCTGCCCGGACCACTTCCTCCGTACGAAGGTCAGTCCGCTGGTCCTCGATCTGCCTGCCGACGCTCCGCTGGAGGAGGCGGTGGCCCGGCTCGAGGCGCTCCACGGGGAGTACCGGGAGGCGTACCGCGCGTACTACGACCGCCATGCGGTACCCGGCTCGCCCGCGATGCGTGGCGCGGACCCGGCGATCGTGCTGGTGCCCGGTGTGGGCATGTTCTCGTTCGGCAAGGACAAGCAGACCGCCCGGGTCGCCGGGGAGTTCTACCTCAACGCCATCAACGTGATGCGGGGCGCCGAGGCGGTTTCCACGTACGCGCCGATCGAGGAGTCCGAGAAGTTCCGGATCGAGTACTGGGAGCTGGAGGAGGCCAAGCTCCGCCGGATGCCGAAGCCCAAGGCGCTGGCGACGCGGGTCGCGCTGGTCACCGGAGCGGGGTCGGGCATCGGCAAGGCCATCGCGCACCGCCTCGTCACGGAGGGCGCGTGCGTCGTCGTGGCGGACATGGACGCCGTGAACGCGGCAGCTGTCGCCGAGGAGCTCGGCGGTCCGGACAGGGCCGTCGCGGTGACCGTGGACGTCACGTCCGAGGAGCAGATCGCCGACGCCTTCAAGGCCGCAGCACTGGCCTTCGGCGGTGTGGACCTGGTCGTGAACAACGCGGGGATCTCCATTTCCAAGCCCCTTCTGGAGACCACGGCCCGGGACTGGGACCTGCAGCACGACATCATGGCGCGCGGTTCGTTCCTGGTGTCCCGTGAGGCGGCGAGGGTGATGCGGGCCCAGGATCTCGGCGGCGACATCATCTACATCGCGTCCAAGAACGCCGTGTTCGCGGGGCCGAACAACATCGCGTACTCGGCCACCAAGGCCGACCAGGCACACCAGGTACGCCTGCTGGCGGCCGAGCTGGGAGAGCACGGCATCCGGGTCAACGGGGTCAACCCGGACGGGGTGGTGCGGGGTTCCGGAATCTTCGCGGCCGGCTGGGGAGCACAGCGCGCGGCGACCTACGGCATCGAGGAGGAGAAGCTGGGCGAGTTCTACGCCCAGCGTACGATCCTCAAGCGCGAGGTACTCCCGGAGCACGTCGCCAACGCCGTCTTCGCCCTGACCGGCGGGGACCTCACCCACACCACCGGCCTCCACATCCCCGTCGACGCCGGTGTGGCGGCGGCGTTCCTGCGCTGACCGTGTGCCGCCCCGCCGCGCCCCGGATGCTGTTCCGTGCACACCCGGGGCGCGGCTCCGCCCGGATCGGATGAGATTTTCATGTCTGCGACTTCACGGCAGGACCCGGTGTTCGCCGCAGTGGACCTGGGCGCCACCAGCGGCCGGGTGATCACCGGCAGTGTGGCCCCCGACAAGCTGGAGCTGACCGAGGTCCACCGCTTCGCCAACACGCCGGTCCGGCTCCCCGACGGGCTGCACTGGGACGTACTCGCCCTGTACCAGGGCATGCTGGACGGGCTGCGCGCCGCTGCGCGCGGCGGCCCCGTGGCCTCGGTGGGCGTGGATACCTGGGCCGTGGACTACGGTCTGCTGGATTCGGACGGGTCACTCCTCGGCCTGCCGTTCCATTACCGCGACGCGCGTAACACGAAGGCCGCCGAGGAGGTCATGGCGCGTTTCGACGCACAGGAGCTGTACGGCATCGGCGGGCTGCAGCATCTGCCGTTCAACACGGTCTTCCAGCTGGCCGCCCACCGCTCGACGGCCCAGTGGCCGGTGGCCAGGACGCTGCTGCTGATGCCCGATCTCCTGGTGTACTGGCTGACGGGGTCGGTGGGCGCGGAAGTGACGAACGCGTCGACGACCGCTCTGTTCGACGCGCGGACCGGCGACTGGTCCGATGCGCTGATCGGGCGGCTGGGGCTGGAGCGATCGCTGTTTCCCGCCCTGCGCGAGCCGGGCGAACGGGCGGGCACCCTGCTTCCGCACGTGGCCGGGTTCACCGGCCTGCCGGAGGACACCCCGGTGACGACCGTCGCCTCGCACGACACGGCGTCAGCTGTGGCCGCTGTCCCCGCCACCGAATCGGGGTTCGCGTACGTGTCGTGCGGTACCTGGTCGTTGGCCGGGCTCGAACTGGAGGCACCGGTGCTGACCGAGGAGTCGAGGGCCGCGAACTTCACCAACGAACGCGGTGTGGACGGCACCGTGCGCTATCTCCGCAACATCATGGGTATGTGGCTGCTGGAGGAGTGCCGCCGGACGTGGGAGCGCGACGGTACGCCGACTGGCCTCGCCGGTCTCCTCGCGGACGCGGCGCTTGCACGGCCGTTCGCCGCTGTGATCGACCCGGATGATCCGGTGTTCCTGGCGCCGGGCGACATGCCGTCGCGGATCGACGCGGCTCTCACCAGGACCGGGCAGGCGGCACCGGACGGCCCGGGCGGATATGTGCGGTGCGTGCTCGAGAGCCTGGCGCTGGCCCATCGCAGGACTCTGCGCGAGGCCGCCCGGCTGGCGGGCCGCGAACTGACGCGGATCCATCTGGTGGGCGGAGGTTCGCGCAACGAGCTGCTGTGCCAGTGGACCGCGGACGCGACCGGTCTGCCGGTCACCGCGGGCCCCGCCGAGGCCACCGCGCTCGGCAATGTGCTGCTCCAGGCGCGGGCGCACGGGCTGGTGAGCGAGCTTACGGACATGCGCAGGCTGGTCGCACGCACGCAGGAACTGCGCCATTACACCCCGCGGGGGGACCCGGGAGCCTGGGACCGCGCGGCGGACCGGCTGACGGTACGCGTATGAGCGGGTCCCCTGGTCACCTCCCCCGACAGGGGGCGGCCAGGGGATCCGGTGTGCATGGGCGACGGGGGATCCGCGCGTAGCCGGTCAGACCGAGGCCAGGCCCAGTTCCTGGTCGCCCAGCGGCTCGAAGTGGCGGGCGACGTCGGCGTCGGTGACCTCACGGGGCTCGGCGGGGCTCCATCGCGGGGTGCGGTCCTTGTCGATGATCCGGGCGCGTACGCCCTCCATCAGGTCATGCCCGGTGAAGGCCCGGCAGGAGATACGGAACTCCTGGTCGAGGGCGGCTTCGAGGCTGGTGAGCCGCCCGGCCCGCCGCACGGCGGCAAGAGTGACCTTGAGCGCGGTGGGTGATGCGGTGAGGAGTGCATCCGCGGTCTCCTTCGCGGCGGGCAGGCCGCTGTCGACCAGCCGGTCGATGATCTCCTCGACGGTGTCGGCGGCATAGCAGTCGTCGATCCACACGCGGTGAGCGGCCAGTTCCCCTTCCGGCGCGTCGGTCGCGTACCGCAGCACCGTGTCCGTCACCTCGGCGGGTGTCGCGCTCCCGGCGAGCGCGGTGGCGAGGTCGGCGAGGTGGTGCGACGGGACGAAGTGGTCGGCCAGGCCGCACAGGATGGCATCGGCGGCGTGGACTGCCCGGCCGGTGAGTGCGAGGTGTGTGCCCAGCTCGCCCGGTGCGCCGGCCAGCAGGTATGTGCCCCCGACGTCGGGGACGAAGCCGATCCCGGTCTCGGGCATCGCGACGCGTGAGCGCTCGGTGACGACGCGCACGTCGCCATGGGCCGATACGCCCACCCCTCCGCCCATCACGATGCCGTCCATGAGCGCCACGTACGGTTTGGGGAACCTGGCGATCCGGGCGTTGAGGCGGTACTCGTCACGCCAGAAGTCCACGGACGCGCGTCGGCCCGCGCGGGCGTCCTCGTAGATCGACCGGATGTCGCCGCCGGCGCAGAGGCCTCTCCCGCCGGCTCCGCCGATCACGACGGCGGTGACCGCGTCGTCGTCCGCGGCCGAGGTCAGCGCCTCGTCGACAGCGCGCACCATGGTGTGGGTGAGCGCGTTCAGTGCCCGGGGGCGGTTGAGGGTGATGTGCAGGACGTGGCCCTCGGTGTGCAGCAGGACGGGCTCGTCGTCGTTCATGTGTGCGCTCCGGTCAGCCGTGGACGATCTCTGCGTGCCATTCTG
This sequence comes from Streptomyces sp. NPDC091271, assembly GCF_044757505.1. Lineage (NCBI taxonomy): Bacteria > Bacillati > Actinomycetota > Actinomycetes > Kitasatosporales > Streptomycetaceae > Streptomyces > Streptomyces sp. NPDC091271. Next base: position 817,444 of record NZ_JBIVVD010000004.1, on the reverse strand, counting down.
CGACGCCCGTAGCGGGGTCCCGGCGCCGGGTCTCCCGTGATACCGCTGTGGCACTCCGGCATCGCGGGCTCGACAATTGAGATCTACGGGCCGCGACGTCCAGCAGCCCCGCCGGACGACCTCCGGAGCAGGCATGACCGACTCTTCACGGCGAGCAGACGACGACGCAGCGTCGCGGCTCCGGATCGACCGGCGCATCGCCGGTGAGACCGGTACCGCGGAGCGCCTCGCCATGAACCGGACCGGCAGCTTCGAATGGGATCTGGACGCCCGGACCCTGGACATCGACGAGGCGGGGCTGTTGGTCTTCGGCCTCGATCCCGCGACCTTCGAGGCGCGGCCGGGGGCGGTGCTGGAGCAGCTGGACGCGCCGGAGAGCGCGCGCCTGGACGCCGCGATCCAGGAGGCGATCTCCGGCGGGAGCAGCTCCTACAGCGTCCACTTCCAGGTGCCCCTGCAGGACGGGTCGCGCCAGTGGACGCACGTCCAGGCTCGGATCCTGCGGTCCGAGGACGGCCGGGCACACCGCGTGATCGGTGTGGTGCGGGACGCGACGGCCGAGGTCACCCATTCGGCCTTCGTACTGGATCTGGAAAAGCGGCGCCGCCGACAGACGAGCATCGTCGAGCGCACCACCGCCGCGATGTCACGTGCGGTGACCGTGGACGACGTCACCGCCGCGCTCACCGGTCCGGGCGGCCTGGTCGGCATCGGGGCGGACGGGCTGGCGCTCGGGCTGGTGGAGAATTCCGCACTCAGGATCATCGCGCTGAGCGGTGACTCGGTGGAGGTTCTCGAAGGCCTGGGCTCCGGGCAGCTCGACGCGGCGCTCCCGCTCGGGGACACCATCCTCAGCGGGCGCCCCCGGTTCATCACCTCGCTCGGATCACTGATCCGCCGCTACCCGGCGCTCGAGCCGCACATCGGAGAGCTGAACTTCCAGGCCGTCGCCTACCTTCCGCTGATAGCTCAGGCCCGCTCGCTGGGGGGACTCGCCCTCTTCTACCGGGAACGCACGGTCTTCAACGCGGACGAGCGGATCCTGTGCCTGGGGCTGGCCGCCATCGTGGCCCAGTCCCTGCAGCGGGCGATCCTCTTCGACGAGGAGCGCGAATTCGCCACCGGACTCCAGTCGGCGATGCTTCCGCGCCGGATCCAGGAGATCGAGGGCGGCGAGATCGCGGTCCGCTACCACGCGGCGTGGAGCGGACGAGAGGTCGGCGGCGACTGGTACGACGTGATCACCCTGCCCAGAGGCCGTATCGGCGTCGTGGTGGGTGATGTCCAGGGGCACGACACGCACGCGGCGGCGATCATGGGCCAGCTGCGTATCGCCCTGCGCGCGTACGCGGCCGAGGGGCATCCCCCGGCGACCGTACTGGCCCGGGCCTCCCGCTTCCTCGCCGAGCTGGACACCGAGCGGTTCGCGACATCGACGTACGCCCAGGTCGACCTCGCCACGGGGGCGGTGCGCGTGGCGCGCGCCGGGCACTTCGGACCGCTGATCAGGCATACCGACGGGCGGGTCGGTGTCCCCCAGGTGCGCGGGGGTCTTCCACTGGGGATCTCCACCGATTTCCGGGACGAGGAGTATCCGGAGACACGCCTCGACCTGGTGCCGGGCGAGACCCTCGTCCTGTACACGGACGGCCTGGTCGAGGAACCGGGGGCCGATGTCGACACGGGGGTCGCGGCGCTGATCCACGAGGTGAGCGAGGGGCCGGACGGCGCCGAGGCGTTGGCCGACCACCTGTCGGACCGGCTGTGGGAGCGGTGGGGTTCGGGCGACGACGTGGCACTGCTGGTCCTGCGGCGCAGCCCGGATCTCGGGTCTCCCCGTGCGCCCCGGCTGCACCAGTACATTCATCAGGCGGACCCCCAGGGGCTGTCGGAGGCCCGGTCCATCGTCCGTCAGGCACTGACGGACTGGGAGCTCGCCGGACTGGCGGACGACGCGGAGCTGGTCACCGGGGAGTTGCTGGTGAATGTACTGCTGCATACGGAGGGCGGGGCCGTACTGACGCTGGAAGTCCTGCCGGAACCCGTGCGGCGCGTCAGGCTGTCGGTCCAGGACCGCTCCAGTGTCTGGCCGCGGCGGCGCACGCCGGGCGAGACGTCGACCTCGGGACGCGGTCTGCTGCTTCTCGACGCGGTCGCCGAACGCTGGGGAATCGAGCCCCGGGGGGAAGGCAAGGCCGTCTGGTGCGAGATCGGTCCCACCTCCTGATCCTCCGACCGCGGAGGCGGCTGGTGTGCGTCTGGTGTGCGGCTACGGAACGGCGAGCGGCGCTGCGGTGGAATGGCGTGGGGGCGCACCGCAACGGAGTTGTTGCGGTGCGCCCCCACCCGGTCCGCCGGTGTTCGCCACCGCCGTGCCGGGATGCTCAGGGCACGTCAGTGCTGCGCGCTGCGGCGCTTACGGACGGACCACAGGATGCCGCCGCCGGCGAGCAGAACCGCGAGAGCGGCTCCGCCGATGACGGGAGTGGCGGACGACGAACCGGTCTCGGCCAGGTCCGGCGCGCTGCTGCTCGGCTCCGCGGGGGCCGGTGCGGCCTCCGTGGCGGTCTCGCTCGGCGTCGCACTCGGCTCGGGGGTCTCCGAGGCCGGCGGCTTCGTGCTCGGGGTCTCCGAAGGCGTCGCCTCGGTCGGGGTGGGCGACGGGGTGTCGTCCTCACACACCGGAGCGGTCTTCGTGTCGTCGACGGAGTACTTGTCGTTGTCCCCGGCCTTGACGACGAGGCGGACAGTCAGCTCCTTGTCGTGCTCCGGGAGCTGGAGCGGCGTCTTCGTGCTGAAGTCGCGGCCGAACTGGGTCGTGGCAAGCAGATCGTCCCCGCCCACGACGGAAACGGTCACCTCGTTGGTGCGGTCGGCCGAGTAGGCCGTCAGGTTGAGCGTCACTTCGGAGCAGGTCACGGCCCAGGTGGGGGTGTGAGCTGCGGCCGGTCCCGCGGAGAGGACTCCGCCGGCCAGGCCGACTACCGCGGCGGCCGCGAATGCTCCCGCGCCGCGCCACGATCTCCTGGGTATGGTCATGGATTCTTCCTCCATATGAGTTCACCGCTGAGATGGCGGTGGGGCGCACAGTACTGCTCCCCGTCCCAGGGGGCGCACCCGCCCCATGCCTCAGCTGTGCGTCAACCGTGCCCAGATCACCGCCACTTGTGACATGACGGACACACCAGGATGGCCGGAAGCCATTGCGCTCACAGTCCTTCCGGCGCCCTGTGAGGGTGATTTCAGAGGGCCTTGTGCATGATGTGCAGCCCCACATAGCCATGCGCGGGGTGGTTGAACCCCCCGGGCAGGGTCCCGATGACGTCGAACCCGAGGGAGCGGTAGAGACGGACGGCGTGGATGTTCGTCTCCACCACGGCGTTGAACTGCATGGCGCGATACCCCGCCGTACGCGCCCAGTCCACCGTGTACTCGCAGAGGGCCCTGCCCACGCCCTGGCCCGAGTGCTCGGGGGCGACCATGTAGCTGGCACTGGCGATGTGCGAGCCGTTGCCCATGTGGTTCCTGTTCATCTTGGCCGTGCCGAGGACGGTCCCGGCGTCGTCGACCGCGACCACCGTGCGGGCCGGCTCCGGGAGGAGCCACCAGCCCTGGGCCACGTCCTCACCGAGCTCCACAGGGTAGGTGAACGTCTCGCCTGCGGCGACGATGGCATGGAAGAACGGCCAGATGGCGGGCCAGTCCTTGTCGGTGGCTTCCCTGATCAACATGGACGCCAAGATGCCCGGGCGAACCGCCCCGCGCAAATCGCTTTATCGGTCACCGCGCCCCGGTCGGCGCAGCCCCAGCCTGACGAGCAGGCCCCGCCCGGCGCCGGGACTCCCACCAGGTCGGCGGGGAGCCGGGCCGCTCTGCCCCGATGCCGGTCCTGGGCCGCCCAGGGCCGGCCGTACGGTCACCGGCCGGTCCCGGGCCGAGCGGATCGGAGCGGGGCGGATCGCGGGGTCGTATCCGGGTCGCGGCGCGGGGCGGCGTTCACGCGCCTGTTCCAGCTCCAGCGTCAGATTCACCCGGCGCCAGAGGATTTCGTCCGGATCATCCGCCAGCATCAGCCTCGTCATGGCCTCCCTTCCGGACACGGACCCCGGGCGCCCGAAGACGGAGTCCGGCTGCATTCGCGCCAGGTAGGCCCGCTCGTAGGGATCCTCGACCACCTCCGCCAACTGGACGGGGTCCAGGGCGGAGGCCTGCAGGGCCGCACGCGTCCACGGGTCCTCCGCGCGGCTCAGCAGGCGGTCGATCCTGCGTGAACGCCAGTTGCGCGCACGCCAGTCGGTGCCGCCCTCCAGCATGGTCCGCATCCCCACCGGGCTCTTGCCCCCGATCAGATCGGGCTCTCTCGCGGCGAAGGCGAGGAGCTCGTCCACCAGATAGAGCCAGACCACCGCGCGGTAGCGGTTCAGATAGAACGCGACCGGTGAGATGCACCCGATGCGTGCCAGGCCGGTGAAGCGCACGGGCCTGACTCCGAGGAGCGTGGCGCCTTCCGCCGTGCCCGCCGTACGCACCTGTTCCCGGAGCGATCCGGGAAACCCCGGCAGCCCGCGCAGCCGGTCGATCTCCTGCTGACGGATCCGGGGCCTCGCCCCGGCCGTCGCCGGCTCCGCACGGATCAGTCCCAGATGGACGGCGAGATCGAATTCGCCGCGCTTCAAGGTCAGTTCCTGAGCCGCGCGTCCGGCGGACAGGCAGCCGGGTCCCGCCGCGTCGGCGGTGTGTGTGCGGGTGGCTTCCGTAACGGTCATGGCCGTCCTCCCCCGTGAGGTCGAATACTCTGTGTGACCACGGTAGCCCGGGGAGGAAATGCCCGCAGAGCCTGTGGATAACTCCTGGAATCCGCAGAAATCGCAGGTCAGAGGTGGCCAGGCGTTCGGAGCCCTACCGCGCCGTCACGCCGAGGTGCTCGCCCACCCGATTGACCAACAGGGTCATCTCATAGGCGACCTGGCCGACATCGGCCTCGGCGGCGGTCAGTACGCACAGGCAGCTGCCGTCCCCGGCCGCCGTCACGAACAACAGCGCCTCGTCGAACTCCACCATGGTCTGGCGTGCTCTTCCCGCACCGAAGTGACGCCCCGACCCTCGGGCGAGGCTCTGAAGCCCGGAGGAGACCGCTGCGAGGTGCTCCGCGTCCTCCCGGGCCAGGCTTGTGCTGGCCCCGGTCACCAGTCCGTCGTTCGACAGCACCAGCGCGTGCTGTATGTGCTCCACCCGGCTGGTGAGATCGTCAAGGAGCCAGTCAAGTCCCCGGTCCAGCGCCATGTGCTCGTCCTCCCCGTTCATCCGTTCCCCCGCCTACCGCGCAAGCCTTGCGCACGGCTCCCTCGCGGGCAAGCGCCTCCCCGCTGCGGGGGCGCTGCTTCGCGCCACCGTCCGCCCGGCCCCGGGGCGGGCGGACGCACGGTGGTGCGGGATACGGATGACCTTGCCGGGGCGCCCGTCTCAAGCCGGACCGGCGGCCTGGCCGACCGAGTCGAGCAGCCGCGCGGTATGCATCCGCCCCGCGTACTCCACCATGCGGATCAGGACTTCCTTTCCGGAGGCACGGTCACGCGCATCGCACAGGACGACGGGGGTGCCCCGGTCCAGATCCAGTGCGCGTGAGACGTCGTCCTCGGCGTAGGTCCTCGCACCCGTGAAGCAGTTGACCGCGACGACGAACGGGATGCGGCGGTGCTCGAAGTAGTCGACCGCCGGGAAGCAGTCCTCGAGTCGTCGGGTGTCGGCCAGGACGACGGCTCCGAGCGCCCCCTGCGACAGTTCGTCCCAAAGGAACCAGAAGCGGTCCTGCCCCGGCGTGCCGAACAGGTAGAGCGACAGGCCGGACCGGATGGTGATCCGCCCGAAGTCCATGGCGACCGTGGTGGTGGTCTTCTGATCCACCCCACCGGTGTCGTCGACGGACTGTCCGGCCTCGCTGAGGAGTTCCTCGGTCCGCAACGGCCGGATTTCGCTCACCGCGCCGACGAGGGTCGTCTTTCCGACTCCGAAGCCGCCGGCGACCAATATCTTCAGGGCGAGTGCCGTGGAGTCCCCGGTCTCTTCCTGGTCTGTGCTGTCCACATGCTCGGAGGACATCGATCACTTCTCTCGCGAGTGCCGTCGGTAGGGGCGACAGCATGACAATCAGAGGCAGTCGCCGAAGACAGTGAACGGAATTTGACTTATGTGTCCGGACCGGTTCGTTCCGTGCTCGGATGCGGTCGCTATCCGTCATGAGTAAGTGGTGCGCACGACAACTCCAGCAACCCTCAGAGCGCCCGTAAGCCGTCGATCACCTCGCGCAGGATGCGCTCGTCGGGGAGTTGGGCGGGCGGGACGGGCCTGCTGACCCGGACACAGCCGGCTTCGAGCAGATCTCCGAGAAGCACCCGCACCACCCCCACAGGCAGATCGGCGTCGGCGGACAGTTCCGCGACGGACTGGACCTCGTCGCGGCACAGGGCGAGCAGAGCCCGGTGCTCCGGCCCCAGCAGCGCCTCGCCCTGTCGGCCGGCTGCTCCGTCGGCCGCCACGAGTGCGATCAGGTCGAACCGGACCCCGCTGGGTCCCGGCTGCGTCCGGCCGCCGGTGACGGCGTAAGGGCGGACCAGCGGGCCCGCCTCGGCGTCGTACCACTGACTGCCCGGCGGTACGGATCCGTTGCCCGGGGGCACTCCGCCCATGCTTCCCGGCGGCACACCGCCCGTGCTTCCCGGCGCCACTCCGCCCTCGCTCATCCGCACGTGCCCGTCCTCAGCCAGTCGCCGGTGGCCCGGCGAGCCTCACCGGGGTGGCGAGGTGTTCGCCCACCCGCTTCACCAGCCGCGCCATCTCGTACGCCACGAGGCCGATGTCCGCGAGCGCCGTGCTCAGCACGGTGAGGCAGGAGCCGTCCCCCGCGGCGGCGACGAACAGGAAGCCGTCGTCCATCTCGACCATCGTCTGGCGCACGCCCCCGGCGCCGAAGTGCCGTCCCGCGCCCTTGGCCAGGCTGTTGAAGCCCGAGGCCACGGCCGCGAGGTGTTCCGCGTCCTCACGGCTCAGCGCCAGCGAGGCGCCGACGGCCAGACCGTCGTTGCTCAGGACGACGGCGTGCCGGATCTCCGCGACCCGAGCGACCAGATCGTCCAGCAGCCAGTCGAGTTCGCCGGAACCGCGGGGTGCCCGTCCGGGCCTCTCGTTCACCATCATGTCTGCTCTCCTTCGGTGTGCCGGCGGAACGGGGACACGGGTTCGGATCGGCCCGAGGAGTTGCTCCCCGGCGCCCTGCCGCCCCCGCGGGCCCATCCGTCCCGGTAGGCGGTCATGCGGTCACGGGCCTGTTCGGGGGTGCGTCCCACCGTGGGCCCTCCCTCGGGGTGCGGCTCGTCCTCCTCCGGCTTCGGCTGCTCACGCAGCTGGGGTACGAGGCTGGCTTGGCGGACGCGCCGAGGCAGCTCGCCGTCCTCCTCGGTGGACCGAGGGCGCCGGTGCAGGGTGGTCACCGGCGCCGGTCCGGGCCGCGGCCCGGGCACGGCACCCGCGGCCGCCGCCCGTTCGAGGGCGGGCACGGCGGCCGGTGCGGGGAAGGCCGTGGGGCGGGGCCGGGCGGCGGGGTGCGGGGCGAGCCCTCCCGGCGCGGGGCCGTCGTCGTCCCTGGCCACCGTAGTCGTCCGAGTCGCGGCGTCCGCGGGGCCGGCCTGCGAGCCCTCCGGAAGCGCGCTCTGGAGCAGCGCGGTCGGCAGCAGGACCACGGCGGTCGTGCCTCCGTACGGGGATGTACGCAGCTGGACCTTGATGCGGTGGCGGGCGGAAAGCCTGCTCACCACGAAGAGGCCGAGCCGGTCGCTGTCGAAGAGGTCGAGCGCCTCGGACTGTTCGATGCGGCGATTGGCCTCGTCGAGCAGTTCCTTGCCCATGCCGAGCCCACGGTCCTCGATCTCCAAGGCGTAACCGTTGCCCACGGGCTCCCCGCTGACCCGCACCTTGGTGTGCGGCGGCGAGAACTGGGCCGCGTTCTCCACGAGTTCGGCCAGCAGATGGGTGAGGTCGGCCACCGCCTCGCCCTTCACGCGGGCGTCGGGCAGCGCTCGCACCTCCACGCGCGCGTAGTCCTCGATCTCCGAGACCGCCGCGCGTACGACGTCGGTCAGCGGTACGGGCATCCGCCAGGCGCGCCCCGGGGCGGCACCGGAGAGGATGATCAGGCTTTCGGCGTGCCGTCTCATGCGGGTGGTGAGGTGGTCGAGGCGGAACAGGTCACCGAGTTCGCCCGGGTCGTCGGCACGGCGCTCCATGCCGTCGAGCAGTGCGAGCTGGCGGTGGACGAGGACCTGGCTGCGGCGGGCCAGGTTGACGAAGACCCCGGAGATGCCGCTGGCGAGTTCGGCACGTTCGACCGCGGCGTCGAGGGCCGCACGGTGCACGGTGTCCAGGGCTTCCCCGACCTGGCCGATCTCGTCATGGGACGTCCGCCCGGGCGGGGCCTCGGCCCGTACGTCGATCTCCTCACCGGCACGCAGGCGCCGCATGGCGTGGGGAAGCTTGTGCCGGGCGATCTCCAGCGCGCCGTCCCGAAGGCCGACGAGTTCGACGACGAGCCCGCGACCGATCCGTACGGAGATCACCAACGACGCGGCGACGGCGAGGAATCCGAGCAGGACGGCTGCCCCCGCCGGGCTGAACAGCGCGTGTGTGAAGGGGCCCGCGCGGTCGGCCGCGCGGCCGCCGGCCTGCGTCCCGATGGCGCGCAGCTCCGTGTGTACGGTCGCCACGTCCCGCTCCCAGGCGGCGGGCACCGCTTCCGCCGCGCGGCGTCCGGGAGGCGCGGCCAGCACGGTGTCCTCGGCCGCCGTGAGCCGTCGGTAGGCGCTGCGGTCGGTGAGGGCACGCCAGGCCGTCCTTCCGGCGGCCGGCAGATCGGTTCCGGCCGACCCGGCCAGAGCCCGGCGGGTCGCCACGGCGCCGGTGAACAGGCGCAGTCGTTCCCCGTCGAGTCTGCCGGTGGGCAGGACCGACGCCAGAAGGGCCTCCTCGCGCGCCAGCATCTCCCCGCTCCGCTCCAGTTCGAGGAGAACACGGGCCTCCGGTCCGGTTCCGGCGTCCTGTGTGCCGGTCAGGACCCCGGAGACCGCGAAGGCCGCGGTGATGGTCTCGGTGTACCGCGTGTACGCGGTTCGCGTCTCGTCGTCGGTGGCCCGGGAAGCGGCGGAAGCTCCCTCGGGCGGGTCCAGAATCTCGGTGCGCAGGGTTCGCAGTCGTTGCGCCAGGTCCAGGAACGTGCTCAGCCGGTCGGCGCCCCCTGCGGAGAGGATGCCCGCGTCGGCGACGGTGTGCGTGTCGCCCAGGCGCAGGGCGTCGAGTGCCGTGTCCGTGCGTTCGGCCCGCTGTTGCAGGGCCCCGGCGTGCCCGGCGCCAGGGGCGGCAAGCTGGCGCAGTGCCGCCGTGCGTTCGCTCTGCAACGCCCCGACGGCCGCGGCGACCGGGGCTCGTACCGTGCTGTCCACGCGCTGCACCTCACGCAGGCGTGCCACGTCCTGCGCCGTGGTGACGGTGGCGAGTCCCCAGAGGGCGAGCAGAGAGACGACGGGCACCATCAGAAGTGAAATGATCTTTGCCCGTACGGTCCGGGGGCGTAGAGACCCGTGTCCCGGTTCGGGCCCGGCGGGGGAAGGCCGCTCCGCCTCGGGCTCGTGACGTTCGTCCGCGGGCGGTCCGGCGTGTGCGCGCCGTCCGCGCGGCGGTGTCACGGACCGGCCGGGGTGCGCGCCGGGGTCCGGGGTCGTCGTACGGGGTGTGCGCATGGCCTCCTCGTTCCGGGTGGGGAGCTCTGTGCCCCGAGTCGCCGTGTACGGCGGGTGAGCGGTGGGTCCGGCGGCCGTCAGGTGGCGGCGGCCTCGGCGGTCCGTTCGGCGGAGGCGTCCTCGGGGGCCGCGGTCGACGCATGGGCCGTGTCGTTCCGGGCGGGCGGGGAGAGGGCGACGAACGCCGAGGTGAGGAAGAGGTACGAGCCGAGGCCGACGGCGAGCGGGAAGATGAACTGCATCACCGTGGCTCCGGGGAGTTCGGAGCCCGATGGTGCGACCCGGACGCCGACCGCCAGCATTCCGGTGTAGTGCATGCTGCTCACCGCCGCGCCCATGACGAGCGACGCCAGGGCCACGGCCCCGGGTGAGCTGATGTGGAGTGCGGCCCACAGGGCCGCGGTTGCGGCGACGACCGCGATGACGACGGAGACGGTCACCAGCAGCGGGTCGTAGGCGACGCTGCCGTGGAGGCGCAGCGCGGCCATGCCCAGGTAGTGCATGCTGGCGACGCCCAGGCCCGTCGTGAGGCCGCCGACAAATAGGGCCCGGGTGCGGTCGCGGCCGTAGCCGACGGTGAAGACTCCCGCCCCGACCACCAGCATGGCGACCAGCAGGCTGAGGAGGGTGAGCGGCACGTCGTAGCGGATGTCGGTGCCGGTGACGCCGAATCCGAGCATGGCGACGAAGTGCATCGTCCAGATGCCGGTGCCGAGGGCGGACGCGGCCGTGAGGAGCCAGTTGCGGCGTGAACGGCCGCTGGTGCCGAGCGCGCGCACGGTGCAGCGGAGTCCGAGTGCGGCGCCGATCGCTGCCATCGCGTACGACAGCACGGGGGTAAGCCAGCCGAAGGTGGCGTGGTCCAGGTGTCCCATGGATCCGGGACGCTAGCCCGCACCGGGGCGCACACCGGGGGCGCATTTCGAAAGGTGCTGGGATATGACAGAGAGATGTTCCCGAACGATCGGGCAACGTTCGAACATGTGCACCGCTTCATGCCGTTCCGCTCGTGTGCGGGCTGCGCGATCATGTCCGTATGGCCGACGACCGGACACAGGTGCAGGACTTCTTCTCCGCGCGGGCGGCGGACTGGGACAGCCGTTTCCCCGATGACGGCCCGGCCTTCGCCGTCGCCGTCAGGGAGCTCGGTCTGCGCCCGGGCGGCGCCGTGCTCGACGCGGGGTGCGGTACGGGGCGCGCGCTGGCCGCGCTGCGTACCGCCGTAGGACCCGGTGGGACGGTTCTCGGGGCCGACCTGACGCCCGCGATGCTGGATGCGGCCCGGCGGGCGGGGAGGGCGGCGAGCGGCGCCCTGCTGCTGGCCGATGCCGCGCGGCTTCCGCTGGGCGCCGGGTCCCTCGACGCCGTCTTCGCCGCCGGGCTGATCTCGCATCTCCGGCACCCCGGGCAGGGGCTCTCGGAGCTGGCGCGGGTGGTGCGTCCGGGTGGCCGGCTCGCACTGTTCCACCCCATAGGCCGTGCCGCGCTGGCCGCACGGCACGGCAGGGTCCTTTCGGACGACGATCTCAGGGCGGAGCCCCGCCTCACGCCCCTGCTGGCGGACGCGGGCTGGCAGCTGGACGCCTACACCGACGAGGACAGCCGATTCCTGGCACTGGCCGTTCGGGCCGGCTGAGCGGTCGCCCCCGGGCCCCCGCACGCTGTCGGCCCCACCGTCCCGCCGGCCGCACTCCGGTCACTCGGCCGGTGCGTCCGAGGGCCGTCCGTGCGGCACGGGGCAACCGCGCACGCCCGGTGTGGGGAACGTGCCGAGCCCGGCCACCTCGTAGCCGTCCGGGTAGCCCTTGATCTCCGGGTTCTGGCGGGCGTAATGAGGGCTCGAACGCGGCGGCATGAGCCGCACTGCGCGGGCCCTCAGGCGAAGCGCGCCACGGGTCAGCCCCCGGGCGAGGGTGCCGGGCCGTTCGTACCGGAACGCCCGTAGCAGCGAGTCGTCCAGGAGAGCCATGCTGGCTCCGCGGACCACGGGAGCCAGCGGGCGCGGGTACCAGGAGCCCATCAGGGCCAGGGTGGCGTCGGAGACCGCGCGTGCGCCCTCGTCCCAGCCGAAGTGCTCCTCCTCGTACGAGTCCAGTGCGTGCTCGAAGTCCTCGTACGTCTGCGGCACGTCCTGGATGCCCATCCGGGCGCCGAGCGTGCGGTAGTACGCGGCGAAGGCCCGCAGTTCGTGGCCGGACAACCTGCGCCAGCCGTACGTGTCGAGCCAGCGCTTGGGAGTGACGACGAAGGTGCACAGCACGTAGCGCATGTCGTCGTTGCTGATGTCGTAGCTGCGGTGCATCCGATTGATCCGCCGGACGGCCGTACGGCCCTCCTCGCTGTCGAAGCCGTGCTCGACGACGGCGTCGAGAAGAAGTGCGGTGTCGTCGTACCTCTTCTGTGAACGTTCCGTCAGTTCGCCGGTCTCGGCGAGCAGTCGGCCGATGCTGGGGACGGCATACGTGCGATACAGGGCGAGTTCGAGAGCGCGGGTGATGTCCCAGGGGAATTCGTACGAAACGGTGAGCCGGTAGATCTCGAGGAAGTCCCTCTCCGGGTCAAGTCGCTGGATCTCCCGCAGACGTTCGAACCGCTTCACCATGCTGTCCCCCTCGTCGGCCGGAGTCACCACCCTACGTGTGCCGGGCAGGCCGGCACCACGGCACGAGGGGCGCTGCGGCGCGCCCCGGTGACCGGTGCCTCGCTCTGGGAGCGTGGCCGTTTTCGCTTGTCAGGGCCTCGACGACAGGGTTACCGAGTAGTTAAGGTGCGCCGACGGACCAAGCGATCAGGGATGAGGGTGGGTGCTGTGGCTGCGACGGACGACACGGTCGCCGACGACGACGCGCTGTTTGTGCTGACCGCGGTGCTGCTGACGCCCGCGCAGTTCCCCAGCGTGCTCGGCGACGACTACGTGGCCGCGTGCGCCGCGCTCGGTCTGGAGCCGTATGCCGAGGGGTACGGCCTCGTGCTCGGCCAGGACAGCGGCGGTGCCCGGTGGACGGTGGTCGTCGAGGACGTCTCGCTGGTGGCTGTCGCCATCGCCTCGTGGGACTGCGGGATGGAGTACGACCTCTCCCCCGACGACCGCTCGGTGGTCTGCGCCCTCCCGGGGTGGCCGCTCGCACTGTCGGTCGCCGCGCCCGGCGTCCCCGAGCCGCATGACCCGCTGCCCGGCCCGGACGATGAGGGCTCGGCGCCGCTGACGCCGCCGGACACCGAGGTCTGGGGGGCTCCGCAGCGGCGTCTCGGCGCGGACGAGATAGCCCTGCAGTGGGCCGCGTGGCGCGGGCAGATCGACGACGAGACCGAGTTCGTCCGGCCCGAGGAGCCCGGGCCGGCCGGAGAAGCTCCGGACACCGAGGCCCCCGAGGGGGAAGCCCTCGCCGGGGAAGCGAGGAGCACGGTGGAGCCCGCCGCTTCCGGGCAGCACCCCGGCGTACGCAAGGCACTCGAAGCGGCCCGGGCGTATGTCGAATCTCCGCCCCCGCCCGGCCGGATCCGCTCCTCGTTCGCCCCTGGCGGGGCCCGGACACTGCGGGCCGACGGCCCTGGCTGGTCCCTGGTCGCCAGGACCGACGACATCGCGTTCATCCTGCTGGACGAGGAGCCGGGCGAGATCATGACGGTCGGCCGCGGCCCGGAGCTGCCGGGCCTGCTGAAGTCGCTCGACGAACTGGCTGTCCGGCCGTCCTGACCCGCCCCGTGCACACGGGCGGCCGAGGCTCGCCCGTGTGTGCTACACGCGCTCCAGTGGACGGTGCGGCCCGTCGGGAAGCTCCATCTCGACGGCGTCGCCGGGCAGCACGACTCCGCCCGCGGTGACGACGCCCATGATTCCGGCCTTGCGGACGACGGTGCCGTTGTCCGTCCGGCCGACGACCCGCTTCAGCAGTCCGTTCTGGAAGTTCTCGATCTGCAGGCAGGGATTCCGCAGGCCGGTCACCTCGACGACGGCTTCGCCGCCGAGGTGGAGCAGCGTGCCCACGGGGAGCGAGAGGAGATCGATTCCGCTCGTGGTGATGTTCTCCCCGAGGTCGCCCGGGCGGATCTCGAATCCCGCGTTCCTGAGTTCGGCGAAGAGCTCCTGGTGGATGAGATGGACCTGACGCAGATTGGGCTGCGTCGGGTCCTGGGCGACCCGCGAGCGGTGTTTCACCGTGACACCGGCGTGGACGTCCCCCTCCACACCGAGTCCGGCGAGGAGCGTGACGCTGCCCCTGTTCGGCTTGGTGAAGGAGTAGTCGCCGTTGCTGCTGACCGCGATGACCGTGCTGTTCAGCGCCCTATCTCCTTGCGGCTGATCCTGCGGAGCCTGCGCCTCTGCGACGGGTCGAGCATCAGGTACCCGACCGTGGGTACGCCGATGAGGACCAGCAGCGACCACCAGAATCCGATGAACGGAATCAGGACGACTGCCGCGACGACTCCCCCGATGGCGATCTTTGCACCGTTCGACATGATCCGTGCCTCCTCCGCGGCCGGGGCCGCTCCTGGTGAGACAACGCCTGCGAGCGTCAGTCGGTTCCGGCTGCGCGGCACGAGCACCGCGACGGCTACCGGAGCGGCTCGCCGACCTCGTGCATGTGCTCCAGCGCCTGCCGGTAGGACTCGATGATGCCTGTCTCCGCGTACGGCATCCCGATCGAGGCACAGTGCGCCTTCACCAGCGGCTGGGCGAGCCTGAGGTGCGGGCGCGGCATGCTCGGGAAGAGGTGGTGCTCGATCTGGTAGTTGAGGCCGCCGAGGAACCAGTCGGTGAGCACGGCCCCCTTCACGTTCCGCGAGGTGAGGACCTGGCGCTGCAGGTGCCCCCAGCGGTCACCGTCGGGGTCCGGCATCTCCATGCCCTTGTGGTTCGGAGCGAAGGCCATTCCCAGGTGCAGACCGAACAGAGCGTGGTGCACGAGGGCGAAGACCACGGCCTTGCCCGGGGACATGACGGTCAGGAGCAGCGTGGCGTACAGCGCGAGGTGACCGGTCAGCAGAAGGCCGGACAGCAGGCGATCACGGGCGGGCTGCCGTCGCAGGAACTGGAAGCCGTAGATCTTGAGCGCGATGCCTTCGAGGAGCAGCATCGGGAAGAAGAGCCGCGCCTGGTTGCGGGTGAGCCAGCGGGCGAACCCCTCCCGCTGGGCGGCTTGCTTCTGGGTCCACACCAGCGCGCCCACCCCGACGTCGGGGTCCTTGTCTATGTGGTTGGGGTTGGCGTGGTGGCGTACGTGCTTGTCGTTCCACCAGGCCTCGTTCATTCCGAGGAGCAGATTGGCGTGGACGAGACCGACGATCCGGCCGGCCTTGCGGTCGCCGGTTATCTGGGCGTGGCCCGCGTCGTGCCCGAAGAAGGCCGTGCGGGTCCACAGCACGGCCAGCGGCAGGGCGAGGAACAGGTTCCACCAGGTGTCGCCGAGGAGCACCATGCCGGTGATCACGGCTCCGAGAGCGACCAGGTTGGCGGCGATCCCCGCCGCGTACCAGCCCGTGCGCCGTTCCAGGAGCCCCTGCCCCTTGACGGTCTTCAGGAGCGGTGCGAAATCACTTCCGGTGGCCGGCGGGACCGCCGGACCCTCCGATCCGTCGCCGATGTGTTGCGCAACGGTGGCTGCTACCGCCTGGGGCATGAAGTCTCCGGTTTCTGGGCATCTGCGCTGACCTCGTCAAACGTACGGAGAGCGGGCCTGCGGCAGCCATGGCGCCATCACCCCGGTCATACGGGGGAAATCCCCCTGTCCGGTGGTGTCGCGGGCTGCACCCCAAGCTTCAGAAGGCAGAAATGAGTGAGGTGGATCACTGGGCATTTCTCCCGGAACGGGCCGTGGGTGGAGTACCCTCGGCGAACCCCGGGCTCACTAGTCAAATTTGAGGAATCTGACATCGCTGTGCACAGGCTCCCTGCGGCAACGCTCAACGAGATCTCTGAACTGTCCCGCTGCTCCGCAGTCTTCCTCCCCGCGGATCCGGCCCGTACCGGCCTGATCGCGTTCTGGAATGCGGACGGTAGCACCCCTCCCGGTGAAGCAGGGAGTCCGGCGGAGCTGACGGTCGTCGGAGGCGATGTCCGCCCTTATGCGGTCCCTGCGTTGCTGTTGCCTGTGCGGGACGCGCTGCCGGTCCTGACACGGGCGCGGGCGGACTCCCGTTCCTCCCCTTCCGCGGCGTTCTGGGGCGCTGCCGGCGTCCTCGCCCTCCAACTCGTCGCGCGTGGACTGCTGCTCCCCGGGCTGAGCCCCACCGACCGCGATGCCTGGCGGGCCGGTCCGCTGACGGCAGACGATCTGGAGCGGATCCGGGTGCTGGCGGCTTCCATGCCGCCCGATGCACATGCGGTGCCGCTCGACCCCGCGGCCGAACCCGTGATGCTCGCCGAACCGGAGTCACTGCTGCGGTCGTTCCTCGACGCGGTGGTGGACGGACTCCCACGCACCCCGGCGGCCGGACTGGCCACGGGGACAGCGGCGTTCGCCTCGCCGGAGGCGCAGCATCTGCCGGAGCTCCGGCCGTGGGCGGCCGATGTCGCGGCCGGTCATGATGCGGGCGTGCGGCTTTCCCTCCGTGTCGAGGTCTCGGGGCTTGGCGATGCGGTCGACACGGACGGTGTGGAGGACGCCGGCCGCGCCCCCTCGTTCCGTGCGGTCCTGCAGATCCACAGCGTCCAGGACCCCGCCCACGTCGCCGACGCGGCGGACGTGTGGGCCGACCGCTCCCCCGCCGCCGCACTGTTCGGTCCGCGCGCCCGCATGGACGCCCTGCTCGCCCTGCGGCGCGCCGCCCGGGCCTGGCCCCCGCTGGCGCCCCTTCTGTCGGCCGCGGTCCCGGACGCGGTCGAGCCTGCCGACGAGGAGATCGCCGAACTGCTGGGCCCGGCGGCCAGAGCGCTCGCCGCGACGGGCGTCCAGGTGCACTGGCCCAGGGAGCTGTCGAGGAAGCTCACCGCGCGAGCGGTGATCGGCCCGCAGGACGACGGCGCGGCGACCGCACGGACGGGAGGGGGCACTCCCTCCTTCCTCTCGGCCGACGCACTGCTGGCGTTCGACTGGCGGTTCGCGCTGGGCAACAGGAACCTGAGCCGCGCGGAGCTCGACCAGCTCGCGGAGGCGGGCCGACCGCTGGTCAGACTGCGTGACCAGTGGGTGTTGATCGACCCGGAGGACGCCCGCCGGGCCCGCGGGACCCAGGACCGCAAGGTCACCCCCATCGACGCACTGGGGGCCGTGCTGACCGGAACCACCGACGTCGACGGGCACCGGGTGGAAGTGGCGGCGACGGGCTGGCTCGAGCAGTTGCGCGAGAGGATCGCCGACCCCGAGTCGGAGGACCGCCGGGCGGTCGGACAGCCGGACTCGCTCGACGCGAGTCTGCGCGACTACCAGCTGCGTGGCCTCAACTGGCTGCACACCATGACCTCACTCGGTCTCGGCTGCTGCCTCGCCGACGACATGGGACTCGGCAAGACGATCACGCTGATCGCCCTGCATCTTCACCGGCAGGGCGTCGAATCCGCTGCCGGGCCCACGCTCGTGGTGTGCCCCACCTCCCTGATGGGCAACTGGCAGCGGGAGATCGAGAAGTTCGCCCCGGGGACACCGGTGCGCCGCTTCCACGGCGGGTCGCGCTCGCTGGAAGGCCTGGTGGACGGCGAGTTCGTCCTCACCACCTACGGCACCATGCGTCTCGACGCCGCGCGCCTGGCGCAGACGTCCTGGGGCATCGTCGTCGCCGACGAGGCACAGCACGTCAAGAACCCGCACTCCGCGACGGCGAAGCAGCTGCGCGCCGTCGGTGGGCGGGCCCGTGTCGCCCTCACCGGGACGCCGGTGGAGAACAACCTCTCCGAGCTGTGGGCCATCCTCGACTGGACGACCCCCGGGCTGCTCGGGCGGCTCGGCACCTTCCGTACCCGCTACGCGAGCGCGGTGGAGGGAGGCAACGACCCCGCCGCGGCCGAGCGGCTCGCCTCGCTGGTCCGCCCGTTCCTCCTGCGGCGCCGCAAGTCCGACCCCGGAATCGCTCCGGAGCTACCGCCGAAGACGGAGACCGACCGCGCCGTGTCGCTCACGGCGGAGCAGGCCGGCCTGTACGAGGCGGTGGTACGCGAGACGCTCGATGAGATCTCCGGCGCCGACGGCTTCGCCCGGCGCGGGCTGGTCATGAAGCTGCTGACGGCGCTCAAGCAGATCTGCAACCACCCCGCGCAGTACCTCAAGGAGGAACAGCCACGGATCGTGGACCGCTCGGGGAAGGTGGAGCTGCTGGACGAGCTGCTCGACACGATCCTGGCCGAGGGCGCCGGGGTGCTGGTGTTCACCCAGTACGTACGGATGGCCCGGTTGCTGGAACAGCATCTGGCGGCGCGCGGGGTCCCCACCCAGTTCCTGCACGGTGGCACGCCGGTCGCCGAGCGGGAGGCCATGGTGAACCGGTTCCAGGCAGGCGGGGTACCGGTCTTCCTGCTGTCGCTCAAGGCGGCTGGCACGGGGCTCAACCTCACCCGGGCCGGTCACGTCGTGCACTTCGACCGCTGGTGGAATCCGGCCGTGGAGGCGCAGGCCACCGACCGTGCGTACCGGATCGGGCAGACCCAGCCGGTGCAGGTGCACCGGTTGATCGCGGAGGGCACCATCGAGGACCGGATCGCCGCCATGCTGGCCCGGAAGCAGGGGCTCGCGGACGCGGTACTCGGCAGCGGCGAGGCCGCGTTGACGGAACTGAGCGATGCGGAGCTGGCCGAACTGGTCGAGCTGCGAGGGGGCGCACGATGAACGAGGGTTACGAGCCGGAGCGCACATTTGCCGCACTGCCGCCCGCACAGGGCCGGGGATTCGCCACTTCCTGGTGGGGGCGGGCGTGGCTGAAGGCCTTGGAGGACACCGCGCTCGACGGGCAGCAGCTCAAGAAGGGGCGGAGGGTGGCCCGGGAGGGCGGGGTCGGCGCGGTTTCCGTCCGGCCCGGCCGGATCACAGCGGTCGTGCAGGACCGCGACTCGACGGCGTACCGCAGTGATGTGCTGCTCCAGCAGCTGAGCGAGGAGGAGTGGGACAGGTTCCTGGACATGGCGTCCGAGCGGTCGGGGCACATCGCCGCCCTGCTCGACCGCGAGATGCCGCCGCACCTGGTGGAGGACGCGGCCGCCGCCGGCCTCGAACTGCTGCCGGGCATCGGCGACCTGGAGCCGGAGTGCAGCTGCGAGGCCTGGGACCACTGTCCGCATACGGGTGCCCTGTGTTACCAGGTGGCGCGGCTGCTCGACCAGGACCCCTTCGTGCTGCTGCTGTTGCGGGGTCGCGACGAGCGGCGGCTGCTCGACGAGTTGCAGGTGCGCAGCGCCGCCCGTGCGGTGCGCGGGACGGGTGACGAGTCGTCGGCCGGGAGTCCGGCGGCGCGCGGGGTGCGGGCCGACGAGGCGTATGCGGCACGGGACATCCTGCCACCGCTGCCCTCTCCCCCGCCCCTGCCGGCGGAGCCGGGCGTGCCGCCGTCGCTGGACACGGAGACCGATCCGGCCGGGGGCGTCGACCCTTCGGCTCTGGAGTTCCTGGCGGCGGACAGCGCCGTACGGGCGTTCGTGATGCTCGCGGAGGCGCTGACGGCAGGGCACGGACAGCAGCCCCTGGCAGCCGTGCTGACGCCGGAGCAGGACGCCGTGCGGCTTGCTGCCGACGGCCGGCCCGACGCCCGTCTCGCGGCCCGTCTCGGTGCGGTGGCCGGACGCGGACCGGCCGGCCTCGACGTCGCGGTGCGGGCCTGGCGGTACGGCGGGACGGCCGCGCTGGCGGTGTGCGACGGGGGGTGGCTGCCGCGACCCGACGAACTCGCACGTGCCCGGGCGCAGCTCGCCTCCGCGTGGGAGGAGGGCGAGGGCCCGCAGCTCCGTGCCGCCGACAACCGCTGGACGGTGGTCGGTTCCGGTACGCAGCTGCGGTACGGGCCCGACGGGCGATGGTGGCCGTACGCCAAGGAGCGCGGTCGGTGGATCCCGGCGGGCCCTGCGGAGGACGATCCCGCGTCCGCCCTGGCCGGGGTGCAGTCCGGCTCCTGAGTGCCGGGGCGCGCGGGTTGCCGATGCGCCCCGGCACATACGGTGCTCTCCGGGGCGGAACCGTACGGGTGGGGCGGGGCGTGTTGTGCCGTAGACCGGACACACGTCCATCGCACAGGAGCACCGATGCAGCGCAGACGGATTCTTCAGAGCGCCGCGGTGACGGCCACCGCGGCGCTCCTTCCGGCCTCGGCCCGCGCCGTGGCCGTGCCGACGGCGGACACGGACCACCCCGGTGCCCAGTGGGCTCCGGCATCCTCATCCAACTACACGGTGGCGAGCCGTCCTTCGGACCATCCCGTCGACCGCGTCATCATCCATGTCGCCCAGCAGACGTTCACCGAGACGATCGGCATCTTCCAGAATCCGGCCGGCAAGGTGTCCGCCCACTACGTGGTGCGCTCGGGGGACGGGCTCGTGGCCCAGTGCGTGCGGGAGCGGAACGTCGCCTGGCACGCGGGGAACTGGGACTACAACACGCGCAGTATCGGCATCGAGCACGAGGGCTGGGTCGACCAGCCGTCGTACTTCACCCACACGATGTACGAGCGCTCGGCGAGGCTCACGGCGGACATCTGCGACCGCTACGGCCTGACCAAGGACCGCGCGCACATCATCGGTCATCACGAGGTGCCCGGCAGCGACCACACGGATCCCGGGCCCCACTGGGACTGGGTGCGCTACATCCGTCTCGTGAATCTGGCCTGACACCCGCACCGGCTGAAGGCGGGGGTGGGGCCGGGAACGCCCCACCGCCGCCGCCGGTCGGTGCGGTCCGTCAGACGGCCGCGTTGCGCCAGACCGTCAGGTCCAGGGTCATGTACTTGCTCGGTGAGTCCTCTGCCGAGAAGCCCTGCACCGTCACCAGACCGATGTGGCCGCTGCCCGTGAAAACGCAGACCTGACGGCCCTTCGACAGCTTCTCGGTGTCGATGTTCTCGGTGAACCTGGTGTCCGACCGGCAGGCCTCGAGGGAACCCTCCTGGGACGGGTCGAGCAGCACCAGCTTTCCGTCGGTGCTCTCCGCGTCGAGGTATCCGCCTGTGTCGTAGGAGAGTTCGTACCCGGCGTCCTCGCCTTCCTGGGGCCGTACGTCCTCGTCCGCGAGGGTCAGGTGGTAGCCGGCGGTGAGGTTGATGCCGTTGTACTCGGCGGGCTCGGGGGTGGGCTTCTCCTCCGCTCCGTCGTCCGAGGTGTCCGCGGGCTTGGCGTCCGGGCCCGGCGTCCCGCTCGGCGTCTCCTTCTGCCCGCTCTGGGGCGAACTCCCGCCCTGTGTCTGCTTCTCGTCGTCCTTGCTCAGCAGGTACGCCGTGCCGCCGCCCGCCATGCCGAAGACCAGTGCGGCCGCGAGAGCGATGAACAGAGCGCGCCTGCTCGTGCTCTTCTTCGGCGGGGCGGTCTGGCTCACGGGGGCGGGCGTGGGACGCCCGGGCCCGGGATACGGCTGCGAAGGCGAAGGATGCCGGGTGGGTGCATAGGCATGGCCCTGCGCGCCGGACGGCTGCGTGGGGTGCTGGGGCTGATGGCGCGGGTAGGGCTGCGGCGGCCCGAATCCCTGGGGCGGTGTGGCCGGGGAATGCGCGACCGGTGCCGGGGAGGCGGGGACGGTGGGAGAGTACGCCGCGCCCGGGGCGGTGGCCGGGGGCGGCGGGGTCTGGACGGGGGCGGGGGCGGCCGCGCGCACGGTGATGTCGGCGGCCACCGGCGCGGGAAGCCAGTCCTCGGGACGGCGCAGGACCGTCTCCGCGTTCGCGGTCCGGCACAGTTCGATGATCTCGGCGATCGACGGCCTGCCCGCGGGATCCTTGGTGAGACAACGGGTGACGAGTTCCGTGAGCCGCTCAGGGACCCCGGTGAGGTCCGGTTCCTCGTGCACGATCCGGTAGAGCACTCCGTGCGAGGTCCCCTCGCCGAAGGCCGGGGCACCCGTCGCCGCGTACGCCGCCACCTGGCCGAGGGCGAAGATGTCGGTGGCCGGGGTCACCTTGCGGCCGGCGGCCTGCTCGGGCGCCATGAACGACGGCGTGCCGATGGTCACCCCACTGCCGGTGAGCGAGGTCGCGTCGGCCGCGTAGGCGATCCCGAAGTCGATGACCCTGGGCCCGTCGGCGGCGAGCAGCACGTTGGAGGGCTTCAGGTCGCGGTGGACGATGCCCGCGCCGTGGATGACATGGAGAGCCTCCGCCATGCCCGCGATCAGCAGGAGCACCGCTTGTACGGGCAGTGCTCCGTGTGCGGCGACCGCGTCGGCGAGGGAGGGGCCGGGCACGTACGCGGTCGCCAGCCAGGGCTGTGCTCCCTCGGTGTCGGCATCGATCACGGGCGCGGTGAACAGGCCCTGCACCCGCTGCGCGGACTGCACTTCCTGGGCGAAGCGGCGCCGGAATTCCGCGTCCTCGCCGAATTCGGGGCGGATCACCTTGATCGCTACGGGCCGCCCGCCAGGTGTGTACGACAGGTAGACCTTGCCCATCCCGCCCGCGCCGAGCTTGGCCGCGATCCGGTATCCGGCGATCGTGGCCGGGTCGTCCCCTGCCAGTGGCTGAAAGATCTGGGAGCCGTTGCCCCGGTCCTGCTGCTGACCACTCATCTACTTGCTCTCCCCCGAAGGACACTGATGGCGAACGGCACCCTATCCAAGTGGAGGGGAACCTTCGCCTCCGTCTCTCTTTCGTGTCGGAACTCCGGGGTCGCGCGCATCGTCGGCGCGGCCCGAATCCGTGTCCCTTCCACCCGCGGCTGCTTCCGGAGCGTCCTGCTCGGCCGGCGGCGGGCCCATGGCCCCTCCGCCCCGCAGGCGTTCCAGATCGGAGGCTCGGACCTGGATGACCAGCAGAGCCACCAGCGCCGCGACGACGGAGAAGACGGCGGCGGCGATGAACGCGCTGGAGACACCGGAAGCCAGTACCTGATCACCCCACGGTGCGGGGAGCTCACCCGTCCTGCGGAACTCCAGTTGCTGCGCGGGGGTCGCCTCGGCCAGGAAGCGCGGGATCTGATCCGTCGCCTCGTTGCGGCTGGCCGTGCCGAAGACCGTGACCAGGATGGACAGCCCCAGCGAACCGCCGACCTGCTGGGTGGCGTTGAGGACTCCCGACGCGGCCCCCGCCTCTCTCGGCGCCACACCCGAGACCGCCATCAGGGTCAGCGACACGAACTGCATGCCCATGCCGAATCCGAAGACCAGGATGGGGCCGAGGATGCTGCCCAGGTAGGTGCTGTGGACGTCGGTCCGTGTCAGCCAGGCGAGCCCCACCGCGGCCAGGATCGCACCCGTCACCATGAAGGGCTTGGGGCCCCATCGGGGCAGCAGCCGCGAGGCGAGCCCCGCGCTGATCGCGATGATCGCGCTCACGGGCAGGAAGGCCAGCCCGGCGCGCAGTGGGCTGAAGTCGAGGATGTTCTGCACGAAGAGGGTCAGGAAGAAGAACATGCCGAACATCGCCGCGGCCAGGCTCAGCATCATCGCGTAGGCACCGGAGCGGTTGCGGTCGCTGAACATGCGCAGGGGCGTGATGGGTTGCCTCGACCGGCGCTCGACGGCCAGGAAGACCAGGAGGAACACCACGGCGGCGCCGAAGGAGGCGATGGTCAGGCTGTCGCTCCAGCCGTCCTCGGAGGCCCGGATGAAGCCGTAGACGAGCAGCACCATGCCGAGGGTGGAGGTGAGCGCCCCGAGGAGGTCGAAGTGGCCGGGATGCCGCTCGGACTCCTTGATGTGGCGAGGCGTGCCGAGGGCGATCAGCAGGCCGATGGGTATGTTGACGAAGAGCACCCAGCGCCAGTCGAGCCACTCGACCAGTAGACCGCCGGCGAGCAGGCCGATCGCGCTTCCGCCCGCCGACACCGCCGCGAACACCCCGAACGCCCGGTTCCTCTCGGGTCCTTCGCGGAAGGTCGTGGTGATGAGGGAGAGCGCGGTCGGTGAGGCGATCGCGCCGCCCACACCCTGCAGGGCACGCGCCGCGAGCAGTTGCCAGGAATCCTGCGAGAGGCCGCCCAGCAGCGAGGCCACCACGAAGAGCAGCACACCGAAGATGAAGACTCTGCGGCGCCCCAGGATGTCACCCAGCCGCCCACCGAGCAGAAGCAGCCCGCCGAAGGTCAGGGTGTAGGCGTTGATCACCCACGACAGGCTCTCGGTCGAGAACCCGAGGGAGGACTGGATGTGCGGCAGAGCGATGTTCACGATGGTGACGTCGAGGACCACCATCAGCTGGCACGAGGCGATGACGAGCAGGGCGATCCCATTACCGTTGCCCCGTTCCGGGGATCCGGTAACAGGCGCAGACTTCGCTTGCGATCTGGTCATAGCACTAGTCGCCAAACAAGTCAGGGGAGAACGGAGACGTTCATTCATCGACGTTAGGACGGCCCCGACCGGACCGCCAATCGATCACCTGACAGACGCACACACGCCCGGACGCACGGTCGTTCGATGACCCCGCCGGTCAGGTACGGCCGGCGGGGTCCGGGTCGGGAGCACTGCGGAAGGATCAGGTGAAGTTCACGTCACTGCAGAGGAAGTACGCCTGATCCATGTGCGACGCCTGCCAGATCGTATAGACGACATGACGGCCGCTGAGACCCGAGGTGCTCACGGGGATCTCGTAGTTCTGGCTGGGGGCGTAGCTGCCCGTCTCCGCGACCAGCTGCAGGTCGCCCCAGGTCAGGGCCTCCGTGGCGGGGTCGAATCCCTGCCGGGTGACATACACCTGGAAGTAGTCGGCGCCGTGACTGGCCTGGTCGTACAGCTTCACGGTGAAGTCACCGGTGATGTCGGTGGTCTTCCACGCGCCCACGGTGTCGAGGGAGTTGTACCGTCCGCTCTCCGCCCGGCCACCGCTGCACAGCTGGCCGTCGGGCACGGCGGCCGGGAAGTTGCCACCGGATCCGTTGCGGTACAGCCCGTTCCAGTTCCACATGGCGTTCGGGTCGGCCTGCCACGCCTGCCAGCACATGGGGTCTTCCTGCTCCATGGCCGGGTTCTGGAAGTCATCGCCCCAGCGCAGCCAGCAACCGTAGTTGCGGGAGGCCGGGTCGACTACGGAGCCGTGGGCGCTCGCGGTGCCTGTCCACGGGAGGAGACAGAGAAGGGCAGCGACGAATACGCCACTCAGACGCAGCACCCAGCCGCCTAAATTGACGCGATCATGACAGATCATGGTGCGATCTCCATTTCGAGGGAGGTGGGGGGATCCACCGGCGTGGGAGCGCTCCCGCGCCACTTGGGCTTTGCCCCGCCACCCTCACCTCAAACATGCCCGAGGCGACATCACCAGTAATGCCGACGACCTCCGACCGCGTGCCCCACGGCACCCAGGAGCCAAAGGGCGAGCCCGATCACGAGCAGGATGATCCCGATGGTCCACAGGACGCCGAGACCCGTCACCAGGCCGAGAATCAGAAGGATGGCTCCGATGATGATCATGACTGCCTCCGGAACGAACACCCCGTGCGGACATTGTGGACATATATGAGCATATGCCTTTGTGGTCATAACGCCCAGATCCGAGCGCATCCAGTTGCTTCTGTGAACGTCGGGTTTCCGTCCACGTCAATCGCGGGGCAGGAGTGTTCCCAGCGGCCCCAGGTCCAGGTTGAGGTCCTCGGGACGCACCCCGTGCTGTTCGCAGAGTTCGGCCATTCGCTGGTCGAGCAGCATGAGCGTGGTGCCGATCTCGTCCACCTGGCTGTCGGTGAGGTCCCCCTGATCGATACGGCGGATGGCCTGCCGCTCCATCAGCTGCCGCAGCAGTTCCACCACTGTCAGCACCAGGGCGACGAGATCGCGCCCCAACTGGTCCGAGTCGACGTCGAGTCGTGAAGTGGTCACAGCGGGCCTCCGTCCGCCCAGGGAGCCGGAACGCGTTCGTTGACGGACGAGAGCAGGGCGTGGAGCGACAACCGCACGAGCGGAACGTCCGCGATAGCGATCACCAGGTCACCGCTGATCACCACGCCCGTCGCCAGGACCCGGTCCAGCAGATCGACGAGCGGCACCCCGATGGGTCCGCTCAGTGGCTCGGGGTTGTCCCAGGGCACCAGCTCGCGTTCCATCTCTACACCTCACCTACGAAGGAGTACGGCACCCAGGGCCCGGAGATGTCGATCCCGGCCCCGGTCGCGTCCCTCAGTGACCGGGTGAGCGCCTGGAGTTCGGCTCCGCGGTGCTCCGCCACGAGGTAGGTGGCGTTGAGCACCTGGACGCGTC
This sequence comes from Streptomyces sp. NPDC091271, assembly GCF_044757505.1. Classification (NCBI taxonomy): domain Bacteria; kingdom Bacillati; phylum Actinomycetota; class Actinomycetes; order Kitasatosporales; family Streptomycetaceae; genus Streptomyces; species Streptomyces sp. NPDC091271. The sequence continues at coordinate 791,409 of NZ_JBIVVD010000004.1, read as the reverse complement.
CCTCTCCGACGAGTTCGGGAGCGTGCAGCCGCAGGCGGCGCCCGGCGGCGGCGAGGTTCCCGAACGCGGCATCCACCGTTTCGGCCAGCCGGAGGGCGTCCTCATGTCGCTGTTCGCGCCGAGCCTGCACTCCCCGCTTGCGTTCCAGATAGGCCAGACCGGCTCCGGGGGCCGGGCGGGAGCGTCCGGCCGGCGTCTCCGGCCGGAGGGGAGCCGCGCTCGGGCCGGGCACCGGGGCATCGGCCGCGTAGACCTTCACTCCCCACTCGGAATGGCCCGCCGTGCGCTCCATAGCGGTGCTGAAGCGGACGGTCTCGTCGAGGAGAGCCTGCCGGGCCCGGCCCTCCCCGTGATAGAGGGTGGCGAGCGGAAGAGGGACGGTGGGGCACGACGCGGCTGCTGCCGACACGACGTCGTGGTGCGCACGTGCGTATCGTTCCAGCTCGTCCCGGTCCGACATACGGGCCTGCCACACCTCGTCCGTGAAATCGGCCGCCCGGACGGACTGGACGATCGCGGTCAGCGCACCGAAACGCAGCAGGCGCAGCGGTTCGCCGGCCGCGACACCCGGCAGGCCCGCGAACACTGCCGGATCCGGTGCGTCGCACACCGCGAATACATAGAGGGCGCTTCTGTCCGAAGGCTGTCCGGGTCCCCGCTCCGTCATGTGATTCGATTCTCCCTGCTCATCATTTGTCCGACGTCTCGTCCGTCTTGGATTCGAGCGCTTCCAGACGCTCGCGCAATTCACGGTTCTCGTCCAGGAGGGAGTTGCGGGCAGCGCGCGAACTCAGCGCGGGATCCGTTTCCCACCAGTCGATTCCGGCCTTCTTCGCGGTATCGACGGAGGCCACGAAGAGGCGAAGCCGGATGGTGAGCAGCTCGATGTCGAGAAGGTCGATCTTGATGTCACCCGCGATGACGATGCCCTTGTCGAGAACGCGTTCGAGGATGTCCGCGAGGTTGGTGTTCTGCGGCCCCGGAATGGGGTACGCCTCCCGCCCGACGTCGAGATCAGTCACCTCGAGGCCCTCCGTCCGCGTCGCTTCCTGGGTGCGGGTTCCTCTTCTTCCTCTTCCTCCTCCTCTTCTTCGGGCTCTTCGTCTTCGTCCTCGTCTTCTGGTTCCTCGCCCTCCTCTTCTTCGTCTTCGTCCTCGTCTTCTGGTTCCTCGTCCTCCTCGTATTCCTCCTCGGGCTCTTCTTCGTCCTCCTCCTCGTCCTCCGGTTCCTCTTCCTCCTCGTCCCCCTCCGGCTCCTCTTCGTCCTCGTAGTCCGATTCCTCGGACTCCTCGTTCTCGGCTTCCTCTTTCTCCTCAGCCTCTTCGTGCGACATGACGACTTCCCCGTCGCGGATCTCGCCGCGCCAGCCCTCGGGTTCCTCATCGGTGAGCGTGACGAACCGCTGGAAGTGTTTGAAGTCGAGTCGCATGCGCCGGCCCTGTACCCGCCACAGGTTGCCGGTCTTCTCGAAGAATCCCGAGGGGTAGTACTCGATCACGAGGACGATCCTGGTGAGGCTCGGCGCCAGTTCGTGGAAGCTGACACAACCGCGCGTGGAGCCCTTGGCTCCCTCGGAGGTCCACACGATCCGGTCGTCAGGGATCTGTTCCTGGACCGTCGCCTTGAATCCGCGCGAGGAAGGGCCGATCTTGACCTTCCAGTCGCTCGACATCTCCTCATCCATCGAGACGCTCTGAACGCCCTTGGTGAAGCTGCCGAACTTGTCATACCGCGTCCAGTGGTCGTACGCGTCCCGCAGTGGCACTCCCACATCGAGGACCTCGATGATGTTCATCGATTTGCCCCCGCCGGACTGGCTCTTGCCCTTCCCGCCCCCGAACGCGTCCTTGGCCTTGTCCACGACTTTGTCCTTGACGTCCCCGGCCTTCTCCGAGACAAAGGCCTTCACCGGCGATTCGCCCTGCATGACGCGAGAGGCGATCGACGGTAGCGAGCCGCCGTTCTCGGCGATGTCGGTGAGCTGCCCCGTGAGACCGGTCAGCTTTTCGCCGGCCTTCTGCGCGAGCTTGCCGGTCTGCGCGCCGACGAAGTTCGAGAGCTCCCCGCGAAGGCGGTCCATGCCCGAGGCTTCCGACTCGGGCTCGTCCTTTTCCGTCCTGGCCATTGTTGCCTACCTCCGCCGTGCGCCGCGCTGTGACGCGGCTCGCTTCGATGACGTCGCCTTCTTGCCTGAAGCACTCTTCTTGGCCGACGACTTCTTGGCCGGAGCCGACTTCTTGGCAGGCGCTTTCCTGGCCGCGGACTTCTTCGCCGGAGCCGACTTCTTGGCCGCCGCCTTCTTCTTGGCCGGTGCTGCCTTCTTCGCTGCCGGTTTCTTCGCTGCGGCCTTCTTTGCAGCGGTCTTCTTGGCCGGTGCCGGCTTCTTCGCTGCAGCCTTCTTCGCCGGGGTCTTCTTGGCGGCGGCCTTCTTCGCAGCGGGCTGCTTCTTCGCCGCCGCTTTCTTGCCAGCTGCCTCACCGGAGGCCCTGCGAGGGCTCGGCCGCGGCTCCTCCGGCTCCTCCTCCTCTTCTTCTTCGTCCTCTTCTTCCTCGTCCTCTTCCGGTTCTTCTTCCTCGTCTTCCTCGTCTTCCTCGTCCTCGTCTTCCTCTTCGTCCTCCTCTGGTTGCTCTTCCTCGTCTTCCTCTTCGTCCTCCTCTGGTTGCTCTTCCTCGTCCTCGTACTCCTCGTCCTCGGGCTCGTCCTCGTCGTACTCGCCCTCGTATTCGTCCTCGTCCTCGTCCTCGTCGTCGGGCTCCCCCAGCCGCGCCGTCCGGTCGCTGAGGGCATCGGCCAGCGTGTTCATGCCTCTGTCGGCCGCCGCTGTCAGTGCCTTCTTCCCGGAGTCGAGGACCTCGCCCTTCAACTGGTCCTGCAGTTCGGCGAACTGCGGCATCTCGCCCAGCCTGCGCATGCCTTCGGCTGCGAGCTGGCGCGGTTCCAGGCCGAAGCGCCTGCCCGCCAGATAGGTCGCGACGGAGAGCGCCACGCGCCCCTTCTTCGTGCGCCCGAGTACGTATCCGCCCACAACGGCTGCTGCGAGCGTCACCTTTGTCTGATCTTCCATGAGTGAGTCACCTTCGATGGTTCGGCGCGGGGCGGGCTTGTCCGGCATAGAGCCGGTCGAGGAGCTCCGCCTCTTCCCGTTCGAACTCCTCCAGGCCGACGTTGCCGTCCTCGAGCTCCTGATTCAGCGCCGCGAGCTGGGCCCGGATCACACCCGGGTCGTGCAGCTCGCGGTCGGCCGCGTCATTCACTTTCTCGGCGACCCAGATCACGCCGCGGACCGGCGCGAGGGGCAGGAGGAGCAGGCCGGTGAACAGTCCCATGTCAGACCCTCGAGACCGTCGGCCGCGGAGCACGGGAGGGGACGAAGCTGTAGCAGGGCAGCGGCCCCGCGACGCGAAGCTCGACGCGCTCCCTGTGCGCGTCGGCGAACCGCTGCACCGTCGACCGGAAGGCGTCGCTCTCCTTCCGGTCGACGAGAAAGGACACGTTGAGCGCACAACCGAGAACCTCGGGCCCGGCAGCCACCTCGCGGGCCATGGGCGTGAGCTGGTGAAGGAGCTTCTTCCCGGCCTCGGCCGCTCGGCGGGACAGCGCGGTCGCCACGGCCTCACCGAGCCGGACGTTGGCCTCGTAACCGGGGCGGCGGCGGACCTCTTCGCGTAGCCGCCGTACGTTCTTCTCCTCGGCGACGACAGCCGCGAGCGCGTCCTGGGCGGGGAGCGCCTTCACGTTGATCTCCACGCTCCGGTCCAGGTGGTGGAGGGTCGCCAGGTGCTCGCTCTGCGATCCGGCCAGCTGGGCACGGACCGACGCCTCGTCCGGTGCGATCACACCGAACCGCATGGGCAGCACGGGGCCGCTTCCCGAGAGGCGCAGCAGCAGGTCCTGGTGCGCCATCAGGTCACGTCGGCGCGCCCGCAGTTGCTCCGGCGCGTCGCTCACGACTGCGGTGACGCGCCCGTCACCGACCAGCCGCAGCCCGGCGGGCGGGCTGCCCACGCCGACCGCGTCGGCCGGAAGCTTCGCTCCCGCCGGGATGATCGCGTACACGTACACACGGCTCTCGGTCACGGCTCACGCCTCCGCGCGTTGGCGTCGGCTCGCCCCGTCGCGCGCGGGGGCCCTGCGCTTCTTCGGCCGCTCTTCCTCGTCGTCGTCATCGTCACCGCTCCCCACGGCCTTGCGTACGGAGTCGCCGACGGACTCCGCCGCCTTGCGAACCTTCCGCTTGCCCATGGACTTGGCGGCGCGTCCGCCGAGCAGCTCGGGGATGGTGGTGCTGCCGGAGTCGCGCTCCAGGTCGAGCCGGTTGCACGCCTCGGCGAAGCGCAGATAGGTGTCCACACTCGCGATGACGATGCGCGCGTCTATCTTGAGGATCTCGATGCCGACCAGCGACACCCGGATGAACACGTCGATGACCATGCCGCGGTCGAGGATGAGTTCCAGAACGTCGTAGAGCGTGCCGGCCCGGGGCGGGCACGGGGCGACTTCGTCGGCGTACATGGTCGTGGTCATGGAGCGTCCTTCCGGGGGAGAGGCGAAACGGGTCATTCGTCGGCGGAGCCACGCCGGTAACGGCGGACTCGGCTGTACTCCGTGAGTTCGCCCCGCTCGTCGATCTGCACCTCGTAGGAGGCCAGCAGGCTCGTGGTGTCCGGGATGCGGGGCACTTCGAGCACGTCCACGACGACACACCATCCGTCGTCGTTCCGCCGCACCGCCGACACCCCCTCCGCGGGGTGGCAGATCAGTCTTTCGAGGCTCTCGCAGGCAGCACGGGCAGCGTGCTCGGGGCCGCGTCGGGACGAGGAGCGTGGGGCTGCCGTTTTCGTTGTGCGCCCGGATCGGGCGCGACTGTTCTCTGCCATGAGACCCAGTCTGATCAGAATCGGTTCTGCCGCACCTCGGCGGACGGGGAGCGACCGGAGAAGCTCTCACCCTTTCGCCGTTCCGGCGGGACGCATCGCCCTGGACGCGTGCACAGTCGTATGCATGAGTGAGAGCCGCGGCCCCGACGGGCCCGAGGAAGACCACGTTCGGCCGTCCGGGGCCGACGACACGACCGTCGAGGCGCTCGGAGCGCTGACGGAGGCGTTGGAAGGGGTGGAGCGTGCACGAGGGCAGCTCTACGGGTTCCACCAGCTCACGGGCGGTGCGGATCTGACGCTGGACCGGGCGGTCGAGCTGCTCCGGATGGGTGGTCACGCGGCCCAGGCCGACCTGGTGGAGCGGGAGATCCTGGGCCGCAACGTCATCCCCGGCTGCTGGACCTTTCAGATCGTCGAGGCGTACGACGACACGTACTACCGGCCGTTCGTCGCGGTCGAGGAGCGGGTACGCCGGGAGCTCGTGGGTGGGCGGCGCCATCTCTACGAGGCGGAGATGAAGGAAGCCCGCCGTACGCACGGGCACCCTCATCACACCGCGCGGCCCTGACATGGATCCGGCAGACGCACTGCGGCGGATCGCGTTCCTCCTGGAGCGGTCCCAGGCGGCCACGTACCGGGTGAAGGCCTTCCGCACGGCGGCGGAGGCGATCAGCTCCATGGACGGCGAGGAGGTCGCCCAGCGGGTGGCGCACGGCTCGTTGGAGACGGTGCGCGGCATCGGGCCGAAGACGGCCAAGGTGATCCGTGAGGCGGTGGAGGGCGCCACGCCCGGCTATCTCGAAGTGCTGGAGGAAGAGGCGTCCGCGCCGTTGGCCTCCGGCGGCGAGGAGCTCCTCGCGGCCCTCCGCGGGGACTGCCACCTGCACTCTGACTGGTCCGACGGGGGAAGCCCGATCGCGGAAATGGGCCGGACGGCGGCCGAGCTCGGTCACGAGTGGGCCGTACTCACGGACCACTCCCCCAGGCTGACCGTGGCCAACGGGCTCTCGACCGAGCGGCTTCTCGAGCAGTTGTCCGTCGTGGCAGAGCTCAACGAGCGGTGGGCGCCCTTTCGTCTGCTCACCGGAATCGAGTGCGACATCCTCGACGACGGCTCGCTGGACCAGGAGCCCGACGTGCTGGAGCGGCTCGACGTGGTGGTCGTCTCGGTCCATTCGAAGCTGCGCATGGACACGCGGGCGATGACGGAGCGGATGCTCGCCGCCGTACGCAATCCGCACGCGGACATCCTGGGGCACTGCACGGGGCGGCTCCTCGGTGGGAAGAAGCGTCCGGAATCGGAGTTCGACGCGGAGCGGGTCTTCGAGGCGTGTGCAGAGGCCGGCACGGCTGTGGAGATCAACTGCCGGCCGGAGCGGCTCGACCCCCCGCGCGGCCTGCTGCGGCAGGCGGTCGCGTCGGGTGCCCTCCTCTCGATCGACACCGACGCGCATGCCCCGGGGCAGCTGGACTGGCAGATCCACGGGTGTGCGCGGGCGGAGGAGTGCGGCGTACCCGCGGACCGTGTGGTCACCACCTGGCCGGTGGAACGGCTCCTGGACTGGACGGCGCGGAAAACCCGCCCGTAGGGCCCCGCGCAGGGGTGCCGTCTCTGCGGACAGGCTGGTCGCGAGCGTTCGGCGTACAGTCGATCACGGTTGTTCGTGTGACTCCGGGGCATGCCGGGGCAGGAGGAAATCCATGTCACGTCAACACACAGGACCTTCACTTCCGCGAGGACGCGGCGCGCTGTCCACAGGAGTCATCGGCTACCTGCGGGACGACGGCGTTCTGCCGGACCCGGATGCCGCCGGGGCTGCCGAGCCCTACGGCGACGACCTGCAACTCGCCCTGTACGTCTGTTACGAGCTGCACTATCGCGGGTTCGGCGGCGTACGTCCCGAATTGGAGTGGGACCCGCCCCTGCTCGCCGTACGCGCAGCGTTGGAAGACCGTTTCCTGTCTGCTCTCCGGAGCGACGCCCCCGCGCACGCGAGCCTGGACGAGGTCCTGGACGGCCTCCTCGTGGAACCGGTCCGCGGATCCGGCGTGTCGTGGTTTCTCCAGGACCGGGGTGAGCTGCGCCATCTGCGCGAATACGCGGCGCAGCGTTCGCTGTACCACCTCAAGGAGGCCGACCCGCACGCCTGGGTGCTGCCCCGGCTCAGTGGACGGGCCAAGGCGGGCATGGCGGCGATCGAGTACGACGAGTTCGGCGCCGGGCGCGCGGACCGCGTCCACGCTCAGCTGTTCGCCGACCTCATGACGGATCTGGGCCTCGACACGACGTACGGCCGCTATCTGGACGAGGGCAGCGCGCCCATGCTGGCCCTGGTGAACCTCATGTCGCTCTTCGGCCTGCACCGCAGGCTGCGCGGAGCGCTGGTCGGTCACTTCGCCGCTGTCGAGATCACCTCCTCCCCCGCGTCCCGGCGCCTCGCCGACGCCATGAAGCGCACGGGCGCGGGTCCCGCGGCGGAGTTCTTCTACACCGAGCACGTCGAAGCGGACGCGGTGCACGAGCAGGTGGTGCGCCGCGAGGTGATCGGCGGTCTGCTCGAGGACGAACCCGAACTGGCGGCCGACATCGCGTTCGGCATCACCGCCACCTCATGTCTCGAGGACCGGCTCGGCGACCGGCTGCTCGCGGACTGGCAGGCCTGAACCAGCGCCCTGGTCCCGCACCGCCGGCGAAGCACCGAATGGAGTCGCAGATGTCAGCAGACATGGCCGAGGACACCCGTAACGCCCGCTTGATGACCCTCCCTGGGGTGTACGCACCCCAGCACGACACCCTCCTGCTCATGGCGGCACTGAACCGGGAGGACATCGGCCCGGGCACCGAGGTCCTGGACGTCGGCACGGGCAGCGGCGCCCTCGCCCTGCACGCGGCGCGGCGGGGAGCGCGGGTGACGGCCGTGGACGTCGCATGGCGGGCCGTGGCGACGGCCCGGATGAACGCGCTGCTGCACCGTCGACGCATCACCGTGCGGCGCAGCGATCTCCTCTCGGCTCTGCCCGGTCGGTCCTACGACCTGGTGATCTGCAACCCGCCCTATGTACCGTCCCCCCTGGACCGGCTTCCCGGGCGCGGGGCGGCGCGGGCCTGGGAGGCCGGGTGCGACGGCCGGGCCATTCTGGACAGGGTCTGTGAGACCGCCCCGGCGGCGCTGCGCCCCGGAGGGCGCCTCCTCCTCGTGCACTCCGGCCTGTGCGACAGCGAAGTGACCCTTCGGCGCCTCTCGGATGCCGGGATGCGGGCTCATGTCAGCGACCGCGCCCTGGTGCCCCTCGGGCCCGTGCTGCGCTCCAGACTGCGGTGGCTTCGGGCGATGGGGCTCATGGACGAGGAAGAGACGGCGGAGGAACTGGTGGTCATCCGTGCCGAACAAGCCTGAACGCCCGTGCCGGATCACTCTCGGCGACGAGGGCCCTCTTCTGGTCGAGGGGCCCGTGGAAGTCACGTGCGCGGACGGCAGTGTGGCCGTCTCCGACCGGTTCGTCGTGGCCGTCTGCATGTGCCGGCGCAGCCGGATGTACCCGTGGTGCGACACCAGCCACCGGCGCCGGACGCGGCCCGGCGAGGAGAGGCGGCCGGCGGACTGACGTCCCTCACTCCCCGGCCCGCAGCCGGAACTGTGTCGCGCCGCGCAGCCGGCGGGACACCTCCCGCAGCCGTGGGTGGCGCTCGTGGGCCTCGGCGGAACGACGGTCCAGCTCCTCGGCCAGGCGCTCCGTGCGCTTGTCGATGTCGAGTTCGTCGAGGATGCGGTCGACCTCCGCGAGCAGTGCCCCGTGCAGTTGCCACTGCCTCGGGTGTTCCTGGACGTCTTCGAGCAGCAGATCCGCCACGCGGTCGCGTGTCGCGCGACTGCGGGCGAGAGCGTCGGCCAGGCGGTCCTCGGCCTCTTCGCCGCTCTCGGCCATCGGCGTGGTGATCATCAACGCGAACCCCTCGATGGCGTCGGACATGTGCCCGAAGAGCTCCCTGAGGTCCGTTGCCACGTCCTCGGGGAAGAGCGCCTCGTCGGTGCGCGCCTTGGCAAGGTCGGTCAGCGTGCGGGTCAGGACGCGCAGCACCACGGCGCAGATCTCCAGTGTGTCGAGCCCGGTCCGCAGGACGACACGGTAGAGCAGACCCTGCTTGACGCGGGGGTTGAGCATCAGGCTCTCCTCGGCCTGCCTCAGGGACGCGTCGACCTCCACGATGTCGTGGTCCAGACGGCGTGCTTCGTGCAGCCGGGCGGCGGCCTCCCGAACGGGGTGGTTGCCGCCGATCTCCTCGCCCAGGGCCCGGAACATCTTGCCCATCCGCTCCCCCAGGCCGCCGATGGAGGCACCCGCCGACTCGACCCAGACGGGCGGTGCCAGCAGGAGGTTGAAGAGCAGACCGACTCCCGCGCCGATCAGCGTCTCCAGCACACGCTCCCATGCTGTGTCCGCGACCTGCGCGACGCCGAGGACCAGCATCGCGCTGATCGCCACCTCGGGTACGAACTCGTTGACCCGGACCAGCCGTCCGATCAGCAGGGAGGTGAAGATGGTCAGGCCCAGGGTCCACCAGCTGAGGCCCACCAGGGAGCTGAATCCGCTGGCGATCAGGACCCCGACGACGACGGCGTTCACACGCCGGATCCCGGTGGTCAGCGTGGCGTAGAGCGTCACCTGCACCACGAGGAGGGCGGTCAGAGGGGCGGTGAGCGGCGCGGGGTGCGGCTCGGGCAGCACGGCCTGGGCCACGGCGAAGGCGATGACGGCCGCCGCCGTGGACCGCAGTGTCTGGGCTGCGGCCGGTTCGGCGGTGCGCTGGACGAGTTTGACGACGGGCTCGGGCGTGGAGACTGCAGGCATTCCTTGACCGTGCCCCGTTACACGCCACCGCAGCGCTTCGGGGGCCGGTCGGACTCCGTACGGACGTACGCGTGTCCCCGTCGGCACCGGCCTGGCGGGGACGGGCGGCCGGAGAGAAGGTGGATACATGGCTATCTCACTCACGCCCCCCACGGAGACACCTCCGGCCGAGGGCTGTATAAGCGAAGCGCACGTCGAACGCGCCGACGGAGGGATCTGGGAACACCCGGTCTTCTGGGCGGCCCTGGTGCTGCTGGGCTCAATCGTCGTCGCCGGGTACTTCATCGCGCGGATCTTCGGGTTCACGTGAGCGCCCGCCGGACACTGGCGGCGCTGCTGGAGCGGCACGGCACCACGTACGCTGCCGAGGCGGGCATCCGGCTGCGTGACACCCCCCAGCCCCTGTACCAGCTGCTCGTCCTGAGCCATCTGCTGAGCGCGCGAATCCGTGCGCAGGTGGCGGTGGCCGCGGCGCAGGCGCTCTTCTCGCACCGGCTGCGCACTCCGCGCCGTATGGCCGACGCCACGTGGCAGGAGCGCGTCGACGCGCTCGGCGAGGGCGGCTACCGCCGGTACGACGAACGGACGGCGACCCAGCTGGGGGACGGTGCCCTGCTCCTGCTCGACGAATACGGCGGTGACCTGCGGCGCCTGCGCCGGAAGGCCGACGGCGATGTGGACACGCTGCGCTCCGGGCTCCGCCGCTTCCCCGGCATCGGGCCGGCCGGCGCCGACATCTTCCTGCGCGAGGTCCAGACGGTGTGGCCCGAGGCGTCGCCCCACCTCGACGCGAAGGCGCTCCAGGGAGCGGAACGGCTCGGCCTGCCCACCTCGCCGGACGAGCTCATCCGGCTGGCGAAGGACGAGGACCCGGCCGTGCTCGCTGCGGCGCTGGTGCGGGGCGCGCTGGACAAGGGCTGAGCGGGCTCAGCCGGCCGGCCGCCGCTTACCCGGCTTGGTGGAGCGGCCTTCCACGAGCGCGCGCCGGATCTGCGCGGCGGTCGCACGGGCGTGTTCCGAGGTGGCTGTCCGGTCCGCGACCGATGTGACGAAGCGGTGGGTGGGGCGAAGGCACTGGCCGCACGGCGTGTCGGTGGTGATCAGGTAGCCGTCCTCGCACTGCGGATCGGCGCAGCGGCCCGGGCTCACGAGCGCCTCGGCGATCTCCTGCGGTGCCCAGCGGCGGCGGCCGTCCTCGTCCTTCTCGTGGAGGGCGTGGGACCAGCGGACGTTCCACCTGCGTTCGAGCCGCTCCAGGAGCTGGTCCGGGGTGCGCCGGGCAAGCTCCTGGTGGATCAGATCGTGCACCGTACGGGGGTGACGGTGGCCGAGTGCCTGGACCAGCGGTTGCGGGAGGGCCTGAAGGATGTAGTTGACCGGGTCGCCGGCCGCGCGTTCGCGCCACTTGCGGCAGGTGCAGGGGCCCTCGGCGGGCAGGGCGCGCTGGCACCGCCCGCAGCGGCCCCGGCACTCGGCGCAGAGTCCGTCGTCGAGCCCGTCCAGATGGGGCGCGGGGGCGCGGCCGCAGTCACGGCAGCAGGCGGCGCACGGGCCGCAGAGGCGCTCGTCGCCGAGTTTCGTCGTCCATTGCCGCTGCTGGCAGCGGCAGCACAGGGCGTTGTTGCAGTACTCGTGGTGGGCGGCGCCCGAGTGCCGTCCGGGGGGCGGGAATGACATGGATGCGTTCTCCAGGTACGTGGCGAGGATCGGTCAGGTCCAAGCCATGTCGACGAAGCGCGCGCAGGGGCCCTCGGACGACGGTACCGCCCCGGCCGGGTCCCCCGCGGCACTGTGCCGCGATCGGACCGACATTCTCCCGCACCCGGACGGTGCGTGCGGGGGTCAGGGCCTCAGGCCACTGACCACGTTCGCGGTGGCGGTGATCCCTTCGTGGATCGTGGGGGCCATGCTCGTACTGGCCAGCAGGAAGCCGAGCAGCGCGCAGACGATCGCGTGCGACAGCTTGAGTCCGCCGTTGCGCAGGAAGATCGCTGCGAGGACCAGCAGAAGCAGCACCACTGAGATCGAAATGGCCATGGCCAACCTCCTCCGCCGCGCCGGAATTGCGGCATTCGGCCGCCAGTGTGGCGCAGCGGAGGGGCCGTTCGGCACACTGGCGTGTCCGCCGAACGGGTGTTGACGCACGGTGACGGGATACGGCTGTCGACGACGGTCAGCCGCTTCGACGGCCGTCGGCCTCGTGTCGGCGGAGGAAGGCCTCCAGCCCGGCCAGATCGTCGGTGTTGAGGTGGTCGACGCCGGCCGCGGCGAGCTCCGTCCATACGGCGTCGCGCGCCGGGCCCGCGAGGTCGGGCGTGCCCCAGAAGCGGACCCGTTGCCCGTTCGCGTGGGCGGAAGCGACGAAGGTGGCCAGCCGGTCACGCTCGGCGGCGGGGAAGGGACCGGTCCCCTGCCAGCTGAAGCTCGTGGCCCAGTTGCCGCTGATGAGCGGGACGAAGGAGGCGGGAGCGGCGGTGCCGAGGTCCTCCGGGCGGCCGTCGTAGAAGGCGTACCGGGTGGTCTGCTGCTCCATCGGGACGCGGGCGGCCCGGTCTCCCGAGATGACGGCGGTGACCGCGCCGGTGCGGACCCGGCCGTGGACGGAGCGGGTGAGGATCGGGCGGTAGCGGCGGAGCACCCGGTCGAGTTGGAGGTAGGCGGCGGCGCCGTCGGTCTTGATGTCGATCAGCAGCTGCAGCGGGGTGGGGTGTCCTGCGTGGACGGTGCCGTGGTTGGCCCGGACCCGGGCGAGCAGGGGGTCGAGGTAGAGCGAGACGAGGGTGCGTGCGGGGTCGAGGCTCTCGGCCTCGTGGGCGACGAGCAGTTCACCGTCGACCAGGAAGATGTCCGCCTCGACGCTCGTGAAGCCGTGCGCGAGCGCGTCGTGGAGAGGGCGCGGGTGCAGGTAGTCGTTGTGGGCGTGGGCCCGGGCCAGCGGCCGGGGCCCCCGGGGGCGGGCGGTCGTGGTGGGTGCCGCGGCTGCTGCCTGGGCGGGGATGAACGCGCCCGCGGCTGCGGTGGCGAGGGCGGTGGTGACGACTCTGCGACGGGTCAGGTGTGCCATGGGGTCTCCCTGAAGCGGGCGGGCGGGCAGAGCGGGCGGGGGGACGCGACGATTATGGAGGCGTGGACCGCCCGGTAGGCAGGTACCTGCCAAGAGTTGGAACGCCCGTCGTCCCCGCGTCGGTTGCGCTGCGCCTGCTGTTCCCCTGCTCACCGCTCCCCTCGTCAGCAGGGCATGACAGGGCGGGGGCCCGCGGGTTCACCCCTGCCCCCCCCCCGCCCCCGCGCACCGCGGCCGCAGCAGCCCCACCCCCCGCCCCGCCACACCCGGGGGGCCCCCGGGGGCCTAAGCGCTCCC
>NZ_JBIVVD010000004.1:748175-778310 GCF_044757505.1 Streptomyces sp. NPDC091271 | reverse complement strand
CCCCGGGGTGGGTTGGGCGCCGCCTGGGGGGCCCCGGCCCCCGCCGCCCCCGTTCTGCGGGGCTTGACGGGGGGGGGCCAGGGTTGAACCGGGGCCCCCCCGCCCGTCGCCGGCTCACGGAGCCGGAAGCTCCACCAGACCGGCCACGGCCTCACGGTGGCGTCCCGCGGTTCCGTACGCGATCGAGTCGGCCTTGGCCCGCTTCAGATACAGATGCGCGGGGTGCTCCCAGGTCATCCCGATGCCGCCGTGCAGCTGTACGCACTCCTCCGCGGCGTGCACCGCGACCTTGGAGCAGTAGGCCTGCGCCACGGCCACCGCGAGCGGCGCGTCGGGGCTGCCGGTCGCCAGCGCGTCCGCGGCGTTGCGGGCGGCGGCGCGAGCGGAGACGACCTCCAGCCAGAGCTGTGCCATCCGGTGCTTGAGCGACTGGAACGAGCCCACCGGCCTGTTGAACTGGTGGCGTTCGCGGGTGTGCCGGACGGTCTCGGTCAGGCACCACTCGGCCAGTCCGAGCTGCTCGGACGCGAGCAGCCCCGCACCGGCGAGCAGGCCCTTGCTCACAGCGGCGGCTGCCGGGCCCGCCGCCGCGAGCAGGGTCCCGGTGGCCCCGGTCAGGGTGACCGTGGCGAGCGGGCGGGTCAGGTCGAGCGGCACGAGCGGCTGGACGGCGACACCGTCCGCGCCGGTCTCCACCGCGTACAGGCCCTCCGCGGTGGGCACCAAGAGCACGTCGGCCGCAGCCGCCTCCGCGACGCCGGTCACGGTCCGCTCCAGGGTGCCGGTCATCGCCGCGGCCCCGTCGGCGGGGGGCGTGGCGAACGGCAGGGCGAGCACGGCGATCCGGCTGCCCGCCGCCAGCTCACCGAGGAGTCCGGCGGCCGGGCCGTCATCGGCACCCAGCGCGAGAAGGATCTCGGTCGCGACGACGGCGCTCGTCAGGTACGGCGCCGGGGCGGCGCTGCGGCCGAGCTCCTCCATGACCACGGCGGCCTCGCGGTGGGTGGCCCCCTGGCCGCCGAGCCTCTCCGGGACCAGCAGCCCGGCTGCCCCGATCCCTGTGGCGAGCGACTCCCACAGCCGCAGGTCGTACGGCGTGTCGGACTCGATCCCGGCGATCACGGTCGGCGCGTCGGCACGGTCGGCGAGCAGCGAGCGCACGGCCGACCGCAGGTCCTCCTCGGCTTCCGAGTAGAGCAGGTCGGGTGCCTGGGCGGCTTCGGTCTGTGCGGTCATCGGGCAAGATCCTTCCAGGCGACGTCCTTGTCGTTGCGCGGTTCGACGGGCAGACCGAGGACACGCTCGGCGACGATGTTGAGGAGTACCTCGCTCGTGCCGCCCTCGATGGAATTGCCCTTGGACCGCAGGTAGCGGTAGCCGGCGTCCCGTCCGGTGAAGTCGACCAGATCCGGGCGGCGCATGGTCCAGTCGCTGTACAACAGGCCTTCGTCACCGAGGAGTTCGACCTCGAGCCCGCTGATTTCCTGGTTGAGGCGGGCGAACGCGAGCTTCATGCCGGAGCCTTCCGGCCCGGGTTGTCCGGCGACGAGCTGCTGACGCAGCCGTTCACCGGTGAGCCTGGCGACCTCGGCCTCGACCCACAGGGTGAGCAGCCGCTGGTGGAGGTCGTGGGTGCGCAGACCGGGCTGTTCGCGCCAGGTCTTCGCGACGGTGCCGATCATGCCGCCCTCGCGGGGGATGCGGGCTCCGCCGATGGACACGCGTTCGTTCATCAGGGTGGTCTGGGCGACCTTCCAGCCGGCACCGACCGGTCCGAGCCGCCTGCTGTCCGGGATGCGTACGCCGGTGAGGAAGACCTCGTTGAACTCGGCCTCGCCGGTGATCTGGCGCAGCGGCCGCACCTCGACGCCGGGGTCGGTCATGTCGCAGATGAAGTAGCTGATCCCACGGTGCTTGGGTACGTCCGGGTCGGTACGGGCGATCAGGATCGCCCAGCGGGCCACATGGGCGCTCGACGTCCAGACCTTCTGTCCGTCGACCACCCAGTCCTCGCCGTCGCGGACCGCGCGGGTGCCGAGCGCCGCGAGGTCGGAACCGGCTCCCGGCTCGCTGAAGAGCTGGCACCACACCTCCTCCCCGACCCACAGCGGGCGCAGGAAGCGCTGCTTCTGCTCCTCGGTGCCGTATTCGAGGACCGTCGGAGCGGCCATGCCGAGGCCGATGCCGATACGGCGGGGATCGTTGTCGGGGGCGCCTGCGGCGGCGAGCTCGGCGTCCACGACCGGCTGGAGGGAACGCGGCGCGTCGAGGCCCCCCAGCCCGGCGGGGTAGTGCACCCACGCCAGGCCGGCGTCGAAGCGCGCCTTGAGGAAGTCGGTGCGGTCGGTGGTGGCCGGCGGGTGTGCCGCCAGCAGCTCCTGCGCGAGGCGGCGGATCTGTGCCGCGTCGATGACGGTGCTCATCGGGTGCCTCCTGACGGCAGGACGACGATGCGGCCGGTGCTGGTGCCGTCGGCGACCCGCTGGACGGCCCGTGCCGCGTCGGCCATGGGGACGCGCTCGCTGATCAGCGGCTTGATGACGCCCTGCGCCGCGAGCTTGGTGAGCTCGTCATGGCAGGCGCGGACGGCTGCGGGGTCCTTGGTGTTGTACAGGCCCCAGTGGAGTCCGGCGATCGAGTAGTTCTTCACCAGGGCGTGGTTGAGGCCGGGTGTGGGGATGGACCCGCTCGCGAAGCCGACGACGACGACGCGGCCCTCGAAGGCGATGCACTTGACGGACTTGGCATAGGCGTCTCCGCCGACCGGGTCGTAGACGACGTCCGCGCCGCGCCCGCCCGTGGCCTCCTTCACCGCCGCGACGATGTCCTCGCTCCGGCGGTCGATCACCAGGTCACAGCCCAGTTCGCGGGCGATCCGGGCCTTCTCGGGCCCGCCGACGACCCCGATGACGGTGGCGCCGGCGGCCTTGCCGAGCTGAACGGCCGCGCTTCCGACCCCGCCTGCGGCCGCGTGCACCAGCAGCGTCTCACCGGCCTGCAGATGCGCGCGGCGGTGCAGCCCGAACCAGCCGGTCTGGTAGCCGATGTGCAGGGCGGCGGCCTCCGCGTCGTCCAGGGCGTCGGGAGCCGGCAGCAGGGACGCCTCGTCCGCCACGACGTACTCGGCGAAACCGCCCTCCGGGAGTGCGGGGGTGGCGAGCACGCGCCGTCCGTCCTCCGTCACGCCGCAGATCTCCACACCGGGGGTGAAGGGCAGCGGGGGCCTGACCTGGTACTGGCCGCGGCAGAGCAGCGCGTCCGGGAAGTTGATGTTCGCCGCTCGCACTTCGAGCAGCACCTGCCCGTCCCCGGGGGTCGGCCGGTCCGTCTCCTCGAGCTCCATCACCTCGCTCGGCTCGCCGTTCCGGTGCACTCGCCATGCCTGCATGAGGGGCCTCCACAACACTGTCGGCATTACCACTGCTCCGCCGCATACTAAGCGGTCGCTTGCCCGTCTGGGAACACCTCGCGGCCACCCGGCCCGGACCCGTTCACGACCGCTTCGGCTTGGCCCTCACGTGCATCCGCTCCCCCTGCGGCCCGAACAGGCTGAGGAATTCGACCGGCTCGTCGCCCGCCGGGCCGAACCAGTGCGGGAGCCTGGTGTCGAACTCGGCGGCTTCACCGGGGGCCAGGACCAGGTCATGCTCGGCGAGCTTGAGGCGCAGCCGGCCGTTGAGCACGTACAGCCACTCGTACCCCTCGTGCGTGCGCTGCTCCGGCGCCTCCGTACATGGCGCCTCCTGTATGACCTTGTACGCCTGAAGACCCCCCGGCCGGGCGGTGAGCGGCAGGGACGTCTTCGCGCCGTGCACGATCGGTTTCGCCCTGACCCTCGGATCGCCGACCGGCGGCGCCCCGACGAGATCGTCGAGCGGCACCTCGTGGGCCCGGGCGATGGGGAGCAGCAGCTCCAGACTGGGGCGCCGGCCACCGGATTCGAGCCTGGACAGCGTGGAGACGGAGATTCCGGTGACCTCGGAGAGCCCCGTGAGCGTGACACCGCGGTCCTTACGGAGCCGCCTCAGCCGCGGACCCACCCCGGTGAGCACGGCGTCGAGTTCGGGGTCGCCCTGATTCTGTTCACTCATGACCCCATTGCAGAATCAGCAACCTCATTTGTCAATCAGGCACCTCTAGCCGTAGCCGTGCCCGCCGGACGGGTCAGCGTACGAAGAGTTCGAAGGTGACGGCCGGCCGGCCGCCGAATCGCTCGGCAGCCGCTTCCGTGGCGCTCGTGAGGAACGTACGGCAGTACGCCTCCGGGTCCTCGTCCGTCAGCACCTCGATGTACGTGCGGTGGGCCAGCAGCGACCGGACGGAGCGCTCGAACCCCGGCGTCGCGTCGACCGCGTGGGTCGGCCGGTCGGTGCCCGCGACGGCGACCCAGCGCACCCCGTCCCATGGCTCGAGACCCTGCTCACCCAGCTCGGGAAAGATCCAGCGGTTTCCCGCGTCGCCCGCGGCATCCAGGGTGGCCCGGCCGACCGCGCGGTGGTCCGGGGTGTTCCATGCGACGCCGCCCCAGGTGTCCCGGTGATTGAGGGTGATGAGCAGCTCGGGCCGGTGACGGCGGATGGCCGCGGCGACGTCACGGCGCAGAGCCGTGCCGTACTCGATGACGCCGTCCCTGTGGTCGAGAAACTCCACGGCGGCGACACCGACGGCGGCGGCGCTCTCGCGCTGTTCCCGCTCGCGCAGCGGAGCGCATTCAGCAGGGGCGATCGTGTCGATCCCGGCCTCTCCACGGGTCGCCAGAAGGTAGGTGACCTCACGGCCCTCGTCGGTCCAGCCGGCCACGGCGGCGGCGCAGCCGTACTCGAGGTCGTCGGGGTGGGCGACCACGGCCAGAGCGCGGTGCCAGTCCGTGGGCATGGGTTCCAGCTGCTCTGCCATACCCGGCAGGCTATCCAGCGGAAGGTGACGGATGCGTGCATTCCGGAAGCGGTTCGGGGCAGGGAGCAAGGAGCCGCTCCGGGCGGACGCGCCGTACGACCAGCCGCGCAGAGCCGGACAGAAATACCCCTAGGGGTATTGTTCACCGTCCGGGGCGCCGGGGTGAGAAGGACCCCGCACCACCCCCCGCTCCGGCGACCGAAAGGAACCCCGCTCGTGATCAGCCCCGTCTCCCTCTCCCCCTCCGAGGCCGCAGCCCGGCTGGAGGAGTTCACCGTCATCGACGTCCGGGCCCCCGGTGAGTACGCCGCCGGGCACGTGCCCGGCGCTCTGAACGTTCCGCTCGACCGGCTCTCCGAGGCGGTGCCCGCCCTGAAGTCGGCCTCCGCCCGCGGCTCCCTGCTGGTGGTGTGCGCCTCGGGCGTGCGCTCCACCAGGGCGTGCGAGATCCTCGCCGACGCGGACATCGACGCGGCCACCCTGACGGGCGGGACGTCCGCCTGGGAGGGCGACGGGCATGGGCTCGACCGTCCGGTGGGCGCCCGGGCGACCTGGCCGATGGAGCGCCAGGTGCGCCTCGCCGCCGGTTCGCTGGTCGTCGCCGGACTCGTCGCAGGCCGTCGCTTCCCGGCGGCCCGGTGGCTGTCGGCGGGCATCGGCGCCGGACTCGTCTACTCCGCGGTGAGCAACTCCTGCGGCATGGCCGCCGTCCTCTCGAAGCTCCCGTACAACCGCGCGCCGCACTCGGCGGCCGGCCTGGGCGCCACGCTCGACGCCCTCCAGGGCTGACCGGGAGGGGCCGGCCGGAGACGCCCCGCCCCCGACCTCCGTGGAAAGAACACCTAGCGGTCGGCTTCGCCCCGGACGAGGCCGAGCAGCCGGTCCAGGACGCGGGGGCCGCCCGCGCGCACGCCGTCGTGCTCGTACTCGCTGGTCACCCACGTACGCAGGCCGCGGATCGAGGACGCGGTGCGGAGCGCGTGGCCGGTGTCCACGTACATGTCGTCGTGGTAGACGGCCGCGGCCACCGGGACCTCGTTGGCCGCGAGCCGCTCCGCGTCGTACAGGACGGGCCAGTCGGTGCGGGCGGCGAGCAGCTCCGCGGTCTCGCGCAGGGGGCGCAGCGCGGGATCGACGTCGAAGTGCCAGGGGTGGATGCTCTCGCCGGTGAAGAGCACGAGGCCGTCGCCCGCCTGTGCGACGGCGGCGTCGAACTGCGGGAACTCGGCGCGGACGCGTTCGGCGGCCCAGTCGGTGGGCCGCGCGCCCTGGCCGTAGATCGCCTCGTGCATGAGGGCGTACAGCGGGTGGCCGGCGAACGAGGTGGCGGCGCGCATGGCCTCCTGGAACCCGTCGGACAGCTCGGCGCCGTGCGGGCCTTCGACGAAGGCGTTCTCCAGGAGGTAGTGCAGCTGGTGGCTGCCGTTGCCGCTGCCCAGCATGATGCCGAGGGACTGGAATCCCTCGGGTGTCAGCGTGTGCCCGGCGCTGTCCGGGCGGTGCTCGGCAAGATACGCGGCGATCGCGCGGGCGCGGGCGACGTCCTGCGGGTAGCGGGCGTAGTGCGCAGCCACCTTGCGCTCGATCCGCGGGTACGCGGCCCGGTAGACGTCGTCGGCGTGCGCGTCGAGGGAGGGCAGGCCGCCGGTGATCAGGACGGTCTCGAGCCCCTCCGGGGCGGCCGACAGGTAGTGGACGGCACAGAAGCCGCCGAAGGACTGCCCGAGGACGGTCCAGGGCGCACCGCCTGTGAGCCTCGGGCGGATCAGTTCGCAGTCGCGGACGATGCTGTCGGCGCGGAAGTGGGCCAGATAGTCGGCCTGTTCGCGGGCGCCGCCGCGCAGCGGCAGGGTCTGCCGGTTGGCCGGGGCGGACAGGCCTGTCCCGCGCTGGTCCAGGAACAGCACGCGGAACTCCCGCACCGCCCTCTCCAGCCAGGCCTCCGTGCCCACGAAGCGGCGGGCACCGAAGCCGGGACCGCCTTCGAGGTAGACCAGCCACGGCAGGTGCTCGGTCGCCTTCCCGCTCGCCACGGCTTCGCGGCCGAAGATCTCGATCGTCTCGCCGCCCGGATCGTCGTGGTCGAGGGGGACCGTGAAGCGTCGGTCGGTGAGGACGATGCCGGGCTGGCGGTAGCTGTTCAAGGGAACTCCTGTATCCGGTGTTTCCCGGACAGTTCAGCACACGGCCGTGACCCGGTCGGTCGCGGCCCGTGTGCGGCCCGCCCCGGTGGCTCCTACCGTGCACTCATGATCCGGTTCGAGCAGGTCAGCAAGGTCTACCCGGACGGCACGACCGCTGTGGACGGCCTGTCCTTCGAGGTCGGCGAGGGGGAACTGGTCACGCTCGTCGGGCCTTCCGGCTGCGGGAAGACGACCACGATGATGATGGTGAACCGGCTGATCGAGCCGACGTCCGGCCGGATCCTGGTGGGTGGTGAGGACATTGCGACGGTCGACCCGGTGCGGCTGCGCCGCCGGATCGGCTATGTGATCCAGCAGGTGGGACTCTTCCCGCACCGGACCGTGCTGGACAACACGGCGACCGTCCCGGCCCTGGTCGGCTGGAAGCGCGCCAGGGCGCGGGAGCGGGCCGCCGAGCTGCTGGATCTGGTGGGGCTCGACCCGAAGACCTACGGCCCGCGCTATCCGGCCCAGCTCTCCGGGGGCCAGCGCCAGCGGGTGGGGGTGGCGCGCGCCCTGGCCGCGGACCCGCCGGTACTGCTGATGGACGAGCCGTTCGGAGCCGTGGACCCGGTCGTGCGAGAGCGCCTGCAGAACGAATTCCTCAACCTCCAGTCGAGGGTGAGGAAGACCGTGCTCCTCGTGACGCACGACATCGAGGAGGCGGTGCGGATGGGCGACAGGATCGCGGTGTACGGCGAGGGGCGCATCGAGCAGTACGACAGCCCGGGTGCCGTGCTCGGGACCCCCGCGACGCCGTACGTCGCGCGGTTTGTGGGCTCCGACCGCGGCCTGAAGCGGCTGTCGGTCACCGCGGTCGAGCCCGACGACCTGGAGGAGCCTCCGGTCGCCCGCACGGACGAGCCCGCGCACGCGGCCGCCCAGCGCCTGGACGCCCTGGGCGCACGCTGGGCCGTCGTCCTGAACGGCGGCGGCGAGCTGCACGGCTGGGTGGCGGCGGACGCGCTGCGGGGCGCGGGCGAGGACGGCACCGTGGGCGGTCTGGCGCGGCGCATGGACGCGTGGGTGCCTGTCGGGTCCCCGCTGAAGCAGGCGTTCAGCGAGATGCTGCAGCACGACGCCGGATGGGTCGCGGTACTGGACGGGGCGAGGTTCCTCGGCGTCCTGACCCCGGCGAAGCTCCACGAGGCGCTGCGCCGGTCGGTGGATGCGGACGCGCAGGGGGTGGGGCGCGACCAGGTGCGGTTCGACTCGATCGCGGACGCCTGAGATTCCGCTGCGGATGTCCGACGATCCCGCCCGATTTACCGGCGTTTGCCATTAACCCGCGTGTGCAATTATTGTCTACGCTAGTAACCATCGTACGCAGGTCGGCTCTGTCCGACATCACGAGAGGCCCCACATGTCCACGGTCCCCACCGTCACACTCAACAACGGCGTCCCGATTCCGCAGCTCGGCTTCGGTGTCTTCCAGGTTCCCGACGACGAGACCACTTCCGCGGTCACCGCGGCACTGCAGGCCGGCTACCGCTCCATCGACACCGCGGCCGTCTACGGCAACGAGGCGGGCGTGGGCCGCGCTCTGGCCGAGTCCGGGCTCGCCCGCGAAGAGCTGTTCGTGACGACGAAGCTCTGGAACGCGGACCAGGGGTACGACGCCGCACTCGCCGCCTTCGACGCGAGCCTCGCCAAGCTCGGCCTCGACCATGTGGACCTCTACCTCATCCACTGGCCCACCCCGGCCCGCGGCCTCTACGTCGAGACCTGGCAGGCGCTGGAGAAGCTGCTCGCCGACGGCCGGATCCGCGCCGCCGGCGTCTCCAACTTCCAGCCCGCGCACCTGCGCCGCCTGCGCGAGGAGAGCTCCCTCGTCCCGGCGGTCAACCAGATCGAACTGCACCCCGGGCTCCAGCAGACCGAACTGCGGTCCGTGCACGCGGAGTACGGGATCGCCACCGAGGCCTGGAGCCCGCTGGCCCAGGGCGCGCTGCTGAAGGACGAGGCGATCGTCTCGCTCGCCGAACGCCACGGGAAGACGCCGGCCCAGGTGGTTCTGCGCTGGCACCTCCAGCTGGGCAACGTCGTGATCCCCAAGTCGGTCACGCCCGCGCGCATCCAGCAGAACATCGATGTCTTCGACTTCGAACTGTCGGCCGCGGACATGGACGCCATCGCGGGCCTCGACCGTGGCATGCGCACGGGCCCGGACCCCGACACACTCAACTGACCCACGCCGAGGGCCTGCCGGGCCGTGGAACGATCGGGCCGGGGCAGGCGCCATGCGCCCGCCCGGCCGCGTTCCGCATACGCGAGAGGGACCCGCCGGCTACCGCCCCCGGCGGTAGTTGCTGCCGTCGCTGGGCCGCTCCAGCAGGCCGGCCACCACGAGGTAGCGGCGCAGGGCCGAGCAGTCCTCGTGCACCGTGAGCAGCGCGTCGTTGACCTCGCGTTCGGTGTAGACGCGGTCGCGCTCGAAGAGCGTGTGCGCCAGGTGCACCAGCAACTGCTCGCGGCGGGCGGGTTTGCGGGGGATCACCGTCAGGCGCCCGCCCGAGAGGAGTGCGGCCACCTGGTGCGAACCTCGGGGTTCCGTATCGGACATGCCGGAAGCCTCGCAGGAGCCCGCAGGACGGGCAACGTCTTTTCCCACCATTCGAGAGCTTGTTGACGTTCGGGCCGACCGTCGTACGGTGTGACCATTCATTCACCCTCACGACATGAGGCGGTTCCGCATGGCCCTGTTCGATCTCCCTCTCGACGAACTGCACGCCTACCGCAGCCGGTCGGTGGAGCCCGAGGACTTCGACGCGTTCTGGTCGGCCACGCTCGACGAGGCGAGGACACACGATCTGGACGCCTGCTTCGAGCCGCGTGCCGACCTCGGCCTCGTCACGGTCGACGTGTACGACGTCACGTTCGCCGGCTTCGGCGGCCACCCCGTCAAGGGATGGTTCGTCATACCGGCCGGGACCACCGAACCTCTGCCCGTGGTCGTGGAGTTCATCGGGTACGGCGGCGGCCGGAGCCTCCCCCACACCCACCTGCTGTGGGCCTCGGCCGGCATGGCCCACTTCGTGATGGACACCCGGGGCCAGGGTAGCGGCTGGGCCCCGGGCGACACCGCCGACCCGGTAGGCTCCGGCCCGTCCCTGCCCGGATTCATGACCCAGGGCATCGAGGACCCGGCCACGTACTACTACCGCAGGGTGATCACGGACGCCGTACGCGCGGTGGAGGCGGCCCGCTCGCATCCGCTGGCCGACGCGTCCCGCACCGCGGCGATCGGCGCGAGCCAGGGCGGCGGCCTCGCCCTCGCCGTCGGCGGGCTGGTGCCGGACCTCGCGGCCGTCGCGCCGGACGTGCCGTTCCTCTGCGACTTCCCCCGGGCGACCCGGATGACCGACCGCAAGCCCTACCGCGAGATCGGCGACTACCTCAAGACGCACAGGGGCCGGGCCGAGCAGACCGCCAGGACCCTCGCCTACTTCGACGGGGTCCACTTCGCCGCACGCGGGCGGGCACCCGCGCTGTTCTCCGTGGCCATGGAGGACCTGACCTGCCCGCCGTCCACGGTCTTCGCCGCGTTCAACGCGTACGCGCACGCCACGAAGGAGATCGAGGTGTACGACTTCAACGACCACGAGGGCGGCGGCCCGTTCCAGCACGCCGTACAGCTCACGCGGCTCCCCCGGCTGCTGAAGGCCTGACGGAGGCACCCGGCCCGCCCCTCTTGACCCGCCCCGCGTGCGGAGCCTAGGTTCCCCGGTGGAAAGCGCTTACTACCGGGTGGGCGCCTCTCTTCGCCTGAAGGGGTGTTTGTCACGACCAGCAAGCCTTCGCATCAAAAGCCGGTGCGGGTCGCGATCGTCGGCACGGGCGCGATCGCGCGGGGCAGCCATCTGCCCGCGCTGACCGCGCTCGCCGCCGGCCAGCCGTTGGAGGTCGTCGCCGCGGTCGATGTCGACCCGGCCGCGGTCGAGGCGTTCTGCCGTGACGCGGGGATCGCCCACCCGTACACCGACCTCGACCGGATGCTGGCCGAGCAGCGCCCGGACCTGGTCACGCTCGCCACCCCGCCCCGGTTCCACCGCGACCAGACGGTGGCGGCACTGCGTGCCGGGGCGTGGGTGTGGTGCGAGAAGCCGCCGTGCCCGTCGCTGGAGGACTTCGACGCGATGGAGGCGGCGGAGAACTCCGGTGGAGACGGCCCGTACGCGGCGATCGTGTTCCAGCACCGCTTCGGCTCGGGCGCCCGCCACGTCCGGGAGCTGCTAGCCGGTCAGGCCATGGGGCGGCCGCTGGTGGCTCACTGCCAGACGACCTGGTACCGGGACGAGGCGTACTACGCCGTTCCCTGGCGCGGCAGTTGGAGCAGCGAGGGCGGCGGGCCCACCATGGGGCACGGCATCCACCAGATGGATCTGCTGCTCGATCTGCTGGGCCCGTGGGCGGAGATCCGCGCGATGGCGGGGCGGCTCGTGCACGACGTGGAGACGGAGGATGTCTCCACCGCGCTCGTCCGCTTCGAGAACGGGGTGGTGGCCACCGTGGTGAACAGCGTGCTCAGCCCGGACGAGGTCAGCAGGATCCGGATCGACTGCGAACGCGCGACGGTCGAACTCACCCACCTGTACGGACACCGCAACGCGGACTGGCGGATCACACCCGCTCCCGGAGTCACCTCCGAAGTGGCGGACGTCTGGCGGGACTTCGGTCCCGATGTGCCCAGCTCGCACGTGGCGCAGCTCGAGGGACTGCTGGAGGACCTGCGGGCCGGGCGCAGGCCGCGGAGCAGCGGCGCGGACGGCCGGAAGAGCCTGGAGCTGGTCGCCGCGCTCTACAAGGCGGCTTTCACCGGGGGCACCGTACGGGCGGGCGAGATCGGCCCCGGCGATCCGTACTACGGCGCGCTGCACGGCGATGCGCCCGGCTGGGCGCCGGACGTCCGGAACGGCCCGCGGAGGTCCCGGCCTGACGGCGGCGCCGGACCGGTCTCCGGTGCGGACCCGGCTCAGCTCTTCGGGATCAGCTTCCGGGACTCCAGGTAGGTCCGGGCGACGTCCTCGGGAAGCCTGCGCCAGCTGTCGACCTGTTCGTTCATCCGGGCCAGGTCGGCGGTCGTCAGCGCGGTGTTGAGCTTCCCCAGGGTGTCACGCACCCCGGCGCTGCCCGCCCGCGCGCGGTTCACGACGGGGACGAGGTAGTCGGCGTTCTGCAGGTGTTTGTCGTCGGCCAGCAGGACGAGGCCGAAGTCGTCGAGGGTGGCGTCGGTCGTGGTGGTCAGCACCATCTGGTCCTGGCCGCGCTGGACCGCCTGTTTCGCCTGGGTGGTGCCGACGCCCTTGGGGTCGACGGCGGTGATGTCGATGCCGTACGTCTTCTTCAGGCCGGGGGCGCAGTAGGGGCGCTGCACGCATTCGTCCCCCGCCGCCAGACGGACGGGCAGACCGGATCTCCCGAGGTCGCTGAGCGTTTTCAGCCGGTGCTTCGCGGCATACGGCACGGCGACCGCGAAGGCGTTCTGGTCGACGGCGCGGCCGGGTTCGAGGACGGTGAGACCGCGGGGCTCCGCGAGGCGGCGCAGGGCCTTCATGGTCGTGTCCAGGCCGGGTGAGCCGACCGGCGTGGCATCGGCCCCGTGTGCTTTGGCGTTGAGCCAGTCGGCGAACGTCGCGGCGTATTCGGGTACGACGTCGATCTGGCCGCTCTCCAGGGCCGGTTCGTAGATCTCCCGGTTGGTGACGGCAATGATGCTCGCGGAGTAGCCGGCCTGGTCCAGCAGCAGCGCGTACATCTGGGCGAGCAGGTCGCTCTCGGTGAAGCCCGCCGAGCCGATGGTCAGGTGCTTGCTGTCGCCGGGCGGCGCGGTGACGTCTCCCTGGTTCTCCAGGCTGGGCCCCGTGGTGCAGGCGGCGGTGAGGAGGAGCGCCGGCAGGAGGCGGGCCGCTCCCCGCAGTCCCCTCACGCCGCCTCCCGTCCGCGGTTCCGGCCGGGCGCCAGCCGCAGTCCCGCTTCGAAGAGCCCCTCGACGAGCAGGGCGAACAGGGCGACGAGTACGGCTCCGGCGACGACCTGCGGTGTGGAGGCCAGGTTGAATCCGGCCGTGATGATCCGGCCGAGCCCGCCTCCGCCGACGAGTGCCGCGAGGGTGGCGGTGGCGACGAGTTGCACGGCGGCGATGCGCACGCCGGTGAGGACGAGCGGCAGGGCGAGGGGCAGCTCGACCTGCCGCAGCATCTGGCGGCCGGTCATCCCCATGCCCCGCGCCGCCCGTACGACGTCGGGGTCGACCTCGCGCATGCCCACGTAGGCGTTGGTCAGGAGCGGGGGGATCGAGAACAGGACGAGGGCGATGACGGTCGGGCCCTGGTCCCACCGGCCGACCGGGGTGAGCAGCAGGAGGACGAGAACGGCGAAGGTGGGGACCGCGCGTCCGATGTTGGACAGGTTGACGGCCAGCGCGCCGCCCTTGCCGATGTGGCCGAGCCAGAGGGCGACCGGCAGGGCGAGGGCACAGCTGATCAGCAGGCAGACGACGGTGAGGAAGAGGTGTTCCCCTAGCCGGTTCCAGATGCCGTCGGGGCCGGACCAGTGGGCGGAGGTGGTGAGCCAGGACCAGGCGTCCGCAAGGGTGTTCACGAGGTCCTCCTGGTCCAGGGCGTCAGCAGCCGTTGCGCCCCGAGGAGCAGCAGGTCGGCGGCGACGGCGATGACCACGCAGAGGACGGAGGCGGTGAGCACCTGGGCCTTGAAGTAGGTGCTCATGCCGGAGTAGATGAGGTTGCCCAGCCCGCCGAATCCGACGATGGCGCCGACCGTGACGAGCGAGACGGCGGACACGGCGGCGATCCGGAGCCCGGCCATCGCGGCGGGCAGGGCGAGCGGGAGCTCGACGGTGAGAAGGAGCCTCAGGGCGCCGTAGCCCATGCCGCGCGCCGCCTGCCGGGTCTCTTCGGGGACGGCGCGCAGTCCGGCGAGGATGTTCCGTACGAGGAGGGTCAGCGAGTACAGGACGAGGCCGGCGACGACGAGCGCGGCGGACAGTCCGTACACGGGGAGCAGCAGCGAGAACATCGCGAGGGAGGGGATCGTGTAGAGGACGGTGGTCACACCGAGCACCGGCCCGGCCGCCCAGCGCCGGTGGCGGGCGGCCAGGGCGAGTGGCAGTGCGATCACGAGGCCGAGCAGCACGGACACGGCGGTCAGCTGGAGGTGCTGGAGGGTCGCGTCCGTGAGAATCTCACGACGGCTGGTGAGGTAGGCGCCGCAGATCCACTCATTGCGCGCGAGGCAGTCGTCGGGGGGCGCGGTCACCTGTCCATTGGATCCGGGGCCGCGCAGCGCTCGCGCGGCGTGCTCGGCCGTTCGGAGGTAGGGGCGCACGGGGCCGTGGTGGGCCGGGATCGCGGGTCGCCTCTTCCCGACGCCGGACCCGGGCCGGTCCCCGGCCTTCCGGCCGGCCCGGGTCCGGATCAGCCCGCCCCGGCCTCCCCTCCGCGCCCGGCCGGTCCGCCGGCCGGCGTCTCAGCTCTTGTCCGCCGTGGAGAGGACGAACACCGGGATCTCCCGGTCGGTCCTGGTCCGGTAGTCGGCGTAGTCGGGGAACGCCTCGACGGCGCGGTCCCACCACAGGGCCTTCTCCTCCCCCGTGACCTCGCGGGCGACCATGTCCTGCTTCACGGTCCCGTCCCGCAGCTCCACCTGCGGGTGGGCCTGCACGTTGTAGTACCAGACGGGGTGCTTGGGGGCGCCGCCCAGGGAGGCGACCACGGCGTACTCCCCGTCGTGCTCGACCCGCATGAGCGGGGTCTTGCGGAGCTTGCCGCTCTTGGCGCCGAGCGTCGTCAGGAGGATGACGGGCCTGCCGCGCAAGGTGGTCCCCTGCGTTCCGCCGGAGCTCTCGATGAGCTCGACCTGCTCACGGACCCACGTCGTCGGGCTCGGCTCGTACTCGCCCTCGATCGGCATGTCACGTGTCCTCTCGTCGGAGTGCTGCGGTCGTGTGCTCATCATGGCTTCGCCATGGACCGGCGGTGCGCAGGGACACAGCCGGCCAGCCTGCCCGCCGGCTGCCGTCTCATTCCCTGGAACCCCGTGAGACGGCGGAGGAGGAATCAGCTCACAGAATCCGGGTCTCTTGATGTTGATACGTCCATGTATTTCCGAAATATGCAGTCGCCCCGATCCAGGTCCTTCCGGGGGCAGGCCGTACCGTGGGGGCAGCGGAGTAAGCCAAGCCTTACCCCGCTGCACTCTGCCCGTGCTCGCCCGCCCTAAGGAACATCACTCCATGACACGCCCCGTCCGCGTCGCCATCGTCGGAGCCGGTCCTGCCGGAATCTACGCAGCGGACGCGCTTCTCAAGTCCGAGGCCGCCCAGGAGCCGGGCGTATCGATCGACCTGTTCGAGCGCATGCCCGCGCCCTTCGGCCTGATCCGGTACGGAGTGGCTCCGGACCACCCGCGGATCAAGGGCATCGTCAAGGCGCTGCACCAGGTCCTGGACAAGCCGCAGCTGCGGCTGTTCGGCAACGTCGACTACCCCAACGACATCGGCCTGGACGATCTGCGCTCCTTCTACGACGCCGTGATCTTCTCCACCGGCGCCGACGCCGACCGCGCCCTCGACATACCCGGGATCGAGCTCGAGGGTTCCTACGGTGCCGCCGATTTCGTCGCCTGGTACGACGGGCACCCCGAGGTGCCGCGGACCTGGCCGCTGGAGGCCGAGAAGGTCGCGGTTCTCGGTGTCGGCAACGTGGCCCTGGACGTGGCGCGCATTCTCGCGAAGACGGCGGACGAGCTGCTCCCGACCGAGATCCCCGCGAACGTCCACGACGGGCTCAAGGCGAACAAGGCGCTCGAGGTCCACGTCTTCGGACGGCGCGGGCCCGCCCAGGCGAAGTTCAGCCCGATGGAGCTGCGCGAGCTGGACCACTCGCCGAACATCGAGGTCATCGTCAATCCCGAGGACATCGACTACGACGAGGGTTCGATCGCCACCCGGCGGGAGAACAAGCAGGCCAACATGGTCGCCTCCACGCTGGAGAACTGGGCGATCCGAGATGTGGGCGACCGCCCCCACAAGCTGTTCCTGCACTTCTTCGAGTCCCCGGTGGAGGTCGTCGGCGAGGACGGCCGCGTCGTCGCCCTGCGCACCGAGCGCACGGAGCTGGACGGCACGGGCAACGTGAAGGGCACGGGCCGTCACACGGACTGGGACGTGCAGAGCGTCTACCGCGCGGTCGGCTACTACTCGGAGGAGCTCGCGAAGCTGCCCTTCGACGTGGTCTCCGGCACCGTCCCGCACGCGGCCGGACGCGTACTGGCAGGCGACGAGCCGATGCCCTCGGTGTACGTCACCGGGTGGATCAAGCGCGGTCCGATCGGCCTCATCGGGCACACCAAGGGTGACGCCAACGAGACCGTGGCCTGCCTGCTGGAGGACCACGCCGCCGGGCGGCTGCCCGCCCCCACCCAGCCGGGGTCGGACGCGATCGTCGACTTCCTGGAGCAGCGCGGTGTCCGGTACACCACCAAGGAGGGCTGGCACCGCCTGGACGCCCATGAGCAGGCGCTCGGTGCAGAACAGGGCCGTGAGCGCATCAAGGTCGTCGAGCGTGCGGCCATGCTGGACGCCTCCGGAGCCTGACGGCCGGCGAGCCGCTCCGCGCCCCTGGCGCCCCCTCGACGGGGCGCCAGGGGCGCGGCTGCCGCGGGCCGCGCAGGAGACCGGCCAGGTGCGGGAAGACCGCACGGCGGACGAGCTGTTCGACCTGCTCAGCGGTGCGGCGGGGGTCCGGGAGAACGCCGGGCCCGACCGCGACAGCAGCCCCCGCTTCGTGCGGTTGGTCCTGGAGGGGATCATCGTCCGCCCGGCAGGGGACTGACCGGCCCGGGTCGGCAAGGGCCCGCGCGCGGACGGATCGGCGCTCGGCCGCGTACGCCTGTTCGCGCCTCGGCCGGCCGGGGCGCGGATCCGCCCGCCCCCTTGCCCCCGCACGCCGTAAGCGGAACGCGTCTGCCCCGAGGCCGTAGACTCGCCGAATGGCCAAGTACTTCGACGTGCACCCCGAGAACCCCCAGCGCCGCACCATCACCACCGTGGCCGAGAGCATCCGGTCCGGCGCCCTCGTCGCGTATCCGACCGATTCCTGTTACGCCCTGGGCTGCCAGCTGGGCAGCCGCGACGGGATCGACCGCATCCGGTCCATCCGGAACCTC
This sequence comes from Streptomyces sp. NPDC091271, assembly GCF_044757505.1. Lineage (NCBI taxonomy): Bacteria > Bacillati > Actinomycetota > Actinomycetes > Kitasatosporales > Streptomycetaceae > Streptomyces > Streptomyces sp. NPDC091271. The sequence goes on along the minus strand of NZ_JBIVVD010000004.1, from coordinate 761,047 downwards.
GACGACCGCCATCACTTCACCCTGGTGTGCCAGAACTTCGCGCAGCTCGGTCAGTTCGTCCAGGTCGACAACGACGTGTTCCGCGCGATCAAGGCGGCGACGCCCGGCAGTTACACCTTCATCCTGCCCGCCACCAAAGAGGTGCCGCGGCAGTTGCTGCACCCCAAGAAGAAGACCGTCGGCGTCCGGATCCCCGATCACACGGTCACGCAGGCGCTTCTGGCCGAACTCGGTGAGCCGCTGCTCTCCAGCACACTGCTCCTGCCGGACGAGGAGGAGCCGCTGACGCAGGGCTGGGAGATCAAGGAGCGCCTCGACCACGTCGTGGACATCGTGCTCGACTCCGGCGACTGCGGCACCGAGCCGACCACCGTCATCGACTTCTCCGGAGGCGAGCTGGAGGTCGTACGCCGGGGAGCCGGGGACGTCTCCCGGTTCGAGTAGCGCATCGCCCGCACGGTCACTCCGCGCTTCCGGCACTCCCGCTGAGATGCGCGCACCCCCGGGTGCCTGGTTCGGTGGAGGAGTCCGCTCCGCCCAGTGCCAGGGAGTGATCATGAGCGAGTCAGAGGATGTACGGGGCCGTCTCCAGCAGATGCGCGGCCGGGCCGAGGATCTCGAGAAGGCCGCCGAGCAGGCCACCGATCCCGCGGAACGCCGACGCCTCCAGGACGAGGCGCTCCGGCTCGAATCCCAGAGCGTGCAGGTCAGTGGCATGGCGAGCGGCGACATCTACCCCATGGAGTAGGCCGGTGTCGCGGCTCCCGCGGCTGCGGGCACGGGCTCCGCTTGCCGCCACCGGGACCAGATGTTAGTACCGGAGATGAGGTGACATGCGGTGGATACGCGGAGGGCGGGGCACGGGCTTCCCCTCCCCCGCCCCGCTCTCCGCCCGCGCTCCGCGAAGGGGTACCGGTGACGTACATGAGGTGGCAGCCGTTCCTGGAAGCCGTTCGCGCTCATTCTCCTTAACCCGCTGCAGGCCGCCGAACCTCTCAGCTCCGAGCGGTTCGTGCGCGCGGTCTCCGCCTGGATCGAGGGCGCCGACGAGCAGACGGCCACGTGGGACACGAGTGCCGTACTGAGTGTGGTGGCCGATGCCGCCGGCGAGGAACTGCTCCAGCGCGTACTGATGCAACTCCCCCCGGGGTACGACCTCTTGTTCGGCCACCCCGTGGGCGGCTGACCCTCAGCCGAGGCCCGCGATCCGTGCGAGCCGCCGCATGGAGTCCGCCAGCGCCTCACGGTCGTACGTGCTCGTGGTGACCAGCACCTCGTCCGCACCGGTCTCCTTGATCACCAGCTCCAGCCCGGCGGCCACGGTCTCCTCGGTGCCCGCCAGGTGGCCGCGCAGTCCGTTCTCGAACAGACCCCGCTCCTTCTCCGTCATGGCCAGTGCCTCGATCCGCTCGGCCGGCGCCAGCGGCGGGAAGGAGCCGTGGGTGCGGGAGTACGCCATTGACCAGGCCTCGGGGACCAGCAGCCGCCGCGCCTCCTCCTCGGTGCCGGCGACCGCGACGGTGCCCGCCACGATCACATAGGGCTCCCGGGCCCACGAGGAAGGGCGGAAGGCGGTGCGGTAGTCCTCGACCGCTGCGACCAGTTTGTCGCGGCCGCGGAGATCGCCGATGACGAGCGGCAGACCGGCCGCCGCGGCGATGGCGGCACCTTCGCCTGTGGCCAGGACGTACGGAGGGATGCGCAGCCCCTCGGCGGGACGCGCGTGGACCTGGGGGTGGGCCGGCTGTGTGCCGTCCAGCCATCCGAGGAGCTCGTCCAGCTGCGCGGCGAAGGCGTCGGCGTCCTCCTTGTCCCGGCCGAGAGCTCTGCGGATGCCGTCGGTGAAGCCGACGGAACGCCCGAGCCCCATGTCGATCCGGCCGGGGAAGAGCGAGGCGAGCACCCCGAACTGCTCGGCCACGACGAAGGGCTGATGGTTCGGGAGCATCACGCCACCGGTTCCCACCCTGATGGCCGAGGTCGCGGCGGCCACGGCGGCGGCCAGCACCGTCGGCGCCGAACCGGCCACGCCGGGCACGCTGTGGTGCTCGGACACCCAGAAGCGGTGGTAGCCGAGGGCCTCCGCGGTGCCTGCCAGCGTGACGGTGTCCCGCAGCGCCTCCGGGGCGTCGTACCCCTCGCGGGTGCGGGAGCGGTCGAGGAAGGAGAACCGGGTCGATGCGATGGAAGAGCTCACGCATGGTTCAACGCGCTCTGCGCGCCGGGATTCCCCCGTGGCGCCTCACGCTCAGCGGCGCGACGCCGCCGCGGCGATCTCGGCGGGCGCGTCACGGAGCCCGAGGCGCAGATGTTCTACGTGGTAGAGGGCCTGGTCGAGGAGTTCGGCGACGTGATGGTCGTACAGGGCGTAGACGATGGAGCGCCCCTGGCGCTCCCCCGCGACCAGCCCGAGGTTCCGCAGGAGACGAAGCTGGTGGGAGCAGGCGGAAGGTTCCATCTCCACCGCTTCGGCGAGATCACCGACGGCGCAGGGGCCTTCCTGGAGGCGTGCCAGTATGCGCAGCCGGGAGGGAGTGGCCAGCGCCTGGAGGGTCGCGGCGACACCCGCCGCCCCTACGGCGTCCAGGCGCTCGCGGGTGGTGGCGGTCGTCTGCTCGTCGCGTCCGTGACCCATGCCGTCCATTCTACGGATGACACATGAAGACCTGTTCATATATTCCTGTACGGTGAGGGCGTCGTCGTCCCGCCGCCCGTGAGGGGTCGTTCCGCCATGCCCGCTGATGTACTCCGGCGTCCCTCACAGGCCGCTGCCGCCCGCGCCGGCGCGGTCCCCCGGCGCCGCACGCGCGTCCTCGCGCTGGCCGAGGCCCGCTGGGCGGGTGCGGCTCTGGTGCTCTTCCTGCTCGCACTCCCCCTGGAGCTCACCGGCGCCCCGGGCTGGACATGGGGCCCGCTGTACGCCCTGGTGTACGCCGCGGGCGGGTGGGAGCCGGCGCTGTCGGGACTGCGGGAGCTCCGCGAGAAGGTCCTGGACGTGGACCTGCTGATGATCGTGGCCGCGCTCGGCGCCGCCTCGATCGGACAGGTGATGGACGGGGCGCTGCTGATCGTCATCTTCGCGACCTCCGGCGCACTGGAGGCACTGGCCACCGCGCGCACCCAGGACGCGGTCCGCGGGCTCCTGGATCTGGCTCCGGCCACCGCCTCCCGCATCACCGCAAACGGTGGCGAGGAGAGCGTCGCCACCGGGGAGCTCGTGGTCGGCGACGTCATCCGGATCCGGCCCGGGGAGCGCGTCGGTGCCGACGGGCGGGTCCTCGACGGGGCGAGCGAGGTCGACCAGGCCACCATCACCGGTGAGCCGCTGCCCAAGGCGAAGGAGCCCGGGGACGAGGTGTTCGCCGGGACGCTGAACGGCACGGGCACGCTGAAGGTCGCCGTCGAGCGGGACGCCTCCGAATCGGTGATCGCCCGGATCGTGACGATGACCGAGGAGGCGTCCCGGACGAAGGCCCCCACCCAGCTGTTCATCGAGAAGGTCGAGCAGCGCTACTCGCTCGGCATGGTGGCCGCCACCCTGGCCGTCTTCCTCGTACCGCTCGCCTTCGGTGACGACGTGACGGGCAGTCTGCTGCGCGCCATGACGTTCATGATCGTGGCCTCCCCCTGCGCCGTGGTCCTGGCGACCATGCCGCCCCTGCTCTCCGCCATGGCCAACGCGGGGCGGCACGGCGTCCTGGTCAAGTCCGCCGTCGTCATGGAGCGCCTCGGGCAGACCGACGCGGTGGCCCTGGACAAGACCGGCACCCTCACGGAGGGCGCTCCGCGCGTCACCGGCGTCCACCCGCTGCCCGGGTCCGGGCTGACCGCGGACACCCTGCTGACCCTGGCCGCCGCCGCCGAACATCCCAGCGAGCACCCGCTGGCCCGCGCCGTCGTGAACGCCGCCCGGGAGCGACGGCTGCCCCTGCCCGCCGCCTCGGACTTCACCTCGGCCCCGGGTACCGGCGTCGCGGCCGATGTCGGCGGACACCGGATCGCGGTCGGCTCCCCCGCCCGCCTCCTGCGCGACTCCGCGTCCCCCGGGACGGCCGGGGCCGCCGCGTCGGCCGCCGCCCTGGAGGAGACGGGATGCACGGCGGTGCTCGTCCTGCGTGACGGCCTGCCGGTCGGGGTGCTCGGGATCGCCGACCGCATCCGGAGCGACGCCCCTGCGACGGTCGCCGCTCTGGCCCGGCTGACCGACGGGTCCCCGGTGCTGCTGACCGGCGACCATCCGCGCTCCGCCGCACGGCTGGCCGCCGAGGCCGGCATCACCGATGTCCGGGCGGGGCTCCTCCCCCAGGACAAGGCGGCGGCCGTCCGCGAGCTGGAACGGGCCGGGCGCAAGGTGCTGGTCGTGGGTGACGGCGTCAACGACGCGCCCGCGCTGGCCGCCGCGCACATCGGGATCGCGATGGGACGCGCGGGCTCCGACCTCGCACTGGAGACCGCGGACGCAGTCATCATCCGTGACGAACTGGCGACCGTGCCCACGGTGGTGGCCCTGTCCCGGGCGACCCGCCGGCTGGTCGTGCAGAACCTGGTCGTCGCCGGTGTGTTCATCTCCGGCCTGGTCGTCTGGGATCTCGTCGGCCATCTGCCGCTGCCGCTGGGTGTCCTGGGGCACGAGGGCTCCACCGTCGTCGTGGGCCTGAACGGTCTTCGGCTGCTGCGCGAATCGGCCTGGCGCCGCGCCTCCGGTCATGGCGGCGCCGGTTCGGCGCCGAAGTCCCGGCCGGCCGACGCCACCGGGTGACGAGCCGTCAGCTGTGCAGTGTCGCACGAGCGTCCGACCGCCCGGCCGCACCACCCGACCCGCCGCCGCCCATGCCCCTTATCGGACGTCAGGTCCTGTTTGCCGTTAAAGTTCCCTCGTAACTGCATCACATGAGGGGACAGGATGACCAGCTCCCGGACAGGGACCGACGTCCCCGAAGGCCCCACCACCGCGGCGAAGATGACGCTGCTCACGCTCACCACCATGGTGGTGGGCTCGATGGTGGGCGCCGGGGTGTTCTCCCTCCCGTCACGCTTCGCGCAGGAGACGGGTGTCGCCGGGGCGCTGATCGCCTGGGCGATCGCCGGCACGGGCATGCTGATGCTCGCGTTCGTCTTCCAGACACTCGCCGTACGCCGGCCCGATCTCGATGCCGGTGTCTACGCCTACGCCAAGGCGGGATTCGGCGAGTACCTCGGCTTCTTCTCCGCCTTCGGCTACTGGGCCAGCGCCTGCGTCGGCAACGTGACGTACTGGGTGCTGATCACGTCGACGATCGGAGCCGTCTGGCCGGCCATGGGCGACGGCGACACCGTACTGGCCGTCATCGTGTCCACGGCCGGTCTGTGGGCCTTCTACCTCCTGATCCGCCGGGGCGTGAAGGAGGCCGCGGCCATCAACAGGGTGGTGACCGTGGCCAAGGTGGTCCCGATCATCGTCTTCGTCATCCTCTCCCTCTTCTTCTTCGACGCGAAGGTCTTCGCCGACAACTTCGGCGGAGCGGACTACGCGGGCTCCCTGTTCAACCAGGTGCGCGGCACCATACTGGCCACGGTGTTCGTCTTCCTCGGGGTGGAGGGCGCCAGCGTCTACTCGCGCCACGCGAAGCGCCGGGAGGACATCGGGAGAGCCACCGTCCTGGGGTTCCTCAGCGTCTTCGCCGTCTTCGCGTCGGTCACCATCGTGTCGTACGGCATCATGCCGATGGCCGACATCGCCGAGCTCCGTCAGCCCTCCATGGCGGCGGTCCTGGAGGAGGCGGTCGGGACCTGGGGGCAGGTCTTCGTGAGCGTGGGCCTGATCGTGTCCGTGCTCGGCGCCTATCTCGCCTGGACCCTGATGGCCGCCGAAGTCCTCTTCGTCGCGGCCAAGGACGACGACATGCCGCGCTTCCTGCGCCGCTCCAACTCCGCCGACGTGCCTGTGCCGGCGCTGCTGATGACGACCCTGCTGTCCCAGGTCGTCCTGATCATCACCCTCTTCTCGGACGACGCGTTCAACTTCGCCCTCGATCTCACCAGTGCCCTGTCCCTGATCCCGTTCCTCCTCGCCGCGGCGTTCGCCGTCAAGATCATGGTGCGCCCGGACGAGCTGACCAGGGGCCGGAGCCAGGGGCGCTACCTCGCCGTGAGCATCGTGGCGACGGTCTACACCGCCTTCCTCCTGTTCGCGGCCGGGCTGAAATTCGTCCTGGTCTCCTTCATCGTCTACGCCCCGGCCACGATCCTCTTCGCGATGGCCCGCAGGGAACAGGGCCGCCGGGTCTTCTCCCCCGCCGAACTCGTCATCTGCGTGGTCTCGGTCGCCGGGGCCGTGATCGGCATGGCCGCTCTGGCCTCCGGCTGGATCAGCCTCTGAAGGTCCCACCCGTTCCGCCCGTACCCGCCCGGCCCTCGCGGGCGCAGTGGCCCCCGACCGAAAGGCAGCCCACATGACGAACGCATCCGCCGTGGACCCCGGCCTCGCGCACGGCGTCCACTCCGAAGTCGGCAAGCTGCGCAAGGTGCTGGTCTGCGCGCCCGGCCTCGCGCACCGCCGGCTCACCCCGAGCAACGCCGACGACCTGCTCTTCGACGACGTGATGTGGGTGGACAACGCACAGCGTGACCACGCCGATTTCGTCGGCAAGCTCCAGCAGGCCGGCGTCGAGGTGGTCGAGCTGCACGACCTGCTGGCCGCGACCCTCACGGACCCCGCGGCCAAGGCGTGGCTGCTCGACCGCAAGATCACTCCCAACGAGGTCGGCCCGGGACTCGTCGATCCGACCCGCGCCTTTCTGGAGTCGCTGGAGCCGCGCGGGCTCGCGGAGTACCTGATCGGCGGCATGGCCACCGCGGACCTGCCCGACGCGTACCGGTCCGGCTACCTGGCGCTCGCCCGCGAGTCGGCCGGGGCGCGCGAGTACCTGATGCCGCCTCTGCCGAACACGCTCTACACCCGCGACACCACCTGCTGGCTGTACGGAGGGGTGACGCTCAACCCCCTGTACTGGCCCGCGCGTCACGACGAGACGCTGCTGATGAAGGCGGTCTACCGGTTCCATCCGGACTTCTCCGACGCCAAGGTCTGGTGGGGCGATCCCGAGGCCGACTGGGGCCGGGCCACCTTCGAGGGCGGTGACATCATGCCGGTCGGCAACGGTGTCGTCCTCATGGGAATGAGCGAACGCACCTCACGACAGGCCATCACCCAGGTCGCGGCCTCCCTGTTCGACCAAGGGGCCGCCGAACACGTCGTGGTGGCGGCCATGCCGAAGCTGAGGGCGGCCATGCACCTGGACACCGTCTTCACCTTCGCCGACCGCGACATCGTCACCGTCTATCCGAAGATCATGGACGCGGTCCACACCTTCTCCCTCCGCCCGAGCGACCGTTCACCCGGCGTCGAGGTCATCGACGAGGGATCGCGTCCGTTCACCGACGTCGTCGCCAGGAGCCTGGGCCTGCCCGCCCTGCGGGTGATCGGGACGGGCGGCGACGTGTACGCCTCCGAGCGCCAGCAGTGGGACAGCGGAAACAACGCCGTCGCCCTCGAACCGGGGGTCGTCTTCACCTACGACCGCAACACCCAGACCAACGATCTGCTGCGCGCGGCGGGAGTCGAGGTCATCACCATCGTGGGTGGGGAGCTGGGCCGCGGCCGGGGCGGCGGGCACTGCATGACCTGCCCGCTCATCCGCGAGCCGGTGGCCTTCTGAGCGCCGAGCCGGCCTGTTCCTCCGCCGTCGCCCGGCGGCACCCACTCGACCCGGCGGTCCTTACCGTGGAGTAACCTTCGGGTGCCCGCCGCCGGCCGAGCACCCAGGAGCCCCCATGGCACGCGTCCCCCGCACCCCCTCACCCCTGCTGCTCGCCGGCCTCCTGGCCGCGGCCGGGGTCGCGCACTTCGCCGTTCCCGAGCCGTTCGACGCGATCGTGCCACGGGCCCTCCCCGGCAGCCCCAGGAGCTGGACCCGGGCCAGTGGGGCCGTGGAGCTGATGCTGGCGGCGGGACTCGCCGTGCCTCGCACCCGGCGCCTCAGCGCCCGTGCCTCCGCGCTCCTCTTCGTCGGCGTCTTCCCCGCCAACGTCAAGATGGCGTACGACTGGCGTGACCGCCCGGCACCGGCGCGCGCGCTCGCCTACGGCCGGCTCCCGCTCCAGATCCCGCTCTACCTGTGGGCCCGCGCCGCGGGCCGCCCCACAACCGGCTGACAGCGAGGCCCGTGCGGCCCGGCCGAGTTGTTCCGGCGCACGTCCGGAGCTCAGCAGGTCCGGTACACGTACCCCTCCTCGTCCGCGGGCAGCACATCGAGGTCCCGCAGGACGAGGGAGATCCTGTCGCCCCACGCCGAGCAGCTCTCGTCGAAGCTCACGTCGCCCTCGCCTTCGTACTCGATCGCGAAGACACGGTCGTCGTACGCGTCGGCGTAGGCACCGCATTCGTCGAACTGGGCGCATTCCTCCGTCACCGCGAAGTCGAAGCCGATCGTGGCGTGCCGGTCGAGCAGGTCGGTGGTGTTCTTCTGCCCGATCGCAAGGCCCTCGCTGTGCGCCCGCGATGCCAGTGCTTCGGCGAAGGCGGCGTTGTGATCCGCCGTCAGCTTCCCCTTCGAGCGTTCGAAGGAGTCGAGGTTGTCCGGCTCCACGGCCTGGAATCCGCTGTCCGCGCAACCGTCGATCCATTCACCGACGATCTCCGCGAGCTCGGCCCGGCTGTCCTCCGTCGAGGTGTCCAGAAGTACTTCGTCCCAGCCCTCGTCGATGATCGGCTCTCCGTCGTCGTCACGCAGCAGCAGGTCGGGGTGGGTGTCCTGCCACCACTCCAGCGCGCCGGGCTGCGTCTGGAAGGCGTTGACGTAGCAGACGTTGTACAGGCCGGGGGCCGGCTCGTCCTCACGGTCGCGCGATACAGCCCGCACCCCGTCGGGCGGCGTGTAGCCCCCGCCGATCTGATAGTCGAACTCCATGCCGGCGGTCGGCAGAACCACGTCGGCGGCCTTCGGCGGCTGCTCGGATCCGGCACCGGCGGGTGTACCGCTCGCGACGGAGCAACCCATCAGCACGCATGCTCCGAGGGCGGAGGCAAGGCCCGCCGCCACACCGGAGGCCGCGCGATCGCGACGGAAGAGCGGGGAAAAGGAACGACCGGCCACACGCGTCTCCAGGTGTCGGGGATCCGGAAGAAGATCTGTCCATCCTCGGTCACCGCTCCTTCCGGCCGCGCACCGGGCAGCGGTGACCGGGGCCCGGCCGCTCCTCAGGAGTCGGTGGCACGCTCGTCCGCCAACTGCTGGGCCCGGTCGATCTCGGCCATGTGTTCCTCGGCCCACTGACGGACAGCGGCCAGCGGAACGTCCAGCGACAGTCCGAGATCGGTGAGGCCGTAGTACACGCGCGGCGGCACGCTGGTCTCCACCCGCCGGCTGACGAGGCCGTCACGGCACAGGGCCTGCAGCGTGACGGAAAGCATCTTCTGCGAGACGCCGGCCATGCGCCGCTGCAACTCGGCGAAGCGCACCTCGTCCGGGGAGGCTTCCGCCAGCACCTTGACGGCCATCGAGGTCCACTTGCCGCCGATCCGGTCGAGCAGCCGCCGGGTCGGACACAGCGGGTCGAACAGGTCGCCGCGGGCGCCTACGGGCGGACGTGTGGTCCGAGGGGTCACCTGGAGCTCACCACCTGGGATGAAAGTGCGGTCTTGGCCGCTCCAGCGTAGTTACCTATCGTTTGGTTGTCACCATCGGTAACCAAGGGAAGGAGCCACCGTGCCCGTCGCACCGAACCCCGCGCAGCCCGGTCAGGTGCCGGGAATCGAACTGCGTCGCGTCTCCGTCAACGGCGTGGAACTCAATGTGGCGACCACCGGCACGGGGCCCGTCGTCCTGCTGCTGCACGGATTCCCCCATACGTGGCGGCTGTGGACCGACGTGATGGGCGGTCTGGCCGGACAGCACCGGGTGATCGCCCCCGACCTCCGGGGCCTCGGCGCGAGTGCGCGCGCTGCGGACGGTTACGACGCAGGGACACTCGCCGGGGACTTCCTGGCGCTCCTGGACGCGTTCGGCGAGAGGTCCGCAGCCGTGATCGGTATCGACGCCGGCACCCCGCCCGCCTTTCTGATGGCGATGCGCAGCCCCGAGCGCGTCAGGCGGCTGGTGCTCATGGAATCCCTGCTGGGCCCGCTCCCCGGCGCGGAGGTGTTCCTGGCGGGAGGGGCACCGTGGTGGTTCGGCTTCCACTCGGTCCCGGGCCTCGCGGAGACCGTGCTGCCGGGCAACGAGGCGGCGTACATCGACTGGTTCCTCGACCAGGGCACCCTGGGGGAAGGGATCGCGCCGGAGATCCGGGACGCCTTCGTCAGCGCGTACACCGGCCCCGAGGCTCTGCGGTGCGCGTTCGCCCACTACCGCGCCATGCCCACGAGCGGCGGGCAGATCCGGGAGGCCGTGGAGACCGGCCGGCTGTCGGTGCCCACGATGGCCGTCGGCGCCCGGCCGGTGGGGCGTTCGCTGGAACAGCAGTTGCGCCCGGTCGCCGACGATCTCACCGGTCATGTCGTCGAGGACTGCGGTCACATGATCCCGCTGCACCGGCCCGGGGCACTCCTTGACCTGGTGCGCCCGTTCCTTGCCTGAGACCTCCGGGCCGGGGTCGCTCACACCCGGAGCCGCAGGGGGTCGTCCCCGCCGGGGAGCGCCGTCGTCCGACGGGCACCCGGCCGGGCACGGTGATCGAGAGGCGCTGTGCCCGGCCGGAGTGGCTCACGGGGTGTCAGCTCACGGAGATCCTGGAGCTCCCGCTGCTCTGATAGCCCTCCGTGGCCATGATCATGTAGTAGTTGAAGCTGCCCAGGGGCATCCCGTAGCGGGCCCAGGCGTCGAAGTGGTTGCCGGCGGTGATGCTCCCGCCCGTCCTCTTCGACTGGCGGACGCTCCAGTACTGGTCGAAGGTCTTCGTGCCCTCGACGGAGGGGGCGTTGACGCGCGTCGTCCGGTAGACGTCGTACGTACCGCCGTCGCTGGTGACCGTGCCCTTGTACGTGCCCGTCGGGCGGTAGGTGCCCCAGTTGTCGACGATGTAGTACTCCACGAGGGGATTCGCCGTCCACCCGTAGAGAGTCAGGTAGGCGTTGCCGGACGGATTGAAGCTGCCGGAGTAGTTCACGGTCCGGCGTGCGCCGTTGGCCCAGCCCTTGCCGGCGACGAAGTTGCCGCAGTTGGTCCACGAGGTGCCGTAGCTGCCGCCGGACGCCAGGTTCATGGAGACGGAACCGCCGCCGTCGGTCCAGAACGAGTAGTAGTAGCCGTTGTTGGTGCCCGTCTGGTTCGTGGTGATGAGCGTGTCGGCGCGAGCGGTGCCAGGCAGCATCAGTCCGGACGTTGCCAGCGCCAGGGCGCCGGCCCGACCGATGAAGCCTCTGCGGCTCACCGGCCGGGTGGGGGTGTTGTCCATGTTCATGCTTCCTCCTTGTGACGGCTTGCTGGGAGCCAGGTGGAGCGTGGGGGCCCGATGGCGCCGCGGGACGGCCCAGGAGACCGGGTCGTGCGCGCGGCCCGGGACCGCCGGGGCTCGTGGCCTGGCGATGCCGACAGTGTTGAGCGGTACCCGTCAAGAGTCAACAGTTTCCGCACGAATCACGAAACTCTCGATCGGGCCCAGCATTCTGTCTCCGTATATAACAGCAGTTCAGTCGCCCTATCGGGGACACCAGCCTGGGGAGAGCCTTCGGAAGCTTTGATTACTGGACCAGAACCGTCGTGTCAATTGTCGAAAGTTTCGACATGATTTCGATCGCTCGCCGCGCCGTTCTGTTCCACCTCGGCAACCCTGGCGAGGAGCTCCTCCAGGCCGATGGCATCGGTGCGCGTCGAGGGGACGGTGCAGGCGTAGGCGCCGGCCACGGTCCCGTACAGGGCGCAGCGCCGGGGGTGTTCGCCGTTCAGCAGGCCGAGGAGGAACCCGGAGGCGAAGGCGTCACCGGCACCGTTCGAATCCACCACCGGAGCGGGCGGAGTGACGGCGGGGGTGTGCGTCACCTCGCCGTCGTACAGCAGGTACGCACCGTCGGCGCCCGCGGTCGCGACCACGGTCCGTGCCCTTCCCCGGTCGGCGATGTCACGCATGGTGCGCTCGGGGTCGGCCAGAGCGGTGGTGGACAGGAACACGTGGTCCGCCTGGAGGGCGAACGGCTCGTGATAGGTGTCGGCACCGTCCCAGTTGTGCAGATCGGTCGAGACGGTCACCCCGGCCTCGCGGAGCACCGGCAGCGTGAAGGCGCACGGATGCGTGATGACGACGTGGGCGTGGCGGGCCGCGGCGACGAGTTCGCGGACCGTCGCTTCCTCGAACCGGTCCGATTCCTGCGAGCGGGCGGCGTCGTAGAGGGAGAGCCGCCGCCCGTCCGGGCCGACGAGGTTGACGGCGCGTTTGGTACCGCCCGGCAGGGGAGCCTCGGTGAACGGGATGCCCCGGTCGCGGTGGAGGGCGCGGACCAGGTCTCCCTCGTGGTCGTCGCCGATCACGTCGAGGTGGTGGGTACGCAGACCGAGGGCGTGCAGACCGAGGGCGACGAAGTCCCCGCTCTGTCCCGCCCGGGTCTCGATGCCAGGCCGGATCATGTAACTGTCCGCGAAGGGGAGCGGGAGTTCGGGGACATGGACGATGGTGTCCACGCCCGCGCCGCCCAGGACGAGAACGTCGGTCCGCTTGTGCATGAAGGTGGTCGTGCCTCTCGCTTCAGGGGATTCGCTCATGGTGTCGCCGTTCGGTCCGGCCGGGGCCCCCCCCCCCCCCCCCCGGCGGGGGGGGGGGGGCCCCCCGGGGGGCCGGGGGCCGGTCCCGGGACCCCCCCCCGGGCGCCGGGGGGCCACCCCAGGGCCCCACCGGCCGCC
>NZ_JBIVVD010000004.1:435535-748165 GCF_044757505.1 Streptomyces sp. NPDC091271 | reverse complement strand
GCATTTTGGGGGTGGTGCCTCTCGCTTCTGGGTTTGCGCTATTGGGGTCGCGGTTGGGGCGGGCCGCCCCCCGCCGGCCTGGAGGGCGGGGGCCCCGCCCGCCGCGCCGTGGGCCCGTGTCGCGTTCCCGGTCAGCCCGCCTGTGCTCCGGTGTGCAGAGCAAGTGCCCCACGGGCCGGCACCGTGGCCTTGACTGTGCCGTCGTCGCCGACCGTGACGGTGTTGCCGTCGCAGTCGTCGGGCGAGGCGGCGGCGACGTTGCAGTACGTGCCGCCGGGCAGCGAGGTCGTGAAGGTCTGCTCCAGGGCGCCGTCCGCGTTGTTCAGGGCGACGAACCCCTTGCCCCCACGGCCGAAGGCGATCGCGCTGCCGCCGTTGTCCCACCAGTCGGTCAGTTCGGCCGGACCCACCTCGTTGCGGAAGCCGACCATGCCGGTGACCGCCTGCCGGTTGTGCGTGTCCGTCCAGCCGTCGGTGCCGCTCGGCGGGCCGGCGTCCTTGTCCGACCACTCGTAGCCGGAGTAGACGTTCGGTGAACCGTACGGTGAGGCGAGCATGAAGACGTTGGCGAGGGTGTAGGCCGCGCCGTCCTTGTAGGTCAGCGTCGAGCCGTTGCGCTCGGTGTCCCAGTTGTCGACGAACGTACGGGCGGAGTCGCTGCTCAGCTTTCCGTCGGCGACGGACTGCAGCTGCGCGATGCCGCCCCCTTGGAAGGCGCTCTTGAGGTGGCCTCCGTAACGGAACTCGTCGACGTCGCCGATTCCGGCGTACTCCTCGGGCTGCACGGCTTCCCCGCCGCCGTGGATGACCTCGGAGACCCAGAACCCGGGATCGCTCATCTTCGCCTTGATGGCGGCGACATCATCGGCCGCCATGTGCTTGGCCGCGTCGATGCGGAAGCCATCGACACCCATCGACCGCAGGTCGTCGAGGTACGCGGCGACGGTGGAGCGGACCTCCTCCTTGCCGGTGTCGAGGTCGGCCAGTCCCACCAGTTCACAGTTCTGCACGTCGCTGCGGCTGGTGTAGTCCTTGATGGCGGCGCGGCAGGCGTGGAAGTCGGCATCCTCGAAGTACCCGGGGTAGCCGTACTTCGTGTAGGCCGTCCCTCCCGTGCCCGTCCCGGAGCCGGCGGCCATGTGGTTGACGACGGCGTCGGCGACGACCTTGACCCCGGCGGTGTGACAGGCCTCCACCATGGCGGCGAACGCGTCGCGGTCTCCGAGACGGCCCGCGATCCTGTAGCTGACCGGCTGGTACGAGGTCCACCACTGGTCGCCCTGGATGTGCTCGGTGGCGGGTGACACCTGTACGTAGCCGTAACCGGCGGGGCCGAGCTGGTCGGTGCAGGCGGACGCCACATCCGCGTACGGCCGTTCGAACATGGTGACGGTGACGGTCTTCTCGCCGGGCGTTGTCGCCTGCGACTGCCAGGGGGCGACCAGGGTGAGACCGGCGACGGTCATGACTCCGGCCAGCGTTCCGCCGATCAGGCGGAATCGGTGCTGCATGTGCGGCTCCTTCGACGACAAGGCACAGCTGTGCCTTCGAAGACAGCCACGCGCCAGGCTGCCGTGGGGGGAACCTGTCGGAGCCTGCCGCTCCGTCCGTGCCGCCGTCAAGGATTTCTGCAAGCTCTTTCAAATTCTTGCGCAAAGCCAATACGCCGCCTTCTCCCGTCAGTTCACCCGCAGGAAAGCGGCCGGGTCAGGAGGACGGTGGCGTCAGGAGCCCCGCCGCACGCCGCAGCTCCACGGCGTGCCGGGCCAGCTCGGATTCGCCGCCGCGGTCCACCGGCATGGACGCCATCAGCGCGAGCCGGTCGCGCCAGCTGCTGCCCGCCAGCGGCACGGCGACCGTGCTCATCCCCTGCACCCGCTCCCCGGCGCTGTCGGCACGGCCGAGGGTACGGATACCGGCCAACTCCGAGAGCAGGGTGTCACGGGAGACGGGGGTGTGGCCGGCAGCACCGGGGAGCTGCTCCTCCGGATAGAGGGCGCAGACCTGTTCGGTGGTCAGCTGGGCAAGGAGCACCTTGCCCGCCGAGGTGGCGTGTGCGGGGTGAGCACGGCCGGTCTCCAGGACGGCACGCACGGGGTGCGTCGATTCCCGGCCATCCGTGATGATCACCTGGTCGCCGATCAGGGCAGCGGTACTGATCGTCTCCCCGGTGGCGGTGGCGGCCGCGTCCAGCACCACCTGCAGGCGGGCCCGGATCCCGGGGCCGTAGCCGGCCGGGCGGCCCAGGGCGACCAGTTCGGGCCCCGCGGAGTAGCCCCGGCCCGAGGTGTCACGGCTGGCGAAACCTCGCGACTCAAGAGTGCTGAGCACCCGGTGCGCGGTGGAGCGGGCCACTTCCAGCTCTCTGGCGGCGTCGGTGACCGACAGGGTGTCGTGGGTGAGGAAGAGACGCATCAGGCGCAGCCCTGTGTCCAATGACTCGATGATGTAGCTCCTGGGGTCGGCCACGGGGGTCCTCTCGATCGTGTCACGGGGGCCGTATCGTGGTGCGGCGCCCGGCTCCCATGATTCCGGGCCGTGCGGGCGGCGGCGCAACCGCGGTCGACGAACGGCTCGTTGCCGTTGACGACGCGGACTCGGCAGGAGTGTCGGTACCGGCGCCGCCCGGCTGCAGGAGCCACCTCCAACCTTTATTAGGTTAGGCTAAGTTGCCTACGCCCGGGATCGTCCAGGGACGTGTGTCATCGATGGAGGCAGCTGACCCATGGACGTGGTCGTCGTCAAGTTCGGCGGCAACGCCATGGTGGACGCGGAGCTCCAACGGTCCTTCGCACACGACGTGGTGGAGCTGTGGCGCGCCGGGCTCCGCCCCGTCGTCGTGCACGGGGGCGGGCCGCAGATCAACGCGATGCTGGACCGACTCAGCCTCGAGACACGCTTCGAAGCGGGTCTGCGGGTGACCACGCCGGAGACCATGCAGGTGGTGCGCATGGTGCTGACGGGCGGGGTGCAGCGAGAGCTGGTGGGCCACATCAACGCCCATGGCCCCTTCGCCGTCGGCATGACGGGCGAGGACGCACACACCATGACGGCAGTCCGGCGGCCGGCATGGGTGGACGGCCTGCCCGTGGACATCGGTCTCGTCGGCGACGTCGTGGACGTGAACCCGGTCATGCTGCGCATGCTCCTGGACCAGGGGCACATCCCTGTGGTCTCGCCCGTCGCACGCGGCGAGGGCGGCCACGTCTACAACGTCAACGCCGATCTCGCGGCGTCGGCCCTGGCGGTCGCCCTCGATGCCGAGCGGCTGGTGATACTCACCGACGTGGAAGGGCTCTACGCGAACTGGCCGGAGAGCTCCGAGGTGATCGCGCGGGTGACCGCCGACGCGCTGCACGAACTGTTGCCGGGGCTGGCGAGCGGAATGCTGCCCAAGATGGAAGGCTGCCTGCGGGCCGTCCGCGGCGGCGTGCGCAGCGCGCACGTGCTCGACGGCCGCGTGCCGCACGCGGTGCTGCGGGGCGCGCTCGACGGGACCAGCCCCGGGACCACCGTCGTGCCCGACGGGACCGGCCCTAGGGCCGCAGTCGCACCCGACGGGACCGGCTTCAGCCGTCCCCGGTCCGCGCAGGCCTCCGCCGCCGCCGACCGGAGTTGACGGCCTGCTCACCGAGTGAGCGCGAGCACCCGCGCGTTGCGCCGGGGATCCAGCGACTTCACCCACGACAGAGGTGCCTGACGTGCGGTAGCGGGCGTGAACCCGTGGCGCAGGAAGAGTGCGCCGTCGCCGGTCGTCGCGGTGAACAGGGCTCCGACGCCCTGGTCGCGCGACCGGGCCAGCACGGCGCGCAGGAGCCCGGCCCCCACCCCTCGGCCCTGCCGGTGCCCGGCCACGCAGAAGTTGTACAGAACGCCCGCGGGACCCTGGTCCTCCGCGTCGTCCGGGTAGACCCGCAGGCCGACGCAGCCTTCGATGGAGCCTCCGGGGCCCTCGGCCACCAGGAAGTCCGCCGCGCGGGCCGCGTAGAGCGCGACAGGCCGCTCACGCAGGGCCCCCGAGCGCACGAACGGCCGGGCCAGGTCCGCGAGTGCCGCGGCGTCCGCCTCACGGCCGGGACGCAGGCGGGGCTTCGCGGCGCGCAGCTCGTCGGACAAGGGGGCGGAGCGCGGCGCGACCGTGGTCAAAGCCGCTCCTCACCCGGTCGCGGGCGGATTGCTCGGCAGGACATGGAGGGACCGTTCTGAGGTGGGCGGGGGATGGAAGCGAAGCGTTACTTAGGTTAGGCTCACCTAATCACTTGCGAGCTCATCTCTGCAACTCCCCTCTCACAAGGAGACGTTCATGCCCCTCAGCGGCTCCGGCGGACCGGCGAGCGAACCCGCGTCCGTGCTCGCTGCCGGCTCCGAGAACGCGTTCGGCGCGTTCGGGCTGTCCGGCAACCCCGGTTCCGACGCGTTCTGGGCGGCCGCGCGGTCACCCTCGTCGGTACCGGGCGACGACGGCGGCTGGGTGACGTTGTTCCTGTGGCGCGGGTCGCCCGCGACCATCGTCTTCGAGAGCTGGTCGAAGCCCCTCCCGCTGCGCCGATGGGGCGACACCGACTGCTGGTACGCCGAGGTGCCCATGCCCCCGCGTTTGCGGGTGACCTATCGGTTCCTTGTGGACGACGCGGTGTACGCCGATCCGTTGAACCCGGTCGGGGCGGGCGGTGACCGGTCCATCGCCGCGACACCGGACGCCCCTCACCACCCGCACTGGCCCGCCGTGGGTGCCGACGACGCCCTGCCCGTGCCGAAGGCCCGTATCCGCTGGGCGGGCGGCCGGCTCGGCGGACGCCGCACCGTGCGGGTCCACCCCGTGGGCGGCGGCGGTCCTGTGGTCCTGCTGCTCGACGGCGACGACTGGCTGTATCTCCACCCGGCCATGACAGCGTTCGACTCGGCCTTCGCAGCAGGCGAGATGCCGGCTGTCACCCTGGTCTTCCTGCCTGCCAAGGACAGGGCGGCCGAATTCCAGTGCAGCCCCGAGCTGTGGGAGGCGGTCCGGGACGAACTGCCCCGGCTGGTGGCGGAATCCGGTGTGCCCGCCGACTGGGACCGGCTGGTCGTCGCCGGACAGAGCCTCGGAGGACTCAGCGCGATGTACGCGGCGCTGGAGTACCCCGGTCTGGTGTCCCGCGTCGCCTGCCAGTCCCCGTCGTTCTGGTGGGCGCCCGGGGCCCTGGACCGGACGGACCTCATGGAGGGCCCCATGGGCGGTGCCATCGCCGCGCGGCTGCGGGAGCGCCCCGACCTGTCCGGGCTGAGGGTCGCGTTCGACGTGGGGGAACACGAGGCGCGGATGCTCCCCCACTGCGAGCTCGCCGAGACCCTGACCGAGCAGGCCGGTGCGGCCGTACGCGTCTCACGGTCGGCTTCGGGACACGACCGGGCGGGCTGGCGGCACGCGCTCGTCAGGGATGTCGCCTGGGCGCTCGCCCGGTAGCGGTCACCGGGCCACGGCCCTGCAGTAGGCCTCGTCGGTGGCGAGGAGGTGGCGATGGGTGTCGTCGGCCGTGACGGCACCGTCGTCCAGGACGAGCACACGGTCGGCGGCGTCCAGGAGAGCGGGGCTGCTGGTGATCACGACGGTGGTGCGGCCCTTGCGCAGTTTCGCGATGTTACGGGCGATCAGCTGTTCGGTCACCGCGTCGACCGCTGTCGTCGGGTCGTGCAGAACCAGTACGTCGGAATCGGCGGCGAGGGCACGGGCCAGGGACAGCCTCTGGCGCTGCCCCCCGGAGAGGTTCGCGCCACGGTCACGTACGCCGTGGTCGAGCCCCTCGCGGTGCAGGGCGACGACGTCGGTCAGGAGCGACGCCTCCACGGCCTCGGGGACCGTCCGGCTGGTGCCCGTGGGGTCGATGTTCGTGCGGAGGCTGCCCGCGAAGATCTCACCGTCGTACGGGTTCACCAGCATGTGCTCGCGAAGGGCATCGACGGACAGCTCCGCGATCTCCCGCCCGCCGACCCGCACCGCTCCCCCGTACGCCTGGGGCGGGACGTTGGCGCCCAGGACCGAGGCCAGATCGGCTGCCGCACGCGGCTGGTAGGGGGCGATGGCGACGAACTCCCCGGCGCGCACCCGGAACGTGAGCCCGTGCAGAGACCCGTGGCGGACGCCGTCGACCTCGAGGTCCCCGCCGGGGGCGGGACCGCCCTGGCCCGGGTCCGTCAGCGGTGGCGCGGCGAGCACCAGCGCCATCCGCTCGGCCGAGGCGCGCGCCATCATCACGTATTTCGGCATCTCCGAGAACATCTTCAGCGGTTCCATCACGAACTGCGCCAGCCCCACGGCCATGACGAGTTCCCCGATGGTGATGCGGCCTCCGTACGCCAGCCAGCCCGCCGTCAGGGTGACCGCTGCGGCGAGGACCGCGTTGAGGGCCTGGGCGGTGCCCGCGTACACACCGTTGACCTTGGCCACCGTGATCGCCTGGTGCCTCGCCTCCGTGCTGACCTTCCGGTAGGACAGGAACGCCGCGTGGTTGCCGCCGAAGCCGTGCAGCGGGCGCAGGCCGGTGATCAGGTCGGCGACCTTGCCCCCCGCCCGGGCCACCCGGGCCTGCTGTTCGCGGGTGCTCGCGCCGATCCGCCTGGACATGACGCTCAGGACCGACAGGATCGCGACCGTTCCCACGACCACCAGCAGACCCAGCCGGACGTCGGCCAGACCCAGCGCGACCGAGGCGACCACCACCGCGACCAGCGAGCTGACCAGTAGCGGCACCACCTCGACGATGTCGGCCGTCTGGTCGGCGTCCTCGGTGGCGATGGTCAGCACCTCGCCGGACTTCAGGCCGACGTCCCTGGCCACCGGCTGGAGTCCGCAGGCCGCCACCCGCACCCGCCAGCGGTGTGCCTCGGTCGTGTTGGCCTTCTGCAGGACACGCATCCCGAACCGCCACGACAGCGAGACGGTCGTGATGATCACGGCCAGCGCGGCGATCGACAGGCCCAGCGAGCCGAGGCTCCGGTCCCGCATCGTGTGCTCGACGATCAGGCCGAGCGCGATGGGGAAGGCGGTCTCACCCGCCTGGTACAGGCCCATGAGGACAGTGCCCCGGACCACCGCGCCGGCGTTGCGGCGCAGGGCGGTCCGGAGGATGTCGGTGCCCGGGCGGGGACGGTGCACGTCAGGTGTTGTCATCAAGGTGGCGGGCAATCGCTTCCGGGGTTCGAAGGGTGAGCAGATCACGGATCGTGATCACAGGACCGTACTCCCGGCGGAGCAGCCCGGTCAGCCGCACCGCCAGCATGGAATGCCCGCCCAGAGAGACGAAGTCGCTCACCGCGCTGACCTCGTCGTCGTCCAGGTCCAGCGCCTCGGCGAAGAATTCGCAGACCAGTGTCTCGGTCTCCGTCTCCGGCCCGCGCTCGCCTCCCGTGGTCAGCACGCCGAGCGGCCTGGCCTCCGGCAGGGCCTTGGTGTCGGCCTTCCCGTTCACGGTCAGCGGGATGCCGTCGACCTGGGCGTAGTGCGTGGGGCGCAGGAAGTCCGGCAGCCCCGCGCCGACCTCTGCGGCGACCGCGGCCAGGTCGGAGCCGCTCAGCACGAGGTAGGCGGCCAGCCGGTAGGCCCCGTCGACCTGCGGGTCGGGCTGCGCGACCGCGGCGACGAACCGCACCGCCGGGTGCGCCGCGAACGCGGCCTCGACCTCGCCCGGTTCGACCCGGTGGCCCCGGATCTTGACCTGCTGGTCGGTCCGGCCCAGGTACATCAGGTGCCCGTCGGGCCGTCGGGAGACAAGGTCCCCTGTGCGGTACATGCGCTCTCCGGGTTCGCCGAAGGGGCACGCGACGAACCGGTCCGCGGTCTGGGCGGACTGCCCGAGATACCCGCGTGCGATGCCGATGCCCGACACGTACAGCTCACCCGGCACTCCGTCCGGCAGCGGCCGCAGCCAGGGGTCCAGGACGTACACGTCGGTGTTGTCGATCGCCACGCCCACCACCGGGTCCTGGCACTCGAAGGTGCCGACGCCCAGGGTGTTGATGGTGTACTCGGTGGGTCCGTACAGGTTGTAGCCGGCCGTCCCCTCGGTCTCCGCGAGCCGCTGCCACAGGGTGGGGGTGACGGCCTCCCCGCCCAGCAGCACCAGCGCCGGGCGCCGGGAGGGATCGTCGAGCAGGCCTTCGGCGACCAGTTGCTGTGCGTAGGTCGGGGTCACGTTGATGACGTCGATCCCGTGCTCGGCGCAGTACTCGACCAGCCGCGGCGCGTCGCGGCGCAGTTCCTCGTCGCAGATGTGCACCTCGTGGCCGTCGGCGAGCCACAGCAGCTCTTCCCAGGACATGTCGAACGCGAACGAGACCGTGTGCGCGATCCGGAAGGTCCGGTGCCCGTGCTCGGCGAGCACCGGTTCGAAGATGCGGCGCTGATGGTTGATCAGCATGTTGGTGAGCCCGGCGTACTCGGTCACCACGCCCTTGGGCTTCCCGGTCGATCCGGAGGTGTAGATCGTGTACGCGGGGTGCCGCAGACGGTTCGGGTCGTCCGGCGCGAACGTCACGTACGGCTCCGACTCTGCCAGGGGCCGGTCGAGTTCGATCAGGTCGCCGGTCAGCCGTGGCGCCACGGCGCTCACCGTGAGGATCACGTCCGGGCGTGCGGCGTCGATGATCGAGGCGATCCGTTCGTCCGGGTGGTCGAGCTCCAACGGAACGTAGGCGGCACCGGTCCGCAGTACGGCGAAGAGTGCCACGATCGAGTCGAGGGAGCGCGGGACGGCGAGGCCCACCGTCGTCTCCGGGCCGATGCCCCGCCGGGCGAGTACCCCGGCCACCGCGCGGCTGCGGTCGCGGAGCCGGGCGAAGGTCATGGTCGAGCCGTTGGCGACGAGGGCGACCCGCTGCGGATCCCGGCCCGCCGCCCGGTCGAACCGGTCGACGACGGTGTCCGTGCCGATGTCGGTGCGTCCGGCGGGCTCGGGTTCGGGGCCGGGGCCGCGCAGCGCGCCGATCGGTCCGGTCCGCCGTGCCAGATCGTCGAGCAGGCGCAGGTAGTCGTCGAGGAGACGCCGGGCTCTCCCGGTGTCCTCGTCCCGGTGCTCCAGTTTGACCGTGAGCCGCTCCCCCGGTGTGACGACCCAGGTGAACGGATAGTGCGTCGAGTCGTCGGCCTTCACCGACGTGATGCCGTGCCGGGCGTTCATCGCGGCGAACGCGTCCATGTCCAGGAAGTTCTGGAGCACGAACAGGTTGTCGAACAGGCCCCCGTGTCCACTGGCCCGCTGAATCTCCCCGAGCCCCAGGTGTTCGTGCTCCATCGCCTCGACCCTGGCCGCCTGGACGCCAAAGAGGTACTGCTGGACCGTGTCCTGTGGCCGTGCCCGTGTCCACATGGGAACGGTGTTGAGGAGCACACCGACGATGCCGGAGAGCCCTTCGCCCTCCCGGCCGGAGACGGTGACGCCGAACACCGCGTCGCTCCGGCCCGTGTGCGCGCCCAGCAGGAGGCCGAACGCCCCGGTCAGCACCGTGTTCAGTGTGACGCCGTGCGCCTTCGCCGTCTCCCGGAGGAGGTCCGACTCCCCGGCGGACAACGTGTGTACGAGCGAGCGCGGCAGGGTGTCCGGGAGGGACGGATCCGGGCCGGCGAGGAGCGTCGGACCGGTCAGGCCGGCCAGATGCTCCGCCCAGAAGCGTTCCGACACCTCGGGGTCCCGGGCGGCGAGGGCCCGGGCGTGGTCCTCGAAGCTCGGCGTCGCCGGGGCCATGTCCGGTTCCTCGCCCGCGAGGACCGCCTGGTAGGCGTCGAACAGGTCCCGCAGCAGGATCTCGCGGGACCAGCCGTCCCACAGCAGCAGGTGGTAGCTCAGCAGCAGGCCGTCGTGTCCGCCGGGCAGACGTACGACCGTCATCCGGATCAGCGGCGGCTCGCCGGGGTCGAATCCCGTGTCGCGGTCCCGTGCGCGCAGGGTTTCGACGTCCGCGTCCGTCAGCAGCTCGGCGGTACGGACGACGACCCGCCGGCCCGCGGCGAGTACCTGGACGGGGTTGCCGTCGTCGTCGGTGGTGAAGCCGGCGCCCACGACGGGGTGCCGCGCGATGACGTGCGCCATCGCCTGCGCCAGCGCGTCGGTGTCCAGTCGCCGGTCGAAGCCGAAGTAGCTCTGGGCGACGTAGTGTCCGGCCGGACCGGCCATCTGGGCCTGGAAGAAGAGGCCCCGTTGGAGCGGGGTGACCGGTGCCGTGCGCTCGGCCCTGGTGGAGGCGTCCGCGAGGCGTTCGAGTGCGTCGAGCCAGTGCCCGGTCAGCTCGTCGGGTATGCCGTCGGCGAGGGTGAAGGCCGCGTGCAGGCTTCCGCTCGCCTCGTCGGTCCAGGCGTTGACCTCGACGGCGTACGGGCTGCCCTGGTCCCCGCCGGTGATGTGCGGTACCTGGGACTCGCTCCCCCGGCCGAGGTAGTTGAACAGCACCTGGGGGCGGGCCCTCAGCAACGGGGCCGTCTGCGGGTTGAGATACCGGAGCTGGCCGTAGGCGACGTGTCCGCACGCGTCGGGCTGGCGTTCGGCCACCTCGCGGGCCGCCGCCACGGGGTCGGTGTGCGCGGTCAGCCGTACGGGGGCGATGGAGGTGAACCAGCCGACCGTGCGGGTGTACTCGTGGTGTTCCAGGACCGGCACCCGGCCGTGCCGTTCCAGATCGACGGCGAGGTCGGTGGGCGTCGGCTGTACGTGTGTCAGCGCGGCCCGGAGCGCGCCGCACAGCAACTCGGTCAGGCCGATACCGAGTGCGGCGGGCGCGGTGCGCGTCACCCGGTCGCTCGCCTCGGGCGCGAGGACGGCCGTCGTGTGCCGCAGCCGTTCGGCGGCGGGCAGCAGCGGGGGCGCCTGGAGCGTGGTGATCCAGTGGCCCAGACCGCCGGTGACCCCGGCGGACCCGGCGCTCAGGGCTTCGGCGTACTCGGCGTAGGGGGTGGTCGGCGGTGGCAGCGTCTGCCCGCGCATGACGGTGGCCAGGTCGTCCAGCAGGACCAGCCAGGACACGGCGTCGACGGCGAGGTGGTGGACGGTGACCACCAGGGTCCGGCTCGGTTCCAGCCAGGAGAACGCGATGACCTCGCCGGCCTCGGGATCGAGGCGCCCGGCGGCCTCCTCCGCCGCTGCCGTCGCGTCCGCGGTGTCCGTCCGGACGACGGTGATGTCGCGGGCGGGCTCGGTACGCAGCGCCCACACGCCGTGCTCCACGTGGAGCCGCAGTCTGAGCGCCGGGTGCGCGGCCACGACCGCGTTCGCCGCGGCCTCGGCGTCGGCGAACCCGGTGCCTTCGGCCGGCACGACCGTCCTGGCCTGGGCGAAACGGGCGAGTGAGCCGCCCAGTTCCCGCTGGCGCAGAATGACCGGTGTGGGTGTCAGCGGACCGTCCGCACGGAGGGCGGGCGCGCAGGCCACGGCCGGCTGTGTACGCGTTCCGAGGTGCTCGGCGAGCGCGCGGGGTGTCCTGAAGAGGAACACGTCGCGTGGCGCGATCGACAGGCCGAGCGCCCTGGCCCGGTTGATCACCGTGATGGCGACGATGCTGTCGCCCCCGGCGGAGAAGAAGTCGGTGTCACCGTCCACGGACAGGGAGCCGGGCAGCGTCTCGCCGAAGATCTCCACCAGGGCGGCGAGCACGGAACCGGTCGCGGCGGGCGCGGAGCCGCTGGCGGCGGGCCACGGGGCGCCCTCTGCGGCGCGTTCGTCCAGGGCCTTCCGGTCCAGCTTGCCGTTGACCGTCAGCGGCAGGGCGTCGGCCCGGAGGACCCGGCCCGGAACCATGTGCGCGGGCAGCTTCGCGGACAGGCGGCCGGTGAGGTCGCCCGGCACCTCACCCACCACGTGCGCGACCAGGTGGTCACCGCTGCCGGCCACGGTGACGGCCACGTCGACCACTCCGTCCAGCGCCCTGACGGCGGCCTCCACCTCGCCGAGCTCGATACGGAAACCGTTGAGCTGCACCTGGTCGTCGGCGCGCCCGGCGAACTCCAGCTCCCCGTCGAGGGTGCGGCGGGCCAGGTCGCCCGTGTGGTACATCCGGGAGCCGTCGTCCGCGAAGGGGTTCGCCACGAACCGGCCCGCTGTCAGACCCGGTCTGCCCAGGTAGCCGAGCGACACCTGGTCACCGGCCACGTAGATGGCACCCACCCTGCCCGGCGGCACGGGGCGGAGCCGGTCGTCGAGGAGGTAGGCGGCCAGCCCGGGGACCGGGCCGCCGATGGGGCTGACGTCCGCCTCGAAGTCCTCGTCGGTGAGCACCCGGTGGGTGACGTGGACCGTGGTCTCGGTGATGCCGTACATGTTGACCAGTTCGGGCGAGCCGGTGCCGTGCCGCTCCACCCAGCCGCGCAGCCGCGCGGGATCGAGCGCTTCGCCGCCGAAGATGATCCGGCGCAGGGCGGGCAGGGGCTCGGCCGCGTGCCGGTCCGCCTCGACGAACCGGTAGAAGGCCGAGGGGGTCTGGTTGAGCACGGTCACTCCGCGCTCGCGGACCAGCCGGTGGAAGTCCACCGGGGAGCGGGTGAGCCCGTGATCGGGCACCAGCAGTTCACCGCCGTGCGCGAGCGCGCCCCACAGCTCCCAGACCGCGAAGTCGAAGGAGTACGAGTGGAACTGGACCCACACGTCCTGGGGGCCGAAGTCCATGACGGGCCGGGTGTTCGCGAGCAGCGTCACCACACTGGAGTGCGGGACGACGACACCCTTGGGTCTGCCGGTCGAGCCGGACGTGTAGATCACGTACGCGGGGTCGTGCCATCCGGCCCGGGCGGTGACGGGCGCGGGCTCCTCCGGGAGCTCGTCCCCCAGCACGATGACGCGGGGCGGCACGCCCGGGCCCCGGCTCAGCAGTTCCGTGAAGCGGTCCCGCCGCTCACGGTCCACGAGGACGGCCTGCGGAGCGGCGTCGGTGAGGATGTACTCCAGCCGTTCGTCCGGGTAGGCCAGGTCCAGGGGTACGTACGCGCCGCCCGCGGTGACGATCGCCACCAGGGCGACGACCTGCTCCACGGAGCGCGGGAGGGCCACGGCGACTCGCGTGCCCGGCGCGACACCGGCAGCGCGCAGGGCCGAGGCCAGCGCGTTCTTGGCGCCGGCCAGTTCACCGTACGTCAGGGACCTGGTTTCGCCGTCGAGTGCGCAGTGGGTGACCGCGGTGGCCTCCGGGGCGCGGCTCGCGGCCGCGTCGAACAGTTGGCCAAGGGTGGTCGGGGCGATCCGCGCGGGGCGCCCGGACCCTTCGGGCGCCAGCTCGTCGACCAGGGCGTCCGGCCGGGTGAGCAGGCCGGTGAGCGTCGCGGTGAACGTACGAAGGATCGCCTGGACGCTCTCCTCGCGGAGCAGTTCCCTGTCGTGGATCAGGTTGAAGCGGGGGCGCCCGGCGGGTGTGCGTTCCACGACCAGGGTCAGTGGGTAGTGGGGGGCGCCCTCGTTGACGATGCCGGTGATGACCAGCTCGTCGCCGGGACGCCGCAGTGTCCCGATGTCGGTCGCCACGTCGAAGACCACGAGGGTGTCGAACAGGGCGCCGCCGCCGGCCTGGCGGCCGATCCGCGCCAGCGAGACGTGCTGGTGCGCCAGCACGGCTCCCTGGTGTTCCCGCACCGAGGCGAGCAGGTCGCGGGCCGTGCTGTCCCCGTCCCAACGGGCGTGCAGCGGAATCGTGTTGATGAACAGGCCCACCATGTCCTCGATGCCGGGCACCTCGGCGTCGCGGCCGGACACCGTGGAGCCGAAGACGACGTCCCTGCTCCGCAGGATGCCGCCCAGTGTCACGGCCCAGGCGCTGTGCACCGCCACGCTCAGCGGGATGCCCGCCGCCCGGACGGCCGCGTCGATGTCCTCCTCGGGCTCCACAGCGGTGTCGGCGAAGCGGTCGGAGGGGGTGTGCCCCTCGGCGACCAGGGAGGGGCCGGGGAGGCCGGCGAGCTGGTCGCGCCAGACCCGGTCGCTCTCGTCGTCGTCGGCCGTGGCGATCCGGCGTGCGTGATCGGGAAAGCCGCCGAGCGGGTGCCGGGAGCCCGGCGCGTGGTACTCGGCCAGCAGCGCGCGGAGCATCGGCGGCACCGACCAGCCGTCGGCGACGATGTGGTGGACGGTCTGCACCAGCACGTTCCTGCCGGAGCCGGCGCGGATGAGCGTGTACCGCATCAGCGGACCGGTGGCCAGGACGAACCCCGCACGCCGGTCCCGCTCGGCGTGGTCACGGATCTCGGCGTCGGTGATGCCGGGGCGGTCCAGCGTGGTGAAGGGGGCCTCGACCCCGCTCTCCAGCACGGAGACCACCCGGCCGTCGGCGAGAGCCACGAACCGTGCGGCCAGATTCGGGTACAGGGCGAGCAGACGCGTCGCCGCCGATGCCAGCCGGTCCGCGTCCACCTCGCCTTCCAGGGTGAGCAGTTGCTGCTCGACGTAGCTGCCCGCGGCGTCGTCGTCGAAGACCGAGTGGAAGTAGAGGCCCTCCTGCAGCGGGGTCAGGGGCAGGATGTCCCGCAGCGCCGGTCCGTCCAGGGCGTCGACGTCGGCCTGGGTGAGCGGCACGGGGGCGAAGTCGCCGGGAGAGTGACCACCGTGGCCGAGGGCGGCGAGCCCGGTCAGGGCCTCGCGAAGATATGCGCCGATGGTGGCGGTGTCGTCATCGGTGAACATCCCGTCGGGCCAGGAGAGGGTGGTCACCAGCTCGTACTCGCCGTTCGAGGCGGGTTCGGCGACCGCGTTGAACTCCAGGGCGCGCGGCAGGCGCATCCTCGGGTCGCGCTTCTCGCCCAACTGCCCTGCGGGACCCGCGAACCGCCAGTCACCGGAGGTGCCCGAGTCGAGGCGGCCCAGGTAGTTGAACAGCACCTGCGGAGCCGGGGTGTCGAGTCCGGTGTCGGTCAGGTACCGCAGGACACCGTAGGAGAGCCCGTTGCCGGGGACCCGGCGGAGGTCGTCCTTCACCGCCTTGAGCGCGGCGGACAGATACGCGGGGGCGGTCGGGTCGGTCGCCGCACCGGGGTCCACGACCACCGGGAACAGGGTGGTGAACCAGCCCACTGTCCGGGAGAGGTCCGGCTCGAAGCCGGCGGTCTCCGCCACGAACCGGCCCTCGCGGCCGTGACCCTCCAGTTCGATGTGCGCGAACGACTGGTCCTGCCCGAGGCCGCGGCGCCACCGGGCGAGGGCGACGGCGAGGGCCGTGAGCAGTACGTCGTTGACGCCGGCGTGGAACCTCGCGGGTATCTCGCCCAGCAGCGCGGCCGTGGCCCCGGCGCCCACCGACACCGTCCGGCTCCGCTCCCGGGCGACGGTGTCGGTCTCGGTCAGCGGCCGCCTGCCCAGCGGTCCGTCCGGGCCCGGGAGGGAGCGCCGGAAGGCAGCGCGGTCCCGTTCGAAATCGGCACCCGCCAGCAGCTGCGTCCAGCGCCGGAACGAGGTACCCACCGGGGGCAGCTCGACGGGCCTGCCGGAGGTGAACTGCCGCCATGCGGTGGCCAGGTCCTCCATGAGGATCCGCCAGGACACGCCGTCGACGACCAAGTGGTGGACGGCCACGACCAGTTGCCGTGCCTCGCGGCGCCAGACGGCGCTCAGCATCGCACCGTGGTCCGGGCCGAGCCCCTCCGCCGCGAGCGCCGCACAGGCGTCCGCCGGCAGGTCGCTCTCCTGCCATCCCACGACGGCTCCGTCCGCCTCCGGGATGTCGAAGCTCCAGCGGTCGCCGCGCACCAGTCGGGCGCGCAGCATGTCGTGGCGCCGGGCCAGGGCGGTGAGGATCGTGTCGAGGGCGTCGGCGGTGAGGTCCGCCGGGGTGTTCAGCACGACCGACTGGACGAAGCCGTCGATCGCGTCCGTCGTCTCGCCGAGCCACTGCACGATGGGTGAACCGACGACGGAGCCGGTCGACTCCTGCCCGTCCTCCGCGGAGAAGACGTCCTCACGGCTCACGACAGCCGCCAGCGCGCCCACGACGCTGTGGGTGAAGATCTGCCCGGCCGTGACGTGGAGACCGGCGGCGCGCAGCGCGCTCAGCAGGGAGATCGCCAGGATGCTGTCTCCGCCGAGCCGGAAGAAGTCCTGGTCGACGCCGACCTCTTCGAGGCCCAGGACCGACGCGACCGCCGCGCACACCAGCTGCTCGTCCCCGGTGACGGGCGCCACGACCGAGCCGGTCCCGGTGACGGGCTCCGGCAACGCGACCCGGTCGACCTTGCCGTTCGCGGTGAGCGGGAACTCCTCCAGCACGACGACATGGGCGGGCACCATGTACTCCACCATGTGCTCTTCGGCCCACGCCCTGACCTCGTCCGCGTGCAGCTCCTCACTGCCGGCGGCCGGGATGGCGTACGCCACCAGATAGGTGCCGCCCGCCGTGTTCTTCCTCGCCACGACGCAGGTGTGCCGTACGGAAGGGTGTTCCGCGAGGCCCAGCTCGACATCCTCGATCTCCAGCCGCATGCCGCGGATCTTGATCTGGTTGTCGGCCCGGCCGAGGAAGTCCAGCGATCCGTCCGGGGCGAAGCGCGCGAGGTCACCGGTGCGGTACAGCCGGGATCCGTCCGAGGCGAAGGGGTTCGCGACGAAGCGGGACGCGGTCAGGCCGGGCGCGTTGACGTACCCGCGTCCCAGCAGGAGTCCTCCGGCGTACAGCTCGCCGCCGACCCCGACCGGGACCGGGCGTAGCTCGTCGTCGAGCACGTACAGCTGGGTGTTGGGGTTCGCCTTGCCGATCGATGTCGACAGACGCTTGGCCGCGCCGCGGTAGATGACGTGCGAGACGCCGATCGTCGTCTCGGCCGGGCCGTAACCGTGGTACATGGGGATACCGAGGCGGGTACGGAAACGCTCGTAGAGCTCCGGGGTCAGCACCTCGCCGCCGCACCACACGTGCCGCAGGCTGTCCAGCTGCCCCGACCCGCCTTCCATCTCCAGCAGCACGTCGAGCATGGACGACACCAGATAGGTGAAGGTGACGCGCTGTTCGGACAGCACACTGAGCAGATGGTGCGGATCGCGTTCGCCGCCTGGCCGCAGGACCACGAGTCTGCCGCCGCACACCAGGGGCAGGAAGATCTCGTTGATGGAGATGTCGAAGGACAGCGGCGCCTTGAAGAGTGACGCGTCGTCGTGGCCGAAGCCCAGGATCTCCCCGGACTGCCACAGCAGGCGCTCGCTGATCGCCTCGTGCCGGATCATGGCCCCCTTGGGCCGGCCTGTGGAACCGGACGTGAAGATGACGTACGCCAGCGCGGCCCCGGGGACGGTGACCTCGGGCCCCTCGGACGGGTAGGAACCGAAGCGCCAGGCCCCGATGGAGACGGCCACGGCCGGGGGTTCGCCGGCCGGGGGCTCACCGGAGTCGTTGAGCTGCAGCACGACCCGGGCGTCCTCGATGACGACGGCTCTGCGCTCGGCCGGCCACTGCGGGTCGAGCGGAACGAACGCGCACCCGGCCTGGAGCACGCCGAGCAGGCCGATCACCATGTCGGCCGAGCGGCCCAGCGAGATGCCGACGACCTGCTCGGCGGTGAGTCCGCGTTCGATCAGGTGGTGGGCCAACCGGCCCGCGAGCTCGGCCGTCTCACGGTATGTCAGTGAACGGTGCTCGTCGACGATCGCGACGGCGTCCGGCCTGGCCCGTGCCTGCTCGCGGAACATCTCGACGACGGTCGGGCGGATCCGGTCGGCCTCGGTGTCGTTCCACTCGGTCAGGGCCTTGGTCCTCGCCGCCGGGCCGAAGGGGCCGATGGTGCCGAGGGGCCGGTCCGGGAAGTCGGCCAGGTCGTCCAGTGCGAGCTGTGCGTCGGCGGGCGCGACGCCTGCGGGGGCGTGGATGCTCCGGCCGTCGGCGCCGACCTCCCAGCCGACGGGTGCGGAACCCCCGTTGTCGACCCACCGGAGGACGTCGGGGAAGAGGGTGCCCGAGGTGAGATCGATGCCGTCGGGGCTGCGGCCCGTCGCCCAGTACGACAGACCGATGGCGCAGGCCTCGGTGATGGTCCTGTCGGAATGGTCACCGGTTCGCCTGCGTACACCGTCCAGGCTCGTCGGGGAGAGCGACACGGGGCGAGCTGTGGGATCCGTCATCGAAGACCCATCGTCCTTCCAGCGTATGAAAGTGGGACCAACTCAACTCAGGGATGGTTCAACTGCCTTCGCGCCAGGCCCGCCACAGTCGTGCGTACCGTCCGCCCAGGGCCACGAGCTCCTCATGGGTCCCCTGCTCCACCACGCGCCCCTCGTCCAGCACGGCGATCCGGTCCGCCGCCATCGCCTGGGTCAGCCGGTGCGCCACGTACAGCGTGGTCCTCCCCGCGCAGGCGGCTCGTACGGACCTCTCCAGCTCGGCGGCGCCCTCGCTGCCCGCCTCCGCGGTCGACTCGTCGAGCACGACGACCGGTGCCCGGTTCAGCACCAGCCGGGCCAGGGCGATCTGGGCGACCTTCGTGACGTCCAGACGCTCGCCGCCCTCGCCGACCGTGGTGTCCAGCCCGTCGGGGAGCGCGGAGACCCAGTGTCCGGCGCCGACGGTACGCAGGGCGTCCATCAGCTCTCCGTCGGTCGCTCGGGGTGCGGCCAGCCGCAGGTCCTCGGCGAGCGGGCCGGAGAACACGTGCGTCTCCTGCGTCAGGATGCTGACCAGAGCGCGCGCGCCCGCCTCGTCCATGCCGGCGAGGTCGTGCGTCCCGACGCGCACCGAACCGGCCTGCGGGCTCCCGATGCCGGCGATCAGGGCGGCGAGGGTCGACTTGCCCGCTCCTGTGGCCCCCACCAGGGCGAGGGAGGCGCCTGCCGGGATCGTCAGGCTGACGTCCCGCAGGACCGGCTCCTCGGCACCGGGATAGGTGAAGGTCAGCCCCTCCACCGTCACCGGGTGGTCCGTGGCGTCCGCCGACGCCACGGAGGCATCGCCCACCAGCCGGTCCTCGGTGGACTCCCCCAGCACCCCGACCAGCCTGGTGAGGCTCGCGCCCGACTTCTGCGCCTCGTCGAAGGTGAACATGATGGCGCCCAGGGGCGTGAACAGCCGGTGGAACATCAGCGGCGCCGCCGACACCTCGCCAAGGCTCGCGGCGTCGGCCTCCAGGAGGACGTATCCCACCACGAGGATCAGGACGAGCCCGATGAACTCGGCACGGTTCTCCCGGCCGACGAACCGGCCGAAGATCCGGAAGACGTCGATGCCGAGGTCGCGTACGCGCCACGACTTGACGGTGACCTGCTCGCGGAAGGCGCCCTCGAGGCGGTACGCCCGGACGGTGTCGATCCCGTTCAGTCCGCTGATCAACGCCTGCGCACGGTCGGCCTGAGCCGCTCTCTGCCGCTGGTACAGCGGGGCGGACCGGGGAAGATACCAGCGCAGCGCCAGCGCGTACGCGGGCAGCGCGCCGGCGCCCGCCAGACCGAGCCTCCAGTCGAGCCCGAACATCCCGACCGTGGCGATGACGACCAGCACTCCGGCCGAGAACACCGTGGGGACGGCCGTACGGATTCCCCTGGACAGCACGGCCACGTCGTCGCCGACCCGGGACAGCACGTCGCCCCGGCCGACCTGTTCGACCCGTGCGCTGGGCATCCCCAGCACCGCCCGGACGGCGGCTTCCCGCAGCCGCGCGAGAAGGTCCGCGCCCAGCCGCCCGATCAGGTACGTCGATACGGCGGTGGCCGCCGCGCCGAGCAGCGCGGCGGCGCCCATGAGGATTCCGATCGTGACCAGGACCGAGCGTCCGTCGCCCTCGACCACGCCGTCGACCACCCGGCCGAGCAGGAGCACCGGAAGCACCTGGAGCGCCGCCCCGGCCACCGTGGTGAGCACGGTGGCGGCCGTCAGCCACGGCACTTCGCGGCAGCGCGCTGCGACCCACCGGGTGGACTCGCCCCCGGCTGCCGTGCGCAGGGTGGCCGGGGCGGCGAGAGTGGCGGTGCCGCTCACCCGGGCACCGGTCCGGGGCGGCGACGGGGCCGGGCGGCGTGTGTCACTGGTCGGCCGACTTGACGAGCTCGTCGATCGCGTACGGCAGGGAGAGCAGGGTGCCCTGGGAGAGAGCCGCACCGACCGCCGGGCCCTCGCTGTCCAGCAGGTACGAGACCTTGCCGTCCTTGACCGCGGACAGGTTGTCGAACAGCTCGAACTTCTTCAGCGCTTCCGTGTCCGCCTTGTCGTTGATGACGAAGATGCGGTCGACGTCGATCAGGTCGACGCGCTCGGGCGAGAGCTCGGTGGAGAACTGGCCGCCGGCGACCTTGTCGATCTGGGTCGCGCCCTTGTAGCCGATTCCCGTCAACAACCGTCCGCGTACGTCGGTGGTGGTGAAGGCCGAGATCGAGTCCTTGTACCAGGACACCGCGACGGCGGTCTCCTTCCCGAACTTCGGGTTCGCCTCACGCGCGGCGTCGAGCTTGTCCTGGATGCCCTTGACCAGCTCGGTGCCCTCGTCCTCCTTGCCGAGCGCCTTGGCGATGTGGACCGCGTTGTCCTGCCACGGAGCGCTGAACAGATCCTTCTCGCCCTTGGTGCGGCCCACGGTGGGAGCGATCTTGGAGAGCTTGCCGTAGGCGGCCTCGTCGATCTCGGAGTAGACCGCGATGATGAGGTCGGGCCGAAGGGCGGCGATCTTCTCGTAGTTGGGGCCCGCGTCGCCGTTCTTCATGACGACCTCGGGGCGGGCGTCGCCCCACTTGTCCTTCACCCAGGGCCACTGGGTGTTGATGTCGGGGGACTCGCCCGCCGGGTTCGGGTACTGGTCGACCATGCCGACCGGCTTGATGCCGAACGCCAGGACCGCCTGGTCGTCCGTGTAGCCGACGGTGACAACGCGCTCAGGCGCCTTGTCGACCTTCGTGGATCCGAACGCGTGCTCCACCGTCACCGGGAACTTACCGCCGGCGGCAGCCGGGGCCTTGTCGCTCGTCCCTTCCTCCGAGCCGGAACCGCATCCCGCGAGGAGGCCGACGCCGAGCGTCACGGCAGTGAGGGTCGCCGCCAGCCGCCGCCGTGACTTCCGAAACGTCGATCTGTGGAAGAGCATCCGAGAATCCCCTGCTTTCGCGCTGTCCGCTACACCCCGTACAAGGGCAGGCAAACCTTATCCAAACGAGGTGAGGTTAGCCTAGCCTAACTGGCGTATTTCATTGCCGAGAACCTCAGTTGAGCTGCACGTGCGTTCGGCCGATGGGCACGATGAGCGGGCGGTCCCCCACCGGGTCGTCGATCACCTTGGCCCGCAGCCCGAACGCCTCCCGCAGCAGATCGGCCGTGATCACGTCACGCGGGTGCCCCTGCGCCAGGATCGCCCCCTCCCGCATGACGACCAGATTGTCGCTGTAACGGGTGGCCAGATTGAGGTCGTGCAGCACCATGACCACGGTGCGGCCCGACTCGTGCAGGTCGTCCACCAGATCGAGCACGTCGATCGCGTGGGCGAGGTCCAGGTACGTGGTCGGCTCGTCCAGCAGGAGCAGGTCGGTGCCCTGAGCCAGCGTCATCGATATCCACACGCGCTGGCGCTGCCCCCCGGACAGAGAGTCGACGGCGCGGTCGGCCAGTTCGGAGACACCGGTCATGGCCAGCGCGCGCTCCACGACGGAGGCGTCGTCGGACGACCACTGCCGCAGCCAGCTCTGGTGCGGGTGGCGCCCTCTGGCCACCAGGTCGGCCACCGTGAGCCCTTCCGGCGCCACCGGGGCCTGCGGCAGAAGACCGAGCTTCCTCGCCACGTCCCTGGTCCGGAGCTTGACGATGTCCTCGCCGTCCAGCACGACCGCACCCGCGGTCGGCTTGAGCAGCCGTGTCAGGGTGCGCAACAAAGTCGACTTCCCGCAGCCGTTGGGGCCGATGATCGTGGTGATCAGTCCGGGCGGGACCGTCACGTCGAGACCGTCGATGACGGTCCGGCCGCCGTAGCCGACCGTGATGCTCCTCGCCGCCAGTCGCGAGACGCCGTCGACCGCCGAATCGGTCCTCGTGATGTGCTCAGCGCCCACAGGTTCCCCCGTTGCCCGGTATGTACGGTCGTGTTCGTCGGTCATCTGAGGTTCGCCCGCACCAGCAGATATACAAGGAAGGGCCCGCCGATCGCGGCCGTGACCACGCCGACCGGGAGGGTGACCGGCAGCGCCGAGCGCGCGATCAGGTCCGCGCCGATCAGCAGCAACGCGCCCACCAGGCCGGAGGCCACCAGTGGAGGCGTCGGGCATCTGACCAGGCGCATGGCGACCTGCGGCGCCACCAGTGCCACGAACGGGACCGGGCCCGCGGCGCTCACCGCAGCGGCGGCCAGCAGCACCGCGCACAGGAGCAGGACCGCCCGCACCCTCGAGAAGCGGACGCCGAGCCCCGCGGCGACCTCGTCGCCGAGGTGCAGGGGCTTGAACTGGAACGCGGCAGCCGCGACGACCGCCATGAGGACGAGCGTGCACCAGAAGACCACCCGGACCTCGTCCCACGACCGGTTGTCCAGCGACCCGACCAGCCACGCCTGTGCCCGCGCCACGTCCCTGATGTCCGCCGCGGTCAGGAGCCAGGTGGTGACCGCCTCCATCATGGCGGTCACCGAGATGCCGATGAGGATGAGCCGGAAACCGTCGATCCCGCGCCGCCACGCCAGGAAGTAGACCAGCAGCCCTGTGCAGAGGCCGCCCGCGAGCGCCGCCGCCGACATGCCCACGGTACTGACGACCGCGGCCGCGGTCCCGCCCGACACGGTCACGAGGAACACGGCGACAGCGCTGGCTCCCCCGGTGATACCCAGAATGTCGGGGCTGGCCAGTGGGTTACGGGCCACGGACTGTGTGATCGCCCCGGACACGCCCAGAGCGATTCCCACGAGAAGCCCCGCCAGAGCACGCGGCATCCGCAGGTCCATGATCACGAACTCGTCCACCTGCTCGCCCCGGCCCAGGATCGTGGCGATCACCCGGGAGAGGCCTATGGGGAAGTCGCCGACCCCGATGGACAGACAGAACACCAGGAAGGTGAGCGCCGCCAGCAGCAGGGTGACGCTCACCATCCAGGGTCGCCAGACGAACGACACCTGGCCGAGCCGCACGCCGGGCGTCACCCGCCGCTCCACATCGGTCCCGTTCATGCGCTCCTGAACTTTCCTCGCCACACGAGAACCGCGAAGAACGGGGCGCCGAGAAGGGCGACGACGATACCCGCGTCCAACTCGCCCGGCCGCACCACCACGCGGCCC
Source organism: Streptomyces sp. NPDC091271 (assembly GCF_044757505.1). Taxonomy (NCBI): domain Bacteria; kingdom Bacillati; phylum Actinomycetota; class Actinomycetes; order Kitasatosporales; family Streptomycetaceae; genus Streptomyces; species Streptomyces sp. NPDC091271. The sequence continues at coordinate 725,013 of NZ_JBIVVD010000004.1, read as the reverse complement.
ACGATGTCGCAGACCAGAAGGACGACGGCTCCGAGGAGACCCGCGTACGGCACCAGCCAGCGATAGTCCGGCCCGGTCAGATACCGGGCGACGTGGGCCACCATCAGCCCGAGAAACGCGATGGGGCCGCAAGCCGCCGTCGCCGCGCCCGCGAGCAGGGTGATGGCGACGATGCCGACGGTCCTGCTCAGTGCGATGTTCACGCCCAGCCCCCGCGCCACGTCGTCCCCCAGGTTGAGCAGGTTGAGGGAGGGCAGCGTGGTCAGGGCCAGCACCACTCCGACCGCGACGAACGCAGTGACCGGCCAGATCACTTCGAAGCCGACGCCGGCCACGGAGCCCGCGTTCCAGAACCGCAGCGCGTTCAGCGACTTCAGGTCCGACAGCGCGACCGCCGTGGTCATCGCCGCGAGGAACACCGTGATCCCCTGGCCCGCCAGCGCGAGCGTCAGCGGATTGCCGGCCCCCCGGCCGATACTGGACAACCCGAACACGACGACACCGGCGACCGCCGCGCCGAGGAAGGCGAACCAGACGTACTGGAACGGGTCGGCGAAGCCGAAGACGGCGATCACGGTCACCACGGCGAACGAGGCCCCGGAGTTCACGCCCAGCAGCCCCGTGTCCGCGATCGGGTTGCGTGTGTACCCCTGGATCAGCGCCCCGCCGATGCCCAGCGCGACGCCCGCGACGATCGCGAGCACCGTCCGGGGGACCCGCACGGTCCGCACGATGAGCCTGATCTCGGTGAGGCGCTGGTCGGGGTCGGGCGCGGCGAACAGCCCGTGCCACACCTCCGCGGGGCTCAGCGACCGTGCCCCGACGGCCAGCGACGCGGCGACCCCGATCACGAGGATCGCCACCAGAGCACCCAAGCCCAGAACCCGTCTTCGGCGGGCCTCTGTCGTGCCCCTGGGAGCGGGCCGCTCCACTGCAGTCGTGCTCATGGCGACGTACGATATCCCTTTGATCTACGCGGTACGCATCGGCAGTTGGGCGCCTGGCGCCGGCCTGGAGGTGGAGCCGTGCGGTCTAGCAGGCGGTGCCGCCGGTATTCTCCGCGACCAGCCGGGCCTCGTCGGGTTCGTCCTTGACGCCCCGGCCGAGCAGCGAGTCCAGGATCTCGCCGACCCGTATCGCGGTGTTGGACAGCAGGGCCGACGTGATGCCGTGCGTGTGCTCCGTGCCGCCCTGTAGGTAGATGCCGCAGTTCAGGCCGGGACCGGTCGCGATGCGATAGTCGCGCTCGACGCGTACACGCCCGTCCTCGTCGCGGAGGCAGCGGTCCGCGACCTCGCCGAGCAGGCCGAGGGGATCGACGGGACTGTAACCGGTGGCGAACACCACGACGTCGGCGTCCAGGACGATCTCCTCACCTGTGACGAGGGACTTCACCGTGGCTCGGACCATGTCCGCTTCCTCCTCGACGGCTGCGAGCCGGGAGACGTTGAGGAAGCGCAGCCGCTCGGTGCCGAGGACCTTCTCCTGGTACGTCTTCCTGTACAGGTCGTCGATCAGGTCGATGTCCACCACGGAGTAGTTGGTGTTGCCGTGGTAGTCCATCAGCCTGCGCTTGACGCTTCCGGGCGCGGCGAAGTACTCGTCGACAGCCCCGGGGTCGAAGATCCGGTTGGCGAAGCCGCTGTCGTCGGCCGGGCTGTAGCCGTAGCGCGAGAAGACCGCGCAGACCTCGGCCTCCGGGAAGCGGCGGTGCAGGTAGGCGACGTTCTCGGCCGCGCTCTGCCCGGCGCCCACGACGACGAACCGGGAGGGCGAGGTGCCCTTCAGGCCTTCCACCTTCGCCAGCAGGTCGGAGTTGTGCCAGACACGGTCACCGCGCTCCACCCCCTCGGGCATGAGCGGCCGCAGCCCGGTCCCGATGACCACGTTGCGGGCCCGGTGGGCCACGAGCCCCTCGGCCGAACGGACCGTCACGTCCAGGTACTCCACGACACCGTCGCGTACGACAGGCGTGACGCCGACGACCTCGTGGCCGTAGGAGACCATGGCATCGACCTTGGCTGCGGCCCACTCGAAGTAGTCGTGGAACTCGACTCGGAGGGGGAAGAGGCTCTTGTGGTTGATGAAGTCGACCAGCCGGCCCCTGCTCTTGAGGTAGCAGAGAAAGCTGTACTCGCTGGCCGGGTTCCGGAGCGTCACCAGGTCCTTGAGGAAGGACACCTGCATGGTCGCGTCGTCGATCAGCATCCCGCGGTGCCAGCCGAAGCGCGGCTGCTGTTCGAAGAAGCGGGCGGTGACCGCCTCGTGCGCGCCCGCCCCCGTGTTGTGCTCGCCGATGGCGATCGCCATGGCCACGTTGGACGGTCCGAAACCGATGCCGATGAGGTCGTGGACCTGTGGTGCGCCGTCAGGCCGATCCTGTGACATGTCACTCCCGTCGTGCGGTGAAGCCGCCCGGAGGCGCGGGGTGCCGAGGGCCGGGCACACCGAGCGGAGCGACCCGTCGCAATTTAGGTGAGCCTAAGCTCATCTTCGGGAGCTGTCGATAGGGCGCAGCAAGCACGGCGACCGGCGACCCTGCCGACGAGCACTCAGTGAACTCCTGCTGCGCACGAGGCAAGCCACGCTTACTGAGCTGCCGTCAGCCCTGCGCCGAGGCGGATTCCCGCGGGTCGCCATGTTCGGATACCGGACCCGCGGGCACCGCCCTCCTGGACTCCGAGCGCGACGTGGTGCCGGTCGTGACGTGTCGCTCGTCCTACGGCAGAGCGACGGCACCGGGGTCCTCGCCGGCCCATGACCTCGCGCCCCACTTCACCTCGGGCCGGGCGGCCCGCCCACGACTCCTCGGCCTGGGGGCAGTCGCGCGACACTCCCTGTTCGCACCCGCGTACGGGCCGAGCTGCCCGCGGCAGCCGTCCGGTCCGGTGGCTGTGCGTAACGGGAGGGGGCGGTTCACTTCCACATAAGGGCAGGCTAACCTAAGGTGCATGAGAGCTGGTGAGAGCACTTCCCGCGCTGTGGATGCCCCCATGGCTGCCGGTCTGCCACGTGCGCGTGGTCACGGACTGTCCGCCGACGGGGTGACCGTGGCGTACGGGCGGGTCGACGTCGTACACGAGGCGGCCATCGCCCTGCGACCGGCAGAGGTGACCGCGCTCGTGGGCCCCAACGGCAGCGGGAAGTCGACCCTGTTGCGCACGCTGGCCCGGCTTCAGACCGCCCGCGCCGGCTCGCTCACGGTGGGCCCTGGCACGGACGGGGCCACGGACGGCTTCGCGCTCGGGGCCCGCGAGTTCGCGCGTCGCGTCGCGCTCCTGACACAGTCCCGGTCGACGCCGGGCGGGCTCACCGTCCGGGACGTGGTCGACTTCGGCCGCTACCCCTACCGGGGCCGCTGGGGCCGTCCCGATCCCCGCGGCACCGCAGCGGTGGACCGGGCCCTCGGCCTCACCGGAGTGGAGGACCTCGCCGGGCGGGGCGTCGAACAGCTCTCCGGCGGGCAGCTCCAGCGCGTGTGGCTGGCGAGCTGTCTCGCGCAGGAGACGGATGTCCTGCTCCTGGACGAACCGACCACCTACCTCGATCTCCGCTATCAGGTCGAACTCCTCGATCTGATCCGCGATCTCGCCGACGCCCACGGCATCGCCGTGGGCGTCGTCCTCCACGACCTCGACCAGGCCGCGGCGGTCGCCGACCGCGTAGCGCTGCTGCACGCGGGACGCATCGTCGCCGACGGTGTGCCCGAGGACGTGTTCACGCCGGACCTCCTGTCGGACGTCTACGGCATACGCATCGACGTGGACACCGATCCCTCGACCGGCCGGCTCCGCACCCGCGCGATCGGCCGCCACCATTCCAGAACCGAAAGGCTCAGCACCTCCTCATGAGACGCCGCATCCTCGCCACGGCCACCGTCGCCGTCGCCGCCCTGTCCCTGGCCGCCTGCGGGACCACGGAGCCCTCCTCCGACGATTCCGCGGCTTCGGCGAAGTCAGCCGGGAAGATCACCCTCACCGACGCCAAGGGCACGAAGGTGACCCTCGACGGCCCCGCCACGAAGGTCGTCGCCACCGAGTGGAACGTGGTCGAGGACCTGATCACCCTCGGAGTCGCCCCCGTGGGTGTCGCCGACGTGAAGGGCTACACCGCGTGGAACACCGCGGCCCCGCTCACTGGAGACCCCAAGGACATCGGCACCCGCGGCGAGCCGAGCATCGACACCGTCGCGGCTCTCGCACCCGACCTCGTGGTCGCCACCAGTGACCTCGCGCCGGCGGTGGTGAAGCAGCTCCGTAAGGTCGCACCCGTCCTGGAGGTCACGTCCGCCGACGCCGCCGACCAGATCGGCACGATGACACAGGGCCTCGACCTCATCGCGAAGGCCACCGGCAAGGAGGACCGGGCGGGCACCGTCAAGAAGGACTTCGAAGCGAGCCTCGCCGAGGGCAGGAAGGCCCTCGCGGACGCCGGCCTCGGCGGCGCCGAGATCGCTTCGGCGGACGGCTATGTCGCGTCGAATCAGGTCTCCGTCCGCGCCTTCACCGGCGGGTCCCTCCTCGGCGCCGTCAACGAGCGTCTGGGGCTCAAGAACGCCTGGACCGTCAAGGGTGACGCGAGCTACGGCCTCGCCACCACCGACGTCGAAGGGCTCACCGGCCTCGGCGACGTCCAGTTCTCGTACATCGCGAACGACGTCGACGGCGACCCGTTCACCGGCACTCTCGCGAAGAACGCCGTGTGGAAGTCGCTCCCCTTCGTGAAGGACGGCAACGTGCACCGGCTGCCCGACGGCGTCTGGATGTTCGGCGGCCCCCGCTCGATGGAGGCGTACGCCGACTCCCTCGTCGACGCGCTGACGAAGTAGCGCGCCGTGGCCGTCATCGACAGGACCGCGGTGGGCCGTGACCGCACCACCGCGGCCACGACGGGCGCGGTCGCCGTGGCGGCCGCGCTCGTGCTGCTGGTCACCGTCCTCGCCGCCGTCGACATCACCCAGGGCACCGCCGACGTCGGAGCGTCGGAGGTCTGGAACGCGATCGTCGGAAAGGCCGAGGCGGGGGACGCCTCCGTGGTGGTCGCCTCCCGGCTGCCGAGGATGGTGGCCGCCGTCCTCATCGGACTGGCACTCGGCATGGCCGGCTCCGCCCTCCAGGCGGTCAGCCGGAACGTCCTCGCCTCACCCGACACGCTCGCCGTGAACGCCGGCTCCTACCTGGCGCTCGGGGTGCTCGCCGTCACCGGCACCACCCTCCCGCTCCTCGCCTCGTCAGGGGCCGCGTTCGTCGGCGGACTCGCCGCCGCGGCCGTCGTGCTCGGGCTGTCCGGGCTCGGCAAGGGCACCGTCCGTCTGGTTCTCGCGGGCAGCGCGCTGGCCCTGGGGCTGAACGCGGCGACCGAAGCGCTGCTCCTGCTGTTCCCTCAGCAGACCGAGGGGCTCTACCGGTGGAACCAGGGAAGCGTCGGCCAGAACGGCTTCGACGGTGTCATCCAGATGGCCCCGGTCATCGCCGTCGGCCTTGTCGGGCTGATGCTCGTCGCCCGACGCGTCGACGCCCTGGCCCTGGGCGACGACGCGGCCCGTGGGCTGGGCGTGCCCGTCCGTGGGACCCGGGTCACCACGGTCGTGCTCGCCACCCTGCTCTCCGCTGCAGCGGTCACGCTCGCCGGCCCGATCGGGTTCGTCGGCCTCTGCGCGCCCGCGCTCGTACGGCCTCTCATCCGGCGCTTCCGGGGGCTCGCCCGCTCCCGGGTGAGCCTGCCCGTGGCGGGGCTCGTGGGGGCCGCGCTCGTGCTGGGCTCGGACGTGCTGCTGCGCGCGTTCGTGCCCGCCGACACCGCCGTCGAGGTGCCGACCGGCGTCGTCACGACCGTGGTCGGCGGGGTGTTCCTCGTCGTGATGGCGCTCCGTACCCGTGACACCGCGGCGGCGGACGCGCCGGACCGGCTGCGGATCCCCGGACGGACCGCGTTCCTGGTGACCGTGGCCGTGCTCGCCGTCGTCCTCGTGGGCGTGCTGGTGGCGGCGGTACTCCTCGGCGACTCGAAGCTGCTGCTCGGAGACGTCGTGAACTGGGCGCAGGGCAGGGCGGGCCGTGTCGTCACGTTCGTCCTCGACACCCGGGTGCCCCGGGTGACGGCCGCGCTCCTCGCGGGTGCCGCGTTGGCCCTGTCCGGCACCCTGGTGCAGGCCGTGACCCGCAATCCGCTCGCGGAGCCGGGCGTCCTGGGGGTCTCCGGAGGCGCCGGTCTCGGCGCCGTCCTGCTGGTGACCACCGCGCAGTCCGCCGGTTCGTGGGAGGTTGCGGGAGCGGCGTTCGGCGGGGCCGCCGTCACCGCGTCGCTCGTCTTCGGGCTGGCCGCACGGGGCGGTTTCCGGCAGAGCAGGCTGGTGCTGCTCGGCATGGGGGTGTCCTCCGCCGCGGCGGCGCTGATCAGCCTGATCATCGTGCTCAGCGACCCGTTCGACACGACGAAGGCCCTCACCTGGCTGTCCGGTTCGACGTACGGACGGAACATGCCCGATGCGCTGCCGGTGGCCGTCGTGCTCGTCGTCGGCATCGTCCTGGCGGTGGTGCGCCGACGGGAACTGGACCTCGTCGCGCTCGACGAGGACACCCCGAGGCTTCTGGGCCTCGGTCTCCCCCGGGCACGTCTCGGTTTCCTCGTGGTCGCCGTCCTGCTGAGCGCCTCCGCCGTCGCGGCCGCGGGCACGATCGGCTTCGTCGGGCTGGTCGCCCCGCACGCGGCGCGCGCCCTCGTCGGCCGGCGGCACGTGCGGGTGGTCCCGGTCTCGCTCCTCCTCGGTGCGGTGCTGGTCTGCCTGGCGGATCTGGCGGGGCGCACGGTGATCGCCCCGGCCCAGCTCGGGGCCGGTCTGATGACGGCAGTCATCGGTGCGCCGTACTTTCTCTACCTGCTGGTCCGCACGCGCCGATGAGACCGGGCGGTGCGGGCTCCACAGACCGGAGCCCGCACCGCCGACCGTCCACCGCCGCGCCCGCGGGACGCGTTGCGGCCGATGCGGACGTGGAGGGTGCGGCCCGGTCCCCTCCTGGACAGAATCAGAGGCACATCCGCCTTCGTCCCTCAGCAGGAGTGCACCGTGTCCATCCGCCGCGTCGTGCCGGACATCCGTTCAGAGGCCATGGAGGAGAGCCGGGGGTTCTACGGACTCCTGGGGTTCGAGGAGGTCATGAACCTCGGGTGGGTCATGACGCTCGCCTCTCCTTCCAACCCCACGGCGCAGATCACCTTCATGAGCCACGACAAGGCGGCCCCGGTGGTGCCGGACGTGAGCGTGGAGGTGGACGACGTGGACGCGGCTTACGCGGTGATGCGGGCGAACGGCGCCGAGATCGTGCACCCGCTGCAGGACGAGGAGTGGGGTGTGCGCCGGTTCTTCGTCCGTGACCCCAACGGCCGCGTCGTCAACGTGGTGGGCCACCGATGATCCGGCTGCCCAGACGCCGCCACCTCGCCTGACCATGCGCCGTTCGTGCGAAAGAGGCCGACGGCTCGCGCGTCCGGAGCGGCAGGAGGAGGACTTCTCCACCGGATGCGCCACTGTTGCGGGCGGAGCGCGCCGAACCCGCCGCTCCGGGTCCCCGTACGTCCGGAGGTGTCGCGTGACCGGCCTTCAGCTGTCGGTCGTCGTGCCCTGCTTCGACGAGGCCGAGGGCATCGGGTCCTTCCACGTGGCGTTGACCGCCGTCCTGGAACGGCTCAAGGAGCCCTTCGAGATCTGTTACGTGGACGACGGCAGCAACGACCGCACACGGGTGATGCTCAACGCGTTCGCCGCCCAGGACGAGCGGACCAGGTACACGGCGTTCAGCCGGAACTTCGGCAAGGAGGCCGCCATGCTCGCCGGGCTCCGCATGTCGCGGGGCGCCGCCGTGGTGATCATGGACGCCGACCTCCAGCACCCGCCCGAGCTCATTCCCCGCATGCTCGAACTGCACCGCCACGGTTACGACCAGGTCATCCCGCGTCGTGACCGCTCGGGCGAGGGCATGGTCCGCAGCACACTCAGCCACGCCTACTACGCGGTCGTGCGCCGCTGTGTGGACGTGGAGCTCCTCGACGGGACCGGGGACTTCCGGCTGCTGTCGCGGCGGGCGGTGGAGAGCGTCCTGTCCATGCCGGAGAGCAACCGTTTCTCGAAGGGGATCTTCTCCTGGATCGGCTTCGACACCGTCAGCTTCCGCTACCGGAACAGCGAACGTGTGGCAGGCCGCTCGAAATGGGGCAGCCGGCGGCTGCTGAACTACGGCATCGACGGACTCCTGTCCTTCAACAACCGCCCGCTCCGCCTGGCCATCTACACCGGCTTCTGGGTCTTTCTCTCGGCCCTGGCCTACGCGGTGTGGACGGTGGTGACCGTGGTGCTGCACGGCGCGGACACTCCGGGCTATGCCACGCTGCTCACCGCGGTGGTGGCACTCAGCGGTATCCAGCTGGTGACCCTAGGGGTCATCGGCGAGTACGTGGGGCGCATCTACCACGAGGCGAAGCACCGACCGCCGTATGTGGTGCGGGAGACCGACGAGAGCTGTCCCGTGCCGTCGGACCGCCCTCCGCCCGCGGTGACCGCGCCCGTCTCCCCCCGGGGTCGCACCGCGCGCCAGTTCGCCAGTTTCGTCCTGGTGGGATGCGTGAACACAGCTGTCTATCTGGGTGTCTACGCCGTCCTGAACCGCTGGATTCCTTATCTGGTCGCCCATGTCCTCGGATACGCGGTCAGCATCGTGTGCTCGTTCCTGCTCAACTCCTACGTCACCTGCCGTACGAAGCCGACATGGCGCGCCTTCGTGCGCTATCCCGTGTCGAGCCTGGTGAACCTCGTGGCTTCGGGCGCTCTGCTCTACGGGGCGGTCAGCGGCCTCGGCATGGACAAGAACCTGGCCGCGCTCGTCGCCGGTGTCCTCGTCACGCCGGTCTCCTTCCTGCTGGCCCGGTGGGCGATCATGTCGGGCCGCCGCGAGGCCCCCACCCCGGCCGGGCGGCCCACGCAGCAGCCCGAGCCGCCCGTGGGCGCGCCGGTCCCCGACCTCCCCGTCCGCGCCTCCGAGGACCGGTGAGCGCGGATGTCCGACAGCACACCGGAGTCCGCGGCCCCTGACCGGCCGGACGCCACGGTGCACGACCCGCGGGGTCTGCCCGGGCGTCCGCAGCACGGCTCCCGGCCACGCACGCGGACCTCGCTCTGGCTGACCGCCCTCTCCCTGCCGCCCCTGGCCCTGCTCGCCGCGGCAGCGTGGTTCGGGCGGTCGGTCCGTCCCGGCGCGGACGACTGGTGCTTCCTGCCCACCGTGCGGGACCACGGCGTCACCGGCCTCGTCGGCCGGTTCTACTTCGACGACAACGGGCGGGTCGTCAACGCCGTACTGGTCGGCGCCTACGCGAAGTTCCAGGTCGCGGGCCACCAGTGGTTCGGCCTGGTCACCGGTGTGCTGACACTGGCGGTGCTGTGGGCTGCGGCCGTCCTCGCGCTGCGGCGTCTCCGGCTCACCGTGCCGCGGGGGCTGCCCCTGCTGGTCGCGGCCATGACGACCGCACTCTTCCTGTTCGTCACGCCCAACACGTACAAGACGTTCTACTGGCCGGCGGCGTCCGTCTCGCACACGATGCCGCCCGTGCTGGCCTGTGCCGCGCTGCTTCCGTTCCTGGTGGCCCGTACGCCCCGTGGCAGGGGCGCGGCCGTCGCCGTGGCCCTCGTCGCCTGCCTGGCCATCGGCACGCTCTCGGAGGAGACCGCGATCGTCGTGGCGGTGCTGCTGGTCACCGTCCTCGTCCTCAGCGGCCGAGTTGCCGCCGGCCCATTAAGGCGCTTCCTCCGCCTCTGGTGCGCGGCCGGCCTCACCGGGGTCGCCGCCGGGGCCCTCGTCCTGATCACCTCACCCGGCTCGAACGCCCGGCGTGACCGGTTCGGGGCGGGTACGACGTCCATGGTCGCGCCGGAGTCGCTCGTCGCCTCGTTGCGCGGATTCGCGGAGATCGCGCTGACCGTGGCCACCACGTGGCAGTACGTCGGGGCGGTGGCGGTGGGGGTGCTCCTGGGCCTGCTGTGCCGGCGCCCGGACAGGAGTCCGCCCGGCCCGCCCGCCCACTGGCCTCTGACGGCCTGTGCGGCGGTGGCCGCGCTCCTCGTGTCCGGCTTCCTCTGCACGGTCGTGGCCTATCCGGTGTTCCAGGGCCGGGTGAGTGATCCGAGCGCCAACCGGCTCTGGAACGACTACCTGTTGGTCTACGTGGCCCTGCTCGTCGCTGCCGGTGCCCTTCTGGGGCTGGCCGCCCGGCAGCGGGCGAGGAGGACCGGCCCCCTGCAGGCCGCGTGCGCGGTGCTCTGCGTCCTGGTCTGCTTCGGGCCGGCCGTCGCACTGCTCGACCTCGACACGAACATGCGTGCTCGGGCCGGGGAGTGGGATGCCCAGGACCGACGGCTGCGCGAGGGGGCGAGCGCCGGCGCGACGGTCCTTCCGTACGAGCGACTCGTGATCAGTCAGATGCTGGAGCCGTTCAGCCGACGTGGGCGCTCGTACTGGCCCGGAGGATGCGTCGCCGACTACTACCGGATCGACCGCGTCACCGACGCGACCCGGTCCCCCGGCCGCGGGTAGGACGGACGAGCACCGTTCCGGGCACCGGCGCTTCTGCGCCCGTCCCCGCGCCGCCCGGTCCCGGGAATCGGTAACACGCGTGACACACGTGCCTGTTGAAGCTTTCCCGGGGTGATCATAGACTTCACCGCCGTCGGCTCCGGTTCGCGTCCGCGACTGTGACCCAGCTCCACGGATGTGCGCGTTCAACGCTGCGCTCCTCACGGCGGGCCCGGGGGCCGCTGCTCGGCCTGCACCACTGCGACACCCCGTACCCACCAAGCCGGGAGAAGCATGTGAGAGCACGTCGTACGGCCGGATGGGCCGCCTCAGCACTCGTCACCGCCCTCGCGCTGACCGGCGTCGTCGCCGGCCCCGCAGCCGCCTCCGGGCCCGCGGCGGCGCAGGAGCGGACGGGGCCGGTCGCCACCGCGGCCGACCCCGTCACACATCAGGAGAACGACCGTGTCCCCGAGGGCTCCCTCTGGACGCAGCACTACTTCCCGTCCTCGGACCGCTCCGGCACGGAACTGCATGCCGACGTGCTGCTGCCCGAAGGGCTGCCAAAGAAGGCGAAGGTGCCCGTCATCCTGTCGGTCGGCCCGTACTTCGGGCACTCCGGGCAGTCGGGCGCCGAGGGCTGGACCCGTACCGGCCCCTCCGACCGGTTCCAGGACTTCATCGAGGGCACCGACCTGTTCGACCAGGGTTACGCCTTCGTCATGGTCGACCTGCGCGGCTTCGGCGGCTCCACCGGCTGCCTCGACTGGGGTGGCCCCGGCGAGCAGGCCGACGTGAGGGCGGCGATCGACTGGGCCGCGAAACAGCCCTGGTCCACGGGTGCGGTGGGCTTGTACGGCAAGTCGTACGACGCCGTGACCGGTCTGATCGGCAACAACCTGGACCAGCGCGCGCTCAAGGCCGTCGTCGCCCAGGAGCCGGTCTGGGACATGTACCAGTACATCTACTCGAACGGTGTACCCCGCCCGAACGTCACCGGCACCGCCAACGCCTACAACTCCATCGCCACGCTGGCCCAGCTGCCGGACGACGACCCCCGCTATCTGGCCAACTCCCGCTACGAGCAATCGCATCCGGAGTGCCTGACGCAGAACGCGGCCGGCTACCGGATAGCCGACCAGGACGACGCGTTCTGGACCGCACGGGACCTGGCCAAGGCGGCCAAGGGCACCGACACCCCGCTCTTCGTGACCCAGGGTTTCATCGAGAACAACACCAAGCCCGAGGAGATGCAGGAGTACCTGGACAACCACAAGGGCCCCGAGCGCGGCTGGGTGGGCCAGTGGGAGCACGTACGCGGCGGGGACCGCACCAGCGACGGGCGCCTGTCCATGGGGCGTGAGGGCTGGTACGACGAGACGCTCTCCTTCTACGACCAGTACCTCAAGGGCACCAGGCCGGAGGTCCGCTACCCGGTCTACTCGGTCGAGGACTCCACCGGCACGTGGCGGGCCCAGAGGACCTGGCCGGCCGTGGAGCGTTCCGTCACCCTCCCCCTGGGCAGCGGATCGTACGTGGACGACGGCGGCCTCTCCTCCCTCGCCGCCCTGGCGACGTCCGGGCTGCCGGCCCTCCAGAAGCGCGTGAAGCCGTCCGGTGACTGGGACATGGAGAACGCGCCCACCACCGACCCGGCCGCGCCGAGGGGTCTGGCCGAGGGACAAGCCCTGCTCCAGAAGGCGGGGAAGGTCACATCGAGCTTCTTCGTATGGTCCAAGGCGCTCAAGAAGTCCGTGCGGATCACGGGGACCCCGCAGATCTCCCTGAGCGCCGAGGGAGAGGGCAATGTCATGCTCAAGCTGTACGACGTCGCCCCGGACGGCACCGCCGTCATGTTCGACGAACAGGTCTCGCTGCTGTCCACGGGCAGGATCACCGTCGACCTCAAGGCGACCGACTGGACGCTGACGGCCGGTCACGTCCTCGCGGTGGAAGTGGGCTCCATCCGGACCGGCTCGTGGCGCGACACCCCGTCCGGCGGGACGATCGACGTCAAGGACGCCCGGCTCCGACTGGCCCTGGACGACCCGTCCGACGACGTCCCCACCGGAGGTGCCCGCTCGCCGTACCTGGACACCTACCTGAGCCAGTACACGGTGGACCTGCCGGCCGGGCCCGCCACGTTCACGGTGGTCCCCGGCGGCCGCCTCTGACCCTCGGGCCGTCGTTCTCCTGCCGGTGGGTGTCCCCGGTTGTACCGTCGACGCATCGACCGGCAGGAGGCGGCGGCACGACATGCGGGTGACGATGACGAGCGGGGCGGCACGACCCGGCCACGTGAACGAGGACTTCACCGGTGCCGTGCCGACGGCGGCGGTACTGGTCGACGGCGCCGGCATCCCCGGCACCGAGTCGATCTGCCGGCACGGCGTGGCCTGGTACGCCACGCGTCTGGGAGGCAGCATTCTCGGCCTCTTGTCCCTCGCCGGAGAGCCCGGTCTCCCGGGGCTGCTGGCCGCGGCCATCGAACAGGTGACGGACGATCACCGGGACACCTGCGATGTGGCCGACCCCGTCAGCCCGTCGGCGGCCGTCGCCTTGCTGCGCGTCTCCGAGGGCATCGCCGAGTATCTGGTCCTGGGTGACGCGGTCCTCGTGCTCGACACGGCGGAGGGGGCACCGCTCGTCGTCTCCGATCCCCGGGAGGTGGTCATCAGCCGGTCGTACCGGTCCGCGCTCGAGGCCACCGCCGAGGACAGCGGCGCGTACCACCGGATTCTCCGGGACCTGCGCGCCAACCGGAACCGGCCGGGTGGCTTCTGGGTGGCCAAGGACGACCCGCGGGCGGCCGACGAGGCGGTCACCGGAAGTTGTCCGGTCTCCGGGCTGTCCGGTGCCGCCCTGCTCAGCAACGGCGCCGGCCGCCTCGTGGACCTGTTCCGGCTGGCCGACTGGCCGGAGGTCATGGCCGTCCTGGCGTCGAACGGTCCCGCCGAGATCATCCGCCGGGTCCGGCAGGCGGAGGCGCGCCACGCGGTGGCGGCGGACGATGCGACCGTCGCGCACTGCACCGACCTTGTCCCAGGCCCCGTTTCCGACCTCGGTGAGGCCTGACGCCGGCCGGGTGGGAGCGCCCACCGCGGCCTGCCAACGCACTCTCCCTCGGCCACCCTTCGGCGTCCGCCAGTCTCACCTGCTGAAACGCCGGCCGGTCAGGACTTGAGCCGGCCGGTGCGGTTCCCCCACAATGCCTGACATGACCGCTGCTGCCGACTTCCTCGTGGCGCGCCTGCACGTCGACCTGTGTCGCCAGTCCAGCGCGACCTGTCGCCGCTGACGCCGGCCTGGCCCTCGGGACCTCAGCTCCCCCGGCCCTGAGCTTCTCGCGCATTCGCATCCCCGCGGCACCACCACCGCGCCGCGGCCCTTCTCTCCCCGTGTCCCCGCGTGCCTCGACGCGTACCTGACCGTACGCCGCCGGGCAGCCGCGGCATGCCCTGCCGGCGTGCCGGCACGCAGTCCTCCGCACCCCTCGGGAGCTCCCGCATGTCTGCTCTTACCTTCCACTGGTTCCTGCCCACGACCGGTGACAGCCGCCACGTCGTCGGCGGCGGCCACGGCTCGACGCCCGGCAGCGCCGGCGGAGACCGGCCGGCCTCCATCGAGTACCTCGGCCAGATCGCCCGCACCGCGGAACAGCTCGGCTTCGTCGGGGCACTCACCCCCACGGGGGCGTGGTGCGAGGACGCCTGGCTGACCACGGCCATGCTCACCCAGGTCACCGAGCGGCTGAAATTCCTGGTCGCCTTCCGCCCCGGCCAGATAAGCCCGACGCTGTCGGCGCAGATGGCGGCGACCTACCAGCGGCAGTCCCACGGCAGGCTGCTGCTCAACGTCGTCACGGGAGGCGAGTCCGCCGAGCAGCGCGCGTACGGTGACTTCCTCGACAAGGACCAGCGGTACGCCCGTACCGGGGAGTTCCTGGACATCGTGCGGCGGCTCTGGGCCGGTGAGACGGTCGACCATCACGGCGAGCATCTGCGGGTCGAGGCAGCCGAGTTGACCAGGCTGCCCGATCCGGTGCCGCAGATCTACTTCGGCGGCTCGTCGCCCGCGGCCGGTGAGGTGGCGGCGCGGTACACCGATGTGTATCTGACCTGGGGCGAACCGCCGCAGCAGGTGAAGCAGAAGATCGACTGGGTGCGCTCGCTGGCTGCCGCCCAGGGACGCTCCGTACGGTTCGGCATCCGCCTGCACACCATCAGCCGGGACACATCGGCTCAGGCGTGGGCCGAGGCGGAGCGGCTCCTCGCCGCCATGGACCCGGAGCGTGTCAAGGCGGTGCAGCGCGGCCTCGCGACCAGCGAGTCCGAAGGACAGCGGCGGATGCGCGCGCTGCACAACAGCGGGGACACCGGCGACCTCGAGATCTACCCGAATCTGTGGGCGGGCGTCGGCCTGGTCCGCGGCGGTGCGGGCACGGCGCTGGTCGGCAGTCATACGGAGGTCGCGAACCTCATCGAGGAGTACCACCGGCTCGGCATCGACGAGTTCGTCCTGTCCGGCGTGCCCCACCTGGAGGAGGCGTACTGGTTCGGCGAGGGCGTTCTGCCGCTGCTGGAGAAGCGCGGTCTGTGGCAGCACCCGGCCGGTCCGCGCATCGTCGAGGCGGGCACCGTCCCGTTCGCCGGCCGGTGAGCGCCACGCCCGTGCCCCCGAGGGCACGGCAGAGCGCTTCGGAGCCGGGACAGGATGCCACGTCTCCCCGGCGGCTGAGGACCGTGGTGCTCGCCAGCCTGCTCGGCACCACGGTGGAGTGGTACGACTTCTTCCTCTACAGCACGGCTGCCGGGCTGGTCTTCAACAAGCTGTTCTTCCCCACGGCCGACGGCACGGTCGGCACGATGCTTTCGTTCGCGACGTTCGCGGTGGGTTTCGTCGCCCGTCCCGTGGGCGGCCTGCTCTTCGGGCACCTCGGTGACCGGATCGGCCGCAAACACACCCTCGCCTTCACCATGGGCCTCATGGGGGTCTCCACCGCGCTGATCGGTCTGCTGCCCACGTACCAGCAGGTCGGTGTCCTCGCCCCCGCTCTGCTTCTGGTCCTGCGCGTCGCTCAGGGCGTGGCGCTGGGCGGGGAGTGGGCCGGGGCGGTGCTGCTGGCCGTGGAGTACGGGCCGGCGGGGCGGAAGGGCCGGTTCGGCAGCTATCCGCAGATCGGGCTCGCCATCGGGCTGGCGCTGGGCACCGGGGTGTTCGCGCTGCTGAGCAATGTGCTCAGCGAGTCGGCGTTCCTCGACTACGGATGGCGGATCGCCTTCCTCATCAGCCTGGTGCTCGTCGTGGTCGGACTGACCGTGCGTCTGAAGATCGACGAGACGCCCGCCTTCCGTGCCGCCCGTCGCCTCCAGGAACTGCCCCGCGCGGCGCCGCTGGTGGAGCTGTGGCGTGAGCCGGCCGCGCGCCGTCACGTCCTGCTGGGCATGCTCGCGCGGTGGGGCGAGGGGGCCGCCTTCAACACCTGGGCGGTGTTCGCCATCACCTACGCGACGGGGACGCTCGAGCTGGCGCGCACCCCGGTGCTGCTCGCGGTCACGGCTGCCGCGCTCGTCATGGCCGCGCTGATTCCGGTGTCGGGAAGCGCCGTCGACCGCTACGGGGCCCACCGGGTCTACCTCGTGGGCATGGCCGCGTTCACCGTCTCCGTCTTCCCGGCGTTCTGGCTCTTCGGTACCGGCGGGACCTGGGCGTTCGCAGCGGCGCTCGTCGTGACTCTGGGCATCGTGCACGGCTCGTTCTACGGCGCCCAGGGCACCCTGTTCGCGGCCCTGTTCGCCACGCCGGTCCGGTACACGGGCATGTCGTTCGTCTACCAGATGTCCGGCATCTTCGCGTCCGGCATCACCCCTCTGATCATGACCGCGCTCCTGGCTCTCGGCGCGGGCAGCCCGTGGTGGGCCTGCGGCTACCTGGCGCTGACCGGCCTGGTGAGCGTGTGGGCGACCAGCCGGCTCCGGGACGGGGACCAGCACGTGCCGACCGGACGGACCGCCTCGGCTCCGGCCTCACCGGCGGCCCTGCCCTCCCTGGTGGGGGCGGGCTCGGGGAGCGCCGAGGGCGCCCGGACCTGAGTACCTCACCCGCATGAGGCTCCGCCCGAGGGGATGCGCGAACCTGTCCACGATGTCCGTGACGGAGGCCGAAAGCAGGTGCGGATCGCCCCCGGACGCCGAGGGCAGGGTGGGTCTCGACTTCAACCGTGCCGCGAACCCTCCCTGCGCTGGAGACCTGCCCGCTGGAGCGCGGCGGACAGACAGCCCAGACCGTACGGCGCCCTCCGAAGCATGGAGACGGCTCCCCGGCTCGTCCCGCCCGTCGGGACGAGCCGGGAGGCTTCATGACGGGTCGCCACCGGATGACACGTCCGGCTCCTGCCGCTCCTCGCCGAGCTGCTCGCGCAGATAGTTCCAGGCCACCGCGATCAGTGCGGCGGCCGGTACGGCGAGCAGGCTGCCCACGATGCCGGCGAGGCTGCCCCCCAACGTCACCGCGAGCAGGATCACAGCGGCGTGCAGACCGAGCCCGCGGCTCTGGATCATGGGCTGGAACACGTTGCCCTCGAGCTGCTGCACCACGACGATGATCGCCAGCACGATCAGCGCGTCGGTCAGCCCGTTCGACACCAGGGCGATGAGAACGGCGACGAAACCGGCGAACAGGGCTCCCACGATCGGCACGAACGCGGACACGAAGGTCAGCACCGCCAGCGGGAGCACGAGGGGCACCCCCACGATCCACAGGCCGAGGCCGATGAGGACCGCGTCGAGCAGGCCGACATAGGCCTGGGAACGCACGAATCCACCCAGGGTCTCCCAACCACGGGAAGCCACGGCAGGAACATCGGTGGCGAGCCGACCGGGCAGCTGACGCTCCAGCCACGGCAGGAACCGGGGGCCGTCCTTGAGCATGAAGAACATCAGGAAGAGTGCCAGGACGGCGGTGACCACCCCGTTGACCACGGTGCTCACCCCCGTGACGACTGTGGTGACCATGCTGCCGAGGCTGTCCTGGATGCGGGCGGTCGCGGAGTCGAACGCACCGGTGATCTGGTCGTCACCGATGTTCAGCGGCGGACCGGAGGCCCACTCGCGCAGTTTCTGGATGCCTTCGACCACGCCGTCGGCCAGCTGCCCGGACTGGGAGGACACCGGTACCGCGATCAACGCCACGACCCCCGCGGCGACCAGGAGGAACAGCACCGTCACAACCGAAGCCGCGAGGGCCGGGGGCCACCCGCGCCGGCGTAGGAGTCGCGCTACGGGCCACGTCAGGGTGGTGAGCAGCAGGCCGACTATGAGCGGCCAGACAACCGACCACATCCGCCCCAACACCCACACCGCCACTGCGGTCATGGCAAGGACGATCAGCAACTCGCCTGAGACGCGGGCCGAAACGCGGAGGGCGGCGCGGGTCTTGGTGGAGCTCAACGTGACAGACATGGGGGTCAGCCTATGGGCCGCCGGCCCCGCTCCGGACCGCCCCCACCCCTCCCCGTGCCGCACGAGGCGTCGACCGACCCGCCGCCCGGGGTATCCGGTGGCTGCGGCGTCCCCAACGCGCCCGCCTGTGTGAGGCATTGACACGCCCGACCGCCCGTACTTAACGTGGCGCCCCGTCATTACATCGATGTAAAAGCGCGTGTGGTCCCCATCCCCCAACGGGCTCGGCCCGGAAGGACGCCTCATGCCCTCACGATCGCCCCAACACCCCACAAGACACATCGGCGCCCTCGTCACCGCCTTCCTCGGGCTGGTCCTGGGTCTGCTTCCCGCTGTCACCGCCCCGGCCGCGGCAGCACCGGCGCCGGAACCGGTGGCCGCCGCGGCGGCCGGCACGTTCCGCAACCCGCTCAACACGGGACCCGACCCGTTCATGACCCACTGGAGCGGGAACTACTACCTCACCACCACCCAGGGCGACAGCATCAAGATGTGGCGCTCGCCCTCTCTCGGCAATCTCGCCGCCGCCGACCCCGTCACCGTGTGGACCGACTCCGACCCCTCACGTAACCGCAACATCTGGGCTCCGGAGTTCTACCGCTTCGGCGACCGCTGGTACCTCTACTACACGGCGGACGACGGCGTCGACGACCACCACCGCCTGTACGTCCTGGAGTCGGAACGCGACGACCCCACCGGCCCCTACCACTTCAAGGCGAAGCTCGCCCCGCCCAACCACGCCGACGAGTTCGCGATCGACGCCGGCATCCTCCAGATGAACGGCCGTCTCTACCTCGCCTACAGCGGCATCAACCAGTACCAGCACAACGGCCTGAACATCGCCCCGATGTCCAACCCGTACACCGTCTCCGGGAACGCCGTCGCCTTCGACGCGGCAGGCGGCTGCCCAGAAGTACGCGAGGGACCGGAGTTCCTCTACCGCAACGGCCGTGTATGGATGACGTACTCCGCCTGCGACACCGGAAAGCCCGATTACCAGATCCGGATGATGTCACTGCCGGCGGGCGCCGACCCGCTGGTCCCGGGCGCCTGGTATCAGCATCCCGACGCGGTGTTCTCACGGGCCGACGACCGGGGCGTGTTCGGTCCCGGCCACCACGCCTTCTTCCGTTCCCCGGACGGCACGGAGGACTGGATCGTCTATCACGCCAAGACCACGTCCGTGTCCACGTACACCAACCGCACCACCCGGGCACAGAAGTTCACCTGGCGGGCCGACGGCACCCCTGACTTCGGCCGGCCTCTCGCCCTCGGCGCCACCCAGGACCTGCCCTCCGGCGATCCCGGTTCCGGTAATTACTGGATCAACGACGACGGCCGGTCCAGCGGGGCGGGCAGCGTGACCTACAGCGGCGCCTGGAACTCAGGCACAGGCTGTGCGACCCAGTGCTTCTGGAGCGACGACCACTGGAGCGACAGCGCGGGCGCCACGGCGACGTTCTCCTTCACCGGCACACGCATCGCCCTGCTGTCCGTGAAGGACACGGGCAACGGTTACGCGGCCATCAGCATCGACGGCGGGCCGGAGCAGACCGTGGACTTCCACGGAGCCATCCGCATCGGAGAGGCCGTGCAGTACAGGAGTCCACGACTCGGGCACGGCAACCACACCCTCCGGATCCGGGTGACCGGGCAGCACAACGCCCAGTCCCAGGGGTCCTTCGTGAGTGTCGACCGTGCCGAGGTCTACGTCAACTGAATCCGCACACGCCGGCCGTCGGTGACACCCCTCGCCGACGGCCGGTGGATTCCTACCGCTCCGGGACGCGGTAGCGCAGGTGGGTCACGGACCCCACGGCGGGTCTTCCCTGCTGGACCAGCCGGGCCCGCTCCCCGGCGAACAGGGGCGTGCCTCCTCCCAGCAGCAGGGGGACCAGGTGGATGCGTACCTCGTCGAGCAGCCCCGCCATGAGCAGCTGGCGGGCGACGTCGGCACCCAGCACCAGGACGTCCTTGTCTCCCGCGGCCTCCTCGGCACGACGGGCCGCGTCCCGCAGCCCGTCGAAGGCGAACGTTCCGCCGTTGTCGCCGAGGAGGTCTCCCCTGGTGCGGTGGGTGACCACGAAGCCGGGGACGCCGGGCCACGGCGTGCCGCCCCACGGGCCCAGCCCGAGGTCGAAGGTGCGCCGCCCGATGACGGCGGCCCCCACCGACGCGTCCACCTCCTGACGGACAGCGGTGTCGACCGCGCCGTCCGGCCCCTCCCCGGCCATCCACTCGTGCAGCTGTTCGCCGCCGTCTCCCATGGGTTCCTCCTTCCGGACGTTCGGTCCGGCCGTGAACCCGTCCAGGGACATCGACACATCCAGCACCACCTCGGCCATCGCGAGCCTCCTCCGCGCCATCGGCACCGCCGTCCGGCGCCGGTGCTGCTCCTGCGGTCGACTCTGGCCGTGCCGCCGGGAGACGGCAACACGCACCTCCCCGAGCGAGCGCCGCTGAGCGCGCGGAGTTCCGGGGGCCGACTCCGTCGACCGCGAGCCGGAGAAGGCGGTCGGCCTGTTCGGCGGCGCCGGGGTGCTGTTCGGTGGCCAGCCGGAGGCCGGGGCTGATGGGTGGCGAACCTCCCATCAGCTCACGGTTCAGGTCGTGGGACGGGTGACCACGTTGAGGTTGAACGTACGGGCCTCCAGGCCGCCCGCGATGCCCATGAAGAGGAGCGCGAAGTGCTCCTGTCCCGTGCGGTGGTAATTCCGCCGATGTCCAGCTGGGACGACGGGGGCCGGCCGAGGTCGGTGAGCAGTCGGCCGGCGGTTCGTTTGGCTTCGGCGTCGTCACCGGAGAAGGCGACGGTGCTCGGGCCGTCGAGACCGTCCGGGGCGGTCATCACGGTGGAGTCCATGGTGCACAGCGTCTTGACGACGGGGGTCAGGGGCAAGGCCTTCTGGATCTGTTCACCCAGGCTGCTGTTGGGGTGCGAGAGATCGGTGAAGTCGTCGGAGAGGCCGACGCCGACATCGATCATGAGGGTGCCGGCGAGCGCCGTACCCCGATGGAGTGCAGCAGTTCCACGGAGACGGTCCGAGTCGTGGCGTTGACCAGTATCTCCGCGTGGGCCGCTGTCTCGCGGAGGCCTGCCACGGGGAGACCGAGGTCCGTCCGTTCCTCGGGGTGGCGTGAACCGAGTAGAAGTCGTGTCCTGCGGCACTCCAGCCGTGGGCGAGCGGAGCGTACTCCTACCCCGGGGCGTGTCGGCCGCCCCGTATCCTGAGCGGTGTGCTGCCGAATGCGGGTATCGAGGGCGAGTCACCGAGCAGGCGTGTCCCGGCCTCCACGACCGAGCCGGAGCCGGACACAGTCGCCGGCCGGCGCTGAGCGGGCCATGACCGACACGGGTGGAGGCGGCCCGCGACCGCGCGGCTCGTGGTGGCGGGAGGGAGCGATCACGGCGACGGCATTCGCGCTCTGCCTGCTCGGCTGCGTGGTGCAGGTCGACGGCACACTGTCGCCGCCTTCTGCCGCAGCCTGCCTCATCGCCGTCGTGTCCTGTGCGGTTCTGACGGCACGTCACCGATCACCCGTGGCCACCATGACGGCCACGACCCTGTGTGGCCTGCTGGTGCCGGCCTCGGGTCTCCTGCTGAACCCGCTCGTCGTGGCCCCCGCCGTGATCACCGCCTACTCCTACGCGCTCACGGCACGCACCGAACGGCGCGCGGCGGGCGTGGTGTCACTCGCCTCCGCGGCGCTGCTGGTCGCCTCCACCCCCGCGTTCGGGGACCTCTCATGGCAGGACGCGAGCAGGATGGGCGCGGTGGCGGCGTTCCCGCTGGTGGCCGGCGTACTCGGTCACTCGGTGCAGACCCGACGGGCGTACCTGGCGGCGGTGGAGGAGCGGGCCCGGCGGGCCGAGAAGAGCCGGGACAGCGAGGCGCGCCGGAGAGTGGCCGAGGAACGGGTGCGCATCGCCCGGGAACTGCACGACCTCGTGGCCCATCAGATCACCCTGGCCAACGCGCAGGCGACGGTTGCCGCCCATCTCTTCGCCACCCGCCCGGAGCAGACCCGCACGAGCCTGAACGAGCTCGTCGAGACCACCGGTCACGCACTCGACGAGCTGCGGGCCACGGTCGGTCTGCTGCGTCAGTCCGGGGACGCGGCCGCGTCCACCGAACCGGCTCCCGGGCTGTCCCGGCTTCCCACGCTCCTCGAGTCCTTCCGCCGCGCGGGCCTGGAGGTGTCGGTGCACCAGGAGGGCACGGCCAGACCGCTGCCGCCGGGGGTGGACCTCACCGCCTACCGCATCATCCAGGAGGCCCTGACCAACGTGACCAAGCACGCAGGCACCGGTAGCGCCCGTGTACGCCTCGGCTGGAACCGTGATCGCGTGACCATCACCGTCGCCGACGACGGAGGGGGTGGCCGCCGTACGGCACCGACCTCATCCAGGGGACCTGGGGTGTCCACGGTGCCGGACCGCCCGCCCGGTTACGGACTGATAGGGATGCGTGAACGTGCCACCGCGATCGGGGGACAGCTCTCCGCGGGCACACGCCCGGAGGGTGGCTTCCTCGTCTCCACCCAGCTGCCCCTCCCGCCCGCCGGAGACACGGCTGGGAGGCGCGACGGAGCGACAGCCGCCAAGGGCCGGATGGCCGGCGGACCGGCAGGCGACGGACGGACGGGCAACGGAGAGGCCGGGGGTGCGCCGTGACGCTCCGCGTACTGCTCGCCGACGATCAGGCCCTGCTGCGCGATGCCTTCCGGATACTCCTCGACACGGCTGACGACATCACCGTGGTCGGCGAGGCCGCCGACGGCAGAGAGGCGGTGCGGCTCACCCGTGAACTGCGCCCCGACGTGGTGATCATGGACATCCGTATGCCGGATACGGACGGACTCACCGCCACGGCGGAGATCTGCGCGGACCCGGAGCTGCGCGCCAGCCGCATCCTGATCCTCACCACCTACGAGACCGACGAGTACGTCGCTCAGGCGCTGCGCGCGGGGGCCGGCGGTTTCATCGGCAAGGGCATCGGGGCCGAGGCCCTGCTGGAAGCCGTGCGTACGATCGCCGACGGCGACACCCTCCTGTCCCCCGCCGCGACGCGCTCCCTGGTCGCCCGCTTCCTGGCCGCACCGGACGACACTCCGCAGCACCACCCCGAGCGGCTCGCCGTGCTCACCCCACGCGAACGCGAGATGGTGGCTCTGGTCGCGACCGGCCTGTCCAACCAGGAGATCGCCGATCGAATGTTCCTCAGCCCCTTCACCGTCCGCGCCCATGTGCAGCGCGCCATGACGAAGCTGGAGGCCCGCGACCGGGCACAACTCGTCGTCATCGCCTACCGGACGGGCCTGGCCCACGCCGCCCCCGACGGCGGTACCGACCGCCTGTCGTAGTCCGCGCCCTCACCTCACCTTCGCTGCCCGCGCCGCCGTACCCGTCACCGGAGCCGGTGTCGCCCTTTCGCCCCGTGCCCTCCCATCGGTCACGAAAGACGTCGGCAGGGACGACCTTCCGCGGCTGAAGCCGGGCCTGGTCGGACGTCGCCGCACCAGGACATGATTGTGGGGTGTCGAGATGCGTGTGGAGCCGGCCACCGTCAGCCCGTACCCCTACCTGCTGTGATGCGCACGAGGTGACTCTGCTGACTCTGCTGCCGTTCAGGTGGATCGCCCCCCGATATGGTGCGGATCGTCGAGCGCGCGGACGCCGCTTCGGTCGTGACCGGAGCGGGAAGGCCGCAGCGCTCAGGGGGCGGGGCTCTCGGCGGCGGCCAGCATGTTCTCGATGAGGTCTGCGGCGCGCATGGTGCCGCCCTCGGCCCGTGCGGCAGCCTGCAGCTGCGCGGAACGGACGACTCGTTCCGGGTCCCCGACCAGGTCGTTCAGCGCCGTGCGAAGGGTCTCGGCGGTGGCATCAGCTGTGTCCACACGGCGGGCGACGCCGAGTTCCACGAGCCGGTCCGCGTTCATGAACTGCTCGGCTCCCTGCGGCACGGCGATCATGGGAACACCTGCCAGGAGCCCTTCGCCGCAGCCGCCCATGCCGGCGTGGGTGACGAAGGCGTCCGCCTGTTCCAGGATCGCCCGCTGCGGGACCCAGGAGTGCACCTCGACATCGGGCGGGATGTCCCCCAGCTCCTCGGGGTCGGTGTGCCTGCCGATCTGGAGCACGACGTGCCAGCCGGGCAGATCGCCGAACGCGGCGAGGCACCGGCGGTAGAACTCCGGCTGACGCGTGTACGCGGAGCCGAGCGAGATCAGCAGCACGCGGCCGGCGGCCGGCGGGCGCGTCCAGCCGTCCCTGTCCGCAGGGGCGTCGAAGCAGGGGCCGACGAAGGTCACGGTCCCGGTGTCGACCCGGTCGGCGTGAGGCTGCATCGCTCGCGGGATCAGGGCGATGGCTCGTGCGGGCGGGCCGGAGAAGGCGTCCACGTCCGTGGTGGTCGCTCCGCAGTCGGCGAGCCACCGCGCAAACCTCTCCCGGTACGCGTCGGCGCCCGGCAACTTCCGTAGATGAACCGCGACTTCCTCCTCGTAACCGTCCCAGCCGACGAACGTCGGGGACAGCTGCAGGAGGGGACGGCCCTGCGCCTCGGCGAGGGCGCGCGCGGCGTGGGCGCCGATGTCGTAGAGGTACAGGTCTGCCGGGTCGTCGTCGTAGGCGGCGCGCAGTTGCGGGAGCGCCTGGACGGCGTCGTCGAGGAAGAGGCTCGCCGCGGCGATGGGGTCGTCGGGCCAGTTGTTGTCGGCGACCGGCAGAACGGAGGTGCAGGGCATCAGTTCGGCGCCCGCGGGCCGGATCCGGTCGGCCACGACCGGATCATTGGCGTAGGTGACCCGGTGGCCGCGGGCCACCAGTTCGCGGATGACCGCGAGGCCGGGCAGGACGTGGCTGACGATGGGCACGCCGACCATCGCGATATGGGCACGGGGGCGAGGCATGGTCGATCACTCGTTTCCAGGAGGCGGGGCGACGAGGAAGGTGAGGCCGGGACGTGTCTGCCAGGACGACGGCACGCCCCGATGTCAGGGCCCGATGAGCGCGGCGGCCTCCTCCAGTTCCGCGATCGACCCCGACATGATCGTCCGCACGTGCTCGGTGATGTGCTGTACGGGCCAGTCCCACCACGCCACGGCGAGAAGCCGCGCGACGTCGGTGGCTTCGTAGCGGGTACGGATGAGTCGGGCGGGGTTGCCTCCGACGATGCCGTAGTCGGGGACGTCGCCGGTGACCACGGCGCCGGCGCCGATGATCGCGCCGTGGCCGATCCGTACGCCGGGCATGACCGTGGCGCCGTGGCCGAACCAGACGTCGTTGCCGACGACGGTGTCGCCCCGGCCCGGCAGGCCGGTGATCAGGTCGAAGTGCTCGGCCCAGGACCCGCCCATGGTCGGGAAGGGGAATGTGGACGGGGCGTCCATGCGGTGGTTGGCGCCGTTCATGATGAACCGGGTGCCCGTACCCAGCGCGCAGTACTTGCCGATGCGGAGCCGCTCGGGACCGTAGTGGTACAGGACGTTGCGCGTCTCGAACGCGGTCGGGTCGTCCGGATCGTCGTAGTACGAGTAGTCCCCGACCTCGATCAGCGGTGACTTCACCAACGGTCCGAGCAGGACGACGCGCGGATGCTCGGGCATCGGGTGGAGCACGGTGGGGTCGGCGGGAACGGGTGGCATCGGGAAGGCGGTTCCTCTCGGGAGGCGGGACACTAGTGCGACAACTGTTGCGTTAAGATGCTGACACAGCCACGGCACATTGATCAACCGGATACTGGATTACCGATGACAGAATCACCGGCCACGAAGGCGGACCGCCGTCCGGGCGGTCGCACCGCCCGCATCCGCGCCCAGGTCCTCGACGCGGTGCGCGCCGAACTCACCGAAGGCGGTCACGAAGGACTCACGGTGGAGGGTGTCGCGGCCCGCGCGGGAGTGCACCGCACCACGGTCTACCGGCGCTGGCGCGACGTGGGCGGCCTGCTCGTCGATGTCATCGACGCCGCCGGCGAGATCGACTGGCAGCCACCGGACACCGGCTCCCTGCGAGGCGATCTGAGGGCCCTCAACCAGGAGATCCAGGAATCCCTGACCGTGCAGCCGTCGTTCGCCGTCGCCCTGATGGCCGTCTCGTTCCACTCCGAGCAGGCCGCGCGGGCGCAGAAGAAGCTGTGGGCGGACCGGTACACCCAGTGCGAGGTTCTCGTCGACCGTGCTGTCGAGCGGGGTGAACTCCCCTCACGGCACACGGACGCGCAGAGCCTGCTGATCGCCGCCACCGCGCCGGTGTACCACCAGCTGGTACTCCTGCGTGCCGATCCCGATCCGCGGCTGCCGGAGCAGGCCGCCGCGACGGCGGTGCTGGCGGCTGCTGCCGGTGCCTTCTCCGTCCGGTGAACGCGAGCGCATCGTGATCAGGGACGCGGGGGTTCACCTGGACCGGTCGACAGCTCCCTCATGCCCGTTCCGGGCACGGTCTGGGAAGTCGGGCAGCGTAAGGGCTGAATGGGCCGGCTGTGCCGGCGAGGCGGGCATGGTGACGAGGTCACGCAGCATGGTGTTGCGCTGCTCGAGCGCCCCCACCGTGGTGGGGAAGAGCCTGGCCGCACCGTTGTCGACCAGTGCCTGGTTCATGGCTACGAACTCCCGGAGGTCCCGTTCGTAGGCGGCGAACGCCGCGGTGTGGTCCTGGTTCCTGGCCAGGGCGTCGGCGAGCATGTAGGCACCTACCAGCGCGAGGCTCGAGCCCTGCCCCGTGAGGAACGAGGGTGCGTACGCGGCGTCGCCGACGAGCGCGACGCGGCCTCTGGACCAGTGCGGCATACGGATCTGACCGGCCGTGTCGAAGAACAGGTCATCCGCGTCGCGCATGGCGCCGACCATGGCGGGGACCTCCCATCCCGCGTCCGCGAAGACCGTGGCGACGAGGTCCCTCTGGGCGCCGGGATTCCTCAGGACATGCAGCGGCACTTCAGCTCGGTGGAAGTTCAGGAAGGCGTGCACCTCGTCGTTGTCGCCGACGGCGTAGAGGGCCGCGGCCTTCCCCGGGGTGTTCCACAGCACGAGCTCGCGGGAGAGTCCGAGGGTGTTCGGCATCGTGAATATGGCGAAGCAGTAGCCGAGGTAGCGGTGGAACTGTTCTTCGGGACCGAACAGGGACGCCCTGGTGTGTGAGTGCATGCCGTCGGCGCCGAACACCAGGTCGAACGTGCGCCGTTGCCCACTGTGGAGTGTGACGTCGACGCCTCGTTCGGACTGGTCGAGAGTGTCGATGGAGTCGCCGAAGAGGAATTCGACGTCGTCTCGAACTATCGCGTGGAGGGCCGCTGCAAGATCCCCACGACTCACCTCGAGGTGCTGTCCCTCGACACTGCCGTCGACGGCTCGAGGGTCGACCGAGGCCAGTGCGCTGCCATCGGCGTCGAGGAAGGTGCAGCGACGCGAGTCGATGTGCGCGTCCCGCAGTCGCGGCAGGATCCCCATCCGCCGGACCACCTCTGTCGCGGTCCCGCGGACGTCGATCGGGTAACCACCGCCGCGCAGTGCGCCCGCCTTCTCCACCACGGTGACCGCGAATCCGTACCGGTGCAGCCAGTAGGCGAGCGCGGGTCCGGCGATACTGGCCCCGGAGATCAGAACCGTGCGCTTCGCGGTGGTGCTCACGTCCGTCGACAGACCGGTAGGTGTCATGCCTGGGCTCCCTTTTTCGTGGTGATACGGACGACGAGCAGTGACAGTGCGGCAACGAGACCGGCGACGGCGAAGGCTGTGGCGAAGGACGACTCAGTCTTCAGGCCCGTCATCGGGCCGGCCCCGGCGTCGAGGACCGCGCTGGCGATCTGGGCGCCCAGGGCGGTGCCGATCACGCGTGTCACCGTGAGCAGGCTGGTGGCGATCCCGGTGTCCTTGGTCTCGACGGCGGTGGCGGTGCTGGTGAGCAACGCCGTACTGGCGATACCGGCGGCGAACGCGGTCAGCACCTTGGCAAGGGCGAGCTGCCATTCCGCGCTGTGCAGCACCGTCAGGGCGGTCATCGTGGCCACCGTGACGACGGCGCCCACGATGACGACGGCGCGCGTACCGAAACGCCGCGCCGCGATCCCGCCGATCGAATCGCTCACACACCCGGCGATGGCGCCGGGGAGCAGGAGCAGTCCGATGTCGGTGGTGTCGGCTCCGAAGCCGTACCCGTCGGCCGGTGCCCCGAACATCTGCGGAAGAAGAAAGCCCACCATCCCGAAACTGGTGGTGATGAGGAAGGTGAGCCCGAACGCATTCCGCAATGCGGGCCTTGCCAGCATTCGCAGATCGACCATCGGCGAGACTGCCCTGCGCTCGACGGCGACCCATCCGGCCGCGAGGGCGACCACGCCCACCACGATGCCTCCGGCCGCGATCGGTGACACACCGCCGTCCTTCGTCACCGTCTTCAACCCCAGCATGAACGCGAGCAACGTGCCGCTCAGCAGTAGGACGCCAGGCCAGTCGATCCTGTTGTCCGACTCGATCGGCGGGTCATGCGGCATCAGCCAACCCACGGCCGACGTCATCACGATGATCACGAGCGTAGGGAGCGCGAACATCCAATGCCAGGACATTCCTTCCGCGACCGGCCCGGCGAACAGCATCCCCACCATGCTGCCGCCCGTGAACAGCGCGAGGACCACCCCGATCGCCGCCTGCGACTCTCCCGTCGAGAGGTGTTTGCGTACGAGGATGAACGAGAGGGGCAGCGCACCCACCATGGCGCCCTGCAACACTTGGCCGAGCAGCAACACCGGCAGGTTCGGCGCCAGTCCGGCCAGCAGACCGCCGGCCGACACGACGGCCATCAGCCGGACCAGCACCCGCTTTCCGCCGTAGCGGTCGCCGAGTTTGCCTGCGACGGGCGTGATGACCGCGCCGGTGATGAGTAACGCGTTGGCGATCAGCGCCCCATCGCCACTACTCACCCCCAACTCACCCTGCAGCAGCGGGAGCGCGGGCTCCACCACTGACTGCAGGGTGCCGAGGGCGAGTGCCAGGATGCCGAGGGCGCCGATCGACAGCCTCCCGATGCGGGCCGGAGAAACCACAGCTTGGGACATGGACGTCCATTTCGGTGTTGGTTGCGGGCCTCCAACACTCCCCTCCGGCGACCCCGCCGGGCATCGTCCTCAGCCGCCGTCTTCCCTTGGTGCATCCGCACCAGCCACTCACGTGTCCTGGTGCCTGCGCACTACAAGCGAACCGAGTGCCCCGGACCGGGCCGGTTCAACGGTGGGCAGCCCCAGCCGTTGTGCGCTTCGGGGAGTTCGGTCAGGTCGGTTCGGCACCGTGAGGCTGTAGCGGAGTTTCGCCTTGGAGTTCGCGCCGAGGCGATCGTGGAAACGGACGGCTCCTGCTGAGCTCCCGGTGGACCAGGGCTTCGACGACCTGCTTCCCGAGGATCTGCTTCCCCCGGGCCACCTGGATGAACTCGAGGACGAAGAGGCCGAACCCGCGAACCTCTCGGGGTCCGGGATCCTCGCACGCCGGCAGTGCGCGAGTACCGTACCGGGATTCGCCCGTGCGGCCCTCGATCACCTGGGCACAACCGCCCGCCGAGGACGACGATTTTTCGGGTGAGAGCATCTCGCCCACTCGCGCGGGCCGATCGGTGTCCCCTCTTCACCCGTTGCGGTGCACCAGGCCGTCAAGGATGAGGGCAAGGCCCGCCTCGAACGCCGACTCGTGATCGATCACCGGCACGTCAGCCGGTAGATCCGCGCTGTCGCCGGATCCTGTGTCCGCCTGCTCTTCCAGGACGCTGCCGACTGTGAACCGGCCGGCGGCCAGCATCGCCATCTGCGCGTCCCGCTCGGGCACGCCGGAGGCGACGAGGAAGTCCATCTTGCGGCGGACCCGACCTCGCCGCGCGCCTTTCGAAGGAGGAGCGCGGCGGCAGTTGGCAGCTCCCCGAGAATCCGGCACCGATCAGCGCGGCCTGCCGACCGACGGGCAGCGGGAGCCGGTGGCCGTCGTGACCCGGGCAAGGCCGGTGGAGCGAACCGCGGCAGGAGGAGCGGAGGCCCGACCGGGCCACGGCGCTGTCGGTTACCACTCCTGAGGCCGCGGACGGAACGACCGGGCAGCCGTCGAGGGCTGTCCGATTCCTCATGAGCACACCACCAGAGGGACTGCCCGTCTACCGAGTCCCTACCGGTCCGGAGGACGCCGCGTTCCGCCAACGCGTGAGCGAATTGATCGGCCTTGGCTACGAGCTGCACGAAGGCCCCGCTGTCACTTTCGACGGTAAGCAGCGCTGGTCGTCATCAGCCGTGAACACAAGGCCTGCCATCACCAGGCTGAGTCCGGGTCACCTTCGACGAGGCGGAAACCGCGTGGGAGTGCCCTTGCCACGGTTCGTGGTTCGGCATCGACGGCGAGGTAGTTCACGGCCGGGCCCTGAACCCGCTACCGGCCCGGACGATCTGAGTGCGTAGCACGGCCTCGTGAAAGAGGCATCGCTCCCCCGTTCCTCTGTTCTGCGGCTGTCCGCCACCCGCACCATGGTCCGTCCCAGCGACGCTCGGCGCACAGGAGTGTGAGCCTGACGGCCCGGGGCAAGGCTGGAGGCATGACGACGACACTAGGTGCCTTTGTCCTCGGCACTCCCGACCCTCCCGCGCTCGCCGACTTCTACCGAGCCCTGCTCGGCTGGCAGGAGGTGGAGCGCACCCCGGAGTGGGTCCGCCTGAGGGCGTTGGAACAGGAACGCCCAGGCCTCAGCTTCCAGTTGGAGCCCGATCACAGGCCTCCGACGTGGCCGCAGCGACCTGGTACCCAGCAGATGCAAGCTCATCTGGATCTGCAGGTGGAAGACCTGGATGCGGAGACCGAGCGGGCATGTGCGCTGGGCGCCACGCTGGAGGATGAGCAGCCGCAGAAGGATGTACGGGTCCTTCGCGACCCACACGGCCATCCGTTCTGCCTCTTTCTTCCGGGAGCCTGAACTCCACTGCCGTGATCGGTCTCAGGTGCTGTGCCACCGGTCCCGTGAAGCGGTTACGGCAACTCCTGGGCCGACTCCGATCACCGGGTCCTGATCGCGCCCAAGGCCCAACGGCCGGACAGGCAGCGACGTCAGTAGTACTGAGCCATACAGAATTCGTGTTCTTCGGGATCGGTCATGACGACGACCACGCCCTCGTCGTAGTCGTGCCGCTCCCCGGTAAACCTGCCGCCGAGCGCGATGACCTGGGCGATTCCCTGCTCGATGTCATCGACCGCGATGTCGAGATGGAGGCGCACTTTGCCACGCTTCGGCTCGGTCACCGGTTGGAAGACGAGGCGCGGCTGGGGGTCGTCGCGGAGACCGAGGTAGATCCAGCCTGGCTCGGACGGTCCCTGCGGGCGGTCCAGTAGCGTGCTCCAGAAGCTCGCCACCCGTTCCACGTCGATGCAGTCGATCGTCACTCCGGCCCAGCGGTTCGTCATGTCGTCAGCACTCCTGCGTCGCCGTGCAGTTCGAGGATGCCGACGGCCCGGCTTCCGTACGGGCCATCCGGGCCCTCCATGGGTCCCGCTCGCCGGCCGCACCGTACCAACTGGCAGCGAGCCGCACGTATCGGTAATTCACGGCGATCAGACTCGAGCACCCCAACCCTGGTGGTCAACGGCGCGCCTCGGCAGGCGTACGACGGCATGGGCAAGGGCTGGCCCCGCGTCCTGAACCCTCTCGAATCCGTCCTGGGCGAGGCCCCACAGGACGCGCCTCGGTCTTGAGCAATGGGTGATCATGTAAGTCCGTTGATCCAGATCATGGAGGCGCGGAGATACAACGACGCACCTCCACTTGTACAGACATGGCCGACGGGCGCCGATCGCCTCCACCGCCCTTCTCCTTCCGGGTGGCGGCCTGGCCCCTGCTCCGATCTCCACCACTGCCGCCGGTCCGGAACCGTCAGGAAGTGGGCGGCGCGATCTGCGCCCGGAGCGGTCCGGCGCGCAGCCCGTCCCGCTTCCCTCGGTTTGGTACCTTTCACTGGACACGAAAATCGATCGGATGTTCGCTTTTTGGGATCTCCGACACGTCCGTTGTCGGCAGTAGACGCTCACGTTCTCCGACGTGCGGCGTGCCACTCAATCGGACCGGGTGAAGCTCATGGCAGGAACCGATCACGAGAAGGCGCTGGACACCGCGCTCGCACAGATCGAGCGGAAGTTCGGCAAGGGCGCTGTGATGCGCCTCGGTGAGCGGCCGAACGAGCCGATCGAGGTGATCCCCACCGGGTCCACCGCGCTCGACGTCGCGCTCGGCGTCGGCGGGCTGCCGCGCGGCCGCGTGGTGGAGGTGTACGGCCCGGAGTCCTCCGGCAAGACGACGCTGACGCTGCACGCAGTAGCGAACGCGCAGAAGGCCGGCGGCTCGGTGGCGTTCATCGACGCGGAGCACGCTCTGGACCCGGAGTACGCGAAGAAGCTCGGCGTCGACACCGACAATCTCATCCTGTCCCAGCCGGACAACGGTGAACAGGCGCTGGAGATCGTCGACATCCTGATCCGCTCCGGCGCGATCGACCTGATCGTGATCGACTCCGTGGCGGCCCTGGTGCCGCGAGCGGAGATCGAGGGCGAGATGGGCGACTCCCACATGGGTCTGCAGGCCCGTCTGATGAGCCAGGCGCTCCGGAAGATCACCAGCGCGCTCAGCCAGACGAGGACGACGGCGATCTTCATCAATCAGCTGCGCGAGAAGATCGGTGTGATGTTCGGTTCGCCGGAGACCACGACCGGTGGCCGGGCGCTGAAGTTCTACGCCTCGGTGCGTCTGGACATCCGGCGTATCGAGACGCTGAAGGACGGCACCGACGCCGTGGGCAACCGCACCCGCGTCAAGGTCGTCAAGAACAAGGTGGCGCCGCCGTTCAAGCAGGCCGAGTTCGACATCCTCTACGGCCAGGGCATCAGCCGTGAGGGCGGTCTGATCGACATGGGCGTGGAGCACGGCTTCGTCCGCAAGGCCGGCGCCTGGTACACGTACGAGGGCGACCAGCTCGGCCAGGGCAAGGAGAACTCCCGCAAGTTCCTCAAGGACAATGCCGACCTGGCCGACGAGATCGAGAAGAAGATCCTCAACAAGCTCGGAATCGGCGTATCGGTGAAGGCCGCGATCGCCGAGGACACGAGGGCCGTCACGGTCCCTGATCCCGCCCGGACCTCGACGGGAAGCGCAACCTGACAGGCGGTCCGCACGTCTCGGCGCGGCCCCGGGCTATGCGGCCGACATCCTGCGCTGCGGAAGCCGCCACGACGCCCCGGTAGCGGTCTTCGCGTGCAGGCACCGGCTCCGCC
Source organism: Streptomyces sp. NPDC091271 (assembly GCF_044757505.1). Lineage (NCBI taxonomy): Bacteria > Bacillati > Actinomycetota > Actinomycetes > Kitasatosporales > Streptomycetaceae > Streptomyces > Streptomyces sp. NPDC091271. The sequence goes on along the minus strand of NZ_JBIVVD010000004.1, from coordinate 691,709 downwards.
CTGATGCGGAGCCGTCCCGCACACAGACTGGGTGATCCACGTTTGAAAGCACCGGCACGGTAAAGACGGTCCTTGACACCGTCCTTATACCACCAGGTAGGAGAGGCATTATGGGCATCATTGCTTGGATCTTCATCGGGTTGCTCGCGGGCCTCATCGCCAAGGCGCTCATGCCGGGCAAGGACCCGGGCGGCATCATCATCACGATGCTCATCGGCATCGCGGGCGGACTGCTCGGCGGGTGGCTCGGCAAGGTCATCTTCGGCATCGACTCCATCGATGGCTTCTTCGACCTCTCCACCTGGATCGCCGCGATCGTCGGCTCGATCATTCTCCTCCTGCTGTACCGCGTCATCACGGGCAACCGCCGCCACGCCTGATCCGTACGCCCATCACCGCGAAACGGCTCCGCCCTGCATGGGCGGAGCCGTTTCGCGCGTCACAGGGTCTCGGCGGACCACCGTTACGGCTGTGCGTCCTCTGCCCACGGCGCGCGAACGGCTCGGTCCGGCTGAGCTGCGCCGCGTCGTCGCTTCAGTACCGCGTCTGCTCATCGGCAGGGAAAATGGGCCGGCAGAGGCTGAGCCGGCTCGGCACGTCCGGGTCGGCGCCCGGCATTCCGTCGGCGGGGGCGGGCACGAGGCCGCCCCGTCAGTCGCCGTTCACCGGAGAGAGGTGTTGCCCGATGCCCATGCAGTCCTGGTTCTCCGACGCGAAGCTCGGAATCTTCGTCCACTACGGCATCTACGCCGTCGAGGGAGTGCCCGAGTCCTGGGCCTTTTACACGGGACAGGTTTCGCACGAGCAGTACATGAAGCAGCTCGGCGGTTTCACCGCCGCACGCTATGACCCTCGCGGCTGGGCGGCCCTGTTCGCGCGTGCCGGTGCGCGCTACGCCGTCCTGACGGCACGTCACCACGACGGGGTGGCCCTGTGGAACACCGGGTACGGCGACCTGGACGTCGTCCGGCACGCGCCTGCCGGACGTGACCTGGTCGGACCGTATGCCACGGCGCTGCGCGAGCAAGGTCTCAAGGTGGGCCTGTACTACTCCCACTCCGACTGGAACCACCCCGACTATGCGAGCGTCCTGCACCCCCGCCCCTCCCCCACCCACGAGGACGTGCTGACCAGCCGCTGGGTCGCGCCCCGGGACGGGGTGGAGGACCCGGAGGCCTGGTCCCGCTATCTCGCCTACCGCGACGGCCAGGTCGGCGAACTCGTCGACCGGTACCGCCCGGATCTCCTCTGGTTCGACGGCGAGTGGGAACGCGCCGAGGAGCAGTGGGGCACGGACGCGCTCGCCGCCCGCGTTCTCGGCGGCAATCCGGACACGGTGTGCAATGCGCGGCTGATCGGCCACGGGGACTACGCCACCCCGGAGCAGGGAGTACCGCTGCGCGCACCGGACGGGCCGTGGGAGCTCTGCCTGACGGTGAACGACTCCTGGGGCTTCCAGCCAGGCGACACGAACCACAAGTCGGTGCGGCAGCTGGTGCGGTACTTCGCGGAGACGATCGGGACGGGCGGCAACCTGCTGCTCGGGGTCGGCCCGCGGGAGGACGGCACGGTCACGGCCGAGCAGGCGAAACGCCTCGAAGGACTCGGCGCTTGGATCGCAGCGCACCGCGAAGCGGTGTACGGGACCGTAGCGGGCCTGCCGGCCGGGCACCACTACGGGCCGAGCACCCTGTCCGCCGACCGTCGCACCCTCTACCTGTTCTGCTTCGACCCGCCGCGCGAGTACGTGGCCGTGCGCGGGCTGCGCAGTCGCGTGAGGCGGGTGTCGGTCGTCGGCACCGGCGCGCCCCTCGCGCACCGCGTCGTCGGCGGTCTGCACGACGTGCCGGGCGTCGCCTGGATCGACGCGCCGGCCTCGCGGGACGTCGACGCGTACGCAACTGTGCTCGCACTGGAACTCGACGGTGAGCTCGACGTCTACCAAGGCACGGGCCGTACCTGAGCCGGCGCTGGGCGACGGACCGACGGGGTCAGCCGCGGAGCTGGCCCCGTTCGAAGTACGCGACGAGCTCGGGGGCCGGCTCCGGTACGCGGGCCGGGGTGCCTCCGGACCGCAGGGAGGACGTGGCCTGCACTCCCGCGGCGACCGCCATCCGCGCGGCGACCGGTGAGGTGTCCGTCCGGCCGCCTTCCCGGACGAACCGCAGGAACTCGTCCATCAGCAGCGGGTCGGCGCCGCCGTGCCCGGCGTTGTCCTCGGCGGCCGGGATCTCGTGGACCTGGTCCGCGTCGGCGCGGTAGCCGGACCGCCGGGCGTTCCACACCTTCACGTGGCCGCCGGGCCCGTCGCCGAAGTTCTCCAGGCGTCCCGCGTCCCCGATGACGGTGTAGTTGCGCCAGTAGTCGGGCGTGAAGTGGCACTGCTGGTACGAGGCGAGGACGCCGTTGTCGAGGCGCATGTTGAGCAACGAGACGTCCTCGACGTCGATGACGGGGTTGAGCGCGCGCTGGGTGTGGGGTGGCCAGTGGCCGTCCTTGGTGTACCAGTCGTCGGCCTTGGGCTCACCCGGCGCACGCCGGTGCGGAATGTCGCCGTAGACCATCAGGTCGCCCAGCGCCTGCACGTCGCGCGCGTAGCCTCCGGCCAGCCAGTGCAGGACGTCGATGTCGTGCGCGGCCTTCTGCAGCAGCAGGCCGGTCGTGTACTGCCGTTCGGCGTGCCAGTCCTTGAAGTACCAGTCGCCGCCGTAGCCGACGAAGTGGCGGATCCAGACGGTCTTGACCTCACCGACGGCACCGTCACGGATGAGATCACGCATGAGCCGGACGACGGGCATGTGGCGCATGTTGTGGCCGATGTAGAGCCGGGTGCCGGTTTCGTGGGCGGTGCGCAGAATCGTGTCGCACCGCTCGATGCTGATGTCGAGAGGCTTCTCCACGAAGACCGGCTTGCCCGCCCGCAGTGCCTCGCAGGCGAGGTCTGCGTGGGTGTGGTCCGGGGTGAGGACGAGGACCGCGTCGATGTCGGGGTCCTCGACCACCCTGCGGTGGTCGGCGGACGTGCGGGCCTCCGGGAAGGCCCGCGCCGCCTCCGTACGGGCGCGTGGGTCCGGTTCAGCCAGAGCTGTGACGCGGGCGCCGGAGCCGGGCCGGTGGGCGGTGCGGGCGAGCGAGCCGCGCAGCCCGTAGCCGAGCACGCCGATACGGAGGTCGGTCATGGAACTTCCTTCGTTGTTCAGTGGTGCCTGGTCGTCTCCGTCACGGGTGGACGAGGACCTGGGAGAGGGCGACGCTTCCGGTTCCCCGGACCATGATCTTCACCGTGCGGGTGCGGCTGTCCAGGTCGATGACGGTCGGGCGCAGGGCCTTCCCGGTCACGTGGACGGTGCGGTCGTCGGTGATGACGTCGAAGTCGGCCGTCGTGGACGAGGCGTTGTTCCAGACCTCGATCTGGCGGACCCGCCGCTCCGCGCCGAGGTCGGCCTGCCACCAGGCGCCCGCCTCGGCCCGGGTGCGGGTGTCGGTGTTGGTGTCGGCGTCCAGCGCCAGGGCCGCGGTGGCGGCGCCGTCCGTGGAGGACTGGGTCGCCGTACCCGTGCGGGCCAGGTCGGTCCGCAGTTGTTCGACCGGCCCGCCGTGGGCGCCTGCCCCGGAAGCCACTGCGAGGGCGGCGGCGGGAAGCCGGTCGAGGCCGGTGAGGTTGTCCGTCATGACGGAGCCGGCGCCGCCGAGGGCGGGCGCGGCCGTGTCGGTCCAGTTGCCGCGGGCGGTGTTCCCGATGCCGTAGTCGGCCCAGTTGGAGACCCACTTGTAGCCGATGCGCGTGATGACGTTCTTCTCGACGAGGATGTGGGAGGACTGCTCGTCGAGGTAGATACCGTTACCGTCGCGTTCGGTGTTGCCGAAGGCCGAGCGGTTGATGTAATTCCCGGACAGGACGGTTCCGGGCTGGGCGCCCTGGGTGTAGATCGCGCCGCCGTCGTGCTGTTCCTGGGCGACTTCCATGACGTCGGTGATGCGGTTGCCGGTCACTTCGTTGTCGCGCAGCACGGACTGCTGTGCCTCGGGCTGGTTCCAGCCCCATCCGACGGAGATGCCGGAGTACGGCAGGTGCTCGAGGGTGTTGTGGTCGATGGTCAGCCCGGCCTCGTAGCCGGCCCAGATGCCCACCGAGTCGGTGTACTCGACGCCCGAACGGTGAATCGTGTTGTACGCGATCGTGTTGCGCTCCCCCGCGAGCGCCGCCCCGGGCCGCGGCTCGGTGTCCCCGACGTACACGGCGCCCGAGGACAGGTCGGTGAAGGTGGATCGGGTCAGGGAGCTGTCCTTGGTGCCGGCTTCGAGGATCGCTCCGGCTCCGCCGAGGTTCCTGAAGACGGCCCGGTCGACGGCGACGTGCCGGCCGCCGCGGACGGTGACGGCGGCGGCGGGCTTGGTGTAGAAGCGGCCCGCGTGGTCGACGGGGCCCGTCGCACCTGTCAGGGTGAGGCCGGCCTGCGTGCCCGCGTACCCCTCGTCCGTGCCGGGCTGACGGTAGGCGGCGTACGCGAAGCCGATGCCGCTGACGGTGACGTCGTGGGCGCCGTCGAGGACGAGGAGCTGTTCGGTGTGCGGGGTGACCACGTGGTCACGGCGCATGTCCTCGCCCTTGCGCGGCAGGTAGGCGACGGTGCGCGCTTCGGAGTTCCAGGTGAACTCGCCGGGTTCGTCGAGCAGTTCGGGTGCGTTCTCGAAGAAGGCGACTCCGCTGTAGCGGCCGGAGTCGACCGTCGTGGAGTCCCAGGCGGGGCCGGTGCGGCCGGTGCCCGCCGAGGAGTTGGTCCAGCACGGCTGGGCGAAGGTCATGTCGTCGCCACTTACGCCCGCGATCCGGCAGTGGTAGTTGCGCCAGCGGATCCGGATGACGGCTTCGGCATCGGTGGGGCGTTTCCAGTCGGCGATGCCTGTGGTCTCCACCCCCGTCATCCCGGAGCCGGTGGCATCGCAAACGGTGGCCGCGCAGGCTTCGCCCCTGGCCCGGACGGCCCGTTCGCCGTCGACGAACAGCTGCCTGGGGGTGACGCCGTCGGGGACCGATGCGGTCCAGGTGCCATCGGTCCCGCGCTGCCAGCCCGTGATCTCGCGGGCGCCGGAGAACACGGGGCGGGCTCCGGGGGCGGCGGTCCAGGTGACGGTACGGCCGTCCTTCCCTGAGTCGTCGGCGCCGAGCCGGAGGGGTTCGTCGAGGCGGTACGTACCGCCTTCGAGGAGTATCCGGACATCCCGGTCGCGCTCGGTGCGGGCCCGGTCGCGGGCTCCGTCGGTGCTGCACGGCCGGGAGGCCGTACAGGAGGTGCCATCGCCGTCGGGGGCGGCGTACAGCGTGCGGACGGCCGGGGCCGCTTGGGCGGTGGGGGCGGCGAGGAGCGCTGCGAGGAAGGCGGTGGTGACGGCGGCGGCGGTTCCTCGCAGGATGTGCGCGGTGCGGTTCATGCGGCGGTGGCCTTCCAGTCGGGGTGGCCGGGCATGGGCGGGTTGACGGCTCCGAAGAGCCAGTCCCGCAGGAACGGGTCGAGCGGCTTCCTTCCGGTGACCTCGACGGCGTGACCGATGAAGTCCTCGCTGGAGGCGTTGCCGTCCCTGAACCGCTCGGGCCACAGCCGCATCACGCGGTCGAAGTCCCGGTCGCCGATCTGCCGGCGCAGGGCGTACAGGACGAGGGCGCCGCCGTCGTAGATGTTGGTGCCGCCGAGCGCCTTGGGCAGTCCCGGAGGCCCGTCGGCGGCCCGGATCGCGTCGAGCTTCTCGTACGTGGCCTTCATCTTGTCGGTGAGTACGGACCAGCCGCGCTCCTCCCCGTACACGGCGGCGTAGTAGACGGCGGGGCCCTCGTTCAGCCAGGCCTGCTGCCAGTCGGCGGGGGTGACGGAATCGCCGAACCACTGGTGGACGAGTTCGTGGACCATGGTGGTCTCGTAGCGGGGCCGGCCCTCGGCGTCGGGCTTGAACCAGTTGGTGGAGAAGAGCGAGAGGGTCTGGTTCTCCAGCGCGTCGGTGTAGCCGTCGTAGATGTGCACGCCGTAGACGGAGAACGGGTAACGGCCGAACTTCGCCTCGCACCAGGCCAGATGGTCGGGCGTGCGGGCGACGATCGGGGCGTACGTGTCCTCATGCCCCTGCGGCACTACGTGGCGCAGGGGCAGCCCGTGGGGGCCTGAGCCGTAGAGGTACGTGCCCTTGACGACGGCGATGCCGATCAGCTCGGTCGCCATCCGTTCGCGGAGCGCGAAGTGCCAGACGGTGGAGCCGTCGGCGCGCGGTGTGCGGTGCAGGAGTTCGCCGTTCGCGGTGGCGACGAAACCCCGGGGGGCGCTGATGTGGAACGTCCAGGTCGCCTTGTCCGACGGGGTGTCGTTGCAGGGCAGGAAGGTGTCCGCGCGCGAGGACTGGGCGGCGGAGGCGAACCCGCCGTCGGTGCCGAACCTCCAGCCGGTGAGGCCGAGCCGGGGTGCCTTGCCGTTGCCGCGGTAGCGGACCTCGACGGTGAACGCCTGCCTGTCGCGCAGCGGGCGGACGGGGACGACGGTGAGTTCCTGGCCGCTCTGTCCGGGCGTGAGCTGCCAGGTGGCGGCGCGCCCCTGGACGGTGAGGGCGTCGATGGTGTGGCCGTCGGTGTCCAGGTTGAACGCGGACAGGTCCTGGGTGGCGCGCGCGCTCATCTTCACGACGGCGGTGAAGTCGTAGGTCACCGGGGTGAAGTCGAAGGTCAGGTCGTAGTGGAGGACCTGGTAGCCGCCGTTGCCGAGGGTCGGGAAGAGCGGGTCGCCTACGCCGTCGGAACCGGGCCGGGGGTCGAAGGTGTGCGGGCGGGCCGCGGCGGGCGTTCCGAGGGCGGGGACCGCCACGGCCGCGGCGACGGCCGCGGCGCCCAGTCCGAGGGCCGAGCGTCTCGTGGTCACTTCTTCCCCTTCTGGTAGGCCTCTTCGAATTCGCCGCGGGCCTGCTCGCCGCCCTTGGCCAGGTAGTCCCTGACGAGCTGGTCGTAGGCGGACATGGGCTTGCGGCCCGCGATGATGTCCTTGAGCGCGTCCAGCTTGAGGGTGAGGAGGCTGCCGGTGCCCTTCGAGTCCCAGGTGGGCGAGGAGTACTGGAGTGTGGGGTCCTGCTCCATCATCGGGATCATCTTGGTGAACGTCTCGTGGACGTGGCGGACGCCCTGTTCGGAGTCGGCGCTGTAGATCGCGGGGACGGCGGAGGCCATGAACTTCCAGGGCACGGTGACGTCCTGGGTGCCCTGCTCGGTCAGGGCGGGGTTGCCCTTGTCGTCACGCGTGAAGTCGGTGCCCTCGACGCCGTAGTTGATCAGCGTGTACTCCTCGCTGCCGAACGGCGAGGCGGCGAAGTCGGCCAGTGCGAGGATCTGCCGGATCCGTTCGCCGGAGGCCTTCTTCACATGGGTGTTCTCCAGCTTGACGTTGTCCATCCACGCGACGGCATCCTTGCCGACCGGGACGAAGGGGCGCGGGTCGTACTTCTTGTCGATCGCCTGCATGGCGGCGACGTATCCCACGCCCGGAGCCAGGTAGGTCGGCATGCCGTCGTAGACGTACGCGCCCTTGCCGTTCTTGAACATGTCGGTGTACTGGGCCTTCTGCGCCCCGGACATCTGGATGGTGCCGGGGTAGAAGCAGCCGGCCTTGTAGAGGGCGCGGGCGGTCTCGACGGCTGTGCGGTACTCGGGCGTCTCCAGGTCGGAGGTGAACTTTCCGGTCGCCGGGTCGAGTCGCCAGTAGTACGGCGCCCCGGCGGACATGGCGAGCATGCTGGTGGCACCCGCGATGATGGCGTACTGGTCCTTCTTGGGCCGCGTCAGCTCCTTGCACACCTCGACGAATCGGTCGAGGCCGTCGATCTGGTCGAGGCTCGTGACGCCGACCTCCTCGAACAGGTCGTGGCGGTAGACCCCGGCGCCGCCGGTGCCGGTGCGGGCGATCGGGATGCCGTAGAGCTTTCCGCCGAAGATCGCGGCCTGCCAGGCGCCCTTCGGGATCGCCGCGAGGTTCGGGTAGTCCTTGATCCTGCCCCCGGCGAGGTGCGGGGTGAGGTCGGCGCACTTGGCCTGGAGGAAGGCGGCCTTGTTGTCGACACCGCCGACCTCGGGATACATGAAGAGGTCGGGCAGGCTGTCGCTGGCCACCATCGTGGAGAACTTCGTGCCGTAGTCGTCGGCCGGTACGGCGGTGATGTTCACCTCGCCGCCGAGGAGTTTCTCGATGCTCCGCCAGGCGGCGTTCCTGCCCCGGCCGGGCGGTGGCGGCGAGAAGGTCTCCATGGTCACGCTGATCGGTGCCGCCCCCTTGAGCGGGGTGTTCTTCGTGGCACGCAGCGGCTTTGCCGGGTAGCCGAAGAATCCCTGCGGCACTCCCGCGGCGGTGCCGGCCAGGTCGGGCTTGAGTCCGATGTTGCGCACGGCGGTGTCCGGCAGGAGCGAGGCGCTCTTGGCCTCCGCCTTGGCGGTGGTACCGCCGTCGCCGCAGCCGGCGAGCAGCGGCCCGGCGGCCAGCCCGAGACCGAGGCCCGCGCCCATGCGGAACAGTGAGCGGCGGTAGATGGGGGTGGAGCTCGACACTGGATCTCCTTGGGAGAAGGGGCCGACAGGCCGGGGTGGGCGCGCGCTCAGCCCTTGATGGCGCCGGTGAGCACGCCCTTGGTGAAGTAGCGCTGGAGGAAGGGGTAGACGAGGAGAATCGGCACGACGGCGATCACGAGAACGGCCATCTGCACGGCCTGCTGCGGCGCGAGGACCTCTCCGGCCGAGGCGCTGTTGAGGCTCTGGCCCTGGAGGACGTAGGTGCGCAGCACCATGGGCAGCGGCCACTTGTCGGAGTCACCCAGGTACAGCAGTGCGTTGAAGAAGGCGTTCCAGTACGTCACCGCGTAGAAGAGGCTGATCACGGCGAGAACGGCCTTGGACAGCGGCAGGACGATCCGTACGAGGATGCGGAAGTCCCCGGCCCCGTCGACCTTCGCCGCGTCGTACAGCTCCTCCGGCAGGTTCATGAAGAAGGACCGGAGGACGACCAGGTTGAACGCGCTGACCAGGGTGGGCATCACGAGTGCCGCGTAGGTGTCGTAGAGCCCGAGGCCTTTGATGAGAAGGAAGTTGGGGATGATGCCCGCATTGAAGAGCATGGTGAACAGCGCGATCATCAGGATGGCGCGGGAGCCGGTGACATCGCGGCGGGAGAGCCCGTACGCCATGCCCACGGTGACGAGAAGGCTGGCCATGGTGCCGACCAGAGTGATCCCGATGCTGACGAACAGGGCGCGGGTGACGACTCCGCCGGTGAAGATGGTCCGGTAGGCGTCGAGCGTGGGGTGGTCGGGCCACAGGACGAGGCCGGTCGAGCGGATGATGTCGGACTGCGAGGCGAAGCTCGTGCCGATGACGCCGAGCAGCGGGTAGACGACGGCGGCCACCACGACGACGACGGCGGTCCCCTTGGCGAACTGACCGAGGCGTGTGGGACGTTCCATCCACGGGGGGCGGCCGTCGGAGCGGGTGGTGCGGGTGGTCTTCTTCGCCGGCGCCGTGGAGGCGGACGTGGCGGTCGGCTTCTCAGCGGTCAGCACCGCGGTACACCCCTTCGTGGCCGAGGCGGTGGGCGAACTTGTTCGCGCCCAGGACGAGTGCGGTGCCGATGACCGCCTTGACGAGTCCGACCGCGGCGGCGACGCCCCAGTCGTTGTCCTTGATGCCGTGGTAGTAGACGTAGGTGTCCAGGACCTCGCCGGCATCGGGGCCGACGGCGTCACGCTGGAGCAGGATCTGCTCGAAGCCGACGGACAGGATCTGTCCGAGGTTGAGGATGAGCAGCAGGATCAGCACCGGAGCGATCCCCGGGAGTGTGACGTGCCAGAGGCGGCGCCGGGGGCCCGCTCCGTCGATCGCGGCGGCCTCGTACTGCTGTTTGTCGATGTTCAGCAGCGCGGCGAGGATGATGATCGTGCCCCAGCCCGCGTCCTTCCAGGCCACCTGGAGGGTGAGCAGCCAGGGGAAGGCGTCCGGGTCGCTCATCATGTCGTAGCGCGGCAGTCCCAGACCGCCGAGGAGGTCGGGCAGGACTCCCGCGCCGCCCAGGATCTGCTGGAAGACCGAGACGATGATGACCCAGCCGATGAAGTGCGGCAGGTAGACGACGCTCTGCACGAAGCGCCGCAGCCGTTCGCTGACGATGCTGTTGAGGAGCAGGGCCAGGGCTATCGGGACGGGGAAGAAGAACACCAGTTGGACGAGGGCGATCTCGAGGGTGTTGAAGGTCGCGGACCAGAAGGCGGGCTCGCCGAACGCCGCGGTGAAGTTGGCGAAGCCGACCCAGGCGCTGTGCATGTATCCGAGGTAGGGCTGGTAGTCCTGGAACGCCACGACGTATCCCAGCAGGGGGACGTAGTGGAAGACGACGAAGTACAGCAGACCGGGCAGGGTCAGCAGGAGCATCACCCGGTCCCGCTTCAGACGCTGCCGGAGTGTCAGGCGGTTCTGTGCCCTGGCTGCCCGGCCTGGTGGGGTGGTGTTCGCCGGCGCGGATCCCTCGTCCCCCTTCCCGCGTTTTGACCGCTTTTCCCGCGTCAGCGGGGGTGCTGTGTCAGCCATAGTGCGTCCTGTTCGGCTGGGTGGCGCGTGGTGAGCCTTCTGCGGCCGCAACGTAGTAAGCGGTTAACCCAGCGGTCAAGAGATCCTGGGAAAAGGGTGCCGAAGGAACGGGTTCCCGGACCCAATCCACGGCCCCAGAACCCCAAAAGGCGTCCCTAAACCGGCAATTGGGCACCGGTGTCGCTTGACGCTCACCGGTCCGGCTCCTTAGCGTGCCGGTCATTCCATAGAACGCGATTACTGTGCGGAGGCAGGGTGCGAACCACCGAAGAGGCGCCGGCTGGGTCCGGTGCCGACACCGCGACGCCGCCACCCGAGCGGCCGCGCACGGTCCTGGTGATGCGTCCCGGGTTGCTGGACGATGTCTTCCCGCCACTCGTCCGGGCCCGGATCGAAGACGCGGCGGAGCTTCGCCACCCTGCGGTGATCAGCGAGTTCGACTCCCCCGAGGCGTCGGTTGCGCTGGCCGAGGCCGAGGTCCTGCTGACCGGCTGGGGCTGCCCGCCCGTCGACGCGGCCCTCCTGCAACGGGCCCCGCGGCTGCGTGCGGTGATTCACGCGGCGGGGACGGTGAAGACGTTCCTGTCCCCGGACGCCTTCGACCGCGGCATCGTGGTCTCCTCCGCAGCGGCGGCGAACGCCGTCCCGGTGGCCGAGTACACGCTGGCCGCCATCATCATGGGCACCAAGCGGGTCTTCCCACTGGCCGACATGTTCCGCAGCCGGCGCACGCATCGCACCGGCGCGGACCTGGACCGACAGCACTGGATCGGCACGCACGGGCTGACCATCGGTGTGGTGGGTGCCTCCCGGGTCGGCCGCCGGGTCATCGAGCTGCTGAGCATCCTGGACGCCAACGTGCTCCTGTACGACCCTTACGTCGACGCGGCCGAGGCCGGCCTGCTCGGTGTCACCCCCGTCGACCTGGACACCTTGGTGGCGGCCAGTGACGTGGTCACCGTGCACGCCCCGGACACCGCGCAGACCCGAGGGCTGATCGATGCCCGGCGGATCGGACTCATGCGCCCCGGAACCCTGCTGGTCAACACCGCGCGCGGCTCCCTGGTGGACACCCAGGCGCTGACCGGGCACCTGGTCAGCGGGCGGCTGGACGCGGTCCTCGACGTGACGTCACCGGAACCGTTGCCGCCCGGCCACCCCCTGTGGGACCTGCCCAACGTCTTCATCACCCCGCACCTGGCGGGCGCGCAGGGCAACGAGGTGGGACGCCTGGGAGCTCTCGCCGTCGACGAACTGGTGCGCTACGCGGCAGGGTCGCCCTTCGCCCATCCCGTACACCGCGCCGACCTGGAAAGGATCGCATGAACCCGGCCGCCCCACAGGCTCTAGGCTCGGCATCACACATCAGCCAGCAGGGGGTGAGCCGGATGCGCCGGCAGACCAGCGCCGCGGACGGACAGCGGCGGGCGACGGTCACCGATGTGGCCCGACGTGCGGGCGTTTCCACCGCCACCGTCTCCCGCGTCCTCAACCGCAACTACCCCGTGGCGGAACCCACCCGGGAGCGGGTCGAGTCCGCCATGCGGGAGCTGGGCTACGTGGTGAACGCCCACGCCCGCGCGTTGGCCGGAGTTTCCGCCCGCACCGTCGGCATCATCGTCAACGAGGTGGTCGACCCGTTCTACGCCTATATCGCCCGAGGCGTCGAGCGGGAGGCGGCCCTGGGCGGGAGGCTCTGTCTAGTGTGCTGCACCCAGGGCGACCCGGAGCGCGAACTGGCCTTCATCGACCTGATGCACGAGCGCCGCGCCGACGCGGTCGTCGTGGTCGGCGGCAGCATCGCCGACCGCGGCTACACCTCCGAACTCGCCCGCCGGGCCCGCGAGCTGGACGCGGGCGGTTCCAAGCTCGTGCTGTGCGGCAGGCCCCCGCTGGACGAACCCGCGCCGACCATGGCCGTCGAGTACGACAACGAGGGTGGCGCCTTCGCCATCACGGACCACCTGCTGACACGAGGGCACGAGCGCATCCTGTATCTGGGCGGCCCGCCCAGGCTCTCCACCACCCGCGACCGGCTGGCCGGGCACGCCCGGGCCCTGGAGCTGCGCGGAGTGGCCCGGGACCCGGACCTGGTGCGGCCCGGCGCCTTCAGCCGCAACTTCGGTTATCTGAAGCTGACCGAACTCCTGCGCGGGAAGCTGGACTTCACGGCTGTCTTCGCCGCCAACGACGTCGTGGCAGCGGGCGCCGCGCAGGCCCTGGAGGAGGCCGGGCTGCGGGTTCCCGAGGACATCTCCCTGGTCGGGTACGACGACATCCCCGTCGCCCAGGAGCTGCGCCCCCGGTTGACGACGGTGCACGTACCGCTGGAGGAGATGGGCCGGCAGGCGGTGCGGCTGGCCGTTTCCGGTGGCGATGACGACGACTGGCGTGAACCGACGACGGGGGCGCTGCGGCTGGGCACCCACATCGTGGTACGCGATTCCGTAGCCCCGAGGGCGGGGCGCGGGTCCAGGGCGTAATCGCTTGCCGAACAGCTGCCCTGTCCCGCCATAGTAAATCGTAGTAACTTCCCGACCCCTCTTGCGGCTTGATGGCAACCGCTTACATGCTGACGGCAGGCTCCACCGGTTCCGCCCGCTCGTGCCCTCATTCACTTCAGCAGGGAGAGTTCCGCATGCGCTTCTCCGCCTCAGCCGCCCCGGTCGGCCGCCGTTCCGTCCTCTCCGCCGCGGTGGGGGCCGGTGCCCTCGCCGCTCTGGGCGCCGCCGTCGGCCCTGCGGCCGCCCTCGCCCCGGCCCGCACGTCCGCCCACCGCAGCGTCCGGGTGACGGTGGTCGCCCGGCCCGCAGCCGAGACGGAACGGCTGCGGCTGGCCCAGGCACTGCGCGGCAGCGAGTTCCAGCCCACCGGCCGTTACGTCCCGCCGGGTGCCCCGCTGGACCTCACGGTCGGGCCGCACGACGGTCTGCTTCCCACGCTGTGGATCGGCGCGTGGGACTACTACGGCGAGGTCAAGGAGCCGCGCCGCTACCCGCTCACGGCGGGACCCAACACCGTCACGGACCCGCACGGCGGTCCGGTCTACCTCACCCTCGCCGGAGCGGGTGAACGGGCGGAGGTGGTCTTCCGTTCCGGCTCGGTGGCCATGCCGGTGTTCGCTCTGGGCAGCACCACGGAGGCCGGCTACCAGGAGATGCTGGACACCTCACCCGGGGTGCCGTACGTGGAACTCCACGCGCCGCGCACGATCATGACGCTCACCCGGGAAGGGGCCCTGCTCCACCGCGGCGAGGACCACGCCGCGCTGCTGCGCCTCGTCGAGCAGATCATCGACTCGGCGGCCGCGATCAGCGGCCTGGACGGTTCCAAGCCGGTCCACCGGCGCAAGGCCGGCCCGTATCACTTCACCGAAGTGAGCAAGGTCCCCACGGGCGTCGGCGCCTACGCCACGCACGGGTACAACGGCTTCCCGCGCGCCTACCTCGACCGGGCCACTACCGTGGAGGGGCTGCGCACCCGCGGCTGGGGCCTGTACCACGAGCTCGGCCACCTCCATCAGCAGATGGCGTACAAGCCGGGAGGGCTCACCGAGGTCACCGTGAACATCTACTCCCTGGCCGCCCAGCGCGCCCTGGGGCAGCCTTCCAACCTCCTCACCGTGGACCCGGCGACCGGGCTGACCGCCTTCCAGACGGCCCGGGCGAAGTTCGGGACGGCGGGACTGACGTACGAGAAGTCCTTCGGCGCCTACGAGAAGCTCGTCCCGCTCCGTCAGCTGGAGCTGGCCTTCGGCGACGACTTCTGGCCCCGGCTGCACCGCCTGGTGCGCGAGGAGAATCCGCAGTCCGACTCCACGGAGAACGCCAAGCGCTACCGGGCGCTGGCGACGTACTCCAGCCGGATCGCGGGCTACGACCTCGGCGAGTTCTTCATCGGGACCTGGGCCTTCCCGATCGACGCCACGGGAAGGGCCGAGCTGGCCGCGCTGAATCTGCCGAAGCCGCCCGTCGACCCGAGCACCCTGACCGACTGACCGTCCGGAACGGAGCCAGCATGGACATGAGCAGGAGATCCCTCCTCACCGCCACCGGCGCCACGGCCGCCACCGCACTCATCGCCACGGCCGGCCCGGTGTCAGGGACCGCACAGGCGGCCGGCGAGGCACGGGGCTCGACGGACGCGGACGATTTCGACACGCTCCTCGAACGGGCCGGAACACTGCTGACGGGAGGCGCGTTCGACTCCGCCGACCCGGACTTCGCCACAGCTCTCGACACGCTCGACACCACGGCGCGGGGCTTCTGGGCCACCCTGGACCGCGACACCACCGGCCGGACCGCGCTGTGGGCCGATCTCGCACCGCTCACCGACGCCGGCAACTTCGGCCAGAGCTACGCACGGCTGCGGACCCTCACCACGGCCTGGGCCACCCCCGGCACCTCACTCTCCGCCGACCAGGAGGTGGCGGACACGCTCGTGGCGGCCCTGCGCTTCGTCCACGACACCGCCTACAACCCCGGGCTGCCGGAGAGAGGCAACTGGTGGTTCTGGGAGATCGGTGCACCGCGGGCGCTGATGGACTGCTGCGTGCTGCTGCGCGACCGGCTGCCCGGCGCCGACCTCGCCGCACACCTCGCGGTCGTCGACCGCTTCTGTCCCGACGCGGACCGTCGCACCAACTCCCCCACTCTCGCCGAGACCGGCGCCAACCGCACGGACAAAGCCGTGATCGTCGCCCTGCGGGGGCTGCTCGGGCAGGACGCGGCGAAGCTGGCCTCGGCCAGGGACGCGCTGTCCGACGTACGCGATTCCGGCCGTAACAGCCTTTTCAGGTACGCCGCTTCGGGCGACGGGTTCTACGAGGACGGTTCCTTCGTACAGCACGACGTGGTCGCCTACACCGGCACGTACGGCACGGTGCTGCTCGGCGGGGCGGCGTATCTGCTGGCGCTGCTGGCCGGTTCACCCTGGGCGGTCACCGATCCGAAGGTCTCGGTGATGTACGAGGCCGTGGAACGCTCCTTCACCCCCGTGATCTTCGACGGACTCATGATGGACGCGGTGCGCGGCCGCGCCGTCTCCCGGGAGCGGGCCGGTGACCACCGGGACGGCGCCGCGGCGGCGGCGGCGATCCTGCTGCTGGCGGCCGGCGCGCCGGCCGCGTACGCGGACCGTTGGCGTGCGGTCGTCAAGGGCTGGCTGACCCGCAACCGCACCACCCCCTTCGCCGGTCTCGCCACTCTCCCCCAACTCGCTCTGGCCAAAGGCGTGCTGGTCGACCCGCAGATCCATGCGGAGCCACGCACCACAGGTCTGACCGTATTCGCCGACATGGACCGGGTGGTGCACCGCCGGCCGCACTGGGCCTGCACCCTGTCGATGTCCTCGAAACGGATCTCGGCTTACGAGGCGGGCAACGGGGAGAATCTGCACGGCTGGTACACCGGTGACGGAATGACCTACCTCTACGACGCCGACGACCTCGGACAGTTCAACGACGGCTTCTGGCCCACGGTCGACCCCTACCGGCTGCCCGGCACAACCGTCGACACACGCCGGCGTACGGACCTCGGCACCGGTGGCGGAACCTCCACGTACCGGCCGGGGAACGCGGTCGCTGGCGGCGCGGTCCTCCAGGACCGCTACGGCGCGGCCGCGATGGAGATGACCGGCGCGCCCGGTACGACACTGCGCGCCAGGAAGTCCTGGTTCCTGCTGGACAACGCGGTGGTCGCACTCGGATCGGGCATCTCCTCGGGGGACGGGCACCGTGTCGAGACGGTACTGGAGAACCGCAACCTCGGTACGGACGGACGACACCGGCTGACCGTGGACGGCATCCGGCAGCCCGTGGAGCAGGGCCGGTCGGCGGACTTCGACCAGGCCCGTTGGGCTCACATCGAGGACGTGGGGGGCTACGCCCTGCTCGAACGAGCCACGCTGCGCACCCTGCGGGAGGAACGCACGGGGGCCTGGCGCGAAATCAACACCGGTGCGGACACAGGTGGTTCGGCCGACCCAGTGATTCGTCGCTACCTCACGCTCTGGGTCGATCACGGCGTCTCACCCACCGACGCGCGGTATGCCTACGTCCTGCTGCCGGGCGCGTCGGCCGCCGCTACGGCCGTGTGGTCACACTCGCGGCCGGTGCATGTTCTCGTCAACGATGCAACCGCGCAGGGGGTGGACGTGCGCCGGCTGGGTCTGACGGCGGTGAACTTCTGGGCGGCGGGCAGCGCCGGCGGGATCACCGCCTCCGGCCCTTCATCGGTGCTGGTGCGACGGCACGGTCCCCGGATCGCGGTCGCAGTGGCGGACCCGGGCCGTACCCAGACCTCGCTCACCCTCGAACTGCCGTACCGGGTACGGACGGTGAGTGGCGCCGACGAGACGGTGAGTGTGGTGCCGGGCCGTCGGACGCTGATCACCGTCGCGGTCGGCGGCTCCCGCGGGCACACCCACCGCGCCGAACTCGTCCTGTAGTCCGACTTCCCAGGAGCCTCCGCAATGCCCGTCGCCCCGTACCTGCACCTCCCGCCGACCGACCGGGTGCTGTCCTCCCGCACCGGGTGGACCCGGGCCCACTGGGAGGTGACGGCCGATCGGATGCTAGACGCTCTGGTGCCGTACGCGACCCCCGGCTTCGCCCAGTACCGGTTGCCCGGGCGGTCCAGCTGGTCGGGGATCGCGTGCGACGGGCTGGAGGGATTCGCCCGGTCGTTCCTGCTGGGCGCCTTCCGGATCGCGGGCGCCGGCGGGGCCGTGGAGCCCGCGCTGATCGAGCGGTACGCGGCGGGCCTGGCGGCCGGCACCGACCCGGGCAGCGGCGAGTCGTGGCCGAGGATCACGGACTGTTCGCAGCAGATGGTCGAGGCCGCCTCGATCGCGGTGGCACTGCACGAGACGAGGCCGTGGATCTGGGACCGGCTGGACGCCGGGGTGCGGGAACGGGTGGCCGACTGGTTCTCCGGATTCGTCGGCGGGCGCACCTGGGACAACAACTGGCGGCTGTTCCAGGTGGTGTCCGAGCAGTTCCTGGCCTCGGTCGGGGCCCCGTACAGCCGTACCGACATCGAGTCCGGCCTCGACCGGATCGAGGACTGGTACGTCGGCGACGGCTGGTACACCGACGGCGACGGGCAGAACTTCGACTACTACATCGGCTGGGCGATGCATCTGTACCCGCTCCTGTGGTCGCGGATCGCCGGGCCGGAGGACGGGGGCCGCACCGCTGTCTACCGGCAGAGGCTCAGCCGGTTCCTGGAGGACTACCCGCACTTCTTCGGGGCCGACGGCGCCCCCGTCCACCAGGGGCGTTCGCTGACGTACCGTTTCGCGGCCCTCGCTCCCGTCTGGATGGGCGCGCTGGCAGACTGCACGCCCCTGGCCCCTGGCCTTACCCGGCGGCTCGCCTCGGGCACGATGCGGCACTTCGCCGAGCGCGGGGTGCCGGACGAGCGTGGACTGCTGACCCTGGGCTGGTACGACACGTTTCTGCCCGTCACCCAGCCGTACTCCGGGCCCGCCTCCCCGTACTGGGCGAGCAAGGGGTTCCTCGGGCTGCTGCTCCCGCCGGACCACCCGGTGTGGACGGCACGGGAAGTGCCGCTGCCGATCGAGGAGGGTGACCGGTACACCGCGCTGCCCGCGCCGGGCTGGCTGCTGCACGGTACACGGCACGACGGCATCGTCCGGCTGGTCAACCATGGCAGCGACCACAGACCCCCCTTGGACCCCGACGCCGATCTCGCGGACGGAGAGGAGGACCCGCATTACGCACGGTTCGCCTACTCGACGGCGACGGCACCGGAATCGGCCCCGCACGCGGCAGCCCGCGGGATCGACAACCACCTGGCGCTGCTCGCCCCGGACGGAACTCCGAGCCGTCGCAGTCGCATCCATCGGTCGCACTGTGCCGGCCGCTCGGCGGGCTCCTGGTATGCCGCCAGGCTGCCGGGCGACGACCGGGAGTACCGGATCGGGACAACGAGCGTGCTGCACGGCCCGTGGGAGATCCGCGTCCACCAGCTCGACGCGCCCGCGGGGGCAACGGTGCGGGAGGGCGGTCACCCGGTGGCACACACGCAGCCCCCTGACGGGTCGTCCGGGCCCGGTTGGTCGATGGCCCGTACGGTCGAGGGACTGAGCAGCGCGGTGGTCGCACTCCACGGCTGGGACGGGGCGGCGGGCACCGGCCGAGCAGCGGCTGAGGTGGCCCGGGATGTGGAGGCCAACGCGTATGGACCGCATTCCGCGATTCCCTGCCTGCGGCTGGACCGTCATCCGGGCGGCAGGAGTCTTCAGGTGTCCCTCGTCGCACTCTCCCGCGACACACTGCATCCTGAGGCACTGCGGGAGGCGGTGTCCGTGCGGGTCACGGACGGTGAGGCGTCGGTGGTGCTGACCTTCCTGGACGGTACGACGGTGGAGGTCGGGGCGCCTGTGGAAGTGGGCGGCTGACTCCCTCTGCCCATCGAAGGGACCGTAGCCTGCCGTGGGTCCGCAAGCACTCAGGCAGGGCTGCCGATCGTCAGCTCGACCTCGTCTCCCGTGCGGACGAACTCCCGGATCAGCCACCTGTGACCGTCGATGTGAGTGCCGGCGCCCGTGGTGTAGGCCGGGACGGTGAGTACGGGGTCCGCCGGGCCTTCGATGCGCAACTCGACCTCGGTGACCACATCGTCGGAGAAGCGCAGCTCCAGGTCGACCGGCCACGGGGCCGCCGCGAAGGCCTGGAGGTCCGGCAGCCCCGTGACTCGGCAACGGGCGCCCGGAAACAGGTGGGTGTGGGCGCACACGGCCAAATAGGTATCCGGGTCGGTCGGTCCGGTGGAGGACGGTGACATGAGGGAGCTCCGGAATGTGCGGGTGTGACGACGGGCCCTGACAGTCTGGCTCCCTGAGCAGCCGGGCTTCGGCATCCCACACCCGCGCTGCTCCCCCTGTCACTCTGCCGGACGCGGACCACGTGGTTGGCCGCCCGCGACTTCCCCGGGCAACTGACCGGTGAGTCGGTGCCCAGGTACAACATGGTCGCCACGATGATGTCCTCCGACCGGTAGTGGGTCACTCGCTTCGCGCAGCGGACGCCGAGGCGCGGACCGCGCGGGCAAACCGGCGGGGGGTGCGCTCGGTCCGTGATCTGACGGCCCATGGAACCGGTCGGCCGACGATCGATGAGTTCCGGGTCGTGCGGAGGTCACAGCCTGCAGGACCGTCGGCAAGACGTACGCGCACGCACCCGAAGGAGACACATGGCGAAGCTCATCTACTCGATGATCACCTCCCTCGACGGCTACGCCGAGGCGGCGGAGGGCGACCTCGGCACCGGGGCCGAGGATCAGGAGGTGCATACCTTCGTCGGGGACCTCTTCCGCCCCGTCGGCACGTACCTCTACGGCCGACGGATGTACGAGACGATGGTCTACTGGGAGACCGCACACACCGAGCCGGACCAGCCCCCGCACATCCTGCAGTACGCCCGCGACTGGCAGGCCGCGGAGAAGATCGTCTACTCCACGACGCTCGAGTCGGTGTCCAGCGCGAAAACCAGGATCGAGCGGACCTTCGACCCGGAGGCGGTGCGCACGCTCAAGGCCGAGGCTGATCACGACCTCACCGTCGACGGCCCGAACCTGGCGGCCCAGGCGATCGCGGCCGGCCTGGTGGACGAGTACCACCTGTTCATCACCACGAGCGTGGTCGGCGGCGGCAAGCGATTCTTCCCCGACGGCGTGCGTCTCGATCTCGAACTGGTCGAGGAGCGTGCCTTCGACAGCGGACTGGTCTACGCCCGCTACCGGACCCGCTGAGCCGCACCTGTAGGTCCCTGTTGCCGAGCCGGGGCAGCAGGTCCCGCCCTCGATGACGGTGAGGTCGGAGATGTCGCAGTCACGGGCCTGCGAGGTGGCGGCGGCCGATCAGGTGAAAGCCCGGCGGCCGGTGGACGACCCGTCGGGCAGGTGTGTCCAGCCGCCGGAGCGCGAGGCCCAGGGACCCGAGGCCGGAACCCGGTCTGCCTTGGCACCACCTGCCCCGTGCGGCCGGCCCGAGGGATACCGCGACTCCAGCTCAGCGCACGCGCCCTCGCGGTTTCGGATCGACATGACCAGCACGAGGGCGATCAAGAAGTCGAAGGCGATCGTCGACGAGTTCGCAGGCTGGTTCGACGCCCCCCTGTTCTCGATCGGCGCGGAGGAAGTTCCGGGGCAGCTCGCCAACTGCCCTTGTGTCAAAGACTTCCTGGCCACCGACGCGGACGTCACCACACTCGGCGATCTCCTCAACCGCTACATCAACACTCTCGACGACGTGGTCCGCAAGCACGGCAGGCGCACCGCCGTCTACAACGGATCCGAGCATCTCGACGCGCCACAGCAGACGGTCCACACCCCCGTCGTCTTCCTGACCTGGGAGGGAACGGGCGGGGAACCGGTCATCCCCGGCCACGACGAGATCGCCATCGGCCCCTTCTACGTCACCCCGAACAACTACCACCACCTGTATCCCGACGAGCCGTGGATGTACGACACCTGGACCCCGAGCGGCTCCCCCGACATGCTCGGCTCCGGCCTGCCCAACTGGGCCGACTACAACTTCTGGGCCGCTGACGAGTACTTCGAGCAGCACATGGCCGGCGCCCGAGCGATCCTCGCCGACCGTGCCTGGAATGCCACACCGACACCGGGCGGCATCAACGACCTTCCGTTCGCTGACGGCCCGCATCGGCGACCCGCCCGGCATGCACGCCGAGCCCACGGGGCACCTCACCGACGACGGCCGCCCCAGCCACCACTGGACGTTCGACCCGGCGCCGTATCCGAGCGGCTGGACGTACGCGGGCAGCCCCGGCAACACCCTGTACGCCGAGGACACGGCCGGTGACCTGCCCGGCACCTCGTACATCATCAACAACCCGTCGCCGGTCACGGGCGAGGGCGGCGTCGGCGGGGCCTGGCGCTTCGACCACGACCGGGACGGTGTCGGCTTCGGAGGACTCGACGTCAGCGAACCGTGGACCGTGTCGGTACGCGTACGCCCCACGGCCCGCACCGCCGACCAGGTCCTGCTGAGCTCGAAGGCCGGGGCGCTCAAGCTCATGCAGCACGGCACCGGCGAGGTCGGCATCACGCGCTACGGCAGCGCCGACCACTCCTTCCCCTACACGCTTCCGCTCGACCGCTGGACCACGTTGACCTGGGTGGCCGATCCGGGCCGCACCACGCTGTACGCCGACGGTGAGCGTGTCGGCACGGTCGAGGCATCCATCCCGCTGCCGATGCGCTCCATCGGCACCGAGAAGGCGAGCCTGCGCGGTGACCTCGACGAACTCCTCACCTGGGACGAGGCACTCAGCCCCGCCCAGGTCCAGGTCGCTCAACAGCCATCCCACACCCGGGTGGTTCGAGGACGACAAGTTCGTCATGTAGCGCTGCGGCACGGGCGGCTCACCACCGAGACGAGGTGACGGTGGTTGTCACGCGGGAGAACCTGGCGGCCGGCCGACCGGCCACCCAGAAGTCGACGGCCTGGGACGCACCGGCCCCCCGGGCGGTGGACGGCAACACCGACGGAGCGTTCGGCAACGGCTCCATGACGCACACGGCGGACCCGGCCGGCCAGGCGTGGTGGCAGGTGGACCTGGGCGGCAGCGCCCGCGTGGACGAGGTCGAGATGTGGAACCGCACCGACTGCTGCCCGGATCGCCTCCGCGACTTCTGGGCGCTGGCGTCGAAGGACCCGATCACATCGGGCTCACTGGCCGAGGCCAGGTCCGAGCCGGGTGTGACAGCCGTCCATGTCACGTCGCAGGCGGGCCGCCCGACCTCTGTCACTCTCCCGCCGGGAACGGAGGCCGCGCACGTCCGCGTGCAGTTGGCATCGGGCACGGATCCGCTGTCCCTGGCCGAGGTCAGGGTGCGGGGGGCCAGGCGATAGGCCCACCTGGGACACGTGTGAGCTGGACTCTCCGGGAGGAGTGTGAGCTGGTCCCCGAGGCTGTCCAGCAGCTCGCGCAGCTTCCATCTCCTCCTCGGCCGTCCGCCGACGGGAGCCCCCGGATCACCTGGCGGCATTTGGCCAAGGCCCGAGGGCACAAGGCCCGGGGCACGCCCGCTTCCGCCCGGCCGGCCGGCCCGGGCGGTGGCTCACTCCTGCTTCTCGCCGGAGGCGAAGCGGGAGATGACCAGTGCGACGATGATGATGGCGCCGTTGAGGAACTGGTTCCACAGCGGTGGCACTCCGCCGAGCGTCATGATGTTGACGACCAGTTGCAGGGTCAGCACACCCGTGAGCGCGCCGAGCAGGGTCCCCTTGCCGCCGTTGAGGCTGACGCCGCCGATGACGGTGGCGGCGAACACCTGGAAGATCCAGCCGCTGCCCTGGTTCGCCGACACCGAGCCGTAGTGGCCGGTGTAGAGGATGCCGGCCAGGGCGGCCAGCACGCCGGCCAGGATCAGCACGACGCAGACGATCCGGTCGACCCGGATACCGGCGGTGCGGGCCGCCTCGGGGTTGCCGCCGATCGCGTACAGCGCGCGGCCGTGTCTGAGCCAGGAGAGGGCCGCTCCGCCGGCGGCGAAGAGCAGTCCCGTGATCCACACCGCAGCGGGCACGCCGAGCCAGGAGGTCTGGCCGAGGTAGGTGAACGAGGGAGGCAGATCGACGATCGACTGCCCCTCGGAGACGGCGATGTGCAGACCGCGCAGCATGGTCAGTGCGCCGAGGGTGACGATGAAGCCGTTGAGCCGCAGCCTGAGAATGAGGAAGGCGTTCATCGCGCCGATCAGGGCGCCGACGAGCAGGCACAGCGGCACGGAGAAGGAGCCGGGCAGCAGGCCGAGACCGCTGAACCGGCCGGCGTCCGCGGGCAGCACCATCCATACGGCGATGACCGGGGCGACGCCGATGGTCGACTCCAGGGAGAGGTCCATGCGGCCCACGATCAGCACCAGTGCCTGCGCGAGGACGAGCAGGCTGAGCTCGGTGGACTGCTGCGCGACCCCGATGAGGTTGTCGGCGGTCAGGAATGCCGGCGAGACGATGACTCCGATCAGTCCCAGCACCAGCAGGACGGGCACCAGGGACAGGTCGCGCAACCTGGAGAAGTCGATGCCCCGGTGCTGCGACGGCTCCGGCGGCGCCGGTGCGGTGGCCGCTTCATCGGCCGCCGGGCTGTCAGTGCTGGTCGGCATCGAGGGCCTCCTTCTCATGTGTGCCGGCCATGCCTTCGATGGCGGCGACCATCTGTTCGTCGCTCCAGTCCCGGTCGAACTCCGCGGTGACGCGCCCCTGGAACATGACCACGACCCGGTCGCAGATCCGCAGGTCGTCGAGTTCGTCCGAGATGACGACCGCGGCCTTCTCGTTCTCCGCGACCTTCCGGATCCTGCCGAGCAGGAACTCCTTCGACTTGACGTCGACGCCGTTGGTCGGCCGGATGGCCACCAGTACGTGCGGGCCGGTGGCCAGGGCCCGGGCGATCACGACCTTCTGCTGGTTGCCACCGGACAGGGCCGACACGGGCGTGCGCGCCCCAGGCGTCTTGATGTCGAGGTCCTCGATCATGCGTCGGGCGAACAGCCGGGAGCGGGACGGCAGTACGGTGCCGTACGGGCCCAGCTGGTCGCCTACGCTCAGTGTGGCGTTCTCCTCGACGCTACGGCCGGCCACCAGTCCCTGCAGATGACGGTCCTCCGGGACCAGTGCGACCCCGGCGGCGAGCGCGGTGGGAACGTCGCCGGTGCGCAAGGGCCGGCCCGCGACAGTGGCCCGGCCGCTCGTCGCGCGGTGCAGACCGGCCAGCGTCTCTCCGAGCTGGACGCTGCCGCTCGCAGCCGAACCTGCGAGACCGACCACCTCGCCGGAGCGCACCGTGAGGGACACGTCCTCGTACGCGCCGGGGAGCGTCAGCCCGTCCAGATGCAGCAGAAGACGCCCGCCGGCGGCAGGTGAGACGGCAGCCCACTCGGCGGTGGCCGATGACACCTCGCCCGTCATGGCCTCCACCAGCGCGTCGCGGCCCAGTTCGGCCACCGGTGCGGTGACGACGTGCCGGGCGTCGCGGAAGACCGTGACGGTGGCGCACAGGTCGTAGACCTCTTGCAGGTGGTGGGAGATGAAGAGGAAGGCCACGCCCTGGGCCTGGAGGTCGCGCAGTTTGCCGAAGAGCCGTGCGATGCCCCTGGCGTCCAGCTTGGCGGTCGGTTCGTCGAGGACGATGAACCGGGCCCCGAAGGACAGGGCACGGGCGATCTCCACGAACTGCCGCTGCTCGACCGTCAGGTCGCGGGCCCGCGCGGTGGGGTCGAGGTCGACACCGTACTCGCGGAGCAGGTCGCGGGCGCGTTGCCGCAGTTCCTTCCAGCGGATGGGGCGCAGTGCGGACGCGCTCTGGCGGTGGATGAACAGGTTCTCCGCCACGGTGAGTTCGGGCAGGATCGTCGAGTGCTGGTAGACGCAGGCGACCTTCGACCGCCAGGCGTCGAGATCGCCGTGAGCGGGTGCGGGCTCGCCCTGGAAGGTGAGGGTGCCCGTGTCCGGCTTCTGCAGGCCGGTGAGGATGGAGACGAGGGTCGACTTGCCTGCTCCGTTGCGGCCGACGAGTGCGTGCGACTCACCGGGCATGACGGTGATGCGGGCGTCGCGCAGGGCGACGGTGGCGCCGAAGCGCTTGGAGACGCCGGTCGCCTCGACCACAGAGGTCCGGGCAACCGGGGCGGTCGCCGTGTTCACCATGGCGGGTGTGCCGTCCTTTCGGTGGGGACCGTTTCGTGCCGGTGCGGCACTGCCGGCTCTCGTGCTGCCGCCGCGGCCGTCGGTGGCCGTTCCGCAGGCCGGCCGGTCATTTGCTCACGCTGTTGCCCCAGAGCGCGGCGTCGTCGACGTTGTCCTTGGTCACCAGCGGGGCCGGCAGCTGGTCCTCGTAGCCGTTCGGCAGCTTGATGATCATGGAGTCGTGGTCGGTCGGGCCTTCCTTGACGGGCTTTCCCTCGGCCGCGGCTTTCGCGTAGTACAGCGCGTACTTCGCGTACAGGTCGGCGGGTTGGGAGACGGTCGCGTCGATATGGCCCTTGCGGATGGCGTCGAACTCCTGCGGGATGCCGTCGTTCGAGATGATCGTGATGTGACCGGGGGCGCCGGCCGGCTTCAGCAGGCCCTTCTGCTGGAGCAGAGCGAGCGTCGGCTGCAGGAACACACCGCCCGCCTGCATGTAGACACCGTGGAGGTCGGGGTGCTGGGCGAGCAGGCTCTGAAGTTTCGCGGAGGCCACGTCGCCCTTCCAGTCGGTGGGCAGTTCGAAGACCTTGATCTTCGGGAACTTGGTCTTCATGCAGGTCGCGAACGCGACCGAGCGGTCACGTCCGTTGATCGAGTCGAGCGCACCCTGCAGTTCCGCGACCTTGCCCTTGCCGCCGAGCTGCTTGCCGAGGTACTCGCACGCTTTGATGCCGTAGGCGCGGTTGTCGGCGCGTACGACCATGTAGACGGCGCCCTTGTCGGGGCGGGTGTCGACGCTGACCACCGGAATCTTCTCGGCGGCCAGCTGATCGAGCGTCGAAGAGACAGCGCCGGTGTCCTGCGGGGCCATCACGACGGCTTCGGCGCCGCTGTTCTGGAACACCTGGACATTGGCGACGAGCTTCGTCACGTCGTTCTGGGAGTTGCTGGTGGGAAGCATGGTGAGGTCGCCGTCGGCAGCCTCCTTCTTCACGTACTGGGCGTAGGAGTTCCAGAAGTCGGAGTCGGAACGGGGCAGGTCGACACCGATCTTGGGTTTGTCCGCCGCACCGTCGGCCGCGGCACCGCTTTCGCGGTTGCAGGCCGTCGCGAGCCCGGCGACCATGACCACCGCGGTGGCTACGGCGGCCGTTCGAACACTGGTGAGCTTCATGGCGCACTCCCTCTTCGCGGCCGGCGCCGGGCGTCGGCATGGTGTGACGAGTCAGGTCCAGCTCTGCTGTGCCGGGCGCCCGAGTCTGCGGCTGGGCCAAAGACGGCGCACCTCCCTCGCCGCCGAGATTCTCCCTTGTCATCCGACGACTGTGGGCGACTCGGGCGATTGTCGGGGAGATTACGGGAAAGAGCCCCCGAGTTACAAGAGATTCATCGGATGAATATCCGCCCACTCCACCGTTGAGGCCAGCGACCCAACCGCGTTCTACCCCGAGGAGCACCTTTGAAGGGTCCCAGTCAATACCTCCGATGAATACTTGCCGGGGGTGATGGTGGTCGACGTACGCGCCCTCCCTGCACAGCAGCGGGGGCAGGAACAGCACAGGGTCGATGCCGTGACACATGCTTGACACGAACGCGTCCGCTTGTATGGTCTAGTCCAACAGAACTCACCGCTCCGCTTGCGGAGTTGGGCCCTGCCGGTAGCTCTACACGCCGGCGAGGACGGTGAGTGCGCGTGACCTTCCGCCTCTTGGCCCCACCCAGAGGCCGGACCCGGCGCGTGCGGTCACCCCCACATATGACCGCACATCCCCCGGGGCGGCCTGATGTGAAGGAGTTACGTATGCACGCCAGTAGGAAGACGGCGGCGCTGATCGGTGCCGCCCTGGCCCCCGTCATCGCGATCAGCCTGCCCGCCGGTTCGGCGAGCGCCCACGGCTACATCTCGGATCCGCCCAGCCGGCAGGCTCAGTGCGCCGCGGGGGCGGTGTCCTGCGGGGACATCACCTACGAACCCCAGAGCGTGGAAGGGCCCAAGGGCCTGACCAGTTGCAGCGGCGGGAACAGCCGCTTCGCGGAGCTGGACGACGACAGCAAGGGCTGGGCCGTCACCTCGGTCCCGAAGAACGCGACGTTCTCCTGGAAGCTGACCGCTCAGCACTCCACCAGCACCTGGGAGTACTACGTCGGCGGTCAGAAGATCGCTCTGTTCGACGACGGCGGCGCCAAGCCGGGCGCCGTGGTGAATCACGAGGTCGACTTCGGCAGCCTCACCGGGCAGCAGAAGGTGCTCGCCGTGTGGAACGTGGCCGACACCGACAACGCGTTCTACGCCTGCATCGACGTCAACGTCGGCGCCTGACACATCGAGTGGAGCGAGGCCGGGAGAGCTGTGGCCCCATCCCGGGCCTACCGAGCTCGCCCGTCCGCGGGAGGGGCTTTCACGACAAGCCCCTCCCGACCTCGTGAAGTACCGCTGAAGAAGCAGGAGGCCGCCGCCTTCCTCGCCAACGTCAGCTACGAAAACCGGTGGGCTGGTGTACGTCGTCGAACAGAACACCGCCAACTACCCGCAGTACTGCGACGCCACCCAGCCGTACGGCTGCCCAGGCAGGCCACGACAAGTACTACGGGCGCGGCCCATCCGGCTCAGCTGGAACTTCGATTACAAGAGTCCAGGCGAACACCCAGAGCGGACCCGGCCCCATCGGCCGGCAGCAGCAGACTCTGCACCACCGGAATGGTGACGACAACTCCCGACGTCACGAAGACGATCGTGTCTCGATCAGGGCAGAGCGCTCCCGAGTCCAGGACGGTCGGTACTGCCGGAGCGACCGGGAGCGAGACCGCGCCGCGGAAGCCGGAGACGGCACTGACCACCCGGGAGCAGTAGTTCACGCGGCGAAGGCGCTGTTGCGGACGGCGATCGAGCAGACGAACCTTCCGGCAGCTTCCGGGAGTCAGGTCAGTCAGCGGGTCCGGCGACGGTCTTCGGGTGCTGCCCTGCGGCCCAGGAGGCGAGAATCCGCAGGCCGTCGTGGGAAGGGGAGCCGACCTCCGTGGTCCATACGACCAACTGCTGGTCGGGGTCCGTGCTGGCGCTCAAGGTGTCCCAGTCCAGCGAGAGTTCACCGGCGACCGGGTGGTGGACGACCTTGGTGCCCACGCTGAGCGTGGCGACGTGGTGGGCGGCCCACCATGTGCGGAAGTCGGCGTCCTGCACGGACAACTCCCCGACCAGCGCGGTCAGGCGCGGGTCGTCCGGATACTTGGCCGCCTCCATGCGCAATTGTGCGACCGCCATGCGTGCGACGCTTTTCCAGTCGGCATACAGCGTACGCATCGTCGGATCGGTGAAAAGAATCCGCACGTAATTGCGATGCTTCTCCGGCACCGAACCGAAATCGGTGATCAAGGCGGCTGCGAGCGGATTCCACGCGATGACGTCCATCCGGCGGCCCATCACGATTGCCGGCGTGGAGGTGAGATCGTCCAGAACCCTGCGCAGCTGCGGCTGGACCTTCTGCAGCGTCCGGCGGCGCGGTTTCGCGGTCTCCTTACCCGCAAGGCCGAACAGGTACCGGCGCTGGTCCTCGTCGAGGTGAAGGGCCTCCGCCAATGACTCCAGGACCGGAGCGGACGCCGGCAGTCGACCCTGTTCCAGGCGGGTGTAGTAGTCAGTGGAGATCGCTGCCAACTGAGCGACCTCCTCCCTGCGCAGCCCGGCAACCCGGCGCGGGCCCGAGCTGTCGGGCAGGCCGACGGCACGCGGGCTCAACTCCGCCCGGCGCGCCTTCAGGAAGTCGCCCAGCTCATTGCGATTCGTGCTGCTGCTCATACACCCACTCTCCCACCCGGCGCCCCGCTGCAGGGAGGGAGAGTTTCTTCCCCGGATGCTTTCCTCCCCGGAAGAAAGCTTCCCCTGTACGGCTGGTGGGCGGCTGCAAGCCTGGTCGCGTTCCGCCGACTCGACTCACCCGTGGTGGACACGGCAGGAGATCCGGCGTGCGCCGAGAATCGGAGGAGGAAAGCCGTGCAGAACATGATCGCGAGGAATTCCCGTCTTCTTCCTGCGGCAGCGTCGGACGAGGACAGGACGACGAAGCCGGAAACCGATCGGCGTTTCTTCGCCTTCGACGCGATCGGTACCCGGTGAAAAATCGAGACCCCCGATCCCCTGTGCGCCGGGCTGCGCGAGCAGATCCTGGAGCGCATCGACATCACGTACGACAACGCGACGTCCCGGGCGCTTGCCTCCTCGCTTCCGGTGACGGTGCAGAGGAGCGACATGCTGGACCGGGAGCTGTACGGCGGACCGCCCGAACCGCTTCCCACCGCCGAAGGTGACCGGCAGACCGACTACCGGGCCGGCCAGCTGGTGTACTGGCCGCCCGGCCCGGGCCTGGCCGTCTACTACGAGCATGCCGGCCCATCTGTCCCGGGCCCCGGCATGGTGGTGCTGGGCACCATCGACTCGGGCACCGACGCCTTCACGGGCCACGACGGCTCCGCCGAATTCACCATCGGCCGCGCCGACTGATCCAAAGGCGCACAGCCGGCACCGGCAGCCGTTCCAAAAAAGGGGGGAAGGATCCCTCCCAGGAAGATTCCCTCCTCTTTTCGGGCGGGTAAACCGGTGCCAGTCTGGATGACGTGGCAACGAGGCGGCCCGACGGGAACGCCGGAAAAAACACTCCGGCGAACGGCCGGCATCCATCGCCAAGGAATTCTGTACATAATCCGGCGTGCGGCGCCGGAAACGCTTTCCAGTCTTTCCTGGAGAACGGAGAAGAAGAACCGGCCATGCAGCACATCAAGCTGAGGGATCTCGACGTCTCCCGTATCGGCCTCGGGGCCATGGGAATGTCCGACTCCTACACAGGCGCCGGATCGGACGACCCGGAGTCGATCCGCACGATCCACCGCGCTCTCGACCTGGGCGCCACCTTCCTGGACACCGCCGAGAGGAATACGGGCAGCTCATCGACAACTGACCGTCACCCCCCCGGCCCCGGAATCGCCCTACCGATCCGGGCAGGAATGGAGCTAAGTAATGCCGCAGGAACCGTCCGCCGCGCAGAAGTCCATCGGCGACGTCACCCCCAAGCTGGCCGATCTGACCGACAAGGTCCTCTTCGGCGATGTGTGGGAGCGCGCGGGCCTCTCCCCCCGCGATCGCAGCCTGATCACCGTCACGGCCCTGATCGCCCTCTACCGCAGCGACCAGCTCGGCTTCCACCTCGAACTCGCGATGGAGAACGGGCTGACAAAGGAAGAGCTGAGCGAGGCCATCACCCACCTGGCGTTCTACGCCGGATGGCCCAACGCAATGGGCGCCGCCGGCCGGCTCAAGTCGATCCTCTCGGACGCTGGCCAACCAACCACACGCACAAGGAGCAGTTCTTCATGAGGAAGGTCGTTTTCGTTACCGGTGCCGGACGTGGTCTGGGTACCGACATCGCCCGCCGAGCCCTGGCCGCCGGTCACCGGGTGGTGGCCACCGCCCGTGACCCGCAGAAGGTGCTCGACGCCCTGGGCGGTGAGCGGGAGGACCTGCTGGCCCTGTCCCTGGACATCACGAGCGCGGATGCCGCCACCGCCGCGGTTCAGGCGGCCACGGACAAGTTCGGCCGGATCGACGTGCTGATCAACAACGCCGCGATGTTCCAGGCCGGGTACTTCGAGGAGATCTCCGACGCCCAGATGCGGGCGCAGATCGAGACGAACCTGTTCGGCCCGATGAACGTCACCCGCGCCGTCCTGCCCGTCATGCGCAAGCAGCGTGCCGGTCACGTCGTGACGATCTCCTCGCTGGCCGGTGTGATCGGCCAGGAGTTCTGCGTCGCCTACGCCGCGTCCAAGTTCGGCGTCGAGGGCTGGATGGAATCCCTGCGCTTCGACCTGGAGCCCTTCGGCATCCGGACGACGATCGTCGAGCCCGGCTTCTTCCGCACCGAACTGCTCGTGGACGCCTCCACCAGCTGGGCGCAGGACTCGATCGAGGACTACGCCCAGCGCACCGCGGAGACGAAGAAGATGTGGCAGTCGATGAACGGGCAACAGGCCGGCGACCCGGCCAAGCTCGCCGACGCCCTGATCGAGGTCATCGCCCTCGATGAGCCGCCCCTGCGGTTCGTCGCCGGTGACGACGCCGTACCCGCCATCGAGGCCAGGGGCAAGGAGATCACCGACCAGGCCACCGCTTCACGCGCCCTGGGCACCGGACTCTCCCACGACAACGCGGCCTGATGGTCCCGGTATCCGAGGGCTGGAGCAGGCGCACCGTCCTGCACGGCGCAGCCGCTCTGGCCGCAGCGGTCCCGCTCTCCACATCCTGCCCCCCGGTGCGCCACCCCCTCCCCGATCCAAGGAGAACCCGCAATGGAATTCGTCAAGCCCCAGCCCACCGGCAAGGGACCGGCCAACTGGTTCAACGGTGACGTCTGGTTCGACGTCATCCACGCCGGCCAGGAACCCTCCCGCATCCGCGCCAACATGGTCCGCTTCGCCCCCGGCGCCCGCACCGCCTGGCACCACCACGCCGTCGGCCAGACCCTCCACGTCACCGCCGGCACCGCCCTGATCGGCACCCGCGACGGCACCGTCTACGAAGCCCACCCCGGCGAGACCGTCACCTGCCCACCCGCCGAGGAGCACTGGCACGGCGCCACCGAAGACCGCTTTATGCAGCACATAGCCCTCTGGGACGGCATCGCACCCGACGACGACCGGCCCGAGACCACGTGGCTGGAGCACGTCACCGACGCCCAGTACGACGCCGAGCGCACCCGCAGCAACCACTGACCCCGCACACCCTCACGCAAAGGGAGCCCCCGCTCATGCCCGAGACGATGACCGCCCTGATCGGCGGCACCGGCCCTGACTGGACCGTCCGCCAAGTCCCCGTACCCCAGCCGGGCCCCGGCCAGGTCCTGGTACGCAACCGTGCCGTGGCCCTGAACAACGCCGACGTCTCGATGCTCGCCGAGGCCGACCCCACCGCAGGGGGCACGGGCAAGGAGTACCGAGCCGGGTACGAGTTCGCCGGTGTCGTCGCCGCCGTCGGCGACGGCGTGGCCACGCCCGTCGTGGGTGACCGGGTGATGGGCACGACACCGGAAAGCTTCGCCCAGTACGTCCTGGCCGACCACCGGCACATGGTGTCCATCCCCGCCGGTCTCGGGTACGAGGACGCCTCGGCCCTGCCCACCGGCCTGCTGACCGAGCACGGCGCCATGATGACCGGCGGCTTCCGGAAGGGGCAGTCGGTCCTGATCACCGGAGCCACCTCCAGCATCGGCCTGATCGGCGTACAGATCGCCAAGGCCCTCGGAGCACGGCAGATCATCGCCACCACCCGCTCGGCCGCCAAGCGGGAGCTGCTGGAAGGCGCGGGCGCCGACGTGGTGGTGGTCACCGGCGAGCAGGACCTCACCAAGGCGGTGCTGGACGCCACCGGAGGCGACGGCGTCGACCTGGCCCTGGACCATGTCGCCGGCCGGACGTTCGCCGACTGCCTGCCGGCCACGCGCGTCGACGGTGCCGTCGTCAACATCGGACGCCTGGACACGGCCACCTCGACCATCGACATCGACGCCCTGTCCTACCGGCACCTGCGCGTGTTCGGGGTGTCGTTCGGCTTCACCCGAGCCGCCGAACTCGGCGCGGTGCTGTCCGCCGCGGTCGACCAGGTCGGTCCCGCCATCTCCGAGGGGCACGTGCGTGCCCTCAGGGACAGCACCTACAGCCTGGAGGACGCGGCTCCCGCCGCCGAGCGCCTGCGTTCCCACCAGGCCCACGGAAAGATCGTCCTGACCGTGGCGTGACACCGGGCAGACGCCGGCCGGGACAGGGGCGAGCCCCCTGTCGCCCTGAACACTCGCAGTCAAGCAGCCGGACATCACTGGAACCGCTGCGTGCCACGGGAGAGACGGCTCCCGGGCACGCAGCGGTCAGCAAGCACATCGAGAGCCGATGCGGCCCTCGTCCACAGATGCGGATGCGTCAGTCGGCCATGGCCTTCGTCATACGCGCCCCGGTCATCGTGACCGACTCGGTTTCGGAGTCGCTGTGGCGTGAAGCCCAGTTCTCGAGCGCTGTCCGGCACGCGTGGTCCAGGTGGTGCAGGCCTGAGAGGTCGAGTCCGATCGGCCGGTCCTGGGGCAGCTTCTCCAGACTGTCGAGAATCTTCGGCAGCCGCAGGAAGGTGGCGTTGCCGGAGAGGTACACCTGAAGTGGGCCGGCCCCCTTGTCGACGACCTCCAACTCGATGTGTGAAGCGGTCCAGGCGGTCTTGGCGACGGATAGGGCCAGGCCGATCAGAACGCCTTCGAACATGTTCACCGTGACGATGGAGACGGCAGTCACGACGAGGATCAGTGCCTCGCCCCGGTGTTCACGCCACAGGGCCCGGATCGCGCGCAGCGGGATGAGCTTCCAGCCCGCGTGCACGAGGATGCCGGCGAGAGCGGGCAGCGGAATCAGCGCGAGAGCGGACGGAAGCAGTGCCGCGAAGAGCAGCAGCCATACGCCGTGCAGGACACGGGAGGCCTTGGTCCGCGCACCGGCCTGGACATTGGCGGAGCTGCGGACGATCACCGCGGTCATCGGGAGCGCACCCAGGGCACCGCACACGGCGTTGCCCGTTCCCTGAGCCATCAGTTCCTTGTCGTACTGAGTACGCGGTCCGTCGTGCAGCCGGTCCACGGCCGCAGCGCTGAACAGCGACTCGGCTGAAGCGATCAGTGTGAACGCCAGCACAGTTCCGAGCGCGCTCACGCTCACCATCTCACCGAATGCGTCGAGCCCGGGAGGCTGGATGGCGCCGAGCAGGCCCTGCACCTCCACCGTGGCGACCGGCAGGTCGAGAGCAAGGGTGGCGAGCGTGGCCAGCGCCACGGCGGCCAGCGCGCCCGGAACGACCTGCACCTTCTTGGGCGTCCGCCTCCAGAGCACCATGACGCTCACGGTCGCGGCTCCGAGCACCAGCGAGGTGAGCGCCGTGGTGTCGCCGACGGCCTCGATCAGCATCGACGGCAACCCGGCCAGCTTGCCCAGCCCGGAGGCAGGCGCCTCCTGGCCGGTGGCCGCGTACATCTGCCCCGCGATGAGGACGAGCCCGATCCCGGCAAGCATGCCCTCGACGACAGAGACCGAGATGGCGCGGAACCAGCGGCCCAGCCTGAGCGCCCCCATGGCGAATTGCAGCACTCCGGCTACCAGGACCAAGGCGCCGAGCGCCGGCAGCCCGAATTGCCGTACAGCCTCGAAGACAAGCACGGTCAGCCCGGCCGCGGGGCCCGAGACCTGAAGGCTGCTTCCCCGCATCAGGCCGGTGACGAGGCCGCCCACGATGCCCGTGATCAGGCCCAGTTCGGCCGGTACACCTGAGGCGACCGCGACACCCACGCACAGCGGCAGTGCGACGAGGAACACGACGAGCGAGGCGGCGAAGTCCTGTCGCAGGTGAGGGAATTTCATCGAGAAGCCCACGGTGTCCCTCACAGCGCCTGGAAGGAGTCGGAGTGCGCGTCATGGCGGCGTACGGAGCCCGTGTGGACCTCGTAGAACCAGGCGTGCAGATTCAACCTGCCGTCGTCCAGGCGCTGCTTGATGCACGGATAGGCGCGCAGACGCAGCAGCTGTGTCAGCACATGGTTCTGCACGGCCTCGGTCACGGCTGCGTCCTCGACCTCTCCTTCAGGGCACGGTGTCATGTGCGTGAGCCAGTCGCGCACCGCGGGCACCGCGGTCAGATCCTCCCCACGGACCAGTGCCCCGACGGCCCCGCAGTGCGAATGACCGCAGACGACGATGTCCTGGACCCCGAGCACCTCCACCGCGTACTCCACCGTGGCCGCCTCGCTCGTGGGGTGCCCGGAGTCGTGCGGCGGGACGATGTTGCCCGCGGTGCGCAATTCGAAGAGGTCACCGGGGCGGGCGCCGGTGATCAGAGCGGGGACGACGCGGGAGTCGGAGCAGGTGATGAACAGGACCTGCGGCGACTGCCCCGCGGCCAGCCGGGCGAACTCCTCGGGACGCACGGCGGAGCGTATGGCCAGCGAGCGAGCGTGCTCGATGAACGGTTGCATGACAGATGTTCCTCCTGGCGCGCCATCAGGGCGCGTCGGGTGTACGGACGACTACGAAGGCGAATACGGGCACGACGACATGACCCCACGTCGACGCGCGAGGCGGACGTGGCGGGTGGGTCGTCGGGCGCCGGGACCTGCGGGTCAGCTCAGCAGCGGAACACCTGAAGTACTGCGGGAGAATGGGCCGTCGCGGCTCTCAGCTGGCAATGGGAGTGGCCGAAGGCGGGGAGCACGGCCGTCGGAACGCCGAAGGCCGGGGCTGATACCGCCGCGGAACGCGCGCGTGTGTCGTCCAGAACGGGACCTGTTGCGGGGCGGTGCCGGTCACGTGTACGCCGGAGGCCGTGCGGGTCGGCTTCCCCGTGCGATCCGCACGACACGGATTCCTGATCGGTTGCCGCTTCCGCGTAACCGGCCGGGAGCATGGTCGCGTCCGCGTCCGAGGCACCGGCGAGGGACACGGATGTACCGTGCGCGGACGCCGGCTCCGAGAATGACGCGATGAATGGCAAGGCCAGTAGAAATGTGGCGAGAAGCACAAGGAATTGCGCGCGGATGCCCCAGGGGGTTCCAATCCTCATCCGCACCCCCACCGCATCTTGCATACCACCCGAGCCGACCGACTTACCTGCAGAAGACGCTAGCAGAGCAAATCCTTCGCGATGTTAATTCCGTTTTACGGGCATGAGGAGGACCTGCGAAATATTCGAGTATGACAGGTGAATTCAAGCCGGTCGGTTTTCGCCATGCGCAGCGTGGACACCTCAGCGGAATTCATCCGGGGCGTAATTCAACCTGGGGGAAAGTTCTCCCCATGCCGAGCGGACGCTCTGGAGAGGACAGCACGGCCTGGGGTGCCGGCGGACGACGGCGTCCGACGGATGGCTGCCGGGAAGATCTGATGCCTGACGCCCTGCCCTTCCATCGCAGCCGATGTCCTGGCTGGGCCTCGCTCACCACGGTGCCCCGGAACAGCTCGATCAGGTCGAAGTGGCGCCCCAGCAGGACCCTGGTGATCGCGGCCAGCACCAGCTCGGCGCGCAGCCGCGGCCGGTCGACCCCTTCACTTGCACCGCGACCCGGAATGCGGCGAGGACGTCGATGGCAGGACAGGCGTGCCGAAGCGATGCCGCGCAGAATGGGGATATTGACCACCCCGCGCGACCCCTCGGCCCGGCGCTCCGGGCGCAGCGCGGAGCCGGTCAGTAGGAGGTTCATGAGCTACTCCTTCGAGCCGAACGGCGGACTCGGTCCGCGGGGCCGTCCTCAGGCCGCCGCCCGTGTCGCTCTGGCGGTCAACGGCATGGGCAGCTTCACCTGGGACCTGGCCAGCGGCGAGATGCGCTACGACCGCGGCGGCCTTGCCGTGATGGGGTTCAGGCCGGGTGAGTTCGACGGACGTCTCAGCACGCTCGGTGAGCGGATGCTCCCCGTGGAACTGCCCGCGATCGAGGAGCAGGTGGAACGTGCGCTGAGAGAGCGTTCCGGCTTCAGCCTCTACTTCCGGATCCGCCGGCACCAGGGCGACGCGCTGCGATGGACCCACACCCAAGGCCACGTTGTCTGCGACCCGGGGGGACGCCCGGTCCGCGTCATCGGGATCATCCGTGACGCCACCCAGGAACTGCGTGCCGTCGACCAGACCGAACAGCTGCGCATCGCCAGGAACGAGCGACGCCGCCAGGCCGACATCGTGGGACACGTCAGCGACGCCCTCGTACCGACCCTCACCGTCGAGGACGTCGCCGAGGCGCTGACCACCACCCGGCTTCTGGAGCAGATCGGCGCCTCCAGCATCGTCCTGGGCCTGGTCGACAACGGCCGTATGGGACTGGCCGGAGCGAACGGCGTGGCCGACGACCTCATCCGCGACTTCCACCTGTCCCGTCTGAACGAACCCCTTCCCCTCACCGATGCGGCCCGCACCCGGGAGGCGGTCTTCCTGACCGACCGAACGGACTTCGTCGAGCGGTACCCGGCCGTCGAGCCCTACCTGACGAAGTTCCCGCGGGCCGCAGCAGCGGCCTTCCTCCCGCTGATCGCCCACGACACCCCGATCGGCGCCGTCGGGCTCACCTACGAGGGGAGGGCCGGCTTCCCGCAGGACGAGCGGACCGTACTGACCGCGTTGGGCAAAGTCATCGCCCAGTCGCTGCAACGGGCTCTCCTCTACGACCAGGAGCACGAGCTCGCCGCCGGACTGCAGACGGCGATGCTCCCAGGGCACCTCCCCGACGCCCCCGGCCTGACCCTCGCGACCCGGTACCGGCCCACCCGTGCCCGGGGAGGCATCGGCGGTGACTGGTACGACGCCCTCACGCTGCCCGACGGCCGGATCGCCGCGGTCATCGGCGACGTGCAGGGCCACGATGTGACAGCCGCTGCCATCATGGGGCAGCTCCGCGTCGCCCTGCGGGCCTACGCCGCCGAGGGCCACCCACCGACCACCGTCATGGCACGCACCTCTGTCTTTCTGACGGAGCTTGCCACCGACCGCTTCGCCACCTGTCTCATCGCCCTGCTCGATCCACGCACGGGAATGACCTCGATAGTGCGCGCGGGGCACCCGGAACCCCTGCTGCGGCGCCCGGACGGGAGCAGCGTGTGGCTCGACATCCCCGGTGGGCTCCCGCTCGGCCTCGCGGCTCAGGGTGCCCAGCCCGTGTACCCGGCTTCGGAGGCGGTCCTGGAGCCAGGCTCGACGCTCGTGCTGTGTACGGACGGGCTCATCGAGGCCCGCGCGGAAGACATCGACGAGGGGCGCAGTCGGCTCCTCCGGGCCCTGCGCGCCGGGCCTGAGCAACCGGACGACCTCGCCGACCGCCTGCTGCACAGCATGGCCGCCTACACGGGAGGGGAGGACGATGTGGCGCTGCTGATCCTGCGGCGTTCCCGGGGAAGGCCCGTCCCGGCCCCGCAATGGGAGACCGACATCGCGCCCCAGGACCCCGACGCGCTACGGGCGGCACGGCTCGCACTGCGTGCAGCGCTGAGCAGCTGGTCGATGGAGGCCCTCAGCGACACCGCTGAGCTGCTCGCCTGCGAACTCGTCACCAACGCCCTCCTGTACACGGGCGGCGCCACCACGCTGACGGCCAGGCCCGTACAGAACGGCGGGCGAGCCCTGCGTCTGACCGTCAGCGACACGTCACCAGCCTCCCCGCGACGCCGTGCCGCCACGGGACTGCACACATCCGGCCGGGGCCTCATGCTCGTCGAAGAGCTCGCTGACGCCTGGGGGATCGAACCCCGCGGCAATGGCAAGACCGTGTGGTGCGAAATACCCGTCGCCGTGCCCTAGGAGGGCCCTCGAAGCACGGTGGCGCGGCTCACGACCCCACCGGCACACGGCCGGGACGCGCGTCAGGACGGCGTACAGGATCGAGGCGACGACGACGCCTACGGGCGGCGCCAGGTCCCCGCACGTACTGCTGCAGTGTCAGCCCACGGGATCCGGAGGCCGTCAGGCCGCGACGAGTCCTTCCGCGAGGAACTCCTCCACGAACTTCCGTGTCCGACGGTCGAATTCGGTGTACTGCGCCTCCCGCTCGGCGCCGGCGACCGCATCGCCGACCAGCAGATTGCCCTCGGCGTCGATGCGCTGCGGCCGCTCCTCCGCGTCCAGGAGCAGGCCTACGGTGGAGCGGGAGAAGCCGCAGTAGTAGGCGATGCCGTCGCTCAGGTTGGCCTCGAGGACGGATTGCATCGACTCCGCGATGGGGTCGTCGGCGGTGGCGCCGGCCAGGGCCAGCCACAGCATGCGTTTGCCCGCCAGGCGGGGCTTGCTGCGGCCGTAGGCGAACCCGTAGTTCCATACGCGGTCGATCCATCCCTTGAGGAGGGCGGGCACGCTCTGCCAGTACACCGGGAAGGCGGCGACGACGAGATCGGCGTCGAGGATCCGCCGCATGTGGCCGTGCGTTTCGTCCGAGTACGGCTTTTCCCGGTCGCCCCAGTCCGGCTGGTCCTCCACGTTCATCCGCGGGTCGAACCCCTCGGCGTGCAGGTCGAGCAGGTCGATGCGGTATCCGGCGGCCTCGAGCTGGGCAGCCGCGCGGCGGGCGGTGAGGGCGGTGAGGGAATCGCTGCGGTGATGCGCGACGACCACAAGGGCTGTCCTGGTGTCACTGCTGTGCTGCGGCACGGTGTCTCCCGACGGCTCGGTCTGGTGCGGTGAGTCCAGTACAACCGCGGCACCGTAGATGATCCATGGGAGAAACCCTCCAGGACATAGGAGATCGTCTACGATTGCGCTGTGGATCCTCTGAGTTCACTGCTGAGCGGCATCCGGGCCGAGGGCTCGGTCGTCAGCCATGCCGTGCTGACGGCGCCCTGGAGTATCACCTTCGCCGACGCAGCTCCGCTCACCATGGTCAGCGTGCTGCGCGGCGGCGGCACACTGCTGCTGTCCGACGGCACCGAGCGGGTGATCGGCGCGGGTGACACGGCTATCGTCCGGGGCCCCGCACGGTTCCGCCTCGCGGACGAGCCTGCCACTGTCCACCGCCCCCACGCCACGTACGAGATCAACTGCTTCACCGCGGACGCCGCTTGCGCCGGCCAGGAACTCGAGGGCATCCATTGGGGCACCGGCCCGAAGGGAGCGACCGCGCTGATCGTGGGCGCCTACCGCGCCTCGGGGCACCGCCACGAACGGCTCCTGCGCGCCCTGCCGCCCGTCCTGGTCGTCGCCGAGGACGCCGAGGTCTGCGCCTGGCTGGAGGACGCCGCCGCCGATGCCGCCCGGCTCTCCGCCGGTTCGCAGGCGCTGATGGACCGGCTCCTCGACTGGGCTCTGGTCTGCACGCTGCGCACCTGGTTCGACCGGGCGGGTGCCGACGCGCCCGGCTGGTACCGCGGCCTCGCCGACCCGGTCCTCGCCCCCGCCCTGCACGCCTTCCACGGGCGGCCCGCCGAGAGCTGGACGGTCGCGTCGCTGGCCGCTCAGGCCGGCGTCTCCCGGGCACTGTTCGCCCGGCGCTTCACCGAGCTGATGGGCCGTCCGCCCCTCACCTACCTCACCGAGTGCCGCATGGACGACGCCGAGGCACTCCTGGCCGACACCGACCTCAGCATCGCCCAGATCGCCAAGACCGTCGGCTACGCCGACGCCTTCGGCTTCAGCACCGCATTCAAACGCCACAAGGGACTCAGT
Organism: Streptomyces sp. NPDC091271; assembly: GCF_044757505.1. Classification (NCBI taxonomy): domain Bacteria; kingdom Bacillati; phylum Actinomycetota; class Actinomycetes; order Kitasatosporales; family Streptomycetaceae; genus Streptomyces; species Streptomyces sp. NPDC091271. The sequence goes on along the minus strand of NZ_JBIVVD010000004.1, from coordinate 651,226 downwards.
CCCAGCACGCTCCGCACCACGGCGGCGTGAGTCACGGCACGCGGCCGCAGAGACACGGGCCTGCTTCTCCACCAGGCGAGCCACGGTCACCAACCGGCTCCACGGCCTACTCGCCCAGATCCACCCGCCGCTGGAACGGGCCGGGCCCTGCGGCTGCAGCACCCGACAGTTCTGGCCCTGCTGGAACGGTTCGGGTCCCCGTCGTGGTCCCCGGCGCCTAGGAGGCCGCGCTGATCGTCCCAAGCCTCGCGACCTCGCGCCAGGCGGTGCTCGACAGCGCCAACTTCTGGCCGGGCGGATCTTCAGATCGTTTCCGCCGGGCGGGGCGGGCGCGCGCATACGTACGTGGCCGCGTAGATCGTGGCGGCCTAGTGCGGGCTGTCGGCTCAGCTCAGCAGTCCGGTGTCCGGCCGACAGACCTGGCACGGCTCGATGTCCGGTTCCGCCAGTGCGACCATGGCGTCCTCCCGGGAGATGAGCCCCGCCTGGTCCGGGGAGGTGGTGCAGCCGCCACGGTGCAGCAGCGCCACCGAGGAGGAGCGTTGCGGCTGGATCCTCCACGACATCTCCGCCCGGGCTCGTTCCCGTCGCGCCCGTTCCTGCGCTTCCTGGATCTCCAGTTCACGGATGCGTCGTTCGGTCTGTCCGACCTGCCAGCGCAGCCAGTCAAGGAGGACCCGGTTCTTCTCCAGGTCGCTGATGGTGCCGGAGTGCGGGGTGCCCTCTGGCATGGCTATGCCTCGGGGCCGCATCGAGTCGGCAGCCGAATCACGCCGCACCCTCCGTCCGCCGGCCGCCACCGGTCCGCCGCCGGAGGTCCACCCGGGACGCAGGCGTGCGGCCGGGCGGGGTGGACCAGAACGGGTGCCAGTGGATCCGGACGGACAGGGCGAGCAGACGGCGGCGCAGCTCGGTGGCACGGCGCGGGCGCGAAAGGGCAAGTGCACGGTACGTGTCGTGCCATTCCTGCTGGGCTCGTACGAGGTCGTCGGGGAAGGGGATGCGCTCCATCCACCAATCAGATCGCATGTTCGATTTTCGGCGCCAATCAGACACCCCGGTCACTTCAGCGAGACGCACGTCTTCGTGGACAGCCCTTGAACCGCACGCACACCCGGGTCCCGCGCGGGTACACCGGGCCCGTGTGCCGGTCCCGGCCCCAGGGCGTTTCCACCGCACACCCTCCCGCGATGCGTACACCCAGCCCACCCCACGGGCCGAGGAGCCGCGCTTGTACCAGTAGTGGGCCACAGCCCCCGGCCGGCAGCCAGGCCCCTCCCCCGCACAGTCCCTGGCACGCTTGTCCGCATAGGCCCGAACCGCCGTGGGAGCAGACACCTCAGGGGCGGCGGCCAGGGGGACGAGGACAGCGGCCAGGGCGCAGAAATGATCATTCGTTGCATGGGCGGCTCAACGTGCCTGGCCGTCCCCGCCGTCACGGGCAGAGGGCCCGGTTCACTCGAACTCGTAGCCCCCTGCCGGGCCAGGTGGACCACGAGATCACCGAGTTCCTCACCAGCTGACGGGTGACCGCGGCAGGACGCGGAAGGGCCCCGGCCGCCGGACCCTCAGGTGGTCGGGATCCGGCGGCCAGGGCCTTCCCACACGCGGCTCCGCCGTCAGCGCACGTCGATGAAGTCGCCCGCGGCCGTGGCCGGCGGGGTCGTGGTGGTGCCGGCGAAGGAGTAGCGCCAGTACCCGTCGACCGAGGCCTTCACCGTGGTCTTGAGGTTCCCGACGCTGTCCGTGTTCACCGTCTTCACCGTGGAGTAGGTCGTCGTCCCGTTCCTGCGGAACTGGAGCCGGACCGGCTGGGTGGAGTAGCCGTGGTAGCCGCCCGTTTCCCAGTTGGCACGTGAGAGTTTGCCGGTGACGGTGATCGTCTTGCCCTTGGCCACGGGTTCCGGCGCGGCATTGGCGGTCTGGGCCGAGTCGCGCTGGACGTTCACCGATGCGGCGGCGTGGAGGTCGGTGAGGCTCTTGCCGTTCGCCGACTCCGCCCAGGCCGCGAGCTTCCAGGTGCCCGCCAGCGCGTTGAGACCGAGGGTCCAACGGGGGGAGATGTAGGCGAAGTGGGTCTCGCACGAGGAGGTGGTTGTGCTGACCTTGGTGCAGGTCGCCGGCCAGGAACCGTAGAGCACCCCGTCCGGGGCGTCGTACGAGCCGTGGTACAGGTACATGTCGCCGCTCGCGATGCCCGCCGGATCCGTGGCGGTGAACGTCGCCTTGAACTCCTGGAGCGGCTGGTCGGACAACTCGACCGCCTTGCCGCCGTTGACCACGACCTTCGAGATCCGGGTGGAGCCGATGGTCTCATCGCCCCCGGTCCCCGGCCCTGCGAAGGCGCGCTCGATGGTGCGACGCAGGCTGCCGCCCTGGTCGTCGGTGGCAGTGACGCGCAGCGAGACGTGGGCCGCGGTGGCCGGCACCGTGAGGGACGCCGTGGTGCCGGAGAGCGGCAGAGAGGTCCATGCCGAGCCGTCGACGGAGTACTCGATGCCGGTGACGGACGCTGCCGCCGAGGGCGCGAGGGTGCTGGCGGTGGCGGTGACGGTCACTGGGGTGCCGGCGGCACGGTTCGAGGAACTGAGCCCCGTGAGCTTCACCCGGGTGTCGACCAGTGGCAGTGCGGTCGCCGAGGACGTGGTGCCGGACGTGAACGTCCACTCGTTGCGCACCGTCGTGGACAGCTTCCGGTACGGCACGCGGTGCCTGATTGTCTGTTCCACGGCGTACGTCTTGGAGCCGGAGGGGAGCTGGGCCGCCAGGGGCTGGTTGATCGTCGCCGCGGTGGTCTCCGCGTAGGTCACGCCGTCACCCGTCAGCCGGTAGGAGACCGCCGACCGGCTGTCGGAGCCGTAGTGCCCGGCGGCGTCGCCGAGACCGCCGGATTCGTTCAGCCTGACGGTGTTGCCCCGCCGCTCGGACCCTGTGCCCTCGATCCGGACCGGCTGCAGCGGCGCCGCTCCGACGGTCTCCGCGGGAGCGGTGCCGGCGGCCAGGGTACGGGCCGGGAGCTGCAGGGAGTAGTCGCCGGTTCCGTAGGAGAGGAACCTGCTGTAGGAGACGCCCGGCGTGACGTACTCGGTGACCGAGCCCGCCACGGGCACGGCCGTGCCCAGGTAGACGCCGGTCCACTCCCCGACGTCAGGAACCGTCTGCAGCACGGCGGTGGTCCGGGTGCCTGGAGCATTCACGCGGGTGACCGTCTTCGCGAGCGAGGCCTGCTTCACCGATGCGTACGGAGCGGCGGGCACCGTGTTACGGAAGGCGTGCGTGAGGTCGTACCGGAAGGGGCTCGGCGTGCTCGCGGTGCTGCCCTTGCGGCTGAGTACGTCGTGGATCCGCAGCGCCGTGCCGGTCTGCGAGAACGGGGTGACGTACACCTTGTCCGCACCCGACCCGGCGAATCCGGCGAGCTGGTTACCCGGCACCGAGATCCACACGGCGGAGGACTCGCGGCTAGCCGTCGTGTCGTCGACCTTGATGCCGGTCTCCTTCGCCGCACGCTCGTCGAAGGAGACGGTCGTGGCGGCCGTGCCGACCTTGAAGGAGCGGGTCAGGAGGTAGGACGGGCGCTGCCAGTCGCTGTGCAGCGCCACGGAGAAGTAGTCGCCCGGCGGAAGCTTGACGGACGCGGACGGGCCGACGGCATCGCTGTCGACGGCGTACGACGTCCAGGTCTTGCTGTTCCAGACGTAGAAGCTCTTGGACATCACGTCGGCGTTGGTGATGTTCAGTTTCACGGAATACGTGGCCGCCGCAGCGGGCGTGGCCGCCTTGGCGGTCGGGACGGGCATCTTGGTGGGCCGCACCGGTCTCGGCAGAGAGGTCGGACGCACTTCGAGCGCGCCGTTCGCCGAACCGAAGGCATAGGTCCTGGCGTCGGCCGCGCCGCTGTTCGTGATGCGCACATCACCGTCTACCAGGCTGAGCCGCTCGCCGTCGCCGAGAGCGGCGCTCCGCGACGTGTCCGCGGCGGCCCCCTGCACGGACGGCACCCGGGCCGTCGATACGGGCTGCGCGTCCGAGGCGGTGGCCGCCCCTGGAGCCAGCAGGATTCCCCCCACCACCGCGGTGCACAGGCCCGAACCGATCGATCTTCGTACGTTCCACTTACTGGTCCCGGACATCGGTCCGCCCTCCCCATGGTTCTTCGCGCAACACCCCGCAAGGTCCTGGGGTGTTGATCGTCGACAGCTTAGACGCCCGTTCCCGCGGTGACTCCGCGGCCAGGGGCTGCTCACACATTGACGTAGGGGGGTCCGCCGAGGTCGAGGAGTACGGCACGCTGCGACTGTTCGTGCGCGAGGCTGCCTGTACTCCGCACCACGGCGGCCCGAGCCACGCGCAGCCGCCCGCCGGTGGGTCGGCGGAGGTCACCGCCGCCTACGTGACGCGCTGCCCGGGCGCGGCAGCAGGCACTCAATGCGCCGCTGGACAACGGTACGGGCTGGCAGGCGCGGTTCAGTCGCGGCCAGGCTCAGGCGTTCGCTCTGTGCGTCACCCCCCACCGGCTGACAACCGCTGTACGCGGAGCCGGTGGGCAAACCTGCAGGTTTGGCGGCCCTTGTCGGAGCACAGGATCAGCTCGGGAGTTGACGCAGTCGGCGGCGTCGATGACGGCCTGCTTCTCCCCCGTGGCCTGGTCGGCACGGAACATGTGGTCTACGAGCATCGGGGGCAGGAACAGGCCGAGCGCACCGTAGATGAGAGCGAGCATCAGCAGACCTGCGAAGATCGAGGCGCCGCCAGAGGAGGGCTTCAGGCTCAGCGCCGCCAAAAGGGCCGCGGCCACGAAAATGAGCCACCGCAGGTATCGGAACAACCCGGTCGCAGCAAGGGCCTCGTCGAACTCCTCCCTTGTGTCAGGATTCCGCCGTGGGTGATGGCTGTCTGCCGTATGTCGTCCACGGGCGCGGAGCCCACAGGGCCGCGCCTGGGCCGCATGCACCTGGTCGGGAACCGAAACCTGAGCCTCGGGTTCGGCAGCAGACCTCAGGTCAACTGGTGATCCTTCCGGAGTAGACGCGTACTTCTGCTCTGTCTTCGAAGGCTCCTCCACCTGTGCTCCGGATACCCGTGGCAGTGGGTTCGGTCAGTCGCCCTCCCCGTAGTTCATGAAGCAGTGCGTGTCGAAACAGCGGGCCATCGTGAACGGGTGGGCGGGTCGAGGACGATGCGACAGACGAACTGCGCAGTCTGGTAGTCGAAGCGGAGATCATTCTGGCCGTCGAAGGACCGGACGACGACGGGCCAACGGCCGGGGCCGTCGCCATCGACCCGCCAGCAGTACAGGCCCTCGTGCTCCGTGCCCCGCCCAGATGAGCAACCGCGGGTGTAGTCGACCGCCAGGGCGGCGAACCACGTCTCGATCCTGGCGCGCGTCAGGTCGGCCGGCGCGGCGTCCGGTGGCAGATGCCGGGAGAGATGGTGCAGGGAGCGCAGGTTCTGCGCGACGGTGTTGACGCTGATGTTCGTGCTGATGCTCCAACGGCCCCATCGTTTGCCCAGTTCGCGCAGCCAGGGCTGAACTATCAGAGACGGGGAAAGTGTTGACGCGGGAGGGCTGCGGCTCGGTCCCGTCCGCAGACGGGACCGAGCCCTCCCCGATCAGCTGGTCTTCACGGGGAGCTGCAGGTAGGAAGCATGCTCTCCCCCGGTGTGGATGATGTGCTGTCCGCTGTTGGCGGGGGTGTACTCGCGGTTTCCGGGCATCATCGTACCCAGGAGCGAGCGGCTGCTGATGACGAATCGGAGCTGTTCGCCCGCGTAGAAGGTGAGCCCCACCGGGAGCAGGTCGATCTCGACCTCGGCGACATCGCCGGGTGAGAGTTTCTCGACCCGGTCGAAGCTGTGAACAGGGACGCCCTCGGTGGAGAGCGCCTTGTCCAGGTGTCGCATCGAGACGCGCAGCCGTCCGTCCGAGCCCTTGTACCGCAGGATCGAGGCGCCCCGCTCGGTGACGTCCTGGATCTGTGCACCCTGGTTGGGGACGGTGAACTGCTGCAGTGGCGTGCCGTAGGCGTCGAGCTTCTGGACGAGGACGAACAGGTCCATGTCGTCGGATCCCTGCGCCTCGACCCAGAGGTGGGCCTTCGGGTAACCGACCAGGACGGTCTCCTGCTCGAAGCGTGTCACGAACGACACCGTGTCGGGGTTGGCCCCCGCTGTGTAGCCCACCGTCGCCTCGGCGGCGGGCGCTGCGGTCCCCAGCGTCCGCGAACGGCCGTCGAGGTAGTACTTCGCCGGCGTTACTCCTGCGGGCGGGAACTCGTCCGCCGGGATGTTCACCCGGTCGCCGCCTTCGAGGTCCAGGAGGGAGTAGCGCACGCGGGGCGTCTGCTCCCATCCGTTGCCCTCCCCCTTGAGGAAGCGGTCGAAGAACCGGCGTAGGTCCTCCGTGTTCGCCTCGTCGTAGTAGTCGGGCCATTCCTGGCTGTTGTGGATCCGCAGCCACTTGTCCGTGGAGGCGATACGGCGCCAGGCACGGAAAGTACCCGCGGTGTGCAGCGTGTTGGAGTAGCTGGCGACGACGTAGGCAGGCACGGTGATCCGGTCGAACTGAGGAATCTTACTCTCCCACAGGTCGTCCATCAGCGGGTGGCTCTCGGCCTCCGTGACGATGTCCTCCCTCTTGCCCTTACCCCAGTAGCTGTTGTTCTGGAGCTGCTCGGCGAACCCGGTGTCGGGCATGCCACCGCGCATCACCAGGTCGCGGTAGACGTCGCTCACCCCCTCCCACGGGTTGATCGCCGCCAGGTGAGGAGGCTGCTCCGCCGCGGTGAACCACTGCGAGACCGCGAGGTACGACGTTCCGCTCATGGCGACCTTGCCGGTGCACCAGTCCTGGACGCCCAGCCACTCGACCAGGTCGTAGCAGTCCCGGCCTTCCTGCCGGTCCCATACGACGCTGTCGCCCTCGGAGTCCACTACACCCCGGATGTCCGGGTTACAGATCGCGTAGCCCTGCGCGCACCAGTACGCCGGGTCCGGCCCCTCGAACTTCGCGAGGCCCGAGACGATCTTGTTGTCCAAGCCGACCATGCCGAAGATGCCCATCACGCTGGCGGACGTGCCCTGCCCCTTGCCGTACGGGCTCCACGCCACGATGACCGGCACCTTCTCCGATCCGACGGGGCGGAACACGTCGACGTGGATCGTGACACCGTCACGCAAGGTAACCGGCACGTCCTTCTCGAAGACGATGTCGACGGGCAGCGGCTTGAACGGCGGAGCGATCTGGAAACCCGCCTCCAACGTTCGGGTTCCGGGCTCGAAACCGCTCAGGATCCCGTATCGGGGACCCGGCTCCAGCGGCCGGGACGGCGTGAATACCTTCTGGTCCTCACTCATGGAGAGCTCCTCGCATCTACTTCATCCGCTGGTCAGGCTCTGGCCATTCGAGCGTACGTCTGCGGAATCCATAACTCAACCCGTGTTGAGTTTCGTGTCAGGGAGGTACTTTTGGACCATGACCGCTGATACGAATCCCGCAATGGCCGCACGCCGCGGCCGCCGGCCGGGGACGAACACCACCCGGCAGGCGGTCCTCGACGCGGCTCGCACCCGATTCGCGACCGACGGCTTCACCGGGACCACGATCCGACGGGTAGCAGCCGATGCCGGTGTGGACGCGTCGCTGGTGATGCAGTTCTTCCGCTCGAAGGACGAGCTCTTCGCTGCTGTCATGTCCGTTCCCGCGGACGCGTTGACGCGCTTCAGCGCGGCCTTCGAGGGGACCGACGACCTGCTCGGGGAACGCGTGGTCCGCGCCTTCGTCGAGGTATGGGAAGTCGACGCCCGGACTTCGGAGCCGCTCATGGCGATGCTCCGCGGCGCGATCGTCAACGAGCAGGCCAACAAGCAGCTACGCGAGTTCCTCCAGGAACGCCTGCTCGTCGACGCTATCGCCTCACGCGCAGTCGACGGTGCGACGCTCCGGGCGGGCATCGTGTCGTCGATGCTCGTCGGGCTCATGGTGGGTAGAGGCATCGTCGGTGTCCCGACGCTCACGGAGGCGGAGCGTGAAACGCTGGTCGCGCTCATCGGGCCCGCCGTACAGAGTGTGCTGGTCCCGACACCACCGGCCACCGACGGCAAGGAGTAGGGCGATGACGGCGATCGACGGCCGCATCTACGTAGAAGGACGCCCCACCACCTGCCCGCCCGACCTGCACGACGCCGCCGACGAACTGGAGCAGTCGGGAGGCGTGGCCTGGATCGGACTGATGGACCCCAGCCCTAATGATCTCGAGACCGCCGCTGTCCGGTTCGGTCTGCACCCACTGGCCGTCGAGGACGCACACAAGGGACATCAACGCGCGAAGCTCGAGCGATACGGCGACACCATGTTCGTCGTACTGCGGCCCGCTTCGTACGACGACCGGAACGAGCGCGTCGACTTCGGCGAGGTCCACCTGTTCGTCGGCCCTCAGTTCGTCATCACCGTCCGGCACAGCGCCGCCCCGGACCTGTCAGTGGCCCGCGACGCCCTTGAGGCCGAGCCGCAGTTCCTCAGCACAGGACCTGAGGCGATGCTCACGGCGTTTCTCGACATCGTCGTCGACGGCTACGCGCCCGTCGTCGCAGGGCTGGTGAACGACATCGACGAGGTCGAGGACAGTCTCTTCGGGGAGGGGAACGCCGATCCCGCACTCTCGAAGCGGATCTACCGGCTGCTCGCCCAGGTGATCGCGCTGCAGCGCGCGATCGGTCCGCTGCCGGACATGGTGCAGGGCCTGCTCCGTGGCGCCGGCAGGTACGGAACCGGTGACGAGGTGCAGAACCGGCTGCGCAACGTGCTCGACCACACGATCCGGGTGACGGAACGGGTCGACGGGTCCAGGTCCCTGCTGGAGAACGCGCTGACCGTCCACTCCACGCTGGTGACGGTGGAGCAGAACGAGGCCATGCGGCGCATGTCGAGCGCGAGCCTCGCCCAGGGCGAGGAGAGCCGCCGCCTGGCGGAGGAGACCATCGAGCAGGGCGAGCAGGTGAAGAAGATCTCCTCGTGGGCGGCGATCCTGTTCACTCCGACACTGGTCGCCTCCATCTACGGCATGAACTTCGACCACATGCCGGAGCTCCACTGGGTTGCGGGGTACCCGTTCGCCGTCGCGCTCATGATCGGCTTCGGGGTGGGGCTCTGGGGCGTCTTCAAATGGCGCCGTTGGCTTTGAGTGACCGTTTGCGGCCAGTTCGTGCGGGAACAGCTTCGCGCGAGGCCGGTCCGTCGTCGCCATGACTCGAAGGCTTACAGCTCTGACGCGGAGAGGAGGGTACGCCGCGGCCGGCGAAAGCCGCTCAGCCGTGGGCGGCGCCCCTGCGGTCGGGGGTGAGGAGGTAGGCGATTGCCATGTCGCTGAGTTCGTCGGCGTAGCGGCGCCTGGCCGTCTCGCCCGTGACGGGGTCGGGGCGCACCGAGTTGTGGAAGCAGGCGCCAAGGACGGCGCGGGCCGCGGTGTCCAGCGCCTCCTGCGGGTGGGAGCGCTGGATCTGCCCGGTATAGGGGGCCGCCGCTTCGAGCAGGAGGCGGTGGATCTCGGTGATGGTGTGGGCCCCTCGGTCCATGGTCTTGTTCCTCCCGGCGCGCAGCAGTGCGGGGAAGAGGCTGTTGCTGTCGGCGAAGGATTCCAGCAGGGCGTGCGCGTAGGCGCCCAGGACGCCGGAGAGTGAGGGCTCGGCCACGCACAGCCGCTCGGCCATGTACTCCTCGCGGCGTTCCAGCATCCGCTCGGTCAGGGCGCTGATCAGCTGTTCCTTGTCTTCGAAGCGGCGGTAGATCGTGCCGACGGAGACGCCGGCGCGCTCTGCGACGCCGGTCATCGTCATCTCCTCCAGGCCGGATGAGGCGGCGATCTCCTCAGCGGCCTTCAGGACGCGAGCCAGCGTCGCGGCGCTGCGTGCCTGCTGGGGCTGCCGGTAGCTCAGCGGGCGGTCGGGCTCCTCAGTCATGCCCAGCATCGTAGTGGGGGTCGTTGCGGCAGGTTCTTTTGACAAGTGGTCCACGCCTCTGGGTATCCTCGTTACGCGAATGCGAATTCGCATTCACATACTACGTGGAGGTTCGACCATGACCGACAACCAGATCTCGCCGCCGGTGACGGTGACCCTCGAGTCCGGCCCCACCGGTGGGAGCATCGACGACTTCGAGCTGTTCTACGCCCGCCGCGCCGTGGACCGCTTCCGGACGCTGCTGGGCCGCCAAGGTCTGCTCGACCTCCTCGCCGCTGACATCGAGGAGGGCAATGCCTTCCTGCGCGAGAGCGCCCGCACCTCCGACGGCCGCTTCAAGGGGGCCACGACCGTGCTCGCGACGAAGGGCCTCACCTCGGGTGCGTTCCTTGCCTGGATGGACAAGGCGTTCGCCGGCGACGAGCAGCCGCTTCTCGCGGCGCATCCTGAGCACTACGTGATGGGCACCGATGAGATCGGCGCGCGCGTGGTGGAGAACATCGGCCCCCACGTCGCCTCCTTCTACATGGGCGGATGGGGATCGGACGCCGTGGCGTGGGCCGCGGACGCGGACGCTCTTCTCCCGGAGTCCGAGTTTCCCCGCAAGATGTCCTCGAACCTGTTCCTGGCGGACGGCACCGTGGTCGGGCGGGCGCTGATCCAGTTCGGTGACACCACTGACGGCTTCACGGCGAACCTGACCGTCTACTTCCCCGTCTCGTGTCCGGACGAGGTCCTGGACCACCACCTTCGGCACTACGCCGTCGAGTTCAGGAACTGGATCGTCGCCGCAGCGGCTGCCCAGGCCTGAGGCTTCGCCCCGACATCTGGTCGGCAGCCGCAAGGCTGCCGACCGCATGAGCGGGTGCCGGGCCCGATGGGCCAGCCCCTCTCGAAGAGATTGATCTTGGGCTTGGAAGGCCGCCTGGACTCGGCATCGCGCCTTCATTTCACGGTCGTACGGCTGAATGTTCTCAATGGATGCCCGAACTGCATGCCGATGAGGGCGGCCCGGACCGTGCTTCAGCGTACGGGGACTCGGGTGCGCGGCACCCGTCCCGCCGTCTCCACCGCCCCACCCCGGACAGGGCTCTGCCCTCTCCGCACACTGCAGGAAGCACAGAAGGGCTCAACGATGCCCAAGCACTCCACGCCGCCCGGCACGAAACGCAAGCTGGTCCTGGTCGTCCTCGGCCTGGCAGCCCTGATCACCACGATGCTGTGTGCGTTCGCGCTGCCCTCGCTCCACAGTGGCCCGCACCATGTCCCCATCGGCATCACCGGGGCACAGTCGACCGTGGGCGACCTCCGACAGAACATCGACGAGGGCGCGTGGGACGTCCGCGCATACGAGACGCCGGCGGACATCCGGTCCGCGGTCGAGAACCGCGATGTAGCCGGTGGGATCGCCATCACCGAGCAGAGGGTCGACGTATACACCGCCACCGCCGGCGCCCCTTCCGCGACTAGCGCCGTGACAGCACTCGGTGAGACCGTCGCCTCACAGCACGCCAAGGAGGCATCCGTTCACGACCTGGTGCCCTTCACCGAGGACGATCCCCGGGGCACAGGGCTGACCTCTGCGCTCATGCCCATGATCTTCGGCGGCATCTTCCCCGCCCTGATACTCAGCAGCTTCTTCCCGGGCCACCGTGGACTGCGCACCCGCATCGCAGGGGCTCTGCTCTTCTCCGTAGTGGCGGGCGCAGCCGTCGCTGCCGTCCTCCAGTTCGCCACACACTCGATCGAGGGCAACTACGGGATGACCGCCCTCGGAGTCATCCTCGGCATGGCTGCCATGTCCACTACCCTCCTGGGGCTCCAAGCCCGGTTCGGGATGGCGGGGTTCGCCTTCGGCAGCGCTCTGATGATGCTCCTCGGCAATCCCCTCTCAGGAATCGCCACCGGCCCCCACTGGCTCCCCGACGGCTGGGCAACGCTGGGCCAACTACTCCCCCCGGGCGCTGCCGGCAGCCTCCTGCGCACCAATGGCTTCTTCGACAGCGCAGGTGCAGGCCTTCCGACCCTCACCCTCACCGTCTGGGTCGCTGTCGGTATCGCCCTCGCCTTCCTGGCAGACCGGCGCGGTAGGCGCTCGACCTTCCTTCAGCCCGAGACCGCTACCGCGGCCATCGCCTGAAGTGAAGGCCAAAAAGTGATCAGGGGCGGCTCGTGCAGTACGGCCGATCCGACGAGGTCGGGATACTGCGTGGCCAGTTGCAGCAGGGTCACGGCCCCGCCGCTCGTGCCGACGAAGTTTGCCGGCGCGCCGGTGAATGTGTCGACCAGTGCGGCAGGTCTCCAGCGAGGACTTCAGGCGTCAGCGCAGCCATTCCGCGCGTCACGCGACTGGCCCCGATGCCGCGAGGATCATGGGTGCCGACGGTGAACTGCCTAGCAAGCTCGTCCGCGAGAGCTGCGAACCCAGCTCGCCCTGCCGGCGCGCCGACGAGCAAGAGCAGTGGTCCCTGCCCCTGGACGCTGTAGGCGATCGTTGGTTCGGGTCGCTCAAGAACGTCCAGGGAGTCGGATACGTGATGGGTACAGCCCGCGATCTTGCAGGTGACCACATCGAGGGCACGGTCCAGTGCTTCACGGCGTTGCTCTACTCGACGGCGATGCGCAGTGAGCAGCTCCAGCCGCAACCGCGATGGGTCGGTGGCTTCGGAGTCGGCGCCGGTGAACTGCGCGATGTCGCCCAGCGGCATTGCTGTCTCGCGCAATCGAACCAGCATGCGGATCAGGTCGACATCGGTAGCGACGTACTGACGACGCCCAGCAGTGTCACGCCGTGGGGCAGGCAAGATCCCCTGTCGCTCGAAGTACCGCAGTGTGTCGGGTTCAAGACCGGTACGCGCGTCGACCTCTCCGATGCCGAACTGCGGCCTGAGTGGGAGCTCGATCGATGCCTCCGGTCAGTACATCTGGACCCGGAGGTGATCGCGGCTCCCGAGACCAGCAGCCTCGCACAGCGCAAGCTCGACGGGAGACGACGTCGGCAGCCTGGGGCGCTCAACGACCGCTCGGGTTGATCACCCCACGTCTAGCAGCGCAGTCAGATGACCTTCGGACGATGGCTTACGCCTCCTCGTCGACCCAGCTCATGAGCTTACGGAGCTCCTTGCCGGTGGTCTCCAGCAGGGACTCGCTGTCGGCCTTCTTGTACTCGTTGTACTTGGGCAGACCGTTGTGGTACTCGGCCATCCACGCCTTGGCGAAGGTGCCGTCCTGGATCTCGGACAGGACCTTCTTCATCTCGGCCTTGGTGGCGTCCGTGATGATGCGCGGGCCGGTGACGTAGTCGCCCCACTCGGCGGTCTCCGAGATGGACCAGCGCATCTTCTCCAGGCCGCCCTCGTACATGAGGTCGACGATGAGCTTCAGCTCGTGGAGGCACTCGAAGTACGCGATCTCCGGCTGGTAACCGGCCTCGGTCAGCGTCTCGAAACCGGCCTTGACCAGGGCGGCTGTACCCCCGGCCAGGACAGCCTGCTCACCGAACAGATCGGTCTCGGTCTCCTCGGTGAAGGTCGTCCTGATGACGCCCGCCCGGGTGCCGCCGATGCCCTTCGCGTACGAGAGGACCAGCGGAAAAGCGTCCCCCGTGGCGTTCTGCTCGACGGCCACCAGGCACGGGACGCCGCGGCCTTCCTCGTACTGGCGGCGGACCAGGTGGCCCGGGCCCTTCGGGGCGACCATGCAGACGTCGACGTTGGCCGGCGGCTTGATGAAGTCGAAGCGGATGTTCAGGCCGTGGCCGAAGAACAGCGCGTCGCCGTCCTTGAGGTTGTCCTTGACGGACTCCTCGTAGACCTGGGCCTGGATCGGGTCCGGGACGAGGATCATGATGACGTCGGCCTCGGCGGCGGCCTCGGACGGGGTCACCACGCGCAGGCCCTGCTCCTCGGCCTTGGCCTTGGACTTCGAACCCTCGTGCAGACCGACACGGACGTCGACACCCGAGTCACGCAGCGACAGCGCGTGGGCGTGCCCCTGGCTGCCGTAACCAAGCACCGCGACCTTACGGCCCTGGATGATGGACAGGTCGGCATCGTCGTCGTAGAACAGCTCGGCCACTGAGTCTTCTCCTTGGTGTGCAGGTGTCGCGCCCCACCGCGTGCCGGCGAGGAGGAAGGGAAGGGAAATCTGAGGGGTGCTCGAAGGCCGCCCCTGGTCGATTGTCCCGAAGCCACGGGCCTGGCAGGGCGAAACATGCGGATCGCCCTGCCAGGCCCGTACCGCCTCTTCGGCCCCAGGGGGATATGCCGTCGTGGCACGGCGCGTGGGTGACGAACCCGGGGCTCGAGGCCCGAGCACGTCACACGGTCAGCCGCGAGCCGCCGCGGCCGCGATGATCCAGTTCCTGAACTCCACGGCGAAGTGCCGGAGGTGGTGTTCCAGGACGTCCCGCGGGCACGACGTGGGCAGGTAGACGGTGAGACTCGAGGTGAAGCCCTCGTCGGTCTCCCCGAACTGGATCAGGACCCGCCCGACGACCGTGCCGTCGGAGAGGAAGAGGTTCGTGGCCTTCTTGTACGGAAAATCGGCCTTCGGGAGCAGCTCGTCCGCGTCGTCGGCCCAGGCCATCGCTTCCGCTGCCCAGTCCCCGAGGTAGAAGGAGCAGATGTGGGGGCCGACGTTCTCCACCACATGGACCGAGCCGTTCGCCTGGCCGACCATCACGTAATGCTCCGGCTGTGCCGAAAGGAGCACCTCCTCGTCGGCGAACGCCTTGTCCATCCAGGCCACGAACTCACCCGCCCCGAGGCCCTTCGTCGAGAGCACCGTCGTCCCCCCGGCGAAGCTGCCGCCCGAGGCTTGAGCGCTTTCCCGCAGGAAGGCGTTGCCTTCGTCGATGTCTGCGGCCAACAGGTCGAGCAGTCCCCGCCGGCCCAGCCGCGCACGGAAGCGGCCCAGTGCTCGGCGTGCGTAGAACAGCTCGAAGTCGTCGATGCTCCCGGCGCCCGTCGGCCCTGAAACGAGTGCCACGTCTGCCGGTGCTGAAGTAGGACTGTCAGTCATTTTCAGAACCTCACTCGGATGCGAACGTGTACTCACATTCGCAATAGTAGAAGTGCGTGCTCGACTCCTGTCAAGGACTCGGACGCGGCGATGGTCGATACGACATGCGCGTCGCGAGGGATGAGCCGACCCACCGCGCGCAGTGCCAAGAACCCAGCAGGCGCGCAACGCCGCGGCCCTGGCCTGCATCCTGCACGCCTCCGAAGAGCTTGTTTCAGAGCTCGGCCTGCTGGACGTGACGATCAGCGGCGTCGCGGGGCGCTCGCCATCACCGCGTTCCACCGCCTGCCCCTCGATGCGGAACTGCCCTGCACCGGTCAGACCCGGCGCGCCGACCCGGACACGGCGCTGGACAGGTTGGCACACACCGTCCTCGGCGCCTGCTTCCACCACTCGATCCGCCAGAACCGCCCCACCGACTAGGCGGCCCGGCGCCGATGCGCGGAGGACCTCAGCGAAATGGCGATCCCCTGCCTCCTGACCGGCCGCCGCCGCGCCGCTCATACCTAGGCCGAGACAGGGCGCCAGGACCGCCGCCCGCGACTTCGGTCGGTCGGTACAGCTGCTCGCCCGGGCCGGCCCGCCGGTCACCTACTTGGCCTGGATGGCCTTGAGGAAGCCGACCCTCCCCGCCTCGCTGTGCTCGCGCAGCACATTCGTCTTCATGTCGGGGTGGTGCTCGGCGTTCGGCTCGGGCACCGAAGGGTTGCCGGTCCACGACATCAGCCGGCAGACGCGGTGCCGGATGCGCCACCCCTCGTCGGTGCGGACGAGCTCGTCGTCGTACCAGCCCGTTCCCTGCCAGGTCGGACCGCCCTCGGCCCCTTCGCGCACGAGAAGCCAGTTGCCGTAGCTGAAGGCGTAGGCCTTGTCGCCGTCGACGTGCACCAGATGACCCATCATCGTGTGCTGATGACCGGTCAGGCTCTCGTGGAACTCCGCGAAGGAGCGCTTGAAGGTGGCGAGGCCTGACCACGCGTTCCCGGCAGGACCGAATTCGGCTGTCACATCCTCCGCGAAGACGCGGTCGAACAGGTCCCATTGGTGGGCGTCGAGTGCGAGGCCGTAGAGGTTCAGGACCTCGATGATCGCAGCCTTGTCGTGTTCAGCCATGCTTGCGCTCCTCGTCGTCAATAAGCGAATGCCGGCCGAGACCGCCACCCGCCGCACAGGGGTTTCATCGCGTCGCCTCCGCGCCGGCAGCTCGCGACGAGGCCGGTCGAACCGGCCTCGCGACACAGGGACACAACGCTGAAGGGGATCGCACCTCGCCGACCGGACGCACACTCCTCAGCTCGGCGTCCGCACGCACCGGCGGGTGCCATCACGCTGACCGGACGGCGGGTGATGTCACTCTCGGCTCTTCTCTTCCACCTCGGCCGCCCGGCACCCGGGCTGCACCTTTCCCGCACAACGACCCAGGGGCCGGAGCGAGTGGCGGAGATGGGGACCATCATCAGGAGCCACAACAGGCCTGTCAACACTTTGCGCCAGGCCGAACAGTCAGACCTCCCGGGTGAAGGACAGGGGGGACATTGGCACACACGAGCATCGCTCGACGCCCACCCAGTCGTGAGCAAGCATGAGAGATAGAGTCGCAGGTGACCCGACGGGCTGGACGCCACCCCGGCTCATCCGCACGCGACGGATCAGCTCTGGCCGAACAAGAGAAAATGTTGACACTCTGTCCTACCTTCTCTTACGGTGCCGGTGGTGGGCCCTACGACAGAACCGACCTCGTGATCCAGGCCGAGGGTGCCGCAGACGACGACACCCGGCCCCGGGAGCCGCCGATCGTCCGCGCCGAGGACCGGACCGGGCACAACGGAATCAACGTACGCCCTGGTGTCTCCCACCCTGAGCCGCCACCCGTGCGCGCCACATCGCGACGAGTCCGACGTAGCCGTACGACCGCCTTGGTCCAGGTGGGCACGCGGAGCACCTCCACGACACGGTCTGCACCGTGGGAGCGCCCCGAAAAACGGCCACGGCAGCCCGTAGCGGCCTCGGGAAACAGGCACCGACCGCACCTGGCGTCGCAGACCCCGGCCTTCCACCCACAAGAACGAAGCACAGGAGATGACCACGATGGTTGCGAGCCACGACACGTCCGAGGCACTGGCGTCGATCCTCACCAGGGTCCGCGCGCTGGGACCCACCTTGCGCAAGCGTGCGCTCGACGCCGAGCGCGCCGGACGCCATTCGGACGAGACCATCGCCGACCTGGACGCCACCGGTGCTTTCGCCATCGGCAGCCCTGCTGAGTTCGGTGGCTACGAGTTGACCGTCCGGGAGCAGCTCGACGTCGTCTCCGAGGTCTCGAAGTGGGACGGTTCGTGTGGATGGAGCGTGTGGGTAGGAGCGTCCACGAACTGGATTCCCGCCGGTTCGGGTGCGCGCGTCGTCGAAGAGGTCTACGGATCCGGGTGGGTGGGACCGCGGGTCGCCGGCTCGAGCCACTTCCCGGCCTCCAAGGGGCGCGCACAGCGGGTCGAGGGCGGTTGGGTCATCACCGGCGGCCCCTGGACGTTCGGAAGCGACTCCCTCTGGGCGCCCTTCACCAATCTAGGCTGCATAGCCGACGACGGCGACGGCCCCTACCTCCTGGCCGTTCAGGTTCCGCGCGACGAGCTGCGCTCCCTCGACGACTGGCAGGTCGCCGGAATGCGCGCCACCGGAAGCGTTTCTCTCACCCTCGTGGGCGATGAACTCTTCGTGCCCGAGCATCGTTGTGTCGACTTCCGTCACATCGCGGGCGGGACGATCGACAACGGCCTCAAGGGCTCCCTGTGGAAGGCGCCCTCACTCGGCTGGGCCTTCAGTCTGATGGCGGGGATGTCCATCGGCCTCGCGCACGGCGCGCTGGAGAGGTTCCTCGAGCGTTCCGCCGGCCGGCCGATCCGCGGAACCACGTACAAGAACCAGTTGGAAGCGCCCTCCACGCACCTGATGCTCGCCGAGGTGCATTCCAAGATCCAGTCCGCGACTCTGTCCGCTCGTGCCAATGCCGAGGAGACCGACCGGCTCGGGGCGCTCGCTGCAGCGGGGACACCAGCCGATCCGGAGTACATGCAGATGTTCAGTGCCCGGGTCCTCGTCGAGACGGCGTACGCGGCCAAGTGGTGCGCGGAGGCGATCGAGCTCATCCAGAGGAACTCCGGCTCGACCGCGATCATGGAGAGCGAGCCGATCCAGCGGGCCTGGCGCGATGCACGTGTCATCACGCTGCACGGTGCCCTCAACCTCGAGGCTCTGTCCGAGAACTACGGCAGGCTGATGGCCGGGGTCCAGCCGCACAAGTTCGCGGGGATCACGACACTCGATCGCTTCACCCCGGTCGCGCCCGGCAAAGTCTGAGCGGAGGGGGCCGGCTCCTCGCCGCGTCGGACCGGCCCTCATCCTGACAGTTCCTGCTCCGCCCAGATGGTCTTGCCGGTCAGTCCGTACCTGCTCCCCCAGCGGCGACTGAGCTGGGCCACCAGGAACAGCCCGCGACCGCCCTCGTCGGTGGTGCGGGCTCGGCGCATGCGTGGCTGGGTGTTACTCGGGTCGGTGACCTCGCACAGGAGTACATCGGCGCGGATCAGGCGCAGGCCCACGGGGCCGCCCGCGTACCGGACGGCATTGGTGACCAGTTCACTGACGATCAGTTCGGTCGCGAAGGCCTGCTCCTCAAGTCCCCATTCGGCCAGCTTCCCGGTCACTGCCGCTCGCGCCGAGGCCACCGCCGCCGGGTCGGCCGGGAAGTCCCAGCAGGCCACGGCATCCTCCTCCAGCGCGGAGGTACGGGCGAGGAGAAGGGCGGCGTCGTCGGGCTGCGGTGGCCCGCCGGCGTCGTTCATCAGGGTCTGAGCAAGCGCGGGAAGGCTGTCCTCCTGGCGCCGGAGCTCCGCGAGCCGTTCCGCGAGGTCACGTGTGGAGCTGTCGATGTCGGGTCCGTACCGCTGGAGCAGGCCGTCGGTGTACAGGGCCATGACGCTGCCCGGGGGCACGTCGATGGTGGTCGTCTCGAAGGGCAGGCCCCCGACGCCGAGCGGCGGCCCCGGTCGGACGACCACCCGCACGGCACGGTCGTCCGCCACGGCCAGGATCGGCGGTGGTTGGCCCGCCGCGGCCATCGTGCAGCGTCCGGTGACCGGATCGTGCACGGCGACGAGACAGGTGGCGCCGACCATGTCGCGGTGTGCGGGATCCGCCTCGCCGGCCAACCGGGTCACCAGGTCGTCGAGATGGGCCAGCAGTTCGTCGGGGGCCAGTTCCAGGTCCGCCAGCGTCTGCACGGCGGTACGCAGTCGCCCCATGGTGGCGGTGGCGTGGAGTCCGTGGCCGGTCACGTCTCCGACGACGAGGGCGGTCCGGAGCGAGGGGAGCTCGATCGCGTCGAACCAGTCGCCACCGATCTCGGCTCCGCCTCCCGCGGGCAGATACGCGCCCGCCGTCTCCATGACCCGGGTGGAGGTGTGCGTCTGTGGCAGCAGGCGCTGCTGGAGTGCGGCGGCGGCACGCTGCTCACGGGTGTAGCGGCGGGCGTTGTCCACGCCCAGGGCCGCGTGAGCGGCGATCTCGGTGAAGAGGGCCGCGTCCTCCTCATCGAAGGGCTCGGTCCGATCGATGCGCCAGGCGACCACGGCTCCCAGCACCAGGCCGCGCGCGAAGAGCGGGGCCACGGTCATCGAGTGGCCGCCGTCGGGTGCTGCGAGTCGCACATGGGCCGGATCGGCCAGGCCACGTTCCAGGGTGACCCGGTCGGTCACGATGGTGCGGCCTTCCTGCAGGTCACGGATCATAGGCACATCAGGGAAGGGCGGCACCGGTTCGCCGAAACCGAGCATGCCGGCCGGCCACGAGCCGTGCGCGACGCGGCCCGCCGCCCTGCGCAGGTGGAGATTGCCCCCGCCGAAGGTCTTCGGCGGTTCGTCACCCTTGAGCACCACGTCGGCCAGGTCGACCCACGCGAGATCGGCGAAGTCGGGTACCAGCGTGTCGACGATCTCCTCCGCCGTCCTGCTCGCATCGAGCGTGCCGCCGATGTCCGCCGCCGCACGGTGGCGCAGTTCGCGCCGGCGTTCGGCCGCCCAGTGCTCCGTGGCGTCGGTGAACAGGACGGCGACGCCCGTGGGCCGCCCCCGTTCGTCCTCCGTCCGTACGGCGGACACGGACAGCGACCAGTCGCCGTGCGGCGCCCGGGCGGACCTCACACGCTGCTCGCTCGCGACCAGGGGCACGCCTGTCTCCAGGACGCCCCGCAGGGCCACTTCGACGTCGGCCGCGTCGGCCGGGTGCATCACGTCGGCCAGGCGGCTGCCCTGGGGGAGACCCGGTCCGGCGAACGCGCCATGCCTCACGTTGGCCCGCACCACCGCGAGATCGGTGTCACGGAGGACGAAACCGATGCTGTCCTGGCCGAGCAGGGCCCGCGACAGGGCCCCGTCCCACTGTGCCTCGGAAGCCTGGTCCGCCGGGGCGGCCAGGATCAGCGTCGGCTCAGGGATCCGTAGCCTTTCGGCGCGGTAGCAGACGCTGATCGCCTCGCCGGAACCGCACAGCAGGCTGATCTCACCCGTGTCCGGCAGCCCGGCGGAGGGGTCGGCGGCGCTGGGCTCGGCCAGCAGCCGGAGAACGGAACGCCCCAGGACGTCTGCGGCCTGTTGCTCCAGAAGATCCTCAGCGGCGCGGGACAAGCCTGTCACGACACCACGACGATCGATGAGTACAGCCGCCACCTCGGTCGGCGACGCGCGGTCTCCCGCCCTGCTCACTCCCATGATGCCGTCACCGCCTCCCATCGGGTCGGTGGACCCATCATGTCGCGACGCCGGGCCCTTCGCCTTCCCGCGGCATTCCCGTACCGCGCTCGGGAGACGTGATCGCCCATCAGCCTGGAATGCCAGTATAGAACCCATTTATACGCATTCCACAAGCCCGGTCGGGCACGATGTGCGGAATCATGCCTCGGCCCCGTGGATCGGTGTGCCTGGCGTCAGTACCAGGTCGCAGGCGACTTCGAAGTAGGGGCCGGGCATCCCGTTGGCCTCTATCACGACCGGGTCCTGGCCGAGATGGAAGTCAAGCACGAGGCCGTCGGCGACACCGAAGGAGACGTCGAGCGCGAGAAGGGGATCGTCGGCGGCGAACAGGCGCTTGGTGAGGAGGTGGTGCCCCTCGGCCTCGACGCGGACGAGGATGTTCCCCGGACGCACGGGGCGACGACCGGTGGCGCGCAGCCACTCCCCGCCAGGGCCGTCGGTGGGCAGGTGGTAGCTCCGGGGCTTGACGGTGCGGAACCAGAAGGCGCCGTCGGTGCCGGTGGTGAGGAGTGCTCGCGAACCTCTCGGCGGGCTCGACGGCTCCCCCGCGCCATGGGCCTGCCAGAGACCGATCCGGGCGCCGGCCACCGGGTTCCCCCCGGCGTCGAGAACGTGCCCGTGTACGCGTGTCCAGTCACCGCCCGCCCACTGCTCCTCGGTGGCGAGCACCTCGCCCATGGGGCGCAGTGGTGCGTTGCTGAGGAGCGGGTGCTCCGGCGTTGCGGGCCCGTCCGGCGCCGGTCTGTGACGGTTCAACGCGTTGAGCAGGGTGGAGCTGCCCGTGGTGTCCGACATGAGAAGGAGCTCGTTGCGAGCAGAGGTCGTCCACTGTCCCGCGCGGGCGAGGAAGTCGAGCCCGGCCAGCCATTCTTCCCAGGTGACCTGGTTCTCGACCAGGAAGGCGTGCACGTGCATGACAAGCGATTGCGTGAGCCGGCCGATGCGTGGGTCCGGTGCGTTCATCTCGGAGAGCACGCTGACCGTGACGGCGTCCGCGCGGCTGTGGTCCGGACCGGCGGCCGGTCGGCCGGTCATGGGCGTGGAGTCAGGCGTCGCAGGGGGCGGGTCACGTTCATGTGCTCCTGTCGTGTCAGGTGTAGGCGGGCCCTCGGAGCTGCGCGGGGCACACCGGCGACCCGCCGCCGGCCCGCGGCGGGTCGCCGGTGGCAGGTCGGCATGCCGGACTTACCACCGTCCGGGCCCACATCAGGCGGTGAGGGTTCGAGGGCGTCGGCGTGCTGCGCCGCCACCCGGCGTCGCTGTCCTACGACCGCCGTTCGAGCACGCTCGTCGAGGCGGGATCGGCCTCGACCCCGCACAGCTCCCGGCCCATGTTCTCCATCCAGGTATCGATGTTGTGGGCCGCGTGCAGGCTGCCGGCACGGCAGTTCCGGGCGATCAGCTGCAGCGGCTGGCGCTTGATGATCGCCGAGGCTCCGGACGCCCGGAAGAGCGTCTCGACCGCGGCGCTGCAGGCGTCCCAGACGTAGGCGACGTCGGCGTGGAAGCGGACGACCTCGCGCTCCGTGGGATCCACCCCCGTGGCGTCGAGCCGGTCGAGCTCGGCCACCGCCGCGTCGGCCACCAGGCCCGCCGCGTGGATTTTGGCGTGGGCACGGCCGACCGTGAGGTGAGTGATCGGGGCGTCGAGCTGCCTGGCGTACGACGAGTACGGGATGCTGCGCTTTCCGAGTCCTCCGAGGAACACCTCCATGGCGTGGTCGGCCATCCCGAGTGCCACCCCCGTACCCGTCACGAGCGAGCGGGCGAGCCCTCCGCGTCGCGGCCCCAGCCCCTGCTCCGTGAGCTCGGCGATGTGGGCCGTGAGCCGCTGAGGAGTGCTGAAGCGCTCGTCCGGAACGAAGAGTTCGCCGTCGGTCGCGACGGTCTGGCTGCCGGTGGCCGCCATACCCATCGCGTCCCAGTCGTCGCGGGCGACGAGCTCTTCCTTCGGCACGAGCACCATTCCGACCTTCGCGTCGTCGGTCTCGTCGTAGAAGACGGCGAGGAAGCCGTGCGAGGCGTGCACGCTTCCCGTCGCGAACGGCCAGGCGCCCTGGACCATCCAGCCTCCGTCGACCTGCCGTGCCGTCCCCGACATGCGACGGCTGGTGCCCCCGACCGCGAAGGTGCGGTTACCGGTCCACGGCGAGGCGTAGACCGGTGCCATGACGTCGTCGGCGAAGGAGAAGCTCCACAGATTGCCTCCCGCGGCCGCCCACACCATCCACGCCGTCGCCCCGCACCCCGCGCCCAGCACCCGGTAGACGTCATGCAGTTCGCGCGTCGTGAAGTCCGCGCCGCCGTACCGCCTGGGCGTGGTCAGAGCGAACAGGCCGGCCGCGTCGAGACGTTCGACGGTCTCCTGAGGGATGCGATGCTGCTGCTCGGCGTCGGCCTGGTGCTCGCGGAGCCAGGGGCGCAGCTCCTCCAGGCGGGCGAGGATCTCCTGAGCTTGCGGCCGATCGGTGTCTGTCCTGGGTGTCATCGTCATGATCTCCTGGGTCGCCCGGCCGCCGTCACCGGATGAGGTCTCCGGCGGCCGGGCATGCTCGAAAGGGTTCTGTGTCCTGCCCGACGCCGTGTCGTCGTGTGTGTCCCGTGGACCGGGCGTCGGCGGGATGCGCATGGCTGTCTCTTGACGGAGAGGGCGCGGTACGACTCTCTGCACGCGCCGAAATGTTTCGAGTCAGGCGGGCCACGCACGGTCCGTCAAAGGCGGCCCACCGAAGCCACCGACTCTCCGGAGGCTGGGGTCGCTTCCGTCGCGCCGTCCCACCGATGCGTCGGGGTGATCGTCGAACCACCCGTCCGCCGGGTACCTGTACATCCACTCGACGAGCATTCCGCGGCGCGCGATCAGCCATTTCCCGTCCCGCCGCTCGAACCTGTCGAGGTAGCGCGCCCACAGCTTGACGGTTTCGCCCTTCCACTGATGCTTCTCCGAGCCCTGGTGGTCGGCTTGGAAGTAGGTCTCGACGTGGGCGGCGTCGGGGCCGTCGAACTCCACGAGGCTGTTCCCGAGGAAGTGCATGGTCCGGACGAACCGCGGCATCTCACCCGCGAGGAACTCCACGAAGCCGTCCACCGGGCCGACATGCAGACTTTCGGGAAACTGGATCCACGCGTCGGGGTGGAAGGCACCGCGGACCAGGCTTATGTCGACACGGTCGAGGCCGCGGCAGTAGCGCAGCAGTACGTCGTGGATCTCCGCTCGGGCGCTCAGTTCCTCGATCTTCATCAGGTTCTCCCCACTCCGATTTCGCTCTCTCGGCTGCTCAGGACTATGTGTGGTGCGGTGGCGGTCGGTCGGAACCGGGCGCGGCCGGCGCACGCTGTTCCTCCGCGTCTTCCTGTCACTGCCGTCACTGGGGCGGCAGCACGGGCAGTTGCAGATAGCTCGGATGCTCCGGGCCCGTGAAGACCGTGTTCTGCGCGCCGTCGTGGCAAGAGGCGTCGTACGCGTGCCGGTTGCCGTGGCCGACCCCGGTGTACGGCTGGATGTCGAGCCGGATGCGGTGGCCCTTCCTTACCAGGCCCGTGTTCGGGATGATCTCCACCTCCACCGGTACGATCTCGCCGTCCCGCAGCGGGGCGTGGTCCGCGCGCAGGTGCGTGTGCTTCGGCCGGAAATCGGTCGACCGCTCGGTGTCCAGGGCGCGGTGCGACACCTTGAGCCAGCCCTTGGCCAGCGGATAGAGATGGGTGGAAACGCCGGGGATGACCGCCGGGCCGCTGAAGTCGACTTCCCTGTTCTCCTTGTCCAGCACGCGCAGAGCCACGAAGAGGTCCATGTCCTCACTGGTGGATGCCACCCACACCACGAGCTTGCTGTAGCCGGCAAGCACGGTGTCCTCCTCCAGCGGCGCACTGATGAAGGTGGCGCCGTGGCGGCAGGGGGCGATGGTCATGGCGTTCTCCCCGGCGACCGGTGCCTGCGGCACCACCGGGGCCAGCGGGTCCACCTGGGCCGAATAGGTCACGGACCGCTCGGCCTCGGGGACCGTGGTCGCCAGTCGCAGCGTGTTGCCGCTGGGGACGCGCCCGTCCAGGTCGGAGGGCGACGCGTCCAGGTACCACTTGACGTACCGGGTGCGTGCGACCGGCCACTCCTGCTCCTCCTGGACGTACGACGCACCTCGCCCTGTCCGTATCTCCAGGCGTACGGGCGGCTTGTCCATGATCCCGTTGTCGATTTCCTTGAGCCAGTGGTCGAAGAACGCCACGTGCTCGTCGGCCGCTGCGGCGGAGTAGGACTTCATGAACCAGTCCTCCCAGAAGTCGATCTTCTTGTTCTTCGTGGGAGTGTTCAGATAGGTCTCGCTGCTTCCGAGTTGGTGGAAGTGGGCGGGGTGCGTCGTCACCGCGACCGTCCAGAGAGGCACCGTCACCTTGCTGAGGTCCGGACTCATCAGGACCTCGGACCGCGGGCCGAAGACCGCTGAGGGGTCGGAGTCCTTGAAGGGATTGGCCCTGGCCATCGCCAGGAAGTCCTTCGCGTCGACCTCGCCGCAGACCGCGGGCGCGATCCCCTTCTCGAACCAGAAGGGGAAGAACTCCTCGTTGAGGATGCCCCCGGTGTAGATGACCTCCTCGTAGAGGTCTGCATCCGTGCCGATGGCGATCATCGCCTTGAGGTGCGGCGGTCGAAGGCTCGCCACCGCGTGCTGGTTGACCGCGTAGTACGACATACCCCACAGACCGACGTTCCCGTTGGACCAGGGCTGCACCCCGGCCCACTCGATCGCGTCGTAGAACGCCTCGGCCTCGTCGATCCCCCAGATGCCGAGGGTGCCCGGACTCTTGCCCGCCCCGGGGCTGTCCACGCGTACGAGGGCGTAGCCCCGGGGGATCCATGTCGCCGTGTTGATGCTTTCGTGGTTCTCGTACTCGTATCCATCGGGATTGCCGGAGAAGTACCGCTCTTCCATCACCTCGTGCCGCTCGGCGTCCCGCTCGTCGCAGATGGTGTGGTGGACGAACGCCCTGCCATACACACCGCAGTTCATGACGACCGGGACCGGATCATCGTGGTCCGGACGGTAGACGTCGGCATAGACGAACGAGCCGTTCCGGAGAGGGATCTTGACGTCCCGGTATCGGCGGATTCCGAGTAGGTTCCGGCGCACCTCGTTGCGCGCGGCGGCTGCCGATGTGAGGGTGCGTGGCGTGGCGTCCCTGAAGGCCTTGGCCCGGTTCAGGTCGTCGAGCAGTCCCGAGACGGCCGGATCGTCGGTGAACGCCTGGATGAGGTCGGCCGGCCCCGGTGCGAGGGTCGTCTGGTTACGGAAGTGATGACCCGGTCGCCCACGAGCGCGTGGATTCCAGGCGTCAGGGTGACCCCGCCGTCCAGGTCACCGTCCCTGTCGAGCGAGTACACGAAGCGGGCGATGTTGGTCAGGCCCGGATCGGCGAGTTTGCCTGGATTCCCGGCGACTCGCGCGACGATGTCGGCAAGGGTGAGGCGTGCGGCGCCTCGCGCGGCGCCTATCAGGACGGACCCGACCGAGAAGGCGATGATCTCGCCGTCCCGGTAGGCGAAAGTCCCGTCCTGGTCCGTGAGTCCCGCACACGTGGGAGTCTCGAATCGCAGCCCTGCGATGGGGCCTGCGAACCTTCCTGTACGCAGCATGATCGTCTGCTTTCGGGGTTGGAGCGCCGGCATGGCCCGCCTTGACCGGAACCACGCCCTGCGAAAGCCGTGTCGAGGGAAACTCGTGACAGCTGTGGTGGTCGGCGGCTGTCCACGTCGCCCTGACCGCTCTGCCGAGGGGCTGCATCGCCCATGAGGCCTTCAGAACAAGGCCCCGCATGTCCTGGGCAATTCGAAGCCTGCTGGACTGATACTCGAATACACCGTACATTAAGAGGTATGTCAAGTAGCGGAGCACTTCCTGTCCCTCAGGAGATCGTCGATGCCACCATCCGGGCCGCGGACGCGCGAGGCGTTCCTGCGGCGGAGGTGACCGTGCGCGACATCGCCCAGGAAGCCGGAGTCTCCCGCAGCACGCTGCTGCGCCGGCTCGGCGGCACCCGTCAGGCTCTGGACGAGGCGCTGCGCGCCGCAGGCGTCGAACCGGGAGGGCGGAAGCCAGTGAGGGAACGCGCCATCGAAGCCACAGCCGCCCTGATCAGCGAGCAAGGGCTGGGGACAGTGACCTTCGAACGGGTGGCAGCCGCGGCCGGGTGCTCCGTGCCGAGCCTCTACGCGACGTTCGGCGGGCGGGACGAACTGCTGCGCGCGGTGTTCGAGCGCCACAGCCCCATCGTCGACATGGAGACCGTCCTGGCCGGACGGACCGGCGACCTGGAGGACACCGTCCGCCGGCTCTACCGACTCCTGGCCGACGCCCTCGAGCGGGAGCCCCGCGTCCTGCCGGCCCTCCTTGCGGAAGTGTTCGCCCGCCCTGGTGACGAGAACGTCCAGATGGTCTTCCGGAGCGTCACTCCTCGCCTGCTGGCCGGCGTGGGGGCATGGCTCGCCGAAGAAGCCGCCGCCGGCCGCATCCGCGACATGCCACCGCTCCTGCTCACGCAGCAGATGACCAGCCCCATTTTCCTGCATTTCCTGCTACGCCCCGTGACGAGCCGCGTGGCCGCGGCGGACCTTCCCACGGCGGACGAGACCATCGAGACGTTCACGCAGGCCTTCCTTCGGGCCGTGGCCCCGCCCCCTTCCGGGGACGGGGCTGCCTGACTCCTCTCGGCGCCGTTCGGCACCTGTCACATCCGGGACGTCGGGGGCGGAGATGCGAAGCCGCTCCAGGCTCGCCCCTCCTCGCCCGGCTCCTCCGAGTGGGTCATGCGCTTCGTGGACGATCTCGACGCCAGGCTCGCCACCCACCCGAGGAGGAAGCCCACCGGGACGGACGCCAGGCCTGTCGTGTCCAGCGGGAACCAGGCGAAGTCGGCATCGGGCAGGATCGAGTCGGGGCTTCCCGAAACGGCCGGCCCGAACAGCTGCAGCACGGCGCAGCAGCCGATGCCGCCGTAGACACTCCAGAGCATGCCTGCGCGCGTGTAACCCGACCAGAACAGGCCGAGGACGAGCGAGGGCAGGATGGCCGCCGCCGTGGCCGCAATGGCGAAGTGGGAGAGGGAGACGACGTTTCTCCCTTGCAGCCCGACCGCGAGCACCACGGCCAGCGCTCCTACGGTCGCGCCGGACCAGCGCATCAGCTTGATCTCGGTCGCCATCGACCGTCCACGGCCGAAGATGTCGTGTGCCAGTGACGCCGCCGACGAGAGGGTCAGGGCCGCCACGACCGTGAGGCTGGTGAGGAAGATCATCGAGACCGTCAGAGCGAGAATCGCGCCGCCGCTGGAACCGTCGGCAGCCAGCTGGAGAGCGAGGAGCGGGATCGCGGCCAGACCCTCCGGGTCGGCGGCCGCAAGACTCTTGGCCCCGATGAGCGCCGTCGCACCCAGGCCCAGCAAGATCGCCAGCCCGGAGAAGGCGGCGACCAGGCCGATGGAGTACGTGACCGTGCGGCGCGCGGACACGTCGTCGGCGGCGGCCTTGAGACGCATCAGGATGTGAGGGGCCGCTCCGGCGCCGAGAACCACGGTGACCAGTGCGGAGATCTGCGACAGGGTCCCCGCAGGTCCGTCGCCGCGGAGGAGTCCCCCCAGGTGGAAATGCCCGGGATCGGTGCTCCCACGCCCCGCCGCGTCGAGCAGCCGGCCGGGATTCCAGCCGAACTCGTCCAGCACCTGTCCCGCCAGGACCGTCATGGCCAGGAGCAGCACGACGGTCTTGATCACCTGGAGGGCGGTGTTGCCCCGCATTCCGCTGACGGACGCGGCACTGATCATGATCCCGCCGATGAGGGCGGTGCAGAACTGCGCGGCCGGCCCGATGTCGGACAGGCCGAGCAGGAAGGAGACGGCGGAGCCGGCCACCACCAGTTGGACCACCGTCAGCGGGAGGCAGAAGCAGAGTGTCGCGACGGTACCCGCCACACGCGCGGCGGCACCGGGAAAGCGGGCGTCCCACGTGTCACCGAGAGTGAACTGGCCCGCGGTGCGAAGCGGTTGGGCGAGCAACAGCAGAACCCCGAGCGCCCCGACCCCTCCGACCGCCAGGGCGATGCCACCGAACCCGGTGAGTGCCACCGAACCCGTGACGGAGAGCAGGGTGACGACCGAGATGTAATCACCGGTGAGCGCGAGGGCGTTGGGCAGTGGCCGTAGGGACCTGCCGGCGACATAGACGTTTCTGGTGCCGTCGGCTTCCACTCCGTACAGCAGGTACAGGAGCACGGCGAGACAGACGATCAGGAGGAAGGCCACCAGCGGCAGGGCCCCGAGGGCCTGCCCGGCGGCGAGTTGACCGGCCAGGTCGGTCATCGCCCACCCCCTGCACACCCGGAAGGCGAGAGCCGCCGTCTTCGGTGCTGCACACCCACGCACGGGGTGGCGGCTTGGCGTTGCTCGTCGCGCTCCTGACGAGGTGACGGCACGGGCCCGGACCTCATCTCGAAAAGCGGACGCCGGGACGGATTCATGAATGCTCCTGTTGCTTACCCAAGGGAGAGCCGGCCGGGAGTGGCCGGCGCGAGAGCCGGCGATCGGTGCCGAAGAGGGCAGCGATGTGGGCGGCGTGAATGAGTGCGGCGAGAAGCGGCGTGGCCGCTGGAATGTACGGCAGTGCGCGCGGGGTTGCCGTCGGCGCAGGAATAGGCGACGCCCCCAGGGGCAGCGGCCTGGGGTCAGCATGAAGGTTGACGGGCGTCAGTGCCAAGACCTGAGTGACAGCCAGAAGCGATCTCGTGACCTTGCATATGTCAAAGGCACATGACCGGAGCCGCAACCCTGGACTGATACCTGGATACACGCTACATTTACGCGAATGCCATCCTGGCGAAACGGCGGAAGGCACGACCACCCACGCCGTGCGGAACGTCGCTCCACCGGGAGCCTCCGCCGCACTCCCGGCCTCCGGCCGAAACGGGGCCGACGGGCCCGGGGCGAGGTGCCGCATTCCGCCGGGGCCCGGTCGGCCGTGGTCCGCACCTCGCACGGGAGCCCAAGCATGGAGTCGACGGAGAAAGTGAGCGGATATGTCTGCATCACGGGTCGCTGACGCGGCCGGTGACGGTGTGTCGATCGCGAGCCTCGCCAAGGAGGAGCGGCGGTTCGCACCGCCTGCCGATCTGGCCGCGAACGCCAACGTCACGGTGGAGGCGTACGAGCAGGCCGAGGCGGACAGGCTGGGCTTCTGGGCCGAGCAGGCCCGCCGCCTGACCTGGGCCACGGAGCCGACCGAAACGCTCGACTGGAGCAATCCACCCTTCGCGAAGTGGTTCGCGGACGGCAAACTCAACGTCGCGTACAACTGCGTCGACCGCCATGTCGAGGCGGGCAACGGCGACCGGGTCGCGATTCATTTCGAAGGCGAGCCCGGCGACAGCCGCGCGATCACCTACGCCCAGCTGAAGGACGAGGTCTCCCGCGCCGCCAACGCGCTGACGGAGCTCGGTGTCGGCAAGGGCGACCGGGTCGCCGTCTACCTGCCGATGATCCCGGAAGCCGCCGTGGCGATGCTGGCCTGCGCCCGTATCGGCGCAGCCCATTCGGTGGTCTTCGGCGGCTTCTCCGCGGACGCCATCGCCGCCCGCATCCAGGACGCCGACGCCAAGGTCGTCATCACCGCCGACGGCGGCTACCGCCGCGGCAAGCCCTCCGCGCTCAAGCCCGCGGTGGACGACGCAGTCTCGCGCATCGACAGCGTCGAGCACGTCCTGGTGGTCCGCCGCACGGGGCAGGACACCGCATGGTCCGAGGGCCGGGACGTCTGGTGGCACGAGATCACCGCCCGGCAGTCTGCCGAGCACACGCCCGAGGCGTTCGACGCGGAGCAGCCGCTCTTCATCCTCTACACGTCGGGAACCACGGGTAAGCCGAAGGGCATCCTGCACACGTCCGGGGGTTACCTGACCCAGACGGCCTACACCCACCATGCGGTCTTCGACCTCAAGCCCGAGACGGACGTGTACTGGTGCACCGCCGACATCGGCTGGGTGACCGGACACTCGTACATCGTCTACGGACCGCTGGCCAACGGCGCGACCCAGGTCATGTACGAGGGCACGCCCGACACCCCGCACCAGGGGCGCTTCTGGGAGATCGTCCAGAAGTACGGCGTGACGATTCTCTACACCGCGCCGACGGCGATCCGGACGTTCATGAAGTGGGGGGACGACATCCCCGCCAAGTTCGATCTGTCGTCGCTGCGTGTGCTCGGCTCGGTGGGTGAGCCGATCAACCCCGAGGCCTGGATCTGGTACCGCAAGCACATCGGCGCCGATGCCTGCCCGATCGTGGACACCTGGTGGCAGACCGAGACCGGCGCCATGATGATCTCGCCGCTTCCCGGGGTCACGGCGACGAAGCCCGGCTCCGCCCAGCGGGCCCTGCCCGGCATCTCGGCCACCGTCGTCGACGACGAGGCCCATGAAGTGCCGAACGGCGGGGGCGGCTATCTCGTCCTGACCGAGCCGTGGCCGTCGATGCTCCGCACCATCTGGGGCGACGACCAGCGCTTCCTCGACACCTACTGGTCGCGCTTCGAGGGCAAGTACTTCGCCGGCGACGGTGCCAAGAAGGACGAGGACGGCGATATCTGGCTGCTCGGCCGGGTGGATGACGTCATGCTCGTGTCCGGGCACAACATCTCGACCACCGAGGTCGAGTCGGCCCTCGTGTCGCACCCCTCCGTCGCCGAGGCAGCCGTGGTCGGCGCCAACGACGAGACGACCGGTCAGGCCATCGTCGCCTTCGTGATCCTGCGCGGGACGGCCACCGCCTCGGAGGAGCTGGTCGCAGAGCTGCGTAACCACGTCGGCACCACGCTCGGGCCGATCGCCAAGCCCAAGCGCGTCCTGCCGGTGGCGGAGCTGCCGAAGACCCGCTCCGGCAAGATCATGCGCCGCCTGCTGCGTGACGTCGCCGAGAACCGCGAGCTGGGAGACGTCACCACGCTCACCGACTCCTCCGTCATGGCACTCATCCAGACACAACTGCCCTCGGCAGCGAACGAGGACTGAACAGGGCGTCCCCCTGCCGTACGGCAGGGGGACGCCACGGAGAAAGAGAGCTGGCAGCGCCGCAGCTACTGACCGGAGGCGACAGCCAGGGCCCGGCGGATTCGCGCGGGTTCATACGTAGGTGCCGCGATGGAGAGCACGACGAGAGCAGTACGGCCCAGATGAGCCGCCAAGGCCTGGGAAGCGGCACTGGCATCACGCGCCTTCACCGCATCGGCGATCACGCGGTGCTGTGCGCTCGTCTCCGCCCGCCATTCGAGCGGGTTCCATGAGACGAACGCGAGGCGGTAGCGCGTGGCGTGGTCCGACAGCAAGGCGAGCTCCCGTTCCATGCGCGGACCGGACGGGTGCACCAGGGCCCGGTGGAACAGCTCGTGCGGGCATTCCCACTGCTCGACGTCGCCCGTGCGCGCCTTCTCGTCCATCTCCTCCAGCAGTTGGTCGAGCTGCTCGAGATGCGCTTCGCTCATGCGCGGTACGGCGATCCCGACCGCGAGCGCTTCGAGAGTGATGCGCATCGCGTAGAGCTCGTCGAGGTCCTCGTTGCTGAACGTGGTCACCCGGGCGCGGTGCTGGGACTCCTGCTGGACGAATCCCTCGCGCTGCAGGATCCTGAGCGCCTCGCGCAGAGGGCCGCGGCTCACTCCCAGCTTTCGGGCGAGCGCGACCTGCGACAGGGGATCGCCGGGGCGGAGGTCGCCGTGCATGATCTCGCGTCGCAGCGTGTGATGGGCCCTGCTCACCTCGTCGGGGTGAGCGAGGTCGTTCGCCACCTCGGCTGACTGAGCTGTCATGTTGTGTCGACCTTTCGTGCGTGTCCACAGGGCGCCTGGATGAGCTGCAAGGACAACCGTAGCCGACAAGCCGCTACCGCTTTGCCGACACTTCGGGTGACGTCCCACTCCATCCGCGACTCCGCCGGCCGCACCGCCTGGGAAATACAGGCTGCCCGAGCCGGACAGCACCTCTCTCCTAACTGAAACTGTCGACACTTAGGACTCGAACTGGCCCGCTCCCCCAGCGTCGACGGACAGTGCTCCTACGCGACGTCTGGCCGTGTCACAAGCGGCGACCGCACATGCAATTCCAGGCTGGGGCCGGTCAGGGGCAGGGTGCTCCAGGTCGCCGTCGCGGTTCCCGCGTCGGCGTCGACGGCCAGCCGAACGCGGTGCGGGGTGGTGATGACGTATAGATCGGCGACGTAGGTGCTGCCATGCCAGGCGCCGGCCGCGACGATCGGCCGGCCGAGCGGGGCGCTCTCCCGCCAGTCGCCGTGGCCGACCTCGATATCGAGGAGCGACTCGAATCGTACGAGCCATCCGCCGTCGGTGGGACCGACAGTGACCGTCGTTCCGTCGGGCAGGGCCGATCTCTCGGCCGAGGCGTCGAGTTTCGCGCTGACCGCCCGCCCCGGGCCGGCCGAACCCGGCACCGGCGACAAGGAAAGCTGCCGCAGCCGGTCGGCGAGGATCTCGTCGTCCTGGTTGCTTCCCGCGTGACCCACGCCGGGCAGCAGGCACTCCCAAACTGCGTCGAGCACGTCCTGGGACTCTCCTTCGGCGGTCACGGTGACAACGAGGTCGTGGGACGGGACGACCACACACTGCTGCGCATAGGAACCATGGCCGTGGAAGCCGTGCCGCGACATCCAGAACTGGTAGCCGTAGCCGTAAGAGAAGTCCGCCTGGCCCGATCCGTCCAGGATCCACTCGCTGTCGACGTGCCGTCTGGTCGCAAGCTCCACCCAACCGCGTGGGACGAGTTGTTGGTCGCCCCACATGCCCCCGCGCCGCAGCAGTTCGCCGAAGGCGGCGACGCCTTCGGTCGTGAGGTGCAGTCCATGAAATCCGAAGGCGGCGCCACTGGCTACCCGGTCCCATTCGGCGTGGTCGATGCCCATCGGCGTGAACAGGCGCTCGTCGAGGAACTCCGGGAGACCGCGGCCCGTGACCCGTTCGACCATCCGGGCCAGGATGTAGGTGGTCGAGTTGTCGTAGACGTGCCGCGTTCCCGCGGCCGCGGCGAACGGCAGGCTCAGGAAGCCTTTCACCAGGTCGTCGGGTTCCCGCTCCCAGGCTTCGGCGAGGCTGTCGGTGGAGTGCCCGGCCGTCATGGACAGCAGGTGGTGAACGGTGATGTGGCGCCCTTGCTCCGAGACGTCGGCCGGGACGCGGTCGGGCAACACGTCCACCACACGGTCGTCCAGCGAGAGCAGCCCGTCGCCGATCGCGAGCCCCACGGCGATCGACGTGAACGACTTGGTCAGCGAGTAGAGAAGGTGCGGGCGGTCGGCCGAGTACGGCGCCCACCAGCCTTCGGCGACGACGTGACCATGGTGCACGACCATGATGGAGTGGCTCTCGCCTGATCGTGCTTCGAGCCGATCCAGAAGCGCGACGATCGAGCGGGACGACATCCCCGAGGCGGCCGGTGTCGAGCGCGGCAGAAGGGAACGCTGAGAAGCCATCCGGGCACCGTACACAAATCCCTTTTCGGGCCACAGCGAATTAAGGGCGACGGTAGTAGACGCCGAGATCCCAGTCTGATTCCGGCCAGTGCTCTCCACGTGCCCGGCTGCCGCCGAGCAGTACTCCGATCACGCCCGGCACCTCGGCCAGGCGGTTGGCCATGTCTTCGATGATCGCCCGCCTGCACTGCTGCCACATGTCACAACCCGCCCTACCTACTGGCGGACGCTCTTAGTAGGTCGATGGTGTGGACCCGCCCCTGGACCGTGCCGCGGGGCCTTCGGATCCGGCTGTGCTGCGGACGGCAACGGCCCATGGGCACCCCCTGAACCCGACCGTTCATGGGGTCCCCATCGGGCGGACCAGCCGGGCCAACGGCGCCGGCGCACCTCACGGTGCCCGTGCGCCCTCGGCACCTGGCTGGCCCGGGCTCAGTGCCTCGAGGTGAGCTGGTTTTCGACGCCCCCGAAGGAAGGGCGACGCAAGGAGGAGTCACCCGCCGATCGATGCCGGTTGTCCACGACGGTGTTGCGCACCTTCCCCAGACGTTCCACCTCGACCTCGACCGTGTCCCCCGGCTGCAGTAGCTGAGGGGGCTTACGGGCGTAACCGACTCCCGACGGCGTACCGGTCGCGAGGATGTCGCCCGGGCGCAAGGACAGGGTGTGCGAGATGAGGGACAGCGTGTCTCCGACCGGGTAGATCATCTGGTCGGTTCGAGCATCCTGCACCGTCACGCCGTTGACGCGCGTCTGCAGCCTGAGGCCCTGGGTGAGGTCGCCGACCTCGGCAGCGGGCACCATCGGGCCGATGGGCCCGGACCGGTCGCCGTTCTTGCCCAGAATCCACTGGGACGTCAGCTTCTGCGCTTTGCGCGAGGTCAGGTCGTTGAACGCGGAGTACCCGATGACGGACCCCAGGGCCTCCTCGGGTGTCGCGTCGACGAGCGGTGCCCCCACCCAGGCGACGACCTCGCCCTCCCAGTCCAGGCCCTCCTCGTTGGAGGGAACGGGAACCTCCGCACCGTCAACGGTGAGTGACTGGGTCCACCGGGCGAACAGGGTGGGATAGGGGGGCAGCTCCTGGTCGCGGAAGGCCCCTTCCGCGGCGTGCTCCGAATAGTTGAGTCCGATGCAGAACACACGTGCGTCGGGAAGCACGGGCGGCACCTGCTCGACCGACGCGGCGTCGAGTGTCGGACCCCCGGGCGGCCGAGAGAGATGTCCCGCCGGGTCGGCCCAGAAATCCGCCAGTGAGGCGATGACGGTGACCCCGCCGTCGTCGGCCAGGGCCGCGACCTCCACCCCGTAATCGGCACGCGGTCGCCTGATGCCCACGATCCTCATGTGTTTTCCCTTCCTGGTCCTCGGGATGTTCCCCGGGACCCGTGTCGGTCATTGCTGTTATCGCGCCTCAGGCACCGGGCCGTCAGTCGGCCGGCGGTCCTGCACCGGACGGCGTCACTGCCGTCCGGGTTCCGGGCGATCAGGAGATCCTCCGGAGTCCGCCCGCCGGTCAGTCGGCGGTGTCTTCGCGTCCCCCGGTGTGGTCGTGATCGAGGAGGTGCTGGATCAGGAGATCGGCACCGAAGTCATTGGAGGGGTCACGCCAGACGCTGTGCACGTGGTTGGCGTCGTCCTCGGCGTTGTCGAATTCCACGAGTGTGACCGGGCCCTGGATGCGGAAGTAGTGCGGCTGCTCGATGGATGTGCCGCCTGCCCAGGCGAAGTGCAGATCCTCCACTCCCCCGGCAGCCGCGATCCGGTCCATCTCGAAGCCCACGAGGCCCGGCCGGGCGCGCTCGACGAACAGGGCCAGCAGCTCGTCGAAGTGCTTGCGCTGGGCCGGTGAGAGGTCACCGGCACGGAAGCCCCGGGGGTGGGCGCGGAAGTAAGCAAGGGCCTTGCGGTCCTCGTCGGTGATCATCGCGTCGCGGCGGCCGACCCCGTGGTAGGCGGGGTACTCGACCTCTCCGACGGTCGCGACGGTCCGGGTGACGAAGTCCGCCGGCGGCCTGGAATGGATGAGGGTCCGCTGCTGCTGGGAGGCGGTGAGACTGTCCAGAAGGACGAAGGCCGCGTCCTCCTCCTCCCCGAGGATCCGGAAGGGACCGAAGCGGGCGGGTTCGGCACCGAGCAGGAACGGGGTGGCGTTGACCAGGTCTCCGTCGACCACGGTGATGTTGATCGACAGATGGTGGCCCACCAGGCGCCAGCCCCAGGTGGTGTCCGGCTGCGGCTGGCCGAAGAAGACGAGGAAGTAGCCGCGCGCGTCGCGGAGCGTGGCTGCGACGTGCCCGAAAAGGGACTGGTTCAGTTCGCGGAGCACGTGCTCGTTGGACATCACCTGGACCACACGAGCGTACGCCGCGGTCGACATCGACTCGGCGATCAGCCGGTGCGCCAACACCTCCTGTCGCCGGTCCAGGTCTCCGAGCGCCACGCCCGGGCGGCCGGATTCCGGCAGGAAGTTCCAGTGCGTACGGTCTGAGCTCGTCCAGGGCAGCAGCGCCCGCTCACGCTGGTCCGCACTCAGTCCGTCGAAGAGCCCCATCGCCGCGAAGGTGACCGCCGTCGCGTCGAACGAGCCACCCGTCCGCGGCCGGTGGGCCTCCGGAAGCGCACCGTCAGGATGCTGATGTGGCGTTGCCCTCATGACGTTCCCTGCCTTTCTTCGTGGGGTGGGTCTGTGTGTGTGGGGGGGGGAGTGATGCTGCTCATTCGTACGACAGGGTGCGCTGTCCGTACGCCGGACCAGGACAGTGCCTCGGTAGTACTGCCGAGTCGGGGGCGTCGTCGGCTCGGCACCCTCCTGCGCCCTCGATTCGTGTTCACTTGTGCGCCGCGTCGTACCGGTACGGGCCGAGGCACATGAACATGCCTGCACAGACCATGCACACGACGGCCAGCGTGAGCATCGCCGGAGTGTAGGAGCCCGAGCTCTCCCGGCTCGCGCTCACCGCTGACGCGGCGATCGCCCCGCCGATCTGGAACGCCGAGAACGCGATGCCGTAGATCTTGCCGTAGGCCATACGTCCGAAGTGCCGAGGCACGAGATAGCTGAGGACGTCGAACTCGGCCCCGATCAGCAGACCGGCCAGCGCCGCGGCGATGAGGCCCGTCACCACGTTCGGTCCCGCCGCGAAGAGCAGCACCGATATGAGACCGCCGGTGAGGTTGAAGGCCATGACCACCGATGCCTTGAAGCGGTCGAGCAGCCACCCGGTCACGACCCTGGCCACGATGAGCGCGAGCCCGAGCGCGACAGGCACGAGGTTGGCGACGTGCTCCGGGACGCCGGCATCGAGCAACAGGGGAATCTGGTAGACCGTGATGGACGAGCCGACCAGCCCGAGCAGGAGGAACGCGCCCAGGATGAGCCAGAACGGCCGCCTACGCGCTGCGACCTTGAGCGTATCGCCACTCGTACTGACATCCGTCCTACGTGGGCTCGGTTCCGTGATGAGGAAGAACGCGATCGGGAAGGCGATGAGCGCAACCGCTCCCAGCCCGAGGAAAGCCGCTCGCCAGCCGAACGCCCCGATCAGCCACGCCGTCAGTATGGGGACGATCACCGTGCCGACCCCGATGCCAGAGTTGGCGATCCCCAGCGCGAACCCAAGCTTGCGCTCGAACCAGCCTGCCGTGAGCCGGAGGTAGGAGACCGGCCAGAGGCCCAGGCCGCAGACCGGGATGAGGGCCCAGGCCAGGTAGAACACGGACAGGTTGTCGGGCAGGAAATACATCCCCATGAGGGAGAGCCCGAAGACCGGAGAACTGCATAGGATGACTCGGCGGCCCCCGTACCGGTCGACCAGGTAACCCTGCAGGGGCGAAATGATCATGACCGTGATGCTGAGGAAGGAAGCAGCCAGGCCGATGTCGGAGACACCCCAGCCGAACTCACGGTGAAGCGGGGCGATGAACGCCCCGAACGACATGACCGTGAGAACACTGGGGCCGACGGTGAGCCCGAGCGCGGACGCTATGGCCGTACGCCACCCCGTCGCCTCCCTGCCCTTGTCGGACGGGTCTTCGCCTGCCCGGATGAGCGTTGCCGACTTGTCCATGGTCATGCGGAATCCTCCTTGATTCCCCTTGTGGAAGCGCCCCTTCTCCCGCACCGACGTGTCCGGTCACCGGACCGTCGGCCTGACTACGAGAGAGGGGGAGCCGGATCCACCCTGGCCGCCCGGCGTGTGAACCCTGGGTCCCGGCGGGCCGAGCGAGCCGCGGGCCCGTCGTCGATTACCTCGATTCCGCCGCAGGCTGGAGCGCTTGACGCAGACGTGAGACGAAGCGTGGGATGTCCTCGTGCTCGCCGGCCGCGAAGACGTAGAAGTCCGGCCGGGCGAGAAGCACCTCGCACCCGTGCTCGGCGAACCAGCGCTCGTAGGTCCCGTCGACATCCTGGAGGCCGCCCCCGCGCGAAACGTCGGCGATCACGCCACCCCTCTCGCGGAACCAGGCAGTGTCCTCGTCACTCAGGTACTCCGCAGGGTCCCCGGTACGGCTGATCAGCTGCCAGCCGCCACCGACGACATCGTCGAAGAGCCCCTCCCGGTCAGCGATACGAATGCGCCCTTGCGGTGCCAACCGGCCTTCGGCGTCCCTCCCCGGGATCGTCAGCGACGGCTCGCCCAGACGCGGGTGCGGGGGCTCCCGCGTCACGGCGTCGGGATCGGACGACCGCTTCTTCATGTCGGCGTCCCGTGTGGCCGCTCGGTCGACGTCGAGTTCGCAGATGACGCGACCGGCGGCCACCGCCTCGTCGATGATCTCCCGCACGTGGCCGGAGCGCTCCGGCCCGTAGGTGTCGAACACCGCCGGCGTCGCCAGCCCCTGGTGGACCATGATCAGCCGCCAGGTGAGCGCACGGGCGTCCCGCAGGCCGGAGCACAGCCCCTGCCCGAGGAAGGGAGGCATCAGATGGGCCGAGTCGCCCGCGAGGAACACGTTTCCCTTGCGCCAGGTGTGCGCCCAGCTCCCCCGGAATGTGTAAACGGCGTGGCGTTCCAGGCGGGCGGTCTCCGGTGTCACACCCCAGGGCGCCATGAGCCGCCAGGCCGTGCTGTCCCGGCCCAGTTCCTCGACGGTCATGTCCGCGCGGCGCATGAACTCGAAACGCCGTCGCCCCGGACCGCTGTTGACCGCGGTGGCGGGTTGCGCCGGATCACAGTACTGGGTGACGAAGGCACTCCAGTCCTCCTCCGCGAGCGGCTGGTAGTCCACCACCAGCCAGTCGGCCTGGAACCCCGAGTCGCCGGTCTCGATGCCGAGCTGGGAGCGCACCACGCTGTTGGCCCCGTCCGCGCCGATGAGCCACTGAGACCGGAGCTGCGCGGTTTCGGCCGGATCCTCGGTGCGGGCCACCCGGACGGACACTCCGTCGGCGTCCTGCGTCACGTCCTGGAAGGTCCATCCGCGGTGGACCCGCACGCCCGGCGTCGCGACCGCCATGTCTTCGAGGGCCGCCTCAAGATCGGGCTGGTAGAAGCCGTTGGTGTTCGCCCATCCCGACTCGGAGGCACGGTTCCAGTCGATGGCCTGCAGGAGTTCGCCTTCACCGTTGCGGAACTCGTACCCGCCCCGCTCCCCCTGGGATGCTTCGAACAAGTCGGCGTGGTCGTCCATGAGGCCCGCGAACTGCAGGATGCGGAGTGCCTCGTGGTCGATGGTGCACGCCCGTGGCAGTGGATACCGCTCCGGCCAGCGCTCCACGACGGACACCTGCAAACCGGCCCGGCCGAGGAGGAGAGCCGTCAGCAGCCCCACGGGACCACCGCCGACGACGAGGCAGTCCACCACAGGCCGGAAGTGCGCGGCGGGGATGGGATCCGGGCGCGTGGTCATGCGTCCCGCCCTCCTGCCTCGGTGCGGTCCGCAGGGGCGATCGGCGCGTGGTCGAACGGAGCGGGTCGGCCGCTCGGGTAGGTGAGGGCAGGCCGCCCCACCTCGTGGCCGTGGGCGTCCTGGGGCATGACGACACACTTGTGG
This sequence comes from Streptomyces sp. NPDC091271, assembly GCF_044757505.1. Classification (NCBI taxonomy): domain Bacteria; kingdom Bacillati; phylum Actinomycetota; class Actinomycetes; order Kitasatosporales; family Streptomycetaceae; genus Streptomyces; species Streptomyces sp. NPDC091271. The sequence continues at coordinate 610,928 of NZ_JBIVVD010000004.1, read as the reverse complement.
TGCGGTGAAGCCGCCTGTGCCCGCCATGCCGTCGGCAGTTCCTCCAGCGCGACGGTGCGCACGTCGATCTCCAGCTCGTCACGGGCGAGGGCACTCCAGAGCCAGGTGAGCGCCGGCTGCTTCTTGGACAACGGGGTGTGCAGGCCCGCGAAGCCGGACAGCGTGAGTTGCTTGCCGCGCAGCAGCCCGGCCGGCACCTGTGCGGTCGGCCCGGCCGGGTTGCCGATGTTGATCACCCTGGCCCGTGGTGCGCATACTTGGAGTGCCGCCTCCAACGGCAGTCCGTAGACGCCGTCCAGGACGACGTCCACAGGTCCGGCCACCTCTCGCAGCCTGGCCGCCAGTTCGTCCACGCTCTCGTCGGGGCGCAGATCGACGACGGCGTCGGCGCCGAGCTGGAGAAGGCGTCCGAGGGCCGCGCGGTCGCGGGCGACGCCGACCACCCGGCTCGCGCCGCTGCGGTGCGCCACCTGGACCGCCAGCTGCCCGACCGAACCGGTGGCTCCCAGAACCAGCACGGTCTCGCCGGGGCGCAGACCGGCGTTCTCGACGAGCGGCATGTACGCGGCAGTGCCGGAGTTGCCGACCGCCGCTGCGAGCACGGGGTCGAGGCCTTCGGGCAACAGCAGGAGGTCCTCATCGACGATGAGCGCCTGCGTCGCGAAGGAACCCGGGGTGTCCGGCGACGCGTCGCACTCGCCGTAGACCCAGGAGCCCGGCGCATAGCGGTCCGAGTCGAGCACGACGCCCACGCACTCACTGCCCGGGACGTACGGAGCTTCGTGGCGAGCCGAGTGGAACGTCCCGGAGGCGATCACCAGGTCCAGCGGATTCAGCGGCGCCGCGACCACTGCCACGAGCGTGGTGCCAGGCGTACGCGGCCGCAACGTGACCGAACCCAACCGCGGTTCACTTCCGGGAGCGTCGACGACCGCTGCCGGAACCCCTCTCCGCCGCGCGCCGTCCGGCGCTTGCATGCTCTCCATCGTTAGCCTCAATTCCTCACAACCGTTGGCCGGCACGCTTCGTGCTGCCGCTGCGTATCGGTCGTCCGGGAAGGACGACGCCTTCCCCCGTCAGATGCTGGCCAGACGCCGGAAGCGGCTGCCGTGGAACACGAGGGGGGAGGTGTCGAGGACCGCGCTGAGACCCTGGATGCCGAGCAGCACGATGTCGTGGTCCCCGCACGGCACCTCTTCCTGGATCGTGCAGTCCAGCCACAGCGTGGCGCCCTCCACGAAGACGCTGCCGTCGTCGGAGGCGAACCAGTCCACGCCGGCGAACCGGTCTCCGCCCTTGCTCGCCAGCCGGGCGCAGATCTCGTCCTGGCCCTCGGCCAGCACGCTCAGCCCCAGCCTGGGACGCTCCCGCAGCTTGGGCCAGGTCGTGGAGGTGTGCTGTATGCACACCGACACCAGTGGTGGGTCCATCGACACGGAGGTGAATGAGCTTGCGGCGAGCCCCACGGGCTCGCCGTCGCGGTAGGCACACAGGGCGGTGACTCCGGAGGGGAAACATCCGAACGCCTGCCGCAGCTGCTGAGCGGCCTGCACCGGCTCGATATCTCTCACCGAGATCTCCTTCTCGGTCTGCGTGCGGGCCGTCCCGGCCGACGCAGACGTGATGGGTGTGGGCGTATTGGAAGGTGGTGCTGTGTGAAGTCGTCAGAAGCTCTGCTCGGGAGCTTCGGAACCTCGGCTCGGGTTTCGGGGCTCTGCTCGGACGGGTCCGCGCCAGCGATCCGCTCTCAGGCCGAGGGAACGCCTGCCACGGTGTCCAGCCAACCCCGGACGGCCTGGGCATCGGCGTCGAGGACGGGCGGGGGACGGTGGCTGACGCGGGTCGTCTCCGTCTCGGCGCCGTCGGCGTCGACGGTGTACGTCCGCAGGGCCGATCCCGGCAGCGAGATCTTCCCCAGACTCTGGTGCTCGACGTCGACGAGAAGCCCCTGGGAGCGGGTCTGCTCCCACTCGTAGACCTCGTCGAGGGTGCGGACCCGGCCGGCCGGTATGTCGATGTCGGCGAGCTGGTCCAGGAGTTCGTCCGGCCCGAGCTCCAAGAACGCGTTCTCGAGCAGTGCGGTGAGGCTCTCCCGGTTCGCCAGGCGGTCGGCGTTCGTCGCATAGCGCGGGTCGTCCGCCGCGAGGTCGAAGGCCACGCAGAGGCGCCGCCACATGGCGTCGTTCCCGCAGGCGATCTGCACGCTTCCACCCGCGCAGCGGAACAGTCCGTACGGAGCGATCGTCGGGTGCTGGTTCCCCTGCGCCCGGCCGACCTCGCCGGCCACGGTCCAGCGCGTCCCCTGGAAGGCATGGGCGGCGACGACGGAGGCCAGCAGCGACGTGCGCACGATCTGCCCCCGGCCGGTGCGGTCGCGTTCGCGCAGGGCGGCGAGCACGCCGAAGGCGCCGTTCATGCCGGCGAGCAGGTCGGCGATCGGTACGCCGACGCGCTGGGGGTGCGCGGGATCCGGTCCGGTGAGGGACATCAGGCCACCCTCGCCCTGCGCGATCTGGTCGTACCCGGCACGGCTCGCTTCGGGTCCGTCGTGGCCGAATCCACTGATCGACAGCACCACCAGCCGGGGATTGAGCTCTATCAGCCGTGCGGTCCCGAATCCGAGTCGCTGCAGCGCGCCCGGCTTGTAGTTCTCGAGCAGGACGTCTGCCTGTTCGATGAGCCGGGCGAGCACCTGTGCGTCCTCGTCCCGCTTCAGATTGAGCGTGATCGATTCCTTGTTCCTGTTGCACGACAGGAAGTACGTCGACTCCTCGGTGCCGTCGTCCGCCTGGACGAAAGGCGGCCCCCAGGAACGGGTGTCGTCCCCCGCGGGACTCTCAACCTTGATCACACGGGCGCCGAGGTCACCGAGCATCATGGCCGCCTGGGGCCCGGCGAGCGCGCGGGTCAGGTCGACGACGAGCAGTCCGGCAAGTGATCCGGTCATGAACGGGCCTCCGGGGCGCTGAACGACGGGCTGGCCGGGTTCGGTCGGATCACGAGCATGCTCGCTGCGAGATTGGTGTGGTTCTCGACTGCCCGGAGCGTTCCGGTGGTGAGGCGCGCCCCGTCGAGAGCGTGCAGGACGTGAGTGGTCCCGTCGCCTTCGGTGAGGGTCAGGGCGCCGGTCAGCACGATGTAGAGCGTCTCCAGCGCGACGGGCGACATGTCCGCTCGCCCACCGGGAACGTAGTGCGACAGGGCTGCCGTCACGGCGCCGTCGTACTGCTCGCCACCGAAGAGATGGATGGGGCCGACGCCGTGGTGGCCTGGGGGCTGGAAGCGTGCGGCCTCAGCGAGATGGGTGATGTCTATCGGCATGGTGGTCACTCGATTCTGGCTGGGCGTGCAGGCCAGGTGCTTGCGATGGCAGACAATGACGACAATCAGCCGTGTCCGCAGCGGCCGTGCGGCGCATACGGAGAGGGCTTCACGGGCCTGCTGCTCCGGGCGACCGCCGGCTGGCCGGGGTGACGCGATGGAACGTTGCGGTCAGGAGCACCATGCGGGAGCCGAGGCAAATCTGTCAACATTTTCTCGCCGCCTCTCTACAGGCCACCACATAGGAACTGCAGCGCGTCCTCCAAGGCGATCCATGCACTCCCTTATCAACCTGGCTCGGCCGACCTGAGGCCGATCAAGGTGACGAGGAACCCTTCTCGGGTGACCACTCCGTAAACTGTTGACATTTTTAGAGCGCCTTTTAGTATGGCTCCCGAAGCCAGACGCCTCCTGAGCGGGCTCGCCACCCACCCAGGGGCATCACACAGGCAGGGAAGGAACCGGCCACGGCCGACATCGCACGGAGCGAACCCCCGACGCGACAGCGCCTTGCTCGGGACCTCGGCTCCCGTCGACCGCAGTCGACCGCACATCGGCCGGGCACGGCGAAACGACCTTGCGAGGCCCGTCCGCCCCCACGCCTCGTCCCACGACCTCGTTAGGGCCTCCATGACCGTTCTGCCTGACGACGGGCTCCCGCTCGCCGCCGAGTTCCCCGACGCCTCACATGAGCAGTGGCGCAACCTCGTACGGGATGTCCTGCGCAAGTCAGGTGGAAGTATCTCCGCGACCTCAGCGGAGGACGTCCTGTCCACCGAGCTGGAGGACGGGCTGCGCACCCGGCCCCTCTACACCGAGAGCGACGCCGCGCCCGACCCGGGCCTTCCCGGCAGTGCGCCCTTCGTGCGCGGCGGGCGGGCGCAGGGGAACACGGTCGGCGGCTGGGACGTGCGCCAACAGCACACGGTGGCCGACAGCAACTCGGTCCTGACCGACCTTGAGAACGGGGTCACCTCCCTCTGGCTGGTCGTGGGCGACACCGGCATCCCGGTACCTGCGCTCGAAGGGGTACTGAAGGGCGTCCATCTCGACCTGGCACCGCTCGTCCTCGACGCCGGACGCGACGTACCGGCTGCCGCGGAGGAGTTGCTGCGGCTGTACGAGGAGCGAGGCATCGCCGGGACAGTCGCGCGGGGCAACCTGGGAGCCGATCCGCTGGGCCACGAGGCGCGTACGGGCGAGGCGCTGGATACCGCACCGCTGCTCGGTCTCGCGCGGCAGTGCGCCGCGCAATACCCGGGACTGCGGGCGTTCACCGTCGACGCGCTGCCCCACCATGAGGCAGGCGGGTCCGCGGCGCAGGAGCTGGGCTGCTCCCTGGCGACGGGAGTCGCCTACCTGCGCGAGCTGACGGCGGCGGGCCTTGACGTCGAGGCAGCATGCGGACAGCTGGAGTTCCGTTACGCGGCGACGGCCGACCAGTTCCTGACCGTGGCCAAACTGCGAGCGGCGCGACGGCTGTGGTCGCGGGTTGCCGACGCCTGCGGGGCAAGCCGGGCGGGGGCACAGCTCCAGCACGCGGTGACCTCGCCGGTGACGATGACGCGCCGGGACCCGTGGGTGAACATGCTTCGCACCACCGTCGCGACTCTGGCCGCCGGGGTGGGGGGAGCCGACTCCGTCACCGTGATGCCCTTCGACAGCGCGCTCGGTCTGCCGGACGCGTTCGCGCGCCGCGTCGCCCGCAACACCTCCACCATTCTCATCGAGGAGTCCCACCTGTCCCGGGTGATCGATCCCGCCGGCGGCTCGTGGTACGTGGAGCGGCTGACCGACGATCTGGCGCAGGCGGCCTGGGCGTTCTTCCAGGAGATCGAGCGGGCAGGCGGCCAGCAGACGGCCCTGCGCTCCGGGCTGGTCGGCGAGAGACTCGCCGCGACCTGGTCCGTACGCAGCGCGAAACTGTCCACACGGCATGAACCGGTGACGGGTGTCAGTGAGTTCCCGCTGCTGACGGAGAAACCGGTCGTACGCGAGCCGTTCCCGGAGCCACCGTCCGAAGGGCTTCCCCGGGTGCGCCGCGACGAGGCGTTCGAGGTGCTCCGCGCCCGCTCCGACGCCCACCTCGCCGCCACCGGCGCCCGGCCACGCGTCTTCCTGGCCGCGCTGGGCCCGGCAGCCGCGCAGACCGCGCGCCTCGCCTTCGCCTCGAACCTGTTCCTGGCCGGCGGTATCGAACCCGTCGTCGACGGCACCTTCGAGGAGAGCGGAGCCCGGGAGGCGTGCCTCTGCTCCAGCGACGCGCTCTACGCGGAGCAGGCCGAGTCCGTCGCCGGACAACTACGGATCGCGGGCGCCGAGCACGTATCCCTCGCCGGCCCCCCGGGGCACCACACCGGTGTCGATACGTACGTCTTCAGGGGCTGCGACGCAGTCGCAGTGCTCTCCGCGGCCCTCGACCGCATGGGAGTGTCCTGATGTCCATCCCTGACTTCTCCGGGATCAAGCTCGGAACGCCGAAGGCCGAGGCCACCGTCGACGAGTGGCGTACGGCGGTCGAGCGAGTCTCCGAGGGCGATGACCTGCTCTGGGAGACGCCGGAGGGCATCGAGGTCAAGCCGCTGTACACGGGACGGGACCTGGAGGGGCTCGATTTCCTCGGGACCTACCCCGGCATCGCGCCGTACGTGCGCGGCCCGTACCCGACGATGTACGTCAACCAGCCCTGGACGATCCGTCAGTACGCCGGCTTCTCCACGGCCGAGGAGTCCAACGCCTTCTACCGCCGGAACCTCGCGGCAGGACAGAAGGGCCTGTCCATCGCGTTCGATCTGCCCACCCACCGCGGCTACGACAGCGACCACCCCCGGGTGACGGGTGACGTCGGCATGGCGGGCGTGGCGATCGACTCGATCTACGACATGCGCCAGCTCTTCGACGGCATCCCGCTGGACCGGATGTCGGTGTCCATGACGATGAACGGCGCCGTGCTGCCCGTGCTCGCCCTGTACATCGTCGCCGCGGAGGAGCAGGGGGTCGCCCCCGAGAAGCTGGCCGGGACCATCCAGAACGACATCCTCAAGGAGTTCATGGTCCGCAACACCTACATCTACCCGCCCGGCCCCTCGATGCGGATCATCTCCGACATCTTCGCGTTCACCTCCCAGAAGATGCCCCGGTACAACTCCATCTCCATCTCCGGCTACCACATCCAGGAAGCCGGCGCGACGGCCGACCTGGAGCTGGCGTACACCCTGGCCGACGGGGTGGAGTATCTACGGGCGGGGCAGGCGGCGGGCTTGGACGTGGACGCGTTCGCCCCTCGCCTCTCCTTCTTCTGGGCGATCGGCATGAACTTCTTCATGGAGATCGCGAAGCTCCGGGCCGCCCGGCTCCTCTGGGCGAAGCTGGTCAAGGAGTTCGGCCCGAAGAACCCCAAGTCCCTCTCGCTGCGCACCCATTCGCAGACATCCGGCTGGTCACTCACAGCCCAGGACGTGTTCAACAACGTCACCCGCACCTGCGTCGAGGCGATGGCGGCGACCCAGGGACACACGCAGTCGCTGCACACCAACGCCCTCGACGAGGCCCTCGCCCTGCCCACCGACTTCTCCGCACGCATCGCCCGCAACACCCAGCTCCTGCTCCAGCAGGAATCCGGCACGACACGCGTGATCGACCCCTGGGGCGGCAGCGCATACGTCGAGAAGCTGACACACGACCTCGCCCGCCGCGCCTGGCAGCACATCCAGGAAGTGGAGCAGGCGGGCGGCATGTCGAAGGCCATCGACGCGGGCATACCGAAGCTCCGGATCGAGGAAGCCGCCGCGCGTACGCAGGCCCGCATCGACTCGGGGCGGCAGCCCGTCATCGGGGTTAACAAGTACCGGGTGGAGACCGACGAGAAGATCGACGTCCTCAAGGTCGACAACTCCTCGGTGCGCAACCAGCAGATCGAGAAGCTGCGCCGGCTGCGCGCGGAGCGCGACGAGACGGCCTGCCAGGACGCCCTGGGGGCGCTAACCCGAGCCGCCGGGGGCGAGGGCAACCTGCTGGAACTCGCTGTGCACGCTGCCCGGGCGAAGGCCACGGTCGGGGAGATATCGGACGCCCTGGAGAAGGTCTACGGCAGGCACGCGGGCCAGATCCGCACGATCTCCGGCGTATACCGCAAGGAAGCAGGTCAATCCCCCTCCGTGGACCGCACACGGTCCCTCGTGGACGACTTCGAGGAGGCGGAGGGGCGGCGTCCGCGCATCCTCGTCGCCAAGATGGGCCAGGACGGACACGACCGCGGCCAGAAAGTGATCGCGACCGCCTTCGCCGACCTGGGCTTCGACGTCGACGTCGGTCCGCTGTTCCAGACGCCGGCCGAGGTCGCCCGCCAGGCCGTCGAGGCGGACGTGCACGTCGTGGGCGTCTCGTCGCTGGCCGCCGGTCACCTCACCCTCGTCCCGGCGCTGCGCGAGCAGCTCGCCGACCAGGGTCGCGAGGACATCATGATCGTTGTAGGCGGGGTGATCCCGCCTCAGGACGTTCCCGAGCTGCTGGAGATGGGCGCAGCGGCCGTCTTTCCGCCTGGGACGGTGATCCCGGATGCGGCCCACGACCTGGTCCGGCGGCTGGCCACCGCCCTCCGGCACGATCTCTGAAGGCCTCAATCACCATGGCGATCGACCTCGGCACGTACGTCAAGGGAGTGCTCGACGGTGAGCGGGCGGTCATCGCCCGCGCCATCACACTCGTCGAATCCACTCACCCCCGGCACCGGGCCATGGCCCAGCGGCTGCTGACGGAGCTGATGCCGCACAGCGGCAGGGCCCGGCGGATCGGGATCAGCGGGGTACCAGGCGTAGGCAAGTCCACATTCATCGACGCCTTCGGCACCATGCTGACGGAACGAGGGCACCGGGTCGCCGTCCTGGCCGTGGACCCTTCCTCCAGTCGAACCGGCGGCTCCATCCTCGGCGACAAGACCCGCATGGAACGCTTGGCCGTCGACACCGCGGCCTTCGTCCGCCCCTCCCCCACGGCCGGCACCCTCGGCGGCGTCGCCCGATCGACCCGCGAGTCGATCGTCGTGGTGGAGGCCGCCGGCTACGACGTCGTCCTGGTCGAGACCGTCGGCGTCGGCCAGTCCGAGACGGCCGTGGCGAACATGGTCGACTCCTTCCTGCTGCTTGCGCTGGCCCGTACCGGTGACCAGTTGCAAGGCATCAAGAAGGGCATCCTGGAGCTGGCCGACATCATTGCCGTCAACAAGGCGGACGGCCCTCAGCAGCGCGACGCCCGAGCCGCTGCACGGGAGTTGGCGGGCGCCCTGCGATTGCTGCACGGCAGGGACGCCTACTGGACCCCGCCGGTGCTCACCTGCAGCGCCCGGGAGTCGACCGGTCTCGATTCCGTCTGGGAGCGACTGGAACAGCACTGGACCCTGTTGGAGTCCACCGAACGTCTCACCGAGCAGCGCCGCACCCAGCAGATCGACTGGACTTGGACCATGGTGCGTGAAGAGCTGCTCGGTCGCCTGCACTCCAGCCAAGCCGTGCAGTCAGTGACACCCGCCCTGGAACAGCAAGTCAGAGACGGCGAGGTGACACCCACCCAGGCCGCCAAGCGCATCCTGAGCGCTTTGGCCGAACACAACGACTGCGGCGCCGCGCCCCGCACCAGCGACTCGGAGTAGGACGCTGGATCGCGTACTCGCCGCTGGGCCGCCGCTGGCACGGATGACCCTCCGGCAAGGCGGGCGGCGCGAGCTGGGATTCAGGTTGACCACGTCCAGGAGAGGCGTACACGGCCTCATCCTGTCGACAGTTACTGCACAGTGGGCACTCAGCCCGTCCGCAGCGCGAAGACGAGGACCGATCGATCGACTCGCACCTCCACACGGACTGGCATGCCACAATCCCTGTATATAGGCTCTGCTTACTTACGATTCACGGCAAGCGGCCCACTCGCTTCTCAGGAGCCCAGCCTCTATACCCCTACGCCATGTCGCGTACGCATCCTTGTCGCAGCCCATAAATGTTGACAGTTTTTCCACAGAGTCCCATAATGGTGCTCATGCCCCTCACCCCTCCCCGTCGCCCCCCTAGCCGCTGAGATGGCGCGGACGAGTTCGAGGGAACGCCCGCCCTCGGCGAGGGTGCCAAAATCCCGACAAGCATGCGCCCGATCGGCCGGATCAGGGCCGTTTTCGTCGCCGGTCCCGTCACGTCCCTCGGAAAGGCGTCACCTCTGCCCCGTCCGGAACGGAATGGCAGGGGCCAAGAACTTCCGCCGGTCCGGTGCTCCTGGACAGCCACCGGGCCGGCGGATCCGTCACCGTTCGCGTCGACCATGAGGCCACTCACACCCCGCCCCGGCCGCACCTGTCCGAGGTGCCCTGCCTCGCGGCCGGGGCGGTCAACTCGGCCCTCGGCACAGCTCAGCAAGCATGGTCGGCGTGAGGTCGGGAGCACGCCTGGACGAGCGGTTAGCTGACCACCCGTCAGCAGAGTCAGCATTGGTCCGTCCAGACCTGCACACACACGGCGAGACCTCCGCCTGACAGCCGACCCCGGACGGTATCGCAAAGCAAACTTGCAGCAGCAAGTCACGCCTGACAGTCAGGTGCGATCCACGCCCCCACTTCCGCTGACCTCTGGAGCCCTATAAAGCCCTGCTCAGCGAGTACGACCCCGCGGCTTCAAGGGCCCCGGCGGTAGCTCCGGGGCGGAGAGCCGCGCCCCTGCATACCCGTTCACCTCCCCGAACCTCACCCCCTTCACCCAGTCCTCGCGGGCCCTGCTGATGTCGTCGTGGGTTCTGGCCACGAAGTTCCACCACATGACGATCTCCTCCTCGAACGGCTCGCCGCCGAGGAGCATCAGCCCGGCATCGGACTCGGCACGCAGGGGAAGTTCGGTGCGGCCGCAGCCGAGGTAGAGCATCGCCCCCGCGAGGACCGGGACACCGTCGACATGGGCCTCGCCGGACATCGACAGCACCGCGTACTCGAAGTCGGGGTCGAGCGGCAGCCGGGCTTCCGCGCCGGCGGTCAGGGCCAGATCGGCTCCGACGATCGGGGTGTAGGAGCGGCCCGGCGATACTGCTCCGTCGAGTTCCCCCAGGATCACGGTGGCGGTGACCCCCGGCGCCGTGACGGCGGGCAGGTCGGTGTGGTGCTGGAAGTGCGGCTCGACATGCCGGTCGGCGTCGGGCAGGGCCACCCAGAGCTGGGCACCGTGCAGAAACCTGGCGTGTGGTTTCGGGCTCTCCTCGCTGTGGCTGATGGCCCTGCCGGAAGTCATCAGGCCCAGTTCCCGGGGCCGGATCTGCTGGAGGCTGCCCAGGCTGTCCCGGTGCAGCACCTCCCCTTCGTGCAGCCAGCTGACCGTCTGCAGCCCCATGTGGGGGTGCGGCGGCACCTGCATCCCGGGCTCGTCGGCGATGTCGTCGGGGCCGTAGTGATCCACGAACGCCCAGGCACCGACCATGCGGCGTCCCAGATTGGGCAGCAGTCTGCGCACCTCGGTGGATTCGCCGAGCTGGACATGGCGCGGGGTGAGGAGTTCACGTACCGGTTCGGCGACGACGAAGCCGCGTCCTCCGCAGACGGAGGGAGCGGCCTGGCGATCGAGATTGCTCATGGCGCACAACCTATTCCCGTACGGCGATGGAGCACCGGTCCCACGCCGAAATTTTAGTGGAATGTTCAACCACTGTGCGGTGTTGACGGGTCCGAAGGCATTACGGCCGAGGAGGAGAAGTGGACGACACCTACTACGAGTTCGGTACGCCCGCCGACCGCTGGGACCGGGCCCAGCTGTTCTTCGAGGCGAAGGAGTACATGACCGCGGCCCGGATCCTCGGCGGGCTGGTGCAGGAGGTACCGGAGCAGGTGGCGCCGCGGCTGCTGCTGGCCCGCTCCTATTACCACTCGGCGAGGCTCGGCAAGGCCGAGGCGGAGTTGCGCGAGGTGCTGGAGCGCAGTCCTGTCGAGGACTACGCGCGGCTGATGCTCGGGCGCACCCTCGAGCGTCAGGGTCGGCACGCGGAGGCGGCTCCCCACCTGCGGATGGCCCACGCGATGACCGGGGACCTCGGACCAGAGCTTCCGGCACGTGAGCAGCCGAACCAGGCGTGACACACGCACACCGGCCGGGGGACAACGCTTCAGTCCCCCGGCCCGGGTCACCTTTCCGCGTTCGACACCCGGTCCAGCCATTCGGTCATCAGCGCCGATTCAGCCGTACTGAGCCCTGATCCGTGCGACCGGCGCAACAGGGCCCCCAGCCTGGCGGCGGCGGAGGGGACTTCGGCGTCCACCGGCTCGCTCGCTCGCGCGTCCGGGGTGAGCACGGCGGCGTGCACGGCGTCGCGAACACGCACCGACACCCCGGCGTCCTGGAAGGTCGCGGGCCGGGAGACCAGCATCAGCGCGACACCCGTCGTGGCCGACATGATCATCTGGGCCGCCAGGTCGGGAGCTACGCGCAGCTTCCCCTGTTCGGCCGCCCGCTCCAGGTCCCGGGTCAGGATGCTGTGTGACTCGAAGGCGGCCGCCGGCGGCGTCCGCATCGCCGGGGAGTTCATCAGCCGGTACAGATTCGGGTTCCGGAGAGCGAAATCGACATGACTGTCCCAGCCGTTACGGAGATCCTCGACAGGGTCGGCGGTCTCGCCACGCTCCCGCTTGGTCGCCAGATAGGCGTCGAAGCCGTGGTCGACGACCGCCGACAACAGGCCTTCCTTGTCCCCGAAGTATCTGTAGAGGGCAGGTGCTCCGACCTGCGCCGCCTCGCACACGGCGCGCGTGGAGATGTCCCCGTCGGGGGACTCCGCGACCAGCCGGGCCGCGACTTCGAGGATGCGCGCTCGTGTACTCACCGGAGGGACGCTATCAAGCGCCCTACGGGGCGTTCCGGACGGTGGGGGCAGGGGCGTCCCACCCTCCGCGGCCTCCCCTTCGGCGCTTCGGCCCACGGCATATCGAGGCATGGCCGGACCGACCGCCCGCTCAGACGATTCCGCCGTTGGCACGCAGCACCTGGCCGTTGACCCAGCGGGCGGGACCGGCGAGGAAGGCGACGACCTCCGCGATGTCCTGGGGGACGCCCAGCCGCTCGAGGGGAGGCTGGGCGGCCATCCTCGCGATGGTCTCCTCGTCCTTGCCGTCCAGGAACAACGCCGTGGCGGTGGGTCCGGGGGCGACGGCGTTGACCGTGATGTCCCGGCCACGCAGCTCACGGGCGAGGATCAGCGTCATCGCCTCCACGGCCCCCTTGGTGGCCGCATAGGCGGTGTATCCGGGAATGGCCAGCCCCAGCACCGAACTGGAGAAGTTGATGATCGCCCCTCCTCCGCGCAAGCGGCGTGCAGCCTGCTGGTCGACGACGAAGGTCCCGCGGATATTGGTGCGGTACATCCGGTCCAGCGCGTCCAGGTCGAGGTCGACCAGCGGGGATAGCGACATGACGCCCGCGGCGTGAACGACGACGTCGACTCCCCCGAAGGCCTCCTCGGCGGCGTCGAAGAGAGCGGAGACCGCCGCCTCGTCGGCGACGTCCGCCTGGTGCGCGACCGCCTCGCCACCTGCGGCGACGACGGCGGCCACGGCCGCTTCGGCCTCGGCCTTGTTTCCGGCGTAGTTGACGACGACCGCGAACCCGTCCGCCGCCAGCCGCTCGACACTCTCGCGGCCGATACCTCGCGAGCCCCCGGTGACAAGCGCGACCCTGCGTGCGGGGGTGGTGTGCTGCTCGGTCATGACGTTGCTCCTGTGGCAGAGAACTTGCCGTCGGTTCCACGAAACCCTGACAAGAACAACGCTAACACTGCGCCGGTAGCACCGCTACCTCAAGGCCGTAGCGACGTTACTAGCGTCGCTACCCTCGCCGGGAGCGAATATTCGCGTGCGCCCGCCCTCCGAGCGCTGACAGTCAGGCGTCATGGACCTGGACATCCTCATGACCACCCGTCTCGCCCTGCATCCACTGACCGCCGCGCAGGCAGCAGTGGTGGAGGCCGGTGACACGCACACCTCTCCGGACACGGCACGGTGGGCGCCCGGTTACCCCGATGAGGGCGACCGGGCAGGCGCCCGCCGCTTCCTGGCGGCCTGCGCGACCACCGGAAACCCGCAGCCCTTCGGCCCGTACGAGATACGACGCCGTACGGACGCGATGGCGATCGGCGGCGTGGCCTTCCACGGCAGACCGGACACCGCAGGCCAGGTCACCGTCGGATACGGCGTCATCAGCTCGGCACGCGGCCGGGGCTACGCCTCCGAGGCGCTCAGGGCGCTGCTGGCCTTCGCCCGGTCCCAGGGGGTCCGTTCAGTGAAGGGTGACGCCGATCTGGACAACATCGGATCCCATCGCGTCATGGCGTCGGCCGGCATGCGCCTGGTCGCGGTGGACGACCGGCTGAAGCACTACCGCGTCGACTGGCCCGGCACTTCGCCGGGGAACGAAGTGCTCTGGTCCGACAGTGCGGTCCGGTGAGAAGGGACGCGCCCGCTGTCACACGGAAGAGCTCTCCGGGAGCACGATCGCGGTCACCGCGAAACCGTCGTCGATCAGCCACCTGCCCTCGTACGACTTCGGCATCCCGGGCGCTGTCAGCAGGAGTTTCGCGACGAACGTGCCTTCGGTGGCGGCATCCGGGCTCGTGCGGAATCTGATCTCCGCCTCTTCGAAGCCGAGTTCGATCCGGGTGAGCGGGAACCACGTCTTGAAGACGCTCTCCTTTGCGCTGAACAGCAGCCGGTCCCAGTGGATCGCCGGGCTGTCCGTGTCCAGGGGCACCCTCGCCCGCTCCGAAGGCAGTGAGATCACCTCCCACACACCGGGCGGAAGCGGCTCGTTGGGCTCGGCGTCGATCCCGATCGCGCGTACGTCGGACGCTCTTGCCAGTACCGCCGCGCGATAACCCACGCAGTGAGTCATGCTGCCGACGATCCCGTCCGGCCACAACGGCACCCCGCGATGGCCGGTCATCACCGGGGCCGGAGGCAGCCCCAGGGCGGCCATGGCCCGTCGCGCACACACGCGGACCGCCGCGAACTCGTGCCGGCGTCGGTCCACGCTCGCGGCCACCAGGCGCGCCTCCTCCGGGTACAGGCTGCCTGCCGGAGCGTCCGCGTCGTACGTGTCCGCGCACGCGACGTACGCGGGAAGGAGCCGTTCGATCACGAGGCGTCGCCCCTCACGCCCTGGGGCCGCTCTCCGTCGTACGGAAGGATCTGCCGCAGCAGCCCGCGCGGATGGCCCCGCTTCCGCCACTCCCGGGGGTAGCCGATCGAGACCTCTTCGAACCGTACGCCGTCGTGCCAGGTCGTCCGGGGGATGTGGAGGTGCCCGTAGACGACGGCCGCGACGTTGAAGCGGCGGTGCCAGTCCGCGGTGAGCTCCGTTCCGCACCACTGGGCGAACTCCGGGTACCACATCACGGAGGTGGGATCGCGCAGGAGAGGCCAGTGCCCGGCGATGACGAGCGGTACATCCGGGTCGTGCGCGGCGAGCCGCTGCTCGGTCAGCGCCACCCGTGCCCGGCACCAGTCGTCCCGGGTCGGATAGGGGTCGGGGTGCAGCAGGTATTCGTCGGTGCAGACGACGCCCGCCTCGTGGGCGCGGGCCAGGGACTCCTCCTTGGTCGTCGTCCCCGGGGCCCTGAAGGAGTAGTCGTACAGAAGGAACACAGGGGCGATCGCCACAGGCCCGTCCGGGCTCTGCCACAGGGGGTAGGGGTCCTCGGGTGTGGTCACGCCGAGCTCGCGGCACGCCTGGACGAGGTGCTCGTACCGCGCGTGGCCACGCAGCCGTACGGGGTCCTTGTCCACGGTCCACAGCTCGTGGTTCCCGGGAGTCCACACCACATGGGCGAATCGGCCCGCGAGCAGTTCCAGCGCGCGTTCGACCTCCCCCGCCTGTTCGGCCACGTCCCCCGCGACGATGAGCCAGTCCTCGTCGGAAGTCGGGTGCAGCCGGTCGGCGATGGGCCGGTTGTCGGCGATCCCGACGTGGAGATCGCTGACCGCGAGGAGCCGGCCGCCGCGTCCCGACGGGTGGGGGACCGGCCCGGTGGTGGAACTCATTGTTCGAATTTACCGTCTTCGCGGTTCCGCCGAGGCCACTCCGCCCGACATGCCCGCCGTTCACCCGCCCGAGATGATTGACCAGCCGCCTTGGGGGAACGCGGCGGCACGTGGCAGCACACCCGTAGACGTCGATGGAGAGGCAGACGCCGGTGACAGACGCCGAACAGCCGCAGGACCCGACACGGCGCTATCCGCAGCCGGATTTCCCCCAACAGGAGCAGGAGCATCCGGGCCGGACCGGCGCGATGGATCCGCCCCCTGACCATGGAGAGGACTCCTACCGGGGCAACGGTCTCCTGCTCGACCGCAGGACGGTCGTCACCGGCGGCGATTCCGGCATCGGCCGGGCTGTGGCCCTGGCCTTCGCGCGGGAAGGGGCGGACGTGCTGTTCACCTACCTGCCCGCCGAGAAGAGCGAGGCGGAGGAGACCTCCCGGCTCGTCGAAGAGGCAGGCCGAAGGGCGGTGGCGGTCGTTTGCGACATCCGTGACGAGATGCAGTGCCGGGCCCTCATCGAGGAGGCCGTGTCGGAGTTCGGCCGGATCGACATTCTGGTGAACAACGCCGCCTACCAGATGTCTCAGCCCGACGGCATCGCCGCCATCTCGACTGCCCAGTTCGACCGTGTGGTGCGTACCAACCTGTACGGGATGTTCTGGCTGTGCAAGACCGCCCTGCCCCACATCCCGGCGGGGGGCTCGATCATCAACACCACCTCGGTACAGGCCTACAAGCCCAGCCCTCATCTGCTGGACTACGCCATGACCAAGGGTGCCATCGTCACCTTCACCCAGGGGCTCGCCCAGATGCTGGCGTCCGACGGAATCCGCGTCAACGCCGTCGCCCCCGGGCCGGTCTGGACGCCTCTCATCCCCGCGACCATGCCCGACACGACGGAGTTCGGAAAGCAGAGCCCCCTGGGCCGGCCCGCGCAGCCTGCCGAGATGGCGCCGGCCTACGTCTTCCTCGCGTCCTCGAACGCGTCGTTCATCACCGGCGAGATCATGAACGCGACCGGCGGTACGCCGCTGCCCTGACGGTGAATGGTCCGACGGATCCCAGGGAAGGCGCTGGTCATGCGTGCAGATCATCATCAAGCACCCTGACCGCGCGGGGCCCCTGAGGGTTACGCGCGACACGACGGAAAGGAACTGACGCATGCCCATCGCCACGTACACCCTCGTCGCTCTCGACTGCCGCGCCCCTTGGTCCCTGGCCGGCTTCTACCAGGGCGTTCTGGGCGGTGAGATCAAGAAGTACGACGACGACTGGTACGACCTGCGAGTACCGGGCGGCGCCCATATCGCGTTCCAGAGGGCGGCCGACCACCGGCCGCCGGAGTGGCCGCGAGGAGACCGCAATTCGCAGCAGGCACACCTGGACTTCGACGTGCCGGACATCGAGCGCGCGCAGGAGGAGGTGCTGGCGCTCGGTGCGACACCGCTGGACCTCGACGACCGGGGCGGTGAGCGCAGGTTCCGCGTGTACGCCGACCCGGCGGGGCATCCGTTCTGTCTCTGCTGGCAGTGAACCCTCGGCGCATCCGGGCGGCCGCCCGGCCCCGGTCACGGGCAGCCCGCTGATCCGACGGTTCGTGTCGTCGCCGCGCCTCGCGTGCCGGCACGGCGAGAATGAGGAACCATGAGCCGAAGCGCACTCATCGTCATCGACATGCTCAACACATACAGCCACCCGGACGCCGAGATCCTCATTCCCTCCGTACGCGAGGCACTCCCCCGCATCGTGGGTCTCATCGAACGCGCCCGTGACGGGGCTGTACCGGTGATCTACGTGAATGACAATTTCGGGGAATGGCGGTCCCACCACGGCGAAATCATCGACACGACGCTGTCGGGGCCGTACAGCGAGCTGGTGGAGCCCGTTCTGCCGGACGACGATTCACTGTTCGTCGTCAAGGCCCGGCACTCGATCTTCTACGAGACGCCGCTCACCTACCTTCTTTCGCAGCTGGACGTGGACCGTGTGGTCCTCTGCGGTCAGGTCACCGAGCAGTGCGTCCTGTATTCCGCCCTCGACGCCCATATCCGCCACCTGAGTGTGACGATTCCTGACGATGCCGTTGCCCATATCCATCCGGATCTGGCAAAAGCATCTCTCCAGATGATGGAGCGCAATATGGGCGCGTCGATCCGGAAGTCCGTGGACGTCGAATTCTGATGTGCAGTTCTCGCGGGTACGACCGTGGTGCCGTACGGGGCATTTCTGCGGCCGTACCGAGTGGATCACGTATTCGGAGGGCACAGTGGCGCCGAAACCGAAGTGCGGTACTTGCCCGAAGGAGTGTTCCCAGCGATGCGTGCTCTGGCTTTTGTCTGCACCCTGAACTCCTCGCCCACCCCCTCCAGCAGCCATCTCATCGCCGACCAGGTGATGGCCGAGTTCGAGAGCCTCGGGGTGAGTGGCGAAGTGGTCCGGGTGGCCGACCACGACATCCGGCCGGGAGTGCAGCTCGACATGGGCGACGGTGACGCCTGGCCTGCCCTGCGCGAGAAGGTCATGGCTGCCGACATCCTCCTCATCGCCACCCCCATCTGGCTCGGCCATCCGTCCAGCGTCTGCCAGCGCGTCCTGGAACGGCTGGACGCCGAACTGTCCGAGACCGACGAGCAGGGCCGGCTGCTGACCTACGGCAAGGTCGCCGCCGCAGCGGTGGTGGGGAACGAGGACGGGGCGCACAAAGTGAGCTCCGACCTGTTCCAGGGCCTCAACGACCTGGGCTTCTCCCTGGCTCCGGGAGCCGTCACGTACTGGGTGGGCGAGGCCATGCAGGGCACGGACTACAAGGACCTGGACGGCCCCCCGGAGGCGGTCGCGTCGACGACTCGCACCCTCGCCGTCAACGCGGCTCATCTGGCGCGGCTGCTGACCGGCGGTCCGTACCCTGCCTCCTGACCGCCGCCCTGTGCAGCCCGGCAGTCAGGAAGGCTGGACCTCGTCGAAGAGGGCGAGGGCCCTGGAGGGGTCCGGGCGCACGAGGCGTTCCGGACCAGCCGTCGTGATGTCCGCCCATCTGCCGCCGCGTACTCACGTCGGTTCTCCGAATGCGCGGACGGCCTCGTCCAGATCTCCGGGGCCGACGGCGGAGACAGCCTCGGCGAGTTCGGCGCCTTCCAGCGTCGCGAGGTCCGCGCGGGGCGGCGCCACCCTCAGGCGCTCGCCGCCGTGCGGTAGGGGCGGAAGAAGGCCCGGAGCTCCTCCGCGTAGATCTCGGGCTCCTCGAACGGCGCGAAGTGTCCGCCACGCGTGGGTTCGGTCATGCGCACCATGTTCGTCGTGCGCTCGAGCCATGCCCGCGGCGGGCGGACGACGTCGCCGGCGAAGATCGAGAAACCGGACGGCACCTCGACCCTCCGTTCGTACTGTGCGGGCGGAACGGCGGCGTTCGCGTGGTACATGCGCATGGACGACCCGATCGTGCCGGTCAGCCAGTAGAGCGTGATGTTCGTCAGGATCTCGTCCTTCGTGAAGCTCCGCTCGACGTCACCGCCGCAGTCGCTCCAGCCCCGGAGCTTCTCCAGGATCCAGGCCGCGAGCCCGGCCGGTGAGTCGTGGAGCCCGAAGGCGGCTGTCTGGGGCTTCGTCCGGTGGATCGCGGCGTAGGCACCCTCGGTCCCGCCCCAGGCCGTGGCGGACTCGATCCAGGCCCGCTCCTCCGGCGCGAGTTCCGCCGGGTCACCGGTGAACCTCGGCAGGCCGCCGTCCGTGCGGTGCACGGCCACGACCCGTGCGGGGTGGTCCAGGCCCAGAAACCGGCTCACGTGGCTGCCGAGGTCCCCGCCCGCCGCGCCGAACCGCTCGTAGCCGACGACGGTCATGAGCTCGGCCCAGAGGCCGGCGACGGCGATCGAGTCGAGGGGCGGCCCGACGGGCCGATCGGAGTATCCGAAACCGGGCAGGTCGGGCACGACCACATCGAACGCGTCGGCCGGATCCGCGCCGTGCGCGCCCGGGTCGGTGAGGAGCGGGATGACCTTCGAGTAGCGCCAGAACGAGTCCGGCCATCCATGGCTGAGGACCAGCGGCAGGGCCGGCCCGGCGGACTCGGCGGCCCTGGCGTGCACGAAATGGATCCCGAGGCCGCCCAGCGGAACGCGGAAGCGGGGAAGCCGGGTGAGCGCCGCCTCCTGAGCCTGCCAGTCGAAGTCCTCCGCCCAGTAGGCGACGAGCTCGCGGAGGTAGGCCAGGTCTGTCCCCAGCGACCACCCGGCGTCTTCGGGCGCGTCGGGCCAGCGCGTCGCGCGGAGCCGTGTGCGCAGGTCTTCGAGCGCCGCGGGGTCGGTCTGCTGGACGAACGGCTCGGGGCGGGGCTGGGCTTCCGGCATAGACGCATCCTAGAAGGCCGCGGCGCACCGCGGATCGGAAGCGGGAAGTGTTCCGCCGTCGGGGCAGGCCCCGGGGCCGTCTCCCGGCCCACAGGTGGCCGGACCTCAGTGGGCCGTTCCGGAATGCGCGCTCCCCAGGAGTACAGTCGCCCTGCCCAGTCGCCCCAGGTCCACCAGGTGAGAGATGTCCAGCCACATAGATGAGCGGTCCACGCACGACAGACGCGATGCCGATCTTTACGCCGCGCGGGCGCAACGGCTCCGGCGGCGGCTGGAACGTCTGATCGGCATCGCCGCGACGGAGGGCAACAAGCTCGTTCCGCTCCGCAACGGCGACCAGATCTTCGCGTCGATGCTGGAGTCCATCCGTGGTGCGGAACACACCGTGGACATGATGACGTTCGTGTACTGGCGCGGGGATATCGCCCGCGAGTTCGCCGAGGCGCTGTCGGAGCGGGCGCGCGCCGGAGTGCGGGTGCGGCTGCTGCTGGACGGGTTCGGCTCCCGCCTCATCGAGAAGGGCCAGCTCGCGATGATGGACGAGGCCGGGGTGGAGGTGGCGTGGTTCCGCAAGCCGTTGTATCTCTCGCCGCTCAAGCAGAACCACCGCTGCCACCGCAAGGTCCTCATCACGGACGAGGAGACGGCGTTCACCGGCGGGGTCGGGATAGCCGAGGAGTGGTGCGGCGACGCCCGTGACGAGAAGGAGTGGCGCGACACCCATGTGCGGGTGCAGGGCCCGGCGGTGGACGGACTGGCCGCCGCGTTCGCGCAGAACTGGGCGGAGTGCCACGACGAGCTGTTCACCGAACGGGACAGGTTCGTCGACGCCACGGATCACGGTGACGCCGTGGTCCAGGTGGTGCGGGGCTCCGCCGGCTTCGGCTGGCAGGACATGCAGACCCTGCTGCGCGTCGTTCTGGAGTCGGCCGAGGAGCGGGTCCGGCTCTCCACGGCGTACTTCGCGCCCGACCCGTACTTCATCGGTGTGCTGTGCGACGCGGCCCGCCGGGGCGTCGAGGTGGAGATCCTGCTCCCCGGGCCGCACACGGACAAGCGGGTGTGCAGGCTGGCCGGGCAGCACCACTACGAGGAGCTCAACGCCTGCGGTGTGAAGATCTACCAGTATCAGCCGACCATGCTCCACACCAAGACGCTGACGGTGGACGGTATCGCCTCGCTGATCGGGTCGACGAACTTCAACCGCCGCTCCCTCGACCACGACGAAGAGGTGATGCTCGCCGTCCTGGACCGGGAGTTCACCGCGACGCTCGACGGTCACTTCGACGAGGACCTGGAGCGGAGCACCCTGATCGACGGCGCCCGGTGGAAGCGCCGCTCGCCCGTGCAGAGAATCCGGGAGACCGCGGTGCTGCCGATCCGCCGGTGGCTGTGACGCGTACATACGGATGCGCCACCACGAGCCGTGGTGGCGCATCCGTGCTTCTCTGGCGGCCGGTCAGCCGCCGACGTACCAGCTGAAGCCGCCGGACGAGGCGGCCACGACCATCAGGACGACGAACAGGATCACGTCGATGATGCCGAGGACCAGTCCGGCCTTCGCCATCCCGGCACCGCCCTTCGCGGGCACCTGACGCAGACCGAAGGCGCCGAGAACGATGGCGACCGGGCCGAGGATCACGCTGAAGAAGACGAGCCCCACGATTCCGCAGACCAGGCTCGCGACAGCGAGACCATTGGTCCCGGACCTGGGAGTGGCCATGGACGAACTGTCGTAGTGCGACATCACTCTCTCCCGTCGGTTCATCGTGCTGTGTGCTTACGGTGAAGAGCGGGTGCCCCTCTTCCGATGCCCCAATCACCCGGTTCCTGGGGGTGTGACGGCAGCCGCCGGGGGCATACGGGCTGTCACCTGCCGCTTGTCAGGTGAAGGGAGTGGTCCATGAGCGAGTCTGTCGAGACACGGCCGGATACGACCGCGGTGATGACGGAGCCCGTGCCCGATCTGCAGCTCCAGCTGCTGATCCAACTGCTGGACAGAGAGATGCGGTCCGGCCTGCCGATCACCCTCACGCTGGCCGGTGGCGTACTCCACGGAGACGTGATCGGCCACGAGGCGTGGAAGGCGGACTGGGCGCGGAGCCTGCGCCAGGTCGAGGGTGAGGGCGCGAACCTGATTGCGGAGTTCCCGGAGACGGTGGACCAGGGGATCAGGGAGCTGAGCACCGGGGAGGGGACCACGCAGCTGCCGCGCTGGATCCATCTCAGAGACGCCACCTTGGTCCTCGGCGGCACAGGGTCCCTGCGACTGCCCCTCTGGCGCGGGCGTCTTGCCGATGTGTCGGGCTGGGCGCTGGGACGGCCGCAGTGAGAGTGAGCTTGCGGTACGGCCGGCGGGGCGGATCACGCATCCGCCCCGCCGGCTGACCGCCGTCGGTCGTCCTGGAAATATCCGGGCGCGTGAGCGGGCCCCACTGACATGATCGGTGGCATGAAGATACTCGTGATCGGTGCGACCGGGACGATCGGCAGTGCTGTGGTCGGAGCGTTGGAGGCCTCTCATGCCTCTCATCAGGTCGTCAAGGCCTCCCGTAGCGCCCCGGTGAAGGTCGACCTGGACGTGCCCACCTCGCTGGACGCGCTCTTCGGCGACGTGCCGGCCCTCGACGCGGTGGTGTGCTGCGCCGCCAGCGGTCCGCTGGTGGACCTGGCCTCGGTGACGGACGCGGAGATCGCCGACGGGGTGCGGGGCAAGCTGCTGGGCCAGGTCGCACTCGTCCGGCGAGCCGTACGTCATCTGCGGGACGGAGGGTCGGTCACGCTGACCGGAGGCACCTTCTCCGCCCCGCTGGCCGGCGGCTCGCTGGGTGCGCTCGTCAACACCGGCCTGGAGGGCTTCGTCCGCAACGCCGCTCCTGAGCTGCCGAGGAATCTGCGTCTGAATCTCGTCAGCCCCGGCTGGATCAAGGAGACCCTGGAGAGCATGGGCGCGGACGGGGCGGGCGGCACGCCGGTCTCCGAGGTCGCCCGCGCCTATGTGACGGTCGTGGAAGGCACCGCGCAGGGCCTGACCGTACGTCCGTGACCGCCGCCGTGCGACGGTCCTAGGCGGTCAGCGTGGCCCCCGACCGGGACTCCAGCGCGGCGAGAAGCCAGTCGTGCGCGGACCCGGGTGTCGGCTCGGGCCTGCCGGCCGGCGGGCTGACCAGCTCGGCCGTCAGTTCCCAGTACCGGTCGATGCGCGGGTCGGCGGCGAGCTGCCGGGCGAGAGTGCGGCGGAAGCCCGGGGTGTCCGCCGTGTTCCGGGCGCTCGCGTATGCGTCCACGAAGCCGTCCAGCGCCTCCCCCGGGCAGGGCAGCCTGCCCTGGCGCATCTCGGTGGCCGCGAGGTCGTACGCCTCTGCCAGGCCCGCGTACAGCACGGCCGACGCACGGGCTCCCGCGGCTCTGTGCGCGTGGGGCTGGGTCGGCTCGTCCCTGCCGCACGGGCGGGTCACCATCGCGTACAGCTGGGCGAAGGCGAGCACCTGGGGCGGATCGGGATCCTCGGGTGGCTGCGGGACCGCGATCTCCAGGAACGCGGTGACGGCCCTGGCCGGCATGCGCGGCGGCAGCCATCCGCGCCAGAAGCGGGCCAGGGGTGTGGTGTCCGGCGGCGCGGTCACCGCACCGATCAGGCGCAGCCGGTCGGGGCGTTCGGCCGCCGGACACTCCTGCACCGAGCGGAGTGCCGCCTCTCGCCAGCGCAGCGCCCTCAGCCGGGAGCCCACTTCGCGCAACTGCCCCGCGACGGCATCCTCCAGGGCTCCGCCCGCACGCCCCGCGGTCTCCTCCTCGTCCAGGATGCGGCGCACCGCGGAGACCGGCAGGTCCATGGTGCGCAGGGAGCGGATCATCCGTAGCCGCTCGAGGGAGTCGGGGCCGTACCTGCGGTGACCGCCGGCGCTGCGGGACGCCTCGGGCAGCAGGCCGCTGTCGGAGTAGAAGCGGACCGTCTTGACGCTGACTCCCGCCCGCTCGGCGAGTTCACCGATGCCGCACAGTCCGTCGTACGACGAGAACACTTGAACCTCCCTCAGGGGGAGTTCCTACGGTACCCGCGAGAGGGACCGGCCGATCTGGCCGGTCCGCTGACGACGCGTATCGAGGAGAGATTATGACCGTGTTCATCCTGGTGTCCGGTGTGTTCACCGGCCCGCACGTGTGGGACGAGGCAGCCGCGCGACTGGCCTCGGCGGGAGCCGAGGTCCATGCGGTGGCCCTGACCGGACTCGGTGGGGCCCGCCCGTCCGCCGGTACGGAGACCGACCTGGAGACACACATCGCGGACGTCCTCGCGGTGATCGACTCGGTCGGACAAGGGGCAGGCCGGGAGATCGTGCTGGTCGGCCACGACTACGGCATCCATCCGGTCGTGGGAGCCGCCGACCGGCGGGCGGGGTCGGTCGCCCGGATCGTGTACCTGGACTCGGGGCTGCCCCAGGACGGTGTCCCGGCCCTGGCCGCCGTGCCCGACCAGGGTCTGCGCGAGGAGGCGCTGCGGGCCTCCGGGAGCGGGACGCCCGGCGCGGCGCTGCCGCCTCCGGCCCGTGACGCGTGGCAGCTCTGGGGCAGCACCGCCGGCGTTCCCGGCACGGCGCTCGACCGGCTCACCGCACTCGCCTCGCCGCACCCACTGGGCACGCTGCTCCAGCCACTGCGGCTGACGGGTGCGGCGGCCGAGATGCCCATGACCGGAGTGCTGTGCACCGGTAACGGAGCGAGCATCGCGATGGTCCAGGCCCGCGTGAACCTCGGCGAACCCAGCCTGCGGGCGCTGACCGGCCCTCGGGTCACCTTCTTCGAACTGCCCACGGGTCACTGGCCGATGCTGTCGAATCCCACGGCACTGGCGGTGACCCTGCTCAAGGCCGCGAGGGGCGAGGGGCAGCGGCTGACCCCGGTGGACGCCACGAATCCGCCCTCGCACCTGCTGCCGTTCCTGCTGGACGTGCCCGAGCTGCCCCGCGAGCGGACGGACACCATCGATCTGTATCTGCCGCCCGACAGCGACGGTCCCCGTCCGGCGGTGGTGTTCGTCCACGGCGGCCCGGTGCCCGCAGAGGCACGCCCCACCCCCCGGGACTGGCCGGTCCTCACGGGATACGCCCGCTACGCCGCCGGCCACGGAGTGGTGGGGGTGACCCTGGACCACCGTCTGCACGCCGTGGCCGACTACGAGCGGGCCGCCTCCGATGTCGCGGACGCGGTGGAACGGGTCCGCGCCGATCCCCGGGTGAACCCGGACCGGGTCGCCCTGTGGTTCTTCTCCGGCAGCGGCCCGCTCACCGCGGACTGGATGGCGAATCCCCCGTCGTGGCTGCGCTGCCTGGCGGCCGACTACCCCATCATGGCGCCGCTGCCGAACTGGGGGCGGCTCGCCGGCCGGTTCCACCCGTCGGAAGCGGTCGCACACGCGGGGTCCCTGCCTCTCGTACTCGTCCGGGCCGGGCTGGAGACCGCTGATATCGCGGTCACCGTGGAGGAGTTCCTGACCGCGGCGGACCGGTGCGGGGCCGACATCGAGGTGGTCGACGTGCCGAACGGCCACCACGCCTTCGAGACGATCGACCGGACCGAGGAGTCACGCGACGCCGTGCACCGCGCCATGGGCATCGTTCTGCGTCACCTGACGACCTGAACCCGTTTCCCCCGGGACCGTCGGCGAGCGGGTGCGAGGTCGCGCGATCTGCACGACGCTGGGATGGGTGTCGCAGGATCGACCAACCGTTCGAGGAGGTAGCTGTGACGAAGAAGAAGGACAGCCTGGGCAAGGGCGACAAGGTGGCCTGGAAGAGCCACGGCCACGACGTGACGGGCAAGGTCACCGAGAAGCACACGGACCGTACCCGTGCCGCGGGACGGACCGTCGACGCCTCCGAGGAGGAACCGCAGTACGAGGTGGAGAGCGACAAGTCCGGCCGGTCCGCCGTGCACAGGCCCGACGCCTTGCGGAAGAGGCGCGGCGGCTCCTGATCCCGGTGAACGGGGCCACGGGCGGGCAGTCGGGTCACACGAAGAGGCGATCCCCGTGGCGGCTGCTGGCTTCGGAGCCCGGAACGTGATCGGGTTGACACCCCGTCAGCCGTACGGGGACCGAGCCGAGGGACACGGATGACGAACCGACAGCACCCGCCGGCACCGGACGTTGTCGTCGTGGGCGCGGGCCTGGCCGGCCTGGCCTGCGCGCTCGACCTGTTCGGTGCCGGCCTCCGCGTCGAGCTGCTGGAGGCCTCCGACGGAGTGGGCGGCCGGATGCGCACGGACCGCAAGGACGGATTCCTCCTGGACCGCGGCTTCCAGGTCTTCAACACCTCGTACCCACAGGTGAAGAGGCGCCTCGACCTGCGCGCGCTGCGCCTGCGGCCGTTCACCCCCGGTCTCATCGCCCGTACGCCCGCCGGGCGGGTGCGGGTCACCGACCCCACCCGGCGGCCCAAGGACGCGGCACAGCTGCTGCCCGGACGTGTTCTCCCGGCCCGTGACCTCGCAGCCCTCGGTCTGCTCACCGCGCGGGACGTCCTGCTTCCCGCGAAGCGGCTGGGACGCACGCCCGACCGCACCGCGTCGGAAGCGCTCGTCCGGGCCGGGCTGTCGCCGCGCGCGATCGAGGACCTGCTGCGGCCGTTCCTCTCCGGAGTGTTCCTGGAGGAGGGGCTGGAGACCTCGGCGCGCTTCCTGCACCTGGTCTGGCGCAGTATGGCGCGCGGCACGCTCTGTCTGCCGGCCCGGGGCATCGGCTCCGTGCCGGCCCAGCTCGCGGCCGGGCTGCCGGAGGGCGCCCTCCGGCTCGGTACGGCCGTCGCCGAGGTCACGGACTCCGGGGTGCTCCTGGCCGACGGCGGTGAACGGCCTGCCGCCTCCGTCGTGGTGGCCACCGACTCCGCCACGGCCGGCCGCCTGCTGCCCGGCCTGCCGGTACCGGACAGCCGCACGGTGACGACGTACTACCACGCGGCCGACCGGTCACCGCTGAGCGAACCGACCCTGCTGGTGGACAGCGGTCTCGCCGTCCTGAACAGCTGTGTCCTCACCGAGGTCGCCCCCACCTACGCTCCGCCGGGCACGGCGCTGATGTCGACCTCCGTGCTCGGCTCCGGGCCGCCCGGCGGGGACACCACGGTCCGAGCGCGCCTGGCCGAGCTGTACGACGTGGACACGAGCACCTGGGACACGGTCGCCGCGTACACCGTGGAGGGCGCCCTGCCCGCCATGCGGCCTCCCTGGCCGCTGAGCCGTACGACCCGTTTCGCGCGGGGCCGGTACGTCTGCGGGGACCACCGGGCCACCGGCTCGGTGCAGGGCGCGCTGGCCTCCGGGAGCAGGGCGGCGCGCGAGGTGCTGGCCGACCGTGCGGCGGCGCGGACCCCCGGGACGTGACCGGACGCTTCCAGGGGCGGGTGGACGACGCCGTCCTCGTGGGCGGCGGCGCCGCCGGACTCTGCCTGGCCGACCGGCTCATCAGGGCCGGTACGGCGGTGACGCTGGTCGAGGCCCCCGACGGTCCACTGCGCCCCGCGGAGCGCACCTGGTGCTATTGGGAGGCGGGCGCGGGCGAGTTCGAGGACGCCGTCGTCGCCTCCTGGGAGCGGCTGCGGGTGCGGGAGCCGGGCGGCGGCGTCATCGAGTCGGACCCCGCACCCCTGCGTTACCGCATGGTGCGTTCGGGCCCCTTCGAACGGCTGGTCCACTCCCGGCTGGCGGCGTCCCCGGTGGCCCGCGTCGTCCGTGCCACCGCACACGAGGTGCGCGACGCACCGTGCGGCGCCGAGGTGCGCTGCACGACGGCCGACGGCGAACCGCTCACCCTGCGCGGCAGATACGTCTTCGACTCGCGGCCCGTGCGAGGTGCACCGCCGCACCGCACGCTGCTGCTGCAGCACTTCAGGGGCTGGTTCGTGCGCACCGCCCTCCCCCGCTTCGACCCCGGCGTGGCGGACCTCATGGACTTCCGGGTCCCGCAGCCCCGCCACGGCCTCGCGTTCGGCTACGTGCTCCCGCTCGCGCCGGACCTGGCGCTGGTGGAGTACACCGAGTTCTCCCGGGCCCCGCTCACGACAGCCGCGTACGAGGCGGCCCTGCGGCAGTACACGGGGGACGTCCTGCGACTCGGCCGGTTCGCCGTGGAGTCGGCCGAGCAGGGTGTCATCCCCATGACCGACGCCCGCTTCCCCCGACGGGCCGGCCGCGCCGTCTTCCGTATCGGGGCCGCCGGGGGCGCCACCCGCCCGGCGACCGGCTACACCTTCGCGGCGGTGCAGCGCCAGAGCCGCGCCATCGCCGCCGCCCTGCACAGCGGGTCCCCGGCGGTGCCGCCGCCGCACGGCCGCAGGGCGCTCGCCATGGACGCCGTGCTGCTCCGGGCCCTCGACACCGGGCGTGTGGACGGGCCGCGCTTCTTCACCGACCTCTTCCGCCGCATCCCCATGGAGCGGCTGCTGCGTTTCCTCGACGGCGGGAGCACGCCCTGGGAAGAGTTCGGGATCGGCCTGCGTACGCCCGTGGGCCCGATGCTCCGCACCGCGGCCGAACTCCCCTTCCTCACCCGCCGGGCCACCGGCCGATCCGAAGAGAGCCCCCGATGACCCTCCTGAGGGACCACGATCTGGCACACGCCTTCGATCACGCGTCGCACACGTACGACCGGCTCACCGCGCTGAATCCGGGTTACCGTTCCGACCTCCTCCGCTCGGCCCACCGGCTCCGGCTGCCGCGCGGCGGAAGGGGGCAGCGGGTGCTCGATCTCGGCTGCGGGACGGGCGCCTCCACGCGGGCGCTGCTGCGGGCGGCCCCGTACGCCGAGATCACGGCGGTCGACGCCTCCGCGGGCATGCTGGAGCGGGCGCGTGCGAAGCGCTGGCCCGCGAACGTCCGCTTCGTGCACCGGTCCGCGGAGGACCTCGCCGTCACCGACGACGACGGCTCGTACGACGCCGTCTTCGCCGCCTATCTCTTCCGCAACGTGGCCGAACCCGGTGCGGTCCTCGATGCCGTGCGCGCTCTCCTGCGCCCCGGTGGCCGTCTGCTCGTCCACGAGTACAGCCTCAGCGGCTCGCCCGTGCACCGGGCCGTGTGGAACACGGTCTGCCGGGGTGTCATCGTCCCGGCGGGCACACTGACCGGCGACCGCGCGCTGTACCACCATCTGTGGCGCAGCGTCCTGGCGTTCGACACGGCCCCCGCCTTCGAGCGACGGATCGCCAAGGCCGGATTCCCCTTCGTGCGGACGGTGCCCGGCGGTGGCTGGCAGACCGGGATCGTCCACGTGTTCCTGGCCCGGAACGGCGTGGACGGCGTACGGCCCGAGGCGTCATGACCGTCCGCGGGCGCCGCCCCGATCCCGCCCGGCACGGTCGTGACCGCCGGGCCGAGGTGCTCCTGCCCGGACCCGGGCGCGAGCGCTTCACCGGCGAAGCGCCTTCGGCCGCGGTCATCGGCGGCGGCATCGCCGGGCTCGCGGCGGCGACCGCGCTCGCCGAACGCGGTGTACGCGTGACTCTCTACGAACAGGGCGAGGCGCTCGGTGGCCGTCTCGCCGGGTGGCCCGTCCGCCTCGCCGACGGGTCCGGGGTGACGATGAGCCGCGGCTTCCACGCGTTCTTCCGCCAGTACTACAACCTGCGCGGCTTGCTGCGCCGTTCGGATCCCGGGCTGGCGGCACTTACCCCGCTGCCCGACTACCCGCTGAGGCACCGCGACGGGATGTCGGACAGTTTCGCCCGCGTGCCCAGGACCCCGCCGTGGAGCGCGCTCGGATTCGTGGCGCTCAGCCCGGCGTTCGGCTGGCGCGACCTCGCCGCGATGAACCCCCGTGAGGCCCTGCCGCTCCTCGACGTGCGGGTCCCCGAGGTGTACGAACGCTTCGACGGGGTCAGCGCCAAGGACTTCCTGCACCGGATCAACTTCCCCGAAGCGGCCCATCACCTGGCCTTCGAGGTGTTCTCCCGCAGCTTCTTCGCCGACCCGCGCGAACTGTCCGCCGCCGAACTGCTGCTGATGTTCCACATCTACTTCCTCGGGTCGTCCGAGGGGCTCCTCTTCGACGTGCCGCGCGAGCCGTTCCCCCAGGCCCTCTGGGAACCGCTGGGCGGCTATCTGCGGCGGCTGGGAGCCGAGGTGCGCACCGGCACCCCGGTCCACCGTGTCCGGCCGGCCGCAGGCGGGGACCTGACCGTGGAGACCGAAGGGGCGGCCGACCGCCATCAGGCCGTGGTCCTCGCCCTGGACACCAGTGGCCTGCGTCATGTCGTGGGTGCCTCCGAGCAGTTGGGGGACGCGTCCTGGCGTGCGGACATCGCGGCCCTGCGCACGGCGCCGCCGTTCCTGGTGTCCCGGCTGTGGCTCGACCGGCCCGTGCGCGAGGACCGTGCGGGGTTCCTCGGCACCAGCGGCTTCGACGGGCTCGACAACGTCAGCGTCCTCGACCGTTGGGAGGGTGAGTCGGCCCGCTGGGCGGCGCGGACGGGGGGCTCCGTGGTGGAACTCCACGCGTACGCCGTCGACGAGGGCGCTGAGCGGAAGCAGGTCCAGCGCCGGATGCTCGACCGGCTGCACGAGGTCTATCCCGAGACCGCGGACGCCGGAGTCGTCGACGTCCGCCATGAATGGCGCGCCGACTGCCCCGTCTTCCCCGTGGGCGGTTACGGTCGGCGGCCCGCCGTGCGAACGCCTCACCCCCGACTCGCACTTGCGGGCGACCTGGTCCGCACCGGCCTCCCCGTCGCCTTGATGGAGCGGGCCGCGACCTCGGGTTTCCTGGCCGCCAACGCGCTCCTCGCCGGCTGGGGCATCCGGGGCCAGGTGCTCTGGACCGTCCCGCGCGCCGGGCGCTCCGGGGTCCTGCGCGCCCTCGCCGGCCTGGCCGCGCGGCGCTGACGGTCAGCCGGGGAAGCGCCCGGTGCTCCGCAGCGACCAGCGGCGCTCGGCGTACGCCAGGTCGTCCCGCCAGAGCCGGCCCGCGGTCCGGCGCATCAGGGGGCGCAGGGCGGGCGCGGCGACGCGTGCCAGAGCGAACCCCCTTCGGCCCGACGCGGCGACGACCGCCTCGACGACCGCCGTCCGCGGTTCCGCGGCGCCGGGCGCCGTGAGCGGCGTGGCATGGGTCTCCACCACCGACCCGGCGCCCTCCCCGTCGGTGATCTGCATGACCACCGTGCGCGGCCCGGGCGCGGTGAACACCGCCCGCACCGGCACGACGAACCGGCCGGCGACCTTGAACGACACGTCGACGGCGAACCCGTCGCCCCCGCCGTCCTCGGGGGTGCCGGCCACCTTCAGGCCGACGAACGCGTACGGGTGGAACCACGAACCGTGCCAGGGGTCGAGCCGGTTGGCGACCACGTCTTCGGGCTCGCACCGGCCCACGGCCGTGAACACCGCGTCCACCGCGTCCACCGGTCGCGGCCTGGGCGGCACGGCCGGGCGGTCCAGCGCCGGCTCTCCCCCGGCCCGGTCCAGTCGCACCCAGACCAGGACCCCGTCGTCGTACACCGGGTACGGTTCCCACCCGGCGAACGGGCCGCCGTCCAGGGCCAGGCCGTGCCAGCGGCACAGGAGCGTCCCGCACACCACGCGGCTGTCGCGCAGCGGGGCTCCCAGGTGGGGGCACTCCCCCGGGCCGGCGCGCAGCGCCCCGTCCTCGGCCCGCCACAGGACGACTTCAAGGCCGGCGATCGTCCGGCCGTAGGGGCGGGCCCGCGCCACGATCGCCCTGGAGGCCCCGACGGCGTACCAGTTGCCCGACGGGCGAGCGGAGGCCCGCTTCAGTGCCTCGGCGATCACGGTGGGCTTCGCCTCGCGCCAGGTAGGGACCTGCCGTTCCCAGCGGGGCGCTCGCCGTACCCGCAGGGGTGACGTCCACGACCTGCTTCTCCGCGGGGTGTTCATCGCGGGGATCCCTCCGCCCCGGCGACCGTGTCCGGCACCGAGGCGGGCGGGCGGGTCCGCATCCGCGCTCCGAGGATCCGTACGAGGCCGCCTGCCGCGGTGGCGGCCCGCCGCCGGCGTGGCACCACGGCGCGTCGGTGCGTCACCCGGTAGTCGTCGGCGGCGATCGCGTCCAGGATGCCCCGGTACAGGACGAAGGCCGTACGGATGCAGGGCCGTGCCCGCGGCTCCAGCATGGCGATGCCCGGTGCGGCTTCCCGGTACACGGAGCGGATGAGCGTGTCGGCTTCGGCGAAGGCGGCCCGGAGGCGCGGGTCGTGCCGCCCGGTGCGGCGGCTCCACTCCAGCAGGCGGCGGTCCACACCGTGGGCTGCTAGCAGGTCCGCCGGCAGGTAGACGCGCCCACGGTCCAGGTCCTCGCCCACGTCCCGCAGGAAGTTGGTCAGCTGGAAGGCCACGCCGAGCGCCGCGGCGTGCGGAGCCGCTTCCTCACGGGCCACGACCGTCCCGAGCACGGGCAGCATCTGGAGGCCGATCACCCCTGCCGAACCGTGGGTGTAGGCGCAGAGATCGGCGTACGTCGGATAGTCGGTGACCGTCAGGTCGCTGCGCATGGACACCAGGAAGTCGGCGAACAGCCCGTGGTCGATGGCGTATCGGCGTGCGGTGTCCGCCACGGCCCTCACCACGGGCTCCTCCCCGCCCCCCGTACGCAGTCCATGGGCCAGGTCGCTCTCCAGCAGACGCAGCAGGCGGTCACGTTCGGTGGCGGGCTGCCGGCGGTCCAGGTCGTCCACGATGTCGTCGGCCCACCGGGCGAAGCCGTACAACGCGTGCACGGCGCTGCGGCGTTCGAGCGGGAGCAGCCGGGTGGCGAGGAAGTACGTCCGGCCGTGCTGCGCGTTGAGCCGTCGGCACCGGGCGTACGCGGCGCGCAGGGCGGGCCCGGTGATCCCTGCGGCGTCCAGTTCACGGTGGTTCATCGGCTCTGCCCTTCGAGGACGGGGGGTCGACGGTGCGCGCTCTTCGCGGAGGAAAGGCCGGTGATGCGGGCCGCGGCGAGCTTGCCGCTGACGAGTACGGTCGGCACGCCCACCCCGGGTGTGGTCCCGCACCCGGCGAGGACGACGTTGTCGTAGCCGCGTACGAGGTTGCGTGGCCGGAAGGGGCCGGTCTGCGCGAAGGTGTGGGACACGGAGAACGGGGTGCCCGCCGCGTGGCCCCGGGCGGTCCAGTCCACCGGCGTGATCAGCAGCTCCCGGTCCATGGACGCCTCGAAGCCGTCGAGGCCCCGGCGCTCCAGCTCCGCCAGCAGGGCGTCCCGGTAGCGCGGCCCCAGGCCACGCCAGGTGACCGCCGACGGGCCGGTCGTGGTGTTGGGGCACGGGGCCAGGACGTAGTGCAGGTGTCTGCCCTCCGGGGCCAGTGACGGGTCGTGCGTGGTCGGACGGGTGATCAGCAGCGACGGATCGCTCATCACCCGTCCTGACCGGGTGAGTTCGTCGAACGTGCGCTCCCAGGCGGCACCGAAGGAGAGCGTGTGGTGCGCCAGTTCGGGCCAGGTGCGGTCCGTGCCGGCGTGCAGGACCACGGCCGACGGCGCGTGACGCAGCGGCACGGGGCGTCGGGGTGCGCGGCCCAGAAGCCTGTGGGCCACGGGGAGATCCGGTGTCAGGACGACCGCGTCGCAGGCGATCCGCTCGCCCGAGGCCAGGCGGACGGCCCGTACCCGCCCGGCGGCGCGCTCCAGCCCGGTCACCTCGGCCGACCAGTGGAACTCTCCTCCGGCGTCGGCGGCCGCGTCCGCCATCGCCCGGGGCAGTGCGTACATGCCGCCCTTGGGGAACCACACGCCCGCGACCGTGTCCATGTAGGCGATGACGGCGTAGGCGGCGAGCGCGCGGGCCGGGGCGACTCCCGCGTACAGGGCCTGGAAGGAGAACACCCGGCGCAGCCGTGGGTCCGAGAGGAATCTGGCGATCTGCGGGTCGAGCCGGCCGAAGCCGCCCAGGGCCGCCAGCCGGGCGAGGTCCGGGTGCAGGAGCTGGAAGGGCGAGTCGAAGTTGGTGTCGATGAAGCGGTGCATCTGCGCCTGGTACATCCGCTCCAGCCAGCGCCGCAGCCTGCGGTAGCCCGCGGCCTCCGCTCCCCCGGCGAAGCGGCGGACCTCGGCCTCCATGGCGTCGCCGTCCGTGTGGACGTCCAGCCGGCTGCCGTCCGCGAAGCGGGCCCGGTAGGCAGGGTGCAGCGGAATCAGCTCCACGCGTCGATGGAGGCTGTCCCCGACAGCGGCGAAGGCCTCGTCGGCCAGGTGCGGCATGGTCAGCACCGTCGGCCCGGTGTCGATCCGGTATCCGCCGAGTTCCACCCGTCCCGCGCGGCCCCCGGGCCCGGAGCCCTGTTCGACGACGGTCACCCGGCGTCCCGCGCCGAGCAGGTGAAGGGCGGCGGCGAGGCCGGACAGCCCGGCGCCGACCACCACCACATGGTCCGTGGGGCCGGACACGGTCCTCATGCGCCCTCCCCGTCGGGGGTGGTGCCCACGGCTCTGGCCACCAGCGCGGCGAACTCCTGCCGGGCACGGGCGTCCGTCCCGGCGGCCGCGAAGTGACGCAGGCTCGACGCCGAGAGCTCGGCGATCTCCTCCTCCACCACCGCACGCGCGCCGGTACGTTCCAGGGCGGCACGCATCCGGTCGACCATCCCTCCACCGCCGCCTTCCGCACCGAGTACGGCCAGCGCCTCGGTGTCGTCCGACTCGGCGGCGAGCCGGAGGGCGACCGCGAGGAGACAGGTGAGCTTGCGCGCCCGCAGGTCCTCGTCCGAGGACTTTCCCGTGACGGCGGGGTCCCCGAAGGCGCCCAGCAGGTCGTCACGCAGCTGGAAGGCGAGTCCCGCGCAGCGTCCTGCGGACCGCAGCCCGCCCATGACGCGGGCGTCGGCGCCCGCCAGTGCCGCGCCCAGCGCGAGAGGCCGCTCCACGGTGTAGAGCGCGCTCTTGAGCGTCGCGATGTTCCTGGCCCGGTCCAGGTCACAGGAGCCGGTCGCCTGGGCCCGCATGTCCAGGTACTGCCCGGCGACCATCTCGCCGCGCATCGCCTGCCACTCCCGGTGAAGCTGCTCGCCGTACAGGGAGGCCAGAGCGGTCTCGGTGAACAGATCGTCGGCCCACGCCAGCGCCAGGTCCCCGGCGAGCACCGCGGCGGTCGCCGAGAAGGACGCGGCGGAACCGCGCAGGCGGCTCGTCCGGTGCATGTGCGCGAAGTCCGCGTGCACGGCGGGTGCGCCCCTGCGTACCGGCGACTCGTCCATGACGTCGTCGTGGACCAGTGCGCAGGCCTGCAGCAGTTCCAGGGCGGCGCCGATACGCAGCGGCGTCCCGGGGTCGCCGGTGCCCCCGGCGGCCAGCCATCCGCACCGGACGAAGGCTGTCCGCAGCCGTTTGCCACCGTTCAGGACGAACCCGGCCACCCGTGAGGCCACCTCCTCGGCGAACACGGCGTCCACGCGCCGGGCCTCCTGGAGCCTGGTGTGCAGATGCTCTGCGAGGACGGCGTCGACGGCCGAGGCCGCCTCGTCCGCGGGGTGCGGAAGACCGCCCGGGCGGGGGCCTCCGCCGAGGTCGGGGCGGGGGCCGGAGCCTCCGCCGGTGCCTGCCCGCGTCGCCCGTGGACCGAGCATGGACCGCCCCTTTCGCTCGGTTGTCCGCTTCCGCGTCCACCGCTGGTTCCGGCCGCGAGGACCGCGGATGCCCCTATGCCTGCCCGTCACCCGGCCTGTTCGGAGCGGACTTCACCCGGACGGCGGGCGGAACGGCGGCGCCGAACGGGGGCAGCCGGGCGCGGCGGCTCGGCGCCCCCCTGAGCTTTCGGGAGCGCCTACGGAGCTGTCGGCCGAGGGATCAGCCGCTGTCCGACACCCAGGACGTACGGTCCTCGTGCCGGTGGACCCGTGTCCGGGGACGGGGCCTGATGTCCACCGCCACGACGGAACGGCGGTCGCGTATCCGGGGCGGCAGCAGGAGGCTCCCCCGGAAGAGCGCGAACACGCCCCCGAGGATCAGCCCGGCCACGGGCTCGGCCACGGCTCCAGCATGGCTGCCCGGGGGCGCAGGCGGAAAAGGAGCGTGGCCGCCTCACTGCCGGGGGACACCGCGCACGGGGTGCTTACTCATGATGGAGACCCGGTTGAAGGCGTTGATGGTGACGGCCACCCAGATCACAGCGGCTGTCTCGTCGTCGGACAGGGTGAGGCGTGCCGTGGCGTAGGCGTCCTCCTGCAGGGCGGCGTCGGCGGGGTGCGTGGTCGCCTCGGCCAGGGCGAGGGCCGCACGCTCCTGTGCTGTGAACACCTCGGTGTCACGCCAGGCGGCCAGCACTCCCAGCCGCTGAGACGTCTCGCCGGCACGCAGCGCCGCCCTGGTGTGGACGTCCAGGCAGAACGCGCAGCCGTTGATCTGTGACACCCGGAGGTTGACCAGTTCGACCAGGGTGCGGTGGAGCCCCGCCTCCTGGGTGACCGTGCGTACCGCTTCGGCCGTGGCGGTGAGCGCCTTGTAGGCCTCGGGACTCTGCTTGTCCACGTAGACCCTCTTCTTCGTACGGTCCGCGTCGGTACCGTTCATTCCTGCGCTCCTCACCGGGACGTACCCGTCCCCTCACCGTGCCGTGCGCCCCGAGTGCGCGACGGCTTATGATCAAGCATGATTGTTGAACATGCAAACACCTTGGGAGTGCCGGGGGGTCCTCGATGAGCGGCGCCGGCATGGGCCGGGTCGCGCCGCCCACCGGGGCCGACGGCCAGGGCCCGGTGCCCCGACCGGGCGTGGAGGTGCTGACGGCACGGGACGTACCGCTGGGCGGTCCGAGGGCGATGACGGTCCGGCGCACGCTGCCGCAGAGGGCCCGCACGCTCATCGGGGCCTGGTGCTTCATCGACCACTACGGCCCCGACGACGTCGCCGTGACGGGCGGGATGGATGTGGCCCCGCATCCGCACATCGGCCTGCAGACCGTCAGCTGGCTGTTCAGCGGCGAGATCGAGCACCGCGACAGCCTGGGCAGCCACGCCTTCGTACGCCCCGGAGAGCTGAACCTGATGACCGGTGGCCGGGGAATCAGCCACACGGAGGTCTCCACCCCCGGCACCACGATCCTGCACGGTGTCCAGCTGTGGGTGGCGCTCCCCGGGGGGCACCGGGAAGCGGGGCGCGACTTCCGGCACCATGTGCCGGATCCGGTCCGCCGGGACGGCGCCGTGATCAGGGTGTTCCTCGGCACCCTCGCCGGAGACACCTTCCCGGTCCCGGCCTTCACCCCTCTGCTCGGCGCCGAGATCGTCCTGGAACCGCACGCCACCGCGATCCTCGACACGGACGCGGCATTCGAGCACGGCCTTCTCGTCGACCAGGGGAGCATCCGCCTGGACGGAACGCTGCTGCGGGCGGCCGAGCTGGGCTACCTCGGCCCGGGGAACGGCGAAGTCACCCTGGTCAACGAGTCGGACACCCCCGCCCGGGCCGTGCTCGTGGGCGGAACGCCGTTCGACGAAGAGATCGTCATGTGGTGGAATTTCGTGGGCCGCAGTCATGACGACATCGTCGAGGCACGCGAGGAGTGGGAGGCCGGCTCCGACCGTTTCGGCCACGTCGACGGCTACCCCGGCGCCCGCATCCCCGCCCCGGCTCTTCCCAACGCCACCATCACACCGCGTGGCAACCCCACACGCCCGAAAGGGAGCACACGATGACCCAGGCCGCCGCCCCCGTCGTCCGTAACGTCGACGCCAGGCACCGCTACGAGATTCTGGTCGACGAGGCGAGCGCGGGGTTCACCGCCTACCGTGACCGCGACGCGCAGCGCGTCTTCTTCCACACCGAGATCGACGATGCCTTCGCGGGCCGGGGGCTGGCCTCCGTCCTCGTGCGGGAGGCGCTCAGCCACGTACGGGACACGGGCAAGCGGATCGTGCCGGTCTGCCCGTACGTGGCCAAGTTCCTCAAGAAGCACGAGGAGTTCTCCGACATCACCGACCCGGTCACGCCCGAGATCCTCCAGTGGCTGGAGACCACCCTGGCGCGCTGAGCACCCGCGCCGCTGCCCGGACGGCGGCCGGGCGGCGGCGCTCCGTCAGGCCGGCCGCAACTCGAACCAGTCGAAGGCGAGAGTGCCCCGGGTCGCGTACATGCCGATGACCCGGCCGGTGAACCCGCCCGCGACCTCGGTGGTGAGGTAGCGGCCGTCGAGCTCGGCGAGGATCTCGAAGGAGCCGTCGTCGGTCTCGTACCCCAGTCGAAGGGTGTCGGGGCCGCCGACGCGCAGGCCCGCGTCGGCATCGGGGTCCTCGGGACGGACGGTGACGGTGGGCGGCAGGACTCCCGTGGTGGTCACGTCGACGCGCAGCGTCAAAGGCCCGGCGGGCACGGTTCGTTCGGCGACCGTCCGGCGCAGCGGGCCGATGCGGGCGACCGCACGGACCACGCCGCCCTCCGTCTCCACCTGGTAGTGGTGGGCCTCGTCCAGCCGTACGGCGAGGCCGCCCCGGCCTCCCTCGCCGGCCTCGACCCGCGTGCGCGCCTCGCAGTCGGGGTCGCGCTGACGCCGCCCCACGAACAGTGCGCCGGGCTTGTCCATGCTGTCCGCCCGGGCGTGCAGCACCAGATGGCCCGGCCGCTCGTCGAGTCGTAGGTCAGCTGGATCGCGGCGTCTCAGCGTCACCCAGCAGGGTGCCGGCGCCGGGGAGTCGAAGTCGTCGCGGTGCGGCTCGGCGGGCCAGGTGTGCTGCGCCAGGCCCGGCGCCTCCGCGCGGAGTTCCAGTGGTCCCGGCAGCGGCCACTCGTCCTCCCACCGCACCGGTGCCAGGAACGTCTCCCGCCCCATGCCGTGGAACCCCGGGGTGTCCCCGCGGGGCCGGGTGCCCAGCAGCACCATCCACCAGCTGGAGTCGTGCGCCTGCACCAGATCGCCGTGGCCGGTGTTCTGCACCGGGTGTCCGGTGCTGCGGTGGGAGAGAACGGGGTTGTCCGGGTGCGGTTCGAAGGGCCCCGGCAGCGAGCGGGCCCTGGCGACGGACATCGCGTGCCCGCGCTCCGTTCCGCCCTCCGACAGCAGGAGGTACCACCAGTCGCCGATCCTGTAGAGGTGCGGGCCCTCGGGGTACTGGAGCCCGCTCCCCGACCACATATCCACGGGCTCGCCGAGCAGTTCGCCCGTCTCCGGGTCGATGCGCACCCCTCGGATCCCGCCGTCGGAGTACACACACCAGCAGGCCCCCTCGTCGTCCCAGGCCAGATCGGGGTCGATGCCCGGTATGCCGACCCGCACGGGGTCCGACCAGGGGCCTGCGGGGTCCTCGGCGGTCACCAGGACGTTGCCCGCTCCGGCCACCACGGTCGTGATCATCCAGAAGCGGCCGTCGTGGTGCCGCAGCGTGGGGGCGTAGACCCCGCACGACGACGGGGCCGTGTCGGGGAGGGCCAGCTGCGACGGTCGGTCCAGGGCGTGCCCGATCAGCCGCCAGTGCACCAGGTCCCGGCTGTGCCACAGCGGCACCCCGGGTACGTACTCGAAGCTGGACGTCGCTACGTAGTAGTCCTCACCCACGCGGCAGATACTCGGATCCGGGCTGAAGCCGGGTATCACGGGATTGTCGAAGAGCATCAGGGCTGTCCTCCGGCTCGGGCCAGGACGCGGTCTCAAGGCCATGATCGTCGAAACGCTTCGAAGATGGCAGCCCGGCGTAGGAGTGTCAATAGACCCGCCACAAGTGAGGTCTGAGTGCCGGATGTTCGGGGAAACGGAGTCCGGCGGAGGGGGCTATGGGCACATTCCGCGCCTCCTCGGGGAGATCGCGTCGAAGCGCTTCGATGAAATGTGTGTGCGTAACCGCCAGGACGGGGGCCAGACTGCGGGCATGGATGAAGGTGCCGTCGGGCCCTCGCTCGTGACGTCCTCGGCGCGGTGGAACCGGCTTCTGGGATTCCCGGCCGATGCCCGCCTGCTGATCGTCAACTGCGACGACTTCGGCATGTGCCCCGCGGTCAACGCCGCGGTGATCGAGTCGATCGAGGAGGGTATCGCCGTTTCGTGCAGTCTCATGACCGTGTGCGCGGCTGCGCCGGACGCGATGCGGCTGCTCCGGCGACGGCCGGGGATTCCGTTCGGGATCCACCTCACCATGGTGTGCGAGACGCCCCACCGACGCTGGGGGCCCCTGGCCGCAAGGGAGACGGTTCCCTCCCTGCTCGACCCGGCAGGCAACTTCTTCGAGCCGACATCCGCAGGGCGGACCGCCCTGCTCGGCCGCGTCCGGCCGGACGAGGTCGAGACCGAGTTCCGCGCGCAGATCGACGCCGTCGCCGATGCCGGACTCACGCCGACCCACCTGGACTTCCACTGCCTGGCCGACGGAGGCCGCGACGACATCCTCGACCTGACGGTGGGGCTGGCAGCCGAGTACGGCCTCGCCGTCCGCGTCTGGCTGGAGCCCGGGCTGCGGGCCATGCGGCGAAGAGGACTGCCCGTGATCGACCATGACTTCCTGGACAGCTTCTCCCTCCCGACCGAGGGCAAGGCGGCCCGTTACGGCCGGCTTCTCCACGACCTGCCGGCCGGGCTCAGCGAATGGGCCGTCCATCCCGGTCTCGCCGGCCGGGAGTCGCGGGGCGCCGGCAGCGACCGCCATGTGCGGAGTACGGACCATGAGTTCCTCACGTCGCCGGAGGCCCGGGAGGCCGTGGCCCGGGAGGGCGTCACGCTGATCGACTACCGGGCGGTTCAGCGCGCATGGGCCCGGAACACGGGTCCCGTGTGAGCCGGCGCAGGCACCGTCCGCGTCCTGGGCCTGGCGCGCCGCGTCCTCGTACGGCCCCGTAGGCAGCTGGGTGCGGCTGGTTCGGCCGTCCGCCGGGCGGGGTTGAGTCGTAAGGGGGACCCCGGTGGAATTCCGGGACTGCCCCGCAGCGGTGAGCGGGAACCACCGCTCGCCGGGGAACCGCGTGACCGCGGCCCGCACCGTGCGAGGCGAGCTCTCGGCGTCCTGACGACCGGAACCGGCCGGGGCGCTGGGTGCGCCCCGGCCGGTTCGGCTGCGGACAGAGGTTGTTCAGTGGCTCACTTGAGGGCGGGCGGTGCCGCGTCCGCCGAGGTGCCCCACCGGGAGGGCTCCGTACCGACCTCGAAGGACAGGTCGCGTGTACCGCGGATGTCCTCGGTGGTCAGGTAGGTCTTCCCGTACGCGGCGCCGTCCGTGCGCGCCGACTGGATGTAGCGCGCCGAGTCGGAGGTGCCCGGGGCCTTCACCGTCAGCCGGCCCGTGGGGTAGTAGCGCCGGTCGAGGGTCAGGTCCACCCGCTCGAAGACGGGGGTCGAGAGGCCCCAGGTGTCGGTGCCCGGCTGGACCGGGAAGATCCCGATCGAGGACAGGACGTTCCAGGCGGACATCGTCCCCAGGTCGTCGTTCCCGGTCATGCCGGTCGGCGCGTCCGTGAAGAGCGTGAGCGCGGCGTGCACCACGTCGGTCGTCTTCCAGGGCTGTCCCGTGGAGAGGTAGGTGTAGGGGGCGATCAGGTCGGGCTCGTTCTGCGGGTTGTACTTGTCCGCGTTGTAGTAGTCGTACGGCCCGTTCACCCACACCTCGCGGGCGGTCTTCGCCGGGTCCTGCAGCAACTGCTCGTAGGCGAAGAAGGAGTCGAGTCGCTCGTTGGCGGACTCGGTGCCACCGATCAGGGAGACCATGCCGGGCAGGTCCTGCGGGACGAGCCACTGGTACTGCCAGGACGTGCCCTCGTGGAAGCCCTCGCTCTGTGCCGGGTCGGCGGGGCCGGTGAAGACGCCGTTCGCGTCCCGTGCACGGAAGAAGCCGGTCGAACTGTCGAAGATCTTCCGGTAGTTCTGCGCCCACTCCGCATAGCGCGCGGCGTCGTCGTCGTGACCGAGTTCCT
Source organism: Streptomyces sp. NPDC091271 (assembly GCF_044757505.1). Classification (NCBI taxonomy): domain Bacteria; kingdom Bacillati; phylum Actinomycetota; class Actinomycetes; order Kitasatosporales; family Streptomycetaceae; genus Streptomyces; species Streptomyces sp. NPDC091271. The sequence goes on along the minus strand of NZ_JBIVVD010000004.1, from coordinate 569,392 downwards.
TCGCCATCTGCCCGAGCATCGCGTCGGACAGCGCGTACTCCAGGGTCGCGGAGGCGCCGTGGTCGTAGTCGGAGTCGCCCGGCTTCACATGCGCCCGGTCCTTGATGTACGGCGCGAAACCGTCGGCGAGGTACTCCTTGTTGGCCTCACGGCCCACGGGGGCGGACTCGGCGGGCGGCACGCCGTCGGCGTTCTTCTTCAGCGCGCGGTACGCCTGTTCCTCGTACCCCTTGAGCAGGCCCTGCTGGTAGGCGTTGGTGAGGAACGGCGTGACGGGGTCACCGGTCATGATGTTCGTCTCGACCGTGCCGTAGCCCCACTTGGGCAGCCAGCCGCTGTCCTCGTCGATCTTGATGACGGAGATGGCCATGTCGCGGGACTCGTGCGGTGCGAGCAGCGACAGGAGCTGGGCCTGGGTGCGGTAGGTGTCCCAGAGCGACCAGTTCTGGTAGTAGGTGAATCCCTTGGCGCGGTGGATCTTCTGGTCCCAGCCCGTGTAGCGGCCATCGACGTCGCTGCCGATGTTCGGCGCGAGGAACGAGCGGTAGAGGGAGGAGTAGAAGGTCCGGCGCAGGGTCTCGCTGCCGCCCTTCGCCCGGACGTCGTCGAGGCGGTCCTCCCAGGCGGCCTGGGCGGAGCGTGCGACGCGGTCGTACGAACGGCCGCCCTCCGCACGCAGGTTGAGGGCTGCCCCCTTGGCGTCCACGTACGAGATCGCAGTGGTCGCCTCGACGGTACGGTCCTTGGAGGTGTCGAAGCGCACGAAGGCGCCGTTGCGCTCGGCAGCCGCGGACGAGGACTTCGAGCCCTCGGTGACCTTGTCACCCTTCCAGGTGCCGGAGGTGGTGAACGGCCGGTCGAAGCGGGTGATCGTGTACACGGTGTACGGCTTGGTGTCCTGGCAGAAGCCACTGCCGGTGATGGCCGTGCGTACGGTGCGGTTGTCGAGGATCTCGACCTCGGTGTCCACGGTCTTGTGCAGCGACTGGCCCGCGTTGATGAGGACGTTGGCCTTGTCCGTGGCGGGGAAGGTGTAGCGCTGCACTCCGGTGCGCTCGGTGGCGCTCAGCTCTGCCTTGATGCCTGTCTTGAGACCGACCTCGTAGGTGCCGGGGCTCGCCTTCTCGTCGTCGTGGCTGAACTCCGCCGCGTATGCGGCGTTGTCCGTCGACGTGATGTCACCGGTCGTCGGAAGCACCGGGAGGTCTCCGCCGAGGCCGCAGCCCACACCCGAGATGTGGACGGTGGAGAAACCCCTGATGTGGGTCTCCGAGTAGTCGTAGCCGGTGTTGTGCCCGGTGTCGGGCGAGAACTGCACCATGCCGAAGGGCACTGCGGCGCCGGGGTAGGTGTTGCCCTCGTTCTCGGTTCCGATGAACGGGTTGACGAGATCGGTGAGCCGGGCACGCTCGGCGTGCCCCTCTCCGTCCGCCGCGGCAGGCGCGGCGACGGCGCCGCCGAGGAGGGCGGCCGTGGCGGCCACCGTCCCCGCCCCGCGAATCCAGTGGGTCCATCTCATGGAATGAGCGCCTCTCGGACGTAGACAACGTTGTCATGCGCACTGCGCGATCATTCTTGGCCCGCATGCGTGTACTCGTCAAGAGCTGCGGCAGGCGGACGGCTCGGCGCTCGTCGGCGCCCGGCTTCCGCGTGCGGGAGACGGCTTCCGGCTCCAAGGTCGAGACAGGACGCAGAGCCTGCCGGACGGAGGCCTGCCTGTTTCACCCCGGAGGCGATGCCGTGAGCCCGCACCGCACCACGACAGGGCTGACGTCGCACACACCGCGGAACGAGAGCGATCTGCTCCCCCGGTGGTCACGGTTCGCGCCGTTGGCCCTGGTGGCACTCGGACTGGCGATCGACCTGCCCACGCCGGGAGCGTTCAGCGGGGACGTCTTCCTGATCCTGAGCTCCATGATCGCTGCCTGCGTGTACTCACTACGGGCCGTGGTCGGGGTTGCCGTCCTCAACAGCGTGGCCGGACTGGTGTTCCTGTTTGCGCGGCACCTGCCGTCCGACGGCGAGCACGCGGTGGTCGACTACGTCGCCATGGTGGTCCTCGCCTGGGCATCCGTGCCCCTGTGCCGGCTGCGGCTGTCCCTCCTGCGCCGGCTCCTGGGAGCCGAGCGTGTGGCGGAGAGCGCCCAGCGCGCAGTTCTGCCACCCGTACGGGCGTGGTGGGGGAACACCTGGATCGCGGTGCGCTACGAGGCCGCGTCCGCCGCGGCCTCCGTCGGAGGCGACCTGTACGCGGCGGAGCACACCTCGTACGGTGTGCGCCTGCTCATCGGCGACGTACGCGGCAAAGGACTGAACGCCGTTCCCGACGTCGCCGCCCTGGTGGGCAGCTTCCACGAAGCCGCGCACCACACCCCGACGCTGCCCGAGCTGGCCCGCCATCTGGACGAGGCGGTGTCCCGTCACACCAGGGAGACCGCCGCGGTCGGCGGTGGGAGCAACCTGAGCGGTGAGCACTTCATCACGGCAGCCATCGCGCAGATTTCGGACGACGGCACGGAAGTGCGGCTCATCAGCCGAGGGCACTGCCCGGCGTTTCTGATGAGCGGGACCGACCTGCAGGTCTGGGAGCCCGAGCATCCCGGCCTGCCCTTGGGACTCGGTGAATTCGACACGGGCCCGTGGGCCGACGAGTCACGCCCCTTCGGCCCGGGGAGTCTGCTTCTGCTGTGCACGGACGGGCTCCTGGAGGCGCGCGACGCCGACGGGCGCTTCTACACACCGGACGAGGTCCTGCGGGAGTCGTGGCGCCTGGGCCCGCCGACCGTGGTGGACAGACTCGCCCAGGCGGTCCATACCCACACGGACGGCGTTCTGAGGGACGACCTGGCGTTGGTCGCCGTCACCCGTGCGGAGCACGCTCCGCACGGGCCGGAACAGGAGCGCCGGCGCTGAGCCCCACTCGCTCCAATACACGGAGCGAACTCAGTGCCCGGCGACTGACGTCCTCCGGGGCCGCGTCGATGACGACATCGGAGCGCGGCCTTGGAGGCCTCGAGGTCGGCTATGGCCTGAGCGATGCGGTCACGCTCCTGGTGGAGTTCGGCGACCAGGTCCGAGCAGGTGGGAACAGGACGATCACTGCCTTCCGCCCGCCCCTGCACGGGGACCACGCAAGCTCGCACCACCGACGGCGTGTGCGACCGCTGCTAGCCTGCGCCCATGATCAAGGGGAGCTCGCCCGGTCGAATGGCTCACATAGCGGGGAGTAACAGGCCGGAGCGTGTGCTGATCCTGGCCAGCTTCGTGAACCGGGTCGGCAACGGGCTCTTCAACACGGCGTCGGCGCTCTACTTCACCTTGGTCGTGGATCTCCCGCCGGTGCAGGTGGGTGCCGCCCTCACCATCGCCGGCCTGATCGGCCTGCTCGCCGGGATACCGGGCGGTCATCTGGCCGATCGACGTGGCCCGCGCACGGTCATGATGCTCGCCCTGGCGGTCCAGGCTGTGGCGATGTCCGCTCTCGTGCTGGTCGAGAGCTGGGCCGCCCTCACGGTCATCGCTGCCGTTGACCAGCTTGCCGCAGCCACTGCCGGCGCGGCCTGGGGAGCCCTGGTGGTCAGGGTCGGCACCGACCGCCCGGCGCTGTTCAGAGCGAAGCTCCGTACGTACGTGAATCTGGGCGTCGTCCTGGGCACCGTGGGTGCCGGATTCGCGGTCGCGGCCAACACGCGTACTGCCTACATCGTGCTGATTCTCGGCGACGCGACCAGCTTCGCGTTGTGCGCCCTTCTCCTGTTCATGCTCCCCAGCTACAGGGCGTTGGCGCCGTCTTCGCAGGGGGCCCGCCGCTGGATCGCTCTCACCGACCGGCCGTTCGTGGCCTTCACAGCCCTCCACGGTGCGATGGGACTCCAATACCCGGTGGTCTCCCTGCTTCTGCCGATCTGGATCTCGGAGCACACGGACGCGCCGCGCTGGACCGTGGCCGCGGTCTCCGCGATCAATGCCGGAGTCTGCGTCCTGTTGCAGACCAGGATCGGATCCCGCATCGAAACCCCTCGCGATGGCGGCACGGCGTTCCGCACGGCAGGGCTGCTCTTCCTCCTCAGCTGTCCGATGATGGCCCTGACGGCGCACGCTCCCGTGTGGGCGGCTGCCGGCCTCGTGGTCGCGGCGATCTTCGTGCACAGCCTCGGCGAGATCTGGGAGTCATCGGCCGGCTTCGCCCTTGGCTTCGGCCTGGCACCGGACCATGCCCAAGGCCAGTACCAAGGGCTTCTCGGGCTCGGCTTCAGCGCAGGCCAGGCGCTCGCTCCCGCCATCCTCACGACCGTCGTGCTCGGGATGGGCACGACCGGCTGGCTGCTCCTCGGCGTGTTCTTCGCCGCCGTGGGGGCGGTCGGTCCCTCGATCGAACGCTGGGGCACACGAACGCGGTCCCGGCAGGGAGCCGCCACTGCGGAACCCGGCGGAGAGCTGGACGAGGCGCACACGTAAGCGCCCCCGGGGCCCGGTGAACGCGTTGCCCTGTGCGCACGGCCGGCGACCGTGCCCGGTCACAGCCAGGTGGAGGCCGGCCACATGACCACGGCCGCGGCCACGAGCACCCCGAGGTTGAGTGTGATCCGGCGGTCCTCGCCGGTTCTGTGGACGGCGATCGCGCCGAGTTGCAGGAGCACGAACCCGATGGCCGCCGCAAGCGCCGGCCGGGGTGCGATGCCGGTCAGCGGAGGAAGGATCAGCCCGGTCGCGCCGAGTATTTCGACCGCCCCCAGTGCCCTTACGGCCGACAGGGGTATGCGGTCGACCCGAGCCATCATCGGGCGGAGCTGATCGCTGCTGCGGACCACCTTCAGCGCGCCTGCGTACAGGTAGAAGAGCGCGAGCGGCCCGGCGATGACCCAACATGCGATGTTCATGGTTCCAGTGCACCGGCGGCGCCCCGCGAATGTCCGCTCCACTTCGGTCGGGCCGCCACGCGACTGCACATGAGTCAGCCGCCGCTGAGCCGGGCGATCAAGCAGCTCGAGACCGAGCTCGGTGCCCTGCTGCTCGTCCGTTCGCCTGTCGGCGTCACGCTCACACCGGTGGGTACCGTCCTGCTCGACGAGGCGCGTGCTCTGCTCGACCATGCCGACCGCGTACGCCGGCACGTGACCTCGGCGGCCGCCCGGGCGACCATCACCGTCGCCCTCCTCGGTGACAGCACCGACCTGGCGGCGACCAGACTGGCCGCCGCTTACCGCCGCAGCCACCCCGGCATCGACATCCGCATCCGCGACGCCGACCTGACCGACCCGATCTGCGGGCTGCGCGCCGGACTTGTCGACGTCGCCCTGACCCGGGCGCCGTTCGACGAGACCGCCCTGACGGTGCGGGGCCTGCGTTCCGATCCGGTGGGCGCGGTGCTGCGCGCCGACGATCCACTGGCCTGCCGCGACAGCCTGCGGCTGGCCGACCTGAGCGACCGCCACTGGTTCCAGTTCCCGCAGGGAACCGACCCGCTGTGGCGGTCGTACTGGAACGGCGGCGAGCCGCGCGAGGGGCCGGTGGTGCGCGTGGTCCAGGAATGCCTGCAGGCCGTGCTGTGGAACGGCACGGTCGGCCTCGCCCCGCTCGGTCACGACATGCCGGCAGGGCTGGCCGCGGTGCCGCTGACCGACATGGCTCCCAGCCGGGTGGTGGCGGTATGGAAAAAGGGTGACCGCAACCCGTTGATCCGTTCGTTCATCGAGATCGCGACAGCCGCGTACCGCCGCTGACTCTCTGCCACCTGGCGCGGTCAAGCGGCCGGTGTATCCGCCGGCGTGCGAGAAAATCCGTGGCCGAACCCGCATCCTGGCATTGATAATCGCCGCTCATGAAGCGACATCAGCCCGATGGAGATGCTCCGGCCAACCCGGCCTTACGACGCGTGCTGGGACGGCCTGGCGGCCCTGAACTGCTGGACCTGCTGAGCAACGGTATGTCCGGTGCCGATCTGACCACACTGCTGCTCGAGGTGTTCCGGCGCCGAGCGGATCAGCGCACGCCGGCGGAGGTGATGCGGCGCTACCGCGACGACCGGTTCGTAGCACCCGCACCGACCGGCTTCACCGCACTCCGCCGCACCGAAGACGCTCTGGTGTCCGCACTGCCCGACGGGTTCGAGACTCTCGTGCTTGCCCCTGTCCTGCCTCTGGCAGCCCATTCGGCCGTCGCGACGGTGGATCCGCGCAAGGTGATCGCAACGGTTCGCGGCAGCGAGGTGGCGGCTGACCCGACGAACGCGTTGGCCCTGGAGGCCTCCCTGCGACGTTCCGTGGCCCTGGCCGCCGATCCTCGTTCAAGGGTGCCGGTCAGGTTGGCCGCCATTCAGAGAGTGACGCGGGCACAGCACTTCGACGCTCCTGGGATGCTCGCCCACTTCCAGATATTCGGCCTGGTGACCGCCGGTCGAGATACCGGTAACCGGTCCTTCGAACACCAGCAGCTGACCGAGCATCTGCGGTTCGCCGCTCGAGCGCTGACCGCCGCCGGGGCACAGCACACGGAGATCCGGCTCACCTGCCTGGAGGACGCGAGCCGCCCGGTCATCGACCGGATTCGCGGTGATCTCGCCGCGTTGCCGGGCATCGCCGTGATCGAGGATCCCGACCGTACGACCGGACGCGGCTACTACACGAGCATGTGCTTCAAGGTCTGCACCAGCGTGGACGGCCACTACCTGGAAGTCGCCGACGGCGGCTTCGTCGACTGGAGCCAACTGCTCACCGGCAACCGTAAGGAACGCCTTCTGATCAGCGGCTACGGCGTCGATCGACTCACTGAACTCTGACGTCGGCGCCGCGGGAACCGGGTGCGGAGCCTCTCTGTGCGCGGTCCCGCCCGGCGATGGCCTCGGCGACCTCTTGGATCGCGCCGCGAAGAAGGTCACCGTAGGAGTTCCGAGGAAGGTCGGGGGCCAGCGCTCCGGCCGCGTCTATGTGCTCGGACGCCGCTTCGAAGGAGCCGAGTCGGCGAAAGTTGTCGGCCAGGTTGAGGTGCAGTGAAGGGTAGAAGCCGGCGACGTGCAGGCCGGCGTGGTGTTCCTGGACGCGCTGATCGGTCACGGCGTCGGCGGCGTCCAGAGCCCGGGTGTCCCAGACGAGGGCCTGGGCGGGGTCCTCGTAGAGATCTGCGAGGTAGTGGGCGAGGGAGCAGCGGTGCAGCGGGTCGCCGGTGACACCGATCTCGGACCACAGGGCCAGGAGTTTTCGGCGGGCAGTGACGATGTCACCGGTTCGGCCTTCGGTGACGGCCTGGCCGATGGCTTCCATGGTCGGGTCGGGAGCGGCGGGTGTGGTGGTCATGGAGTGTTCCTCGTTTTCTCAGGCGGAGTGGTCGGGTTTGACGGGCATGGCCACGGTGGTGAGATCGCCGCGGTCGGCGGAGCGGATGGTGACGGGCCGGTCGCTTCCCCTCAGGTCGAGCATCACGTCGGGGCCGATCGCGGTACTCACGGCGGGATAGAGCGTGGTCAGCTCGAACTGGATCTGGAGGGCCTGTCCCGTCGTAGCGGCCGGAACAGGGACGCCGGGGTGTTCGTCATTCGCCGACACGACGTTCACTCCGTGGTCGGCAACCTGCAGCGCCATGCGCGCGCCCGGGTGTTCCTCCAGCGCTCGTAGGAGCAGCTCTTTGGAGACCGTCACACGGGCGGTGACCTCGCCCAGCGACGCGAGCATCAGGCGGTGGTCGGGGAACTCCTCGGACAGCAGCCGGCAATGCCGGTCCTCCCGGCCGGCCACGCGGAGCCAGATCCCGTGAGGCACCGCTTCGAGTCGCACCTCGGCGCTGCGGCGGATCTCTGCGACCGCGATCCTCAGCTCGTCACCATCGACCGTGCCGGCCCACGTCTGTCCCGGTGGTTCAGCCGGCACCAGGGTTCGGGTGGAGAGACGGTAGCGGTCGGTCGCGGTCAAGGTGACCGTCTCTGGATTCGCCTCGATGCGCAGGCCGGCGAGCACCGGCATCCCGGGCTCATGTGCGGTCGCGGTCAGGACCTGCTCGATCGCATGCGCCAGCACGGGACCCTTCAGCACCGCGATCGGAAGACCTGGCACGTCGCCGAGCGCGAACTTGATGGCAGCGGCCTTCTGCCGTGCCGCTTCCGCGTCCCCCACGACCTTCGATACATACTCGTCCAGCAGCCGGGACGCGTCGTCGGCTCCTGCGTCGAGAACCGTCTCGACAGCCGCAAGGGGCATAGCCATCTCGCGCAGCTGACGCAGCACGGTTGCCCGTGCCACCTGGTCAGCGCTGTAGTACCGGTATCCCGAGACCGGGTCGACCTGGGCAGGGGGCAGCAGCCCGGAGTCGGCGTAGAACCGCAACGCGCTGGGCGTCAGACCACTGCGACGGGCGAAGGCCCCGATCGGCATCAGCTCAAAATTCGGCACCCCGCCATCATCGAGCTTCAACCAACTCGAAGGTCAACTTCGACGGGTGGAGCCCGGGATCCCTCGGTGGTTCCGGCCGGCTCAGCCGCCGTTGTCGAGCCAGGCGATCGGGTCCATGTACTGGCCGTCGAATAGAACCTCGAAGTGGAGGTGCGGGCCGGTGGACAGACCCGTCGAGCCGACCAGCCCGACGGGCTGGCCCGTGGTCACGCTCTGACCGGTTGTCACCTGGAGGGCGGACAGATGGCTGTAGGTGGTCTCCAGCCGCTTTCCGTCGATCGTGCCGTGGTCGATCACCACGCGGTTGCCGTAGGCCGGGGTCATGCCCGCGGACTCGACGCGTCCGTCCCGTGCCGCGGACACCTGAGCCCCCTGCGGCGCGCCGAAGTCGACGCCCGTGTGGAGCTTGGTGACCCCGGTCAGCGGGTGTGTGCGCGAACCGTACGACGAGGTGACGGTGAGCGTGGTGACGGGCGGAGCCAGAAGCGCGCCGGAGGCCGGGCCCGCCTCCTGCTCGGGGTTCCCCCGGACCAGTGCGTCGTACTGCGGAAGCCGCTTCTTGACGTCGGCGACGAAGGTGCGGGCCGGGGCGGGGACCTTGCCGGCCTCCTTGACCTGGCCCACCCCGGACGCAAACGCGGCGAGCGTGAGGTCGGCGACGTCGCCGTTGACGGTGCCCTTGGTGCGGAGCGCGGTCACCTTCTCCGCCAGGGAGCAGTCCTGCCGCCCCAGCGCCATGATCGCGTCCCCGGCGTCGCGCGGCGAGGAACTGCCGTTGCCGTCGTCGTCCCGGCCCCAGGTCTTCCAGCCGGCGTCCGTGAATCGGGCGATGCCCTGCTCGGAGAGGCTAGCGGTGTTGTCCTGCCATCCGGAGAGCTGGTCGATGTGCGCGGCGAGGAGTGCGGGGGTGATGCCCGTGCAGTCCGCAGTCGCCCTGCGCAGCCATGGGACGTAGGAGCCGTCCACATTGCTCACAGCTGACTGGCTCGGGCCCGGATCCTGCGGCGGTGCCAGGTCGAGGCCGCCGGTCAGGGCGAAGAGGAGGGCGACCCCGGGAAGTATCACCAGGCTGGGCAGCACGATCAGGGTGACGGGGCGGGGGCCGCGCCTACGTCTTGGGGCGGTGCGGCTGCCGGACGCGTCGACGGCCGGAGAGGTACTGGCCGACTCCGTGGCGAGCGGCTGCCGTTCGGGCTCAGCCGCGGCGTCCGCCGTGGGTTCGTGCCCGGTGGTTCCGGGCCGTCCTGGGCGGCTCTGCGCCGGATCGGGGTGCGGTGCTGCGGGGCGCGGCCGGAGGCCGTCGTCGTGCGCGGTGGTTCCCACCAGGTGGGGGAACGCCGTGCCTTCCCTGTCCTCGGTCACGTGGCGGGCCGGCTCCACGAGGGCGCCAGGGCGGGGCGTGATATCGGCGGGGTGTATCGGCTCACGCACAGACGCTAACCAATTGGTGACGGGGCGTCATCGGCCGCGAGGACAGGATGAACTGCCCGATGGGGCACAGTCGATGCCCGGTGGACTCCTCCTCGGTACCTGTCCCGGCTCTCGAACCGCCCCGGCGACCCCACGCCGCGCCGCCACCGCCCACAGCGGACCGGGGGCGCTGGAGCTCTTGCGGGGCACGTGATCACGAGCCCGCGAGTCTCCGGCGCTCCCCCGTTCCGGTGCGTATGCGTGGGTGGGACGCTTGCGGCCGGCTCGCCGTCAGCGCAGTTTCGCGTACACGATGAGGTTGTCCACGGGGTGACCGTCGGCGTCGAAGGCTCCGTCGCACGTGATCAGCCGGAGCACGCGCTCGTCGGTGGCTCCGTAGACCTTCTCCGTGGGGAAGGAGTTCTTGCTGACGGTCTCCGTGCCGGTGACCGTGAAGTGAGCCGCCTCCCGTCCCCCGCCGGACACGGCGATGTCCGCCCCCTTGGCGATGGTGTGCAGGTCGTGGAAGACGGCCTTGCCGAACCGTGTGTCGTTGTGGCCGATGAGCACGGCCGCGCCGGGCTCGCCGGGCACGGCTCCGCCCGCGTACCAGCCGGCCGTCATCCCCTTGTCCGCGGGCGGGACCTCGACCGTGCCGTCCTCGTTGAGTCCCAGCCGCAGTAGCGTGCTGTCTATCCCGAGTGACGGGACGGTCAGCCGCGTGGGCGCCGGTGCTTTGGGCGCCTCTTCGGACGGGGGCGCGTCGGAGGCCATCCTGACGGACGGCTCGGGGGTGTCGGACGCACCGCAGCCGGTGAGCGGGGTGAGCAGCAGAGCGGCTGCCGTCACGGACGCGGCCGTCCGCCATGACGAGTTCAGGTTGAGGGGCATGAGCACTCCGGGTGCGGGGCGAGCTGAAGGGGGGGAGGAACGGCGGGTGGCGCCGCCCCCGGGCGGGAGCGGCGCCACCGTGCGGGATCAGCCGTTGCGCTGTGCGGCGGACCGGCGGCGCAGCACGAGGACACCGGCGCCCGCGAGCAGCACCGCTCCGGCCGCGGAACCGTAGAGCGCGGTGTCACCGGCGCCCTGGGCCGGGCGCTCCCCGGCGTCGACGCCGCCGCGCGGAACCGTGCCGGCCGGCACGGACTCGGCCGGGACCGGAGTCGCCGCCTCGGTGGGTTCGGCGCCTTCGGGCGCGGGGGTGGGGGTCGCGCTGCGCTCGGCGGGCTCCGGGGTGGAGGTCGCGCTGCGCTCGGCGGCGGCCCGCGGGGGCGTGGCGTCGGCGACGGCCACGGTGGACGGCAGCAGGACCGCGCCCAGGCCGACAGTGGCCAGGACCGCGGTGCGCAGGGTCGGACGAAGGGACATGAAGGACTCCGATTCCAGCTCGGCGTGGGTGGTGCCCGCGCACGGATGCGCGTCGGGCGCCGGGCATGCCCACAGACTGGAGTGAAGTTGTGAGGAAGCTGTCAGACCGCCATGTTCATCGGATCAGGGCCGGCCGGCGGCAGCCGCAGGGTGAACACCGACCCTTCGCCCACCGTGCTGACCACGTCGGCCGTCCCGCCGTGCGCCTCTACGAGCTTGCGGACGATCGCCAGCCCGAGGCCACTGCCACCCGTACGCCGGCTGCGTGACTTCTCCGCGCGCCAGAACCGGTCGAAGACGTACGGCAGGTCCTCGGGCGCTATGCCTCTTCCGGTGTCGGCGACCTCCAGCACCACCTCCTCGTGCGCTTCGCCGGGCCCGGTCGCGTAGGCGCGCAGGGTGACACGCCCTCCCGCCGGGGTGTGGCGTACGGCGTTGGACACCAGGTTGCCGATCGCCTGCCGCAGCCGGACCGGGTCGGCGGTGAGTTCGGGGACCGGCTCGTGTCCCTCCGGGACGGTCGCTGTGAGGCCGACCCCGGCGACATCGGCCTGGGCCTGGTGGGCCGCCACCGCATGGGCGAGCAGCTCCTCGATCCGTACGGGTTCGGGGTGCAGACGCAGGACACCGGCATCGGCCGCCGACAGGTCCTGGAGGTCGTCGATGATGTGCTGCAGCTGCACCGCCTCCTCCAGCAGCGAGGAGACGAACATCGCGTCCACGTCGGCGATGCCGTCCTCGGCACCCTCCAGCCACCCGCGGATGTTGCTCAACGGGGTGCGCAGTTCGTGCGCCACATCGCTGACCATCACCTTGCGCTGTTGCTCCAGCCGTGCGCGGTGCGCCGACATGTCGTTGAAGGCGGCGGCCAGCCGGCCGATCTCGTTGTCCGCGGCAACCACCACATGCGACGGTTCCTCGCCGTCCCGCATGCGCTGGGCCGCTCCGGTGAGCGCGTGGAGCGGACGCACGAGCCGTACCCCGGCGAGGATCGAGGCGCCGACGGTGAGCGCGAGGACGAGCGCCGCGACGCCGGTGATCTTCGCCGTGTTCGCAGGGGAGAGCTCGAAGCCGGGCACGGCGCCGCCGCCCGGGTCGCCGATGAACAGCAGGGCGGGTGAGGCGACGTACGAACTGAGCTGCTCCTGGCGGGCGATGCCGACGCATGAGGCGATGTCGCGGTCGTTCTCGCTGTCGAGGGGCGCGGGGGTGGAAAGCTCTGTCGGCAGGGCCTCGCGCGGAACGCCGATGCTGGGCACGGGCGTCGGCTCGGGGGTGGCGGTCGCTGCGACCGGCTCCTCGTCAGTTCTCCACGAGAGGTCGAGATCGAGCTGTACGGCCTCGCGCCCCTGCCGGTCCAGGCACGCGTTGACGAGCTCGTTGAGGGCGGTGAGCGCCTTCGTCTCGGTTGTGGTGGGGCTGTCCAGGGCGTCCGTGGAGCACTGGCTGCCGCGCATGCGGTCCGGATCGTTGCCCACGACCTGGATACGGGGCCGCCCGCTGGGCCCCTCGACGACGTCGGAGGCGATCCCGGACCGGCTGAGACACTGCACCGCCTCGTCGGCGGCACGCCTCAACGACGTACGCTCGGCCTCGGGCAGCCTGAACGGTCCGACGGCCCGAGGGTCGACCCTGTCGTTGCCGGAGCGCTGCGCCCCTTCCGTGCCTGGTGCCGCGACCGTCACGGAGCCGGAGTCCGAATCGGCCTCCGAGGTGGCGGCCACGGACAGCGGGTCCACGACCGCCGAGGCCTGGGGAGGCAGGGCCGGAGGCGGCGAGGAGGAGGACGCGGCGGAGTCCGCGAGGATCTGCCGGCTCTGCGTCGTCAGCGTGATCCGCCGGTCGGACGCGTCGGCCAGTTCCTTCACCGTGGCCCCCACCCCGTCCCAGGAGGGGTGTTCGGCCGCATAGGCGAGGAGGGCGTCGAGGACGCGGGTGTCGGCGGCGAGGTTACGGCCCTGCTCCTGCTCGATCGCCCCGGATGTGGTCTGTACGGCCAGCCACGCGGTCGCGGCGACCGAACAGGCCGCGACGAGGGCCGACACCGCCAGCAGCCGGCCGAGGAGGCTCTTGCGCAGCGGGAGCCTCAGGCGCGGTCCGCCGCGCTCAGCGCGCCTCGGCACGCGGGGCGCCCTTCTGCGGGTCCATGAGCTTGTAGCCGACTCCGAAGACGGTGAGGAGCCGGACCGGCCGCCGGGGCGCGCGCTCGATCTTCTTGCGGAGGTTCATGATGTGCACGTCGACGGTCCGGCTGCTGATGTACCGGTCGAACCCGTGGAGTTCGGCGAGCAGCTGCTCGCGCGTGAAGACCCGTTCGGGCTCCGCGGCCATCGCCGAGAGGAGCCTGAACTCCCCCGGTGTGCACTCGACTCCTACGTCGTCGACCGCCACTTCGTGACGTACGGGATCGACGGCGAGCGATCCCACCCGCAACACGTGGCCGTCCTCGCGTCCGCCGTCCCGCCGGGTGCGCCGCAGGAGGGTGCGCACACGTGCCATGAGCTCCCGCGGGCTGTAGGGCTTGGTCATGTAGTCGTCCGCGCCCAGGTCGAGCCCGAGCAGCAGATCGTCCTCCGTGGCCCGGGCGGTCAGCATGAGGACCGCCAACTCCCGCTTCTCGGAACGCAGTATGCGGACCACGTCGAGCCCGTCCGCCCGGGGCATCATCACGTCGAGCACCAACAGGTCCGGAGCCCCCTGCCGCGCCTGTTCGAGGGCGGCGAGGCCGTCGGACACCACCGTGACCGCGTGGCCTTCGCGTTCGAGGTAGCGGCGGACCAGCTCGGCCTGTTTCGCGTCGTCTTCAGCGACTATGACGTTTGCGCACACGGGGGTGATCGTAGAGGAGGGCCCGGGCCGCCGGCTTCTGCCGTCTGGACGGGCAGGTCCGGCGGCCTGCGGGAGGGGGCTGCGATCAGCAGACGCCGTCCCCCGGCTTGGGGTTGCCCAGGCCGAACAGGGGACGCAGTTTGAGCCCGATCCACGTACCGGCCAGCGCGACCGCGCCCCACAGCCAGCCGCTGAGGCTGCCCGAGGCGACGCCTGCGAGGTAGGCGCCGATGTTGCAGCCTCCGGCCAGCCGTGCGCCCACGCCCATCAGGACACCGCCGAGCACCGACGCGACAGCCGTACGCCACGGGATACCACGGTGCAGGGCCCAGGTACCGCCGAGCGCGGCGGCCACCGCCGCACCGATCATGATGCCGATGTCGGTGAGGCTGGTCTTGTCCGCCAGCACGGGACCGGACAGCATCTCCGCGTTACCGGGCTGCCGCCACCAGGCCCAGTTCTCCGGGTGGCCGCCGAGGGCGCTCACCAGTTCCGAGCCCCACAGGCTGAACGCACTCGTGACGCCCCAGGCGCCGCCGGACACCAGCAGCACTCCCGCGCCGAGGACGGCCAGCACCAGGGCGCCGGCGGCGAGCGGCCAGGAGCCGCGGAAGGCCCGGACGGCCGAGGTGCGCGCCGAGGGTACGGCGCCGAGCGGCGGCGGGTTACGACGGGCCTGGACGCGTCGGGTGACGACGACCACCAGCAGCAGCGCGGCGATCGTCACCGCCCACGAGCCGAGCCAGCCGATGTGGTCGGAGAGCACGACCGGCTCCCAGGCGGGGAGGTCCTTCCACAGGTCGAACTGCCAGGCTGCGAGCGTGGCCCCCGCGATGAAGCCGCCGAGGGTCAGCAGCACCGAGGTCTGCCCCGAGCCGACGGCGAAGAGGGTGCCGGAGGCGCAGGCACCGCCGAGCTGCATCCCGACGGCGAAGAGCAGCGAGCCGACGGCCAGGCCGACGCCGATCGCTCCGCCGGACGGTGCCGGCTGCGAGCCGAACAGCCCGGTGCTCGTGCCGATGACGAGCGCGAAGAGGGTGGCCGTGGTGCCGAGCAGCAGCGCGTGCGCGCGCAGCCCGGTGCCGTTGCCGACGGCGATGAGCTGCCGCCAGGCGGAGGTGAAGCCGAACCGGGAGTGGAAGAGAGCGACGCCCAGTCCGAGCCCCAGCAGGAGCAGCACACCTGGTTTGGCGCCATGCGCGGACCACACGTACGCGGTCAGCGCGACGGCGAGCAGTCCGGACACGATGAGTGGCGTCCTGCGTACCGGGGGCAGCGGCGGCGCCTCCGGTCGCGGCACGGCGGTGGGAGAGGGTTCGAACAGGGCGGGCAGTGCGCGCGGCGGCGCGGCCGGCCCGGCAGGTGGCGCGGTGGTCACGAAGGTCTCCGGGATGATGCTCGGCGGACAGCGGCATTGGCTGTCGACAGCGCGGCACGCGCCGCCGACGCGGGGCTCAGCCGCGACAGAGGCCGTCGTCGACGCACCACGCCGAGTGCGCGAAGAGCGCGAGGCACAGTGACAGGGCCGATGCAGACATGCGTACGAATATACGGACGAGGACCCTCCGCATGCCGGGCCGTCTCGGCATGCGGAAAGCCTCTGAGCCTTCGCAGCCCGATGCGCGTTCGCCGGAGGCGTACCCGGCCGGTCCGACCAATCCGCGGAGCCTTCGGGTCCGAATTGATGGGAGGGCTCCGCCGTGCCGGACTTATCAGGCACGCGTGGCACGGGCCCGGGAAGAGGGCGCTGCCGGCCTGGGGGCCAGCAGGCCGGGACCGAGGGAGAGGCACGTGGGCATACGCAGCGGCACAACGAGCGGTCTACGGGGCATATCAGGCGGTGGGGTGGGAGACGGCGACGAACCGGGCAGCGGACACCCGGCGGGTTCGGCCCACCGGGCTGTCGCACCGCTCGCCCGGCCGGTGTTCGTCGACACCACGGGGAGACGCAGCCGAACCTGGCGTCGTGCAGGGGCCTTTACCGCGATCTGCTGCGCCTGCTACGCCACGACGGTCGTGGCCACGCTGGTCGGGGGTGATTCCAGCGCACCCCTTCTCCAACTGCCCCGGGCGATGGGCCTGGAACGCGAGTCGGGGGCGCGGTCCGTTAAGGACGAGGGACCCGAGACCTCGGCCGTCGAACCCGGGCCCACCGCACCGGGTCCGGCGACGCCCCGACCGGCGCGGTCGTCGGCGGCCGCTCTGCCGCTGCCCCTCGTGCCACCTCCCGGCCCCACGCACCCGCCCTCCGCGGACGCCGGGCCCATCGGACCATCCTCAGGTCCCCGGGACTCCGGGCCACGGACCTCCGGCCCCACGGACGACGGAACCACGCAGAGCGGGGCCGACGTCGAGGAGACCGTGGACCGGCCCTCCTCTCCCGTTCCGGAGACCGACGGCGGCTCCGGATCCGAGCCCCCGTCCCCCGGTGACGACGACGCCGAGGAGCCGGAGGCCGAATCCACGGCCGCACCTGGCGGGCAGTCGGGCGGCCTGTTGGGAGGGCTGCTCGGCGGACTGCTGGGAGGCGGCTGACCTCTCCGGCCAAAGGCCCACGTGGCTTTGCCGGAACTACGCGGAGATGACTCCCGCCTTCGGCTTGCCGGTCGAGCACGACAGCCGGGTCCGGGCGGCGGTGGCCACCCGCACAGCGGAGTTCAGGGCCTCGCCCTCAAGCCTTCAAGCCCTGAAGCTCTCAAGACAGGCCCGGTACGGACCGGTTCGGAGACCGCGCCGCGTGAACCCCGTCACCCCGGCCCCGGGCCGGGCCCGGGGTGACGGGCCTCAGATGGTCGCGGTGTCGATCACGAACCGGTAGCGGACATCGCTGTTCAGCACGCGCTCGTACGCCTCGTTGATCTCGGCCGCGCCGATCAGCTCGATCTCCGCGCCGAATCCGTGCTCGGCGCAGAAGTCCAGCATTTCCTGGGTCTCCTGGATGCCGCCGATCCCGGAACCCGAGAGGGACTTGCGGCCGCCGATCAGGGAGAAGAGGTTGACGGAGATGGGCTCCTCCGGGGCGCCGACGTTCACCAGCGCGCCGTCCGTCTTGAGGAGGGAGAGGTAGGCGCCGAAGTCCAGCGGAGCCGACACCGTGGACAGGATGATGTCGAAGGTGCCGCGCAGGTCCTCGAAGGTCTTCGGGTCGCTGGTGGCGTAGTAGTGGTCGGCGCCCAGCTTCAGCCCGTCCTCCCGCTTGCGCAGGGACTGCGAGAGAACGGTCACCTCGGCACCGAGCGCGTGCGCGATCTTGACGCCCACGTGCCCGAGACCGCCCATGCCGAGGACGGCGACCTTCTTGCCGGGGCCGGCGTTCCAGTGCTTCAGGGGGGAGTACGTGGTGATGCCGGCGCAGAGCAGCGGCGCCGCCTCGTCCAGCGCCAGGCCGTCGGGGATACGGACCGTGTAGTTCTCGTCCACGACGATGTGCGTGGAGTAGCCGCCGTACGTGGGGTCGCCGTTCTTGTCCAGGGCGTTGTACGTGCCGATGTTGCCCTTGGCGCAGTACTGCTCCAGGCCGGCCTTGCAGTTCTCGCACTCACGGCAGGAGTCCACCATGCAGCCGACGCCGACGCGGTCGCCGACGGCGAATCGGGTGACGCCGGAGCCCGTCTCGGTGACGATGCCGGCGATCTCGTGGCCGGGCACCATCGGGAAGATGCCCTCGCCCCAGCCGTCGCGGGCCTGGTGGATGTCCGAGTGGCAGATGCCGGCGAACTTGATGTCGATCAGGACGTCGAACTCGCCGACCGCGCGTCGCTCGATGGTGGTGCGCTCCAGCGGAGCCTTCGCGGAAGGGGCGGCGTACGCAGCGACAGTGGTCATGCGGGAATTCTCCTAAGGAGTGGTCCTGCGCCCGGCAGCTTTCGGTCCGGGCACGTCGTCCAGCCTGCCCTGTCTCTCCGCATTCACCCAGGCCACAGCTCTGCCTACGTCCAGTGGTCCTACTACTGGCGGGGTCAGGATGGTGTGCCTACGACCATGGATACTGGACCCATGGAGGAGCAGCCTGTACCCGAGCGGCAGTCCGCAGACGTCCCCGGTGGCGGCGCGGGTCACGCCCTCGACCGGCGCGCCGAGCTCAGCGAGTTCCTGCGCAGCCGACGGGCGCGGCTCAAGCCCGAGGATGTGGGTCTGCCCGACTTCGGGCGCCATCGCCGGGTCCCGGGGCTGCGGCGCGAGGAGCTCGCCCAGCTGGCCGGGGTGTCCGTGGCGTATTACACACGTCTCGAACAGGGCAACGGACAGAACGTGTCCGGGGAGGTACTGGGTGCGATCGCGTCGGCGCTGAGGCTGACCAGCGCCGAGCAGGCGCACCTCACGCACCTGGCGAAGCCCAAGCAGCACAGGAAGAAGCCCTCGACGCGGCAGCAGCGGGTGCGTGGCACCCTCTGTCAGCTGCTCGACACGATGGAGGGCGTTCCGGCGTACGTCATCGGGCGGCGTTCCGAGATCCTGGCCTGGAACCGGATGGCGGCGGCGGTCTTCGGCGACTGGTCGCAGCTTCCACCGCAGGAGCGGAACTGGGCGCGGCTGACGTTCCTGAAGCCGGAGTACCGGGACCTCTTCGTGGAGTGGGACCAGAAGGCGGCGGACATCGTCAGTTACCTGCGGATGGACGCGGGCTGCCACCCCGACGACCCGCGTCTCTCCGCGCTCGTCGGTGAGCTGTCCGTGAAGAGTGAGGACTTCCGGCGGCTGTGGGCCAGGCACGACGTCAAGGAGAAGAGCCACGGCGTCAAGCGGCTGCACCATCCACTGGTGGGTGAGCTGACGCTCTGCTTCGA
Organism: Streptomyces sp. NPDC091271; assembly: GCF_044757505.1. Taxonomy (NCBI): domain Bacteria; kingdom Bacillati; phylum Actinomycetota; class Actinomycetes; order Kitasatosporales; family Streptomycetaceae; genus Streptomyces; species Streptomyces sp. NPDC091271. Next base: position 550,617 of record NZ_JBIVVD010000004.1, on the reverse strand, counting down.
GACGTTCGCTCTGCCCGACGACGCGGAGCAGTCGGTGGTCGCCTATCACCCGGAGCCGGACTCGGCTTCCGCCGACGCACTGCGCCTGCTGGCGAGCTGGGGCGCGGACGCCACCCGGGCGGGCAGGTCCGTCCCCGAGGGGCCGTAGTCCGAACCGCTCCTCCGGCCGCAGGAATGACTGATCCGCCTGCCCATGGCCAGCCGGCCTGCCGGCCGAACCGGAGGAAGCCGTGCGCACCGACGGGCTGAGCGCATTCGGCGCCTTCCGCCGCACCGCACTGCCCCTCGCGGCCCCGTGGACGGCGACCGCACCCCTTCTCGCCTTCGTCTTCAGCTGGAACAACTTCATGTTCGCGCTGATCTTCGCCGGCGACCGCACCCAGACGGTGCCGGTGACCCTCTTCGGCTTCATCTCGTACGCGAGCACCGACCGGGGCGGTCTGATGGCCGCCGCGACGCTCATCACCGTCCCCGTCGTGCCGGCCGCCGTCCTCGGACAGAAGTACCTGGTGGCCGGCCTGACCTCCGGCGCCTCCAAGGGCTGAACGGCCCTCATCACCGCATCCGGAAGAAAGCACCCCCATGAAAATTGTCGACGCGAAGGTCCTCGTCACCAGCCCCGGCCGTAACTTCGTCACGCTCAGGCTGACGACCGACGAGGGTCTCACCGGCCTCGGCGACGCCACCCTCAACGGCCGGGAACTGGCCGTGGTCAGCTATCTCGAGGACCACGTGGTGCCCCTCCTCATGGGGCTGGACCCGCACCGCATCGAGGACACCTGGCAGTCCCTGTACAGGGGTGCCTACTGGCGGCGCGGCCCGGTGACGATGGCCGCGATCGCCGCCGTCGACGTCGCGCTCTGGGACATCAAGGCGAAGGCCGCCGGCCTCCCGCTCTACCAGCTCCTGGGCGGGGCGAGCCGGGACCGCGTGGGGACCTACGGCCATGCCAACGGGCGTGACATCCCCGAACTCCTCGACTCGGTCCGGGCCCGCCTCGCCGAGGGCTACCCCGCCGTACGCGTGCAGTCCGGCATCCCCGGGCTGAAGGCGGTCTACGGCGTGTCGAGCACGGACGACAGCGGCTCCCCCGTGCTGCACCAGCAGGCCCGGCCGCTGGTGGAAGACTGGGACACCGACGCCTATCTGCGTCACATGCCGGACGTTCTGGAGGCCGTGCGCGCCGAGTTCGGCCCGGACCTCCCCCTCCTGCACGACGCGCACCACCGGCTCACCCCTCTCCAGGCCGCCCGCCTCGGCAAGGACCTGGAACCGTACCGCCTCTTCTGGCTCGAGGACTGCACGCCCGCCGAGAACCAGGAGGCTCTGCGCGTGGTCCGCCGCCACACCACCACACCTCTGGCCATGGGCGAGGTCTTCAACACGGTCTACGACTACCAGTCCCTGATCACCGAGCAGCTGATCGACTACGTACGTTCCGCCGTCACCCACTTCGGAGGCGTCACTCCGCTGCGCAAGCTCTTCGACTTCGCCGCGCAGTACCAGATCAAGAGCGCGATCCACGGCCCGGAGGACATCTCCCCGGTCGGCATGGCCGCCGCCGTCCACCTCGACCTCGCCGTACACAACTTCGGCATCCAGGAGTACTCGGGCCACACGGCACTCACCGAGGAGGTGTTCCCCCACGCGTACACCTTCGTGGACGGCCATCTGCACCCGGGCGAGGCGCCGGGCATCGGCGTGGATCTGAACGAGGCGCTGGCGGCCTCGCACCCGTACGAGGCGGCGTACCTCCCGGTCAACCGGCTGCACGACGGAACAGTCCACGACTGGTGACCTTCGCAGCGGTGAACTGTCCCGGGGAACGCGGGTAGCACTCCCCCGTCGCCGGCGGCGTCCGCCTTCCGCGGCCCCGGGTAGCACTCCCCCGTCGCCGGCGGCGTCCGCCTTCCGCGGCCCCGGGCCTGCGTCAGGCCGGACGCGGAAGGCGGTGCAGTCGCACGTCGACCCGCGCGTCCGCGACCTCGGCGGTCATGTAGGTGCAGTACGGCTGCCGGCGTCTGTCGGTCGGCGAGCCCGGATTGAGCAGGCGCAGCCCCCCGGGAGCGGTGGTGTCCCAGGGGATGTGGCTATGGCCGAACACCAGCACGTCGAGGTCGGGGTAGCGGTCCGCGCACCGCTTCTCCCGCCCCTGCGACGCCCCCGTCTCGTGCACGACGCCGAAGCGGAGCCCCTCGCACTCCACGCGTGCGAACTCGGTGAGCCTGGACCTCAGCTCCGGGCCGTCGTTGTTGCCGAAAACGCCGACGAGGTGCCGCGCGCGGGCCTCGAAGAGGTCCAGGGTCGCCTCGTCCACCCAGTCACCGGCGTGGAGGACGACATCGGCCTCCTCCATCTCCGCGAGCAGGGGCGCGGGCAGTCGCCGGGCTCGCTTGGGCAGGTGCGTATCCGATGTCAGCAGCAAGCGCACGGGCACACTCCGGGGCCATGGGCAGCGGCCGGGATGTGCCGCTCGTCGGGCCACACTATGCGCGGCGCCGGTGGTGGGGGCGCAGCTCCCGTCGGCGGGCCCGGCCGGGTTTCTTGTGCGCACCATGGACAACTCCTTCCCCTGCCGCTACCTTCAGCGATTGTTTGACAACGATGTCATTCCCTCTTCTCCCAAGGAGCAGTGATCGCGAATGGTGTCCCGGAGAACTCTTCTGCAAGCGGGCGGAGCGGCCCTGGCGGCCGGCGGGCTCGGGATCTCCCTGCCCGGTCGGTCCGACGCCGCCCCGGCCCGACCGGCGGCCCCCCTGCTGCCTTCCTTCGGCCGTCCCACCCGGCTGGACGTCGCCGACGTCAGCTCGCTGGACGGGAACGACCAGCTGTTGCTGACGACCCTTCAGGGGGTGGTGAACCGTCGGCGCCCACGCCTCTACTTCAATTTCGACGAGGGCGATGTCGACCTCCGCTGGCTGCCCGGCACCGGCGCCTCGGTCACCCGTCACGACCGCGCGCTGGACCTCGTCGCCCGCTACCGCGCCGAAACACGCGGCGCCATCCTGCACGACCCCGAGGCCCCTGACTCGGTGAACGTGGCGACCACCCTGGCCGGCCTGGAGAACGCCGTCGTGGCCACCGCCGAGCAGGCCCGTGAGCACCGGTTGAAGACCGTCGTCGATCTGCGGGGCCGCTTCGACGCGGACGACGTGCTCGCCACGTACCGCTGGCAACTGGACCACTTGTTCCCGCGCTGCACCCACACCCTGCTGGCAGGACTGCCTCCCACCCGGACGGTACGGTCCAACAGCGTGCGATGGCGAGAGATCGCACGGGAGACCGAGCGCGTCCGCGACTCGTCGAACCGGCAGGTCCGCACCTTCGATCTGAGCGCGGAGACCGCCGACGGGGACGGCGTCTACCTACGCTTCCAGGACTCGTTCGGCGACGACGGCTGGGGCGCTTCGGTCGGCTCGGTCACCGTGACGGCCGACGGCAGCGAGGTGATCGCCTCGTTCGTTCCCGGCACGGCCGCCGAGGCGCCGCACCTCTTCGACGGCTCCAACTCCTCCATCGGCGGGGACGCCAACCGGTTCTGCGACGGCGACGGGTACTTCATCTATCACTTCACCCCGCCTGCCGGTACACAACAGCTCCTGGTCGAGGTCGAGCTGTGGAACCAGTACCTCGTCTCCGCCACCACGACCGCACCCACCAGGGTCGAGCCGTTCCCCTGTTTCCGGGACTACGCCGTCGCGAGCCGGGCGATGGTCCTCTGGCTGCCACCGTCCGGCGAGACGGGCACGCTTCTCGACGAGATCTTCAGCCGGGTCACACCCACCACCCCCTACGCTGGCTGGTTCTCCAACGACGTGGCGGGCGAGTGGGGAGGGGTGGACCGCGCGTCCCGGCACGGCATCGAAGTGGTGCCCGCCGACTTCTACATGAACGGCACGGTGCACGCCGGCGTCCCCGCGAAGATCTCGGACAAGGCCCGGCCGAGACCGAAGGCCCCGCTCCGCAACCGCGTCTACCTCACCCTCACCGTCGGCGAGGGTGACAACATCCAGTACTGCCAGCGCCGCATGCGGAACATCTGGGACGACCCCGCGCGGGGGCGTGTGCCTGTCAACTGGACCGTCAGCCCGCTGCTCGCGGACATCGGTCCCGCGCTGCTGGCGTACTACCAGGCCACGGCCACCGACAACGACCTGCTGATCGCGGGCCCTTCCGGCGCCGGTTACACCTATCCGGGCTCCTGGCCCGAGGGGACCCTGGACTCGTACACCGAACTCACCGGGCACTTCCTGCGCCGGACCGGCATGGACCTGGTCTATGCGTACAACCCCCGCAACGCGGCAGGCGACGGATGGATCCCGTTCGATGAACGCGTCGTCCGCTCCTACCGGGAGAACACCCCGCTGCGCGGCATCATCCAGTCCTGGGAAACCGGAGACCTGCAGAGCCGCCCCGCCGGGATTCCTGTGCTCGGCAACTTCTTTCCGCAGGGGAAGGCCGCGGAGTACCGGGACGCGCTGCTCCGGCACATCGAGGGCTGGGACCGCGCCGCGCCACTGTTCGTCGCCGGCGCCGTCAACGCCTGGAGCTGGACGCCGAGTGACATCGCCGAACTCTGCGACCTGCTCGGCGAACCGTTCGAAGTCGTCCGCGGCGACACGTTCTTCGACCTGGTGAACCGGACGGAAGCAGGCTCCCGGCAGTAGGGGAAGGCTGTTCCCGGCCGGTTCGTCATGGGGCCGCACCGGGAATCAGCCACGTGCGCCCCGCCTCTTCCCGCCTCCGCACGGGTGTGCCACAGTCTCGATCCATCCGTATCTTCGCGGCCCATTTTTACATCGATGTACATGCCGACGGTCGCCTCCCGGGCTGCTGCGGCCCGTCACTCGAGAAGAGGAATCCCTGATGCGTATGCGCCGACCACGGCCTCACCCCCACACCTCGCCGGGGAACGCCCGGCCCTCCGGTGCGGCCGCGTCCCGCCCGCGGGCCGGAGTACGGCGGCTCCTGCTCTGCGTAGCCGCGGTGTTGAGCCTGCTGGCCCTCGCGGTGCCGGCCGCGGCCGGCGGCACCCCCCTCGGCTCCTCCCCCGCGACCACCGCCGCCCCCGCCGCCACGGGCACACCCCTGCGCGACGGTACGGGTCTGTATCCCCGCGCCGTCCGGCTCGCCCACAGCGGTGCGGCTGACGGGCGCGTGCTCGCGAGCGTCGTCACCTTCGACGGCGACAACGGCATCGGCGCCATCCATGAGAGCACCGACGGGGGCGCGACCTTCCGCGAGGTCGGCCGGGTCGCCGACCCCGAGTCCTCGGCGGGCCAGGGGCTGTGTTGCGCGACCCTGTTCGAGCTGCCACGCCAGGTGGGTGCTCTGGCGCCGGGCACGCTGCTCTGGGCCTCGTCCGCCGGCCAGGACGAGCAGGACCGGCGTATGGCGCTGCGCGTCTGGCGCAGCGACGACGTGGGCCGGACCTGGTCCTACCTCTCCGCCTGTGCCGTGGCGAGCGGCACAGGCGGCCTGTGGGAACCGGAGTTCTCCATCGCCGCCGACGGCGCCCTCGTCTGCCACTACGCCGACGAGACGGACCCCGCCCACAGTCAGAAGCTGGTGGCGTCACGCAGCTACGACGGCGTCACCTGGCAGGGACACCACGACACCGTGGCCAGCAGCTGGACCCCCGACCGGCCGGGCATGCCCGTGGTGCGCAAGCTGCCGAACGGCACCTACTTCATGAGTTTCGAGATCTGCAACCCCGGAGGCCAGTACCAGTGCGTGGTGCACTTCCGGACGTCGGCGGACGGCTGGAACTGGGGTGACCCGACCGCCCTGGGCAACCGTCCGGAGACGGTCGACGGCAAGTACTTCAGGGCCGCGCCGACCATCGCGTGGGCTCCGTCACCCGACGGCGGGCCGAACGGGCGCATCCTGCTGGTGGGCCAGCGGCTGCTCAACCGGGACGGCACCCCTTCGGCGGAAAGCGGCCGCACGGTTCTCGTCAACACGGAGAACGGCAGCGGCCCCTGGTACGAGATCGACTCGCCCGTGCGGGTGACCGAACCCGCGGTGAACTACTGCCAGAACTACAGCTCCCCGCTGCTTCCGTCGGCCGACGGAAGCCGGCTGCTGCAGATCGCCACCGACTGGGACGGTTCGGTGTGCCGGCCGTACTTCGCGACGGGCGCCCTCAACGGCAGCGGTGACCCCGCCGGTGTCGCGGACGGCGCGCTCTACCGCCTGAGGAACGTCTCCAGCGGGCACTGCCTCGACGTGGCGGCGGACTCCCGGGCGCCGGGCGGCAACGTGCAGCAGTGGACCTGCAACGGACTGGGGCCGCAGGACTGGACACTCCGGGCGCGCGACGGTGGCCACTTCACCCTCACCGGCCGCAACAGCGGGCACTGCCTGGATGTGGAGAACGGTTCCGCGACGCCCGGTGCGAACGTCCGCCAGTGGTACTGCAACGCACAGCCGGCCCAGGACTGGCGTACGGAGAGCGTAGGCCGCGGGTACTACCGGCTCGTCTCCCGGTCCAGCGGCCAGTGTCTCGACGTGGCCGAGGGCTCCCGGACGCCGGGCGCCAACGTCCAGCAGTGGACCTGCAACGGACTGGGGCCGCAGATCTGGCAGCTGCGACGGATCTGAGGCCCCGGTCCGGAGCCGCTGCCGTCGGTACATGGCTGACGGCCCGCCGGGCGGACCTGGCGGGCCGTCGTGCCGAGTCCGGTTCAGCCGTCCCGTTCCCGGTGACGAAGCGTCCGGATCGCCGCCGCGCTACGCGTCGGACTCCGTCGCCGTCGGCCGGCGCGAAGCCGCCATGGCGTCGTCCGGGTCGGTCAGCGGGCGCAGCCGGTAGGTGTACGAGTAGTCCTGGTCCGCGAACAGCTTGTACTCGTCGTGGGTGTGCGCGCCCCAGCTGTCGTCACCGCCCACCCCCATCTGCCGGTGGTTCAGCCGCAGGACGACTTCGTCACGGGGTGTCAGCTGGTAGTCGTGACGGATACCTGCCGACAGGTCCTCCGGGGTGAAGTGCGATGCGTTGAACTCGATCAGCGGCTCGCCGGACGCCAGCAGCCCCTTGCCGCTGCCGTCCGTCAGCGCCACCCACCGCACGTCCGTCCTGTTGCCGTTCTCCTGCGGTCGGAGGTAGGGGGTCCGCTTCCCGGGGACGGTGGAGGTGTGGAGGCCCACGTCGGTTCCGTTGTCGCGGTCCCAGTAGTTCTCGTCCGGCCCGCGGCCGTAGTAGCGCACATGCTCCAGCCTGCCGGGCAGGAGGAGCAGGGTGCCCACTTCCGGGATGTACGGGAGGCCGGCCGCGCCCGGGTGCAGGGTGTTGTCGACCTTGATCTCGCCGTTGCCGAAGACCGTGTACGTCGTGGTGTACGTGGACTCCGTCGAGGTGGGCAGGGTGCCGCTGACGGTGATCTCGACGGCCCGGTCACGCACCGCGCTCACCTGGACCCCCGTCACCTTCCGGCCGCTGCCCGCGTAGCGCCAGGTGCCGTTCCGGGCGGGCTGTCCGTTGCCGATGTCGTTGTCGGTCGGGGCCCGCCAGAAGTTCGGGGCGGGCCCCGAGGCGATCAGCCGGTCGCCGCCCGCCTCGTAGGAGGTGATGACACCGCTTCCCTTGTCGACGGTGACGGAGAAGTGCTCCCCGGTCACCGTCACGGAGCCGTCGCCGTCCTGGTGGCGCAACGGCCGTACGGAGTCCAGCGGCCGGGGTGTCACGGCCGGGCTGCCCGCGTCGACGGCGAGCTGCTGCCTGGCCACCTCGAAGCCGGCCTTCGCCCACTTCGTGGACTCCCTGGTGGTGAACGACAGCTGGAGGAAGTACTCCGTGCCCGGCGCCGGGTCGTCGGGCAGCGTGAAGGGGATGGTGACGGCCTTGCGGGCCAGGGGGGCGATGTCCAGCTGGGCGCGGGTGAGCTTTCCGCGCTGCACGACCTCGCCGTCGGCCACCAGGGCCCAGCCGCCGTTGAATTCCCGCAGGTTGGTGAAGAGGTACTCGTTGCTCACGGTGAACCGCCCGGCGGGCGCGTCGTCCGCCGTCACGTCGATCGCCTGGTGGATCCGTTTGATCTCCGTGGCCTTGCCGGTGTGCCCGCGGTCGGCGGTGACGATGCCGTCGCCGGAGAAGTTGCCGTCGTTGGGGTTGTCGCCCCAGTCACCGCCGTAGGCGAGGAACGTCCGTTCGGTGGGCCTGCGCTCCTTGAAGGCGACGGTGGCGGCGTCGAACCAGAAGCGCACGCCGTCGTCGCCGGGGCGCCGGGAGCCTGAGGCGATCTCGGCCGCGCTCAGGGCACGGGCGTAGACGCGCGCCCGCCTGATCGTGCCGCTGAACTCACGGGTCGGGTTCTCCCCGTCGGTGGCGAGCGCCAGAGGTGCGTTGTTGCTGCCGGGCGGCTGGGACGCGGCCTCGGTGGCCCTGGCCTCACCGTCGACGTAGAGGGTCAGGGTGGCCTTCGAGGCGTCGAATACACCCGCGATGTGGTGCTCGGTGCCGGTCCAGTCCTTCGGCAGCGTCCAGCTCGCGGTGGTCCACCGGCCGCCGGAGTGGATGAAGAACTCCAGGTTGCCGTCCGTCTGCTTCAGCGCGTACTGGGTGTCGCCCTTGGCGAGGATGGGCTGGTGAGAGCCGGTCACCTTCGGTGTGACCCAGGCCTCCAGGGTCAGGGAGCCGGTGATGTCGAGGCCTGCGTCACGGGCGAAGACCGTGCCCCCGTACACGCCCTTGTCCCGGTCGAAGGTGCCGCCGGCGGCGAGGATCTCCCCGCTCACGGCGCCGGGTCCGGCTTCCGTGAACAGCTTGCGTGCCGGCGTGGGCCAGGTGAGCGCCTGGTCGGCGAAGTCCCAGATCCAGCCGCCCTGCAGGACGTCGAAGCGGCGGATGATGTCCCAGTACTTCTTGAAGTTGCCGTTCGAGTTGCCCATCCCGTGGGAGTACTCGATCAGGACGAAGGGCCGGGTGTCGGTGGTGTCCCGGGCGCGCTGCTCGACCTGGGCGGGCCTGGTGTACATCTCCGAGCGGATGTCGCTGATCCCGGGCCGGTCGTCGCCCTCGTACTGGATGACGCGGGTGGGGTCGTACGAACGGATCCAGTCGTGCATGGCGACGAAGGCGGAACCGGTGCCGGCCTCGTTGCCGAGCGACCAGATGACGGCGCAGGCGTGGTTCTTGTCGCGGTGGACCATGTTCCTGGCGCGGGCCACACACGCTTCGGTCCAGTCGGCGTGGTCCCCCGGGTAGGTGTCGCGGATGCCGTGGGTCTCCAGGTTGGTCTCGCCCACGAGGTACAGCCCGTACTCGTCGGCCAGCTCCAGCCACAGTGGGTTGTTCGGGTAGTGGGAGGTGCGGACGCTGTTCATGTTCAGCCGTTTGATGATCTCGATGTCCGTGACCATGTCCGCGCGGGTCAGTGCCATGCCCCGGTCGGGGTGCATCTCGTGCCGGTTCGTACCGCGCAGGGAGACGGGCTTGCCGTTGATGCGCATCAGCCCGTCCGAGATCGCGAACTCCCGGAAACCCACCCGGTGCGACAGCGTCTCGGTCACTCTGCCTGCCGGGTCGCGCAGCCGCAGCACGGCGGTGTAGAGGTTCGGGTGCTCGGCGGACCACAGTGCCGGCTTCGGCACGGCCTTGGTCGACCGTACGGTCACGTCCTGTCCGGCCGGGGCGGAGCCGAGGTCGGCGGGCTGCCTCAGCGGGCGGGACCAGACAGGGTGCCCGTCGGCGTCGTAGAGCTGGGTCTCGACGGTGTACTCGCCCTTCCCGGGGGCGTCGCCGTAGGCGCGCACGGAGGCGGTGACGGACAGTCCGGCGGCCCTGTAGCCGTCGCTGAGGGGGGTGTCGAGCTTGAAGTCCCGCAGGTGGACGGCGGGGGTGGAGAAGAGGTGGACCGAGCGGAAGATCCCGCTCAGCCGGATCATGTCCTGGTCCTCCATCCAGTCGCCGTCGGAGTAGCGGTAGACCTCCACCGCGATCTGGTTACGGCCCCGCTCCAGGTGCGGGGTGATGTCGTACTCGGCGGAGGTGTAGGAGTCCTCGCGGTACCCCACCGGCTTGCCGTTGATCCATACGTAGTGTGCGGACTTCACCCCCTCGAACTGCAGGAAGACCTGCCGCCCCTCCCACTCCCGGGGGACGGTGAAGGTGCGGCGGTACTGGCCGACGGGGTTGTAGCGGGTGGGTGCGAAGGGCGGCTGGGCTTCCTCGCCCAGGCCGTTGGGGCCCGACCAGGGGTACGTGATGTTGGAGTAGATCGGGAAGTCGTAGCCGTGCAGCTGCCAGCAGGACGGTACGGGGATGGTGTCCCAGGAGTGGTCGTCGAGGTCGGTCCGGTGGAAGTCGGGGTCACGGTCGTCGGGCCGGTCGGCGTAGGCGAACTTCCACGTACCGTCGAGGTCGATCCGCCAGGGGGAGCGTGTCCGGTCGCAGGCCAGGGCCTGGGAGACGTCCGCGTACGGCATGAGCGTGGTGTGGGGTGGCTCCGAACCGACGTCGAAGACCGCGATGTTGTTGTTCCACTCCGGGTAGCCGTTGGCCGGCGGGTTCACGGCGGCGGGGGCGGAGGCGGCACGGGCGGCCGGGCCGGCGGGCAGGACCGTGGGGAGGGCGGAGAGGGCGAGCGCGCCGAAGCCGGCGGCTCCGCCCTCCAGAAGCCGGCGTCGGCTGACGCTCCGGGGCAGGCCGGCCGGCTGGTGGGGGGAAGACGATTGCTGCATGCGGTGGACCCCTAGGAATGGCCGTACTGCGGTGCGGCGCACAGCACGTAGGCGTGTCGAGTTCCGTTCGATGTCGTCGGAGTACCGAACGGGACCTCAGGGTCCGGACCTGCTCCGGTGGCCGCCTTCGCCTGCCCGGCGGAGTTCGCCGTCGTGCGTGGCGCTGCTGGTCGTCATGTCGATGCGGCTCCTTGCGCGGGAAGTTGCCTCTTCGTCACGTTCGAAATCTCGTCTCGCGTCCGAAAACCTGCCGCGACGGTAGTGACGGGTGGTGAAGGTGTCAACGGTGCTGCTGGTGAGGGGTGTCCCGATCGGCCAAGACCGGTCGACGCGACGACCTGCCTGGACCGGGTGGGGCATGGACTGCGGGCGCTCTCAGCCTCGTAGGGCTGCGGCGGGGCCGCCGACGGGCCACCGGGCGATCCCGCCCGCGTTCATCCGGCTTCGGTCGACGGGGTTCCCCGCGATGTCGAAGTAGCGCGCGCAGACGTCTCCGACAGCGCCCAGCTCCTTGAGCGTCTTCTGGTCCTCGGACGTGATGGCGTTGCCTGAACGTGCAGCAGAGGTGAGGGTTCGAGCGTGAACGGACGCCTCGGAGTGTCAAGCACCGCGGGGGTCACAGTGGTTGGACCCCAGCGACGCGGATGCCCGACGCGGCCGGGCGTCCCCTGCCGCGACGGTGGTGACGGGTGTCAGCGGTCGCGCACAGCGGCTCTTCAGCGCGATGGCGGCGTCGGTGCGCGCAGGACGGGCATCATCGTCTCCACCGCGTCCTGCGCGAGATGGTCGAGGATCAGCCTGCCGACCAGGGCCGGCTTCTCCAGCGGCACCAGGTGGGAGGCGCCGGGGACGACAACCAGCTGTGCCCCCGGGATCGCGCGGTACAGGGCTGCCGTGTGCTCCAGCGTCATCAGGTCGTCGTCTCCCACCATGGTGAGGACGGGCGCCTCGATACGGGCCAGATCCCCGGGGGTGAGCGTCGGCTGGGTGCGCCACATGTCGGTGATCTTCGCCGCCACCACCGGCCAGTGGCCCGCTCCGTCGGGCGCGACGGCCTCGTACATCTCGCGGAAGAACGCCAGGTCGTCCCCGTCCGGCGTCATCGCGTCGAGCATCGCCGGCTCGACGAAGCACTCGGGGCCGGGCCGGAAATTGGCCCCGATCACCACGGCCTTGCGCACCAGGTCCGGGCGGGCGGCCGCGACGAGCAGCGCGACGACTCCCCCGTCGCTCCAGCCCACCAGATGCGCCGGCTCCCCCACGACCGTCTCCAGGAAGGCCACCGTGTCGTCGGCCATGTCCTGGTAGGTGAGCGGCCCTTCGACGTCAGGGGTGTGCCCGTGCGCGCGCCGCTCGGGCAGGATGACGCGGTAGGCGTCGGCGAGGTCCGCGCGGAGCCCGCCCCAGGTCTCGTTGGTGCAGAAGCCGCCGTGCAGGAGGACCAGCGGAGTGCCGGTCCCCTCGGTCTCGTACCACGTCCTGACACCAGGAAGGTCCGCGTAGTCACCCATTGTCCCAGGCCCCTCTGGACTGCTGTCCTCCCTCGCCAGTCTGCGCCGCGCCGCTGACGCCCGCCACACGGGGGCTGTCAGCAGGCGCGTGCGCGGTGGTGATGGTCGGGGGGTGTGCGGGGTCCGGGATCCGGTCGCTCCAGCCGCCGGGGACCGCCCGGCCCTGCTGGCCGCGGAAGCGGACGGGGGCCATGCCGACGCGGCGCGTGAAGAGGCGGGAGAAGTAGGCGGGGTCGTCGTAGCCGACGCGGCGGGCGACAGCGGCCACGGGGAGCTCGGTGGTGGCGAGGAGTTCCTTGGCCCGGCCGAGGCGTATGCCGAGGAGGTAGTCCTTGGGGCTGCATCCGGCGCCCCGGCGCACGGCGGTGCGCAGCTCGGCGGGGGTCATGCCGTGGCGGGAGGCGTGTTCGGCGACGGACAGGGGCTGGAACGCGTCGCGGGCGAGGGCGTTGAGTACGGGGTCCCCGTCGGCTCCGACATCGGCGCGGGCGCGTCGCAGGGCGACGAGCAGTTCGTGCACGGCGGCGCCGGTCTCGACCTCGAGGAGGGGGTTGCCGAGGCGGGCGGCGCGGGCGATCCGGCTCACTGCGGCGCGGGCGGACGCGGTGTCCGCGAGGGGGACGACCGGGCGGTCGGTCTCGATGTAGCCGAGTTCGGTGTACGGGACGGTGGCCGGGCCGGTGAAGTCGACGAAGCTCTCGTCCCAGCCGGTGGCGGGGTCGGGACCGTAGTGATGCGGGATGCCCGGTACGAGCCAGATCAACGCGGGCGCCGTCACGGGGGTGCGCTCACCGTCCGGGCAGCGGTACCAGCCGCTGCCCGCGCTGATGACGACGGCTACGTGGTGGTCGAGGGTGCGGGGCCCGACGGTGGGCAGTACGCCGTGCTGGAGGCCTACTCCGAGGCAGACCAGCCCCAGCTTGTGGTGGGTGGGGCTCGGCGTGAAGTAGCGCATCCAGGTGTGGTACATCCGCTTTCCGTTTCCTCCCCGTCCGATCGGTTCGGCCCTCCGTTGTGTCCAAACAGAGCTGATCTTTGTCCATGGACCGCTCCGCCGCCAGAGGGTGAGGTGGGGGCGGTGGTGGAACGAGAGGCGGGGACCATGGCTGAGTTCACGGTGGGCGAGCGGGATTTCGAGCTGGACGGGCGGCCCGTACGGCTGTTGTCGGGCGCTCTGCACTACTTCCGGGTGCACGAGGGCCTGTGGGAGCACCGGCTGGCCACGCTGCGGGCCATGGGGCTGAACTGCGTGGAGACGTACGTCCCGTGGAATCTTCACGAGCCGGAGCAGGGACGCCACCGCGACGTGGAGGCGCTGGGCCGGTTCCTGGACGCGGCGGAGGCGGCCGGGCTGTGGGCGATCGTGCGGCCGGGGCCGTACATCTGCGCGGAGTGGGAGAACGGCGGTCTGCCGCACTGGCTGACAGGAGCGCTGGGCACCAGGGTGCGGACCCGCGATCCGGAGTACCTCGGGCACGTGGGGCGGTGGTTCCGACGGCTGCTGCCGCAGGTGGTGCGGCGGGAGATCGGCCGGGGCGGCCCGGTGATCATGGTGCAGGTCGAGAACGAGTACGGCAGTTACGGCTCCGACCAGGTGTATCTGGGGCGTCTGACGGAGCTGCTGCGCGAGCTCGGTGTGACGGTTCCGCTGTTCACGTCCGACGGGCCGGAGGACCACATGCTGACGGGCGGTTCGGTGCCGGGGGTGCTGGCGACGGCGAACTTCGGCTCGGGGGCCCGGGAGGCCTTCGAGACGCTGCGGCGACACCGGCCGGACGGCCCGCTGATGTGCATGGAGTTCTGGTGCGGATGGTTCGAACACTGGGGTGCGGAGCCGGTGGTACGGGAGCCGGCCGACGCGGCTTCGGCGCTGGAGGAGATCCTCCGGTGCGGCGCGTCCGTCAACATCTACATGGCACACGGCGGTACGAACTTCGGCGGCTGGTCGGGGGCGAACCGTGCCGGGGAACTGCACGGCGGGGAGCTCCGGTCGACCGTGACGTCGTACGACTACGGCGCCCCCGTCGACGAGTACGGCCGCCCCACCGAGAAGTACTGGCTCTTCCGGGACATTCTCGCGCGGCACCAGGAGGAGGATGCCCAGCTGCCCGACGTGCCGGCTCCACCCGCCGCGCTGGCAGCTCCGGTGGGCGCCGAGCTCGTGGAGTGGGCGCCCCCGGGTGACGTCATGGACACCCTCGGCGGCCCGGAGGCCGAGTGGGCGGTGCCACCGACGTTCGAGGAGCTGGGGGTGGACCGGGGGGTGGTCCGCTATCGGGTGGAGGTGCCGGGGCCGCGTCCGCCGTATCCGCTCGGGGCGACCGGGCTCCGGGACCGCGCGGTGGTGTACGTGGACGGGGCGCGGGCGGGGGTGCTGGGCGGCGGCCCGGCCGAGGCCGGCTCCTACACGGCGCTGGAAGGCCCGGTCGCGGGGCCGGCGGAGGTGGAGCTGTGGGTGGAGTCGCTGGGGCGGGTCAACTACGGGCCGCGTCTCGCCGAGCCGAAGGGGATCACGGGAGGTGTCCTGCACGAGCGGCAGTACCTGCACGGCGTGCGGGCGAGGGGGCTCGCCCTGGACGCGTTCGAGGACGCGGACGCAGTCGGAAAGGTTCCTTTCCGCGCCCCGGAGAAGGGCGCCGCGGGCCTCTTCCGGGGAACGTTCGACGTGCGCGGTCCGGGTGACGCCGGGCTCGCCCTGCCGGGGTGGGAGCGTGGCTTCGTCTGGGTGAACGGCTTCTGCCTGGGGCGCTACTGGAGCGTGGGGCCCCAGGAGTCGCTGTACGTTCCCGGGCCCTTGCTGCGCGAGGGTGTGAACGAGGTGTGGGTCCTGGAACTCGAGCGCTCGGGCGACCGCCGGCTGACTCTCAGCTGAGGCGCGCTGCCACGACGGCCCGCCGCGCGTCCGGGGATCGTCGGCCGTCCGACAGGGCTGTCGGTGAGCCGTAGGCGATCTGTCGGTGGCCACTGGAACCGTGGGAGCCGCCCGAGGGAGCAGCAGCGGTCTCCTTCAAGAACGAGGGAGCCCGTCGCCGTGTCGCTCACATCCTCCACCCCGCCCTGGGACGTCCATCGGCTGCCCGGGGCCGACGGCCGCGTCTTCCTGGTCACCGGCGGCAACGCCGGCATCGGGTACTTCGTCGCGGAGCAGTTGTCGGCGACCGGCGCCACCGTCGTCCTCGGCAGCCGGAGTCCGGCCAGGGCCGAGGCCGCCACGGCCTTGATCCGCATGCGTGTCCCCGGCGCGCGGGTACGGGCCGTACGGCTGGACCTCGCGGACCTCTCGTCGCTCGGAACGGCGGTGGAGTCCCTGGGGGTGGCACACCTCGACGCGGTGGTCCACAACGCCGGCGTCGCGCTCGACGACCCGCCACGCGAGGAGACCGTGGACGGTCATGAACTCATGTTCGGCACGAATCACCTCGGGCACTTCGCCTTGACCCATGCGCTGATGCCGCTGCTGGCTGCCGCCCCGGCGGCCCGCGTCGTGACCATGGGCAGCTTCGCGGCGAAGTCGGAACGGCTCGACCTCGACGACCTGCAGTCCCGGAAGGACTACCGGCCCAAGCGGACCTACGGACGCTCCAAGCTGGCACAGATGTACTTCGGCATCGAGCTCGACCGCCGCCTGCGCGCTGCCGGCAGTCCGGTGTCGAGCGTGCTGGCCCATCCCGGCGGGGCGCTGGACTCCCTCACCCCCTCACGGCCACCGGTCCATGTGCGGACCGCCGGCGCGCGGCTGGGCGCGGCACCCGCGGCCCTCCTCCTCCAGGGCAAGGACGCCGGCGCGTGGCCCGCGGTCCGCGCGGTGCTCGACCCGGCCGCGTGCGGAGGCGGGCTGTGGGGGCCGCGGGTCCTCGGCCTGCGGGGTGAGCCCCGACGTGAGGCGGTGTGGGACCACCTCACCGACCGCTCGGTCGCGGCGCGGTTGTGGGACGTGAGCTGTGATCTGACCGGCGCGGACCCCGGCACGAGCTGCGGACGCGCGTGATCCCGTGCACGAGGCCCGGCCCGTCGCCTGCGCGGGCCACGGTCATCGAGGTCGGGCCGCCCGGCACCCGGACCCACTCGTGGGCGCCGGGGGCGGGGCGGCCGGTCCGTCACACCTCGCGCACCTCGAAGGAGTCGAGGACGAACTCCGCAGTCCCGTCGTCACCGGTCCTGCGCAGGCCGACCCAGGTCTCCCCCTCGGACGGCGCGGTGAACTCGTGACTCAGCACGGCCGGTGAGGTGGCCACGGGAAGGTCCATGCGGGCGAGCTCGCGGGAGGCCGGTGCGTCGACCCCGGTGATCCACGCGTACTGGCCGGCCTTTTCGTTCTCGTACCGGAAGGTCACCCGGTAGCGCTTCCCCGCCTCGAAGCGGACGGTGTGCTGCACGGTCCGGTAGACGAGGCCGTCGTTCTCCCCGCGCGACTTCAGCGACTGGGTTCCGTCGACGACGTCGTCGATCACCTTTCCGTTCCAGCCGCGCTGGGTGAACGGGGCGTGCCGTTGCGCGATGTGGGTGCGCGGGTCCGTCGAGCCGCCCGCGTCGCCCTTGACGAACGGCCCCCAGCCCTGGGGCACGTGCTGGAAGTTCTCGAAGGCCACGGCTCCTTCCTTGGTGGTGCGCTGCGCGGCGACGATCCGCACGTTGTCGAAGCGGACCCTGGCGTCCCCGGCTTCGGCGCGCAGGGTGAGGTCCACGGGCCCGCCGCCGTCCGGCACGGTGAAGTACGTGAACATCCGCTGGAAGCGGGTGTCGTGTTTGCGGTCCGCCGCGACGAGGTTGACGGCGGTGGAGGAGTCCGTCCAGTTCTCGGCCGTGGTGCCGTCGGCGGTCCGCACGGTGAGCGCGGCCCGTCGCCGCTCCCCCGCCTGCTCCCCCACCTCCACCTGTACGGAGGCGGCGTAGGTGCCCGGCGCGAGACGGGCGATCCGCTGTCCGACGGCTGCCGCAGGACCGGCACCGACGACCAGTTCGTAGTCGCCGAGGGCGCTGAGTTCGACCGACGCCGGGCCGTCGACGTGCCAGCCGTCCAGGGAACCCGAGTTGAAGCCCGGATCGCGGAGGGGTGTGGCCTGCCCCCATTCCGGGTCCCTGTTCGCCGGCATCCGGGTGCGGTGGACGACGTACGGCTGCTCCGCCTCGGCCTCGATGGTGACGCGGCCGGAGCGGACGGGTACCTCACGGACGGATGCCCGCCCCTGGTCGGTGAGCCGGTGGACGAAGACCTTCGACCGGCCGGCCCAGCCGCGTGGCAACAGCCAGGTGCTGCTGCCGCCCGCCGGGTTGTAGTGGTAGAGGCGGTCGGGGTCGGTGGCTTCGCGCGGCTCCCAGGGCAGCAGGTAGCGTCCCGCCTCGTACACGACCCGGCCGTCCGTGGTGATGCGGCGGGTGCCGTCGGTGTCGTCCACGGACGTCTTCGTCGGGCCGAAGAACGTGATCTCGTGGGCGCCCCACGTCCTGACCGGGTACGCCTGGAGGTATTTGGCGGGAAGGCTGTCGGTCCAGATCTGCCGGTAGAAGGTGTTCCAGTCGGTCTTGTTGACCCAGCCCTCGAAGCTGCCGGTGCGCGGTATCCCCAGGAGCGTCGGCCACTTGTCGGCGAAGACGTCCTTCTGGTGGTTGCGGATGAAGCGGATCAGCTGGGAGTTGATGCCCCGGGACGTGTCGGCGCCGTAGTCGGTCTCGGTGGCCCAGTGGGACCACAGGGAGGAGCGTTCCAGGCCGTGGCCCCACTCGGTGGTGACCTGCCAGCCCTGCTTACGCAGGGCCCGCTGGAGCCGGTCGGAGGTCCAGCCGGACTCGCGGAACACGTCGATGTAGAGCGTGTTCAGGGCGGGGTCGGTCTCGTCCCTGAGGTCCTGGAAGCGCTTGATGATGTCGCCGGACACGAGATCGCGCCGCTGGTCGATGCGGTAGCTCTGGTCGAGCCAGTCCCACTGTTCGTTGCTCTTGTCCACGAGCGTCTCGGAGAACGCGTTCGCGACGGGGTAGGACTCGGTGGCGTTCACATGGACGCCGAAGTCGCTCCCCCATCTGCGCCCCTCGCTCACGAGCGTGTTGAGGTCCTTCAGGCCCCCCGCGCGCTCGTTGTGGTTGCCCGCGTAGTCGGGGTGGGCCGAGTCGTGGCCCTCCGACTGGTAACCCTTGAGGAGCGTGTACTGACGCAGACCGTCCGTGGCGAGGGAGATCCGCTTGACGTTGTCGAGCGTTACGAGGAACGGGTTGGTGGCCTGGCTCGCGAAGTTGAAGGGGATGTGCGGGACGACGCGCAGGTGCTGCTCGTCGGCGCCCAGCGGGTCGACCATGATGTCGCGGAAGGCGATGGCGGCGTCCTGCCAGTCCACCACGCCGTCGCCGTTGCGGTCACCGGTGATGATCACGGTGGCGTACGGGAGCGGCTCGGTGGCGTCCGGAGGCGCGGTCGCGGCCCTGTGTGTCCACTGCCCGCAGGCGAGTTCGGCCTTGACGTAGCCGTCCTTCCTGACGGTCCGGCGCCACAGCCGGCCGTTCTCCCAGGTGGCGCCCGGCGCGCTGTCGGGCTTGTCGTACGTCGTGTTGGTCTCCAGGGCACCGCCGAGCCGGTCGTGGGCGACGACGGCGTACGCGCAGCCGGTCGGCGCGGCGTCGGGCGCGGTGTCCGGTGTGAGCTCGACCAGGGTGTCGCCGCTCGTGGCCTTGTCGAGCTGGATCCGGGCGGCGAGGAGAGCGGCTCCCGGCTGGTCGCTGCGTACCGACAGGAACGCCAGCGACGGGATCTGGACCGTGCCGACGCGCAGATCCGGTGTGTCGGTGATTTCGGTGACCCGCCACTCGACCCGGCGGCCGGTGACGCGGATCTCGGCCCGGATCTCGGTGCCGCCGTCGAAGGCGAGGGTGTACGACGCCATGTCACGGCCGGAGCGTGAGGTCACCCGCGGGGTGCGGGCGGTGCCGTCGATCAGCACGGAGGTGACCGGGTCCTCCTGACCGTGCAGGACGGAGCCTCCGGCACGGTCGGTGTACGAGACGATGCGCGGGAAGTCCGGATCGACGCGCACCTCCAGTTCGCGGGAGCGCAGCACGGTCTCCCGCTGCGCCGCGAACGCGGTGCCCGGGCCGGCGAGGGCCAGTCCGGCACCCGCCAGTGCGGTTGCGGCCACCACGGTCCTGCGGCTCGGTCCGGGATCTTGTGCGTGCATGCTCGTTCTCCTGGCGCTGGACGGCATCTGTGCACGCCAAGATGCGCTGCTCGGGGTGAACGCGCCCATGGACAAAGGAGGGGCGGGTGTTGGACTAACGCGTGCGGCCCGGTCCGAACGCCCTTGCCGGCGGGATGGGTGCTGGGGCAGTTGCGGGGTAGTCGAGCCGAGACGTCCGCATACACGGTTCAACGAGGAGGTTCCGTCATGGCCGGCCCACTTCGAGGCCATTCACCGGCCCGCCAGTCATTTCGTGCTGACGCGCTACGAGGCCCACCGGTCCTGCCTCACCGGACGAACGGCGCCCTGGGGCAGCCGATGTTTCCGACAGATCGAGGAAGGCAAGGTGACTTGGCCATGAGCACGGCAGAGCGGCAGACCGACACCAACGACGACTCGTTGGGCGTCCTGGTCTCGCGCGCCTCGCAGCAGATTTCGGAGCTGGTCCGCGAGGAAATGCAGCTGGCCCGAGCGGAGATGACCCAGAAGGGCAAGCGTTTCGGGAAGGGCGGCGGCCTCTTCGGCGCCGCGAGCCTCATCGGCATCCTGGCGGCCCAGGCGCTGGTCGCGACCTGTATCGCGGCTCTCGCACTCGTGCTGCCGTTGTGGGCGTCGGCCCTCATCGTCACGGCAGTACTGGCGGCGGCCGCGGCGGCGGCCGCCCTGGCCGGAAAGAAGCAGATCGCCGAGGCCGGCTCCCCCGCCCCGGAGCAGACCGTCGGCAGCGTCAAGGCCGATCTGGCCGAGATCAAGGGAAAGGCACACCGATGAGCAAGGAATCCCGCACGAACATAGGGACCCCCGTCCCCGACGCCTCCAACCCCGAGGAGCTGCGCGAGCAGGTCGAGCGCACCCGCGACGAACTCGGGCAGACCGTCGAAGCACTGGCGGCCAAGGCCGACGTCAAGGCGCAGGCGAGGGAGAAGACCGCCGCCGCGAGGGAACAGGCCGCGGAGAAGGCCGCCCTGGTGGCCGAGCAGGTCCGTGGGAAGGCGGAGCAGGCCACGCGGCTCGTCAAGGACAAGACGCCCGATCCCGTTCTGGAGAAGGCGGCCGAGGCCGCGTCCCACGTACGGGAGACCGCCACCCGGGCAGGACAGTACGCGGCGGACAAGGCTCCCGACCCGCTGCTCGAAAAGGCGGGCCGGGCCACGACGTTCGCACGCGCCAACCGCAACCCGCTTCTCGCGGGTGGTGCGCTGCTCGCCGCTGTCCTGCTGGTGCGCCACCGTCGAGGACGCCGATGAAAATTTCCAAGATCGCCTACAAGCCGGTCGGGCTGGCCCTCGGTGCGGCGAGCGGCATGATCGCGAGTGCCGCGTTCAAGCAGACGTGGAAGATCATCGAGGGCGAGGGCGACGCGCCCGATGCCACGGACGAAGACCGGTCCTGGCAGCAGATCCTGCTCGCCGCCGCTATCCAGGGAGTCATCTTCTCCGTGGTCAAGGCGACCGTCGACCGTTCGGGCGCCGTGGCCACGCGTCGCCTGACCGGCGTCTGGCCGGGCTGACCCGCCGCGGCGCCGGCCCCGTTCCCCATGGGCCGGCGCCGCCGGGCTCCCCCCACGCGGTGGCGGGAGCGCCGGACGGCCGGATCAGGCGGTCCGGATCGCCGGGTCGGAGACGCCCGGGGCTCCGGTCTCCACGTGCCCGGCGAAGCGGCGCAGGAACGTCGCGTCGGCGTCGGAGACGACCTTGACGTCGTACCAGCGGGCGGTGGCGCGCAGGTCGACCGTGTGGGAGACGGTCGCGCCGGGGTTGACCTTGAAGGTCTGAGCCGCGCCGCCGTAGGCGTTGGTCACGGTCAGGTTGACCGCGGCCGGGGCGGAGTTGGTCATGCTGAGCGTCAGATTGCCGCCGGACGCGGTGTGGCGGGCGGTGACCTCGGGGCCGGCCTGCTTCGCGGGCCCCCGCCAGGTGCGCAGGAAGCCGTTCGGGCCCCAGACCGTGAGATCGATCCTGTTGCCGGTGGAGCTGCTGGTGCTCCAGGTGTCCGAGAGGGTCTTGCCCGCCTCCACGCTGTAGGGCCATGGGCCGTCCGTGCGGTTGCCCGAGGTGCAGTGGAAGTGGGCGCCCAGGGTGGGTCCGCCGGCGAAGGTCAGGGTGAATTTGGCGGTGGAGACGGTGGCCAGGCCGTCCACGTACGGGCTGTAGCCGAGGGCGCGGGTCGGTTTGGAGCCCGCCTCCTGCTTCGGCAGGGTGCCCGTGGCCGGCGGGGTCGGATGGTAGGACGGGTGGCGGTTCCTGTCCGGCGGTACGTATCGGGCCGTGGAGGGCAGCGCGGCGGGGGACGTGTCCGTACGAGCGAAGTCGAAGGCCGAGGTCAGGTCACCGCAGACGGCGCGGCGCCACGGCGAGATGTTGGGCTCCCGCACCCCGAAGCGCTTCTCCATGAAGCGGATCACCGAGGTGTGGTCGAAGGTCTCGGAGCAGACGTAGCCGCCCTTGCTCCACGGCGAGACCACCATCATCGGCACGCGCGGGCCGAGCCCGTACGGGCCGGCCGCGTAACCCCCGCCGCCCGCGTACAGGTCCTTCGACACGTCGGCCGTGGACAGGCCCCAGGCGGAGGAGGCAGGGGGGTACGGCGGGACCACGTGGTCGAAGAAGCCGTCGTTCTCGTCGTAGGTGATGAACAGGGCTGTCTTCGCCCACACCGCCGGGTTCGCCGTCAGCGCTTCCAGGACCTGTGAGATGTACCAGGCGCCGAAGTTCGTCGGCCAGTTGGAGTGCTCACTGAAGGCCTCCGGGGCGGCGATCCAGGAGACCTTCGGGAGGTTCCCGCCCACCACGTCCGCGCGCAGCCGGTCGAAGTACGTGCCGCCGGCCTTGACGTCGGTGCCGGTGCGGGCCTTCTCGTACAGGGCGCTGCCGGGCTGGGCATTGCGGTAGCTGTTGAAGTACAGCAGGGAGTTGTCGCCGTAGTTGCCGCGGAACGCGTCGTCGATCCAGCCCCACGACCCGGCGGCGTTCAAACCGTCGCCGATGTCCTGGTAGACCTTCCAGGAGACCCCTGCCGACTCCAGCCGCTCGGGGTAGGTCTTCCAGCTGTAGCCGGCCTCCTGATTGCCGAGGACCGGGCCGCCGCCCGTACCGTCGTTGCCGGTGTGGCCCGACCAGAGGTAGTAGCGGTTGGGGTCGGTGGCTCCGATGAAGGAGCAGTGGTAGGCGTCGCACACGGTGAAGGCGTCGGCGAGGGCGTAGTGGAACGGGATGTCGTTCCGTGTCATGTACGACATGGTCGTTGCCGTCTTGGCCGGCACCCACTTGTCGTACTTGCCGTTGTCGTAGGCCTGGTGGCCGCCGGCCCAGTCGTGGTCCAGCCCCTCCAGGAACTGCATCCCGAGGTCGGCCACCTGCGGGTTGAAGGGGAGGATGTCCTTGGTCCCGTTGGACTGGTGGAAGACGGACCTGCCGTTGTCCTGGAGCACCGGCCGGGGGTCACCGAAGCCTCGTACGCCCTTCATCGCTCCGAAGTAGTGGTCGAAGGAACGGTTCTCCTGCATCAGTACGACGATGTGCTCGATGTCCTGGATCGTTCCTGTGCCGCCCTGCGCCGGAATGGCGGCGGCTCTCGCGATGCTCTCGTTCAGCATGGCGAAGGCCGCGGTGCCGCCGGCTATCTGCAGGAACCTGCGACGGTCGAGCTCTGTCATGGGTGACGACCTCTGGGGTGGGGGGTATCGGGGACGCCCCAAGGACAGTGGTCCCGGGGTACCGGACGGGGGCGGGTTCGTGACACCACGCCGTACACCTGGAGAACGAAGGCCCTCCCCAGTGTCACGGACCTGCTCACGCCGACGGCTGGTGGGAGGGTACGGGCAACCCGACCACGAATAACAGGCCCCCGTGATAGCCCTTTGTCCGACAGCACACGAGACACACGCCGACGCGTACTCTCGCGAAGGCCGGTCCCGCGCCGCCGGCGGGCGCCCCCGCGAGCACCACACCTGCGGCGCGGGCGCGGCGCGACCAGGAACGGCGATCGCTCCGGCGTGGGCGCCTAGGAGGGGAAGAGGCAGCCTTGCGGGCCGTGCCCGGCCGGATGGGCCAGGGCTGCTGACGGCCTGCCGTTCCCCGGCTTCCCGCCGGGGAACGGCAGCCGGGCGGGGACGGATCGGGTTCGAGCGACACCCCCGCCACCAGGGACGCCCGGTTATCGGGTGTCGTCAGGCATGGGTCTCACGGTGTGCGCGGATGATGTCCGCGTACCGGTGACCGCTGCTCTTGATGGTGCGTGTCTGCGTCGGATAGTCGACATGGACGAGGCCGAAGCGCTTGTCGTAGCCGTAGGCCCACTCGAAGTTGTCCAGCAGCGACCAGGCGTAGTACCCGGCCAGGGGCGCCCCCTTGCGGACGGCCCGGGCGCACGCTGCCAGGTGCTGCTCCAGGTACTGGGCCCGCCCGGCGTCGTCCACCGCCCCGTCGGGGCCGACGGTGTCGGGGAAGGCGGAGCCGTTTTCGGTGACGTAGAGGCGGCCTACGCCGTAGTCGTCGGTCAGCCGCATGAGCAGCGCTTCGAGGCCGCCGGCGTCGATCTGCCAGTCCATGCCGGTGCGCGGCACGTGGGGCAGCCGGACCTCCCGGGCGTGCGGGACGGAGCCCTCCGGGTCGTCGGTGACGGTGACGGGGAAGTAGTAGTTGAGGCCGTGCCAGTCCAGGGGGGTTGCGATGACCTCGAGGTCCCCCGCGCGCTCGGGCAGTTCGACTCCGTACAGCTCCCGCATGTCCGTGGGGAAGCCGCGGCCGTACACGGGGTCGAGCCACCAGCGGTTGGTGTGGCCGTCCATGCGGATCGCCGCCGCGAGGTCCTGCGGGGCGGAGGACGCGGCCTCCACCGTGGAGTGATTGGTCACGAGTCCGACCTGGGCCCCGGGCGCCGCGGCGCGGATCGCCTGGGTCGCCAGTCCGTGGCCCAGCAGCAGGTGGTAGGAGGCCCGGACCGCCGCGGTGAGGTCGGTCAGGCCGGGGGCCATCCGACCTTCCAGGTGCCCGATCCATCCGGAGCACAGCGGTTCGTTCAGAGTGGCCCACCGGGTGACCCTGTCGCCCAGGCGTCCTGCCACGACGGCCGCGTATGCGGCGAGGTGTTCGGCGGTGTCACGCACCGTCCACCCGCCCCGGTCCTGAAGGGCCTGGGGAAGGTCCCAGTGGTAGAGGGTGATGTTGGGAGTGATGCCCGCGTCCAGGAGGCCGTCCACCAACCGGTCGTAGAAGTCGAGCCCCGCCGCGTTGACCGGTCCGTCGCCGCCCGGGACGATGCGCGGCCAGGCCGTCGACATGCGGTACGAGTCGGCGCCCAGCCGCTTCATGAGGGCGACGTCCTCCGGCCACCGGTGGTAGTGGTCGCAGGCCTCGTCGCCGTGGTCACCGTTGGCGACCTTTCCCGGGGTGTGGGAGAAGGTGTCCCAGATCGAAGGCGACCGGCCGTCCTCGGCGACGCCGCCTTCGATCTGGTACGCGGCCGTCGCCGTGCCCCAGACGAAATCACGGGGGAAGGCGGCAAGATCGATCGATTCGGTCACAAGGTACCTCGCAGACGTCGGACAGGTGGGGCGAAGCGGTCAATGGGGGCGGCTGTGCGGCTACTTGACGGCGCCGGCGGTGAGGCCGGTGACGAGGTAACGCTGGAGGAGCAGGAACCCGGCGACGACGGGCAGGCTCACCACGAGGGAGGCTGCCATGACCTGGTTCCAGTACACGTCGTTCTGCGTGGAGTAGCCCTGCAGGCCGACGGCCAGGGTGCGGGTGGTCTCGTTGGTCATGACGGAGGCGAAGAGGACTTCGCCCCAGGCCGTCATGAAGGCGTACACGGCGACGGCGACGATGCCAGGAATGGCCGCGGGGACGATGACCCGGAACAGGGCGCCGAGCGGGCCGCAGCCGTCCACCTTGGCCGCCTCGTCCAGATCCCTCGGCACCGAGTCGAAGTATCCGATCAGCATCCAGATGGAGAAAGGGAGAGAGAAGGTGAGGTACGTGATGATGAGGCCGATCCGCGACCCGAACAGTGCGATGCCTGTGGCGTTGCCGATGTTCACGTAGATGAGGAACAGCGGCAGGAGGAAGAGGATGCCGGGGAACATCTGCGTCGACAGGACGGTCACCGTGAACACGCGCTTGCCGCGGAAGTTGTAGCGGCTGACGGCATAGGCCGCGAACACCGCGATCACCACGGAGCAGACGGTCGCCGCCCCGGCGACGACCAGGGAGTTCATGAAGTAGTCGGCGAGGGGGACCGTGTCCCAGATGTCGAAGTAGGGGCTGATGGTCAGGCCCGAGGGAATCCACTGGAACTTCCCGGTCACGTCTTCCAGCGGCTTGAGGGAGCTGGTGACCATGACGAACACCGGCAGGACCACGAAGACGGTGAGGAGCGTCAGGAAGATCCGCCGCGCCCACAGGAAGGACTGCGGGGGTGCCATCGGGGAAGGGGCCGTGCGCTGTGCGGTCCTAGGCATCGGTGGCCTGCTTTCCTCGGGACGTGAACAGGAGGTAGAGGCCGGTCACGACGAGCAGGAACAGCAGCAGCAGGACCGACATCGCGGAGCCCGTGCCGAAGTTCCAGGTCTGGAAGGACGACTGGTAGATGTGGATGGAGATCAGGTCCGCCGATGCCGGTGCCGACTTGCCGAACAGGACGAACGGCGTGTTGAAGTCGTTGAAGGTCCAGAGGAACAGCACGAGTACGAGGACCTGGTTGACGGGCCGCAGTGACGGCAGGGTGATGCGGCGGATCTGCTGCCACACCCCGGCGCCGTCGAGCGCCGCCGCTTCGTATATGTCCCGGGGAACGTTCTGGAGGCCGGCCATCATGATGAGGAAGGCGAAGGGCCAGCCCTTCCACACCGAGACGACGAGCAGTGTGACGAAGGCGTTGTCGCCGATGAGCCAGAACGGCGGGCTGTCCGTGAGGCCGAGCTGGTCGTGGATGACGTGGTTGATGATGCCGTTGTCACGCTGGAACATGAACGCCCAAGTGATGACCGCGGCGTAGACGGGCAGGGCGTACGGCACGAGGAAGAGCGTGCGCAAAAAGCCTCTCCCGCGGAAGGTCTCCTGCATGAAGACCGCTGCGGCGGTCCCGAGGAACCAGCACAGTCCCACCGACAGCACGGTGAACAGGCAGGTCGTCAGGAACGACTGCACCAGCGCCTCGCCCACCGGGGCGTCGAAGTCGACCGAGACGGCGTAGTTGTCGAAACCGGTCCAAGGCGCGGTGGCCCAGTCCCGGATGTAGAACTGGGTGAGTTGCCGGAAGCTGACGACGATGCCGAAGATCATGGGCACCAGGTGGACCAACAGCTCGAGGAGCAGAGCGGGGAGCAGCAGCAGGTAGGGCAGGCCGATCTTGCGCAGCCGCCCGGAGCGGCGTCTGCGCGGCGCCGCTCCGGGGTTGTTCTTCTCTGCTGTCCGCTCGCCGGGAACGGTGGCGACGGTTGTGGTCATGGTGGTGTCCGTGCTCACTTCTTGGGCATCTGCTGCTGGGCCTTTTCGAGCTTCGCCTTGACCGATTCGGTCGTCACCGGACGGCCGGCGGCCGCGTCGGCGAAGAGCTCCTTGACCGCAGTGCCGACGACGGTCTCGAACTGCGACTCCTCGGCGACCTGGGGCAGAGCGGTGGCACTGGTGGCGAGGGTCTCGCGCAGGGGCGACAGCGCGAAGGTGTTGAACGCGTCGTCCTCCTGGGCGGCCTTGACCGGCGGGATGGAGCCGTAGGACGTGTTGAGGACCGTCTGCTCCTCGTCGCTGGTCATGAACTTCACGAACTTCTTGGCACCGTCGACGTTCTTGGTGTTGTTGAAGACGGCCATGTTGATGCCGGCGACCATGGAGTTGGTGCCCTTGCCCGTGCCGGGCTTCCCCGACTGGACCGGGGCCGGCACGACGCCCCACTCGTCCTTCTTCATGCCCTGGGACTCGAAGGTGGCGGCCGCGGTCTGCCACAGCACCATCGCCGTCTTGTCCTTCGCGAAGTCGCTCAGGGACTGGTTCTGCGCGTACTCGGCGTTACCCGGCGCGACGATCTTGTCGTTGGCCATGAGGTCGACGTACTGCTTCACGGCCGCCACCGCCCCGTCGGACGTGAAGTCCGCCTTGCCGTCGGCGGTGAAGAAGTCGGCCCCGTGCTGCTTCGCGAGGACGAAGACCTGGTGGATGTTGTTCGAGAGGTTGGAGCCTTCCGCGCCGAGTCCCCACTTGCCGTCCTTGGACAGCTTCTTCCCGGCCTCGGTCACCTCGTCCCACGTCGTCGGCGGCTTCTGTATGCCGGCGTCGGCGAACATCTTCTTGTTGTAGTAGAGCGCGTAGGCCATGGAGTACAGCGGCACGGCGGCCGGGTCCTTGCCCTGGACGCCGGTCGAGCCGAGGGCGGACTCGACGAAGCGGTCCTTGCCGCCTATCGCCTCGAAGTTCTTCTCGTCCCAGGGCAGCAGCGCACCGGTGGCCTGCAGCGAAGCACTCCAGGTGTTTCCGATGTTCAGGACGTCCGGCCCCTGCCCGGAGGTGGTGGCGGTGAGGATGCGGTTCAGCAGATCGCCCCAGGGCACCACCTCCAGCTTGACCTTGATACCGGTCTCCTTCTCGAACTTGTCGAGCTCGGGCTGCAGGACCTTCTTGTCCACCTCGAGACTGGCGCCCTGGTTCGAGGCCCAGTAGGTGAGCGTCTTCGGCTGCTCGTTGGACCCGCCCGCCCCCGACGAACCGCCGCCGCAGGCAGCCGCGGTGAGTACGAGCGAGAGGGTGACGGCGCCGACGGCCGCGGCTCGGATTCTGCGCATGACTCCAGGGGGCCTTTCCCTAGTGATGGTTGTCCGCCGTGGGCCGGGCCGGTGTGACGTCCCGTTCGGCCTCAAACCCACAGGGCTTAATTTAGGGTGTGAGTTAAACCGCAAGTGAAGGTCGCGTCAAGGGGTGTCACGGAGGTATGTTGCGTAGGTGAGCTTCAGGAAGAGGGGGCAGGGTGAAAGTACGCAGCGGCCGGACGGTGCGTGACCTGCGGCGCGAGAACCGCACCGCCGTATTGCAACGTTTGTATTTCGATGGCCCGTTGAGCCGCTTTTCGCTCGGCCCGCCCACCGGTCTGAGTTCCGGCTCCGTGAGCAACGTGGTGGCCGAACTGGTCGCCGAGGGGCTGGTCGAGGAGGCCGGCAGCGTCGACTCCGCAGGGGGGCGCCCTCGGACCCTTCTGCGCATCCGGCCCCAGAGCCGGTACATGATCGGTGTCGACATCGGCGAGACCCGGGTCAGGGTCGAACTCTTCGATCTCGCTCTCACCGAGCTGGCACGCGTCGAGAAACCCTTGTCGCTCGACGGGCCCCGGCGCGTCGACCGCTACGACGTCGGTGTCGTGGTGGGACATGTGCGGGAGGGCATCACCGAGGTCCTGGACCGTGCGGAGATCGCAGCCGAACAGCTCCTCGGCGTCGGCGTCGGCGTACCGGGCATCGTCTCCAGGACGCCCGAGGACGGCGCCGTCGTGCACGGCCAGACCATCGGCTGGGACGCGGTTCCGCTGGAGCGACTGCTGCGTGAGTCGGTGCCGCTCCCCGCGAACGTGCTGTATTACATCGACAACGGTGCCAAGACCCTGGGCCAGGCCGAGATGTGGTTCGGCGCCGGGCGCGGGGCGCAGAGCGCCGTGGTCGTGCTGTTCGGTTCCGGTGTGGGCGCCTGCGTGGTCACCGACGACATGAGTCCGGGCCGGGCCGTCGAATGGGGGCATCTGACCGTGCGCGTGCGTGGTCGGCGCTGCCGCTGCGGCTCGCTCGGCTGCCTGGAGGCCTACGCGGGCGCCGAGGCGCTGCTGGAGCGCTGGCGGGAGGCGGGAGGGAAGCCTCTCGTGGACGTCGACGAGGAGACCGCGCTCACGGCCATGCTGGCCGCGGCGTATCCGGCCGGACAGGGCGACGGTGCCGGACCGGACTCCGACGCCACGGCCCTGGCTGTCCTGGAGGAGACCGCGGAGTACCTCGGCGCGGGCTTCTCCGACCTGATCAACCTCTTCCAGCCTGAGCGCATCCTCGTCGGCGGCTGGGCGGGGCTCCAGCTCGGCACGCGTTTCCTGGACTCGGTGCGGGCCCACGCGACCTCCTACGCCCTCGCGTATCCGGCCGCTCATGTGCACATCGGCCTCGGCACCCTGGGGCCGGACGCGGTCACCGTGGGGGCGGCCGCTTTGCCGCTCGCCGACTTCTTCGAGCGCGGAGGCCGGCAGGAGGAGGCAGGCCCCCAGGAGCAGACCCCGATGTGGCAGACGACTCTGCGGGACCGGGCCGCGCACAGATGAGGTGAGGTGATGGGCCGGGGAGTTCCGGCCGCCCCCGGGGCACGCCCGCGGGGGGAGCTCCGGCCGCCCCCGGGGCACGCCCGCGCAGCCGGCTCCGGATCCGGGTGAGGCACCCACACCGGCGTCCCGGTCTCGGCCCGCACGCGTGAGGGCAGGGCCCGGCCGCCCCGTGGCGGCGACGGTCGGGCCCTGCCGGACATGCGGCACGCATCGCTCCGGTCAGCTGTAGACACCGAACTCGTGCAGCGAGTAGCCCCAGGCCGTGCCTCGGGCCTTCAGCTGGAGCCGTACGTGCCGGGCGGTGGTGGAGGCGTCGATCGTGTCGATGTCCCCGTTGCCCGACGTGGTCGTGTGGACCGTGCGCCAGTTGGTCCCGTCGTCGGAGACCTGCACGTCGTAGGACTTGGCGTAAGCGGGATCCCAGACCAGCTGGATCTTCCGGAAGGCGGTCGGCGCCCCGAGATCGACCTGGATCCACTGGGGATCGCTCCAGTCGCTGGCCCAGCGTGTCTCCGTCTTCCCGTCCGTGGCGCGGCCGGCCGGGCACGGGCAGTCACCGTAGGACGCCTGGAAGGAGGAGGCGGTGGCGGGCTTGTTCAGCGCGACGTTGGTGCCGTCCACGGGCGGCGCGACCACCTTGACCGACTTCGTGTCGATCCCGGCATTGCCTCGGCCGTCCTCGGCCTGGATGTACACCTTCCACACGCCGAGCTTCTCGGGCGCGGTGACGGCGAAGGTGCCGTTTCCGGTGGACCGCCACCGGGCCTCGACGAGCCCCTTGTCACCGCTGGCGTAGTTGCCGCTCAGGAAGATCTTGTACTTCACGGGGTCACCGTCCGGGTCCCGGACGTCCGCACGGACCGTGAACTCCTGGCCCGCCGGCGCCGCGGACGATGGAGTGACACCCATGTTGGTGATGACGGGCGGTGTGTTGTCCCCGCTCGTCGATCCTGCGTACGCCTTCTTCACCGCGTAGTAGGAGAGGCGCTTCAGGCCGTCGGGCAGCAGGTTGAACCAGACGCCACCGAAGTCGTGCTCCAGCCCGTAGTGGAACAGCGTGGCACCGAGCGCGACCCCCTGGTGTCCGGTGACGCAGCCCCACGCCTTGGTGTAGCCGTCGGCCTTCTGCACGTCGGTGGGCTCGTCGGGTACGCCGTTGGCGTCGTCCGGGACTTCCCATTCGCCGGCCGGTCCGCCCTCGGTGATGATGTAGGGCTTGGTGTAGCCGCCCTGCTCCCAGGCACCGCGGACGTTGCAGATGTCCCCGTAGGAGTTCATCGAGTAGAGGTCCAGGTCGGGGGCGTTGCGCTTGTAGTAGGGCCATGCGCCCGTCCACGCGTCGGTGGAGGTGACCGGGTGGTCCGGGTCGATGGAGTGGATCCTCTTGGCGACGTCGTTGACGAAGGACGTGTAGGCGTTGCGCTGGTTCTCCAGCTCGGTGCCGCTGTAGCAGTTCTGGAGGCCGAGCACCGACTCGTTCCCGACGTTCCACATCAGGACACCGGGGTGGCTCTTGTAGGTGTCGACCCATTTGGCGAACTCGGTGAGCGAGGTGCTTTTGTACGCGGTGTCGGTGACGTAGTTGACGCAGCCACCACTGCCGGGGCCGCCGCCGGGCTGGAGCCAGAAGCCGCTGACGACTCGGATGCCGTTGGCGGCGGCCTCGTCGAGCAGGGGCTTGCTGGAGCCGTCGGTGCCCCAGGTCCGGATGGTGTTCACACCCATCGACTTCAGGTCCGGCATGTAGCGGGCGGCGTCCGCGACGGACGGCCCCCACGTGAGCCCCTTGACCTGGTAGGGCTTGCCTCCGACGGTGAGCTGCCAGTTGCCCTGTGAGCCGGTCACGGCGACGGCGCCCCCGGTGGCCGGCGGGCCGTCGGCGTCGCCGTAGACCTGGAACTCCCACAGCGAGTAGCCGTAACCGCCGGTGCGGGCCGTACCGAGCATCCGGACGTAGCGGCCCGCGCCGGACACGGCGACGTCGTCGGTACCGCCGTCACTTCCCGTGACGGTCTTCAGAGCGCGCCAGTCGGTGCCGTTGTCGGAGGCCTGGAGTTCGTAGTTCTTGGCGTGCGCCGCTTCCCAGGTGAGTACCACACGGCTCAGGTTCTGCTTGCTGCCGAGGTCGACCTGGATCCACTGGGGGTCGCTCCACTGACTGGCCCAGCGGGTCCCGGAGAGATTGCCGTCCACCGCTGCGGACGCCCCGAACGCCTCGCCCTCCTGGGACGAGGCCGTCGCGGGTCTGCCCTGGGACAGCAGGGTCTCGGCGGCCTGGGCGGGCGGCGAGGCGGTGAGGGTGAGGGACGACGCGATCAGCGCGCCGAGGGCTAGGAGGGGCACACCGACGCGGCGCCCTGCCGGGGTCGGGTGGGAGAGAAGTGGTGACATATCTGCTCCTGGCGGGTCGGGGGTGCCGGGCGGCGTGACGTGCGCAGGAGATCCTGGAGCCGTCCGGCGGGTGGGGAGGGCAGTCCGTCCGTTCGACAGAGCGAGGACGTCCTTTTGTCGTACGCGTGTCCGTTGCGGCCCCTCCGGGCGGGGGTGCGGGGATGGAACCCCGCCCGGAGGGCGTCGTGCCCGGTCCGCTCCGGCGGACCGGTGGCTCATCAGGGGTAGGACACCACGGTCGACGGGATCGTCGAGGTGCCCGACGTGGGCGATCCGGTGTCGTTGATGACGTGGTTGTAGTGACCGTTGCCGCCGAGGGAGACCACCAGCAGGCTGTGGAATCTGACTCCGGGCTTCACAGGTGCTTCGAAGCCGTGGTCCTGACGGATCGTCGGGTCGACGTTGTAGTTGGAGTAGCTGCCCATACCCCAGCCCTCGTGGACGTTCACGGAGTCGTCGACCCGGTAGGCGGCGTAGCCCTTGGTGTCGCCGTTCTGGATGGCGGCCTGGCTGGGGGCGTCGTAGGCCTTCTCGTTCTGGTAGAAGATCGTCTTGCCCCTCTCCCCGTACCACTCGACGTCGTACTTGTTGAAGTGCTCGACGAACAGGCCCGTCGCCAGGACGTCGTCGCCGTTGACCCGCACGCCGTAGTCGGCGCGGTTGGTCTCCCAGCCCACACCCTCGCCGTGGTCGGCACGCCACACCCAGGTGTGGTCGATGATCACGTCGTCGCTGTTGACGACGATGCTGGTCGTCGCCTTGCCGGCGCCGGCGCCGCCGACGCGGACGTAGACGTCCTGGACGGTGGTGGGGTTGGCGGCATGGTCGGCGGAGGCGCCCTGTCCGCCGATCTCCAGCAGCGTCGGGGAGTTGACCGGTCCCGCGTCGACGAGGAAACCGGCGAGCTTCACCCCGTCGACGTCGGCGACCTTCATGGCGGTCACGCCGTTGTCGGGGATGATGGTGGCGAGCCCGAGACCCAGTACGACGGTGTCGGCCCGGTTCACGTTGATGGTCCGGTCGACGTGATAGATGCCGGGGGTGAAGAGCAGGTTCAGCCCCTGCTCCAGGGCGGCGTTGATCGTCGTGGCGGTGGCGCCGGGCTTGACGACGTAGAACTTGCTGAGCGGGATGGACGTTCCCTGCGGGGTGCCGTTGGCCCAGGTGGTGCCGCGCGCGTTGGTCCGCTTGGCCGGCGTGAAGACCTTGAACTCGTCGCCGTCCATGTAGAGGAAGGGCTTCTCGCGCGACACGGGTGTGGTGTCGAGCGTGGTGTACCGGGGCTCGGGGAAGCTGTTCGCGGGAGCGCCCTCGACGCCCGAGAAGGTCATGTTCCACACACCGTTGGTCCAGCCGCCGATGGTGCTGTCACGGGTGTACCACTGCTGCTGCGAATAGGGCCCTACCTGGCCGTCGATCTTGCTGTCGGCTATGTAGCCACCGCTCGCCCAGCCGTAACCGTCGGGGGCGAGGTTCAGGTCGCCCTTGACGTGCATACGGCGGAACGAGGCCGCCTGGGAGACGGCCCAGCGGTTCGTGCCGCTGACCGGGTCGAGGGCGAGGTTCTCGGCCGAGCGCCAGAAGTTCTGGGTGGCGTTGCCGTTGAACCAGCCGGCGTCCACGGTCACATCACCGTTGAACGTGGTGTCGTCGGGCTTCAGGCCGAGCCCGGCGATGGAGGTGTAGAAGCCGATCTGCGCGTTGATGTTGCTGTACGTACCCGGCTTGAAGAAGAAGGCGTGCCGGCCACTTCCGAACTGCGCCGACTCCTGCTCGTCGAAGACCTGGTCCAGCTTGGCCTGGATGCCGGGTGTGGACGGGTCGAAGACGTGAACGTTCGGGCCCAGGTCCCCCCCACCGGGGATGACGGGCCCCGTGCCGCCGTCCGTGCTGCCGAAGACCTTGAACTCCCAGAGGGAGTAGCCGTATCCGGTGGCTCGCGCGGTCCCGAGCATACGGACGTAGCGCGCGGTTCCGGAGACGTCGACCGTCTCGACGCCGCCGGCGCCGGTGGTCGTGGAGTAGGCGGTCGACCAGTCGGTGCCGTTGGACGACAGCTCGATGCGGTAGGTCTTCGCGTAGGCGGCTTCCCAGCTCAGCTCGACCCGGTCGAGGGCCGCGGGTGCACCGAGGTCGACATTCAGCCACTGGGGATCGGAGGCTGCACTCGACCAGCGCGTGCCGGGGTCGCCGTCGACCGCACTGCCGGCCGGCGTGCCGTAGTGCTCCTGACTGGAGGCTGTCGCCTGCTTGCCCTGGGACAGCAGCACGGGCGCCGCTTCGGCCTCGGTGGCCGGTGTCAGAGCGAGCAGCGCGGCAGCCAATGCGGTGACAACTGTACCGACGAGCCCCTTACGGGCAGCTCTGGGCGGCGGTGCCGCGAGTGGGGGTATGCCAACTGCGGGCATAGGGAAGCTCCTTGAGAAGGAAACTGACGGGAGAGCGCTCTCCGGAACCTTGCCGCGCACCACCCGCCCGGTCAAGAACTCGGGCACACTTTTCTTTCGGCTTCTATTAAGCCTGGAGGACAACACCCGGGTACAAGCTGGCGGTGCGTCAGGAGACCGTGCGGCCACGGGTTCTACCTACTGAGCGTCAAGGCGGCTTCAACTCCGGCGTGGACGCGGCCTCTTTGTCTCCCTGCGGGAAAAAGCTGTAGCCGTGTACGTCAAAGGGGTTTCTGGCGGAAGGAAAAGCCATTACCTTCCTGACCTGACCGGACAACAAGGACCGAGTGCCCTCCCCTCCCCCCTGTGGGCACCGGGCTCCCCGGCGCGACGGCGCGCGCCTGTGCTCCACCCCCGACCCCGTCACCACACGGAGGATTCGCGTGCACAGGAGATCAGCCCGGCTTCTCGCGGCGCTTGCATGCACCTTGCTCGCCGCCGCGAGCGCCCTCACTGCCCAGCAAGGGCCGGCCGAAGCCGCGCCTGCGGCGGCCGACGAATTCCAGCAGGTCACCCTCGCCAAAGGGGTGGCCGAGACCGGTGAGCCGATGACGCTCGCCGTCTTACCCGACAGGTCCGTGCTCCACACCTCACGGGACGGCACCCTGCGTCTCACCGACGCGGCCGGCGCCACCAAGGTTTCCGGTCGGCTCGACGTCTACTCGCACGACGAGGAGGGCCTCCAGGGCGTCGGCGTCGATCCGGGATTCACCAGCAACCGCTTCGTCTACCTCTATTACGCCCCGAAGCTCTCGACCCCCTCGGGAGACGCCCCCGCGAACGGCTCAGCAGCGGACTTCACGCCGTTCGACGGCGTGAACCGGCTCTCACGTTTCGTCCTCAGGACCGACGGCACGCTGGACACCGCCACCGAGAGGAAGGTCCTCGACGTCCCCGCAAGCCGTGGTCTCTGCTGTCATGTCGGCGGCGACATCGACTTCGACGCCCAGGGCAACCTCTACCTCTCCACCGGGGACGACAGCAACCCCTTCGCCTCCGACGGATACGCCCCCCTCGACGAGCGGTCCGACCGCAACCCTGCCTACGACGCCCAGCGTTCGTCGGGCAACACCAACGACCTGCGCGGCAAGGTGCTGCGCATCAAGGTGAACGCGGCGGGCGACTACTCCATCCCGTCGGGGAACCTGTTCGCGCCGGGAACCGCGAAGACCAGACCCGAAATCTACGCCATGGGCTTCCGCAACCCCTTCCGGATGTCCGTCGACAAGGCGACCGGCATCGTCTACCTCGGTGACTACGGCCCCGACGCGGGTACCGCGAGCGCGAGCCGCGGACCGGCCGGCCAGGTCGAGTTCAACCGGATCACCAAGGCGGGCAACTTCGGCTGGCCCTACTGCACCGGCAAGAACAACGCCTACGTCGACTACGACTTCGCCACATCCACGTCCGGGGCCGCGTTCTCCTGCTCCGCCCCCAGGAACACCTCGCCGAACAACACCGGCCTGACAGACCTCCCCGCGGCCCAGCCCGCCTGGATCCCGTACGACGGCGGCTCGGTCCCCGACTTCGGCAGTGGTTCCGAGTCACCCATGGGCGGACCCGTCTACCGCTACGATGCGGCCTCGACCTCCGACGTCAAATTCCCCGAGAGCTTCGACGGCGACTTCTTCGCCGGCGAGTTCGGACGCAAGTGGATCAAGCGCATCGAGCAGGGCTCGGACGGAACCGTTCAGTCGATCAACGCCTTCCCCTGGCAGGGCACCCAGGTCATGGATTCGGCCTTCGGCCCGGACGGCGCGCTGTATGTGCTCGACTACGGCACGGGCTACTTCAACGGGGACGCGAACAGCGCGGTCTACCGCATCGAGTACGTCACCGGAGGGCGGGCCCCGCTCGCCGACGCCACCGCCGACCGCACCTCCGGCACAGCCCCCCTCGCAGTGAAGTTCTCCTCGGCGGGCACCTCCGACCCCGATGGCGACCCGCTCACCTACGCCTGGAAGTTCGGTGACGGCTCCACGTCCACCGCGGCCGATCCCTCCCACACCTACACCACCAACGGCAGCTACACCGCCGAGCTGACGGTCTCCGACGGCACCGGCCGCACCGCGACGGCCTCGGTGGGCGTCACCGTCGGCAACACCGCGCCCGGCGTCACCCTCGAACTGCCCGCCGACGGAACCATCGTCGACGCGGGTGCCGCCGTTCCCTTCAAGGTCACCGTGACGGACCCGGAGGACGGCACGATCGACTGCTCCAAGGTCAAGGTCACCTTCATCATCGGACACGACAGCCACGGCCACCCGCAGACATCCGCCAACGGCTGCTCCGGCACCCTGCAGACCATCGCCGACGGTGAGCACGACCCCAACGCGAACATCTTCGGTGTCTGGGACGCCGAGTACACCGACAAGGGCGCGAACGGGCAGCCGGCCCTCACCACCCACGACGAGAACATCAGCCAGGGCAGTCAGCGCCAGGCCGAACACCACGGTGACTCCGCCGGTGTCAGGATCGTCGACAAGGCGGCCGCAGACGGGGGCAAGGCGGTCGGATACATCGAGAACGGCGACTGGATCGCGTTCACGCCGTATCTCCTCGCCGACGCCACCCGGCTGACCGCCCGAGTCGCCTCCGGCGGCGCCGGCGGGACCCTGGAGGTACGAGCGGGCTCGCCCTCCGGAACGTTGCTCGGTTCGGCGGCGGTCCCCGCCACCGGAGGCTGGGAATCCTTCCAGAATGTTTCCGCGGACCTCTCCGACCGTCCGACCGGGACCACGACCCTTCACCTCGTCTTCAAGGGGGGCAGCGGATCCCTCTTCGACATCGACGACTTCACGCTCACCACGAGCACGGCCACCGCACGGACCGGTCAGATCACTGGCATCGGCGGCAAGTGCGTCGACGTCACGGGTGCCTCCAGCACGGACGGCACACAGATCCAGCTGTACGGCTGCAACGGGACGGCCGCCCAGAAGTGGACGGCCGGCACGGATGGCACCCTGCGCGCGCTCGGCAAGTGCATGGACATCAGCGGCGCCTCTACGGCCGACGGGACGAAGATCCAGCTCTACGGCTGCAACAACACCGGAGCCCAGGAGTGGGCGCCGCAGTCGAACGGCTCGCTGAAGAACCCAGTGACGGGCAAGTGCCTGGACGCGTCCGGAGCGGCCTCTGCCGACGGCACCAAGCTCCACCTGTGGACCTGCAACTCCGGTGCCAACCAGAAGTGGATCCTGCCATGAGCCGACGACACGGACTCCTCGCCTGCTGGGCGGCGGGCGCGCTGCTGTGCACCGCCCTCCTGCCCGCGGCACACTCCGCGGCCGCCGGGGCCGAGCCCCGGACACCCACCCGTGCCCCCTCCACCTCCACCGCGGCGGTCGACCCGGCGTACGACGTGCTGGTCTTCTCCAAGACCGCCGGCTTCCGCCACTCCTCCATCGACGAAGGCGTGACCG
This sequence comes from Streptomyces sp. NPDC091271, assembly GCF_044757505.1. Classification (NCBI taxonomy): domain Bacteria; kingdom Bacillati; phylum Actinomycetota; class Actinomycetes; order Kitasatosporales; family Streptomycetaceae; genus Streptomyces; species Streptomyces sp. NPDC091271. Next base: position 512,713 of record NZ_JBIVVD010000004.1, on the reverse strand, counting down.
CCTTACGTGAGCTGGGCACCGCCAACAACTTCACCATCACCGCGACAGAGGACGCGGCGGCCTTCACCTCTGCCAACCTGGCCGGGTACGAGGCCGTGGTCTTCCTCTCCACCACCGGCGACGTCCTCAACGCCACCCAGCAGACCGCCTTCGAGGGATACATAGCGGCCGGCGGTGGCTATGTCGGCATCCACGCGGCGGCCGACACCGAGTACGACTGGTCCTGGTACGGCGGCCTTGCCGGCGCCCTTTTCCAGTCCCACCCGGCGATCCAGCCGGCGACGGTGGAGGTGGAGGACCGCGCTCACGACGCCACGGCTCACCTCGGCCAAACCTGGCAGCGGACCGACGAGTGGTACGACTACCGCACCAACCCGCGCACAACAGCACACGTCCTGGCCTCACTCGACGAATCCACGTACAGCGGCGGGTCCATGGGCGACGACCACCCGATCGCCTGGTGCAAGGACTACGAGGGCGGGCGGGCCTTCTACACGGGCGGCGGCCACACCGAGGAGTCATACACCGATCCGGCTTTCCGCCGCCACCTGCTCGGTGGCATCCGCTGGGCCGCGAAGCTGACGGAGGCGGACTGCCGTCCGGAGACGGGCTATACGCCCCTGTACGGCACCTCGGGTACCGGCGGTTGGAAGCAGGCCGGGCCCGGATCCTTCGCCGAGTCCGACGCGACTCTCACCTCCCGAGAGGGCCTCGGTCTGCTCTGGTACCAGACGAAGGAGTACAAGGCGTACTCCTTGAAGCTCGACTGGCGGCAGTCCGGCGACGACAACTCCGGAGTCTTCGTCGGTTTCCCCGCCTCCGACGACCCGTGGTCGGCCGTCGACAACGGGTACGAAATCCAGATCGACGCGACGGACTCCTCGGACCGCACCACGGGGTCGGTCTACGGCTTCAAGTCGGCCGACCTGCCCGCACGCGACGCGGCGCTCAACCCGCCGGGCGAGTGGAACACCTACGAGATCCGGGTGGAGGGCGAACGCCTCCAGCTGTTCCTCAACGGGCGCAGGATCAACGACTTCACCAACACCGATCCCGCCCGAAGCCTCCAGCAGGGCCACATCGGTCTGCAGAACCACGGGGACGGCGACGACGTCTCGTTCCGCAACATCCGCATCAAGGAATTCGGGAGCGCGACCGGGCCCAGGGAGGGCGCCGTCACAGGCATCGGTGCCAAGTGTCTCGACGTCGCGAGCGGCGCGAGTGCCGACGGGACGCAGGTCCAGCTATGGACGTGCAACCGGTCGGCGGCCCAGAAGTGGACGGTCGGCACGGACAGCACACTGCGAGCGCTGGGCAAGTGCCTGGACATCAGCGGCGGCGGATCGGCCGATGGCACAAAGATCCAGCTCTACGGCTGCAACGGCACAGGCGCCCAGAGATGGGAACCGCAGGTCAACGGCACCCTGCGGAACCCTCAGTCGGGCAAGTGCCTGGACGCGGCGGGCGCCTCCTCGGCGGACGGCACAAAGCTCCACCTGTGGTCGTGCCACACGGGCGCCAATCAGATGTGGGTGCTGCCCGGCTGAGCGACACCTTGGCTCCGGTGCCACCGCGGGAGGCGGTGACACCGGTACCGGCCCCGATACCGGGCCGGTGACGGCGGCGGGGCGTGACGCCGAAGCGCCCTGCCGCCGTTCCCTCGCGAAGACCTGCCACGACCCCATGCGGCGCCCCCTCGCGCAATCGGGACCGGGGTACTCACGGCTCGGGAAGGATCAGCCGTCGTCGCAAGACGACGCTCGGGGCATGGTTCGCCGGCTTCGGCGGTGAGCGTTCCGGCCGGGAAGGAGCCACCGGGCATGAGTGCTGGGCCGGTCAAGGTGCCTCGTCGTCCATCCTTAACCGCGGTACGTCTCCAGCAGCCGCCGTAAAGGACACACCGTAGCTGCCCTTCCAGAGCCATCAGCAAGGCCTGGGGCTCAGATGCCAAGAGACATGTACGCATCCGTGCGGAGGCTGGGCGCGACTTCCACTTCGTCTCAACAGCACCTGCCATGCCACTCCTGGAGCTCAGCGACCAAGCCCGCCGCTCCGACGGCTACGCCGCCTTCGTATGTGACCGGCTGACCAACGGAGCCCCAGAACCCCTTCACCGAACTCTCCTCGCCAAAGATCTGCGGCTCGCCGGAACCGCCTGGCGAATACTCCGCTCTCTACGCAGTGATCCGTCCGGCGTCTGGACGTTCCAGTCGTCCGGTCGGCGACCCCGTGGGCTGGATGGCCCAGTCGCTCGCAGAGGACTCCGCCCCGTGGATTGCCCTCCTCCACCGCGCGGAGATGTCGACGCCGACTTCGGCCATCGCCCGGACGGCAGCGGGGTTGATCTCATTCGCCGGGGGTGGAGCTGGCGGAGCGGACTTCGATGCGGTCGCGCACGAATCGAATTCCCTGTCCTTCATCGGTCTCATCTGCGTCGCCCTCGCCTGGCGCCGTCGTTTCACCCGGACCTGAACACTGCCTTTACATACGCGACGGCTCGCCACGCGTTCCGCAGCGGGCCGTCGCGGGTGAGGCGCTCTCGACATCGGCTGTGTCGGCCCCACCGAGCCAGGATGCCGAAGGCTGCGAGCTGTTCGAGGACCTCGCACTCGCGCAGTTCGGGGAGCTTGGCAAGGGATGCGGGTGCCGGAGTAACAGCCTTCGGCGAACGCCATGGCGCCGTGGTGGACGCTGTCGAAGCTGTTGCTGCCGTCGTCGGCTATGAGCCTAAGCTGGGCCTCATCCTGTTTGACCGTCAGCGAGAAGACGTTTTCGAGGAACTTAGTCTCGCTGATGTCCTTGCGGCTGACCTCGTTTTGGGTCTCGGCGTCGAGGAGGCCCAGACGCCCGCATCAACCGTGAGGTCGAGGCGGCCAAGCCCGGTGAACGGTCGGCTCCAGAAGGTAGAGCTGCTTCTCGTCCTGGACGAGGACGTCAAGCATGCGCAGCTCTTCCAGAGCCTTTCGGGGCTCGGGATGATCATCCTGGAGGAACTCCACCAGGTCATCCCACGGCAGGGGCTCATCGAGGGCGACCATCACGGTCAGGAGCGCGTGCATTTCGGGGAACGTCGCGAGCCCCAGGCCGTCCAGGAACTCGGTGCCGAGTGCCCCAGACTCGACCTCCTTGCGGATATTCTCGCAGATCGTAAGAACGGGGCGGCCCTGACGCGCCTGTGTAAGAGCGACGTCGAGAAGCATCGGCCACCCCCCGGTGGCGTCCATGAGCCGGTTGCGGGCTTCCGTCTGGGTAAAGGGCACGAGCGCCTCCACTTCAGTTGCCCAGCTGCTGATTCCTTCGGGAGTCACCCGGCGCAAGGGGATCAGGACGTTGTCGGGATCGAACTCAACGGCAAGGTCACGATGCTGCTGATTGCTGGCGTCAGCGAGTACCACGACGGTCCGGGTGACTCCCCGGGGCGGCTGGATCGTGGCTACCTGCCGGAGCCTCACCCTGATCTTCTCGACATCGTTGAAATGGCTGAGCTTCCACACCACGATGCGATGCAGGGGGCCCGGCTTACCCGTCCTGAGCAGCTCCTTGTAGTGGGACGGTGATGAGGACGAGACGATGGTGTCCAGCTTGGAAGGGGCCCTGCGCTGCTGGTCCTCCAGGACGGCAAAGACGGCGTCCAGGCTGGTGGCGGCGCTTCCGATGACGATCCGCAACTCGTTCCCCGGGTTCGTGAGACGGGCGAGCTGCTGCTCGGTGAGAGGGCTGACGCGCCCGGGCGCTGCATCGTGGTCGACATCGGCGATGGGGCGCCGTGCCTGTGCCGCAGTCAGCTTGGTCAGCGGCTTCGAGGTGTCGTGGTTCTCCAACGCCTCCTCGATGGCACTCTGGTTTCCTAGGAGACGGAGAACATTCGACGAGCGCAATCTCCAGCCCTGCGGATCGCCGGCAAGGATACCCAGACCGGTCATCTCCTCCAGCAGTGCGCGGAACTCGTCGGGGCCCTGCCCGATGAATCCCTCCGGCCACCAGTCGTCACACGCCTTGCTCAACACCCTAGTGGTGATCCGGCGGTCGACGCCATCCAAGTGGGCTTCGAGTGCCACGACGAGCGCGATGAGCTTGTAGCGGGGGTCCAGTTCGAGGGTCAGGTTGATGGTGTTGCGCGTACGGTCAGTGAGGTCCTGTGATCCGATGACGCGTTCCAGAACGGCGTTGTCAATGTGCCACGGCGGAGTGCCCGGGGCGGGCGGTGTGGCAACACGAGTATCGAGGGCCGCCCGCACGAGTGCCTGTCCTACGAGCTGGAGCAATTTGGGATGGTAGTTGCAGTAGGCGAGGACCCGGTGGACGAGCTCGTCGGGAATCCGCACTCCCAGCGCTTCGAGGGGCTGCCTGACGAGCCGGAATGCCGGTGCGGGTGCCAGCGGTCCGATCACCACGGGCTTGCCGAAGTGGGCGTCGTAAAGGGGCTGATTGGGCAGCCCGGAGAACCGCTGCACCTGGTGGAGGCCGGCGAAGACGGGCTTGAACCTGCGGTCGGTAGTGCTCATGAGTTCACGCAGGCGGGTCGTCTGGGGAAAGTTCTCCTGGGCTTCGGCGTCGAAGAAGATGTCGCACTCGTCGAACAGCACGAGGAGACGCCGGGTGGAATCGTCGTCGAGCCAGCTGGTGATGGCGGCGGTGACGCGCTGTTGCGCTGTCCCGCGCCGGGCCTGCTGCGACGGCACAATGTCCTTGCGATCGAGTTCCCGGCTGATCATGTCCCACAGCTCGTCCGTCTTCTGACCGAGGCCGAGGGTGGTGGGCAGCGGGATGTAGAGAGCGACGTGCCCCGGCGTAGTCTCGAACCGGCGTGCGGCGGCGCGCAAAAGTGCCGACTTGCCAAGCTGGCGTCCCCCGTAGAGCAGTTGGGCGCCCGTCGTGGATGTGATGTCGTTGAGCTCTTGCTGACGTCCGTAGAACATCTCGCTGGGGACGGACTCGTTAGCGTCAGGACGGTACGGGTTGGTGGCGGCGAACGGCGCGAGGACACGCTCCGTGGTGGTGAACCGGTTGCTGGCCTTGGACGCCAGGTAGGCCAAGGCTGCCGCATCCAGACACAGCAAGGGCCTCATAGGCTGCTTGGCTGTCTGCAGGGCGAGTTCACGCCGGGCGGTGGCGGACAGCGTCCCCAGGACGACGACGAGGACGGGCTGCGTACTGGTGTCCTGGTCCACCCATGCAGTCAGCGTTGTCACATCCGACACATCGGGGGTCAAGAGCACGCGCAGTCGGCCACCCGCCTCGGAACCGAAGGCGGGGAGTCGGCACCCGCCCAGCAACTGGACATCGGTCAGCTCGAACCACTTGCGATTGGGGGCGTACGAGCCGACCGAGCGTTCACCGCCGTACTCGATGCCCGCGATGCGTAGTACGCCGCGGAGCGGGTGGTTGTTGTTCTTCTGCGTGCGCCAGTTTCTGAGAAGCTGGGCCCAGGAACGGAGGGTCTCGGCGGTGGTGTTCCGCTCACGGGTGCGTAGTTGGGAGAAGGCCAGGCCAGAGTGCGTGCCGCCGGTCCCGACGGCCTCGACGAGTTCCGGAGTGATGCCCTCGGTAAGGCTGTCGGGCCCCGAGGGGAAGAAATGTTCGAGGTCATTTTCGGGCGCCGAGGTGGGCGGGTGCTCCCCGGTGAGCGCGGTGAGCAGGTAATCCTCCGCCGTTGCCAGATCCCCTGCCCCGACCAGCTGCGTGATCTTCGTCATCACGTCGTCCGGGACGACGCCCACCCGGTTGTTGTTGATCTCGCCCCTGGCTCGTTGCATGAGATCCGCCGTGGCCCGGTCGGCCAGCTCGGGCATGCTCTTGACGATCTCGTCGAGCTGCCGGTGGACGCCGCTGAAGTCGTCACCCGCCAGATCGGCTTCAGCGGCTTCGACCCGTGTAGTGATGTCCGAGCGCCCCGGTTCGGGAAGGCGGCCCTGTCGAGTAGCGGTCGCCACCTCGCCCCGGACCTGGTCGATCGCCACACGTGCCGCGGTCAGCGCACGCCCCCGGGCCTGCTCGATGTCGTCCCGAAGGGAGTTGTCGTCTTCATCGGACTCCCCTTCGACCGCCTCCACCGCGACCCGGGCCGCGGCGAAATTGCCAGCCATCGCCTGTCCGCGTGCCGCCTCCGCCCACGAACGGGTCCAAGCGCTCTCGATGTCATCAAGAGTCACCGTACGGGCCGGCTTCAAGGTTCGTGTCAACGGCAACTCGGGGCAACGCAGCAGATCAGCGTGTAGAGCCTGGTCCGGCGCCGGTTCGGTTCCGGGCAGTGTGGCGCCGTCCAGTAGTCGGATCGTGGTCCGGACACTGTCCAGAACCGTCTCGGTGATCGTCGCGCTGAGTGGCTGGGAGGCCATGTCGGCATGTGCGCGCAGCTCGGTGTAGGCGTCCTCGGCCTGAGCTCGGACGTCGCGGCGCAGGTTGGTGAGAACACTGTTCAGCACGGGCCCGCGGGCTACGGCACGGGTAGCCAGAAGCCAAGTGTTGACAATGTCGAGCGACTCTGTCGCGTACTCAAGGATGCGGCGACGGGCGGCGCCCTGCAGTACGGCGCCCTTGATCTCCTTGCGGAATTCGTAGTCGATGGCCTTGAGTTCCTTGCTCAGCGCAGGCTGGGTGAGCTTGCGCATCTGGGCGGCCACCTGATCGGCACAGTCACGTCTGTCGTCAGCCGCCGCGACAACCAGCGACCCGATCAGGCCATCGGGGTTCCACCACTCACGGACGATCTTCTCCGCACGGGGAAAGTGGAGGCTCCGTGGTGCCGCGAGGTGCAGACGGGCGTCTTCGGAGGCCCGGCTGACTTCAGCGTCAGCCTCAGTGACGCTTTCCAGCACGTTGAGACCACCGACCGCGGTGAGCTGGCCGCGTGCGGAGGCAGTGCCCACCGCACGGCATAGCTGCTGGAAGTGCGTCATCCCGGCGCACGTGTCGGAGAGGGCGTTGACCAACTCACCGGCGTTGGGGTCAGCGGTGAGGAGAGCCGCTCGCAGGGCGGCCGCGAGCAACAGCATGCGCTCGTCCTGGCCGGTTCCGCTCGGTTGGCCGCTTTCCCCCTCGATCCGTTCGCGTACGGCACTGGCGCACGGCCCGGTCTCGGAACGGACGCAGTGGGACAAGTGAAGCGTTGCCAGTGCCTGCTGGAGAGGTGAACGGCCGGCGGCGCGGGCCGCGTGACCCGCCAACGCGAGTTCACCCGAGGAGATCAAACGCCTGATCAGTTCAGTGAAGAGGGGAGCGGGCTCCGGTGGATCGAGTTGAGTCGCGGGCGGTGCGGGAACCGCCGTCTCCTCGCTGTCCGCCACTGTCCCGGGTATCGGGGGCACGGTCGCGGTCGGGGCGGGAACGGAAGTAGGAGCGACCACCTCAGCCTGTGGAGCCGTCACGGTCACAGCTGGTCTGTCAGCAGCGCCGACGGTGTCGGGGTCGGGTGCCAGCGTCGCGGGAGGACGGGCCGTTTGCGGAGTCGGTGCGCTTACCGTCGGCTCCGGGGTGTCACCTGAAGGGGATGTTGACGCGGTGACCTTCCCCCGCAGGATCAGTGTGGCGACGCTGCTGATGTCCTGAGACGCTTCCTTCAGACGAGCGTGGAGATCATCGACGGTGGCGTCGTCGTCGCTGGCGTTGGCGTCGGCCAGTTCGACGAGGAGCCGGAGGTACTCCGTTTCGTCCGCAGGTGCGTCGAGCAGACGGATTGCCTGTTCCCGGACGGCCTCCAGTGGTGTGCTGCCCGGGGGACCCTGGAGTTGGGCCACGCGTAGCATCGCCACCCGGTGGCGGGCCCGCTCGGACTGCTCAACCGCAACCGTGTTCGCCGCAGTGGACAGTGCGCGAACATTGGCCGGGTCTGGTGACGGGAGCACGGAGGCCCTGGTTCTGAGATCTTCGTGCAAGGCCAAGGCGGCCGTGCGCAGAGCCGTGAGCGTGTCGATATCGTCCTGGGCGGGTGCTCGTTCCTCGGATAGATGCGTGGTGACGCGGTGCGCGGCGGACCGCGCGGAGGCGAGCAGCGCATCCAGGTCCTCGGCCCGGCGTTCCCAGTCGGCAGGCTCCGGTGTCCGCCCCTCGGACCATGGTCCGGCCGCGGGACCGGTGCCCTCGGCGGTCTCCATGCCGGGAGCATCATGCGCATGCGGCAAGAGGGGACGCCAGGTGCCTTCCAGAGCAGAGCAGGCGTCGATGACCTTCTGGACGTCGTCCTTCGGCCACGCCGGCATGGGGAACCGCTGCAGAGCGTGGCGCAGGAGTGCCGTGTAGCCGGGGCCGAAGAGGGGTGACGAGAGGGCCGCCAGCATCAGTTCCGGACGGGACTCGGAGAATGCTGCGACGGCTGCATCAAGTTTATGATCGTCGCCACGTCGCTCATAGTCGTCGACGACACCCACGAGTGCGGTGAGTGTGGGGTGGGAAATCGTGCCCGCGGCGCGCTGCTGAATCTCGGGGTTGCGTTTGCGCAGTGTCGCCAGACACTGTTCAGCCGCTCTCGGACTGAGCCTGGCGGAGGGCACTCGGAGCGTCTGCAGCATCCCGATGCGATCCCGACTGCGGACGCGCTGCAGCAACCGGAGCAGGACGGTGGCGTCGAGGGCGTCGAGCACGTCCCCCGTCGGATTGCCGAGACGCTCGATGGCCTGGCTGAGTTCCCGGGCCAAACCTGCTGGTGGGTCCGGCAGTTGAATCTTGGTCACTGCGTTTCGCGTCATAGTGGTGGGCCTCAAGTGCATCCCGTCAAGTTTTTTTCGTGGCAGGAAAAAAGTTGTTCGGTGCCACGGCGGTGGCCGCAGACAAAGGTGTAGCCGTCAGGGAGGGCGCTTCGGCTCCGGGGCCGAGCAATTGGACGCGCCACCTCGCATGACCGGTCCGCGCGTCACCGCTTGGCTGCTGCCCCGGGGGAAGCTTACGGAGACCAGGCGGCACGTAGTGTGCTTTTACATGATTTCGCAGCGCTTGGTGTTCAGGCGTGATCGGGAGCTTTCCCCTTGCGGACCTCTCATCGGTGGGCCACCAAGTGAACAGATCCGATTCACCTGTGACTTCTTCGCGTTCCAGCAGCCCTTGAGTGACCAGATCCTCACAGGTGTGGATCATCGTCCACACCAGCCGGGGCGGGATGGGGCCGGGACCGAACAGCGCGCGGCACTGAGCCGGTGGCCCTGCCGCGGGAATCCGTCGTCGAGGAAAAGACGTTGACCGGTGTCGACCCACATACGCAGCTCCGTCGTGCGCCGGAGCAAGTCGGCGACCGTGCCGAAGCTCGCGCCGAATCTGCTGGACGAACCGCTCCACTTTGGCGACGACGGCCCGTTCCTCTGGGACTGCGACATGGACGTACTGCGGCGTCATCTCGGTCTCGGCGGGGACGCCTTGCGGGGACAACGGTGGCCCCATGACAACGTGGTAGCGATCTGCCATACGGGGGTAATCCGTTTGCTCGTGCTTTGAACGGTGTGCGGGCCGGGCTCGGCTGATCTGACAGATACGGGCCCGCCATGGCAGGTGTGGTGTCTGAGGGGCAGGCTCGGGGACAGCCAGAGGTCGCACAACCGGTGTGGATCTCGGGGGTCGACCGCGAACGCGCGGACCTTTCAATGTCCGCGCGTGTGTTCGGTAACGAATGTGTAGCCGTATGGCAGTTCCCAACCGTCCGCCTTGCCGAGACGGCGGCAATAGTCGCGAAAGGCCAGGCGCTGGACCTCGCTAGGAGAGCACCCCGGGCGCAGGCGGCGCAGATGACCGGGAACGAACTGGACGCCGAGTAGCGCACCGCCCTCTTCCGCACCGCCCCAGGGGCGTATCACTCGTCGTTCCAGCGGTCGGTAGCCGATCAGCGCGATGACCGGCTGTCCATCGCACGCCGGGTGGTGGGGTTGCCCCAAGGCATCCCGGCTACCGAGGGCTGGTTCCAGCACCCGCTCCTCGAGCAGTTCCACAACGGCCGACTCGAGGGAGGCGGTATCCGCGCCGACCGGAAGCTGCCCGTACGCGGCCGTCGGCAGTGACACGCGGTCCATGAGGGCGTGTCCGTCCGGAGTGAGCAAGCCACAGCGCCGCACGGTGCGCATCACCAACTGTCGAGGGCCGAGTCCGGCCGCACTGTCTCCGTAGCGGTCGCTTCCCGGGACGTCTTCGCGGGTAAGCACACGCGGGTCGTAGCGATGGCCGGTCTCACGGTCGCCGATCAGTACCCGCTCGCGAAGGAGCCTGGTGGTCATGCGGATCGTATCGCCGCCGAGACTGCGGTGGACCTCGATCAGCAGCCCGGGGAAGAAGTCGAGCGGCCAGAGGATCCCGGTCAGCCGTGGCGCCTCCTGCTCGAGGCCGACAGCGACGTCCTGTTTCGCCTCTTTCTCGTTCACCGTCTGCCCCGGATGGCTCAGTTCCAGACGCAGAGTCGGGCACCGGTCCTGGGACCAGCAGAGGTCGTCTACGGCCTCTGAGGGCAGGGGGAACCAGCCGTCGCTGAGGTGGGCCAGTCGCAGGGGCGCCGACCAGACGACATCGGTGCCGTCGCTGCGCAGAAGCTCACCCGAGCCGAGAGAAATATCATCAGCGAGCGGCAGATCGACCGGCTCCAGGTCCATGCCGGGCTCAGCCTCCGAGGGGAGGGTCGAGGCCCAGCCGCGCCCGGCCGGCCTGAGGGGGTCCCCCGAAGGCTCTGGAGCCCCAGAGTGGAGGGACCGCCAGACGCCTCCGCTCTCGAAGGCGTCGTCAAGGGTGATCTGGGATCCACTCGCAAACAGGCCCTGTTCGCTGTCCCGTTGGATGACATCGGCAAGCGCCACGTTCGCCCGGCACACCGCGGCAGCGTATCCAGTTCCGGTGAGCAGATCCGCCGCCCCGGGGAAGGCGCGCAGCTTCGGGCCGACAGCGGTGTATACGGGGTGCGCGGAAGTGTGCATGTAACGCCGTTTCACCGGCACGGCCGCGTGCTCCAACGTCGCCGCCAGGGATCTGAGGTCGTCGCCGCCCAGCGGGCCAGTGTCCTGCCACCACTCGGCCAGGGAGGTTCTGGTCATGGCGTACTGGCCCCATGTACGCAGCAGTTCGCTGGAGTCGAGGACACCCCGGATGGTGTCGAAGATGCCGGCCAGTCCTGCCCACAGATCCTCGTCACGCGTCCCGCCGACCAGTTCGGCGAGGGAGACGGGCACGAAGGGGCTGAGTAGCTGGTCCCGGGCTGTGCTCAGCAAATGCTCAGCGTACGCGGCCAGTTCGTCGCGCTGGGCAGCCTCCTGGGAGGGGTAGCAGACGTCGACCACCAAATGTCCGTCCGCGTTGATCCATCGCTGACGGGTACGCAGGCGGTGGAGCTGGGTTGGCGAGAGACGCAGGGCTGGCCCAAAGGCATCGAGGTCGGGTACCAGCAGTTCCCTGCGTCTCGGCGCGCCCCCTTCCCCCGGTTCGCCCGGCCCTTTGGCCCCCGCGGGCGCTCCCGACACCCACGCGGGCACGTCACCGTGCGCACTCGCCTCAGGGTGGGCGCCCTCCCGGTAGACGATCTCCGCGAAAAGCGGATCCGACCCTGAGGTCACACACACCATCGCACCGACCGGCAGCACCGGGGCACACTCACCGAGGGTGACCACAGGAAAGTCCTCGGGGCGCAGCGGGCTTGCGCCGTACCCCTCGCCGCCGAGGTCGTACCCGAAATACGCAGCGTTGAAGGCAACCGCAGCGTGCACAGGCGCCAGACGGGCCGCCACGACAGCCTCAAGGTAACTTCGCAGCCGCTCCCGCTCGTGCTCGGGCACCGAGTCGTGCCCTACCGTCATGGCGGGCGTCAGCAGCGCCCGTTCCCCATACGGGTCGGGCACATCCACTCCACGCTGACTGTCCGCAGTCGGCTCATGCGGGTCCCCACCCATTGCACCTCCACCCCCACCACGAGCCCGCCCCGGCTCGTCTGCGGTGATTACGAAGCATATGCCCACTGCTGGCAGCCCTGTGGCACATTCAACACTTTGCCCGAGCACACAGCGGCCACTTCCTCACCAAAGGCCACCACCGACTGCCTCCCTCGCAGTAGCACAGGTCAGTAGCCATCAGCCACTCATAGCGGCAGGGCACAGCGTTCGATCCCTTCAGGGACCTCTGGTCAGCGGGGCCCAGCGGTCTACGCTCAGCGTGACCTACCATCGGGCCCCACCGATGCTCGCCACTTTGGACAGAACTTGACCTGCCGTAAGGATACCTGACGACACATCAGATTAGGCACAGCCGCGACCGCGCTGGAATCTGCGATGGAATTGAAGTCCCACAACGCATCCAGGAGTCTCTCATTGTGTGTACTTAACGGCGGTTCCTACCCCCTGAAAGCCTCCAGCAGCCGCAGCCACACCTCGCTGATCGTCGGATAGGCGGGCACCGCGTGCCACAGCCGCTCGATCGGCACCTCGCCTGCGACGGCGACGGTCGCCGAGTGCAGGAGTTCACCGATACCCGGTCCGACGAAGGTGACGCCGAGCAGGATCTCGCGGTCCAGGTCGACGATCATCCTGGCCCGGCCCTTGTACCCCTGCGCGTACAGGCCGGAACCGGCGACCGAGGCCAGGTCGTAGTCGACGGCGCGGACCCGGTGGCCCGCCTCTTCCGCCTCGGCGAGCGTGAGACCGACCGACGCCGCCTCCGGGTCCGTGAACACGACCTGGGGGACGGCCGCGTGGTCTGCGGTGGCCGCGTGCGCGCCCCAGCGGTCCGTCTCCAGCAGAGGGGTCTCCTGCGCGCGGGCCGCGATCGCGGCTCCCGCGATGCGGGCCTGGTACTTCCCCTGGTGGGTGAGGAGCGCGCGGTGGTTGACGTCTCCGACGGCGTACAGCCAGTCGCTGCCCTCCACGAGGCAGCTGTCGTCGACGGTGAGCCACGAACCGGGCCGGAGGCCCACGGTGTCGAGGCCGAGGTCGTCGGTGCGCGGGGCACGCCCGGTGGCGAAGAGGATCTCGTCGGTCTCCAGCCGCTCCCCGTTGTCGAGCTCGACGGTGACCGGGCCGTCGTGACCCGCCCTGCGTACCTCCTTGGCGGAGACGCCGGTCAGGATCCGCGCGCCTGCGTCGGTCAGCGCTTCGGCGACCAGCTCGCCCGCGAAGGGCTCCATCTTGGGGAGCAGGCGCTTGCCGCGGATCAGCATGGTCACCTCGGCGCCGAGCCCCTGCCAGACGGTGGCCATCTCCACTCCGACCACTCCCCCGCCCACGACGACGAGCCGGCCCGGGACCTCCTTGGCGCTGGTCGCCTCGCGGCTGGTCCACGGCCGGACGTCCGCGATGCCGGGGAGGGCGGGCACGACGGCCCGGCTTCCGGTGCAGACGGCGACGGCGTGCCGCGCGGTCAGGTGCTGCTCGGACCCGTCGGCGGCCGTGACGGACACCTGCCGTACCCCCGTCAGCCGGCCCATGCCCCGGTAGATGTCTGCGCCGACGCTGTCCAGCCAGGCGACCTGCCCGTCGTCCTTCCAGTGCGAGGTCTGCTCGTCACGGTGGGCGAGGACGGCGTCCGCGTCGAGCGGCCCCCGCACCGCGCCGCTCAGCCCTGGTACACGGCGCGCGTCGGCTCGTGCGACGACCGGGCGCAGCAGTGCCTTGCTGGGCATGCACGCCCAGTACGAGCACTCACCGCCGATCAGCTCGGACTCGATCACCGCGGTACTCAGTCCGGCCGCTCTGGCGCGGTCCGCCACGTTCTCCCCCACCGGGCCGGCCCCGATGACCACGACGTCGTATTCGCTGTTCCGTGCACCCTCATCAACAGTCATGCGAACAGTGTCCTCGTGGGTGTGCGCGGCGGCCACATGGGCAGGCGGAATAGCGCAAGTGACATCACCGTTGTGCCGGACAGGTCCGAACGGTCCCAGGAAGAGGTAAGAGAGTATGAGCACCGTAGAGCTCACCAAGGAAAACTTCGATCAGGTCGTGAGCGACAACGAATTCCTGCTGATCGACTTCTGGGCTTCCTGGTGCGGTCCGTGCCGGCAGTTCGCCCCGGTCTACGACTCGGCGTCCGAGCGCCACCCCGACCTGGTCTTCGCCAAGGTCGACACGGAGGCGCAGCAGGAGCTGGCGGCTGCCTTCGAGATCCAGTCCATTCCCACGCTGATGATCGTCCGTGACAACGTGGCGGTCTTCTCTCAGCCCGGGGCGCTCCCGGAGTCGGCGCTGGAGGACGTCATCGGCCAGGCGCGCAATCTGGACATGGACGAGGTGCGCAAGTCCGTCGAGGAGCAGAAGCAGGCGCAGCAAGCACAGCAGGAGCAGCAGTAGTCCCTGGTGATGTGCGGCAGACGTGATGAGGGCCCGGCCGGATGGCCGGGCCTTCGTCATGGGGCGCCGGTGGGGTTCAGCTGTCCGTCCGGGCCTGCTCCGCGCCGGACCGCCCAGACTCGGCTTCTCCCGTACCGGCCTGCCCCGCCTCCGCCTCCTCCGTACCGAGGTTGCGCTCGGCGATCCTGGCCGTGAGCCCGTAGTCCAGCTCCGCGCCGTCCACCAGCAGGGCTTCCACCGTGTGCGAGGCGGGGTCGATGTCCGCCTCCATGCCGCCCCCGGCATAGCGTGGATAGCCGGATGTCCCGGTTTCGCCGGTGGCCGCCACGACCGCGGAACGGATGGCGGTGCCGGGCGCGGGTGCCCCGGTGACGGGCTCCTCCGGTTCCGGGAACAGCAGGATCTCGTAGTTCTGCGGATGGCTCATGCCGTCGACGCTAGACATCCCCGGGCACCCGCGCATGTCGCAACGCCGCCCGGCCGGGCCGGTCAGCTGGATTCCCGTGTCACCGCCGCGGCCCGCAGCAGATAGTGGCGCTCGGGCGTGCCGCCCGGGTTCCGCACCAGGCGGTCGATCATCTCGGCCGGTGGCTGCGCGGTGGCCAGTTCCATGGTGACGCTGCTGAGCCGGGGCCGCAGGAGCCTGCCGAGCATCAGGTCGTCGGCACCGATCACGGCCGTCTCCGCGGGTACGTCGACACCGGCGTCCTGGAGCGCTCTCATCAGCAGCATGGCGTATTCGTCGTTGTAGGCGAACACGGCGTCCAGCCCGAGCGTGCGCCAACGGGCGGCGAGGTCCTCGGCCGACTCCTCCACGTACCGCAGGGGCAGTGGCTGGATGCGGGCGTCCACGTCCGACTCCTCCACGGCGCGGACCGCTCCGGCCAGGCGGGGGCCGGCGTACAGGGCGAGGCCGGGCTCCTGGGGCATGACCACCCCGATCCTGCGCCGTCCGCGCGAGAGCAGATGCCGGACCGCGCAGCCGCCGACCTCACGCTGGTCCATGACGAGGGCGTGCGCGCCCTCGACCGGTTGCGGGCCCAGGGTGATCACGGCCTTGGCACCCGAGCGGTTGAGCACTCCTATGCCGTACGGGGTGAGGGCGATGCCCCCGGGCGAGACGACGGCGACGGGGCGGAGCTCCGCCCACGCCCTGGCCGCCTCGTCGGCGTCCAGTCCGACGCTGCCGTACTGCACGACGATGTAGTCGAGGCGGCGCAGACCGGACTCGAGCCCGGTGAAGAACCGCTGGTACAGGGGGCCCGCCGAGGCCTGGGTGGCGGGCAGCAGCACCATGCCGGTGTGTCCGGCCCGAAGGCTCCGCGCCGCCGCGTGCGGGACGTAGCCGAGATCGACGGCGGCTTCCCTGACCCGCCGCCGGGTGGGTTCGCTGATCCGCACGGTCGTGTTGTTGTTCAGTACGTAGGACACGGTGGCCCGGGAGACTCCTGCGAGCCGCGCCACGTCGGCGCTGGTCGGTACGGAGACGCCCGCGGGCTGCTCGGATAACTGGCTCATGGCGTCCGGCAGTCTTCCAGACCGCCCCGGCCCGCCGGTGGGCCGGGGCTCCGTAACGGGTCGTCAGCCGCCGGCGAGTACCGGCCAGATCTTCGGGTCCTCGAAGTTGAGCGCCCACAGGGCGGTGTTGGTCACGCCGTGCTTGCGCAGCACCGGCAGGTGGGCGGCGATCCCCCGCGCGTCCTGGTACCAGACCTCGCGGGACTCACTGCCGTCGCGGTAGGTGAAGTACGGGGTGCCCGAGACCTCGTCGAACCGGTAGGAGGCGCCCTGCCCGGCGCGCAGCGCCTCCGCCTCCTTCCAGGTGACGTGCTTGGTGGCGGCCGTGCTCGCGCTGTCCGCGGGCCAGTCCCAGCCGTACGCGGGAAGGCCCATCTCCAGCTTCGCGGGCGGCACGACGGCGGTGGCGCGGGTCAGGATGTCGTCGTACCAGCGGGTGTCCGCGAGCGGCCCGGGGTCACCGCCCGACCAGTGCAGGTTGTAGCCCATGATGCGGATCCGGTCGGCGACACGCCCGAGGGCCGCGTAGTCCCAGATTCGGCCGGTCGTGGCGGTCTTCGGGAAGACCGTCATCACGCACTGCTTGCCCAGGGTGTGCAGGCGCCGGCAGAGGTCGGTGGCCAGGGCGGTGAACCCGTCGCGTACCGAGGCGTAGGTGGCGTCGCCGGTGGCGGCGATGGATTCGTAGTCGAGGTCGAGGCCGTCGTAGTCGCGGGTGGCGACGGTGCGCATCAGCGCGTCGACGTGCTCGGTGCGCCGGGCGGGGCTGGTGAGGACCGCCGCCAGGGCACCGGACTTCATCGTCTCCATGACCGTGGGGACGACCTTCGTCCCGGCCCGGTGCAGCCCGTCGATGATGCGGCGCTCGCCCGCACCGGGGTGCGGGTCGATCCGGCCGGCCGAGACGGCTTCGTACCAGAACGGGCTGACGGTGTGCAGCTGGCCGGCGTGGCGCAGTGCGTCCTGGTAGGCGCCTTCCTGGTCCCAGTAGGGCAGCCACGCCGACACGGTCCTCGGTGCGGGTGCGGAGGGCCGGACCGAGGGGCCTGACGTGGTGGCAGGTGCCGGGGGCGGCTCCGGAAGCGGGGCTGACGCGGCGCCAGAAGCCGTGGGCAGCAGGGTGGCTGCGAGGAGTCCGGCGACCGTGACGGCGCGGGACAGCCGGACGACGTAGGGGGTGATCATGAGGTCGAGCCTGGGGCCCTTTTCGCCGACCCGCTCCACGGACTGGGCCGTACAGGTTCTACGGTGTTGCGATGACGTTCCAGCACACCAACCACAGCAGCGACAGCACGACCGACTTCCCCGGCCGCAGCGGTCCGGCCGCCACCACGGAGGCCGAGCCACGCGATGCGGGGCCCGTCCGCACCTCGTACGCCCCCGATCGCGACGGTGATCCCGATCCCGGCGAGATCGTCTGGACCTGGGTGCCGTTCGAGGAGAACGACGGGCGCGGCAAGGACCGGCCGGTTCTCGTCGTGGCCCGGGAGGAGCGCGGGACGCTTCTCGCCGTGCAGCTGTCCAGCAAGCAGCACGCCGGGGACCACGAGTGGGTCTCCCTGGGAGCGGGGCCGTGGGACAGCTCGGGACGGCCGTCCTGGGTGGACCTGGACCGCGTCCTGCGGGTGCACGAGGACGGGATGCGGCGCGAGGCCTGTGAGCTGGACCGGGGGAGGTACGACCTCGTCGTGGGGCGGCTGCGGGAGCGCTACGGCTGGAGCTGAGCGCCGAACGCACGGGTGAAGGCCGCCCGGACGGCGGAGTCGGGATCGCGGTCCGGGACGCCGAAGACGATCTGCTCGAAGTGACCGGCGAACCTTCCGCCGGCGGTGAGCAGGGCACGGAACGCGGCGGCCACCTCGGCCGGGTCGTTCATGAAGACGCCGCAGCCCCACGCGCCCAGGACCAGCCGCCGGTACCCCCGGACGGCGGCGACCTCGAGCACGCGTTCGGCGCGGCTCGCCAGCGCGGCGGGTATGCGAGGGACCAGGTCAGGGTCCTTGCTGCGGATCACTCCGGCGTTGGGCGCGGGCGAGGTGAGGAATCCGGCGGAGTACGGAATTTCCAGGAGCCTTCCCCGGTCGTCGCGGAAGACCGGCACTCCGGGTGAGTGGATGACCCTGTCGGTGTAGAAGGCGCTGCGTTCGGCGCGGTGGTGCGCGTAGAACTCGGGTGCCCGCAGCAGCGTGGCGTGGAGCGCGGAGCCCCGGCACAAGGACTCCTCCTGGGCCTGTGCGCCGTTCAGATAGCCGCCGCCGGGGTTGCGGGCGGAGGCGTAGTTCAGCACCACCACCTTGGCCGCCGACTCGTCCGCCATCCGGCGTGCCGCCTGCAGGCTCGTCTCGCCGGTCACCTCGACGACCGGGGTGCGGTCGGTGTCCAGGGCGGCCACGTGGACGGGCTCGGGCCCGTACAGCCGGGTGCCGGAGAGCGCGGCGGCCAGGGCACGCTCGATCATCACCTCGCGCCCCTCGGGCGTGCGGTACCGGCCGGCCAGGACGATGGACTCGGTCTCTCGCGCGATGCCGCGCAGTCGTGCGCTCATGGGCACGCCCCCGTGTGGTGCATACGGGGCATGCTGGGGGCCGTGGCGGCATGGACGCAACCGGTTTTCCGTCGCCCAGGGGCACCCTTGTGCGAACTCCCGGTAAGGGTTTGGGTGGGAAGCAAGCACCCGAAGAGGAGGCCCAGCATGCCCCCGGACACTCTCGGCCAGCACGGCCCGCCCGTCGGCGCGGCGCCGCTCGGCGAGGAAGAAGCGGAGGATCTGCTCCGCGGCATATGTTTCAAGACGGGACCGCCCCGGACGGTCGGTGTGGAGCTGGAATGGCTCATTCACGACCGTGAACATCCCGAGGTCGCCGTCTCCCACGACCGCCTCCGCGCCGCGGCCGATGCCGTGCGCGCCACTCCGCTGGACGCTGCCCTGACCTTCGAACCCGGCGGTCAGCTGGAGCTCAGCTCCCAGCCGGCGGGCTCCCTTATGGCCTGCGTCGACGCCACGGCCGCTGATCTGGTCTCCGTACGCGACACCCTCGGCCGGGCCGGGCTGACCTTGGCCGGCATGGGCGTGGACCCGAGGCATCCGCCGCGCCGTCTGCTGCAGGAGCCGCGGTACGACGCCATGGAAGCGGCGCTCGACCGGTCGGGTTCCGAGGGCCGCGCCATGATGTGCACCTCGGCATCCGTACAGGTCTGTCTGGACGCCGGTGAGGAGGAGCCGGGCCCACTGGGTTACGGGCGGCGCTGGCAGCTCGGGAACCTGCTGGGCGCGGTGCTGGTCGCGGCCTTCGCCAATTCGCCGTTCCGGGAGGGCC
The DNA here is from genome assembly GCF_044757505.1 of Streptomyces sp. NPDC091271. Lineage (NCBI taxonomy): Bacteria > Bacillati > Actinomycetota > Actinomycetes > Kitasatosporales > Streptomycetaceae > Streptomyces > Streptomyces sp. NPDC091271. The sequence goes on along the minus strand of NZ_JBIVVD010000004.1, from coordinate 493,644 downwards.
GGCGCACCGGCTGGCAGTCGACCCGGCAGGCGCTGTGGGCCGGCCTCGATCCGGCCAGGACGCTCGCGCCGCAGAGCCGTCTCGCGCCCCGGGACGCCTGGGCCGAGCATGTGCTCGCCACACCGGTGATGTGTGTCCGGAGCGACGACGGCCCCTGGGCCGTGCCGGACGGTCTGACGTTCCGTGACTGGATCCGCGGCGGTGGGCCGAGGCCGCCGGTGCGGGCCGATCTCGACTATCACCTCACCACGCTGTTCCCGCCGGTGCGCCCGCGCGGGCACCTGGAGCTGCGCATGATCGACGCGCAGTCCGGCACGGACGGCTGGCTCGTGCCCCTGGCCGTCACCACCGCTCTCTTCGACGACCCGGAGGCAGCAGAGACCGTGTACCGCACCGTGAAACCTCTGGCCGAGACCGCGGGCCTGCAGGCCGCGCCCCGCAACCCGCTCTGGACAGCCGCCGCCCGCGACGGGCTGAGGGATCCGGAGCTGGCGGTGGCGGCCGCCGCCTGCTTCACGGCGGCGCTGGAGGCGTTGCCCAGGATCGGGGCGAGTGACCACGTCCTCGGGACGGTCGCCGCCTTCCATGACCGCTATGTGGCCCGCGGCCGATGTCCGGCCGACGATTTTCCCGACCCGGCACAGGCGCCGCACGGAAAGGGCTTGGTCCGATGACTGACACCTCTGCTCCGCACACCGGCCAGGAATTCGACGCGGAGTCGCTGCGCGAGCGAGCCCTGGCGGCGCTCCTCACAGCCCGCGAGCGCACCGCTCTCCTCACCGACAGCGTCGACGACCACGAGCTCACCGCGCAGCACTCCCCCTTGATGTCGCCGCTGGTCTGGGACCTGGCGCACATCGGGAACCAGGAGGAGCTGTGGCTGCTGCGGGCCGTCGGCGGCCGTGAGGCGATGCGCCCCGAGATCGACGGGCTGTACGACGCGTTCGAGCACTCCAGGGCCAGCCGGCCCTCCCTGCCCCTGCTGGCACCGGCGGAGGCACGGACGTACGCCGCGGACGTGCGGGGCAGGGCCCTGGACATCCTCGGCGGTGCTCCGCTGCACGGCGGGGGACGCCCGCTGGAGCAGGCGGGATTCGCCTTCGGCATGGTCGCCCAGCACGAACAGCAGCACGACGAGACGATGCTGATCACCCATCAGCTCCGCTCGGGACCGGCGGTGCTCGACGCGCCGGAGCCTCCGGAACCCGCCGGGGCCGTCGCTCTGCCGTCCGAGGTCCTGGTCCCCGGGGGCCCCTTCACGATGGGGACGTCCACCGAGCCCTGGGCGCTGGACAACGAACGCCCGGCGCACCGGCGCGAAGTGGCCGCCTTCCACATCGACACCGCGCCGGTCAGCTGCGGCGCGTATCAGCGCTTCATCGAGGACGGCGGCTACACCGACGAGCGCTGGTGGGCGTCCGATGGCTGGGCGATGGTCCGCGAACACGACCTGACCGCGCCTCTGTTCTGGCACCGGGACGCCGGCCAGTGGCTGCGCCGGCGCTTCGGCGTGACCGAGCCCGTGCGGGCGGACGAGCCGGTGCTCCATGTCAGCTGGTACGAGGCGGACGCGTACGCCCGCTGGGCGGGCCGTCGCCTGCCGACCGAGCCGGAGTGGGAGAAGGCCGCCCGGCACGACCCCGTCTCGGGGCGTTCGCTGCGCTACCCCTGGGGCGACGAGGACCCGACACCGGAGCGGGCCAATCTGGGCCAGCGCCATCTGCGGCCCGCCGCCGCCGGTGCCTACGCGGCCGGCCGGTCCCCGTCGGGCGCGGGCCAGCTGATCGGGGATGTGTGGGAGTGGACGTCGAGCGACTTCCTGCCCTACCCCGGCTTCGTCGCGTTCCCGTACCGCGAGTACTCGGAGGTGTTCTTCGGCCCCGGACACAAGGTGCTGCGCGGCGGTTCGTTCGCCGTGGACCCGGTGGCGTGCCGGGGCACGTTCCGCAACTGGGACCTCCCTGTCCGGCGCCAGATCTTCTCCGGCTTCCGCACTGCGAGGGATGCCTGATGTGCCGTCATATCGCTTACCTGGGGCCGCCTGTGGCGCTGGGAGAGGTGCTCGTCTCCCCCGCTCACGGGCTCGTGCGCCAGTCCTGGGAACCACGCCGTCAGCGGTACGGCACGGTCAACGCCGACGGGTTCGGGGTCGGGTGGTACGCGGAGGGGGATCCCGTGCCCGGCCGCTACCGCCGCACCGGGCCCGTCTGGGGCGACGAGACCTTCGCCGATCTGGCCCGCGTGGTGCGCACCACGGCGCTGCTCGCCGCGGTCCGTGACGCGACGTTCGCCGGAGCGGACGGGGAGGCCGCCGCGGCTCCCTTCGCCGAGGGACGCCTGCTGTTCAGCCACAACGGTGCGGTGCGGGGCTGGCCGGGCTCCCTGGCTCCGCTGGCGGGGGGCCTGCCACCCGAGAGGCTGCTCGCCCTTGCGGCGCGGAGCGACTCGGCGCTGATCTGGGCCCTGGTGCTCCACCGGGCGGCGCAGGGTGACGAGATAGCCCAGGCGGTCGCCGACACGGTCCGCGATGTCGGCGCGGCCGCCCCGGGTTCACGCCTCAATCTGCTGCTCACCGACGGTTCGACCATCGTGGCGACCACCTGGGGCGACTCCCTCTGGTGTCTCCACGAACCGGGCCGCCGCACGGTGGTGGCCTCCGAGCCGTACGACGACGATCCGTACTGGCGCGAGGTCCCGGACCGCACCCTGCTGGCCGCGACGCGCACCGATGTCCTTCTGACCCCGCTCAAGGAGCCCACCGCGTGAGTCCCTTCCTGCTGACCCGCACCCTGCCTGCGGACGCGACGGACGCGGCGCTGCGCGCCGACGTGCTGAGCGGTCTGACACGGCACCCGAAGACGCTGCCGCCCAAGTGGTTCTACGACGCGCGCGGCAGTGACCTGTTCGAGGAGATCACCCGGCTGGACGAGTACTACCCGACGCGTGCGGAGGGGGAGATCCTGATCGCCCGTGCCGGGGAGATCGCCGAGGCGTCCGGGGCACGGACCCTGATCGAGCTGGGATCGGGCTCCTCGGAGAAGACACGGCACCTGCTGGACGCGCTGCCGGCGCTGCACACGTACGTTCCGGTCGATGTCAGTGAGAGCGCACTCGCGGGCGCGGCCGAGGCGCTGCTGGCCGAACGTCCCGGGCTGTCCGTGCACGCGCTCGTCGCCGACTTCACGCATGACCTGGAGCTGCCGGAGAGCCCCGGCCCCCGGTTGGTGGTGTTCCTCGGCGGGACGCTGGGCAATCTGCTCCCGGAGGAGCGCGCGGAGTTCCTCCGGTCCGTACGGGCGCGGCTCGCTCCCGGGGACGGGCTGCTGCTCGGTACGGACCTGGTCAAGGACGAGGCGACCCTCGTCACGGCGTACGACGACGCGGCCGGGGTGACCGCCGCGTTCAACAAGAACGTGCTGGCTGTGGTGAACCGTGAGCTGGGAGCGGACTTCCCGCCCGACGACTTCACCCATGTGGCCCTCTGGGACCCGGACCGCGAGTGGATCGAGATGCGGCTGCGCGCCCGGCGAGCGCTGACGGTCAAGATCCGGGAGCTGGACCTCGTGGTGCAGTTCGAGGAGGGCGAGGAGCTGCGTACGGAGATCTCGGCGAAGTTCCGGGAGGAGAAGGTGCGCGACGAGCTGGCCGCTGCGGGTCTGCGGCTGGATCAGTGGTGGACGGACTCCGCGGGCAGGTTCGCGCTGTCGCTGGCCACGGCGGACTGAGCCGCCCGCGCCAGTGCCCGCCGGCCGGGTCCACCGTCCGCGCGGAGCGGCGGCAGGATCCGGATCTCGGCGGTGAGCCCCGCGGCCGTCACCACACGCCACAGCGATGCGACGAGCGGGTCGTCCCCGACGAACGCGGCGGCTCCCGCCGCGTTCGTCGTCGCCGTGCGGTAGCTGATGCGGACGGGGCGGACGGCGGCGCCGGCGTCGATCGCCGCCTGGAAGGCGGCGGGCCGGAACCGGCCGCCGCCGCTCCGGCCGCACCAGGTGCTGCCCTGCGGGAACACCGCGACCCGTGAGCCGGAGGCCAGCGCCCCGGTGACGGCCCGCACGGCGTGCGGGAGGGCCCGCAGCCGGTCCCGCTCGATGAACAGGGTGCCGCCGAGCGCGGCGAGCGGTCCGAGCAGCGGCCAGTTCCGTATCTCGCTCTTCGCGACCATCCGGGCGGGAAGCACGGCGGCCACCAGCGGGATGTCCAGCCACGAGACGTGATTGGCGACCACGAGCTCGCCCGCCGGCGGCCGGGCCGGTCCCACCGGGTGCCCGGTGACCCGTACGCGTACGCCGAAGGCCCGCACCACCACGTAGGCCCACCGGCGGATCAGCAGGTCGCGGTGCGCCGGTCCCAGGAGCAGCACCGCGGGCACGCAGAGCACGCCCAGCAGGGTGAGAGCGCATCCGGCGGTCAGCAGGGCGACGGCGCGCGCGGGCGGACGTATGGCGCCCTCGTGGTGTGCGCAGTCGCGCGGGGTGCAGGGCGCGACGGGCAGCCAGGCACTCATCGCAGCGGGGCCAGCGAGAGGAAGTGCCGCAGGTAGCGCGGGTCGGTACGGCGCATCGAGAGCAGGACGTAGAGGTCCGCGACGTTGAAGTCCGGGTCGTGGGCGGGAGCTCCGCAGACCCAGGCGCCGAGGCGCAGATAGCCGCGCAGCAGCGGGGGCAGTCCGGAACGGCCGCCCGCGCCGCCGCCGGGGTGACCCGTGGTGTCCCAGAGGCGGTGGGGGGTGACCCAGTACTCCTCGGGAGCCAGGTGGTGGGTCCGTACGGTGTCCCAGCTCCTGGCGGCCAGTGCCCCTCCGTCGGCGAGGGGTACGGAACAGCAGCCGGCCAGCCAGGTGTGGCCGGTGCGCTCCATGTAGCGGGCGAGACCGGCCCAGATGAGGGCGATGACGGCACCGTCCCGGTGCGCCGGGTGGACGCAGGACCTCCCCACCTCGACGAGGTCGTCGCGGATCGGGCCGAGGCGGGCCAGGTCGAACTCGCTCTCGGCGTAGAGGCCGCCCGCGAGCCTGGCCCCCTCGGGCGGCAGCAGCCGGTAGGTGGCGACCACCTCTCCGGTGGCAACCTCGCGCACCAGCAGGTGGTCGCAGTAGGCGTCGAAGGCGTCGCTGTCCAGACCGGGTTCGGCGCTGTCGAGCCGGGCACCCAGCTCTCCCGCGAACACGAGGTGGCGCAGGCGCTGGGCGGCCCGTACGTCGTCCTGGCCGGTGGCCAGGGAGACCCGGTACCCCGAGGGAGCGCCGGCGGCGGCCGGACGCGGCGCGGGTACGCCGGCGGGGGTGGCGGGAGTGAGGGGTGCGGAGGCGGGGGAGGTGAGCGGCAGCACGGTCATGGCGGTCTCCGGGGACGGATCAGCGGGGCGGCCTGCGGCTGCCGCGGGAGTGCGACGGCCCGGCCCCCTACTTCTTCCGTGACCGGCTGGATTCGACATGACCGCCGCGAAGCGAGGGGATGTGCGACGGCTGAATCCCCGGCTCGCGGGCGGACCGCCCTCCTGGGCGGCCCCTCCTGGTTCTCGTCAGCCGGTGATCAGCTTGGACGTGATCCTTTCGGACGCCTTCTTCGCCTCTTCCGCCGGGTCGCCGCCCTCCAGCACGGCCGTCATGTACGGCTTGATCGGGTTGTCCGCCTCGACGGCGGGCCAGTAGGGAGAATTGGGGGTGGCGCGGCCCTCGGTGGCGCCCTCCGCCATCGCGGAGGTCCCTTCCTGGCCTTCGACGACCCTCGCCAGAGCGGGCTTGTTCGGCACGTAGCTCATGGCCCGGGCGAGCTCCGTCTGCCACTGCTCCCCCGCGAGGGCCTTGACGACCTCGATGCCCTCGCTCCGCTGGTCGGCACCTTCGGGCACGATCAGGTCGGAGCCTCCGGTGAAGACAGCGCCCGGCTCCTTCGCGCTCTTGCCGGGGATGGGGAAGTAGCCGAGCTTCCCCTTGAGTTCGGGGTTCCGCTGCTCGATGAGGGCGGCACTTCCGGGCACGGAGATGATCTGGGCGACGTCGCCCTCGGCGAACACATCGGTCTCCGGAGGCGTCTGTTCGTCGGCGTCCTTGGGCCCGTTGCCGAGCGTCTGAAGCGTCTTGTAGAAGTCCATGCCCCGCAGAGCGGCGGGTGAGTCGAGTGTGCCCTCCCAGTCGCCGCCGCGGTCGTCCGCCAGTTCGCCGCCCTCGTCCCAGATGAAGCCGGCGAGCACGTACCAGTTCTGTCCGGCGAGGTAGATGCCCTGCCGTCCACCCGTGTTCAGCCGCTCGCTGATGTCCACCCACTCCACGCGGGTCCTGGGGAGTTCGGTGATGCCCGCCTGCGCGAAGAGGTCCTTGTTGTAGATCACGACGCGGTTGGCCGCGTACCAGGGGATTCCGTACTGTCCCCCGTTGACCTTGCCAGGTTCGGCAAGCCCCGGCAGCCAGTCCTCGCCGCCCAGGTCACGCATCGATTCCAGGGTGAGATCGCGCAGTTCACCGCTCTCCGCGTACTGGGCGACCTGGGTGTTGCCGACCTCGATGACGTCCGGTGCGTCGTCGCCCTCGAGCGCCTTCAGCACCTTGGGACCGATGCCGCCCCACTCCTGGAGGATGAACTCCAGTTCGACCGAGGGGTGCTCGGCCTCGTACGACTCCTTGAAGCTGTCCAGGAAGCTCTGGGAGGCACTGCCCTTCATCAGCCACACCGTCACGGTGCTGCTGTCGGTGCCCGTACCGGGAAGGTAGCCGCAGCCGCTCAGGGCGACGGAGGAAACGAGCGCGACGGCTCCGGCCAGTATGCGGTTCTTCACGGGGGTCACCTTCTGCGAAACGGCGCGACGAATGACAGGACCCGGATGGGGGGACTGCGGGCGGCGCTCGCACGGGTGTATGGACCGGAGTTTGGTATGGACCAATGGGCAGGTCAAGCCCCGTCCGGCTGCGGATCGCCGGACGGATGCCTCGCGCTCCGACCCGGAGTGAGGCACCGTGGAACCACGAAAGGAGACATTAGATGTCTAATCACACCTACCGGGTCACCGAGATCGTAGGAACCTCCGAGGAGGGTCTCGACGCGGCGATCCGGAACGGCGTCGCAAGAGCCTCCGAAACGTTGCACAATCTCGACTGGTTCGAGATGACCCAGGTCCGCGGCCATATCGAGGACGGCCGCATCGCCCACTACCAGGTGGGGCTCAAAGTCGGCTTCCGTCTCGACGAGAAGGCCTGACCCGGTACGGCCGCACGCGGGGCCGGACAGGGCATCCCCCGCGGCCGGTCGCGGTCAGGTACGCCCTTCGCGCTCCTGCGCGTCCTTCATCGACGGCGGCGCGACGGCCCACCGCGCGCGTACGACCGTGAACCCCGCCCGCTCGGCGGCGTCGCACACCAGCTCGTCGTCGTCGACGAGGACACGCACCTCACGTCTCCGGCCCAGCCGTTCCAGGATCTCCAGCTTGGTACGGCGGGCCGGCCGCCGGTCGGCGTTGCCGCGCATATGGACGCTGCCCTTCGGCAGCCCCTGCCGCTCCAGCCAGTCCAGCGTGTCCCTGCGGCACTTCTCGGGCCGCCCGGTCAGATAGATGACCTCGCACTCCTCGGCGCTCGCCAGCACCAGGCTCACACCCTCCTCCAGCGGGGGGTCGTGGCGTGCCGCCGAGAAGAAGCCGTCCCAGTCGCGCCGCGAACCCTCGAGGAAGTGCTGCCGGTGGCCGCTGTCGGCGAGCGTGCCGTCAAGGTCGAATACGGCCAGCGGCCGGGTGTCGTCACTCACGACGCCCACCTTAGAAGCCGCCCGCGCGCGGTCGGCAGCTGCCCCTCAGCGCCCCAGGGCCTTGCGAAGCTGCTCCTTGGTCATCGAGGAGCGGCCCTCGACGTTGCGCTTCTTGGCCTCCTCGTACAGCTGGTCCTTCGTGGGCCCCTGCGCCCCGCTGTGGGAGCGCTGCCCACCGCGCTCGGAGGCGGATTTGGGGTCCTTGAGGGACGTCCGGCTCGCGGTCTCGGACTCTCCCGAGCGGGCGCGCTCCTTGTTGACCGTGCGCGCCGCGATCTCCTTGGCGCGCTTCGTGGATGTGCCGCGCTTCTCGGCACCTTCCTTGATGTGTTCGTACTGACGTTCGCGCTTGGAGCTGGATCCTGCGGGCATGGCACCTCTCCTCACTGTCGGACGACGGTGGTGACCCGCCGCACCCACTACCCCACACCGTCGCCCCTATGCCTGCTGGGCGAGAGGTCCGAACGGGGCACGGGGCCGGTCCACGGGCGTGGCGGAGTGTGGCCGCTCGAGATGCAGGCGGGGCCGGGCGCTGCTTCGCTGGTGGGGTCCGCTCCCCCAGAGATCCAGGAGTGATCATGAGCGTTGCAGGTGAGTCCGGCGGCCGTGCCAAGCAGCTGCGTGCGAAGGCGCAGGAACTGAACGAGGCCGCGGAACGTGCCACCGATCCGGAGCAGCGGCAGCGGCTCCAGGACAAGGCCCGCCGCCTGCGGGAGCAGAGCGAGCAGGAGAGCTCCATGACGGACCGCGGCATGGACCCCATGGTGTAGGGCCGGCACCCCGCGCTGCCGGTGGTCCGTCCGCGTACGGGAGGATCACCGGCAGAAGCATGCCCACCCCACCGATCCCCCACGGAGCCGCACCGCCGATGTCCACCCCCCATGATCCGTACGTCCGGGTACGCGGCGCGCGTGAACACAACCTCCGCGACGTGGACGTCGACATCCCGCGCGACACCCTCGCCGTCTTCACCGGTGTCTCGGGCTCGGGGAAGTCCTCCCTGGCGTTCGGGACGATCTACGCGGAGGCCCAGCGCCGATATTTCGAGTCCATCGCCCCGTACGCCCGGCGGCTGATCCACCAGGTCGGGGCGCCCGACGTCGGTGAGATCACCGGTCTGCCGCCCGCCGTGTCCCTGGAGCAGCGCCGGTCCGCGCCCGGGTCACGTTCCTCCGTGGGTACGGTCACCACCCTCTCCAACTCCCTGCGCATGCTCTTCTCGCGCGCCGGTGACTATCCGCCCGGCGCCGAACGGCTCGACTCGGACTCCTTCTCCCCGAACACGGCGGCCGGGGCGTGCCCCGAGTGCCACGGCCTGGGGCGCATCCACCGCACCACGGAGGAACTTCTCGTCCCGGACCCGTCGTCGTCGATCCGCGACGGAGCGATCGCGGCCTGGCCGGGGGCCTGGCAGGGCAAGAATCTGCGCGATGTGCTGGACGCCCTGGGCTACGACATCGAGCGTCCGTGGCGGGAGCTGGACCCCGCGGACCGCGAATGGATCCTGTTCACCGACGAGCAGCCGGTGGTGACGGTGCATCCGGTGCGCGACGCGGGGCGCATCCAGCGCCCGTACCAGGGCACGTACATGAGCGCGCGCCGCTATGTGATGCACACGTTCGCGGACTCCAGGAGCCGGACGCTGCGGGCGAAGGCGGAGCGCTTCCTGACGAGCGCGCCGTGTCCGGTGTGCGGGGGCAGCCGGCTTCGGCCGGAGGCCATGGCGGTCACGTTCGCCGGCCGCACGATCGCCGACCTCGTCGCGCTCCCCCTCACCGCCCTCACCGAGGTGCTGCTGGAGACGGGCGGCGGGAGTGACACGGCACGGGTGCTGACGGCCGATCTGCTGGCCAGGATCGGACCGGTCACCGAGCTGGGGCTCGGCTATCTCAGCCTCGACCGTACGGCCCCGACCCTCTCGTCCGGCGAGCTGCAGCGGCTGAGGCTGGCCACCCAGCTGCGCTCGGGCCTGTTCGGCGTCGTCTATGTGCTGGACGAGCCGTCGGCAGGGCTCCACCCGGCCGACACGGAGGCGCTGCTCGGTGTACTCGGCAGGCTCAAGCAGGCGGGGAACTCGGTGTTCGTGGTGGAGCACCAGATGGATGTGGTGCGGCAGGCCGACTGGCTGGTGGACGTGGGGCCGCTGGCGGGCGAGCACGGAGGCCGGGTCCTGCACAGCGGTCCTCCGGCGGAACTCGCCGGGGTGGCCGGGTCCGCGACCCGGCGGTTCCTCTTCGGTGAGGGCCCGGCGCCGGAGCGCGAGCCGCGGACGCCCTCGGGGTGGATCACGCTGCGCGGGGTGGACCTGCACAACGTGCGCGGCGTCGACGCCGCGTTCCCCCTGGGTGTGCTGACAGCGGTCACCGGGGTGTCGGGGTCGGGCAAGTCGACCCTCGTCGGCCAGGTCCTGGCCGGGGCGCTCGCCGACCGGCGGCCGGCGGAGGCCCCGGAGGATCCTGCCGCGCCGGTGGCGCGGGGCTGCGCGTCGGCGGAGGGCCTGGACGCGGTGGACCGGCTCGTGCAGGTGGACCAGCGGCCGATCGGCCGTACGCCCCGGTCCAACCTGGCCACGTACACCGGGCTGTTCGACGTCGTACGGAAGCTGTTCGCGGAGACGGAGACCGCGCGGGACCGGAAGTACCGGGCGGGCCGGTTCTCGTTCAACGTGGCGGGCGGGCGGTGCGAGACCTGCCAGGGCGAGGGCTTCGTCTCGGTCGAGCTGCTCTTCCTGCCCAGTACGTACGCTCCCTGCCCGGACTGCCACGGCGCGCGCTACAACCCGCGGACGCTGGAGGTGACTCTGCGCGGACTCACGATCGCCGAGGTGCTGGACCTGACGGTGGAGGCGGCGGCGGAGTTCCTCGCCGGGACTCCGGCAGCCGAGCGCAGCCTGCGGGCGCTGCTCGACGTGGGGCTCGGCTATCTGCGGCTCGGCCAGCCGGCGACGGAGCTGTCGGGCGGTGAGGCCCAGCGGATCAAGCTCGCCACGGAGCTCCAGCGTGCCCGGCGGGGGCACACGCTCTATGTGCTGGACGAGCCGACGACAGGGCTGCACCCGGCCGATGTGGAGGTGCTGATGCGGCAGTTGCACGGGCTGGTGGACGCGGGGAACACCGTGGTGGTCGTGGAGCACGACATGGCGGTGGTGGCCGGTGCGGACCGGGTGATCGACCTGGGGCCCGGAGGCGGGGACCGGGGCGGCCGGATCGTCGCCACCGGTACGCCGCGGGAGGTGGCACGCGCGGCGGGGAGCCGTACGGCCGCGTACCTGGCGAAGGCGTTGCGGCCGGCCTGACTCCCCGCCGGAGGGAGGGTGGTCAGCGGCGCACCTTGCGGTTGGCGCGCAGCCACTCCTTGTTCATCGCGGTGATCGACGGCAGCGGGATGCCCTTGGGGCAGGCCGTCGCGCACTCGCCGGTGAGGGTGCAGCCGCCGAAGCCTTCGTCGTCCATGGTGGCGACCATGTCGAGCACCCGGGTCTCCCGCTCGGGCGCGCCCTGCGGGAGCACGTTGAGGTGATTGACCTTGGCGGAGGTGAAGAGCATCGCCGAGCCGTTCGGGCAGGCCGCGACGCAGGCGCCGCAGCCGATGCACTCGGCGTGCTCGAAGGCCGAGTCGGCGTCCGGCTTGGGCACCGGAGTGGCATGCGCGTCGGGCGCCGTGCCGGTGGGCGCGGAGATGTATCCCCCTGCCTGGATGATCCGGTCGAAGGACGAGCGGTCGACGACGAGGTCCTTGACGACCGGGAAGGCCGAGGCCCGCCACGGCTCGATGTCGATCGTGTCGCCGTCGTCGAAGGACCGCATGTGGAGCTGGCAGGTGGTGGTCCGCTCCGGGCCGTGGGCGTCGCCGTTGATGACGAGGCTGCACGCGCCGCAGATGCCTTCGCGGCAGTCGTGGTCGAAGGCGACGGGCTCGTCCCCACCGAGGATGAGCTCCTCGTTGAGGGTGTCGAGCATCTCCAGGAACGACATGTCCTGCGAGATCCCGTCGACTTCGTAGGTGGCCATGGCGCCGGGCGCCTCGGCGTTCTGCTGGCGCCAGACGCGCAGGGTGAGCTTCATGCGTAGCTCCGCTGGGTGGGGTGGACGTACTCGAAGACGAGGTCTTCCTTGTGCAGGACGGGGGCGTCGCCGGTGGCGCTGAACTCCCAGGCCGCGGCGTAGGAGAACTCCTCGTCCCGGCGGGCGGCCTCGCCGTCCGGGGTCTGCGACTCCTCGCGGAAGTGACCGCCGCAGGATTCGGCGCGGTGCAGCGCGTCGAGGCACATGAGCTCGGCGAGCTCGAGGTAGTCGACGACGCGGTTGGCCTTCTCCAGCGACTGGTTGAACTGTTCGCCGGTGCCGGGCACCTTGATACGGCGCCAGAACTCCTCGCGGATCTGCGGGATCCGGTCGAGGGCCTTGCGGAGCCCTTCCTCGGTGCGGGCCATCCCGCAGAACTCCCACATGAGTTCGCCGATCTCGCGGTGGAAGGAGTCCGGGGTCCGGTCCCCGTCGACCGCGAGGAGGAGGTTCAGCCGGTCCTCGGTCTCGGCGACGGCCTCGGTGACAGCCGGGTGCCCGGCGTCGATCTCCTCGGTGTGCGGATTGCGGGCCAGGTAGTCGTTGATGGTCGAAGGCAGCACGAAGTAGCCGTCGGCGAGGCCCTGCATCAGCGCGGAGGCGCCGAGGCGGTTGGCGCCGTGGTCGGAGAAGTTGGCCTCACCGATGGCGAAGAGGCCGGGGATCGTGGTCTGGAGGTCGTAGTCGACCCAGAGGCCGCCCATCGTGTAGTGCACGGCGGGGTAGATGCGCATCGGCGTCTCGTACGGGTTCTCCGCGGTGATGCGGGCGTACATGTCGAAGAGGTTGCCGTACTTCTCCTCGACCTTCTTCCTGCCCATGCGCGCGATGGCCTCGGCGAAGTCGAGGTAGACGCCCTGGCCGCCGGGGCCGACGCCGCGGCCCTCGTCGCAGACGTTCTTCGCGGCGCGGGAGGCGATGTCGCGCGGCACGAGGTTGCCGAAGGCGGGGTAGATCCGCTCCAGGTAGTAGTCCCGCTCGTCCTCGGGGATCTGGTTCGCGGGGCGGTCGTCGCCCTTGGACTTCGGGACCCAGATGCGTCCGTCGTTGCGCAGTGACTCGCTCATCAGCGTGAGCTTGGACTGGTGGTCCCCGGTGCGCGGGATGCAGGTGGGGTGGATCTGGGTGAAGCAGGGGTTCGCGAAATAGGCGCCGCGCCGGTGGGCGCGCCAGATCGCGGTGGCGTTGGAGTTCATGGCGTTGGTCGACAGGTAGAAGACGTTGCCGTAGCCACCGCTCGCCAGGACGACCGCGTCGGCGAAGTACGTGTCGATCCTCCCCGTGACGAGGTCGCGGGCCACGATGCCGCGGGCCTTGCCGTCGACGACGATGAGGTCGAGCATCTCGGTGCGGGAGTGGAGCTCGACGTTGCCGGCCGCGATCTGCCGGGAGAGCGCCTGGTACGCGCCGAGGAGGAGCTGCTGCCCCGTCTGCCCGCGGGCGTAGAAGGTGCGGGAGACCTGGACGCCGCCGAACGAGCGGTTGTCGAGGAGGCCGCCGTACTCGCGGGCGAAGGGGACGCCCTGGGCGACGCACTGGTCGATGATCTCGACCGAGATCTCGGCCAGGCGGTGGACGTTGGACTCCCGGGCGCGGAAGTCGCCGCCCTTGACCGTGTCGTAGAAGAGCCGGTGCACCGAGTCGCCGTCGTTGCGGTAGTTCTTGGCCGCGTTGATCCCGCCCTGCGCGGCGACGGAGTGGGCGCGCCGCGGCGAGTCCTGGAAGCAGAACTGCACGACGTGGTAGCCCTGTTCGGCGAGCGTGGCGCCGGCCGAGCCGCCTGCCAGGCCAGTGCCGACGACGATCACGGTGTGCTTGCGGCGGTTGGCCGGGTTGACGAGCTTCGCCTCGAAGCGGCGGGTGTCCCAGCGGTCCGCGACGGGGCCCTCCGGCGCCTTGGCGTCGACGACGGGTTCGCCGGTGCGGTAGTTCGTGTAGTCGCTCATGTCAGCTCACCACTCCGGTCATCACTGCGACGGGCACGGAGACGAAACCGGCCGTCAGCACCACTGCGAGGACATTGGCGAGGGTCTTCAGGACGCGGTCCCGGGTCGCGCTCCCCACGCCGAGGGTCTGCGCCGCACTCCAGAACCCGTGCTGGACGTGCAGGCCCAGGGCGAGCACGGCGACGATGTAGATGACGTTGCCGTACCAGGTCGAGAAGGTGTCGAGCACGTTCTGGTAGGGGTGCCCGGCCTGGAATCCGCCGGTGTGCACGGTGCCGGTCGTGAGGTCCAGGATGTGCCAGACGATGAAGAGCGCGAGGATGATGCCGCCGTAGCGCATGGTGCGCGTGGCGTAGCTCGCACGTGCCTTCTTGTGGACGTACGCCGTCGGGCGCGCCCTGAGGTCACGGCGGCTCAGCTGGTACGCGGAGACGGCGTGCAGGACGACGGCCGCGACGAGCACCACGCGGATGATCCACAGCGCCCACTCGTAGTGCAGGAAAGGCTCGCCGAGGGTCCGGAGCCAGTGCGCGTAATGGTTGAACTCGCCGGATCCGAAGAAGATCTTCAGGTTGCCCAGCATGTGGACCGCCAGATAACCGAGCATGATCAGGCCGCTCACAGCCATGATCGTCTTCTTGCCGACGGACGAGTCCCAGAGCGTACGCGTCATGGACGGCCGTCGGTCCGCCCGCGTTGCCAATGCCATGGACACGACGCTAGAGCCGAAGGCCACCATCAGTCCAAGACATGAAGTGACTCATCTCCATAGGCACAGGCTATGGAGGGCGCTATCGTCGGCCGCATGCACTTTCAGCAGCTCGCCTACTTCGTGGCCGTGGCCGAGGCCAGACACTTCACCCGGGCCGCCGAGGAGGTGCACGTGTCGCAGCCCTCCCTCTCCCAGCAGATCAAGGCCCTGGAGAACGAGCTGGGCGCCGAGCTGTTCAGCCGCGCGCGCGGCAACATCGCGCTGACCGACGCGGGCGAGGCACTGCTGCCGCTCGCCCGCAGGATCCTGGCGGACGCGGACACCGCGCGGCACGAGGTGCTGGAACTCGTACAGCTGCGCCGGGGGCGGATCAGACTGGGCGCCACCCCGAGCGTCTGCACGGGCCTGCTGCCCGACGTGCTGCGTGCCTTCCACGGCGCGCACCCCGGGATCCGGCTCCTGATCGAGGAGGGCGGCTCCCACGACCTCGTACGGCAGCTGGCACGGGGCGCCCTGGATCTCGCGCTGCTCGTGCTGCCCCTGCCCGCGGGCTCGCCGGCGCTCACCACGGTGGAGCTGCTGCACGAGGACCTGGTGGTGGTGTCACCGGCGTCCCGGCCCGCACCCGGGCGCAAGGGGTCCGTGCACATCGCCGATCTCGAGAACGAGCCGCTGGTGATGTTCCGGCACGGCTACGACCTTCGGGAGCTGACCGTCGCCGCGTGCCGGGCGGAGGGTTTCGAGCCCTCGTTCACGGTGGAGGGCGGCGAGATGGACGCCGTTCTCGGCTTCGTACGGGCGGGCCTCGGGATCGCCGTCGTGCCCCGCATGGTCGCCGTGCGGGCCGGCCAGGACCTCCGTACGACACCGCTGGCCTCGCCGGGACTGCGGCGCACGATCGCGCTGGCGCACCGCAGCGACGTCGAACCGCCGCGCGCGGCGCGGGAACTCCAGCGGATGCTCCTGGGGGCGGGGCCGCCCGCCGCGTCCTCAGCCGCCGGCGGGCCCGGCCCGGGCGGCGGCTGAGGACGGAGCCGTCAGACCGCGTCCGCCAGCAGCAGCGCGTGGATCCGGTCCGGGGCGCCGGGGCGCGCGTAGTACCAGCCCTGGGCGGTGTCGCAGCCGAGCTGTCGCAGCTGCTCGGCCTGGGCACCGGTCTCGACACCCTCGACCGTGACCGCGAGGTCCAGGCTGTGGGCGAGCGAGACGATGCCCTCGACGATCTTCAGGTCGACCGGGTCGGCGGGGTGGTGCTGCATGCCCTGGGTGAAGGAACGATCCAGCTTGAGGATGCTCACCGGCAGGCGGCGCAGGTTCGCCAGGTTCGAGTACCCGGTGCCGAAGTCGTCCAGCGCGATGTCGACGCCCATCTCCGCCAGCTGACGCAGCGGCTTGAGCAGATCGTCGTCCGCGCCGATCAGCGCGGACTCGGTGACCTCCAGGCAGAGGGCGCCGGGCTCCAGCCCGGAGCGTTCCAGCACGTCGACTGTCTCGGCGACCAGCCTCGGGTGGTGCAGCTGGGTCGGCGAGAGGTTGACGTTGATCCGCAGGGGGCCGCCGTCGGTGTGACGTTCCTGCCAGAAGTTCGCCTGCCGGACGGACTCCTCCAGGACCCAGCGGCCGAGCGGCACGATCAGCCCGGTGTGCTCGGCGAGCGGGATGAACCGGTCCGGGCCGAGCACACCGTGCTGCGGATGGCACCAGCGCACCAGCGCCTCGGCTCCGTGCACGCTGCCGTCCCCGAGGTGCACCAGCGGCTGGTACTCGATGAAGAACTCGCCGCGGTCCAGCGCCGCGGGCAGCGCCGTGGTCAGCCCGTGGCGGGTGATGGCACGGGCGTCGGCCTCCGCGTCTGCGAGCGCGAAGCGGTTCCCGCCGGCCGCCTTGGCCCGGTACATCGTGATGTCGGCGCTGCGGAGGACCTCGGCGGCGGTGCGTTCGCCCGACGGCCCTTCGACGACGCCGACGGATCCCCGCACGGTCAGCTCCCGGCCGTCGAGACGGATGGGCGTGGCGAGCGCGGAGAGGATGCGTCCGGCCAGCTCGTGGACCTCGTCCTGGGTGTGCGGCCCGGTCGTGAGGGCCACGAACTCGTCACCGCCGAGCCGCGCGACCATCTCGCCGGGGGCGGTCCCACAGCTCTGCAGCCGGTCGGCGACCTCGACCAGGAGCCGGTCACCCGCCGCGTGGCCCAGGCTGTCGTTGATCGCCTTGAAGCCGTCCAGGTCCAGATAGCAGAGACCGAAGCGCATGCCTTCCCTGGGCGCGAGGGCCTTCTCCAGACGCTCGAAGAACAGCGTCCGGTTCGGCAGACCGGTGAGCGCGTCGTGGGTGGCCTCGTAGCGCAGCCGCAGATTGAGCAGCCGCCGCTCGGTGGTGTCCTCCATGAGCGCCAGCTGGTACTCCGGCCGCCCCTCCGAGTCCCGCAGCAGCGACACGGTGAGGTTGGTCCACAGGACGGTGCCGTCGTTGCGGTAGTACGGCTTCTCGACGCTGTAGTGCTCGCGCTCGCCTCGCACCAGCTCGTCGTAGTACTTCCATACGTACGGCGAGTCCTCGGGGTGCACCCACTCGTTCACCTTGTGGCTGCGGACGTGGTTCTCCAGGCCGCCGAACATCTTGGTGAGGGTGTCGTTGATCTCCAGGATGTTCCCGTCGAGGTCGGCGATGCCGATCCCGATGGCGGCGTCCTTGAACACGGCGCGGAAGCGAGCCTCGGTGGCGTGCAGTGCCTGTTCGGCGTCCGAGCGCGCGGTGAGCGCCGAGCGGGCGATCGCCTCCTGCTCGGCGAGTGTCCGCTCGCGCAACGCCTGGGTGAACCCGCCGGCCAGCGCGTGCTGGATCCGCGCGCACCGGGCCCGGCTGTCCTCGGTCGACAGCTCCACCGGTCCGTTGCCCCCGCAGTAGAGGACCAGGTAGGAGTCGACGACGCCGAGGGTGGAGCTCAGGGCGTCCGGGTCCGTGCAGTGTGCGGCGACCAGGGAGGCTCCGACGCCGTGCGCGGGTGCCGCGTCGAAGACCCGGGTGTGAAGGATGTCGCTCAGCTCCCGGGCGAGCGGCAGCAGATGTTCCTCGAACTCGGGGCGGGACATGGAGGTGGCCGTGGACGGGAAGATCGCCCGGCTCCAGATGGTGGCGAATCTTCGGAGCCGGCCCTCGGGGCCGTCGGGTTCCGCGTCGGGCACGCCCGACGACTGAGCGGGAATGCTCACGCCTTGCGCCCAACCCCGGCGAAGCCCGAGAAGGCGAACGGATCTTCGTGCGCGAGCGTCCCCGGGGACTCGGGACGCCACTCGGGCATGGAGACGAGCCCGGGCTCGACCATCTCGTACCCCTCGAAGAATCGGCTGATCTCCGTGCGCGAACGCATGATCAGCGGATTGCGGATGGTGCGGTAGACACCGACCGTCCCTCCCGCCTCCTCCTGGGTGAGCGGGATCCCCTCGTACGACGCGTGGGTCAGGACCAGCAGGCTGCCGGGGGCCAGCGCGTCGCGCAGCTCCGCGACCGCCGCGTACGGATCGTCGGAGTCCTCGATGAAGTGGAGCACCGCCACCAGGAGCAGCGCCACCGGCTTGTCCAGGTCGAGGAGGCCGTTGATCTGCGGGTCCGCCAGGATCTCTTGGGGTTTACGCAGATCCGCGGCGGCGATGACGGCCCGCTCCTTGCCGTCGAGCACCGCCTGGCTGTGTGCGACCGCGACCGAGTCGTGGTCGACATAGGCGATCCGGGCCTCGGGATCGGCAGCCTGGGCGACTTCATGAACATTGCCGAAGGTCGGTATACCGGACCCTATGTCCAGGAACTGGTTGACTCCTGAAGCAGTGGCGTAGTGCACGGCCCGCCGCATAAAGGCACGATTGGCCTGCATGACCTTGGGGAGGCCCGGCATGAACTCCATGGCCTTCCGGGCCGCTTCCCTGTCCACCTCGAAATTGTGCGAACCGCCCAGATAGAAGTCGTACATGCGAGACACGCTCGGCACCGAGATGTCAATGCCTTGCGGTGCCCAGGCGGGACGCTCCATCGATGTCTCCAACAAGTCGCCACGGCGATCCGGCCATGTTCATGGTCAGTGTTGACCAGAGGCTACTGATCGACCGCCAGGAGAGCGAGTGGAAACGGAAATTAGAGATCCGTTATTGGTCACACACCGGAGGCATGTGCGGCGGTCCGTCGCTGCGTGTGCACATTCGGCGACGGACCGGCACCACGGAGGGTCTTCCGGGCCCTACTCGGAGGCTTCGACCAGCTTCGCATCGGGCGAGACCGCGTACCATGTACCCCCGACGCCTTGGCCGTTGGTGTCTCCCGGCCGCGCGTCGCCGGAGAAGGTGTAGAGAGGCCAGCAGTCGAGCGACTGCTGCTTGACGCCGTCCGGACGGTCGAAGGTGACGAATCCCTTCGTGGTGACGCCTTCGACGTCATTCTTCTGCACGGGACCGACGACCGGCCACTTCTTCAGACAGTCGCCCGTGCACGCGGACTTCATCGGCCACGCCGAGTCCTTCTTGAAGCGGTAAACCGTCATACCGCGCTTGTCCACGACGATGTTCCCGAGTTCCGGATCCTCGCGGACCGAAAGTCCGGCAAGGTCGGGCTGGGCACCGGTGGCTCCGCCGGCTTCCACCGCCGCTTTCTTTCCGTCCGGAGCGGCGGCGAACCATGTCCCTCCGACACCCTGCCCGTTGGCATCACCGGGCCGGGTGTCCTCGGCGTAGCGGTACATGGGCCAACCCGCCACGGTCAGCTGTTTGGTCCCGTCGTCCCTGGTCACCTCGCCGATCAGCGACGCCTCGGTGCCCGCGGCCGCTTCGGCGTTCTGCGCGGGCACCGCGGGCCACGCCTTCGCGCAGTCGCTCCCGCAATTCGAGCTGGGCGGTTCGGCGGTGTCCTTGTCGAAGCGGTAGAGCGTGAAGCCTTCGCTGTCGGTCAGCACCTTGCCCAGCTTCTTGCTGTCCCACACCGCGAGTTGCCCGGCCTCCTTCGCCGTCCCACTCGCTGCCGTGCCGGAACCGTAGCCGCCGTCCGAGCCGTAACCGCTGTCGGCAGGCTGCTGCGCCGACGCGGCGTTCCCCACGGCCTGGCCGTTCGGCGACGCGGTGCCCTTCTCCTGACCGCACGCCGTCGTCAGCGCCAAGAGGGCCACCGCCGTCACCGCGAGCGAGGCGTTCCGCCAGGTATTCATGTCGACTCCCGTTGTCCTTCTGCCGTCCGGGACGCGAGTCCGCGCCTTCCGTGGCCCTTGGTACGGGCGGCTGGTACCTCTGTGTTCAACGGAAGCCCGGACAACTTTCGGCGGGCGCAAACGCGAATCGCCGAATGTCCCTCCATCAGGCGAATCGGCTCCGCCCTCCGCGTGTTCGGCGGCTCAGGGGAACATGCTCCCCGGCGTGTACGGATCACGCATATGGCGGCTGACGGCCGCGACCCTGCTCCTGCTGCTCGCCGTCCCGCTGCCGGCGGCCGGTGACGACTGCGCCGTCGCCTCCATCGGGCAGGGGGACGGCAGCTCGTCCGTCGCCGTGGCGGGCGAGGGACGGTGCGGGGCGGTCATCGCGGAGCCCGAACCCGAGCCCGAGCCCGAGCCAGCACCGCCACCACCGGCACCACCTCCGCCACCTCCGCCTCCCCCACCCCCTCCACCGCCGCCCCCTCCACCTCCGCCTCCACCGCCCCCGCCTCCTGCACCCGCAGCGCCCGAACCGGCACCTGAACCCGAACCGGAGCCCTCTCCACCACCTGCCACCGTGCGCCCCACACCGCCGCCCCCCGCGCCCGTCGCGCTGCCCACCTACAAGAAGCCTCCCCGCAAGACGCCCCGGGCCGGGCCGTCACTGGTCTCGCTCACCCTTCTCATCACCGCGCCCGCCGTTTTCGCCGTGGCCGTACTGCGGCCCCGCTCGTCCCGCTGAACCGAAAAAGGGAACCCATGTCGGAATGGCTTGTTCTGACCATTGCGATGGCATCGGCATGCGCCGTCGTGCTGACCATCGCCGTCCTGAGCAACAGGCGCCTCGCCGAGGACGACGATCCGTCCGAGACGCCCGACGTCATCGAGTACATGACGATGATGATCGGTGTGGTGTACGCGATCGTGCTCGGCCTGGCCATCGCAGGCGTCTGGGAGGGCCGCAGCGCCGCCCAGGAGTCCGTACGCCTGGAGGCGCAGGCACTGCACGAGGTGACCGCCCGGTCGGCGGTCTACCCGGTCGAGGTCCGCGACCGCATCCGGGCCGACGTGGACGCGTATGTGGCTCATGTCGTCGGCGCCGAATGGAAGTCGATGACGGACCACGCGAGTCTCACCGAGGAGGGCACCAGACTTCTCGACCGGGTGCGGGCCGACGTGACGGAGTACAAGCCGCGGACGGACCACGAAGGGCAGGCGTACCAGCCGCTGGTGGACCAGGTGGCCGCTGTCGACGACGCACGAGGGGCCCGGGGGCAGAACGCGGGCGCGACCATGCCGGGAGTCGTCTGGTTCGGTCTGATCACCGGGGCCGTGGTCACGGTCGGATTGATCTTCACGCTCCAGATCCGCAGAACCTTCCGTGAATTGCTGCTGGCCGGCCTCTTCAGCGTCCTGATCGCCTTCCTGCTCTTCCTCATCTGGGACTTCGACGCGCCCTTCGGCCGGGGCATCTCGGCGACCACAGCTCCGTTCGTCGATCTGTTCCCGCACGCCACGGATGGATAGGAGCGCGCACCTCGCGGCCTTGTCCCCCGGCCGGAGAGCCGGTCGGGGGACAAGGCTGCCCCATTCGCCTGACACCGATCGCGGGTGGTATGCGGCACTTCTACCGTTTCGGTCATCGAGGTGCATTTCTCATACCTCGCGGAAATCCGTTCCGCGGCTGCTCCTCGGGACCCGGAGGATTCACCATGCGCGCGATACGTGTCGCACCCGTCGCCCTGCTGGGCGCCGCCGCCTGTTTTCTGATGGCACCGGCCGCGTCGGCCGATGTGCTCAACGGCGGCACGTCCACCTCGTTCACGCCGACCATCACTCCGTCGACGGTCGCGCCGGGAGGCCAGGTGACTCTCGGCGCCATGGGGTGCACCAGCAATGCGACCGCGTTCTCGGGCGTGTTCGACACGGTCACCATCCCGAGCGGGCGGTCGGCCTCGGCCACGGTCGACTGGGACGCCAGGCGTGGCGCCGTCTACGAGGTGACCTTCCGCTGCGGCACGACCACACGGTCCGCCAACCTGACGATCACGAGCGGCGCCACCAGTTCCCCCTCGACCAGCCCCACCACGGCCCCCACGACCAGCTCCACCGCCTCTCCGAGCGGCGTGCTGGGCGGGCTCGGTGGCAGCGTCGACACGATGGACCCCGCGGAGATCGCCGCCGGGTCAGCACTGGTGGCGGCCGCCTCCGCCGGCGCCTTCCATGTCCTGCGCAAGCGCCGTACCGCTCGCCGGCACTGACAGCTCGCACACAGACACACGGCAGTCGCCCCGGGTCCTGGTCCAGGACTCGGGGCGACGGGCGTATCGGGCCGGGTGGGAGGTTCGACGCGTCAGATCGCCGCATTGCTCATCCGCCGACGGACGACGAAGACGGCTCCGCCGACGGCTGCCGCCGCGACAAGACCGCCGCCGACCTGCATCTCGACGGAGCTGGGACCCATCGACCCGCCGAGGCCACCCTGCGCGCCCCGCGAGTGCAGCACGGTGAAGCGGGCCGTCGCGACCGGGTCGCCGTTTCCGCCCTGGCCACCGTTGCCACCCTGGCCGCCGTTACCGCCGTTACCGCCCTGGCCACCGTTGCCACCCTGGCCGCGCTCGTCTCCGTTACCGCCCTGGCCGCCGTTGCCGCCCTGGCCTTGGTTGCCTCCGTTACCCCCGAAGTTGTTCTGGCTGTCGTTGCACCTCACGGACAGGCTGTACTGACCAGGCGTCGCGTTGTTCCGGATGTGCGCCGTGGCATAGCCGACCCGGCCCGGAGAGAGGTTCACCGTCGGGAAGGCGTTCGACCACACCTTGCCGCCGGAGCGGCCGCAGCCCTCCGCGCTGACCTGCATGGTGGCGCCCTGGTGGACCGAGGACGGGTCGACGGTGACATTGGTCGGGAAGTTGCTCGGGTTGCTGCCCGGGCCGCCGCCGGCGGCGGCCAGCGGGGCGGCCAGCCCGACCGCCGCGAATGCGGTCGCGGTCACCGCGAGAGTGCGTGAAGCACGCATCTTTGAACCTCCAGCGGGAAGCGCCCCGGAGTCTTGGTCCCCGGGAGTTGACGAAAACGCATCCCATGACGAACCCTCACCAAATACCGCAGGTGCCGCACTTCGGCATTGCTCCACCCCGGTGAGCCGACACACCGAGGGCGGGACCCGGAATCTGACGGAGCCGCAGGTCACGGACCGTCAGAATTTTTATCCGCTCATTACTCCGAAGAGAAGACACCCACGACGGCGCCCGATCGGCCGCCACCCGTTCGCCCTTCCCTGATCGCCGCCTTGCGCACCCGCGCCTAGCGTGACGGTGTCGCGACGAAGGGAGAACCATGGGCCGGGACCAGTGGGGCGCCGAGCGGAGCAGACGCACACCGTGGGGCGCCGTCGCCCTGGTGATGCTCACCGGGCTCGCTCTCATGCGCAACGGCGTCGAGACGTCCCCCGGACCGCCGCAGCCCGCCGCCGCGGCTTCGGTGGCCGGCCCCCGGGACACCACGGTGTCCTCCCCGGCCGACGGCGAGTCCGTACAGCCGCTCGCGTACGCCCCCGCCGAGCGCATCCAGATCCCGTCGATCGAGGTCGACGCACCCGTGGTCGATGTGAACCTGGACCCGGCAGGCTGGATCGAGGCGCCACCCGCCCAGGATCCGAACCTCGCCGGCTGGTACCAGAACGGCATCGCTCCCGGCCAGCGTGGGACCTCCGTGATGGTCGGTCACGTCGACAACCTCGCCGGCCCCGCGGTCTTCTACGGACTGGGCTCCCTCAGCAAGGGGCAGCAGATCGAGGTGTCCCGCTACGACAACCGGGTCGCGGTGTTCGAGATCTACGGCGTCGAGGTCTTCTCCAAGAACGACTTCCCCGGCCCCCGGGTGTACGGCGACACCGGGTACGCCGAACTCCGGGTCATCACCTGCGGCGGGGGGTACTCGAAGGCCGACGGCTACGACGGGAACGTGGTGGTCTTCGCCCGGCTGGTCGAGACGCGGTAGCCGGTCCGGGCACCTGGCGCCCACCGTCAGCTGCGGTGCGGGACGGTGGGGCGGTACCCCCTTTCGATGAGCGCGGGCAGGTACCGGCGGAGGGCGGCCACGCTCTGGGACCGGTTTCCGCCCGCGTCGTGCGACAGCACCACGACGCCGGGCGCCGCGCCCTTCTTGACCCGGCGGACGATGGCGTCGGTGCCCGGCGTGGTCCAGTCCAGCGTGTCGACGGTCCAGGCCATCGGTTCCATGCCCATCGCTGCGCCGATCTCGAAGGAATTGCGGTTCCAGGCACCGTACGGGGCCCGGTACCAGAGCGGCGGGGTTCCCAGGGTCTTCTCGATCACTTCGCTGGTGCTGCCCAGTTCGTCGCGGATCGCGCCCCGGGAGAGCTTCGGGATGAGGGGGTGCGACCAGGAGTGGTTGCCGACGACATGCCCGTCGTCCGCCATCTCGCGGAGCAGGTCGCGGTTGTCGGTGGCCATCTCGCCGCAGACGAAGAACATCGCCCGGATTTCGTATCTTCGCAGCGTGGCCAGGATGTCCGGGGTGTACCGGGGGTCGGGGCCGTCGTCGAAGCTGAGCACCATGGCGTCGCTCCCCAGCTCGGGGAGTTCCTCGAAGGGCCGGGTGCGGACGGGCGGCGAGGCCGGCCGGAAGCGGGGCGGTGTGGTCGAGGTCATGGGCCGCAGCCGGTAGGCGCCTGGGGCCGTCCCGGCCCGCGCCGGAGGCCCTGCGGCCGGGGCGGGGGGCTCTCCACCGGGGCGCGCGGGTGTCCCGGCCGGGTCCGCTGCGACGGTGTGCACGGCGATGGCTGCCCCCAGTGTGAGAGCGAGGCGCAGAAAGGTGCGGCGTTCCGCCGGAATCTGATCATGCTTCATGACCAACTGCTCGCACGGAGTGACGCCCACGCCCGGCGCCGACACCTGAGATGTGGTGTTTTGCACCCGATGGATGGAGTGCGTCGGTGGAATCCGGAGGGAAGGTTCCGGGTTCCACCGCCCGCCCGGGGGACGCGGGGCATGAGCGGCTACCCTCAGGGCCGTGACTGACCAGCAACACCACCGCTTCGAGCGCGGCACGGACGGCCCCAAGGTGATCGTCGCGGGCATCGACGGCTCCGAGTCCTCGATGCGGGCCGCGGCGTACGCGGCGGGCCTCGCCCGACGGCAGCACGCGATGCTCGCCCTCGTCTACGTCCAGCCGGTGATGTCGGCCGGCGCCGCCCTGGGAGCCCCGGTCGCCGACGCGACCGGCGAGGTCGCCGAGGGGCTGGTGAGCGAGATCAGGATGGCGACCGAGCGGCTCAAGCACATATGGAATGTCCGCTGGGAGTTCCATACGTTCCACGGGGATCCGTACAACGGGCTCGTGACGGCCGCCGACGAGTTGAAGGCGGACGCCGTGATCGTGGGCGCCTCGGAGTCCGCCGGGCACCGCTTCGTCGGCTCGGTGGCGGTCCGGCTCGTGAAGGCCGGGCGCTGGCCGGTCACCGTCGTGCCGTGACGCCCCACGGGTGCCCGCCGGTCACCGCCGGGCCGTGAACGCCCGGGTGGGTGGCGGACGTCACTTGCCGGCCACGAGACCGTCCTGGGCCGCGCCCCGGCTCAGGACGACGGCCTGGATCCGGTCGCGGATCTCTCGCATCCGGCCGTCCGTCTCCCCCGTCGGGCCTGCGGCTCCGTTGGCCAGGCCCACCACGCGCCCCGCCTCGGGGTCGAACCACTGCGGGATGAACTCGGCCTTCTTGACGGCCCATCGCTGCCCCGGTTTCGCGGGCGGCTCGAACGTGAAGCGGCCCATCGAGCTCTCGTTGGCGCGCGGGTCCTGGGCTCCCTCGTGGTTGACCATGGCACCGGCGACCTGGTCGCCCATGCCGTAGACGATCCAGGTTCCGTTGACCTTCTCGTACGCCTGCGGGACATGGGCGTGGGTGCCGAGGATCAGGTCGATGTCGGGGCGTTCGCCGGTGCCGGAGGCCGTGAGTTCGCGGCCGAGTCCGAGCTGGACGTCGTCGGGGGCGTCCTGCCATTCGGTGCCCCAGTGCAGGGAGACGACGACCACGTCGGCACCCGCCTTGCGGGCCGCGCGGGCGTCCGCGACGATCCGGTCCTTGTCGATCAGGTTGACCGCCCAGGGCTGCCCGGCGGGCAGCGGGATGTCGTTGGTGCCGTAGGTGTACGCGAGGTGGGCGACCTTCGCCGCGTCCTTGGCCTTGCCCGCCCTGAGCACGGTGGGACGGGCCGCCTCCTCGGCCGAGCGCGCGGATCCGGCGTGGGCGACGTCCGCGCGGTCCAGCGCGTCGAGCGTCCGTCCGATCCCCTGCGCGCCGTCGTCCAGGGTGTGGTTGGAGGCGGTGGAGCAGGAGTCGAAGCCGGTGGCGCGCAGTGCGGTCGCCACCTCGGGCGGTGACTTGAAGGACGGATAGCCGGTGTAGGGGCCGCCGTCCTGGCCGTACACCGTCTCCATGTGACAGATGGCCAGATCCGCACCCGAGACCGCCCGAGCGGCACCCTTGAGCATCGGGCGGAAGTCGTAGCCCCTGCCGCCCGCGTCGGCCGCGGCGCGGTCGATGATCGAGGAGTGCGGCAGGATGCCGCCCGAGGCCAGCAGTGTGAAGGCGCGCGACCCCTCCGCTCCCCCGGCGCCCGAGCCGTTCACACCCCGCTCGGCGGTGAGGTGCCGCCCGGCGAAGCCGGGGGGTGACGACTGCTGGCCGGTACAGGCTGTTGCGGTGGCGAGGAGACCGGCGACGGCGATCGCCGCGCCCTGTCGGATGCGCTTCGTCATCTGCACGACTCCCAGTTCGGATGATTTCGGCCATCCGAATACACATATATTCATACCGGTGAGTCAAGAACAAAGCAGCCAAAGTACCTGAATCGGCCGTATCGGCGCCGGGCGACCGTTCACCGCACCACTCGCCGCTCCGTGCGACCGCTCGGCG
This sequence comes from Streptomyces sp. NPDC091271, assembly GCF_044757505.1. Classification (NCBI taxonomy): domain Bacteria; kingdom Bacillati; phylum Actinomycetota; class Actinomycetes; order Kitasatosporales; family Streptomycetaceae; genus Streptomyces; species Streptomyces sp. NPDC091271. Next base: position 467,073 of record NZ_JBIVVD010000004.1, on the reverse strand, counting down.
CACACCTCGGTGCACCGCCTGTTCCCTCAGGCGCCGATGCGTTCGTATACGCCAGGCGGGAGCGAGGCGCCAGGGGCCTCTTCGGGAAAGGACGTTCACGATGACCACTGCGACAACCGATGAGCGGGACCTCGCCCAGCTGCAGCGGGAACACGGGCCCGCGCTGCTCCACTTCCTGCTGGGCCTGACGTTCGGCGACCGGCAGCGGGCGGAGGATCTGCTGCAGGAGACACTGGTACGTGCCTGGCAGCATCCTGAGGCGTTCGACGCCCCCTACGACTCGATGCGCCCGTGGCTCTTCACCGTCGCGCGGCGGCTGGCCATCGACGCCCGCAGGTCCCGCCAGGCCCGTCCGACGGAGGTCAGCGACGCGGTCCTGGAGAGCGCCCCCGCCCAGGACGACACAGCGGACTCCGCGGTCCACGCCCTCGATGTGCGCGAGGCCGTGAGCACGCTCAGCCCCGAGCACCGGGCCGTGCTCGTGCAGATCTACTTCCGGGGGCTCAGCGTGGGCGAGACCGCGCAGGCGCTCGGAATACCCGCAGGCACCGTCAAGTCCCGCTCGTACTACGCGCTGCGGCTGCTCAGCCGCAATCTGCCCGGCTACTCCAGCAGGTCCTCCACGTTGAGCAGCGCGAGCAGGGAGACCGCCTCCGCGACCTCCACATAGGCCGCCACACATGCCTCGCACCGCTGCAGATGCCGGGCGACCTCACCGCTCTCGTCCGCTCCCAGGGCATCGAGCACATAGGCGCCCAGCAGCTGCCGCACATGCGGGCCGTCGCCGCGATCGGCGGTCATGGCACCTCGAATCTCCCGACGGATCCTGCCCTTCTGCCCACGCGGGGCGCGTGCCCCCGGTTCAATGCTGCGTGTAGCCCGGTACAGAGTCGAAGAAAGAGGCGAGACGGGATGCGTCCCGAACACCACGAGGAAACCGGCGGGGGCGGGCTGCTGGTCCCGATGGCCTGGATGTACTCCGAGTACATCGCTGACGAGGTCCTGGAGACCGGCGACCTGATGGAGCCGACGACCCTGGAGTACCGTGCGGGGCGCGACGCGCTCGCCCTGACGATCTTCCTCTCCGACGGAGCGGGCGCCGACGAGCTCCCTGCGGCGCGGGTGGACGAGCTGCGGCTGCTCACGGCGTACGGCGCCTCCTGGAGACGCTGGGTCTGCGCGCGCCTGGAGGCGCTGGCGCGGCCGACCGCCCCGGCCGGGGTGGCGGATCCCGACCTCGCGCTGGCACGGGCCGCCTGGCGGTGGCTGGAGGAGACCGAACTGCTGGCGGCCGACCTCGACGCGATCGGCCCGCCGCCGTGGGATCCGGTTGACGCCGACGACGAGGACGTCGAGACCCAGGTGTGGACGCCGGCGTGGCAGCTGGGGCTGCCGCTGGGCCATCTGGCGGTCAATCTGTACTGAGCGGCGGTCGGACAGCCGGTCATGAACCGTGGACGCCCGCACGGTACTTGGGCAGCCTCAGGGTGATCTTCATGCCCGCTCCGACTCCCGTCTCGATGACGAGGCCGTAGTCGTCCCCGTACACCTGGCGCAGTCGTTCGTCCACGTTGAGCAGACCGATGCCGGTGGAGGTGCCGCCCTCGCCGCGCAGGATCTGGCGGAGACGCTCCGGCTCCATCCCGGTGCCGTCGTCCTCGATGACCACCTCCGCCTCGGCGCCGGCATCCAGCGCGCTGATCGTGATGCGGATCGGGGCGTCACCCGCGCGGACGGCGTCGAGGGGCCGGGAAGGAGTGACAGCGCCCTCCAGGCCGTGCTTCACGGCGTTCTCGACCAAGGGCTGGAGACAGAGGAACGGCAGCGATACGGGAAGGACCTCCGGGGCCACCTGGAGGGTCACGGAGAGCCGCTCACCGAAGCGCGCGCGCACCAGCGCAAGATACTGGTCGATGGAGTGGAGCTCGTCGGCCAGGGTGGTGAACTCACCGTGCCTGCGGAACGAGTAGCGGGTGAAGTCGGCGAATTCCAGAAGGAGTTCACGCGCACGCTCGGGGTCGGTCCGGACGAACGAAGCGATCGCGGCCAGTGAGTTGAAGATGAAGTGCGGGGAGATCTGGGCCCGCAGCGCCTTGATCTCGGCCTCGATGAGCTGCGTACGGGAGCGGTCGAGCTCGGCGAGTTCCAGCTGTACGCAGACCCAGCGGGCCACCTCCCCCGCGGCTCTGGCCAGGACCGCCGACTCGCGGGGGGCGTAGGCGACGAGGGTGCCGAGCACCCGGTGGTCGACCGTCAGCGGGACGGCGACGGCCCAGCGCAGCGGGCAGTCGAGGTCACCGCAGTCGCTGTGGAAGGCGGTATCCCTGCCGCTGGCCAGCAGCCCCTCGACCTGGTGCATCACGTCCTTGCCGTGGTGGTCCCCCTCGCCGTCCCACACCAGCACCCGGTCACGGTCGGTGAGGCACAGGGCATCGGTACCGAGCAGCGAGCGCAGTCCACGCGCCGACCTGCGCGCGCTCTCCTCGGTGAGCCCGGCGCGCAGCGGGGGCGCTGCGAGGGAGGCGGTGTGCAGGGTCTCGAAGGTGGCGTGCTCGACGGGTGTGCCCACATCGCTGGTGCGCACGGGACGTGCGGTGCGGCCCAGCAGGAAGCCGGTGGAGAACAGCAGCAGGACGAGCACGGTGATGACGGCGATCCCGGCCCCGGTCATCGCACGCGCCCCGAGGTCAGCGCTTCCGGCAGATGGAAGCGGGTCATGGCGGCGTTGGTGCCCGCCGGTATCCGTCCAGGAGTGGCCAGGGAGACCAGGATCATCGCGAGGAAGCCGACCGGTACGGACCAGACCGCCGGCCAGGCCAGCAGGGCGTGCGGCCAGCCCGGCGGGCGCACCGCGCCGCTGACGGTGATGGCCACGGACAGCAGCGCGGAGCCGCCGCCGAGCAGCAACCCGGCAATCGCGCCCGGCGGGGTGAGCCGCCGCCACCAGATGCCGAGGACGAGCAGCGGGCAGAAGGAGGACGCGGAGACCGCGAAGGCCATGCCGACGGCGTCGGCCACCGGCACCCTGCTGACCACCAGTGAGCCGGCCAGGGGCACGGCGATGGCCAGGACGGTGGCCAGCCGGAAGTGCCGTACGCCCCGCGAGGGCAGGACGTCCTGGGTGATGACTCCGGCTACGGCCATGGTCAGCCCGGACGCCGTGGACAGGAACGCGGCGAACGCTCCGCCCGCGAGGAGCGCGCCGAGCAGATCGCCGCCGAGGCCGCCGATCACCCGGGCGGGCAGCAGCAGTACGGCCGCGTCGGCGTCGCCGCCGTGCATGAGTTCGGGCGCGTACAGGCGGCCCAGGGCCCCGTACACCGGGGGCAGCAGATAGAACAGGCCGACCAGCGCGAGCACGGCGACCGTCGTGCGGCGGGCGTCGCGGCCGTTGGGGCTGGTGTAGAAGCGGACCACCACATGGGGCAGGCCCATGGTGCCGAGGAAGGTCGCCACGATCAGTCCGTACGTCGCGTAGAGCGGATGGTCGGCACGGAAGACGGAGATCTGCTCGTCGAAGGTGACACGGGGGCGGCCGTCGCCCTGCCAGGCCAGCACCAGGAAGATCGCGGGCACCAGCAGCGCCGTGAGCTTCAGCCAGTACTGGAACACCTGCACGAAGGTGATCGAGCGCATGCCTCCCGCCGCGACGGCGACCACCACGACCGAGGCGACGAGTACGTCGCCGAGCCAGCCGGGCGCACCGGTGAGGATCTTCAGGGTGAGTCCTGCGCCCTGGAGCTGCGGCACGAGGTAGACCCAGCCGGCGCCGACGACGAACACGCTGACCAGCCGGCGCACCTGACGCGATTCGAGCCGTCCCTCGGCAAAGTCGGGAAGGGTGTACGCCCCCGAGCGGCGCAGCGGAGCGGCGACGAACACCAGCAGCACGAGGTATCCGGCGGTGTAGCCGACCGGATACCAGAGCATGTCGGGGCCGTGCACCAGCACCAGCCCCGCGACGCCGAGGAAGGATGCGGCGGACAGGTACTCGCCGCTGATGGCCGCTGCGTTGAGCCTCGGCCGTACGGTGCGCGACGCGACGTAGAAGTCGGAGGTGGTGCGGGAGATCCGCAGCCCGAATCCGCCGACGAGGACGGTGGCCAGGACGACGAGGGCGACCGCCACCACCGCTGCCGGGTGGCCGGGTGCGCTCACGGTGCGGGAAGGCCTTCCACGAGTCTGGCGAAGTCACGCTCGTTGCGCTCGGCCCTGCGCACGTACCACCAGGCGGCCAGGGTGAGCGGCGGATAGGTGGCGAAGCCGAGCACCGCCCAGACGAGGGCGTTGCTGTGCAGCGCCTCGAAGACCAGGGGCAGGGTTCCGGCGACGAGGGCGAGGACCGCGAAGGCGGTGAGTCCGGCACGGAGCTGGCTGCGCATCAGCGAGCGGACGTAGGCACCCCCGAGCGCGGTCTGCTCGTCGATCTCCGACTGGGCACGGTAGCGGGGCAGCGGACGCACCCGCCGGGGCTCGCCCATGACCACTTCGCGACGGGGCGTGCTCTCTGCGGACATGGGGCCGGAGTGTAGGCGGCGCAGGGCCCGGCTGGGAAGGGCAAGCTGTCCCGGTCGAGCCAGGTCAGCGGCCGGTCTGCCGCATCAGGAGGTCGCGGAGGGCACGGGTGTGACGCCGGCTGACCGCGAGCTCGGCACCCCCGATGCGGACGCTCATGCTGCCGGCGTCGAGCCGGAGTTCGTCGATCCGGTTCAGCGCCACGAGATGGCGGCGGTGAATGCGTACGAACCCCCGGGAGCGCCAGCGCTCCTCCAGGGTCGTGAGCGGTATCCGGACGAGGTGGCTGCCGGTCGCGGTGTGCAGCCGGGCGTAGTCGCCCTGAGCCTCGGCGTACGCGATGTCGTCGACGGGCACGAACCGGATGACCCCGCCCAGTTCCACCGCGACCTGGTCGGCGGCGGCGTCGTGGACGGACGCGGAGCGCTCACCGACCTGCTCGGCCACGCGGCGGACCGCCTCGGCCAGCCGCTCCCGGCGGACCGGCTTGAGCACGTAGTCGACAGCTTTGAGGTCGAAGGCGTGTACGGCGAAGCCCTCGTGGGCGGTGACGAAGACGATGAGCGGCGGTGCGGCGAAACCGGCCAGGAGCTGGGCGACGTCGAGGCCGGTGAGCCCCGCCATGTGGATGTCCAGGAACACGACGTCGATCGCCGAGGGGTCCTCGGGCCCGGCCTCGACGGCGCCCCCGATACGGCGCAGCGCCTCGGTGGCACCCGTGGCGCCCTCGGCGCTCCGGATGCGGGGATCGGCGCGCAGAAGGTAGAGGAGTTCCTCCAGGGCGGGTTCTTCGTCGTCGACGGCGAGTACGCGCAGCATGAAGCCGGAGTTTAGGTGCTTCGGGGGTGTGACGGCGTGAGTGATTCACGGGTTCGTCACGTACCTGAGGACATGCGCGCCATCGAACTCCACCGCGACGCCGGAGCCTACGCGCTCGGGGTGCTCGGGGCTGCCGACGCCTGCCGCTTCGAGGAGCATCTGGCGGGGTGTCCCGCCTGTGCGGTCCAGGTGCGCGAGTTCGGCGTGGTGGTGGCCCACTTGGCGGCGTACGCGCGCCGGCTTCCGCCCGGTGGCGCTCCCCGCCCGGCCCGGTGGCGGTGACCGGGCCGCTACTTGAGCAGGCGGGACAGCCGCCGGTCGGCGAGGGACTTGCCCCCTGTCTGGCAGGTGGGGCAGTACTGCAACGAAGAGTCGCTGAACGACACCTCCAGCACGGTGTCGCCGCAGACGGGGCAGGGCTGTCCGGTGCGGCCGTGGACGCGCATGCTGCTCTTCTTCTCCGCCTTGAGCCGGCCCGCCGCGACGCCTCGGGAGCGCTCGACCGCATCCTGGAGCGTGGTGCGCATCGCGTTGTACAGATGAGTGATGTCGTTGTCGCCCAGGGCGGTGGTGAGCTTGAACGGTGACATCTTCGCGACGTGCAGGATCTCGTCGCTGTAGGCGTTGCCGATGCCCGCGATCAGCGACTGGTCCCGCAGAGCGCCCTTGACCTGCCGGCGTGCCCCGCCGAGCACCATCGCGAACGCGTCCCGGTCGAAGGAGTCGGCCAGCGGGTCGGGCCCGAGGCGTGCTACGCCGGGCACGTCCGACGGGTCGCGCACCAGGTGGACGGCGAGGCGCTTGGTGGTGCCCATCTCGGTCAGGTCGAAGCCGTCGCCGCCGGTGAGGACCGTCCGGAGGGCGAGCGGGCCCTTGCCGGGCCGTGGCGGGGTCGCGGGGAAGCTGTCCTTCCACTGCAGCCAGCCTGCTCGCGCGAGGTGGATGAGCAGATGGAGCTCTCCGGCCGTGATGTCGAGGAATTTGCCGTGCCGGGCCACGGACGTCACGGTGGCGCCTTCGAGGGCGGTGGGCGGCGGGTCGTACGTCTTCAGGACGCTGATCGCCAGCGGCAGGACGCGGGCGATCTCCTTGCCGACCAGATGGTCGTCGAGGAAGTCCCGCAGGGCTTCGACTTCCGGCAGTTCGGGCATGACTCCAGCCTGCCGCAACGGCCCCGCGAACGCCCGCCGGGTGCGCGCCGTGTTCAGGCGGCGGGCGTTCGCAGCCCGTAGACGCGCCGTGCGGTGTCCGAGAGGACGGACCGCTGTCCGTCCTCCCCGAGCGGGCCGGTCAGCTCACGTGCCACGTCCAGGACCTCGGTGTACCCGGCGGCGAGCCGGCACACGGGCCAGTCGGAGCCGAACATCAGCCGGCCGGGCCCGAAGGCCTCGATGACGGTGTCCGCGTAGGGGCGCAGGTCCTCCACGGTCCAGGCCCGTGGGTCCGCCTCGGTGACCAGACCGGAGAGCTTGCAGACGGTGTTGGGCAGCGCTGCCAGCGCCCGCAGGTCATCGGCCCAGGGGTGCGTCGCGCGCCGGGCCACGGGCGGTTTGCCCGCGTGGTCGAGTACGAAGGTGAGCTCCGGCAGAAGGGCGGCCGCGCGGGTGGCGGCGGGCAGCTGGTGGGGCCGGACGATCAGGTCGTAGGCGAGTCCGGCGGCGCCGACGGCTCGCAGTCCGCGCAGGACGTCGGGGCGCAGCAGCCACTCGGGGTCGGGTTCGCCCTGTACCTGGTGGCGGATTCCGACGAGCCGGTCGCCGCCGGGCAGGTCGCGGAGTCCGGCGAGGGTGCCGGCGACGTCGGGCGCGGTGAGGTCGGTCCATCCGACGACGCCCGCGACGAACGTGCTGTCGTGGGCGAGCGCGAGGAATTCGGGGGTCTCCTCGGCGACGGTGACAGTCTGGACGAGCACGGTGGCGGCCACCCCGGCGGCGCGTGCCTCGGGCTCCAGGTCGGCGAGGGTGAAGGTGCGGCGGATGGGGGCGAGTTCCTCGCCGGTGATCCAGTCCTGGTCGCGCACCGCGAGGTCCCACACATGGTGGTGGGCGTCGATGACCGGCGGGGGCGTCATGTCACAGCAGCCCCTCCACGCGCAGGTCGTCCCAGAGCGCGTCCGGAACCGGCGTGCGGAGCCGTGCCGCTGCGTCCCTCACCTCGTCCGCGGAGCGGGTGCCGACGAGGGCCCCCGCGACGGCCGGGTGGCCCAGCGAGTAGTGGAGGGCGGCGGCGCGCAGCGGGACACCGTGCGCTTCGGCGACGGCCCGGATGCGTACGGCGCGTTCGAGGAGGGGCGCGGGGGCCGCCGCGTAGTCGTACGTCGCGCCGGGGCGCGGGTCGACGAGCAGCCCGGAGTTGAACACACCTCCGACGACGACGCTGCGGCCCCGGGCGGCGGCCTCCGGCAGCAGGGTGTCGAGGGCACTGTGGTCGAGGAGGGTGAAGCGGCCCGCGCAGAGGACGGCGTCGACGTCGGTCTCGCGCAGGAAGCGGGTGAGCATCGCGGTCTGGTTCATGCCGGCCCCGATGGCGCCGACGACGCCCTCGTCGCGCAGCTTCTCCAGCGCCGGGTAGCCCTCGCGGAAGGCCGCCTCCCCGTGGTCGTCGGGGTCGTGCAGATACACGATGTCGACCCGGTCGAGGCCGAGGCGCCCGAGGCTGTCCTCGATGCTGCGGCGGACGCCGTCGGCGCTGAAGTCCCAGCGGCGCCGGTGGGTGTGCGGTACGGCGAATCCGTCGGACAGCCCGCGGTGGGCCGCTGTCCCGGCGGGGGGCAGCGGTTCGAGCAGGCGGCCCGCCTTCGTGGACACCGCGTAGGCGTCCCGCGGCCGGTCACGCAGAGCCTCTCCGAGACGGCGTTCGGAGAGTCCGAGGCCGTAGTGCGGTGCGGTGTCGAAGTAGCGGATGCCCTCGTCCCACGCCGCGTCCACGGCGGCGGCGGCCTGCCCCGGATCGACCTCCGTGAAGAGGTTGCCGATGGCCGCCGCCCCGAAGGCGAGCTCGGTGATCTCGACCGCACTGCTTCCGAGTCTGATGCGCCGCATGGCCCTGATGCCCCCGCCGGTGATCCCTGATGGTCCGTAGAGGGAATATTCATCGGATCAATCCGCCGCGTCAACAGGGCCCGGTGGATCGCCCGTCAGGCCGGTGCGGGCACCGTGGGCACGAGTGAGTGCAGGTCGTGCAGCTCCTCGCGGACCGCGCAGGCGAGCCGGTCGAGATCGGGAAGCGCCTTCCCGTCGGCGACCAGTCCGACCTGCACCCCTCCGCCGTACGTGGTCAGGGCGACGGCCAGTGACTGTCCCCGGGCCAGCGGCGCCATGGGATAGAGGGCGCGCAGCGGGCAGCCGCCGAGGGAGAGCGCGGAGCGGGGCAGGGGCACGCTGGTGACCAGGACGTCGAAGAGCATCCGGGCGGCGTTCCCCGCCAGCGGGGCTCCGAACCGGTGGGCCAGCGCGGGCAGCTGGTCGGCCAGTACGGCGACGGCGCCCGCGCCGCGCAGCGGACCGGCGGCCTTGTTGCTGTTCATGCCCGTGCGCACGAGGCGCAGCCGTTCCCGGGCGTCGGGCTCGCCGACGGGCAGCCCGAGGAGGTAGGCGGAGAGTCTGTTGCCGGTGGCCGCTCCGCCGGGGCGGCGCCGGGAGACGGGGACCAGGGCACGCGGGTCGGCGCCCGGGAGCGGCTCGCCGCGTTCGAGCATCCAGCGGCGCAGCGCCCCGGCGACGACCGCGAGCAGGACGTCGTTGGCCGTACCGCCCTCGGTGCGGCGGATCCGCTGCACCGTCTCGGCGTCGAGGTCGGCGGTGGCCAGCCGGCGGGTGCCGCTGGAGCGCGCGGTCAGTGCGGTGCCTGCGCGCAGGTCGAGGCGGCTGGCGCGTACGACGGAGGCCCCGACCCCCAGCGCCCGGCGCACGTCCCCGAGCCGGTCCATCGCCATGCCCGCGGCCTCGTACGGGCCGGGCAGCCAGGAGCGGGGCGGCACGGGTGTCCGGCGGCGCACCGCGCCACGGCCCGCGCCGGCGGAGGCGATCTGGTCGAAGATGCCGGCGCCGATGGCTACGGCCCGCATACCGTCGGCGAGCGCGTGGTGCAGCTTCACGAGTACGGCGAACGGGCCGTCACCCGGGCTGTCCAGGAGATACATCTGCCAGGGCGGCAGGCCCCGCCCGAGCGGCCGCTCCATGAGTTCACCGGCGAGCCGGGTCGCCTCCGCCATGAAGTCGCCCTCGGGGAGCACGACCCGCCTGACGTGCCGTTGCACGTCGAAGTCCTTGTCGGTGAACCAGGCCGCACCGCCGACGGGCAGCAGGACGTCGCGTACGCGCATGCGCAGCCGGGGAATCGCGGCGGCGCGCGCTCCGAGCAGCTCGAGCAGGTCCTGCGGGGCGACGCCCGCTACCGGGTCGAAGACGGCGAGCGCGCCGAGGTGCATCGGGTGGGCATCGGATTCGAGGTGCCAGAAAGCCAGATCAAGCGGTGCCAGAAGCTCGGTACTCAACGGGGCCTCGCGTCTTAGACAGCGGAACGGCGGGATCGCAGTCAATCCCGCAAGATCGGTTACGGTCAAGTATGGACATGTTACGTACTGTTACAGTCTTCCGCTGGCGCGGCAGTCGCGCTACCGGTGCTCCGGGATGAAGAACTCGCACCACACGCATTTGCCGTTGCCCCGGGACTCCACACCCCAGACGTCGGCCATCCGGTCGACGAGCATGAGTCCGCGGCCCGAGACTCCGGACTCCCCCGCGTCCCTGCGGCGCGGCAGCGCGCTGGAGCGGTCCTCGACGTCCACCCGGAGGCGGCGTTCGGGGCCGGTGAGCATCCGGATGGTGACGATGGCACCGCCGTCGGTGTGCATAAGGGCATTGGTGATCAGCTCGTCGGCGGCGAGCTCGACCTCGTCCGCCCGGCCCTTCGCTCCCCAGGCGCGCACGGCGGCCCGGATCATGTGGCGGGCGGACGTGAGCGCCTCCGGATCGTTCTGCGCGACGTGCTGCTGGAGCCGGCCGCCCGGATGGGGTGCGTGGGCCGCGTCGCGGCGCAGCAGCAGCACCGCCATGTCGTCCTCACCGCCGCGCTCGTCGACGACCTCGCAGAGCCGGTCGGCCAGCTTCTGGAGGTCCTGCGGCCCGTCGCGGACCGTCACGGCCAGCAGTCGCATGCCTTCGTCGAGGTCGGTGCCTGGCAGCTCCACCATTCCGTCGGTGTAGAGGATCATCGTCTGGCCCGGGTCCAGATCGACGGTGCTGACCGGATATTCGAGCTGCCCGAACTCCGCGGAGAGGCCAAGCGGGAGGCCCCCCTCGACCGGCAGCCTGCGGCAGCTCCCGTCGATGTCCCGCAGGGCCGGGTCGACGTGCCCCGCCCTGACCAGCTGCACGACTCCGGTGGTCAGATCGGCCTCGGCGTAGGTGCAGGTCGCGAAGCGGTCGGTGTCGAGTTCATGGAGGAAGACGGACGCGCGGGCCATGACCGTGGCCGGGCTGTGCCCCTCGGCCGCATAGGCGCGCAGCACGATCCGGAGCTGTCCCATGACGGCCGCCGCGTGCGTGTCGTGCCCCTGTACGTCACCGATGACGGCGCCGACCCGGCCGCCGGGCAGCGAGATGATGTCGTACCAGTCGCCACCGATGTCCCTGCCGAGCCGTGCCGAGCGGTAGCGCACGGCGACCTGGGCTCCCCGCACCTCGGGGATCCGGCGGGGCAGCATGGCCTGCTGGAGCCCTTCGGCGAGGTCGTGCTCCTGTTCGTAGAGCATCGCCCGCTGGAGGCTCTGGGCGATCGAACTGCCGAGAGCCACCAGCAGGTTCCGCTCGTCGCTGGTGAAGCCGGCCTTGTTGCCGTAGAGGAGCCCGAGCGCGCCGATCGGGCGGGCCTGGGCGATGAGCGGCATGTAGGCGGCGGCGGTGATGCCGAGATGGCTGATGTGCGGCCACAGGATAGGGTACGAGGTCGCGAAGTCCTCGGGTGTCTCGATGAAACGCGGTGTGAGCGTGCGGATCACTTCGCTCATCGGATAGGGCTCGTCGGTGCGTGTGTAGCGGGTGCCCTGCACGAACGCGCCCTCGGGGCCGTCCGCCACCAAATGGATACGCCCGGACTCGAGCAGCCCCATGACGAGGCTGGTGGCGCCGAGGTTGGCCAGGCCGCGGGAGCTCTTCAGCACGTCGGTGACGTCCTTGACCGTCCGGGCGTGCGCCAGGGCCGCCGTGGTGCCCTCGACCAGGCTCGTGCGGCGCCGGCGCTCCTCGTCGACGGTCCGGCGGGCGGTGGACTCGGCCAGTTCCTGGGTGGCGTCACGGATGATCCCGATGATGCGGCGGGGCCGCCCGGTGCCGTCGCGGCGGATGAACCCCTGGGTGTGGGTCCAGCACAGGGAGCCGTCCCGCTGTGTCCTGCGGAAGTACGCGCCGTAGTTGCTGCGACCGCTCTTGAGGGCCTGCGAGACCATCGCGTCGAGCCGGATCGCCTCGTCGGCGGGGACGCGCTGCGCGAGCCCCGAGGGACGGCCGTCGTACTCGTCGGGGCGCAGGTCGAACACGCCGAGGGCGGGCTCGTCCATGTGCATGAGGCCGCTGTCCAGATCCCAGTCGAAACTGCCCATTCGGTTCAGGGCGAGGCTGAGGTCCGGGTGGGCGGGCCAGTCGTCCGGGAGTGACAGGGCACCCGCTACCCGATCATCCATGTGCGCCACTCTGCCATTATTTGTCCGATTCCTCGACCGAACCGACGCCTTGAACACGTTCAAGATGACGCCTATGCTCGACGTGACGTGAATTGAACACGTTCAATTATTGCTGGTCGTGCGCGTGGACAGGGGTGGACGCGATGTCCGTATTGGTCGGACTGGTCGTGATGCTGGGCATGCTGGTGATCGTTCCGTTGGGCCTGGGGCTCGTCGGTGACCCCGCGCTCCACCGGATACGGCGTCTGTGGCCGGTCTTCGCCGTGCCCGGCGCGGTGTCCCTGTGGCTGCCACGCGGCGCCGCCGCCACCGGGCTCGCCCTCTGCTACGCGTTGGGGACGCTGCTTCTCGCCACCCACGCGCCCCGTCGGCTCGCGCGCACACGCAGCGTGCGTCCGGCGGAGGCCGCCCTGCTCACCGCCTTGGTCGCCCCGTCGGTCGCGGCGCTCGCCCTCGTCGCCGAGCGCTCCGGCCACGAGCTGTTCGGCTTCGGGCTCGGCATCCTTGCGCTGACCGTGCCCCACTTCCACTTCGCCGGTTTCGCCGCCGCCCTCGTCGCCGGTCTCGTCTGCCGGGCGGAGGACGGCGCGGCGGGCCGGCTCGCCGCCCTGAGCGTGCCGCTCGGCACCCTCCTCGTCCTCGTCGGCTACTTCACCGGGGACCTGACCGAGCTGGCCGGGGCCGTCGTGCTCACCGTCGGGATGTGGACGGTCGCCCTCCTGACCTGGCGCACGGCCCCCGCCGCGGGACGGGATCGCGTCACCCGCGCCCTGCTGGCCGTATCGGCAGGCGTACTCGCGGTCACCATGGTGCTGGCGCTGAGCTGGGCGCTCGGCGAGGCCACCGGGCTGCCACACCCCACACTGACCTGGATGGCGGCCACGCACGGCCTCGGCAACGCACTCGGCTTCGCGCTCTGCGCGCTGCTCGCCCGGCGCCGGCTCCAGATCCTCACCCACCCGGAAGGCAGGACCGCATGAGCACGCTCACGTATCCCGAGTTGGGAGCGACCCGGCTCGGGCCGCTCCCGGACGGGTACAACCATCTGCACCACCGCGCAGCGGTCGGCAGGGGCCGTACGGACTTCGAGGCCGCGGGCGCCGCCGTCACCGAGTGGCGCGCGCACCGTGCCACCGGAGCCAGGGTGAACGCCTCCGCCGCACGGGCCGCCGCCGGGGTCACCGTCGAGGTGTCGGCGGGCATCGGGCCGCTCCGCCTCGCCGCCCCCTGCGAGATCGTCTGGACCGCGTACGAAAGGGACCGCACCGGTTTCGGGTACGGAACCCTGCCGGGGCATCCGGAGTGCGGGGAGGAAAGCTTCGTCGTGGAGCTGGCGGAGGACGGGACGGTGTGGTTCACCGTCATGGCCTTCTCCCGGCCCGCCTCCTGGTACACCCGGCTGGCGGGCCCGCTCGTCCCCGTGGCCCAGCGGTGGTACGCCCTGCGGCTCGCCGCCGTACTGCGCCGGGCCGCCGTGTCGGCCGCCTGACGGGCGGGGGCGCCGGATACTGGAAGCGATGGAATGGTTCACCGCAGACGGCTACTGGCTGAGCAGGCTGATCTTCCAGCGGGCGCTCGCCGGCGTCTACCTCGTCGCGTTCGTCGCCGCGGCGCTCCAGTTCCGGGCGCTGATCGGCTCCCGCGGCATGCTCCCGGTGCCCGACCTCCTGCGGCACACCTCCTGGCGGGCCGCGCCCGGCCTGTTCCGGCTGCACTACTCCGACCGCTTCTTCGCGCTGGTCGCCTGGGCGGGCGCCGCGGTGTCGCTCGCGCTCCTGGCCGGCCTGGACGCGTATCTCCCCCTGGGCGCGGCGATGGCCCTGTGGGCCGTGCCGTGGGTGCTGTACCTGTCGATCGTCCAGGTCGGTCAGGTCTGGTACGGCTTCGGCTGGGAGTCGCTCCTGCTGGAGACGGGCTTCCTCGCCGTGTTCCTCGGCAACGACTCCACGGCTGCCCCGGTGCTGGTGCTGTGGCTGCTGCGCTGGCTGCTCTTCCGGGTGGAATTCGGCGCAGGGCTCATCAAGATCCGGGGGGACGAGTGCTGGCGGCGGCTGACCTGTCTGGACTTCCACCATGAGACCCAGCCGATGCCCGGGCCGCTGAGCTGGTTCTTCCACCATCTCCCGAAGCCGGCGCACCGGGTGGAGACCGCGGCGAACCATGTCACCCAGCTCGTGGTGCCCTTTTTGCTCTTCACCCCCCAGCCGGTGGCGAGCGCCGCGGCGGGACTGATGGTGGTGACCCAGCTGTGGTTGGTGCTGTCGGGGAACTTCGCCTGGCTGAACTGGCTGACGATCGTCCTCGCCCTCGCGGCGGTCGACTGGTCGCTGATCGCCGGTCCGCCGCCCGCACAGCCGGAGTCGCCCCTCTGGTACGAGGTGGTGGTCATGCTCGTCACCGCCCTCGTCCTGGTCCTCAGCTACCGCCCGGCGCGCAATCTGCTCTCCCGCCGGCAGGCGATGAACCGCTCCTTCGACCCACTGCACCTGGTCAACACCTACGGAGCCTTCGGGAGCATCAGCAGGATGCGGCTCGAGGTGGTGGTCGAGGGCACCGACGAGGCGGTGATCCACGAGGGGACGCGCTGGCTGGAGTACGAATTCCGGGGCAAGCCGGGCGATCCGCGCCGGCTGCCACGTCAGTTCGCTCCGTACCACCTGCGGCTGGACTGGATGATGTGGTTCGCGGCGCTCTCCCCCGCCTACGCCCGCTCCTGGTTCGGCCCGTTCGCCGAACGGCTGCTGCGCGGCGACCGGGACACCCTGCGGCTGCTGGGCCACAACCCGTTCCCCGACGGCCCGCCGGCCCATATCCGGGCCAGGGTCTTCCACTACCGGTTCACGGACCGGCAGGAGCTGCGGGCCACCGGATGCTGGTGGGACCGGACCTATGTGCGGGACTTCATGAGACCGGTGGCCCGGCCCGTTCCGCTCCGGCCGGACGGACCCGGCCCCGACCGCCGCCGGTGACAGCGGTGCTCATGCTTGTGCCCCCGCCCGGGGACGGGGGCACAGCACGAGGCGCTGCTCGAAGAGGGCCGGACGCGGGTCAGTCGATGCCGGGCAGGATGTGCGGCTCGGCCAGATCGTCCTCGTAGCCGGCCAGCCTGATCGGTGCCGACCGTGCCCAGACCTCGATGTTCCGGAGCTTCTCGGGCCGGCGGGCCCGCTCTCCGGTCAGGTCGGACGGGCGCGTCTCGGTCTTCGTCATTTCAGGTGTCACCGCGGACTCCTTTGTGTCGCGTAACCCCGGGGCGGTGGCGCTGCGGCTGTGAGAACCGTGTCGACCGCCCGCTGCGGGGCAGGGGCAAGAAACAGTTCGGTCGCGGTGGCGCCGGTACGGGGCGGGACGGCGGCCTGCTTACAGACCTGTCCCAGGACGGCCGAGGAAGCTTCGTGGATCCCTTGGTGGCGTCCGTTCACCCCAGACTAACCAAATGAGCGCCGTCGCGCTCGACAGAACGTGTGGCCTGGGTCACTTTCAGCCAACAGAACGGCGGCGGTCCCGCTGTTCGCGGGGCCGCCGCCGTGCCACCTGTCATCGCAGGTGGCGGGAGGTGCTGGAGAGACCGGAGGTACGGAGCCGGCCGAAGGAGGTCACCAGCCCGCGGGGGCGTAATCCTTCAGGAAGCAGCCGTACAGCTCCTCGCCCTCCTCGCCTCGCACGATCGGGTCGTAGACCCGCGCGGCGCCGTCGACGAGGTCCAGAGGGGCATGAAAACCCTCCTCCGCGAGGCGGATCTTGTCGGGGTGCGGCCGCTCGTCCGTGATCCAGCCGGTATCGACGGCCGTCATGAGGATGTGGTCCTTCTCGAACATCTCCTGGGCGCTGGTGCGGGTCAGCATGTTCAGCGCGGCCTTGGCCATGTTGGTGTGCGGGTGTCCCGCGCCCTTGTACCCGCGGCCGAACACTCCCTCCATCGCGGAGACGTTGACCACGTAGGCGCGCTTCGTCTCGGTCCTGGCCATCGCGGGCCGGAGCCTGCTGATCAGAATGAAGGGCGCCGTGGAGTTGCAGAGCTGGACCTCGAGGAGCTCGATCGGCTCGACCTCCTCGACGGTCTGGATCCAGCTGTTCGTGTCGTGCAGGTCCGGGACCAGGCCGCCCGCGTCGATCGCGGTGCCCGCGGCGATGCGGGCCGGCGAGGCGGATCCGGTGACCAGCGCCAGGTCGGTGACGTCCTGGGCGCTGAGCCCCTGGCCCTCCCTGCGGGCGGCCGGCAGCGCGGCCACGCGGTCGACGGTGCCGCTGCCGAACGTCCCGATGACCTCGGCGGCCGGCAGTTCGCCCGCGGGCAGCGGTGCGGACTCCGCGCTCAACAGCTCGCTGTAGGCCTGCGGGGAGCGGCGGACCGTCTGCGCGGCGTTGTTGATCAGGATGTCCAGCGGCCCCTCGGCGGCGACCGAGTCGGCGAGCGCGACGACCTGGGCCGGGTCGCGCAGGTCGATGCCGACGATCTTCAGACGGTGGATCCACTCGTCGCTGTCCGGCATCGCCTTGAAGCGGCGGATTGCGTCGTTGGGGAAGCGTGTCGTGATGGTGGTGTGCGCACCGTCCCGCAGGAGCCGCAGCGCGATGTACATGCCGATCTTGGCACGGCCACCGGTGAGCAGGGCCCGGCGGCCCGTGAGGTCGGTGCGGGCCTCGCGCCGGCTGCGGTTCTCCTTCGCGCACTGCTGGCAGAGCTGGTGGTAGAAGGCGTCCACCTCGACGTACCGGGTCTTGCAGATGTAGCAGGACCTGGGGCGCTGGAGTATGCCCGCGATCTCGGCGGTGGCCGAGGAGGACGGGAGGACGCCCTGCGTCTCGTCGTCGATGCGCTCGGCCGAGCCGGTCGCCGTGGCTTCGGTGACGGCCTTGTCGTGCGCGGTCTTGGCGGCGCGGCGCTCCTGGCGGCGGCGCTGCTTCACGGTGCGGTAGATGCCCGCGGTGGCCCGCCGCACGGCGATGGCGTCGGGGTGGTCGACCTCGATGGTGTCCAGCTCGTCGAGCACGCTCAGGCAGACGGCCAGCCGCTCCGGGTCGATACCGGGACCGAACTCGTCGATACCGGGAGCGAACTCCTGGCTGTCCTCTGTCACCGTCATTGCCGTTCCTCTGTCACTCGTCACTCATGCCGTTGTCGGGCTTCGGTGGGGAGTGGTCCGGCCGGGAGCCGGCGAGGGCAGGCGCGCACGGGCGGAATGCCCCGGTCAAGTCTGCCATGAGTCGGGCGTTGCTCAGCTCGGTCCGGCGCCCTGTCCGGCTTCGGCGGAGAGCGGGGTGGCGATGGACTCGAGGGACTTCTGCTCGGCCGCCACCGCGAAGAAGTACGCGACCACCCCCGCGGCCACCATGAGGGCGGCTCCGATGCAGAACGCCAGGACGGTCTCGCCGACCACCCCGCTCGCGGTGAGGTCCGCGAAGACCAGCGGTCCCGTGATGCCTCCTGCGGCGGTGCCCACGGCGTAGAAGAACGCGATCGCCATCGCCCGGGTCTCCATCGGGAAGATCTCGCTCACCGTCAGGTAGGCGGAGCTGGCGCCGGCTGAGGCGACGAAGAGGACCAGGCACCAGCAGCCGGTCATCGTGACGGCCGTCAGCAGGCCGGCGCCGAAGAGCCACGCTGTCGCGAACAGGAGCAGCCCGGAGAGGATGTACGTCCCCGAGATCATCGGTTTGCGCCCCACCGTGTCGAAGAGGCGGCCCAGGAGGAGCGGTCCCAGGAAGTTGCAGAAGGCGATGACCGCGAAGTAGTACCCGGTGACGCCGCTGGAGACGTCGAAGAACTTCACCAGGATCGAGCCGAAGCCGAAGGTGATGGCGTTGTAGAGGAATGCCTGGCCGATGAAGAGCGCGAGCCCGAGGACAGCCCGCTGGGGATACGAGCGGAAGACGGTCCGGGCGATCAGGCCGAACCCGATGCTCTTGCGCTGCCGCACGGTGATGGGCGGCTCGGCCGGGGGCAGCGAGCTCCCCGTCTCCGCCTCCACCTCCCGCTCCACACCGTCGACGAGCCGCTCCGCCTCTTCGTCGCGCCCGTGGATGAACATCCAGCGCGGGCTCTCCGGCACATGACGGCGCACCAGCAGGATGACCAGCCCGAGGACCACGCCCAGCGCGAAGGTGAGCCGCCAGCCGATGTCCTTCGGGAAGATGTCGGTGTTCAGTGCGAGTACGGAGAGCAGGGAGCCGGCCACGGCCCCGAGCCAGAAGCTGCCGTTGATGATGAGGTCGACGCGGCCCCGGTACTTGCTGGGGATCAGCTCGTCGATGGCCGAGTTGATCGCCGCGTACTCGCCGCCGATCCCGAAGCCCGTCAGAAAGCGGAAGAGGAAGAACCACCAGGCCGAGAAGGAGATCGCCGTGAGCGCGGTGGCCGCCAGATAGACGGCGAGGGTGATCAGGAAGAGTTTCTTGCGCCCGAAGCGGTCGGTGAGCCATCCGAAGACCAGCGCGCCGCAGCAGGCACCCGCCACGTACAGCGCGGCTGCGATGCCGGTCACCTGGGCGTCGGTGATGGCCAGTCCGCTGCCGTCCTCGGACAGCCGGCTGGCGATGTTGCCGACGACCGTGACCTCGAGTCCGTCCAGGATCCAGACCGTTCCCAGGCCGATCACGATCATCCAGTGCCAACGTGACCAGGGCAGCCGGTCCAGCCGCGCCGGGATCCGTGTCGTGACAGTGGGTCCGCCTGCCGTGCCGGTGTCGCTCATGAGACCTCCTCAGCTTCCGGAACCACAGGTGCCCGGAACGAGGCGTGACTCACACATCGGCCGAGAAGAAGAACAGAAAGCACCCGTGCGAACACGGATCGTTACATCTGGCGGCTCCATCCGGCCCGTTCACATCTTTCCGGGAAAATCTTCGACACTCGGTGGCATTACTTCCAGAAAGCGGGGCATGCGCCCGTCACTGCACCGGACACCAGGGAGGGCGACACCATGACGGCCATGTCAGTGCGAACCACCGAAGCGGTCGGCAGCGCGGCCACGCGATGTGACGAGGTGGGTTCGGTTTCCGACGCGGCTGCGCTTCCGTGGATCGAGGACGCGGGCAAGGTGGCGCCGCAGGACGCCAGGGCCATGTCGAAGCTCTTCTTCGACCGGCTCCAGGTTCTCGAGGAGGGAACCCACGAATACCAGTACGCCCGCAACACCCTGATCGAGATGAATCTCTCGCTGGTGCGCTTCGCCGCCTCGCGGTTCCGCAACCGGGGCGGTGACGACACCGAGGACATCATCCAGGTGGGGACGATCGGCCTGATCAAGGCGATCGACCGGTTCGACCTCTCGCGCGAGGTCGAGTTCGCGACCTTCGCGGTGCCGTACATCGTCGGTGAGATCAAGCGGTTCTTCCGCGATACGACCTGGTCCGTGCATGTGCCGCGCCGTCTGCAGGAACTGCGGGTCGAGCTGGCCAAGGCCAAGGAGCAGCTGTCGGCGAAGCTCGACCGCGACCCGACGGTCGCGGAGCTCGCCGCTCACCTCGATCTCCCCGAGGAGGAGATCATCGAGGGTCTGGTCGCGGCCAACGGTTACTCGGCGGGCTCGCTGGACACTCCCAACGCGGACAGCGAGTCGGGCAGCGACCAGCGCGCCTACGCCGATCTCCTGGGCGACGACGACCCGGGGATGGAGAGCGTCGAGAATCTGCACACCCTGGCTCCGCTGCTGCGGCAGCTGGACGACCGGGAGCGCAAGATCGTCCGTATGCGCTTCGGTCAGGAGATGACGCAGGCGCAGATCGGCGCGGAGCTCGGCGTTTCCCAGATGCATGTGTCGCGCCTGCTCAGCAGGATCGTCCAGCGTCTTCGCGCGGGCATGAGCGTGGAGGCCTGACGCACGGCGCACGGCGCACGCAACTGAACGACGGAGGCCCGGCCTAGTGCCGGGCCTCCGTCACATATGCTTCACGCCGATACGGCGCCGTGGGTTTCTGTGCCGTCCGTCGGAAGGGGTGGAGTGTGACCGAGTCACCGTTGGGCACCTCTGCGCGTATGCAGCAGCTCAGCGGAATCCCGGAGCAGCAGAGGGGTCTGACCGCCACCGACACGTCCGTCTGGGACGTCGACGCGGTCCTGCTCCTGGTCGAGGACGACGCCGGAGACGCACTGCTGGTCGAGGAGATGCTCACCGACAGCGAGCTGGAGGCCCCGCTCACGTGGTGCAAGACGCTGGCCGAGGCGCGGCGGTTCCTGCTGGACTGCGGAACATCCGTCTGTGTCCTGCTGGATCTGCACCTGCCCGATGTGAACGGCCTCGACGCCGTCCGTCAGCTCGTCGAGTCCGCCCCTGACGCGGCCGTCATCGTGCTGACGGGTCTGGCGGAGTCGGAGACCGGACTGTCCGCGGTCGCGCAGGGCGCGCAGGACTACCTCGTAAAGGGCCGGATCGAACCCGAGATGCTGGGCCGTGCGATCCGCTACGCCCTCCAGCGCAAGCACGCCGAGCGGTCGGCGTCCTCGATGCGGACCAGTCGGCTGATCGCGCAGGAGAACGCCCGGCTGGAGCGGGCCTTGCTGCCCATTCCCCTGCTGTCGGACGACAGCTTCCGGGTGGCCGCGCGCTACGAGGCCGGGCGTGCGCACGGGCTGCTGAGCGGCGACTTCTACGACGTGGTCCAGACCGCCGACGGCGCGGTGCACGCGGTGATCGGCGATGTGTCGGGGCACGGTGCCGCGGAGGCCGCCCTGGGTGTCTGTCTGCGGGTCGCCTGGCGCACGGCCGTACTGACCGGTGTCACACAGCTCGAGAAGATCGGTCTGCTGGAAGGCATACTCGTCGCCGAGCGGTCGGATCCCCATGTGTTCGCCACCGTGACCACGCTCGTCTTCCCGCCGAGCCGGGACAAGGTACTCGTCGCGCGGGCCGGGCATCCCGGGCTGCTGATGCGGCGTGGCAGGGATGTCGCCTGGGTGGAGCCCGACGCGGGCATGGCCCTCGGGCTGCTGCCCGGTGCCGGCCGCTGGACGATCACGGAGCTGGAGCTCTTCCCCGACAGCGAACTCGTCCTCTTCACCGACGGCCTGTTCGAAGGGCGCACGGGGCCCAAGACACGGCTGGGCGAGGAAGGCCTGCTGGCCATGGCCGGCGCGTACGGCTCGCTCGAACCCCGTGCGTTCGTCGACGCGCTGGTCGCCGAAGCCACCGAGAGCGCCTCTCCGTACGGTGGACTGGCCGATGACGTCGCCGTCCTCCATCTGGGCTGGAAGGCGGGCTCATGAGCGCGAAGGAACCGAAGGCGGGACGGACCGGCCCGATATCCCGGCTGTCGGTGCAGAACTGGGTCCACCTGATCCTGGCCGGCTTCGTGCTGGTGGTCTGCGGGTGCCTCGTCGTGGGCGGGCTCGTCCTCTCCCGCATCTCCGACCGGACCACCGATCTGGTGGACCGTATCCAGCCCGCCCGCTCCGCTTCGTTCCAGCTGCAGAGCTCGCTCCTCGACCAGGAGACCGGGGTACGCGGCTACGCGCTCACCGGGGACGACTCCTTCCTGGATCCCTACGAGAAGGGCGTGCGGGCCGAACGGGAGCGGCTGGCCCGGGTGCGCTCGCTCATGGGGGCCGGAGAGCCGTACGCCGAGGACCTGGACCGGATCGAGCGGGCCTCCCAGCAGTGGCGGACCCTTCGGGCGGAGCCGCTGATCGCGGCTGTGCGGGCGAACGGGCCCGCCGGTGAGTCCTCGGCACCGATCCTGCGGAGCAAGGCGGACTTCGACGCCCTGCGCGCTCTTTACACCACCCAGCAGAGTCACCTGGACGACGCGCGTGACGCGGCCCGCGCCGAGTTGGGTGACGCGCGCACGACCCGCGACCGGGTGCTCATCACCCTGGTGATCGGCTTCGTGCTGGCCGTCGTGGCGCTGAGCCTGCTGCTGCACCGCGTCGTCGGCCGGCCTCTGGCGGAGCTGACGGCCGTGTCGAACCGGGTGCGGTCGGGCGCCTTCACCGGCAGGATCGAGGTCCGCGGCCCGTCGGATGTCAGGGCGGTGGCCGCGGCGGCCGAGGAGATGCGCCGGCGCCTGGCCGCCGATCTGGCCGAGTCCAAGGAGCGGGAGACGCTGCTGGACGAGCAGACCACGGAGCTGCGCCGGTCCAATTCCGAACTGGAACAGTTCGCCTACGTGGCCTCGCACGACCTCCAGGAGCCGCTGCGGAAGGTGGCCTCCTTCTGCCAGCTGCTGGAGAAGCGGTACAGCTCGGAGCTGGACGAACGCGGCCGGCAGTACATCGACTTCGCGGTCGACGGTGCCAAGCGGATGCAGGTCCTCATCAACGACCTGCTGACCTTCTCCCGGGTGGGCCGGGTTCAGCAGAGCTGGAAGCCCGTGGACCTCGACGCCGCCCTGGACCGGGCCCTGTCCAATCTCACCCTGGTCATCGAGGAGTCCGGAGCCGTCATCGAACGCGAGGATCCGATGCCGGAGCTGCTGGGGGACCCGACGTCGCTCACCATGGTGTGGCAGAACCTCGTCGGGAACGCTGTCAAGTTCCGTCGGCATGACGTGCCGTGCCGGATCACCCTCACGTGTGTCCGGGAGGGCGACGACTGGCATCTGACGGTCGCCGACAACGGCATCGGGATCCCGCCGGAATTCGCGGACAAGGTCTTCGTCATCTTCCAGCGCCTGCACGCCCGCGACGAGTACGAGGGGACCGGGATCGGGCTCGCCCTCTGCCGCAAGATCATCGAATTCCACGGTGGCCGGATCTGGCTGGACCCGGAGCCGGCCGAGGGGACGCTGATCCACTTCACCCTCCCCGTCCTGCCTGAGGCACCCACGCACACCACGGCGGAGCTCCTCGCCCCTGCCGCGCTCACCCCCCGGTCGGGAGACCCGCTGTGAACGACGCCGTCAAGCCCATCGAAGTCCTGCTCGTCGAGGACGATCCCGGCGACGAACTGATGACCCGTGAGGCGTTCGAGGACAACAAGATCCGCAACACCCTCCATGTGGTCCGCGACGGACAGGAGGCGCTGGACTTCCTGTACCGCCAGGGTGAGTACGGGGACGCGCCACGCCCGGACCTGGTCCTTCTCGACCTGAACCTGCCGAAGTACGACGGCCGGCAGGTGCTCGAGCGGATCAAGACCGACCCGGAACTGGCGCTGATCCCGGTCGTGGTCCTCACCACCTCCTCGGCCGAGGAGGACATCCTCCGCAGCTACAAGCTGCACGCGAACGCCTATGTCACCAAGCCGGTCGACCTGGAGCAGTTCATCGGGGCGGTGCGCCAGATCGACGACTTCTTCGTGAGCGTGGTCCGGCTGCCCCGGCACGCGTAAGATCTGCAGAGATCCCCCGGAGTGGGATCTCTCGGCGCGGGTAGACGAACGGCGAGAAGAGGTCCACGACCTCCCCTGCGGCGCCCTGGCTGGAGCACATGAACGAACAGGCCACCTCACGGCCGGACGACCCCTTCCAGGGGTCACCGTCCACGGAGGTTCTGCTCACCGCCGAGGTGTTCGACGGCGAGCCCGGGTGCATCGCACAGGCCCGGGCGCTCGCCGACCGTTTTCTGGCACGGCTCGTGGCGGAGTGGCTGGCGGTCCTCGGTGAGCACACCCGAAGTGATCTGATGCTGGCGGTCAGCGAGCTCGTCACCAACGCGGACCGCTACAGCCACGGCCCGTATCTGCTGGAGCTGGAGGGCGACGCGCGGCGCATCAGCGTCACGGTGTACGACAGCAGCACGGCGCTCCCGGTGCTCTACTCCCCCGACCCGGCCCGTCTCGGCGGTCACGGCATGGAGATCGTGGTCGCGCTCTGCGACAGGGTCACCGCGGAGCGGGTGCCCGTCGGCAAACGCATCCGTGCCGAGTTCATGCTCAGCATCTGAGCGGCTTCGACGGCGGCACGGCCCCCTTTCGGGAACGACGGAAGATCCGGCGCGTTCCGGACACGCGACGCGGTGGTACGACAGCGTGGCGTCACCTCCCCGGTGAACTTCTGAGCCCTCGGGCAAGGCGGACTACCGTCGGGAGGAGGACCCTGGAGGGATGGACGTACTACCGGAGCAGTACGCCGAATCGCCGCCTCAGGGACGACGACGCGGCGGCTCCGACGGGACATCGTGGTGTACATGAGTTCCCTCGCGCTTTCCGTGCTGCTGTCACTGGTCTCCGCGGTCGCCTACGCGGCCGGGGCGATCGTCCAGGAGCGCGTGGCCGCGGCCGGTGACAGCCGCCCGTACGCACCCCTGCGCAACGGCACCTGGTGGGTGGCTGTGGCGCTCAACGGTGTGGGAGCGGTGCTGCACGTCGTGGCGCTGGCGTACGGGCCGCTCAGCCTCGTACAGCCCCTCGGCGCCCTGACGATCGTCTTCGCGCTGCCGATGGCGGCGGTCTTCGTCCGCCGCCGGGCGGGACGGACGGCCTGGCGCGGCGCCCTGATGGCCACGGTCGGTCTCGCCGGGCTCCTGGCCCTCACGGGGAGCGCCGGGTCCCACACGCTGGCCGGGCCTGAGCAGCTGATGCTCGCGGCCGGGACGTCCGGTGCCGTGGTGGTCCTCCTGGTCCTCGCCAAGGGGCTGCACCGGCCGATGCTGCGCAGTGTGGTGCTGGCCGTCGGGGCCGGCGTCGCCTTCGGTATGGCGTCGGTGTTCACCAAGACCGTGGCCGTGGAGTGGACCTCCGGCTCGGTGACGTCCGGGGTGCCGACGCTGCTGGTGATCGCGGGGCTCGCAGCCGCGGGGCTGCTGCTCTCCCAGGCCGCGTACCGGGGTGCCGGGCTGACGGCGCCACTGGCGACGGTCACCGTGGTCAACCCGGTCGTGGCGGCCGCCGTGGGCATCACGATGTTCGGGGAGCAGTTCCGTTACGGCATGACGGGCACCCTGCTCGCCCTCGGCTGCGGTGCGCTGGCGGCGGCCGGTCTGGTGCTGCTGACCACGGAGCGAGTGGGGGCCGAGCGGCGTGCGGCGGAGCGGGAGGAGTCCCGGGAGCCCACGCCGGAGGACGGCGGCGGCACCCCGGACGTGCCTCGTACCGTGGTGCTGCCGGAGCCGGCTAAGCCCGCGACTGCGCAGGGGGCAGCGGTACTGCCGGACCCTTTTCCGGCCCCCACGGCGCTCTCCCTACCGCTGACACTGCCGTTGGACCATGGGGGCGGGCGCGTGGAGTTCGGCGGCAGCCGGCCCGCCGCCGGCTCTGCTCGCCGAGATGACTTAGAGGGCCGGACGGGGGCCGTTCAGACGCTGACGCCGCCGGCCCTGAGGTAGGCCAGGGGGTCGATGTCGGATCCGTAGCCGGGGCCGGTGCGGATCTCGAAGTGCAGGTGCGGGCCGGTGCTGTTGCCGGTGGATCCCGATCGGGCGATCCGCTGGCCGCTGCCGACCTGCTGGCCCTCGCGCACGTGGAGCGAGGAGAGGTGCGCGTACTGGCTGTATTTGCCGTCGCTGTGCCGGATGACTATCTCGTAGCCGTACGCGCCTGCCCAGCCGGCCGAGACGACCTTCCCGGAGGCCACGGCCTTCACGGAGGTGCCGGTGGACACCGGGAAGTCGACGCCCGTGTGGTAGCCGCTGGACCATGAACCGGCTTGGTGGTACGGCGTTCCGGTGCGGGCGGACACGGGGGCGGTGAGGGCGGACCGCGGCTTGGACGCCTTCTTCTCGGGCTGGGCCGCGGGCTTCGCCGCCGGCTTGGGCCGGGCCTTCTCCGTGGCCTTGGGAGCGGCGGCCCGGGGCGCCGCCTTCTCCCTGGCTTTGGGGGCGGCGGCCCGGGGCGCCGCTTTCTCCGTGGCTTTGGGGGCCGTCTGCTGCTTCGGGGCTGTCCTCTGCTGCTCCGGGGCCGCTTTCTGCTCGGGTGCGGCGGCCGGGGGCGCCCCGGCGACGTCGAGGGTCAGCCGCTGACCCGGGTAGATGAGGTCGGGATCGGCGCCCACCACGGTGCGATTGGCCGTGTACAGCCGCTGCCAGCCGCCCTGGACCCGCTCGGCGGACGCGATGCCGGAGAGGGAATCACCGCGCGCGACGGTGTACGACTCGCGCTGACCGGGCACGGCGGTGGGCGACGCCTTCGCCGCCGCGGCCTCGGCGGCCTTCTTCGCCGGGCCGGACTTGTCCTGCCCGGTGGCCTCGACGGCGACCTGGCGCTGCGACTGCGGGGCGATGTCGGGTGCGTCGCCGCCCTGCTTCAGTCCGGCCCGCACGGAACACGTCGGCCAGGCTCCCGGCCCCTGCCCGCCGAGCACCTTCTCGGCGACCGCTATCTGCTGGTCCTTGGTCGCCAGATCGGCCCGCGCGGCGTAGGCCGTGCCGCCGTACGCCGCCCAGGTCGACCGGGTGAACTGGAGACCCCCGTAGTAGCCGTTACCCGTGTTGATGTGCCAGTTGCCCGTCGACTCGCAGGCGGCGACCTTCTCCCACACATCGGTCGAGGCAGCTCCGGCCGAGGCAGCCGTGAGGAGCGGGAGCGCGATTCCCGCGCCTCCCGCCGTCACCGTGAGCGAGGCACGGTTGATCCGGCTGGGCTGGTATCTGCGGTGCCGTCCGTTCGCGGCCATGATCAGGCTCCCCCACTGCAGTAGGACACGTCGCAAGCGGCCAACTTATGGGCATACAAAGGGCGGTGACAAGTGAACAGTTGCCGCACCCCGCCCGCGCGCCCCGGCGCACCACCCCGAGGGCCGGGGCCGCTCCCGCTGTCCGACCTCTACCGCAACCATGGGAGAGCGCTCTATCCAGCGCCGTTCCTGATGCTATAAATGCCCTCATGACGGATGCTCTGCGACCACCCGGTGCGGCGCCCACCCTGGAGGACGTGGCGCGGGCGGCCGGGGTCTCACGCGCGACGGTCTCGCGGGTCGTCAACGGGGTACGCAACGTCGACCCGGCGATCCAGGAGGCCGTCCGGCAGGCGGTGTCGGTCACCGGTTACGCACCCAACCGCGCGGCCCGCTCGCTGGTGACCCGGCGCACGGGCGCCGTCGTCCTGGTGGTGTCGGGTGCGGGGGTGGAGCCGGAGGGAGAAGAACCCGCCGAGGAGGGGTCCTTCACCGCCCAGGTCTTCGCCGACCCGTTCTTCGGCAGGGTGGTGACGGGAATCGTCAACTATCTGCGGCCGCGCGGGATGCACCCGGTGCTGATGTTCGCCGAGACCTCGCGGGCCCGGGACGAGGTGGTGGCGTATCTACGGCAGGGCAGCGCCGACGGGGCGCTGATCGTGTCGACCCACGCGCAGGACCCGCTGCCCGGCCTGATCACTGATGCGGGGCTGTCCGCCGTGCTGTTCGCGCGTCCTGCCCGGCCGGTACGGATCAGCTATGTCGACCTGGCCCACCGGGACGGTGCCCGGCTGGCCGCCGAGCATCTGCTGGCGCGCGGCTGCCGCCGGATCGCCACCATCAGCGGGCCGCTGAACGTCCCCGCGGGGCAGGAGAGGCTCGCGGGATTCCGGGACGCGATGGCGCAGCACGGGCATGCCGATGTCCCGGTGGCCGAGGGGCAGTTCACCCAGGAGAGCGGCGAGGCCGCGATGGAGCGACTGCTGGCTGAGCAGCCCGCCCTGGACGGGGTGTTCGCGGGGAACGACCTGATGGCGATGGGTGCGTGCCATGTGTTGCGGGAGCGCGGCAGGCGAGTGCCCGAGGATGTCGCCGTGATCGGTTTCGACGACAGCAGCGCCGCCTCGGCCTGCCGCCCGCCGCTCACGACGGTGCGGCAGCCCGTGGAGGACATGGCGGCGGAGATGGCCGGTCTGCTGCTGGCCCGACTGGCGGCACCGGACCGGCCCACGACGTCGGTGATCTTCGAACCGGTGCTGGTGCTGAGGGACTCCGCCTGAGAGACCACGACGCCTGGCGGGGACACGTCCTGCGGGTTCCCGACTCCTACCGGGGGCGCATCAGGTGCAGGTCCTCCCCCCACGCGTCCAGGACGGCCCCGTGCCCGGCTCGCCGGGCCATCGCCTCGGCGCGGGCGAAGAGACGACGCTGTGCGGACACGTCGCCCGTCCGCGACACGAGGTCCACGGCGTCGAGCAGCACGTCCGTCTCCCAACCGGGAAGCGGGAACCGGGCGAGCTCCCACTCCAGGTACTTGTTGTACGGGCGAGGCCGGCGATCGAGCGCGAAGAGGGTCTCCAGCAGGAACCGGATGCTGTCGGCGGCGTCGAGCCGTGCCGCCGGCGCCTGCCCGTCGCGGTCGTTCTTGAGCGAGCGGTAGAGGGAGTTGGCATAGGCGTCGAGCCACTCACCGGCTGCCAGGTGCGCCTCGGCGGCGTCGATCCGGGCCTTCGCGGCCTGGATCCTGGCGATGCCTCCGTCGAGCCGGTCGAGCACGATCCGGGCACGGGCCAGGGCATACCGCTCGAACCCCGGCATGCCGACGGCACGGAACTCCTCGACGGAGACGAGGACGAGGTCGAGTTGTGCCGTGCGGTGGCCGGCGTGGCGGGTGAGAGCCGTTCGTGCCCCGTCGGCGAGGACGACGTACAGGTCGTGGTCGGAGTGCTCGGTGGCCATGCCCTCGGGGGCCCGGGAACCTTTGCCGGACGAGGCCGGCCACACCTGGGTCGGCGGTGGCCTGTGCGACGAAGGAGTCATAGGTGAGAGGCGGTTCAGCAGTCATTGCGTGATCTCCGGTGAGGTGGCGACGGGAATGCCGGAGGGCGCCCCGTCGGCCGGGGCGCCCGCACCGTCCGCGGCGGCACTCGGCCGCCGCCCGGAAGCTCAACGCATCGGCAGACCCTACCGCCGTGCCCGCCGGGAGGGGCCGGCCGGGCGGGCACGGGTCACCCCGCCATGGTCCGGCCGCGGCCCGTCGCCACCCGGCCCGGCAGCCCCACCTGCCGGTGTCCGGGGGCATCTGCCGTTCGGCACACCACCGGAGGGGCGATCGGACGTGTGAGGTCAGGCGCATATGCTCACCGTATGGAGCAGAGCGAAGTCCTGAAGCGAGTGATCGGCATCCTCACGGAGGCGGGCGAGATGCAGCGCCACGCCGAGGAGGAGACGGGCGGTGGCGACCCCGCGGCGGGCGAGAACATGGTGACGACCCTCCTCAACGAGACGATGCCGCACATCGCCATCCCCTCCGACGCCACCGTCGAGGAGATGGCCGCCCTGGTGGGACGCGAGGTCGGCGGCGCCGTCGAACAGCTGGTCGGAGCGTTCACGCTGGCCTTCATCGCGCTCGCCCAGATCCACGACTCCGGGCAGGAGGACGTGACTTCTGCCGACGTGCTGCAGGATCTTGCCCTGCGGGCCGAGGAACTGAGCTCGGGCGACGAGGGCCCGGAGGGATCTGCCTGACGGTGAGGGCGTGCGGCGGGCCCGATGTGACCGTCACACGATCGGCTCGTTTGCCGGGGTGACGGTTCTCTGCCCACGGCTCGGAAGGCCCCCACCCCATGCCGCTCCATCCCCCGCCGCTTCGCATCCCCGGTACCGGCGCGCACCTCGGTGTGAAAGAGGCCGAGGCGGCGCTCGTCGAGCACTACCCGCGCCTCGTGCGCCTGGCCTATCTCACGCTGCCGCCGGGCCTCGGCCGGCACCGCAGGGTGCTCGCGGCGCACGCCGCGGTACAACGCGCCCTGCACGGCAGGGCGCTCCCCGTCCGAGGGCCTGGCACGGCAGGCGTCCCCGCCCCTCGCTCCGCCGGGCGCACGGGCGACGGCCCGCACACGCCCGCCTATGCCGGAGTGCGCCTGCGGGTGGTGCGTTCCGCGCTGGCGTACGGGCGGAGGCCACGCTGGTGGCCGGGCCGGGTGCCCGCACCGGCGGCTCTCCGCCCCTCGGCGCCGGTCGTACGGGGACTCCGGCTCTTCCCGCGTGCCGGCGGGACGGACGAGTTCGCCCTGGACCGTGCGCTGGCGGATGTTCCGGCGCCTGTCCGGGGGGCATTGGGCCTGCTCCTGCTGGAGTCGTTGTCCGGCGAAAGCACCGGAGAACTGCTCGCCGGGGCGGGGGTGGCCGATCCGGCCGGCTCCGTGCGCGCCGCCGCGCACGTCGCGGGGAGCGACCACGAGCGGGTCCGGCGCCTGCTGCTGTCGGACGAGTTCGATCCCTGCACGGTGCAGACGCGCCCCGGCGACCTGCTGCGGCGCCGGCACCGGGTGCGGGCGGGGGCGGCGGCTCTGGTGCTCCTCGCGGTGGCGGGGGGCCTGGCGCTCCAGGCCGGATCCGGAGAGGACGATGCCCGGCCCCCGGCCTCCGCCCTGCGCGGGACGGTACCGGGTGGGGCGATCGATCCCGCGGCTCTGGTGCGGACACCTCCGGGGCGGTGGGCGGACACCTCACGCGTGGACTTCAGCGCCTGGCCGCCTCGGGGCAGCCGCACCCAGGACCGTGAGCTCCTGGAGCGTGCCCTGGGAAGCTGGGCCGGTCCCCCGGCCGATGTCAACGTCACCACCACTCCCGGTACCGCCGCGGTGCCTCCGGCCCAGCCCCCTCAGCTGCTCTTCGCCGGCGATCTGGACGGCGAGGCCGTGGTGCTCCTCCACGACGGCGGAGTGCGTGCCGTCCGGTACGCCGAACCACGCTCCGGTGCGGGCGCCGCGACCCTGGACTTCGCCCGGGTCGACGACGCGGACGTCACCACGGCCGCGGCACTCGCCGTGAGCCGCACCGGCACGTCCGCGAGGTATCTGCTGGCGCCGTGGGTGGCGGAGTCGGCCACGCGGGACCTCCTCGCACCCGACGCACCGGCAAGGACGCTGGACGTGGACGGGGACGGAGTGACCGCGGCGGTACCGCGCCCGGAGGAGGGGGGCGCATGCGTGTCCTGGCCCGTGATGCAGCTGCGGTCGTCGGAGAAGATCGTGGAGAAGCACGCGTTCCTCGTCACGGATCTCGGAGACCTCGCTCCGGTGCACCTCACCCACACCCCCGGCCCCGGATCCGGCGCTCCGGCAAGGCAGCCACGTGAGGCGACGGCTGCCGAGGCCCTGGCCGGATGGGCCCGTACGGCGTGCTCACTGCGGGACCTTCGTGATTCAGGGGTGCGGGCGGTGAACAACTGGGAGTTCGCGCAGCAGAGTCTTCCCGGCGCCCGTTCCACGGCCGACTGGGTGTGCACCCGGGCGGACACCTGGCGCGGTCCCGGCCGGGTCCTGGTGCAGTTCGCCCCGGACGCCTCCGCACGGGCCGAGGTGGTGTCCGACCACCGGGACACGGCTCTGTGCAGCCGGTTCGGCCAGCACGTCGTCGCCGGCACCCGCTGGAGGTCGCCTGCCGGGACCTGGTACGTGCTCGCCGCCGGAAGTCGCGCCGTGGAGCGGATCGAGGTGGCGGGTTCCGTGCGCGGAGTTGCCGCCGGCCCGACGCTGGCGGTCCGGGCACCGCAGAACGCCCCGTTCCGGGTGGAGGCGGAACTGCGCGACGGCGGGACGGTGTCCTCGGTCCGGTGACGGGCCGTCGCCGATCAGCGCGGCCCCGCCCCCCACCGTGCACGCGCACGAGTCCGCGGCGGGGCCCCCGGGGCCGGGGGCCCCCCCGGCCCCCCCCCCCCCCCCCGCCGCGGGGGGGGGGGGGGGGGGGGGGATACCGCGGGGGGGCCCCGGCGGGAGACGCCGCACAAGTAGAGCGAGTAGCCCCCACC
>NZ_JBIVVD010000004.1:265918-435525 GCF_044757505.1 Streptomyces sp. NPDC091271 | reverse complement strand
GGCCGGGGGGGGGGGGGCCCCCGGGCGGGGGGCGGGCCCGCCGCCTCCCGCCGCCCCCCCCCCCCCCCCCCCCCCCGCCCCGGGGGGGGGGGGGGCCCCCGCCCCCCCCCCCCCCCCCCCGGACTCCCCGGCCGCACCGACGGCGGGGAGTGGGACGGTGCGGTGGATCCTGCGGGCGGTCAGCTCCGGTAGACGCCGAACTCGTAGAGCGAGTAGCCCCAAGGGGTGCCGCGCACGGTGGTGTTCACCCGCACGTAGCGCGCTTCGCCCGTGACGTCGATGTCGTCGATGCCGCCGTTGCCCTCGGCGACGGTGTGGACGGTGGTCCAGTTCTGGCCGTCGTCCGAGGTCTGGAGGGTGTATCCCTTGGCGTACGCGGTCTCCCAGGCGAGCTGCACATGGTGGAACGCGGTCTTCGCCCCGAGGTCCACCTGGATCCACTGCTGGTCGGCCCAGTCACTGGCCCAGCGGGTGTCGAAGGACCCGTCGACGGCGTTGCCGGCGGGGCAGGGGCAGCCGGTGCTGTCCGGCTGGAAGGTGGACGCGGTGGCCGGCTTGCCCGCCGCCACGTTCGTACCTCCGACCTGGGGCGGGACGACCTGGAAGGACTTCGTCTCGATGCCGACGTTGCCCTTGCCGTCCGAGCTCTTGATGTAGACCTTCCACACGCCGAGGCGGTCGGGAGCGGTGACCTCGAAGGTGCCGTTGCCCTTGTCCGTGAACTGCGCGTCGTTGAGCTGCCCGCCGTCGTCCACGTACTTGCTGCCCAGCAGCACCTGGTGCGTGAGCTGGTCACCGTCGGGGTCGGAGACCGACGCCTTCACGGTGAAGGGCTTGCCGGCCTGGACGACCGAGGCGTTGTCCACCGTCATGCCGGTGATCACGGGCGGTGTGTTGTCGCCCGAGGTGTCGGCCCCGTACGCCTTCTTCACCGCGTAGTACGAGAGCCTCTTCTGGCCCGCCGGGAGCAGGTTGAACCAGACCCCGCCGAAGTCGTACTCGGTGCCGTAGTGGAACAGCGTCGCGCCGAGCGCCACTCCGGTGTGGTCAGTGATGCACTGCCACGCCTTGCCGTAACCCTCAGCCTTCGCGACATCGGTCGGCTCGTCCGGTACGCCGTTGGCGTCGTCGGGCACCTCCCACTCGCCCGCGGGGCCGCCCTCCGTCACGATGTAGGGCTTGTCGAAGCCTCCCTCTTCCCAGGTCTTGCGTATGTCGCACACCGCGCCGTAGGAGTTCACCGCGTAGAGGTCGAGATCGGGCGCGTTCTTCTTGTAGTACGGCCATGCCCCGGTCCACGCGTCGGTCGAGGTGACCGGGTGGTTGGCGTCGACGGCGTGGATCTTCTTCGTGATGTCGTTGACGAACGTCGTGTAGGCGTCGCGCTGCTGTTCGAGGGCGTCACCGCTGTAGCAGTTCTGCAGACCGAGCACGGACTCGTTGCCCACGTTCCACATGAGAACCCCGGGGTGGTCCTTGTAGGTCTCCACCCACTTGGGGAACTCGGCGAGCATGTTGTTCTTGTAATCGGTGTCCGTCAGGTAGTTGACGCACCCGCCGCTGCCGGGGCCGCCGCCGGGCTGCAGCCAGAAGCCGGCGACGACCTTGATGCCGTTGTCGGCCGCGCTGTCCAGCAGCGGCTTCGTCGTGGCGTCGGTGCCCCAGGTCCGGATGGTGTTGACGCCCATCGACTTGACGTCCGGCATGTACTTCCCTGCGTCGGCGACAGCCGGGCCCCAGGTCAGGCCCTTCACGGTGTACGGAGAACCGTCGACGGTCAGCTTCCAGGCGCCCTGCGATCCCTCGACCTTCACCACGCTGCCGGCCGCCTGCGCGGCGGGCACGGGGAGGGTGGCCGCTCCTGCGGCGACAAGGGCGGCGACGGCGAGACGTGCCGTCGTACGTCTGCGGCCACGGGCCGAGGGGGTGGGACGTGACAGTTTCATGGGGGTGACAGCTCCTCGTGGGGGGAGTAGCAGGAGAGCGCTCTCCCTCATGGGCGCGGTACACCCACGAGGGAGAGACGGGGATGGTCAGGGCAGTTCGTAGTTCTCGTCCAGAGCGGCCCCCTCACCGGGGTTGTTCTGGTCGTAACCCCGGGCGTCGCACTGCAGGCCGCCGACGATGCAGTGGTCGACCATGGCGTCCAGGGTCGCGTCGTCCCAGGCGTTGAAGAAGTCGTAGTGGAAGGAGTGGCCGGTGCCGCTGGCCAGCCTCACCTGCGACATGTCACCGTTGACCGGCCAGGCCATCTTGAACTCGATCATCGGCAGGGCGACCGGGTGACTGGCCGGGCAGACGTCCTGGTTGGCCCCCATCACGATCGGGTAGGCCATGTGGGCCTGGTGGTCCGGGGTGTCCAGGTTCTTGCCGTCCCAGCAACTGGGCGCCTGCATGCGGAGGTTGAGCTGCGTGTCCTGACTGGTCGGGCACGTGGCCGGGAACTCGTAGTTGTGGTAGCTCTCGCCGCACTCGTATCCCTCGACCATGCCCGGGTGGTCACGGAACTGCTGGGCGGTCTGCATCGGGCTGCCGACGACGAAGCGCAGCCCCTTGGGGAACGGCCGCACGGTCCGGTAGTCGGTGACACCCGCCTTGTAGTAGATGGTCTGCGGACCGACCGGGCGCACCTCCTGGTCTCCCTTGTAGAGGGTCGGCATCCAGTACGCGGACAGGTCACCGGGCGCCTTGCAGGCCGTGCCGCCCGCACCGAGCGAGGCGGTGGTGCTGTTCTCGTCCGTGGTGTCGTTCCCCATGAACGTGTGGTTGTGGGACTTGCCGGTCTGGCCGGGATAGACGATCGGGTCGACGGATCCGGTGTGGTTGACCGAGCAGTTCGCCTGGAACTCGTGGAAGTACCGGTGGGGCGGGATCTCGGTGGACGGCTCCACCCCGGTGACCGGCGGGTCCGCCGGAATGTATCCGTCGCCGTCGGGGTCGTCCCCCGAAGGGACCGGGACGGCGGCCGCCATGACGTGGCCCTGCGTGTGCTGTGTCCCCTGCATGGCGTGTGACGCCACGGCCGGCTTGCCGGCGGCCTTCGGGGCCGCCCCTGCCGTCGGAGCACCGGCGCTGGTGATCGCCGTGAACCCCATGACGACCAGGGCCAGTGCGGTGGCGACGACGAGCGCGGACACCAGGGTGGTTCTGCTGATTCTTTCGGCCATGCGGACCTCCATGCCGCTCTGCGTCCGCGCACATCGGGTGCGCGGTGGGGGGAGAGTGGAGCTGGATGGTGCGTTGTACGGAACGCTGTACGGAACCTTCGGGAGAGCGCTCTCCCGGCGCGGTGCCAGTGTTACGCCGTGGCTGAGAACATGTCAATAGTTCGTGAACGGAACACACCGCGAGGGGAGTTGACCGGAGGGCGTTACGGGAGCGCGGCCAGCGCCTCACTCAGATTGTGTTCGGCGATCCCCCGCATGAACTCCCGGTCGGGAAAGTCGCCGTCGAGCAACCTGAGGGGACCGGCGACCAGGGAGAGGCGCATGGCCTGGGCGTAGAGGCCGATGCGCAGGGGGTCGAGACCGGGACGGGACAGCGCCGCGTAGCGCCGCCCGAAGCGGATGCGGAGGAAGACGTGCTCCCATTCGACGTCGAAGTACATCAGGCCCTCGATGTCGATGAGGACGGTGTCCCCTTCGGGGCTCACCAGGACGTGGTCGGGGCCGAGTTCTCCATGGACGAGGCCGTACGAGGTGCGGGGGCGCACCATGTCCCGCAGCTCGTCCAGCTGCCGCGCGAGCCGGCCTCGGGCCGCCGCGACCCGTGCGTCGCGTTCCGCCGCTTCCGCGAGATCCCGCAGCGCACGGTCCAGCACTACCTGTTCGCAGGAGCTCCCGGGGGCCACGCCACCTCGCTCCAGCAGGTCCATCCGCCCGTATCGCGACGATTTCTGACGCTGCATCAGGTCAAGGGTGCCGGCCAGGTCGGCCAGCGCGGAAGCGGCGCGCACCGGGTCGGTCCCGAAGAGCTCCTCGAGCGTTCCACCCGTGACGTCCTCGACCACCGCGAAGTCCGTCGCGTCCACCGTGCTGCCCGAGGACAGCACGCGGGGAGCGCGTGCGCCCACCCTGGCCAGCTCGCGCTGTGCGGCCAGGAAAGGCGCCAGGCCCGAGGCGGGGGCGAACGGGTCCGCCGACGGCTGCCCGGCGCCGGTGGCCGGCCAGAAATTCTCCCCCTCGGCCCACCTGTAGACGATCACGCTCGGGACCGGGGATCCGTCGACCCGGACCCGGTACACGCCCTTCTTGCTCCCGCCGCGCAGGCGCTCCACCCCGAGGATGCGGCATCCCGCCCCCAGGGCATCGCGTACGACACCGGACAGGTCCTGGGCCGCCGGGAAATCACGCATCTCGGGTACACCCTCCTCGCGGCCCCCCGCGGGCCCGGTCAGGCGTCCCTTCCGTTGCCTGCGGAAACACGGCAGCGGGTGCGCCAGGGAACGTACGGGCGAGCTGGGACGCGGTGGTCGACCGCCTGATCGTACGCGGGCGAGACACGGCGGCGGGGCCCCCTTCCGGTGGCGTCACGACCCGGAGCGCGCGGCACGCTCGCCCCGGAGATCAGACCGGCGGATCCTTGAGGTCGCCGATGACGAGGTCGGCCGACCGGACCGCGAACCAGACGTCGTGGGTCGCGCCGCTCCCCCACTTCTCGGTCACCACCACGGTGGCGTGGCCGGCGCCACTGCCCTCGTAGCGCGACGACCAGCCGGTGGGCACGTTCTGTGCGCGGAACACAGGGTCCGCGCCGTGCTGCGCCGCCCACGCGTCCAGCCGGGTGTCCAGCTCGGCAGCGAGGTAGCGGGCGCGCACCTGCTCCGGGGTCCGGTCGCCCCGGCCGAGGACAGCCTGACGGTAGGCCCGGAAGAAGGCGTCGACCTGGGCCTCCGCCCGGGTCTCCCGGAGGAACGTGCCGGCCTCCGTCGGCGAGGCGGCTTCGTGGGCGGCCACCTGTCCCGCCGGAGCGGTGACGAGGACGACGGCCGCGGCCGCGAGGGCGGCGAGGGCGGGGCGCAGTTGCACGCGACTCTCCAGGCTCGGGTAACACTTCCGCCACCAGGCAACACCACGGGGCGGGGGCGGTGGCGTTCCGACGCCGCCGCTTCACCCGCACGGGGAGGGGGCATGGCGAGTGGCGACAGCGCCGCGAAGGGCCACGAGCCCGGCACGAGCCGGACTGGAGGCCATGGGTCTGCTGCGGCAGCAGGGGGCCACCCTGCTGCCGCAGCAGACCGGTCGCGTCCCGCCGGGCCGGGGCCCGGCGGGTTCACCGTCAGGCCGTGTGGAGGGTCAGACCGTAGCGGTTGAGGATCTCGTTGATGGGCTGGTGCCAGGTCTCGCCACCGCCGCTGCAGTTGCCCCAGCCGCCCGACGTGACGCCCTGCGCCTGGTCGCCGCTGATGAACGAGCCGCCGGAGTCGCCCGGTTCGGCGCAGACGCTGGTCTTGGTCATCTGGTGCACGGCGCCCTGGCTGTAGTTCACGGTCTCGTTCTTGGCGAGGACGTTGCCGCAGTGCCAGTGGGTGGTGGAACCCGAGCGGCAGATGGACGCGCCGATCGGCGCCTCGTTGGAGCCGCGGACCAGTTGGTCGGACACGGTGCCCCAGCCCAGGACCACGGGCACGGTCCACCAGCCGCTGCCCACGTTCACCCAGGCGTAGTCGTTGTCGGGGAAGGACGAGCCCTGGAACGAGCCGATGGCGGAGTTGTCCCAGCCCCGGACCGCTCCGCCCGCCTGGCCGCAATGGCCCGCCGTGACGAATCCGCCGTGGACCGAGAAGCCTATGGAGCAGCGGACGTTGCCGGTGTAGTACGGGTCGCCGCCGACCGTTCCCGCGGCGAAGGTCTGTGGGGCCTCGGCGGTCTGCTTCACCGTGACGGGGCCTGCCTTGCGCGCCTTCGCGACGAACGCCCGGACATCGTTGTCACCCTCTTCGGAGGCGACGACGCTCACCACGACGCTGTTCGTCCGGGGATCGACGTGCCAGCTGCTGACGCCGCTGGGTGCGGACAGCGCGTCCAGCTTGTTCTTGACCGCGTCGAGCTCGCGCGCCGTGTGACCGACCACCCGGACGTCAACGCCGGTCGCCCGGACGGCGCCGGCCTTGTCGCTGTCCGTGACGGCGACGGTCAGCCGGCCGCTGCCCGCGTCGAACCAGGAGCCGCCGAACGACGTCCCGGCGGCGTCCCGCGCCGTTCCCTGCAGAGCCGTGGCCGCCTTCTCCGCCGTGAGCCGCGCCTCCGCCTGACGTTTCGTCAGCCCGAGGTCGCGCTGCATGGCCGTGATGATTCCGGCCGACGCCTGAGGTTCGGCGGAGGAAGCGGAGTCCGCCGCGGAGGCCTGGGTCAGGCCGGCTGTCGCCCAGGTGCCGATGATGAGCAGTGCGGAGAGACCGGTCCGCACCATCGTCGTGTGTCTCAAGGGAGTGCCCCTTCTGTTGTTCCAGCATCGTGGGGGTGGAACAGGAAGCATCCGAGAGCCGTCTGAGAGCGCTCTCAGAGCTGTCGCCACGGACTGTAGTCCAGTTCGACGGGCAGGTCCATGCCAATGACAGCCTCCGAATGCGGCGGCCGCTCCGCAAGGTCAGGGCGTCAGCAGCGGCAGTCCGGAGGTGCGCCAGGGCGCACGGAACGCATCCCACCGGCCCGCGGGAGCGGTGTCCGTCGAGGTGTCCCAGATCCGCACGGGCCCGCCTCCCGTGGTGAGCGGTGGCCAGCCGGGGTCGCCGGTGGCCGCGAACTCCGCCCAGGCGCGTGTCATGCGTGAGGCTAGTTCGCGGTCGGCTGTTCCCGGAGGCCCTCCGATGAGGAAGTGGACGTGTGCGTCGTCCACGGTGCCGAAGGCGAACGGGATGTCCGCGCAGTGCCAGGCCCTGACCGGCCTCCCCCGGCCGTCGCGCTGCCGGACGAAGCGGGAGAGCCGGCTCCGCCCGCCTCCCCGTGTGTGGGTCTCGGCCAGTCTGCAGCTGTACTCCCCGAACAGCAGATCCCCGTACACGGCCAGGTAGGTGTCGTGTACGGAGGCCCCCGGCTGGAGACCGCGATAACCGTCCAACACGGCTTCCGGGATCCCGAAGTCCGCTGCGAACGCTTTGAGTTGCTCCTTCTCGGTGACGTTCGCACAGCTGCCGACCTCGTCCAGCAGCCGGTACTCCTCCGCGGTGTGACAGACGAGCAGTTCGATCTCGCGGCCGGCGCCGCGGGCGAACGCCGTGAGCGGGTCGAGCGGGAGGGTGGCGCCCCCGGCAACGGGGCCGTAGATCGCAGGGTCGTAGTGCCGCGCTCCGGATCCGGGGTCGCGCCGGTATCGGTCGGTCACCCGGTCGGAGGCATCGACCAGCGCCTTCGGGGAGGCGGACACCAGCTCTCCGTACGTGGCGGAAAGACCGGCCTCGGCGGCGACCTCCGCCGTGGTGCGGGCCGCGGATTCCGGGGAGGCGCAGGCGTTCACAGCGCTGTGCGCGATGGCGCGGCGGAACAGGCCGCGTGCCCTGTCCATCACCATCAGGCAGGCGACCGAGGTCGCTCCGGAGGACTGTCCGGCCACGGTGACACGGCCGGGGTCACCGCCGAACGCGGCGATGTTGTCCTGCACCCACCGCAGAGCGGCGATCTGGTCGAGCAGGCCTCGGTTGTCGGGACAGGGTTCTTCGCCGTCGGCGGGCGGGACATGACCGAACCCCTCGAAGCCCAGACGGTAGTTGAGGGTGACGACCACGAGTCCATGACCCGCCAGGGCCGTTCCGTCAAAGTCCGGCTGGGCGGAGGAGCCGAAGGCGTAGGCGCCGCCGTGGATCCAGACGAGCACGGGGAGCATGTCGCCGCCACCGCCGGTGGTCCAGATGTTGAGGCTGAGGATGTCCTCGTCCCCCGGTGACCAGGCCGGAGATCCGGGCAGCTCGGCGGACTGCGGGGCGACGGGTCCGAATCCGGCGCAGTCCCGGACTCCGTCCCAGGGGGCGGCGGGGCGGGGGGCGCGAAACCTTCCGGCCCCGAACGGGGGCGCGGCGTAGGGAATTCCCCGCAGTGCGACGACCCCCGGAGCACGGCCGGCCCGCCGTCCGGCGACCACTCCGGCCTTCGTCCTGAACTCTTCCATCGGTGCTCCCCGTTCCGCCCCTGTCAGGGCCCCGGTGTCAGCCTCGCACCGGGCGGGCGGTCCGGGCCAACACCTGAACGGCGCCGATCCACACGTCCGCGATGTGAATCAGTCGGGCGATCCACGGCCTGTCGGTACCGGCGCCGCCACCCGAAGAGCCGATCCTGGAGGCGCCCGCCCGACACGTCGCACAGGAGGCTCGGTGACACCCATGGCAAGCGGCCCGGCCCCGGCAGCCGGCGTACACGTACCGGATACGAAGCTCGCGTCCGAGGCTACCGAGCTCGTACGCGACACGACCGGCGAACTCGTCTACCACCACTCGCGCCGGGTCTTCCTCTTCGGCGCTCTGCTGGGACGCCGCCGCGATCTCTCCTTCGATCCGGAACTGCTGTACATCGGCGCCATGTTCCACGACCTGGGGCTCGGTCAACGCTTCCGTTCCAGCGGTCGGCGCTTCGAGGTGGACAGCGCCGACGAGGCGCGTCGTTTCCTTCATTCCCACGGGGTTCCGGAGGACAGTGTGCGGCGGGTGTGGACGGCGATCGCCCTGCACACCACGCCGGGCATCCCGGCCTTCATGGAGCCCGAGGTGGAGCTGGTGACCGCCGGTGTGGAGTACGACGTCCTCGGCATCGGTTACGAGGACGTCTCCGACGCCGACCGCGCGGCGATCGTGGCGCTCCATCCACGGCCGGACTTCAAGCGGCGGATTCTCGCCGCGTTCACCGAAGGGGTCGGCCCGAAGCCGGAGACGACGTTCGGGAACGTCAAGGCCGATGTTCTCCAGCACTACGTTCCCGGCTTCGAGCGCGGGGACTTCGTACGCACCGTTCTCGAATCACCCTGGCCGGAGTGAGGGCCGTCGTGGCAGGCAGAGCATCGGACGTATCCGTGAGAGGGACCAGGACGCGCGGCGTCGGAGCGGAGAGATCGTCATGACCGGGGACAGGCCGGACGCACTGGCACGCCTGGATGTCTTCGTCGGCGAATGGCATCTGGAACCGCGCTTCCCAGAGGGCCGCCCGTCACCGCACGGTCCGGCGCGGCACGGCCCGGGCAGCGAGGTGCCGGCGGCGCGTACCTGGTTCGAGTGGGCCCTCGACGGGCATTTCCTGGTGCAGCGCACGGAGATTCCGGTGCCCGAGGCGCCGGACGGCCTCATGGTCGTACGCGCCGACCCCGGGACCGGCGCGTACACGCAGCACTACTTCGACTCACGCGGCGTGGCCCGCCTCTACGCGATGAGCTTCGACGGCGGGGTGTGGACGCTCACGCGGGAGTCGCCCGACTTCACTCCCCTGGAGTTCCGCCAGCGCTTCACCGGCACGTTCAGCGAGGACGGCGACACCATCACCGGTGCCTGGGAGGTCCGTTTCGACGGCGGTGGGTGGGAACACGACTTCGCCCTGACCTACCGCAGGGCGGGCTGAGTCCGTGCGGCCGGGATGTCGGCGAGTTCCCGCACGGTGGCCATGTCGCTGAAGGGCAGCAGCCGGTCACCGACGATCTGGTAGGGCTCGCTGCCCTTGCCCGCGATCAGGACGATGTCACCGGGTCCGGCTTCCGAGAGCGCGAAGGCGATGGCCCGGCGGCGGTCGGCGAGGCGTTCGTACGGGGTGCCGGTGGACTCGATCCCGGGGGCGACCTGGTCCAGGATGGCCTCGGGGTCCTCGTCGCGCGGGTTGTCCGAGGTGAGGACGCACAGGTCGGAGTAGGTGCCGGCGATCGCACCCATCTCCGCGCGCTTGGTGGTGTCCCTGTCCCCGCCGCAGCCGAAGACGGTGATGACCTTGGACCGGGCGAAGCCGCGGATGGTGCCGAGCACCTTGTTCAGCGAGTCCGGGGAGTGGGCGTAGTCCACGATCACCGAGGTGCCGTCGACGGTCGTCACACGTTCGAAGCGGCCCGGGATCTGCGGCATCCGTTCGAGCGCGGAGACGAGCCCGGCGAGGTCGTGCCCCAGGGTGTGGCAGGCCGCCACCGTGGCCAGCGCGTTGGAGACGGAGAACCTGCCGGGTGCGGGGATCGCGGCCGGGTACTTGCGGCCGTCGTGATGCAGCGTGAAGCGGGTGCCCGAGGCGTCGACGACCAGATCGGTGGCCCGGTAGTCGGCCTCGGTGTCGAGGGCGTACGTGGTCACCGCGCCCGGCATCATCGTCGTGATCCCGGCCCCCACGGGGTCGTCCGCGTTGACCACGGCGTGCTCGCAGAGCCCCTGGAAGAGCCGGAGCTTGGCGTCCCGGTAGTTCTCCATCGTGCCGTGGTCGTCCAGGTGGTCCTGGCTCAGGTTGGTGAAGACCCCCACGTCGACGAACGTGCGGTCGACCCGATGCGTCAGCAGGCCCATGGACGTGGCCTCCAGCACGACGGTGCCGGCACCGCGGTCACGCATGCACCCCAGCAGGTACTGCAGATCGGGGGACTCCGGGGTGGACAGCACCGACCGGGGCATCGGGATCACCTCGTCGCCGATGCGGCTGCCGGCCGTGCCGATGACCCCGGCACTCGCCCCCTCGGAGATCCGCAGCACGGACTCGACCATGTACGAGACGGAGGTCTTGCCGTTGGTGCCGGTGATCGCCACCATGTCCATCCCGCGCCCCGGCTCGCCGTAGTAGCGGGAGGCGGCCACGGCGGCCGCGGCCCGGGTGTCCGGCACCCGCACGACACAGGCGTCATCCGCCGCCGCCGGCAGTACGCAGCCTTCCTCCACCAGGACCGCGACCGCGCCCCGGGCCAGGGCGGGGGCCACCGCTCCGGGGCCGCCCTCCAGGTGTCCCGGCACCGCGATGAAGAGCGATCCCGGCGCCACCCGGTCCACGTCGAACGCCGTTCCGGCGGTGATGCGCGTCCGCTCCGGGTCACCCTGGAGGATGTGGTGGGTCTGTCCGGCCAGCAGCTCGCTCAGCTTCAAGGTGGTCCCTTCGAGGGGTGGCTCGAGCCGTGGTGCGGC
The DNA here is from genome assembly GCF_044757505.1 of Streptomyces sp. NPDC091271. Lineage (NCBI taxonomy): Bacteria > Bacillati > Actinomycetota > Actinomycetes > Kitasatosporales > Streptomycetaceae > Streptomyces > Streptomyces sp. NPDC091271. Next base: position 424,466 of record NZ_JBIVVD010000004.1, on the reverse strand, counting down.
CGTCGCCGGAACGCCGCGACGGCGGTACGCCGAAGCTGCGGTGGTGAGGTGGAGCGCGTACGAGGTGGAGACGTGGCGCGTGAGACGCGGACACGGTGGGAGGGCGGGACGGGCGGTGACAACCGCTGAAGGTCGCTAGCCGTGTCCGTGCAGGGCGAGGCGGTAGCTCGCGGGCACACCGGGGGCGGCCTTGTGCAGGCACTTCCCTGTGACGCCGATGTGACCCATGAGCCGAGTGTACGTCCGGACGGGTGGGCACGGTTCCGCTTCAGGGACGCGGGGCGGTCCCCCGTCCCTGCGAGGCACCGAGCAGCGAGACCGTGAACGGGTGCCGGGGAGCGTTCAGTATCTGCTCCCGGGGGCCCTCCTCGACCACCTCTCCGCCGTCCAGCACCGCCACGCGGGTGGCCGGGGCCGCGGTGTCGAGGTCGTGCGTGATCAGCACGACGCTCGGACCGTCCTGGCGGCGGATCGACGTGGCGAGCAGGTCCAGCAGGGTCCGCCTCGCCACCGGGTCCAGCCCCGAGGTGATCTCGTCGCAGACCAGCACCCTGGGGCGCGCGAGGAGGGCTCTGGCGAGGGCGGCACGCTGGAGTTCGCCGCCGGAGAGCCGGCCGGGCCGCCTCCCGACGAGCCCCTCGTCCAGTCCGAGCTCCGTCAGCACGCGCCGGGCCTCCGCTGTCGCCTCCCGGTGTCCGGTTCCGTGCAGTCGTACCGCCGTGCGTGCCACCTGGTCCAGGACCGGCCGGTGTTCGTCGAAGGCCGCCCGGGCGTCCTGGAAGACGTACTGCACGGCGGCGAGCTGCTCGCGGCTGCGGTCCCGCAGGCTGCGCGGCAGCGCGGTGCCGTCGAGCAGGATCTGCCCCGTGTGGTCGCGGTGGAGCCCCGCGAGACAGCGGGCGAGGGTGGTCTTCCCGCTGCCCGAGCGTCCGACGACGGCGAGGCATTCGCCGCTGCGGAGCGAGAGCCGGTCCACGCTCAGCACGGGGACGCGGGCGCCGCGGGTGCGGTGGCGGGCGGTGAGTCCGCTGACGCTCAGCAGCTCCGCACCGACGCGCCCGGGGTCCGCGTACGGCAGGGTCCTCGGTTCGGCGAGGAGCTCCTTGGTCCACGGATGCGTGGGGGCGTCCAGGATCCGGTGGGCTGTTCCCTGCTCCACCACGCGGCCGCCGCGCATCACCACTACCTCGTGGGCCAGTTCGCGCACGACGTCGAGGTCGTGGCTGAGCAGCAGTACGGCGATGCCCCGTGCCGTCACCGCCGCGAGCTGGTCGACGATGCGGCGCTTGGTCAGGGCGTCCTGCCCGGTGGTGGGCTCGTCCGCGACGATGACGCGGGCGCCGAGGAGCAGCGCCTGCGCCAGGACGACACGCTGCTGCTGGCCGCCGGACAGCTGGTGCGGATAGCGGCTCAGCACCTCGTCGCGGCCGTCGAGCTGGGCGTCGGCGAGGGCTCGGGTGACGCGCTGTCGTGCCGCGGCCCGGCGCTGCGGCCGGGGCAGGTCCCGCACCTGCTGACGCGCCATGTCGTGCAGGAGGGCGCCGGTGCGACGGGCCGGGTTGAGGACCGCCGCGGGGTGCTGGGGGACGTAGCCGATCCGGGCGCCGCGCGCGGCCACCTCACCCGTCACTCGGGCGCCCGCGGGGTATTCGCCGAGCAGGGCGAGCCCGGTCGTGGTCTTGCCGCTGCCGGACGCGCCGACCAGGGCGGTGACGGTGCCGGGCCTGATCCGGAGCGAGACCCGGTCGACGAGTGCCCGCCCGTCGACCTCGACGGTCAGCCCGGTGACGGAGGCGATCACGGGGTTCTCGTTCATGGGCGAGGGCCCTTCCGGGGCGGGGTGCGGTTCTCCATGGCGGCGTCGACGAGCAGGTTGCTGCCCATGGTGAGTGCGACGATGAGAAGGGCGGGCACGACGACCGCCCAGGGCTGGATGAGCAGTCCGGTCCGGTTGCGATCCACCATCACGGCCCAGTCGGCGGCGTCCGGGGCGGCCCCGATGCCGAGGAAGGCGGCCGTGGCGACCAGGTAGAGCACGCCGGTCAGCCGGATCCCGGCGTCGGTGGCCAGGGTGCGCAGGATGGACCGCCCGACGTATCCGACGGCTAGGCGCCACCAGCTCTCCCCCTGCATCCGCAGCGCCTCGACGGCGGGCCGGGACGCCGCCTCGGCGGCGGCGGCCCGCACGATCCGGGTGGTGTCCGGGACGGAGACGAAGGCGACCAGCAGCGCGAGTCCCGCCGCACCGGGCGGGAAGACGGCGGCGACCAGCAGGATCATGAGCAGCGAGGGAACGGCGAGCAGTACGTCCAGCGGGCGCATCAGTACTTCCTCCAGCCACCTCCGGTGGGTGAGCGCGCTGATCAGGCCGAGCGGCAGGGCGACGAGGTACGCGAGGACCGTGGCCGCCAGCGCGACGAGGACCACGGGCCGTCCGCCGAGCAGCACCTGGTGAACGACGTCCCGGCCGACGAAGTCCGTGCCCAGCAGATGGCCGCCGCCGAGGGTGAAGGAGGCGGCGCGGGCCGAGGGCTCTCCCACGAGGAACGGGCCGGCCAGGGCGAGGCCGAGCGGGACCGCGGCTACGACGGCCCCGGGTGCGTATCTGCGGAGCCGCTTCACGCCGCCACCACCGAGCGTGGTGCGAGGCGGTGGGTGACGAGGTCGGCCCCGAGGTTGAGCACGACGGTGGCGAGACCGAAGACCACCGCGAGTCCCTGCACGACGGGGATGTCGCGGTCGGCCACGGCGTTCATGAGGACGGTGCCGAGTCCGGGGATCACGAAGAGGGCCTCCACGACGATGACGCCGCACAGCAGCCAGTCGATGGTGCGGGCGAGCTGCTGCGTGGCGGGGGCCAAGGCATTGGGCAGGGCGTGCGCGTAGCGGATGCGGACGCCGGAGATCCCGTACCGCTCGGCATGAGCGGTGTACGGGGCGGCGAGCGCCTCGACCATGCCGGCCCGGACCAGACGTGCCAGCGAGCAGACGGGCCGGGCGAGCAGGACCAGGACGGGCAGGACGAGCACGGAGGGGTGCGCGAGCAGCCCTGTGCTGTACCCGACGGCGGTCGGCGGGAGCCAGCCGAGCCGTAGGGCGAAGACGCTCACCAGCAGTACGCCGAGGGCGAATTCGGGCACCGCGTAGACCCCGAGGGCCGCGGAGCTGATCAGCCGGTCGGTGAACCGCCCTTCGTGGCGGGCGGCGAGGACACCGAGGCCTACCCCGACCGGGACCAGGAGCAGGACGGCGACGGTGGCGAGGAGCAGGGTGGGGCCGAAGCCGTCCGCGAGGAATCGGGCGACGGGCCGGCCGGAGGTGAGCGAGGTGCCGAAGTCGCCGTGGAGCAGCCCCACGACCCAGTCCGCGAGCCGCTCGTGGGCGGGCCGGTCGAGCCCCATCGCCTCGCGGACGGCCGCGATGCGCTGCGGGTCGGGCTGGTCCCCGGCGAAGGCCACCGCGGCGTCGCCCGGCAGCGCCTCGGTGAGTGCGAAGACCAGCAGCACGACGGCCGCGGTCTGCACGGCGCCCAGGAGCAGCCGCCGGGCGACCCAGGAACGCAGTCCGCTCACGCCAGCCAGACCTTGTCGAAGCGCGCCCAGTCCAGGGTGTTGGCGGGCGCTTCGCGCGCGACACCACGCAGGGATCGTGATGTGCCGAGGATCCAGTCGCCGAAGCCCCAGACGAGGAAGCCTCCTTCGGCGTGCAGCTGTCGCTGCATCCGCCCGTAGAGGGCCGCCCGGGCCGTCCTGTCCTTGGTGGACTGGGCCTGCCGGTAGAGCGCGTCGAAGCTCTTGTCCTGCCACCTGGTGGCGTTGGTGGTGGAGTCGGTGAGCAGCCGCTGGGAGATGTGGGACTCGATGGGCATGGCCCCGGACCGGTAGCAGCACAGGGTGCCGGAGTCGAGGATGTCCTTCCAGTAGGAGTCCTTGCTCCCCATCCGCACGTCGACGCTGACTCCGGCGCGTGCCGCCTGGTCCCGGAAGATCCCGGCGGCCTCGGTGAAACCGGCGGCTACGGCGGAGGAGTCGAGTGTGACCTTCAGGTCCTGCGCGCCGGCCTGCTTGAGCAGGCTGCGGGCGCGACCGATGTCCTGTTCGCGTTGCGGGAGTTCGTCGGCGTAGTACTCATATCCCTTACCGAAGAGGTCGTTGCCCTTCTCGCCCGCGCCGGAAAGCGCGCCGTTCACCAGTTCCTCGCGGTCGGCGATGAGGAAGAACGCCTCGCGGACCCGGGGGTCGTCGAAGGGCGGGCGGTCGGTCTTCATGGCGAACGCCTGCATGGCGCTGTTCCGCAGCCGGACGATCTCGACGGCGCCGGCCTTCTCGTGGGCGCGCCCGGTGGCGGGGTTGAGCTCGTGCGCGTACTCGACCTGGCCGCCGAGAAGGGCGTTGATCCGGGCGGACTCCTCGTTGGCGACGACGAACTCGAGCTCGTCGAGGTGCGGGGCGCCCTCCCAGTGGGTGTCGTTGCGGCGCAGGACGGTGGACCGCCCGGGGGCGAAGGAGACGAAGCGGAAGGGGCCGGTGCCGATGGGCTCCCGGTCGAATCCGGTGGCGCCGTCCTGCACGATGAAGGTGCCGAAGGCGGCCATCACGTTGGGGAATTCGGCCGTCGGCCGCTTGAGCACGAACTCGACGGTCCGCTCCCCCGTGGCGCGGCTCGCCTTCAGGTCGATGGGCTCCAGGGAAGCGCGGGCGCGGTACGCCTTCTCCGGGTCGGCGATGCGGCGGTAGCTGTACAGGACGTCGTCGGCCGTCACGGGCTTCCCGTCGTGGAACTCCGCCTGCCTCAGGGTGATGGTCCAGCGGTCGAGGCCGGTGTTCGGTTCCCATGTCTCGGCCAGCCGTGGGACCGCGGCCAGGTCGGCGCCGTAGTCGGCGAGCTTGTCGAAGAGGGCCTTGCCGCGTGCCGCGTCGGCGAAGAGGTTCCCCAGGTGCGGGTCGAGGGTTTCGCTCGCGCCGCCCCCGGCGAAGGCGGCGCGCACCCGTCCGCCGCGCCGGGGGGTGCCGTCGCCCTTGCCGAAGCCGGCCTCGGTGGCGGTGGGTGCGGAGCATCCGGCGAGCGTGAGCGCGCCGAGTCCTGCGGCTCCCCCGGCGGCGGCGAGGAAGCCGCGCCTGCGCAGACCGGGGAAGCGTTCGTGTCTGTCGGCTGATGCGGTCATGGCTGATCTCCCGTTGCTGGATGTGCTGGATTGCCGGTGGATGCCGGTGCCCGTTTCCTCGCGACGACGTGGAGCCGGTCGCCGTCGGCCGCCGTACCGGGGACGGCTCCCGGCTGCCAGGCCGGTTCGGTGCGTGGCCCGGGGCCGTCGTACAGGGCGAGTACGTCGAAGCCGTGCGCGGTGAGGAGGTGGCGCAGTTCCTGGGGCAGGAGCAGCCGCCACGCGGAGTGCTCCTCGACGGGCGGGCCGCCGTCGTCGGTGGTCCAGACGCGTGTGCGCCGCAGGAGCTGTGCGGCTCGGTCGACGCGCAGTGCGGTGGACGAGTGGTAGGTCGTGCCGTGCCAGGTGAAGCGGGAGACGGCGGGCGCGGTGGGGGGTGCGTCCCGGCCGAGGAAGTACGCGCCGTTGCGCATCTCACCGACCAGCAGGCCGCCGGGCACCAGGGTGCGCCGGCAGGACGCCAGGAAGCCGTCGAGCTGCTCGTTCGTGTGGCAGTAGAGCAGCGAACTGTCCAGGCACACCACGGCGTCGAAGACCCGCTGACCGAAATCGAACCGGCTCAGATCGGCCTGTACGTACTCCGGGCCCGGGTGGTGGGCGCGGGCGTGGGCGAGCATGGTGCCGGAGAGGTCGGCGCCGGTGACACGGCGTCCGGCACGGTGGAGGACGGCGGCGTCCCGGCCGGTCCCGCAGCCCAGGTCCAGAACGGCCGGCCCGGCGCCGTGGAGTCGCAGGAGGTCCTCCGCCCAGCGTCCGGCGAGGCGTTCGGGGTCCGGGAATCTGGCCTCGTACAGTTCGGGGCGGTCGGTGAGCAGATTCCCCGTACGGTGCTTCATGCCGTCACCGCCACAGGCGCGGGCTGTGTCCGTGGCAGGGTGCCCTTGCGGTGCAGCCAGGTCACGCCGGCCGCCGAGAGGAGCCCGGCCGCGAGACAGCAGGCCCAGGGAAGCAGCTCGGCCGGACTGTTGTCCCCGCCCCGCCGGGCGGCGTCCATGGCCCAGCCGACAGCCGCGTTGCCGACGGCCGCCGCGATGCCGGAGACCGCGTAGAAGATCCCGAAGTACGTTCCCGTCAGCGCCTGCCGGCCGAAGCCCGGGATCAGCTCCATGACGAAGGGCTGCGCGGTCATGACGCCGAGGTGGAGCAGGAGGGCGCCGGCCAGCACAGGCAGGGCGCGCAGGGTGGCGTCCAGGGCGCCGTCCGGCGGTGTGTCCGTGCCCGCGACGAGCATCGGCGGTACGAAGGCGAGCCCCATCAGCACCATGCCGGTGGCTATCCAGCGTCCTCTGGTGCCCCTGTTCTTGAGTGCGCGGGTGATCCGCAGCTGGAAGGCGATGCCCGCGATCGTCCCCACGAGGAAGACCAGTCCGGCGGCTCCGTCCCAGCCGGTGGCCTGGCGGGCACCGGCCGGCAGCAGCAGGTAGAGCTGGTTCTCCAGGGTGAACATGCCGACCATCGACAGTGCGAAGGCGAGGAATGCGCGGTTGCTGACGGCTTCGCGCCAGTCGGACGTGACGCTGCCCGTGGCCGGTGGCACGTCCCGGGCGGGGAGTACCAGGGCCTGGGCGACGGTGAGCAGGGCGAAGATGCCGGCGGCGGTGAGCGCGGACGCCCGGAAGTCGACCAGCAGCAGGGCGCTGCCCAGGAGCGGTCCGATGAGGGCGCCGGTCGTCGCGAAGACGTTGAACAGGGCGAATGCCTCGGCTCTGCGCTCCCCCGCCTCCTGCGCGAGGTAGGTGCGGACGGCGGGGTTGAACAGGGCCCCGGCCACTCCGCTGAGTACGGAGGCGGCGAGCAGGACGGGCAGTCCGTCACCGAACGCGAAGAGGGCGAAGCCGACGGTGCGTATCGCGCATCCGGCGATGATGACGCCTCGGGCGCCGAGCCGGTCGGCGGCGGACCCGCCGATGAGGAAGAGGCCTTGCTGACTCAGGTTCCGTACGCCGAGGACGATGCCGACGACGGCCGCCGACATGCGCAGGTTGTCGCCGAGGTGGGTGGCGAGGTAGGGGATGAGGAGGTAGAAGCCTGTGTTGACGCCGAGTTGGTTGACCAGCAGCAGCCGGATGGCGAGCGGGAAGCCGCGGATCTCGTGCACGGTCCTCATGAGGCGGCGCTCCGGACCCCGGCTTCGGCGCGGGGCCGTACGCCGAGTCCCGGGAGCCCGTTGGCGGCGACGAAGCCGTCGTCGCCCCCGATCCCGGTCCACGGGTCGTGGGCGAGCAGGAGGTGGCCGTCGAGGTCGGTCCAGCGGGCCCGGTCGGCGATGTGGACGGCGGGGGCGATGCCCAGGGTGCTGGCCGTCAGGCAGCCGAGCATCAGGTCTGTGCCACTGCCCTCGATCAGGGCGGCGATACGGAGTGCTGCGTGGACGCCGCCGCATTTGGCGAGTTTGACGTTGATGCCGTGGACGCGTCCGGCGAGCCGCCGCGCGTCCTCGTAGGTGACCGCGTCCTCGTCGGCGATGACGGGGACGGGCGAGCGGGCGGCGAGCCGCGCGAGGGCCTCCGGGTCACCGGGTGTGAGGGGCTGTTCCACGGCTTCGACACCCAGATCGGCGAACCGGGGCAGGAGCGTGCGTGCCTGTCCCGCCGACCAGGCACCGTTGGGGTCGAGGAGCAGACGGGCGGCGGGGGCGGCGGCGCGGACGGCGCGGACCCGGTCCAGATCGGCTTCCTCGTCCGGGTCGCCCGCCTTGATCTTGATGACGGAGAATCCGGCTTCGGCCAGCCTCCGGGCCTGGGCCGCTGCCCGCCCCGGGGTGGTGAGGGAGATCGTGCGGGCGGTGGCGGCCCTCGGTGCGGCGGGCGAGCCGAGGAAGCGGTGGACGGCGGTGGCGGTGCGCTTGCCGACCAGGTCGAGGAGGGCCGCCTCGGTGGCGGCGGTCACGGCGGCCGGGGTGCCGGGTGGGGTGAGCTCGCCGACGCGCAGGGCGTGCAGGGCGGTCTCCGGTCCGTCGAAGCGGGTGAGCCGCTCTCCGGTACGGGTGGCGAGGCGTTGCAGCGCAGGCGTGTCGAGGCCGTAGAAGACGCTGGTGACGGCCTCTCCATGGCCGCTGAGCCCTTCGTGCTCGACGGTGAGACGCACGGCGTCGCGGGCGGTCATGGTCGATCGCGAGATGCGCAGCGGCTCGGCGAGGACGAGCCGCACGGTGTGCTGGGTCAGTTTCACGGCTGCCTCTCCAGTCGTTCCGCCAGCGGATCGGTGACGGTGGTGCACCTGGACCAGCCCCCGGTCTGCGGGGCGCGCGGGTGCGGGACGTCGACGGGGGTCCCGGCCGCGCGGGCGGGGTCCAGTTGGTGGGCGGTCATGAAGTCGTCGTCGTAGACGGTGGAGAGGTAGCGGTGGGGCCCGTCGGGGAAGACGGTGGCGACGGCGGCCCCGGGGTGGGTGCGGGCCGCCCAGGCGGAGACACGGGCGACGGCGCCGGTGCTCCAGCCACCGCTGACGAAGTTGCCCCGGGCGAGGCGCCGGCAGGCATCGGCGGCTTCGGCCGGGCCGATCCAGTGGACCTCGTCGAAGGCGTCGTACGCGACGTTGCGCGGGTGGATGCTGCTGCCGAGACCGCGCATCAGCCGGGGCGCGGCGGCCTGGCCGAAGATCGTGGATCCGGTGGAGTCCACGGCGACGATGCGCAGGCCGGGCCAGTGTCTGCGCAGCGGTCCGGCGATCCCGGCGCTGTGACCCCCGGTGCCGACGCTGCAGACGAGGATGTCGAGGCGGTCCAGCTGGGTGGCCAGTTCGGCCGCGAGCGAGGCGTAACCCGCGGTGTTGTCAGGGTTGTTGTACTGGTCGGGCCAGTAGGCGCCGGGCAGCCGGCCGAGCAGGTCGTGCAGTCGCTCCAGACGTGCTCCCTGCCAGCCGCCGTGCGCGGCGGGGCGGTCCACGATCTCGAGGCGCGCGCCGTACGAGCGGAGCAACTGCCGCATGGAGGGTTCGAGTTCGCTGTCGCCGACGAGCACGACGGGGTGCCCGAGGGCCTGCCCGGCGAAGGCGAGTCCTATGCCGAGTGTGCCGGAGGTCGATTCCACGACCGGTGCGCCTGGGAGTAGTTGGCCGCGCTCCTCGGCACCCAGGAGCATGGAGACGGCGGCCCGTGCCTTCATCCCGCCGACGGCGTGTCCTTCGAGCTTGGCCCAGAAGCCGGGGTGGGGCAGGGGCAGTCCGGTGGTGATCCTGGCCAGCGGGGTCCGGCCGAGGAGGGAGAGGAGCTCGCGGTTGGGGGCGAGGGCGGGCAGGGATGCCGTGGTCACGAGGTGCCTCCGTCGTCCGCGCGGTAGTGGTGGATGGTTCCGGGCCCGCCGTCGAGCCAGAAGAAGGGATACGGTTCCGCGCAGACGCCGGTCACTCCGGCGCCCAGGAAGCGGGGCAGGACCGCGCTTCCGGTCTGGGCGAACATGACCAGTGGCTTCCCGTGCTCCTGGGAGCTCCGGCGCAGCGGGTCGAAGGTTCCGTTGCCGAGTGTCATACCGGAGGCCAGCACCGCGTCGCAGCGGCCGATCTCCCCGAGGGCGTCCGGCGTGATGGGCTCGCCCCACTCGGTGGTGCCGCCCTTCAGGTCGCAGGGAATTGCAGTGAGGCCGCGCGAACGCAGCTCGGCCAGCAGCGAGTTGACGACCCCGACGACGAGGACGGTGGAGCCGGGCTCCAGGTCCAGCAGGTCGGTCAGGGCGGCGGCCCGCGCCTGCGAACGCTCCAGCGAGCTCCCGGCGGGGATGGTCACCGGCTGCGCGCCGTTGGACGGGGTGTGGGGCATGACGTCCATCAGGTAGGCGTCCAGCGCCGCGACGCGCACGGGCAGCAGCGGGTGGGCGAGGAGTGCGGCCACGTCGGCGCCGGCGCAGTCCTCGACGGTTCCGGCGGGAAGCGCCCCGGGTTCGACCGCGCACGACCCGACGGCGCGGCCGAGCCGGAGGCTGAGGACCTCGTTGCGGTATCCGCCACGCCGCCCGTCGTGCCGTACGGCCTGGGAGGTCGTGAAGGCCACGGCGATGCGGCGGGCCAGGGGGTCCGGGCCGAGTTCGCCGTGGAGTGCCCGCTGGAGGAGGGTGCCGAGACACGGGGCCCGGTCGGGCGAGGCCGTCGTCATGAGCGCACCAGCCGGGGGCGTACGTCCGCGAGCAGCGCCTCGACACGGGCCCGTGCGCCGAGTCCGCCGGCGTCGCCCGCCATGATGTGCCCGAGATACGCGTTGTTGCTGTCCGCCGCCTCCACCGTGCGGCCCGCCTCGGCGAGCTGGACCTCCAGGACCCCGTCGGCGTCCCGCACGCCGTCGGCACCCTCCACGGCCACGAGGGTGCCCGCGCTTCCGGGGACGAGGAACCCGATGGCCGCACTGCGCAGCCCCGTGTCACGGCGGCGGAGGTCGGGTTCCCGGCCGAGCGCCACATCGACGCAGGCCGCGGCGAGGTCGATCCCGGTGACGTGGCGGACCAGCTCGGTGATGCGGTTGCCCGCCGGGCGGGGATTGACCTCCACGACCCGGGGACCGTCGGCCGTCAGCTTGATCTCGGTGTGTGCCACGACGTCGTCGAGCCCCAGCGCCGCCCCGGCGCTCACCGCGGTGCCGGTCGCGGCGGCCACGTCGTCCGGGTCCAGGGCGGCCGGGAACATGTGGCCGGTCTCGACGAAGGCCGGGGCCCCGCCGACGCTCTTGTCCGTGACGCCCACGACGTGCGCGACGCCGCGGCAGGTCACGGTCTCGACGCTCACCTCGGGACCGCGGAGGAACTCCTCGAGCAGGATGTGGGGTGCGCGCCGCTGCCCCCTGGCGTTGCGCGGGAAGCCTGCCAGCGCCTGGCATGCCGCGGCCAGCTGTTCCGCGTCGTCGACCCTGCGTACGAACATGCCCGCACAGAGGTCCACCGGCTTGACCACCAGCGGATAGCCGATGTCCCTGGCGGCCACGGCGGCCTCCGCCCCGTCCGCGCACACCGCGAAGCGGGGGCCGGGGACACCGGCGGCGGCCAGGACGCGACGGGTGGCGTCCTTGCGACAGGCGTTCTCCATGGCTTCGGCCGAGGGACCCGGCAGACCCAGCAGGGCGGCGATCCTCGCTGCGGCCGGCAGGTAGTAGTCACAGGACGTGACCACTCCGTCGAAGCACAGAGCAGCATGCAACCGTTCGACCTGGGGAAGCAGTGTGTCGACGTCATTGGTGGACCCCGTGACGACGTTACGGGCGGTGAGCAGCGGATGTCCTGCCCCCTCCGGTGCCGCTCGGAGGTAGTGGTGCAGATCGCGGGTGAGGAAGGTGAAGTGGTGTCCGCCCTCCCCCAGGGCCCGCGGCAGCAGTCTGCTCATCGATCCGACCCAGCTCTCGACAACCAACAGATGAGCCACGAGCTCCCCCTTCTCACAGTGCAGTTGGGATTGCGGGCAGGCAGGGGTCACCCCTGACGCGGAAGCATCCGGCCCGACCGCACACACGCTATCGACAATCGTTTTCATTGTCATCTAAAACAACGTCACCACTGACGGGAAACGGCTTCCGTTGCGCCCCTCGCCGGACCGGAGTGGAATTGCAAATAGGGGACCCGGAGGAAGGGACCACGCCATGACTGACAGCGACCGGGGGGACGACGTCTACCAGCCGCAGGAGCCGGAGGCCTCCGACCCCGATGACCTGCTGGATCTCGAGGACACCCTGGACACGTCCGCGATCGACGACGTCCTGGACGAGGGCTACTCCCCGCCGGACCGGCCCTGGGTGGTCGACGACGAGGGCACCACCGCCTCGGAGCAGCACACGGGCGAATCCCTCGACAGGCGCCTGACGAGGGAGGTTCCCGAGGACATGGCCCCACCCCAGGACGGTCCGGGGGATCTGGCGGACGGCGACGGGGAGCTCTACGACACCGAGGTGGGGACGGGCCGCGCGGGCCGGCTCACGCAGGAGGGTGACGGGCATGTGCCATCCACCCTCACGGCTCAGGATGTCGGCATCGACGGCGCGGCGGCCTCGGCCGAGGAAGCGGCGATGCACCTGATCCCCGAGGAGAGGGACCTGTTCGGGGAGGAGCCGGCGCGCTGAGGGCACACCGGCGGTTTCGACCCCGGGGCGCCCACGGCACGGCACCGACGAGGCCGGCGCCGAGGCGAGGGAGCCGAATGAGCCGACCCATGGCCGGCTGCCCCACCGCGGCGGCCGGGCAGGGGGGCGGGAACCGGCCACACCGTCTGCTGACCGATGTCCCGGAACCACCCTGTCGACGGGGACGCGCGCGACAGTGACGATCCTCGAAGGGACCGGGTTCACGACCGAGCCCCGCGCCATCGACGGCGGACGCCGGTCGTAACCCGGCTTGCCCGCTTCCCGGCACCCTCGGACCGGCCGGAATGCGCCGCCGCCCTGCCCGTCCCCCCGAAAACACTTGGACGCCGACCGCCCGGCCACGGAAGACTTGCCTCCCCCGGATCTCTCGCCACGGACGGGCGGCGAGCGCTCCGCCCGGTACGGTGCCGCGCCCTTCAGGGCGCAGCCCCCACCGCGGTGAAGCCCGGAGCAACTGCCCGCGAAACGACATAACGACATGAGGTCGGCATGGGATCGCAGCAGTCTCACGGCACCGGACCGCGCAAGGGCCCGGTCCGGCTCGCACTCCGCAACTACTTACGGGAACTGTCCCGCCAGCGCGGACTCTCCGTTCCCGCACTGGCGCTCCCGGCCCTCGGCAACATCGGAATCACATACGTCGCGCCACTGGTGGTCGCGAAACTCGTCGGCCGGATCGCCGACGACGGAGCCATAGGCATCCGCGAGGCGCTCCCGTACGTCGGTGTGTTCGCCGGGGTCCTGCTCCTGGCGGAGACCTTCTGGCGGGCGGGGCTCCACTGCCTCAACCGCGTCGACGCCCGTGGCATCGAGCACCTGTACGTCACTGGCATGGACGAACTGTTCGCCAAGGACGCCTCGTTCTTCCAGGACAACTTCGCCGGATCCCTGACCAAAAGGGTGCTGAGTTACGCCGCCCGCTTCGAGGAGTTCGTCGACACCCTCACGTTCAACGTCGTCGGAAGCCTGGCCCCGCTGCTGTTCGGCACGGTGATCCTGTGGAGTTACGACCCCCTGCTGGTGGCCGGCCTGCTGACGATGATCACGCTGACCGCCGTGTGCGCCGCGCCCCTCATCCGACGCCGCCAGAAGCTGGTCAACCGGCGCGAGGAGGCGATCGCCCGGGTCTCGGGCCACGTGTCCGACGCACTGATGAACATGGACACCGTGCGCGCCTTCGCGGCCGAGGAGCGTGAGGCCGCCGAACACCGGGCACGGGTCGCGGAGTCCCGGCGGCTGACGCTGCGTTCGTGGGACTACGGCAATCTCCGCATCGACACACTCGTCGCACCGCTGTCCGTTCTCACCAACGGACTCGGCCTGCTCCTCGCCGTCGGGATCGGCGCCGGCGGCGGCAGCGTGGAGGCGATCGTGGTCGCCTTCACGTACTACACCGGCTCGACCCGCATCATGTTCGAGTTCAATCAGATCTACCGCCGCCTCGAGAGTTCGATGACCGAGGCGGCCCAGTTCACCGAACTGCTCCTCGTACAGCCCACCGTGACCGACCCCGCGACCCCCGAGCCGCTGGCCCCGAGGGCCGCGGACGTCCGCTTCGAGGGCGTCACCTTCGCGCACGACGGGGGCGACCCGATCTTCGACGGCCTCGAACTGGACGTGCCGAGCGGGGCGAGAATCGGCCTGGTCGGACGGTCGGGCGGCGGCAAGACCACGCTCACCCGGCTGCTGCTGCGGATGGCCGACGTCCGGTCCGGCCGCATCCTGATCGGAGGCCAGGACATCAGCCGCCTGCGCCAGTCGGACCTACGGAGCCTGATCGCGTACGTCCCGCAGGAACCGGCCATGTTCCACCGCACCCTGCGCGAGAACATCCTCTTCGCCCGCCCTGACGCGACCGACGCCGAGATCCGCGCCGCCGCCGACGCGGCCCATGTCACCGAGTTCGCCGACCAGCTCCCGGCGGGCTTCGACACGATGGTCGGGGAACGCGGGGTCAAGCTCTCCGGCGGGCAGCGCCAGCGGGTCGCCCTCGCCCGGGCGATCCTGCGCGACGCGCCGATCCTGCTGCTGGACGAGGCGACCAGTGCGCTCGACTCCGAGAGCGAGACCCTCGTCCAGCAGGCGCTGTGGCAGCTGATGGAGGGCCGCACCGCCCTCGTCGTCGCGCACCGCTTGAGTACGGTCGCCGCCATGGACCACCTCATCGTGCTCGACCACGGCCGCATCGTGGAGCAGGGCACGCACCACGAACTCCTGCTCACCGACGGCGCGTACGCCAAGCTCTGGCACCACCAGTCCGGCGGGTTCCTCGTCGAGTCCGACACCGACGCGCCGACCGCCGCGGCCGAACAGGCGGGATAACGGCGGGGCCGCGGTGCCACACCCGGCCGATCCCTGACCACGGTGGCCGTGGGCGTGTCACGTCCACGGCCACATGGGCGACACCATGGCAGCCTCTCGGCCCGCGATCGTCCGTACCTCGTAAGCTCGGTAACCCGTTCCATCCTGGCGGTCGGCCGAATTGCCGAACACCACGAGACCGGAAGCAGGCATAGCCACAATGAGCAGCACAGCGCAGATCGGTGTCACAGGACTTGCCGTCATGGGACGCAACCTGGCCCGGAATTTCGCACGCAACGGATACACCGTCGCCCTGCACAACCGCACGGCCGCCCGCACCCACGAACTCGTCGAACAGTTCGGCGCCGAGGGTGATTTCATCGCGGCCGAGAGTGCCGAGGACTTCGTGGCAGCCCTGGAAAGGCCACGACGCCTGGTCGTCATGGTGAAGGCCGGAGAGCCCACGGACGCTGTCATCGCGGAGTTCGCGCCTCTCCTGGAACCCGGCGATGTGATCATCGACGGAGGCAACGCGCACTTCGAAGACACGCGCCGCCGGGAGCGCGAGTTGCGCGAGCAGGGCATCCACTTCGTCGGCACCGGCATCTCCGGCGGCGAGGAGGGCGCGCTCAACGGACCGAGCATCATGCCGGGCGGCAGCCAGGAGTCGTACGACTCGCTCGGGCCGATGCTGGAAAAGATCTCGGCGAAGGCCAAGGACGGCACGCCGTGCGTCACGCACATCGGCCCCGACGGCGCCGGACACTTCGTGAAGATGGTGCACAACGGCATCGAGTACGCGGACATGCAGCTCATCGCCGAGGCGTACCACCTGCTCCGCGACGTGGCCGGGTACTCCCCCGCGCAGATCGCGGACGTCTTCCGCACCTGGAACACCGGGCGCCTGGACTCCTACCTGATCGAGATCACCGCAGAAGTGCTCTCGCACGTCGATACGGCGACCGGTAAGCCCTTCGTGGACGTCGTGCTCGACCAGGCGGAGCAGAAGGGCACCGGCCGCTGGACCGTGCAGATCGCCCTCGACCTGGGCGTTCCCGTCTCCGGCATCGCCGAGGCCGTCTTCGCCCGCTCCGTCTCCGGCCACGCCGACCTCCGCGACGCCTCACGCGACCTCGCCGGACCGACCGCCCGCAACCTCGGCAAGGACGAGGCGGCGGCCTTCGCCGACCAGGTCGAACAGGCCCTGTACGCCTCGAAGATCGTCGCCTACACCCAGGGCTTCCACGAGATCTCCGCCGGCAGCGAGCAGTACGACTGGAACATCGACCTCGGCAAGGTCGCCGCGATCTGGCGCGGCGGATGCATCATCCGTGCCGCGTTCCTCGACCGCATCACCAGCGCCTACGAGGCCCAGCCCCACATGGCGAGCCTCCTCGCCGACAAGAGCTTCGCGGAGGAGATCGCCGCTGCCCAGGACGACTGGCGCGCCGTGATCGCCACCGCCGTCACCCAGGGCGTCCCCACCCCGGCCTTCGCCGCCACCCTCGCCTACTACGACTCACTGCGCGCCGAACGCCTCCCCGCCGCCCTCACCCAAGGCCAGCGCGACTACTTCGGCGCGCACACCTACCACCGCACCGACCGCGAGGGCACGTTCCACACCCTCTGGGGCGGCGACAAGACCGAAGTCGAAAGCTGACCCACCCGATGAAAGCCGACGCCGGAGCGGAATCGCCTCAGAGGCGATCGGGAGGCTGAAGCGATCAGAGCAGACGGACGGGGCCACGCTCCCGTCCATCTCACCGCGACACAAGGACGGGGCGCCCGAACCCGTGCCAGCTCGGCTCACCCCCCCGGCCCGCAGACAGCGAACGGGGGGTGAGCCTTTCCTGGAACCGGCGCACGTACTCGGGGTCCTCGGGCCGGGCGGATCAGACTTCGGTGCCGGTGGGGCTCGGGGCGACAGTCAGGACGGCGCGGCCTCGGATCCGCCCCGCTTCCAGTTCTTCGAGGGCCTTGAGGGCCTGGTCGAAGGGGAAGCGCCGCACCTGGGGCCGGATCTTGCCGGCGTGGGCGAGGGCGACGATGTCGGCGAGTTCGCCGATCGTTCCGCTGTAGGGGCGGGTGACGGAGACCTCCCAGGGGAGGTCGGTCACGCCGGAGCCGGCTGTGAAGCGGTAGACGCCGTTCGAGAGGCCGATGAAGCGGATCGCTCCGCCGGGGGCGACCAGACCGGCGGCCAGGGCCATGGTGCTGTCGCGACCGACGAAGTCGAACACCACCTCGGCACCGTAACCGCCGGTCAGAGCCAGCACGTCGGTGACGACCGTGGACGAGTCGGAGCGCAGCGTGGCGTCGACCTCGTCGCGTACGGCGGTGAGGGCGTCGTCGTTGACGTCGAGCGCGATCACCTGTGCGCTGGTAAGGGCGCGCAGGATCTGGGCGGCCATCTGGCCGAGTCCGCCGGCTCCGATGATGACCGCGGTGGAGCCGGGGACCAGCAGGTCCTTGACGGCGTGGACGGAGTGGTAGGGGACCAGCGCGGCGTCTGCGAGGGGCGCGGCGAGAGCCGGGTCGAGATCGCCGATGGGGACCAGGGCCCAGGCGGGTACGGCGACATACTCGGCCATCCCCCCGTCCCGGCTCACTCCGGGGGTGGGTGGAGAGATGAAACGGCCACCGGTCCGTCGGCACATGTTGTGCCGTCCGGCCAGGCACATCCGGCAGGTGCCGCATCCCCAGCAGGGATAGACGACTGCGGCGTCTCCCGGCTCCCAGCCGGTCACGGCGGCCCCCGCCGAGGCCACCTCACCGGCGATCTCGTGCCCGAGGACGGTGCCGCGGGGTACCGCTTCTTCCTCCAGGTGGCGGAAGTGCACATCGGTCTGGCACACACCCGCGGCGCGGACTTTCAACAGCACCTCGGACGGGCCGATCTCGGGGACGGGTACCTCGGTCAGCTCGACCTTGGCGGGTTCCAGCAACTGGACGGCCTTCATGGGTTTCCTCACTCTCTCGTTCTCCTTTCGCCGGAACTCGCTCCCGGTCTCCACGGTGTTCAGCGCCCGGCTGCCCGGACACCGTGCTCCGCCGGAGGCGCCCGAGGACAGGTCCTGCCGGACGACTGGACGCGGCAACCGGGCTGAGTACCCGCCGCCACCGTGGCGCGCGCCCAAGACCGGTCGCGGCGGCGCCGTTCCCGGCCGGGACCGCCGGTGCCGGTTCGGGTGGCCGGGTGGGCACCGTCGACACGGTCGACCCGCCGGGAGCGAGCGGTCGGCGTCATCGCGGATCGTCGACGACGTGCTGACCGGGCCCCGTGTCGTCGCCGGCCGGGTCGAGGACGAAGTCGGCCGTGCCGGGCCGTTCGTGGTCGAGCAGGGCCCAGGTCGCGAGCGGTTCGTGCGCCGGGGCGGACACCGTGATCATGTGGACGCCGGGTGTGTGCGAGCGCAGGCGGTAGAGGCCGTCGGTACCCCCACGGGTGCGCGCCGCGAGTGCCCCGCTGCCGGGGTCCGTGGCGATGACCGTCGCCCCGTCGATGGGTGCGCCGGTGCGGGCCCGTACGTATCCCGACAGCACTGCCCCGTCAGGCCGATCACTGTCCGGGAGGCTGGGGAGCGGGGAACCCGCCGGGAGCGCCGCGTGGAGCAGTTCGGCGATCTGGTGGAGATGGTGCGTCACGGGATTCGGCTCGCCCTTGAGCGGATGCGCGTTCTCGGGACCGCGAGCAGTACGCGGCTCGGCGAGACTGTGCGCGAGGTGCGCGAGGTAACGGATTGCGGCGCCCTCCTGCGAAAAGGCATTCGGCGCTTGGAACAGGGACACCGTCAGCCCGCGCAGCCGGGAGGCGAGTGCGGCATGCCCCTCCAGCCCCGCACGGATCCGCTCCCGGTTCGTCGGCGTCCACGACAGCTGCGCCAGCGGCCGGGCCGCCGCGGTGAGCTGTCGGGCGTGCTCGTCCGCGATGCGCGACCGCATCCCGAGCCGGGCCTCGTCGTGCCACTCCCCGGTCGCCACCGAGGTCTCGATGTCGTCGAGCAGCTGGCCGACGGACCGCAGATACCTCCGGCGTGCGACGTCCGCGATGTCCCGGGCGCTGACGGGCAGGACCAGGGCGGCGACGGCGATCGCGACTGCGGCGCCCAGCGCTGTCTCGGTGATGCGGGTGACCAGCATTCCTGTCTCGTACTGGTGCATGTTCGCGTACAGCTGGAACACGCAGACGGTGATGAAGAAGGCCATGTACGAGTAGGAGAGGTTCACCAGAAAGTGCCCCAGCAGGCAACTGACCAGAGCCACGACGATCACTGCCGCCGTATCGCCGTGGATCAGGTGGTTGACGGGTACCGCCGCGACGACACCGGCCAGCGTGCCCACGACCCGGTCCCGGCCCTTGACCGCGAGTTCCTCCCGGGTCGCCGGGCCCAGGAACACGATGAACACGGCAATCAGCGACCAGTAGCTCTGCGCCGGGGAAACGAGCCTGCCGAGCGGGACCGTGAGGGCCATGGCGACCGTGGTCTGCACGGCCTGCCGCATGGGCAGGCTCAGCGGCTTCCGGCCGAGGCAGCCCAGCAGGCCGGCTCCGCGTGGCCGGATCGCGGCCGCCGGCCCGGCGGCTCCGGGCAGCGCGCCACTCGCGGCCACGGCCACCACCGGCGTGAACCGGGCAGCCTCGGCCGCTTCCCGCAGGGCCCCTGTTCCATCGGCTCGCGCGGCTTCCGCGTCGGCCAACGCGATGACCGCCGTCGACAGTCTCCGTAGGTCACCACAGGTGTCCTCGTGTGTGTCCGGATGCTGCGACAGCAGGTCCAGGAGGCGCAGTGCACCGCGCCGGGCTCCGCGGTGATCCGACTGTGCGAGGCGGCGCAGCGTCTCCACCGCGGCACGGACGCCGGGGTCGTCGGGGGACGCTTTCCTGCCTGCGACGGTCAGGGACAGCACCGAGGCCACGATGGTGTCGATGGCCGACTGGCTGCCGATCAGACGGTGGCGGGCCAGAACGGCCGATTCGTTCGCGTCGGCCCCCGGATCGGCGAGCCACCCCTCGACGACGAGCGCGGTGTGGGCCAGACGCCCGTGCCGTGACGCCAGCCCGTCGCGTCGGCGCGCACCCGGTTCGTCCAACAACCGCTCGGCGCGGCGGAACACCGCCGCGGCCTGTGCGTGCCAGGCACGCAGCACATGGCGCAACGACGCACGAGGCCGGTGCCGGAAGAGCACCAGCGCCAGTGCACCGGCGCACACCCCGGAGACCGCTTCCGCCGACAGCAGGAACGGCAGGTCCGACAGCGGTGGCGCGAAGATGGTGGCGATGTAGAACCCGGCCCATCCCATCAGTCCCAGCACGCTGAATGCCGGCCCGAACCGGCGGACGGCCACCGCCGGGAAGGTCGCCACCACCAGAGCGCAGTCGAGCTGCCAGCCGCTGCCGAACGCGGCATGTGCGAGAACCCCCGCCGAAAGGCCCGCACCGGCCGCCACCGGCTGTGTCAGCCCGAAACGCAGCCGCGCCGCCGCAGACCTCTGCAGGACCAGGGCGGACCCCTGCATCGCGGCGACCGCACCGAGCAGCATGGCCGTCTGCGCGCTCCGCCCGGGGAAGGCCAGGCGCACGTACGCGAACTCGACCGCGAGCGCGACGCCCATGCTCACCGTGGCCGCCCAGGCCACACGCCACCGGGCGAGGCCCGGGTCCATGGCCGCCAGCCGTTTGGCGAGACGCGCGGCCCACCCGGCCGCAGCACCCGACGTCGCGTTCGTGGAACTCACCGCGAGCGCCCCTTCCAATAGATGCATCATACCTGTATTTAGATGTACGATACCTGTAAATGACAGGATGTCGAAGGCGCGAGGGAACACCGTGATCAGTGAACGAATCGACCAGGCGGGCTGGGATCCGATGGATGTGGTCGAGTTCCAGACCGCGATGCTGGTACGCAACCTGGAGCTGATCCGGCGGCGCGCGGACTTCTACCTGGAGGTCGACCGGGCCGGGTACCTCTTGCTGCGCGCGCTCGACGTGCTCGGCCCCACGGATATCGCGACCCTGGCGGCCGAGCTCGGACTGGACGCGTCGACGGCCGCCCGCCAAGTGGCGGCCATGGCGAAGGCGGGATTCGCCACCCGTGCGACCGATCCCGACGACCGCCGCCGCACCGTCGTGACACCGACCGCTGAGGGGCGGGACGCGATGGAGGCGGTCCGCCGACGACGCCGTATCGGCACCGCGGAGATGCTGGCCGACTGGTCCGAGGACGACCGCCACGCGATCGCCGGGATGTTCGCCCGCTACAACCAGGCCATCACCGACCGGTACCTGTCACCGTGAGCCCGCCGGGATCACCGACGGCATCGGTCCGATACGCAACAAGCAAAAGGGAATTGGAGATGACCATGCAACTCGCAGGCAAGAAGATCATCGTGACCGGCGCCGCACAGGGGATGGGCGCCTCGACGGTACGGGCCTACGCCGCCGAAGGCGCCGAGGTCGCCGCGGTGGACGTCAAGGACGACCTGGGCCGACGGGTCGCGGAGGAGGCCACGCTCCAAGGGCCGGGGAAGGTGACGTACCACCATGCGAACGTCACCGACCGCGCCGAGGTCGACGCGGCCTTCTCCGCCGCGGTCGTTGATCTGGGCGGTCTCGACGTGCTGGTCAACATCGCGGGCGTGCAGCGTGCCCGCCCTGCCGCAGAGTTCACCGATGAGGACCTGGATTTCGTCCTCGGGATCAACCTGCGCGGCACGATCTTGACCAATCAGGCGGCCTACCGGACGATGCGCGAGGCGGGATCGGGCGTTGTGCTCAACTTCGGCTCCGACGCCGGCCTGACGGCCATGCCGGGGCTGGGCGCCTACGCGGCTTCCAAGGGAGGCGTCATGGCCTGGACGCGGACCATCGCCGGCGAATGGGGGCCCGAGGGCATCCGGGCCAACTCGGTGGTGCCCGCCGTTCAGACCCCGATGACCGCCAATGGCGCCCAGGAACGCGGAGACATCTACTCCAGCATCCCCCTCGGCGGCCGACTCGGCGACCCCGAGCGCGACTTCGCGCCGGTCATGGTCTTCCTCGCCAGTGACGGAGCCCGCTTCATCACCGGCCAGATCATCTCCGTCAACGGAGGGCTCGGCATGGTCCGCTGACCATGCCGACAGCGGGTCTCCGCGCCAGGAAGTACGTCAACAGGACTGTGGAAGAACCCGGTCGGGCCGGGGTGCGTGGCGCGGTGTGAGGACCTGTAGGTCGCGTGTCTGGCCGCGTGCGAAGTACGGAGCCCCGTCGCAGCCGAGAGGCCGGGTCGGTAATGCACGCAGAACTCCCGGGCCGTGACCCGGACGATCGTGAGCTGTCCCGGCGGCTGACGGGCCGTAGAGCGAGCCGGTGGCGGCGCTCGGACGGGGCCGCCTCGTCACGCCGCGAACGGCAGGCACCCCTGTACGACAATCCCTCGCTCAGCCTGCCTACTGGTTCTGGTGCGGCGCCGATCCAGGGGACAGGGTCCAGATCCGGCCCCAGCCAGGCCTGGGCCCCTGTCCGGCTCGTCCCGCTCGTCTTCATCCGGGAGCTACACCTGCCACCGCACCGACCGCAGAGGCACCTTCCACACCCTCTGGGGTGGCGACAAAACCGAAACCGAAAGCTGAACGGACACCTTCCTCGGCGCAGTGCCGGGGAGCATGTCAGTAGGGCGCTGACAGCGCCCCCAAAGCCTCCCCCCGGACCTTGCCCATGGCGCGTGGCCCCGCGTGTTCGCGTTCCATACGCATGAGTTCCACGCTGGTCTCCACCACGTTGCGGACGCGGTCGGCACGCCGGGCCGCGAACCGGTCCAGCGCTTCGGCAACGGTGGCGGCGCGCGCGATCTCCTGGCCGAGAACGGCGGCGTCCTCCAGAGCCATGCCGCCGCCGGACGACAGGTGGGCCGTCGTGGCGTGGGCGGCGTCGCCGATCAAGGTCACCCGCCCGCGGTGCCAGGGCTGCGGCACGAGGATCCACTCGTAGGGGCGGGCCAGCACGATCGCGTCGTCCGTGAGCCGTTCGGCGATCTCACGGACGAAGGGAGCCTTGTACTGCGCCAGTCGGCCGCGCAGCAGCGCACGCGCCTCCTCGTCCCCGACGTGGGTGCGGGGGTGGTCGCAACCGGTGGAGACGTAGACGGTCCGTGGCGGCAGAAGACCGAAGATCACCGTGCCCTGGGGGCCGTGGTAGAAGCCGGGGCGGCTGTCACTCACGTCGGGTACCAGCCATCGCAGACTCATGTGACCCGTGTACTGGGGTTCGAGATCCTCATGGATCTGTCCTCGGGTCCAGGATCCGACGCCGTCGGCACCCACCACCAACCCGTACACGCCCTCGGAGCCGTCGGTGAAGGTGACGTTCACATGGGCCGGGTGCCGTTCCAGCGCGGTGACGGTCGTCCGGGTACGCAGCCGGGCTCCCGCCCGCAGCGCGTGGGTGCGCAGGATGTCGGCGAGTTCCGCGCGGTGGATGACGACCGCGCCGGGTCTGCCGGTCCCGCCCGGCGGCGGGGGCATGGGCGGGACGGGCAGCGGGGTGCCCTCGGCGTCGTACATGCGGTCGAAGACGGTGCCGTGCAGAACGTTGCCGCGGGCCGCGCAGTCCTCAAGCAGTCCGAGTTCGTCCAGCGCGTCGACGGCGCGGCCGGTGAGGCCGATGGATGCCCCTTCGGGCCGGTCATCGCGTTCGACGACGTCGACCGCGGCGCCGGCGGCACGCAGGGCGACGGCCGCGGCGAGTCCGGCGATCCCGCCGCCGATGATGAGGATGTCGTCGACCGCAGGGCGGACGTTCATGCGCGGACCTCGTTCTTCCATGCGCCGTAGACGGGCTCGCGGTCGGCGTGCTCGTTCCGGCAGCGGTTGCGCTGGCGGCCCAGCCCGGTGATCTCGCTGTCGATGATGTCGCCGTCGGTCAGAAATCGGCCGTGGTGCATACCGTTCCCGGGCGGGGAGCCGGCGATGAGGATGTCTCCCGGCATCAGCCGCACGCGCTCGCTGGCGTACGCGACCAGCCGGGGGAAGTCGAAGACCATGTCGTTGGCGGGCCAGTTCTGCATCACCTCGCCGTTGAGCCGCAGCCGGATGCGGACCTGGTCGACGTCGACGAACGGCGCGGGGACGATGAACGGGCCGGCGGGCTTGAAGCCCGGCTGGTGCTTGGCGATCCAGTCGTAGCCCCACGGGATGTCGGTGCGACGGAACAGGTCGACCGTGCCGAGGTCGTTGACCATCAGGTAGCCGGCGATCAGGCCGGCGGCTGCGGAGGGCGTCGCGTTGCGCGCGCCCCCGGAGAGGACGACGCCGATCTCCAGCTCCCAGTCGTGCTGTACGCCGACGCCGGGCAGCACGATGTCGTCGTCCGCTCCCGCCAGCGAGGAATGGAGACCGGTCCAGAGGAAGGGTGTGCCGTCGTCCGCCCGCTTCTCCATCATCGCGTAGTTGCGCCGGTAGAAGTCCTCGTCGCTCTCACCCGGGAGCCGGTTGTGCTGGTTGAAGGCGTTCTTGGTGAGCATCTCGGCTACGTGCTGTTTGTAATTGGCTCCGGCACACAGCAGGTTGGGCCGGGCCAGCGGCGGCAGGGCCCGGATGTCCTCGATCCGGTGGGTGGGCTCCTCCCCGGAGGCGAGTCGCGTCAGCTCACCGAAGGCTCGCTCCCAGTCGTCGAACACCGCGTGGGTGTCCGCGAATCTGGCGGAGATGTCGATGACCGAGCCGTCGGGGTGCACGAGAGCGGGGAAGGCCAGGGCGGAATCGGTGAAGGTACCGATTCCGAACGTGCCGGGCAGAAGACCGGTCCTGGGGTGAGGCTGCGGGTACGGGTGGTTCAAGGGTGTCTCCTTCGTCCCGGAGGTGGTCAGGTGGTGTAGTCCCCGGTGGTGAGTCCTCGAAGTTTCGCCACGTAGTCCAAGACGAAAGGCATGCTGAAACCACCCGCCAGGCGCAGAGCGAAGTTGTAGACGAGGAAGGGGTGCGCGCCGCCGACGGTGAGAGACCGGACATCCCTGGCGACGAGCGCGTCGCGTTCGCCGTCGAGAAGGTCGCGGCCCGCGAGAAAGCCCGCAGGGTCGGCCGTGAACGCCGCGGCGGCGTCGGGGTCGCGGTAGACGTCCCAGAGCACTTTGTCGGTCTCGTACCGGGACATCAGCCCGCCTTCGCCATGAGGTCGCTCTCGCTCCAGCGCAGGAATCCGGCGGGAGGCTGGGTGGGTCCGGAGATCAGCCGGGACCAGGTGGCACGGGCGTCGCCGACGAGGCCGAGCGAGAAGACGTAGTCCAGGAATCCCGGCGTACCGTTGCCCTCCTTGCTCAGCCGTTCGAAGGTGGCACCGGCGACGAGTTCCGCGATGTCGCCGGTGTGCAGGGTCTCCCATGTGGCCGTGTCCCACGGCGTGAGGGGCTCACGCACGAAGTCCGTCATCCGAGGCCCTCCGATGGCGTTCGACATGTGTCCGCTGGTGACCACGGCGACCCTGCTGTCCTCGTCGAACGACTCGATGAGCTCACGCACGGCCTGCCCGAGCTGGAAGAAGCGGCTGCCGGGCGCCACCGGCGGGGCCATGACGTTGGTGAACACCGGCACCACAGGCACGTCCTGTTCGGGGCGGAGCAGACCGAGCGGGACGACGAAGCCGTGATCGAGTGTGAACTCGTCGGAGTACGCGAGGTCGAAGTGCCCGTCCAGCCCCCGGTCGAGGAGGTGCCGGGCGAGCGCCCCGTCGACCCGGGTGTCGTACGGCTCCAGTCCGAACAGTTCCCGCTCGTGCGCGAACGGCCCCTGTGCCCGCGGCGCCTTGCCGATCAGGAACTGGGGCATCTGGTGCATGAACCACTGGTTCAGGTGGTCTCCGGCCACCATGACGATGACGTCGGGCCGAGCCGCGTCCAGTCGGCCCCGCAGATGCGCGAAGGCGTCGCGTGTCTCGGCCGCCGCGACCGGAAGTTCGGCTCCCGACCGCAACGCGGCGGGGATCGTCGGGTCGTGCGGCACACACATGACTTCCACCAACCGGGCCACCTCATCCCCCGCTTCCGGTTGCTGAGGCCGAGCTGAGTCGTCCGGACATCGCGGTCTGCTCCTGTCGTCGTCGGCGCCTCGGAGAGCGGCACTCCACCTCGGCCGGCGCGCGGCCGGCACGCGTGGCCGATGCCCTCTTGCGTCCAGTCCACTGTGGCGGTCGACGAAATATCAGGGAAGATGATGCTGCTTATAGTCGATATAACCAACTCGGATATGGGGGCGGCATGCCGCGCGAAGTCGACTACAACCTCCTTCGGGCTCTCCAGGCGCTGCTGGAGGAGCGCAGTGTGACGCGGGCGGCCGAACGTCTGCGGGTGAGCCAGCCCGCCGCGAGCGCCGCGCTCGCCAAGCTCCGTCGGCACTTCGCCGACGACCTCCTCGTCCGGTCCGGCAACGGTTACGAGCGGACTCCGCTGGCTGCTCGGCTGCTGGAGCGTGCCGCGCGCGCTGTCGGCTCCGCGGACCATGTCTTCTCGCTTCAGCCCGACTTCGACGCAGCCACGTCCGAGCGCGCTTTCACGCTGATGCTGTCCGACTACTCCATCGCGGTACTCGGCGGTCCGCTGTCACACCTGCTCGCCGCTCAGGCTCCCCGGGTGCGGCTCCACCTTCGGCAGGTGACCGCCGAGGCGGTCGACTCGGCCTCGGAGGCCCTCGGCCGGATCGACGCCTTCCTGCTGCCGCACGGTTTCCTGACTTCGCTCCCCTACGAGGACCTTCTCCAGGACGAGTGGGCATGCCTGGTCTCCACCGACAATCAGGTCGTGGGCGACGAACTGACCCGGCACGACCTGGGTGCGCTTCCGTGGGTGTCCGTCTTCCATCGCCCCACGGCCTTCACCACCGCGATCCGCGAGCTGCGCATGCACGGGATCGAGCCGGACGTCCAACTCGTCACGGAGAGCTACAGCACTCTCCCGGCGCTGATCGCGGGGACGAACCGCATCACGCTCATCCAGCGCCGCCTGACCGCGGGGCTCGACCTGGCCGAGAATTTCCGGGTGCTCCCCTGCCCCGTACCGCTGGCCTCGCTGAATCTCGCGATGTGGTGGCACCCGACCCACACGGCCGACGCCGGCCACCAGTGGCTGCGCGCCCTCGTCGGAGCCGCGGCGGAACGCAGCGGCTGAGGGCCGACCGGTGTCCCGTGGGGTGCATCGTGGGGCGCGTGGCCGACGAGGTGAGGGTGTGAAACGGGTGCGGTGCCGGTTCGAGGCGCACCGGTCGAACGGACCACGCCGCCGGAAGGCAGTCGAGACGGAGGCCTTCCGGCAGTGCGGTCAGGGGCCCTTGCGTTCGTATGAGGGCTACCCGGCCGGTACGCGGCGCCGCAGGCCTATCAGCTCGCTGAAGTCGGCGACCTCGTTCGCCAGTTCGGTGAGGCGGGCGGCGGTCGCCCGGTCGGTGCAGTCGCCGTCCGGGGTGAAGAGCGGGGTGCCGCCGGTGTTGAGGGTGACGCCGAGCGGGGTGGGCCAACCGCGCATGGCGTGGACGACGGAGCGCAGCGAGGTGAGAGTGGTTCCGCATGCCTGCCAGCCGGCCGCCGTGACGACGCATCCGACAGGACGGCCCTGGAAGTAGGGGCGGGGGTCGTCCCGCAGGTCTTCGAGGAGATCGAGGGCGTTCTTGACGAGGGCCGAGATTCCGCCGTGGTAACCGGGCGTGCCGATGATGATGCCGTCGGCCCGGCGGACCATGTCCACGAAACCGAGCTGGGCCTCGGTGCGTGCCGGCTGCTCGGGCCGGTAGTGGGGCAGGGAGGCGAGGAACGAGCCGTCGAAGTGCCTCGTGTCCGCGCCGTGTGCGGCGGCGGCACGCAGCGTGGTGACGATGGCCAGTTCGCTGGAGGAATGGGGGCGGGTGGTTCCGCCGATTCCGACGATGAGCATGTGGATCACACGTCCTGGGAGGAGGTGAGAGCCAGCATGCGGGCGGCGTTGTGGTCCAGGACGGCTTCCTTCTCGGCTGCGGTGAGGTCGGGTGACTCCTTGATCATCCGGACGGACTCGGTGAGCGAGGCGAAGATCGCGTCGCTGCCGAGCAGCATGCGGTCGGCACCGACCGTGTTCCTGGTCAGGCGCAGGGCCTCGGGGATGTCCTGGACCGAGGTGTCGTACCAGAAATTCCGCAGCAGGCCCATCGGGTCGTCGGGGTCGAGCGGCAGCTTCTTGATCCAGTCGAAGAAGCCGCCGCCGACGGCGGCTGTGGCACTCATTTCGATGCCACGCCGCAGGTTGCGTTCGTAGCGGTGCCACAGGTAGGGCAAAGTGCCGCCGCACAGGGCGAAGACGAAGCGGAGACCGGGGTGCCGGGTGGAGAGTCCGGACAGCGCGATGCGCAGGGGCGCCAGGGCGACCTGTGTGGGGCTGCCGAGGGCGAACTGGAGCCCGAAGGCGTCGAGCCCGGGGTGACAGACGGAGTCGGAGCCGACGGGGTGGACGTAGACGACGGCGTCGCGTTCCGCGAGGTGGGTCCAGAAGGGCTCGTGGTCGCGGTGGTCCAAGGGGCGTCCGCCGACGATGCAGGGCAGGGCCACACCGGCGAAGCCGAGCTCGTCGAAGATGCGGTCGGTCTCGGCGACGGCCCGGTCGACATGGTGGAGCGGGACCGAGCCGAAGGCGTTGAACCGGCCGGGGTGTTTGTCGATGACCTCGGCGTAGACGTCGTTGATGTGACGGGCCGCCGCGGTCGCTCCCTCCGGGTCGGCGACCTCGGTGTTCAGGCCGACCGCCGACAGGATCTGCAGGTCGACCTCCGCCTCGTCCATTTCGGCGAGGCGAGTGGTGAAGTCGTCGCTCTGCCGGCCGGCGGACACCAGATCGGTCCGGCCGAGGGAGACCAGGAGGTCGAGGTAGGAGGCGGGCCAGTAATGGGCGTGGACGTCGATGCGCACGCGGTCTCCTCAGAGGGTGGGGTCGGCCAGCTGGTGTTCCGCCGCGATCTGCGCGGGGCGGAGCGGCGGGAAGAGTTCGTTGTCGATGTCAGGCAGGACGTGCTTGGCGAACAGGTCGAAGGAACGGTTGGCCAGTTCGGGCTGGTACGGGCCCACCAGGAAGCGGACGTTGAGGTGGCGGACGCCGAGCCGGTCGTAGGCGCGAATCCGGTCGGTCACCTGTTCCGGTGTGCCGGCCAGGATCCAGGACGCCACCCACCGGGTGTGGGCGGGGAAAGGGTCCCGCTCCCACGCCTCGGGAGGTACCGACGCCAGTTCACGCAGAGGGCGCGGGTCGGCCTTGCGGTCGAGCATCGGGACGCGGCCGGCCATCGCTTCGGCCATGTCCCAGGCTTCGTCCTCACTGGATCCGACGAAGATGTGCCGGGTGACCAGCGACTTGCGGGTGACGTCGTCGATGACGGCGGCGTCGTGGCCGCTCCTCTCCAGTTCCGCGCGGTGTTGGGCCAGGAGTTCGGCGGCCTCCGAGGGAGGGCAGGGGCCGAGGAACACGGGGAAGCCGCGCCGGGCGGCGTCCAGCACCTTGGCGGGGGTGTTGGTGCCGATGGCGAGCTGCGCCCCGTCGCGCCGGTAGGAGACGGGCATGATGCGTCCGGTCAGCGAACCATGGTCCCAGTCGGTGTCCATGACGATCGGGGGTCTGCCGGCGCACTGCCGCTGCGCACGCCGCAGCAGGTCCAGCTTGCTCGCGAAGATCTCGTCGCGACGCCTGGGGTCCAGTCCGAAGTTCTCGAAGTCGGGCGAGAACCCGACCCGGCCGGCGGACATCCCCAGCAGGAACCGGCCGCGCAGCAGCAGGTCGACGAGGTTGGAGTCCTCCGCCAGTCGCAGCGGGTGGTGGAGGACCAGTGGAACGATGGTGGTGCCGAAGTACGTCTCCCCCAGGTGCGGGGCGAGGCGTGCGGCCATCAGCAGGGGGTTGCTGTAGGGCTCGTAGCCGTTGAAGTGCTGCTCACCGAAGGTGACCATGGCGAAGCCCTGGTCGGCGCAGCGGATCGACTGTTCTACGCACAGGTCGATCAAAGGGCGGTCCTGCTCGGGCGAGTAGGCCATCGGGCCCATGAAGACAGAGATGTGCACGGTGTTTCCTCGGGTGGGTGACTCGGGTCAGCGGACGCCGCGGATGGGTGCGATGCACACGGCGCTGAGAACGGCGAAGAGGGCTCCGACGGCGAAGAGCATCAGGTAGTTGCTCCCGGGCTCGCTCGACAGGGTCCCGAAGCCGATGGTGAGGAAGACGGGAGCCATGGCCGGGGCGAGCGACTGGGGCAGGAGGTTGGCCACGTTGATCACCCCGAGGTCCTTCGCGGCATCCCGCTCGCGGTCCGGGAGGACGTCGGTGACCAGGGCCATGTCGACGGCGAAATAGATGCCCTGGCCGAGGCCGATGAGCACCATGCCGGCGAAGTAGACCGGGAGTGCGGTGGCCAGGGCGAGTACGAGCAGTCCCGCGGCGGCGACCCCCGCGGCGGCGATCACGAAGACCTTGCGGCGGCCTGTGCGGTCGGACAGCGGACCGAACACCGCGCTTCCCGCCACGACCACCACTGTCTGCACCATCACTCCCAGCGGGATGATCCTGGTGGCATGCCCCTCGACCAGACCGAGTTGATCGGTGAGGTAGAAGAGCTGGTAGTTCAGGACCGCCGAGATCGCCATGAAGATCGCGAATCGGCTGAGCCAGGCCCAGGCGAAGTCGGGATGACGACGAGGGCTGAAGGTGAAGCTGCGCATCAGGTCGCCCCAGTTCAGCGGCGTCCGTTCAGCAGCTGGCAGGACCCGGTCCCTCAGCGTCAGGCACATCACGGTCACGGCCACGACCATCACGGAGCCGGGCACGAGAACGGCAGCGGCGGTCGACACCTCGCTGAGCGCCCCGCCGACGGTGGCACCCGCTGTGGCGGCCAGCGCCTGGGCGACACCGAGCAGCCCCGACACCCGGCCCCGGGCCCCCTGAGGCACATGGTCGGGCATCAACGCCATCAAGGCAGCCAGGACGGCGTTGCACCCGATCTGCGCCAGCGACCAGCCGATCAGCAGCATCGGGACGCCGCCCGCCACGGCGACGAGGAGGAGGCCGGCGAAACCGAGGAGGGCACCGGCCAGCAGGATGGGGCGCCGCATGCCCAGGCGCCACGTACAGCGGTCCGACAGCCGGCCGGCCACCGGGTTGGCGAGGAGACCGAAGACCGCGCCGACTCCGAGCACCAGGGAGAGGGTGCCGCTCTTGCTGTCCGGAGCGATCTCCTCCGCCCGGATCTGAAGTATCAGCATGACGGGCGTCAGAAAGCCCAGCCACAGCCCGAAGTAGCCGAACCCGAAGGAGAGGACGAAGCGTGCGCCCAGGCGTGGTGTGTCCCCCGGCGGCCCTGGCTTGCGTATGACGGGTGAAGCGGTCACGGCGGCTCTCCTATGACCAGGAATGGGGTGAAGTCCGGGCTCTCGACGGCCCGTTGGTGGTACCTTCCCGCGACGTCACGTCATCGGGAATACCGAATTTCCGATTGCCGCTATCGCCTTGGTCTATATCCGGTGGAGCTCTCATGGATCTGCGGAGCATCGATCTCAACCTCCTTGTCGCTCTGGACGCTCTGCTCAAAGAGCGCGGGGTGAGCCGTGCCGCTCAGCGCCTGGCGCTGAGCCAGCCGACCCTGTCGGCGTCACTGGCCCGGTTGCGACGGCACTTCAACGACGAACTGCTGCACCGGGTCGGCAATCAGTACGTGCTCACGCCGCTGGCCGAACGCCTCGCCGCGATGACAGGGGACACGCTGAACGGCGCCGAGCGGATCTTCACGAGCCAGGCTTCCTTCGACCCCGCCACCTCACAGCGACTCTTCACCCTGCTCACCACGGACTACGGGCTCGCCGAAGCAGCGTCGGCCGTGTGCTCGGCCATCGAACGCGAAGGACCGCGCATGAGGGTGCGTCTGCGCCACATCACACCGGAGTTCGCCGAACGGGGAGCGGAGGGCCTGCGCAGCGTGGACGGCCTGCTGATGCCCCACGGTTACCTCCCCGACCTGCCGCACCTGGACCTCTATCAGGACCGCTGGGTGTGCGTCGTCTCCGCGGACAACGCCCAGGTCGGCGACGAGCTGACCATGCACGACCTCGTTACGCTCCCGTGGGTGGACGCGTTCGGAGGGCCGGGCGGAAGCACCCCGGCCGCCCGCCAACTGCGGTTGCTCGGAGTCGAACCCACCGTGATGGTCTTCGCCGACAGCTTCCTCGGCGTACCGTTCCTCGTCGCCGGCACCAACCGGGCGGCCCTGCTGCAGGAGCGTGTCGCCCGGCGCATCGCGGACCGTCCCGACCTGCGCACGCTCGAGTGTCCCTTCGACGCCGTCCCGCTGACGGAGGCGTTCTGGTGGCACCCGGTCTACACGCACGATCTGGAACACGTCTGGTTGCGGGGCCTCCTGACGGAGATGTTCCCGCAGCCCGCTCAGTAGGGCCGCCGACGATGCACACGCTTCACCCCTGCCCCTCACCGGGCGCGGTCATGGTGTCGACGCCCACCCGCGGCATGGCCTCGTCGGTGAACAGGCGGAACGAGCGGCGGAAGACGTCGGGATCGTCGAGGGGGCCGAAGATGAAGCGCAGGTGTACGTGCGGCAGCCCGGCGTCCCGGTAAGCGGCCAGCTCGGCGGCGACCGTCTCCGGGCTGCCGATGACCATCGTGCGCCGCAGATAGGCCCCCTGGCTCTCCGGTGCCCCCATCGCGGGGGCGAACTCGCCGGGGTCCGCCTCGTAGATCTTCCGCAGCGGCCAGCCGTCCTGACCGGGATCGCGACGGACCCACGGCGCGATGACCATGGGGCCGGTGAGCAGGTGCTCCGCCACCTTCCACGCTTCGTCGTCGGTCTCGCCGACGAGGACGAGCTTGGTGTGGACGAGCCAGCCCAGGTTCTCCTCGATCAGGGCGGCCGGGTGTCCGGCCTCCTGCATGCTCGTACGGTAGAGCGTGGCGAGGCGGGCGGCGCCGACGGGATCGAACGGCCCGAGGTGGACCTTCTGCCCCCGCCGTCCCGCCTCGGCGATCTTCGCCGGAGTGTTCGTACCGATGGCGTACAGGGGGTGCGGCCGACGGTACGAGGCCGGCATCATGCGGCCCTCCATGACGCCGTGCTCGTCGTCGGTGGCGAACTCCAGCGGCCCGTCCGACGCCCGGTGCGCCCACGCTCTCAGCATCACCTCCAGCTTCTGGTCGAACAGCCTGGCGCGCTGCGCCGGCGCCAGGTCGTGCTTGTGCCATGCCTTGCCCTCCCGGGGCCGCCCGCTCGACATACCGAGGATGAAACGGCCGCCGGTGAGCTGGTCCAGCAGGTTGGCCCGTTCCGCCACGAACAACGGGTGGTGCAGTACCAGGGGGATGACGCTGGTCCCCAGGTAGGCCCGGCGCAGGCGGCCCGCCAGGAAGGCGGCCATGGTCAGGCCGTCGGCATAGGGTTCGTAGTTGTTGAAGTGCTGTTCGCCGACGTAGACGGCGGTGAAGCCTGCCGCGTCGGCCGCGATCGCCTGCTCGATACCGAGGGTGATGGCCCGCCGGTCCTCGTGCGGGCCGCGCACGCCGGGGCCGAGGAACAGGGAGAAGTACATGGCGCTCCGATCAGCTGGCCGGGCGTGCGGCTGCGTGTGGGCGCCGAACGCCCGCAGGTGGTGTGTCGGCGGGGCGCCGTCGCGCCGCCGCCCGTAGCGGGAAACTCACTGGAACAGCTCCGCCAGCCCTGAGTGCCCGGCGCCGGTGCCGAGGTGCTCGGGACGGATCCGCTCGGGCGCCGGCCCCGGGATCTGCCGGGCGTCGACCAACGGCATGACCTTCTCGGCGAAGAGGTTGAAGCCGCGCCAGGCCTCGGCCGCGTCGAAATCGCCGTACACGAAACGGGCGTTGATGCCCTCGATGCCCGCGTCGGCGTACTCCAGCAGCTGGCGGGCCACGGTCTCCGGGCTGCCGACGATGGCCGACGCCTGTATCCACTCGGGCGCGGTGAAGGTGCTGTTGGCGATGTCGACGGGCCCGTCGACGGTGTCGTCCCACAGTTCCTTCATGGAGCGGGTGTCCTCCAGCGTGCGCCGGGTGGCGACGGAGTAGGTGAAGTTCATGAAGCCCCGCAGCTGCCGCTCCGCGATCTCCCACGCCTCCTCATCCGTGTCGGCGATGACGATCGCCTTCGTCACGCTGGACAGGGCGAGGCATTGCGTGTGCACGTCGTCCGGGTGCCCTGCGGCGTCGAGCGCGGCCCGGTAGACCGCCGTCTTGCGGGCGGCCTCGGCCAGGTTGTAGCGCCCCAGTGCGACCGGCCATCCCTGCGTGCCCGCGTGCGAGATGGTGGCGTCGGTATTGGTGGCGAACCCGATGACCGGGTGTTCCTTGCGGTACCCGACCGGCATGATCCGTAGCGCGAGGACGCCCTCCTCGAGGTCCGTCCGCCACGCCAGCGGCTTGTCTCCGGGCTCCTTGGCCCATGCCCGCAGGGCTACGTCGATGCGTTGCAGCGCCACGTCCTTGCTGTAGGAGGCGGGGACTCCCCACTGCGACGCGATGAAGGGGAGATGGCCGGTGGAGAGGCCGATGAAGCACTTGCCCCGGGTGAGCAGATCGATGAGGTTGGCCTGCTCGGCCAGCGCGATCGGGTTGTGGTAGGCGAGATTCACCACGGTGGTGCCGAACCACGCTCGTTCGAGGTGCCGGGCCACCTGCGCGCCCATCATGAACGGCGAGCTGTAGGGCTCGTAACCGGTGAAGTGCTGCTCACCGACGTTGACCAGGGCGAAGCCGGCCTTGTCGGCGGCGAGCGCCATGTCGTAACAGAAGTCGATCAGCGGCAGGTCGTCCGCCGGGCCGCGGCCGGTGGGACCGAGAAAACAACCGATGTACATCAGTGCGCCTTCCCTTCCAGGAGGTCCGCTCCCCGAGCGAGCACCGCGTCCGCCTCGGGCGGGGACAGGCGGCTCCGGAGTTCGTCTGTGACCCGCGTGGCGGTGCCCCACGGGCTGTCCGACCCGAACACGAGCCGGTCGATCGCGTCGGCCCGCCGGGCGGCCAGCGTCAGCACGGGGTCGATCGACGAGGTGTCGAACCACAGGCTGTCCAAGGCCGACAGCACCTCGGACGCCTCGAAGCGATCGCCGTGCTGCGCCCCACGCTCGAGGCTCTCGGCGAGTTTCGCCCGGGCCACGAGCAGGTTCCCGCCCATGCCTCCGATCAGCAGCCGAACGCGAGGGAACCGCGTCATGACCCCGGCGAGCGCGAGCCTGGTGACGGCGATCGCCTCCTCGGCCGGTGACCCGAACACCGGGCCGAGCAGCATCGGATACTCCGCCACGCCCACCCCGAGGTTGTTCGCGACGCCCGGATGGAGGTGGACCACGGCAGAACGGGCATCCAACTCCGCCCAGAACGGGTCGAACCGCGGCTCGTCGAGCGGGACACCGTCGGCCGAGCAGCCCAGGCCGATCCCGGCGAACAGCAGATCGTCGAGGCAGCGGATCGCTTCGGCGACCGCGTCGTCCGTGTGCGGCAGCGGCACGGCGCCGAAGGCGCGGAGCCGGCCGCCGTGGTCGGCGACGGTGCGGGCGTACAGATCGTTGGCGAACCGCGCCCCGTCGACGGCGGCCCCACGATCGGGCCAGTACGGCTGCACCGCGCCGAGGCCCAGCACCTGCTGGTCCACACCCGCGCGGTCGAGGTCCGCGATGCGCCGGGACTGGTCCTCGGAGTGCCTGAGCGGGTACGGCCTGCCTGACAGCTCGGTGAAGCGTTCACCCAGCACGGCAGGCAGGTGATGTGCGTGCACATCGACGGTGACCACGTGTCTCCTCCACGGTCGGGGAAAACAAGACTGGACCGGTCTAGTTTGGTCTGTCAAGATGTATCCACGACCACCGCCGAGTCGGCACCGAGACGTTCACCCGCCCCGCACGCCGCACCGTCGACGCACCCCTGAGGAGCCATCACATGGCTGACGCACTCCGCGCACCACAGCAGGACCGGAGCCGCGACAAGCTGGAACGCATCTACGAGGTGAGTGTGGAGCTGCTCGTCGAAGGCGGCTGGGACGCCGTCACCGTCGGGAGCGTCGAGCGCCGCTCCGGTGTCAGCCGCGGGGCGTTCTACCTTCGCTTCCCCAACCGCGAAGCGCTGCTCGACTACACCCGGAAACGCCTCATCGCCACGGTGGGCAAGGATCAGGACGCGGCTTTCGAACGAGCCCGGACCGCAGGGGCCGAGACCCTCGACGTCGCGGTGGTCGCCGCTGTGGAGGCCATCGCCCACGTCTTCCGGCGGCACGGCCCGGCCCTGCTGCGCCTGGACCGCCAGGACGCGGAGCGCGAGGCCGAGAAGAGTGCGGGCGCCAAGGCGATGAACCGGCTCAGCCAGGAGTTCCGCTCCGTCCTGGAACCCCTCACCGGGACGGATCAGGCGTGGCGAACGCATCTGGAGTTCGCGACGGAGATCGTCTTCTCGATGCTCGTGCTCAGGTCCCGCCCCCGCGTCACGTTCTCCGAACACACCCGACGTGACTGGGACACGTTCATCCACGACGTGTCGGACGCCGTCACCGACTACCTCGGCGCCCGCATCCCGCCGGCGGCCCGGGGAGAGGCCTGACCACGCGCGGGAGAACGGGAGCCGTGCTGACGAAGACGTGCTCCGGGGCGTGGATCAGCGCCTCCCCCTAGGGGGCCGTGCCGGTCACCCAAGGGCCTCCGCGGTGCCGAGAAGAGCGGTGGCCTGGCTGGAGAGGACCCCGCCGTTCCCGTTGACGAGCGCGACGCGGGCGTGCGGCTGCTGTCGCGCCCCGCCCTCCCCTCGTAGCTGCCTGACCGCTTCGATGATGAGGAAGATGCCGTACATGCCGGGATGGCAGTAGGACAGACCACCCCCGTTGGTGTTGACGGGGAGTTCACCACCGGGCGCTATGCGTCCCCCGGATACGAAGGACCCGCCTTCGCCCTTCTCGCAGAACCCGAGGTCCTCCAGAAAGAGAAGCGTGTTGATGGTGAAGGCGTCGTACAGCTGCACCACGTCGACGTCGGACGGCTTGAGTCCGGCCATCCCGTACGCCCGCCGCCCCGAGTCCACCGCCGCGGTCGTCGTGAGATCGGGCATCTGGGACATGGAGCGATGCCAGGTGGCCTCGCCCCCACCGAGGAAGTACGCGGGCGCGGCCTTGAGATCACGCGCACGCTCCGCGCTGGTCATGATCACGGCTCCGCCGCCGTCCGTGACGAGGCAGCAGTCCTTGGACGTCAGCGGATAGCTGATCATCTGTGAGGACAGGACGTCCTCGACGGTGAGCCGGCCGCGTCCGTAGGTGAACGCCATCGGGTTGAGCTGCGCCCAGTCGCGGGCGGCCACGGCGATCTCGGCGAGTTGTTCGCGTGTGGTCCCGTACTCGTACATGTGGCGGGACGCGGCCAGTGCGTACATCGACACGGGGTACCGCGGCCTGTAGGCCTCCTCCCAGGGCAGGAGTTTCGTCGGCGAGACGAGGCGCCCGCCGTCGGAACGCTGTGTGGAGCCGTAGGCGATGAGTGCGGTGGTGCACAGGCCGGCCTCGATCGCCATCGCGGCGTGCAGCAGGTGCGCCACGAAGGAACTGCCCCCGACATTGGTGGAGTCGGCGTAGACGGGACGGATCCCGAGGTACTCGGCGACGTCCAGGGTAGGGAACGGCAGGTACGACGACGCACAGAAGAAGCCGTCGATGTCGGACTTCTTCAGGCCCGCGTCCTCGATCGCGCGGGCGGTCGCCTGTCCCATGAGGTCGAAGTGGGTCAGTCCCGGAGCCACTTGTCCGAGGTCG
Organism: Streptomyces sp. NPDC091271; assembly: GCF_044757505.1. Classification (NCBI taxonomy): domain Bacteria; kingdom Bacillati; phylum Actinomycetota; class Actinomycetes; order Kitasatosporales; family Streptomycetaceae; genus Streptomyces; species Streptomyces sp. NPDC091271. Next base: position 387,177 of record NZ_JBIVVD010000004.1, on the reverse strand, counting down.
GACTCCGCGACGCCGACGACTGCGGCCTTCCCACGAAGATCCGCGCTCATGACCGCACCTCCAGCGGGCGGAAGACCGCGAGGGCCTCGCCGTCCTCACCGGTGACGACGTCGAGCCGTACGGGTGAGCCGATGGCCACGTCCTCGGGGGGTACTCCCTCGATCCGGCTCATCATGCGAAATCCCTCGTCGAGGTCGACGAGCGCGACGTTGTACGGGTCGGTTCCGCGCTTGTGCAGCACCGTCGACGCGTAGACGACTCCCCGCCCCGAACTCGTGCGCCAGGAGAGAGCGTCGTCGGCTCCGCAGTGGGGGCACAGGACACGCGGGTAGAACACCGCCCGGTCGCAGGCCGCGCAGTGCTGGAAGCGGAGTTCGCCGGCGGCCAGGCCCTCGGCGTACCCGGTGGCGGGTGCCGCGTTCATGAGCGGCCACCGTGGCGGACGAGGGCTATTCCAGTCATGGCCATGGTTACTTGGCCCCCTTCAGCAGAGCGCGCCCGATGATCAGCTTCTGGATCTCGCTGGTGCCCTCGTAGATACGGAACAGCCGGGCGTCGCGGAAGCATCGTTCGACCACGGTGCCGCGCATGTAGCCCATGCCACCGTGGATCTGTACGCCCAGATCGGCGGCACGGGAGACCATCTCGGAGCAGTAGAGCTTGACCGCGGAGGGCCCGATCCTGCGGTCCTCGCCCGAGTCGTACCGGCGCGCAGCCTCCAGGACCGCGGCCCGCCCGGTGTAGGCGCCGGTCTGGATCTCGGCCAGCATCGCCTGCACGAGCTGGAAGTCGCCGAGGGGACGGCCGCCCTGCTTGCCGGCGGCGGCGTACGCCACGGACTCCTCCAGAATCCGCTCGGCCATGCCCACGCACATGGCCGCGATGTGGACCCGGCCACGGACGAGCGACTTCATCGCCTCACCGAAGCCGGCGCCCTCCTCCGCGCCGATGAGTGCGTCCTTGCCGACCCGTACGCCGTCGAGGAAGACCTCGGCCGTCCAGGCGCCGGCCTGGCCCGTCTTGTGGTCCTTGGGGCCGATCGAGACTCCGGGACGGTCCGCCTCGACGAGGAAGACGGAGATACCCTTGGTGCCGTACGATTCCTCGCCCGTGCGGGCGAAGACGACGAACAGGTCGGCGAGCGGCGCGTTCGTGATGAAGCGCTTGGCGCCGGAGATGACGTAGTCGTCGCCGTCACGGACCGCGCGGGTGGTCAGGCCGGACGGGTCCGATCCCGCCTCCGCCTCGGTGAGCGCGAACGAGGCGACCGCACCGGCGGCGAGCTTCGGAAGCCAGTGGTCGCGCTGGTCCCGGGTGCCGGCGCTGACGAGGACCTTGCCGGCGATGCCGTTGTTCGTACCGAACATCGACCTGAAAGCCGGTGTCGTGTACCCGAACTCGAAGGCGAGCTGCACGTCCTCGGTGAGGTTCAGCCCGAGGCCGCCATGCTCCTCGGGAAGGGTGTATCCGAACAGGCCCATGTCGACGGCCTTGCGCCGGATGTCCTGCGGGATCGCGTCGGTCTCCTCGATCTCGTCCTCGCGCGGCACGACGTCCTCGCGCACGAGGCGGCGAACCGCTTCCCTGACGGCTGTGAAGTCGGCGGGGTCCATGTCCGTTGTCCCTTCTGGGGTGCGGGGCGGTGACGGGGGCGGCACGAGGCCGTCCCCTGCCCGCAGCGGGCCCACTTGTAACTTACCTAGTTATCTATGTCTACAGGACCGGGGAACGCCGCGCTACTTCGTGTACCGAAGTGGAGTCGGAGGGACGAAGAGAGACGTGCCCTGCCGATTGAAGGCCCGGGCCTCAACGCGCTTCAGCCGAGTCCGCCCAGATGTCGACCGGAACGAAGCCTCTGGCTCTTCCCTGTTCGTTCAGCAGCCGCCCCACGTGCTTGGTCCTGCGCAGGCAGACGGAGCGGTCGGCGATCCGCAGGTGCGGCAGGGCACTCGCGAGGCGTACCTCCAGCAGGTGTACGTCCACGAGTGACGCGACCCAGGCGGTGGCCAGCAGGTTATGCGGGCCTGCTACGCCGACGCACAGGCGGATCTCCGGAAAGCGGGCGATGGCGCGGGCTGTCGAGTTCAGGTGCTCGGATGCCACCGAGGCGAAGAACGTCACGCAGACGGGTGAGCCGGACAGCTGCGGGGCGAGGTCGCAACGCAGGACGAGGCTGCCGGAGTCGACCAACCGCTTCAGCCTGCGCGAAGCCGTGTTGACGCTCACGTCGAGACAGGCGGCAAGGTCTGTCAGCGATGCGCGGCCGTCCTCCCCCAGGGCGAGCATCAGCGCCCGGTGGTTTCCGGAGGGAGTGCCTCCCTGGTCACGGGTCGAGCGTCGAGAGCCGGTGAGGGCCTTCTTCTGCGCGGGGGTCAGGCTGGGCAGCCGCCACGCGCTGCCTTCGGCGTAGGCACCTCCCGTGACGAGGTGCACGCGGGTCGAGGTGATCCCGGGCAGGACACCTACGCGGTCGAGGACGAAGCTGGTCAGCGACGTGTAGTCCCTGGCGATCGCGGTGACGAGCAGGTCGCGCCCGCCCGCGGTGAGTTCGACCGTGGCCGCCATGGGCTCCTGAGCCAGCGCTTCGGCGACGGCGCGGCCCTGGCCAGGTGCGCAGTCCACCTCGATCAGCGCGCCGCTGCCGAATTCGTCGTAGGGATAGGCCGTCACCCAGGCATAGCCGCCGGCTCGCAGACGCTCCCAGCGCCGGGCAGCCGTGGCCGCGTCGACGCCGAGAGCGCCGGCGATCTCGGTCCAGGGGGCGCGAGGACTGATCTGGAGCGCGTTGACCAGAGCAAGGTCCAACTCGTCGAGCGGGGAGAGCGGAGCCGCGTCACGCACGACCGCCCTCCGCGGTGGGAGAATCCAGCATTTGATCTTGCTCCATGAAAAATCGCGGCGATCCGGTGTGGCCGCTCATGGCGAATTTAGCGTGCGTCCAGAGCTGCGAAACCTCTGGTCCTCATTCCTATGGAGCCACATGACTCAGCCCGGCCCTCCCTCCCCCGTACCGAGAAGCCTCGCCGTCGTCGGCTTCCTTGTGTTCGTCGAGCTCGTCAGCGGCCTCGTGCAGGGCATGATGCCGGCCCTGCTCCCACGTATCGGGACGGAGCTGCATGTCAGCGCGGGAAACCTGAACTGGGTCAGCAGCGCCCAGTTGCTCTCCTCAGCCGTGTGCGTGCCACTGTTCGCGCGTCTCGGCGACATGTACGGGCACCGCAGGCTGCTGCGTGTCGCCGTCGTGACGCTGGCTGCCGGCTCGGTGCTCGTCGCCTGGGCACCCACCTATGCGGTACTCCTGTTCGGCCGTGTGCTTCAAGGTGCGCTGGCCGCGCTGTTGCCGCTGGAGATCGGCCTGGTCCGCGACCGCCTCAGCCCGGAGCGTGCAAGGGGCGCGGTCGCGTTTCTGGTCGGGTCGCTCACCCTCGGGGCCAGCGCCGGGCTGGTGCTGTCGGGCGTCCTGGGCGAGGCGATATCCGGTATGCGGGGCATCCTCTGGATCCCGGCGGTGGCCGCCCTCCTCTGCGTGGGGGTGGTGTTCTTCCTCGTACCCGAGTCGGTGACCCGCGCGGCCGGAAGGGTGGACTGGGCCGGGGCGGCCCTGCTCAGCTGCGGACTTGCCGCGTTGCTGCTCGGTATCGCCGAAGGGCCGCGGCTGGGCTGGCTCGACGCCCGCACCCTCGGGCTGTTCGCCGTCGCCCTGGCCGCCGCGGCGGCGTGGGTCCGTGTCGAACTGCGCGTGGCCGAACCCATCGTGGACCTGCGCCTGACCGTGCGCCGCGAGCTGCTCCCCGTCTACGTCGCGGCTTTCATGCTCGGCACCGCGACGTTCGGCGCGCAGACCGCCGCTGCCGTCTTCGTGGCCAGTCCGCCTTCCCAGCTCGGGTACGGGTTCGGGTACGACACCCTCGGCATCGCCTGGCTCATGCTGCCGAACGGCTTGATGGCCTTCGCCGCAGCCACCGCCGCCGGGCGCCTGATCCGTCGGGTCGGTCCCCGTATCGTGCTCGCCACCGGCGGCGGGCTGATGACCGCCGGATACGCGGCGCTCGTCCTCGCGCACGGCGAACCCTGGCAGTTCGTCGTCGCCAACGGCATGATCGGCTTCGCCACCGGGCTGTGCATCAGTGCGATGCCCGCCCTGATCATGGACGCCAGCCCCGCCGACCGCACCGGAATCGCCACGGGCCTGCACAACACCGCCAAGACCTTGGGTGGCAGCGTCGCCGGCGCCGTGTTCGCCGCCGTCCTCACCGCGGTCACCCTGCAGGGCACCGACGTGCCCACGGAGAACGCCTACCGCGTCGTCTGGGCCTGTTGTGCCGCCGTGGCCGTGCTGATCGCCCTGGCCGCCATGACCGTCCGCCCCGTCGGCGTCGTCCGCCCGGCAGCTGAAGCCCTCCCGGTCACCACCGGCTGACGCCTCACATCATCGATCAAGGAGCTGGAATCCATGACCCCCTACCGACAGCAGGCCGAATCGATGGCGGCAGAACTCATCGAACTACGTCACTCCTTGCACCGCGAACCCGAGACCGGCCTGCAACTTCCGCTCACCCAGGCCAAGGTGCTCGAGGCGTTGAGCGGACTGCCCCTGGACATCACCACCGGCAAGCAGCTGTCGTCCGTCACCGCGGTCCTGCGCGGAGGCAGGCCCGGCCCTGCTGTGCTTCTGCGCGGGGACATGGACGCACTGCCGGTGCAGGAACTGACCGACGTGCCGTACGTATCGCAGGTCGAGGGCGCCATGCACGCCTGCGGGCACGACCAGCACACCGCCATGCTCGTGGGCGCCGCCCGACTGCTGTCGGCGCGGCGTTCCGAGCTGCCCGGCACCGTCGTCTTCATGTTCCAGCCCGGTGAGGAGGGCCACGACGGCGCGGGCCTGATGATCGACGAGGGGGTGCTGGAGGCCGCCGGGCAGCCGCTGGTGGGCGCGTACTCGGTGCATGTGGCCTCCAACGGGGTTCCGCTGGGCATGATGGGAGGACGTGCCGGGACGGCGACGGCGAGCAGCGCCGAACTCCACGTCACCGTCCGCGGGCGGGGCGGCCATGGTTCCAACCCGCATCAGGCGGCGGACCCTTTGCCGGTGGCCGCGGAGATGGTCACCGCGTTGCAGACCCTGGTCACCAGGACCGCGAACGCCTTCGACCCGGTGGTCATCACGGTGGGGACCTTCCACGCCGGTACGAAAGTGAACGTGATCCCCGCCGACGCCACGTTCGGCGCCACGGTGCGAGCGACCTCCGAGAAGGGCATGACAGCTTTCCTCGGCCGGGCCGAAGCCCTGTGCGGGGGCATCGCCACCGCACACGGACTGACCGCCGACGTCCGCAGTGAGGTCCAGTATCCGGCCCTGGTCTGCGCCCCCGAGGCGGTGGATCTCGGGGAGGAGGCGGCGCACGCGCTGTACGGCCCCGACTCCTTCCTGCGGATACCGACCGCGAACATGGCCTCGGAGGACTTCGCCCGGGTCGCCGCGGAAGTGCCGGCCGCCCAGTACATGGTGGGCGCGCGTCCGTCGAACGCCGCACCCGACGCCGCCTTCAACCACTCCCCGTACGCCGTCTTCGACGACGGTGCGATCCCGGTCGGTACCGCGCTCCTCGCAGAGGTGGCCGAGCGCAGGCTACGGCAGGGCTGATTCCGGCGCCCCGGGCCGACCACCGGTCCCCGTCACCGTCGATGTGGTGCGGCGCCGGACCCGGCGCCGCACCTCGTGTTCCTCGCACGCTCCGGAACGGCCGCGCCACCCGCCCGAAGCCCGGTTACCGCTGGGGACGGACCTCGCCGTTCAGTGCCAGAACGTCGGCCGAGGAACCGACGTGGACATCGAAGGTTCCGGGTTCGGTCTGCCAGTCGTGGGTCATGACGTCCCAGTGGGCGAACACCCGGGCGGGCAGGGCGATCCGTACCTGGACGGTCTCCCCGGGGAGCGCTGTCGCGGCTGCGTAGCCCGCGAACCACCGCACCGGCCGCTCGACGGCAGACCCCGGTCGGCCGAGGTATGCCTGGACGACCTCCCGGCCGGGCCGCGTCCCGGTGTTGGTCACCTCGACGAGCAACTCGCAGCCGCCGTCGGTGTCCTGGCGGACGGTGAGGGCGTCGTAGGACCAGGTGGTGTAGCCGAGACCGTGGCCGAACCAGAAGGCCGGCCGCGTGCCGCCGCGCAGCCATGCCCGGTGGCCCATGTGCAGGCCCTCGCGGTAGCTGAGCACTCCTTCGGCAGGAGTGACGTCGATGACCGGGACGTCTTCCTGGCGCGCGGCCCAGGTGGTGGGCAGCCGGCCGCCGGGCTCGCGGTGGCCGAGCAGGACGTCGGCCAGGGCGTTGCCGTACTCCTGGCCGGGGAACCAGTTGAGGAGCAGCGCCGGTGCCTGGTCGGCCCAGGGCATCAGGACCGGCCCGCCTGAGTTGATGGCGACCACGGTGTTCGGGGCTACGGCCAGGATGCGCGTGGCGAGTTCGTCCTGTCCGTCGGGGAGGGCGAGGGTGGTGCGGTCGTAGCCCTCGCTCTCGACCTGCTCGTTCGTGCCCAGCACCAGCACCACGGCGTCGGCGGAGGCGGCCAGTTCGACGGCGTGGCCGATCTCGGCCTCGGCGTTCCGGCGCGGGGTGCGCAGCCCGGCGGTCAGGATGACCGCGCCGAAGCCGCTGCTGACCGTGGTGTGGACCAGCCGGTAGGCCACCTCCTGCCCGGCGTCCAGGTGTGTCTCGACGTAACGCTGCGGGGGGTTGAGGAAGGCCTCGACCGGGTCGCCGGTCTCCAGGGCGACGGCCTCGTCGATGCGGACCTCACCGTCGATCTCCAGCCGCATCGGACCGGCTCCGGCCAGGCCGATCCGGTGGACGCCGGATTCCTCCGCACGCAGGCGCGCGGTGACCTCGACCGTTGCGGTGCGCTCCAGGGCGTCGACGCCCAGGTAGACGAGGCGACCGCTGGTGCGGTGTTCACTGAGGAGTTCCCCGCCGTCGGCGTCCAGCAGCCGGGCCCGCAGTCCGGGCAGCCCGGTGACCGGGTCGAGGACCTGGTCGGGGGTGAAGGGGGACAGGGCCGTGGTGGCGTAGGTACCGGGCGTGTGGACGACCTCGACGCCATGGGCGGACAGCGCGTCGGTGATGCCCTGGAGCGGGGAGACCGCGTAGGGGGCGTTGACGGTGGCACTCCCGCCGCCCTGAATGCGGGCGTGGGCGGCGTTGGGGCCGATCACTGCGACCTTGCGCAGGGTGTCCGGATTCCACGGGAGGGTCTGGGACTCGTTGCGCAGGAGGACCGTGCCCGCGGCTGCCGCTTCGCGGAGCTGAGCGGCGATGTCCGGCTCGGCCACGGGCTCGGGGGCCGGGGCTGCCGGGGCGAAGCCGTCCAGGGCACCGACGCGTGCGGCGAGGTGGAGCAGCCGGCGTACCTTGTCGTCGATCGCCGCCTGCGGGACACGCCCCTCGCGCACGGCGGTCACCAGGGCGTCGCCCCAGGGTCCGGCGGGTCCGGGCATGGCCAGGTCGTTGCCCGCGGCTCCTGCGGCGTCGGTGGATCGCACCGCGGTCCAGTCGGAGACGACCGCGCCGTCGAAGCCCCACTCCGCCTTGAGGACATCGTTGATCAGCGGGTTCTCGGTCATGGTGGGGCCGTTGACGGAGTTGTACGAGGACATCACGAGCCAAGGCCCGGCGTCGGCGACGATCTGTTCGAACGGGGCGAGGTAGAGCTCCCGCAGGGTGCGCTCGTCGGCTCGGACGTCGACGGTCATCCGGTCGGTCTCGGAGTCGTTGCCGACGAAGTGCTTCGGCGTGGCGGCGACGCCGTGCTCCTGCACTCCGTTGACATAGGCCGAACCGATGAGGGCGGTGAGCAGCGGGTCCTCGGAGTAGCACTCGAAGTGGCGGCCGCCCAGGGGGCTGCGGTGCAGGTTGACGGTCGGGCCGAGCAGGACGTCCACGCCCTTGCGGCGGGCCTCGGCCGCCAGCAGCGCTCCGAGCCGGCGGACCAGTTCCTGGTCCCAGGTCGCCGCGACGGCGGTGGGAGAGGGAAGGTTGACGGAGGTGTCACGCTCGTCCCACGCCTCGCCGCGGACACCGGCCGGGCCGTCCGAGAGCACCATGCGGCGGAGGCCGACCGCCGCTTCGGAGTGGGTGCTCCACATTCCCTCCCCGGTCAGCAGCCGGACCTTGCCTTCGAGGTCGAGTCGGGTGAGCAGTTCTTCGATACGGGCTTCGACGGCCTCGGGGTGCTGCATGGGATCTCCTTGCGGTGGTGCGGGACCCGCCGCCGACCGGAATCAGGTGCGGGCGGGTACTCGGGGAAGGGGGCAGCCGGAGTGGCAGCCTTCCCTCCCGGTTCGGGGGACGACGGTCAGCGGACCGAGCGGATCGGCCGCACGCTCACCGCGGCGGCCACGACCAGGACGATCGCGACGGCGAACAGCGGGCGGTACCCGCCGAGCAGGCCGATGACGGCGGCGGACAGGGCCGGGGCCAGGGCCTGGGGTGCGGAGTTGGCGATGTTGAGGACGCCCATGTCCTTGGCGGCGTCCCCCTGGTTGGGCAGGACCTGGGTCATCAGGGCTGTGTCCACGGCCATATAGGTACCGAAGGAGAGTCCCGCGATCACGGCGAAGGCGAACATGGCCCCCTGCGAGCGCACGATGAACGGCACGACCAGGGCGAGTGCCATGCCGAGGGACGCGGCGATGATGAAGGGCTTGCGGCGGCCGATGCGGTCCGACAGCGGACCCATCACCACGATCATGATGATCATGCCGGGCAGCATGGCGACGCTGAGAAGCGGCAGCAGGTCATGGGCGCGGTCGTGGCTCAGGCCGATGTAGTCCTCCAGGATGTAGAGCTGGTAGGACGAGACGCTGTAGTAACCCAGGATCATCAGGAAGCGGCCCAGGAAGGCCCAGGCGAAGTCCGGGTGGCGGCGCGGGCTGACCCAGAAACCGGCCAGGAACGTCTTCAGGCGGAACTGGGTGGCGGGTGCGTCGGCAGTGGACGGTTCCCGGTTGAGCAGGAGGAACACCGCCGTACCGGCGATGACCAGCAGGCCGAATACGGCGAATCCGAGATCCAGCGCGTCGGCGAAACCCGCCGCGAGCGCCGTGCCGGCAGTGGCGCCGATCATCTGGGCCAGCCCCGCGGCCGAGGAGAACACCCCGCGCCGGTGCACGGGGGTGCGGTCGGGGACGACCGCGGTCAGCGGTGCCTGCAGGCCGTTGAAGAATATCTGCGCCAGGGTCCAGGCGACGGCGATCCACAGGAGGTTGTTGCCCGACCCGACCGCGATCAGCGACAGTCCACCCAGCAGTGCTCCGCCCGCCATCCACGGCGCGCGGCGTCCGAAGCGGCTGCGGGTGCGGTCGGACAGAGCCCCGGCGATCGGGTTGGCCAGCAGCGCGGCGATCGCGCCGACGGCGCTGATGACACCCAGCGCGGTGGACTTGTTGTCGGGATCCACCTCCCCGACCAGGTCGGCGAGCAGTACGGCCGGCACGGCGCCGTAGACGGCGTACAGCGCGACGCTGTTGGCCATGAGGCCGCCCAGCAGGCGGCGTTCACCGGACGGGCGTCCGCGTCCGGTGCCGGACTCGTCCACGGGCTCGGTGCCGGAGCCGGCACGGTGCCCGGATCTGGAAGTGATCACGGTGACCTCGTTGTCAGTCATGTGGAGGGCGTCGGCGTCCTGGCGCGGTTCGCGTGGTTCGTACGGCCCCTGAGAAAACTGCTCACACGTGTGAGCAGCTGTCCCCGATGTTCACACGTGTCAGCAGATTTGTGAAGCCCCCGCTAGGATCGGGACCGGAACCACAGATCTCAGGAGATGCCCGTGAACTCAGCCGCCGGACGGGCACCCACCAGCGCGGATGTCGCGCGGCTGGCAGGGGTCTCGCGTTCCACGGTCTCGCTCGTCGTCAACGACGTCCCGAACTCGCGCATCGCGCAACCCACACGGGAACGTGTCCTCGCTGCCGTGCAGGAGCTCGGCTACGCTCCCGACGTCTCCGCGCGCCAGCTGCGGGCGGGGACCAGCCGTCTGGTGTTGATGCCGCTCCCCCGGCTCCCCCGCGGCATGATGGTCGACACCACTGTCGAACATCTCTCGGAGAAACTCGGTGACAGCGGCCTTACGCTGCTCGTGCACGGGGATCGCCGAAGCACCGGCATGGCGGCGGCGCGCATGTGGGCGGAACTTCGCCCGGCGGCGGTCCTCGTGGCAGCCGACCGGTGCACGAAGTCCTCGGTCGCCCTGCTGCGCCGCGCCGGGACCGAGGTCCTGATGATCGCCGACCGCCCCCTGCCCTGGGCCGACACCCTGGAGTTCGACCAAGGGCGGGTCGGTGAGGCAGCGGCAGCACACCTGCTTGCCGCCGGCCACCGGCGCCTTGCGGCGATCGTTCCCGCCGGGGCCCTGGAGGGCCTGGGGCACGCCCGTGCCGCAGGGCTGGACACCGCTGCTCGTGCGGCCGGCGCGCACAGCGAGGCGATCGTCATGGAGGCCACGCACGAGTCGGCTGCGGCCGCGGCCGCGGCCGTGCGGCGGCCCGGCGGTCCGACCGCGGTGTTCACCTACAACGACGAGTACGGGGCACTGCTGCACCGCGCACTGGGCGACCAGGGGACGACGATGCCGGACGACATCGCACTCGTGGGCGCCGACAACCTGCCCATCGCCACCTACCTGCGGCCGGCGCTCTCCTCGGTCGCGCTCGATCCCGTGGAGATGGCCGACCACATGTGCCACGCGATCCGCTCCCTGCTGGAGCGGCCCGCTCGCTCGGAAGCGCTCGTAGCGGGTGTGCTGGCGACCCCCCTGCTGGTGCGCCGCGAGACGTCCTGAGCTGTCGCGCCCCGTCCACCGGCCGGCGCGACGGGGCAGCCGCTCGCTCCCTCTCGCACGCACGCTTGCGCCCGCCGCATCTGCGAGAATCCGGCCCATGACCGCACGGACCGACACCGCCTCGGCACAGCGCAGAGCCGCCGGGCGCCCCCGCGACCCCGGCGTGGAGGAACGTGCGCTGACAGCCGCACTGGACGTGTACGCGGAGGCCGGCTGGTCCGGATTCACCTTCGACACGGTCGCGCGGCGGGCCGCGGCCGGCAAGGCGGCCCTGTACCGCCGCTGGCAGAACAAGGAGGAGCTGCTGCTGGCAGCCCTGGACGCGCACGCACTGGTCATCGAGCCCATCGACACGGGAAACATCCACGACGACCTGCTCGCCCTGGCCCGGGAGCTGCTCGCCTTCCACCTGAGCGGATCGGCCGGGCTCGCGGGGCTGCGCCTGTTCGTCGAGGCCCGGGCGCATCCCGAGTTGCTGGCCAAGTCGTGGAGCGAGATCAACACCGCGCGGGTGAAGTCGGCGCGTACCATCGTCCACCGTGCCGTCGAGCGCGGCGACCTTCCGCCGGACACATCGACGACGGTCCTGCTCGAAGCCGTCAGCGGCGGAGTGGTCGGCCACGTGCTGGCCACACCCGCCGGTCCGGACCGCGGCCCCGACGAGCGCGACCAGCGTTTCGCGGCCGATCTGGTGGCTCTCGTCCTACGGGGAGCCCGCTGCCGCTGTGCGCGACCCGGCTGCGAGCCGTAACAGCCCCTCGACCGCCACGGCGGCCAGGGGACGGCTACGCGTTGTCCGCCAGCACGGAAGCCAGTACGAAGTCGACGAACCTTTCCGCGTACTCCGCGGCGGCTTCCGGCAGGACGGGCCTGAGCGACAGCGGCACGGTCAGCGCGTGATTCATCGCGCCGCCGCACAGTGCGTCGAGGAGAAACGTGACCGACGTGTCCCCCGGTAGCTCGCCGCGCGCGATCCCTCGGCGTACGACGGCCCGCGCGGCCTGGATCTGCGCCTGCGCCAGCTCCTCGTAGCACTCGACGAGCCGTGGGATGCCGAGCGCTTCGAGGCCGAGACGCAGAGCGGCCGGGCCGCCCTCCCCCGTATAGAGCCCCAGCAGCTGGCCGACGAGTCGCACAAGATCACCGCGGACCGTGCCGGTGTCGACGTCCGAGACGCGGCCGAGCCTCAGGGTCAGGGCCTCGACGAGCAGCTCCTCCTTGTTCCGCCAGCGCAGATAGACGGAAGCCTTGCCGACGCCCGCGCGACGCGCCACCGCCTCGATGCTGAAGGACGCCCAGCCGTTCTCCCCGTACAGGGCGACCGCGGCGTCGGCCACCCGTCGGTCCACCTGGTCGTCGCGCGGCCTTCCCGGCGCGGCCCTCGAAGTCGTCATGGCGCCATATTCCTCCATCGATGAGCCTATGGCTATTGCTGAACGGCATCCGTCCGTTTTACAGTGCGATTGCGGACGTATTCCGTTCCGTTAATGGGCACCTGCCCCTCAGGTGCTCGTATCCACGCCGACGCTCCGAGGAACTCATGTCTGCCGACACAGCCTTCACCCCCATGGACACCGACGAGGTCGCGGCCTTCGCCGACAGCGTGCGCGGAACCCTGGCACGCCTCTGGCCGGCCCCCACCTCCGCTGCCGACGGTGATCTGGCCAAGCTGTGGCATACCTCCGCCGAGCTCGGCTGGCTGGAGCTCGGCGGCGACGGGGCCATCGCCGCGGCCGTCGCCGCCGTACGCGAACTCGGGCGTGTGGCGTGCCCGCTCCCCGTGATGGACGCCTTCGTCACCACCCGCCTCTTCCCGCACGACGGCGAACTGCGCGACGGCATCGCCGCGGGGGAGATCCGCGTCGTCGCCTCGGTCGACGACGGCACGGGGGCGCGGATCCGCCATCTCGACGCCGCGCAGCAGGCGACCCACCTCCTGACATTCCCCGCGTCCGGCGGCACCGCGCTGCTGCGCCCGCTCCAGGAGGCGGAGGAGACGGCCGGACTCGCCGTCCCCGCCTGGTCCCGCGTGACGCCGGGCGCCCCGGAGACCTCCGTGGAGGTCGATGCGGCGACCGCCGACGAGGCCGTGGTCCTGTTGCGGCTCCAGCTCGCCGTACGGGCCCTGGGCGCGGCCGAGCGGGCCCATGAGATGGCCGTGGCCCACGCCAAGGAGCGCCGCCAGTTCGGCAAGGTCATCGGTTCCTTCGGAGCCGTCCAGCAGCGTGTCGCGACCTGTCAGATCGACGTGGGCGCCGGCAATCTGCTGGTCACCGACGCCGTACGCGCCCTTGAGGAGAACACCCCGGACCGACTGCTGGCGGCCGAGATCGCCGTGGCACACGCCGCGGCCTCCGCTCCGCGTGTTCAGCTCGGCGCCCAGCACACCCTCGCCGCCATCGGCTACTTCGAGGAGCACGACGCCCCCTGGCTCTTCCGTCGTGTCCACGGTGATGTCACCCGGCTGAGGACCCTGCCGCGCGCCGCCGGAGACGTCGGCGACGTCCTGGTGGAGGGCACCGGTTCGCTCCCGGTGGCCGACCTGGGCGAGACCGGTGAGGCGTTCCGCGCCGAGGTGCGCGCGCTCTTCGACACGTTCGCCGACCGGCTGGGCGGCAGCACCATGGACCTGGACCGCGAACTGGTGCAGGCGGTCGCCGACCGTGGCTGGCTCGGCTTCGCCTGGCCCGAGTCGAAGGGCGGCCGTGGCGCCACGCTGGCCGAGCAGGTCGTGCTCAACGAGGAGACCGCGTACCGCCGCGCGCCGATCAGCAAGGCACTCGGCGCCGTGATGCTGCTCGGCAACTCGATCCTCAAGCACGGCACCCAGGAACAGCAGGACACCTTCCTGCCGCTGATCCGCCGCGGCGAGCTGTCCTTCTGCCTCGGCTACAGCGAACCGGAGGCCGGGTCCGACCTCGCCTCGCTGCGCACCCGTGCGGTGCGCGAGGAAGGGACCGCCTCCGGCTCGAACGAAGCCGGAAGCGGGGGGCACTGGGTGATCAACGGTCAGAAGCTGTGGACGACCGGCGGGCACACCTCGGACTGGGTCTGGCTGGCGGTGCGCACCGATCCGGACGCCTCTCCCCGGCACGCGGGCATCACCATGTTCCTGATCCCCATGGACACCCCCGGTATCACCGTGCAGCAGCACCGCGCGCTGTCCGGTGAGATCTCCTGCACCGTCTTCTACGACGACGTCCGGGTGCCCGACAGCATGCGGGTAGGCGCGGTCGACGGCGGCTGGAAGGTCATCACCGACGCGCTCGCCGGCGAGCGCATCACCATGGGCAACATCGCCGCCGCTCTGCACCGCCAGCTCGACGACCTCCTCACCCACGTCCGCGAGAACCCGGAGGGGACGGTCGGACCCCGTGGCTCGCACGCCCGTGCCCTGGTGACGGAGCTGGCCGTCGGGGTACAGGCCACCCGCGCGCTGGTCGCTTCCGCGATCGGCGCGACCTCGCAGGGCGCCGGAGCCCGCCTGGCCCCGCCGATGGCGGGCGTCCTCGGCGGCGAGCTCGCGGAGCGGTTCGGTGAAGCAGTCCTGGACATCCTCGGGCCCGACGCGGCGCTGTCCGCCGAGGTGCCGGGCGTGCCCGGCGGCGGAGCGTTCGAGTACGGGCTGCGGCTGTCCGTCATGTACGTCGTCGGAGGCGGCACCAACGACATCCAGCGCGGCCTCATCGCCCGCGCCCTCGGCCTGCCCCGCTGATCCTCCGCCGTCCCGCCGGCGAGCACCGGACCGGCAGGTGCGTCCCGCTCTCTCGGGGGCCGTGCCCCAGCTCACCGGCGGGACGTCCGCGCCCCGGCCGACCGTCAGCACCGTTTCCGCTGCTGCCGCGAGGCGACGCCGCGCTACGTCAGGCAGTCCCGGACCCGGGGGCCGGGAGCATCTCGCTCGGGACCTGGGTGAGGGCCGAGGCGCCGCCGTCCACGACGTGGACTCCTCCGGTCATCCAGGACGAAGCGTCGGAAGCGAGCAGGAGCGCGGCTCCCGTGATGTCGTCGGGCCTTCCCCAGCGCCGCATCGGGACGGAGTTCTCCCACGCGGCGACGGCGGCCTCGGGCCGGGGGCCCGGGCCGCCGATGTTGGTGACCACCGGTCCCGGGGCCAGGGCGTTGACGCGGACGCCGAAGCGGGCGAGTTCCAGCGAGGCCTGGCGGACCAGGCCGACGACGGCGGACTTGGACGCGACGTACGGGTAGCTGACGCGTGGTTCGGCACGCAGGCCCGCCGTGGAGGCGGTGACCACGATGCTCCCTGACCGCTGCTGCTTCATGACCCGGGCACAGTGCTGGAGGCAGTGGAACAGCCCGTCCAGGTTGACGTCCATGACCCTCCGCCATGCTTCGAAGGGCAGCTCGTCGATCGCCCCGCCGGGCTGGAGCGGGGAAGGTACGCCGTTGACCCCCGCGTTCAGGAAGGCGACGTCGAGGCGGCCCGAAGCGGCCACGACACCGTCCACGAGGGCGCGGACCGCGTCCGGGTCCGTCACGTCGCACACGTGTGACGTGACGGACCCGGTCAGTTTCCCGGCCGCTTCGTGGACGTCGTCCGACACGTCGGCGAGGTGCACCGTGGCGCCTTCGTCCGCGCAGGCGCGGGCGATCGCGTGACCGATCCCGCTCGCCGCGCCGGTCACCAGCACCACCCGTCGGTCGATGCGCAGGGTGTCCATCAGATCAGCCTTTCTTTCGTACCAGTACGGTGCCCGCGGTCCCGTCGACCTCCACCACGTCACCGGTGTGGATCGTCCCGGTGGTGTCCAGGCCCGTCACCGCCGGGACGTGGAGGACGACAAGGCCCAGGGCGAGCTTGCTGTTCATCCGCGTGAACACGATGGCGCACGGCGCGGTGCCCTGCAGTTTGGCGAGGTGGAACTGCCCGGACCAGCCCGAGGACCCTTTGGCCCCGGGCAGCACCAGCACGGTTCCGGCCACACTGGCCCCGTGCTGGGGGTGGCGGCTCTCCACGATGATGCCGGTCCGTGGGTCGATTCCGCCCCACCCCGACACCGGTGCGGTGCACACCAGGGCGGGTCCGCAGGCCCGCCCGGCGACTACGCCCGTGCCACACAGCAGCTCAGGCATCGGGCCACCGCCCTTCCAAGGCCGCGGTGACACAGGTCCGTACGCTCCCGAACCAGCCCTGTACGCCCGTGATGGCCGGCAGGTAGTGCGCCTGCTTCGCGGAGTCGGTGGCGAACACGCGCGTGCCGGGCGGCAGGAACTGTCCGATCGCCGGGCAGGTGTCGGACAGCACGCGTGCGCCGGCCTTCTCGATGGTCTCGACGTAGCCGCTGCGTTCGGCCATCGTGCGCAGGGTGCGAGGAGTGAACACCCACAAGGTGGTGGAGTCCGCGAGGTGGCGGCCCTCCAGCAGCTCGGCGACCTCGCGTACCTGTTCCAGTGAGGCGTGCGGGCAGCCGATCATCACGAAGTCCACCTCGCGGTCGACGGCCGTCCGGCTCAGCGATGCCACGGTCCCCGCGTGCGCGGCGGCGTCGAACACCGAGACCGCGTCGGGTTCCCGCCCGGCCAGCGCCTGTTCCACCGTCCGGGCCTCCGGTGTGACACCGGGCAGGTGATACATCTCGACATCGCCGGAGGAGGCGGCGGCCGCGCCGAACTGCTTGAGCTGCACCGGGGTCGGTGCACCCGCCCCGTGGGTGAGCCCTGGTCCGGTGAGGACCGGGACGGCTTCCTGGACCTGCTCCCCCACCCAGTAGCCGAGAACGTTCCAGTCCTCCGTGGTGACGACCGGGTGCCGTACCTCGACCAGATGTGTGGCGCGGCGGTGTCCGTCCAGGTGGTAGCCGCAGTAGGGAGTGCGGCCGGTGAGCATGGAGGCGGCCGAGGACTCGCGGCCCTCGGTATTGGTCCGGGCTCCGAGCACGGAGTTGATGTAGACGACCGCGGAGGACTCCATCCACGCGCAGTGCTCACCGAACCGGGGCACGTTGCCCACCTGGTAGGGGGTGCAGGTCGACAGGAGGTCCACGCCCTTGTCCACGAGGTAGCGCTCGCTGTCGTCCATCGCGGCGGCGTCCACGGGTGCGACGCCCTGGAGGTCCCACCGGTCCCGGTCGCGGGGGCCGATGAGCTGACAGCTGTGCGCACGGAACGGCGGGACGTCGACCGTCTCGGCGAGGTCGAGGGAGAATCGCGAGAAGAGGGCGGCCGGATCGGTGGTGCCGAGGACCCGGGCGTGGCGCGGTCCGAAGAGGTTGGCGCCGCACACGTTGTCGGTGTCGATGAGGCGTTCGGCGCCCATCAACTCGCCGTATCGGACGAGGAGTTCCAGGGCGGCGCGGACCGCTGGGCCCTCCTCGCCGGCCAGCATGCGTTCGTCGGCGGGGGTCAGCAGCACGAGTTCCTCACAGTGTCAGGCACGCTCCCTCTCCTTCCAGTTCGTCGCGCAGCTGCGCGACGTCGACCTCGGCGGCCGTGACGTGGTCCTTGAGTGCCAGGTGGGCGGCCGTGCCGGCGGCCTGCCCCATGGCGAAGCACGGCCCGGCGACACGGGCGGCGGACTGGCCGCCGTGGGTCATGGAGGCGCAGCGCCCGGCGACGAGCAGGTTCCCGGGGCCTTCGGCGGGAACGAGCATGCGGTACGGCAGCTGGTTGTAGCCCGCCGGGTCGTCCCCGTAGGGCCAGCGGATGTCGAGGTCTCCGTCGACGTGGGCCTCCACCGGCCAGCCGTTGAGGCCGATGGAGTCCTCGAAGCGGGCACAGGAGCGGACGTCTTCCTCGGTGAGGAGGTAGCGGCCGAGCAGGCGTCGGGTTTCGCGGATGCCGATCTCGGGGCCGATGTCGACGATGTAGGACCGTTCGAAGCCGGGAAGGTTCTCGCGGATGAAGCCGAACACCTCCTGGGCCTGTGCGCGGCCCTGCACCTCGCCGTGGGTGAGCTGCCAGACGTCGGTGCCGTCCACCGCGCTGCCGTCGGTGTTGCGCAACTGGGTGGCGTTGGCCCGCCACTCGATGGCGTCGCGCTGGGGGCGGACGATCGCGCCGCGGCGCGGGAAGCGGGGACGGCCGGCGGCGACGGCCTCGTCCATCAGGCGCGGCAGCGTCTTCCACGCGGGCCCGGCGCGCTCGTCGTCCACGGCGTTGATGCGGAACATGGTGGACGGATAGAGCATGTCGCCGTGCGGGTCGGCCTTCTCGTGGCTCGTCCCGGTCCAGGCCAGCAGGTCGCCGTCGCCGGAGCAGTCGATGAACACCTGGCCGCGCAGGATGCCGCGGCCCGACTTCGATTCGACGACGACGGCCTCGACGCCCGCCGGGCCGGTGATCGCGCCCACCGCGAAGGCGTGGTACAGGAGTTGGGCTCCGGCGGACAGGACGTGGTCGTCGGCGGCGCTGCGGTAGGCCGGGATGTCGTAGGCCTGTGCCTGGATGCGGTCGGCGAAGGACAGGTGGGGGGCGCGGAGTCCGCCGAGACGGTCGATGCGCTCCAGGAGTTCGGTGGCGTGTCCTCGGACGGTGAGGACGTGTTCGCCGTGGACGTTGGAGTACATGCCGCAGAAGGTGGACAGGCCACCGCCGGTGCCGGCGCCGCCGAGGTATCCGCTCTTCTCCACCAGCAGGGTGGTGCGTCCGGTCCGGGCGGCCGCGGTGGCCGCGGCGAGTCCGGAGGGGCCGCCGCCGAGGACGACGACCTCCCATTCGCCGAACACCGGTGTCTCACGGGTGGGTTCCGTGACGTAGCTGTTCACGGGGTGGCCTTTCTGTCGGCTGCGGCGGTGGTCCAGTGGTCCGTCAGCAGTGTGTGGAGCCGGTCGGGGATCTCCTGGCTCAGCAGGTGGCCCGCGCCGGGGAGCGTGATCTGCCGGGCGCCGGGCACGGCGGCCGCGATCGTCCGCGCGTGGTGGGCCGGGACGACGGCGTCCGCGAGCCCGTTCACCGCGAGCACGGGGCACCGGATGCCGGCCAGCCGGTCCCGTAGGTCGGCGCCCGCGATGGCTTCGCAGCAGGCCGCGTAGCCCGCGGGGTCGAGCCGCCCGACGCCGTCGACGGTGTCCCGCACCAGGGCCGACGGTGCCTGCGCTACGGCGGGGGCGTACCAGCGGTCCAGCAGGCCCGAGGTGGCCACCGCCATGCCCTGTTCACGGACCGCCGCGGCGCGGCGCCGCCAGAAGACCGGGTCGTCCGCGAACGCGGGCGCGTTGAGGGTGACGAGGCTGCGTACCCGGTCAGGGTGTTCCGCGGCCAGGGCGAGCCCGACCGTGCCGCCGAGGCTGATCCCCACGACGTCGGCGGACTCGATCTCCAGCGAGTCGAGCAGGGTGACGGCGTCGTGGACCAGGTCGGCGAGGTCGTACGGTCCCGGGGGCCCCGGGTCGGCGCCGTGCCCGCGGTGGTCGTACGCGATCACTCGCCGCACTGTGCGCAGACGTGCGCGCTGGGGTGCCCACATCGCGGCCGTCGTGCCCAGGGAGGCGGAGAGCAGGACCGGGTCGCCGGACCCCTCGTCGGTGAAAGCGGTCATGCGGCGGCTCCCGCGCGGCGGCCGGCCTTCGCCTCCTGGATGCCCCGGTGGACGCGGGTGCGCAGCTCGGCGAACTCCGCCGTCGAACGGCTCGTGACCTGGTCGCGTTCGGCCGGGAGTCCGATGGGGACGTCGTCGAGGACGTGGGTGGGGGAAGCGGACAGGACCAGGACGCGTTCGCCGAGGTACACGGCCTCGTCGACGTCGTGGGTGACGAACAGCGTGGTGATGCCCAGGGACCGCCACAGTGACCGGACGAGGTCCTCGAGGTCGGCTCGGGTCTGTGCGTCGACAGCGGCGAAGGGTTCGTCCATGAGCAGCACCTGCGGCTCGTAGGCGACGGCCCGGGCGATGGCGACGCGCTGCTGCATACCGCCGGAGAGCTGCCAGGGGTAGGCGTCGCCGGAGGCGGCGAGTCCGACTGCGGCGAGGGAGTCGCCGACCAGCCGGTCGCGTTCGGCGCGGCGCAGGCCCTTCTGCCGCAACGGGAGGTCGATGTTCTGCCGCACGGTCTTCCAGGGGAAGAGGCTGCGGCCGTACTCCTGGAACACCACGGCCATGCCGGGCGGTGGCCCGGTCACGGGGGCGCCGTCGAGCAGTACCTCCCCCGCCGTGGGGGCGAGCAGTCCGGCCAGGCATTTCAGCAGGGTCGTCTTGCCCGCGCCGGAGGGGCCGACGATGCACGCGAACTCGCCGCGGGCGACGGAGAAGGTGATGTCGCCGATCGCCTCCACCCGGTGCCCGGCGGACTCGTACACCTTGTTGAGGCCCTTGACCTCGACCATGTCTGTCATCAGCCGTTCTTCCTCTGCGACTCGCGCAGGCCCAGGTACCAGCCCAGGGCCCGCTTCTCGACGACGGTGAACAGCGCGGACAGCGCGAATCCGATGAGGCCGAGCAGGATGATGCCGCTCCACATCTGGGGGATCGCGAAGGTGCGCTGGAACTGCACGATGCTGAAGCCGAGACCGTTGGTGGCGGCGAACATCTCGCCGATGACCATGAGGATCAGCCCGACGGAGAGCGCCTGGCGGATTCCGGCCGCGATCTGCGGGCTCGCCGCGGGCAGCACCATGTGACGCAGCTTCGCGCCGCGGGTGATGCCGTAGGTGCGGCAGGTGTCGACCATGACCTCGTCGGCACCGCGTACGCCCTCGACGGTGTTCAGCAGGACCGGCCAGACGCAGCCGGAGACGATGACCAGCACCTTCGGGCCGTCCCCGATGCCGGCGACGATCGCGATGACCGGCACGAGCACGGTCGGCGGGAGGGCGCGCAGGAACTCCAGCACCGGTTCGGCCCCACGCCGCAGCGCGTCGGTCAGGCCGAGGACGACGCCCAGGGCCACACCGAGGACGGCGGAGAGGGCGAAGCCGGTGAGGAGCCGGAGCAGGCTGGGCACGACGTCATCAACGAACCGGGACGACAGCCACAGTTCCCCGAACCGGTCGAAGATGTCGGGCAGGGGCGGGTAGTAGTAGCTGGTGCTGTTGACGCTGGTGATCCACCACAGCGCGACGAGGACGGCGGGCAGCCCGAGCGCGAACAGGGTGCGGCGCAGGACGTTCATCAGGAACCTGCCGATCGCCGGACGGATGGGTGCCAGCCGAGCGTGGCCCGTTCGGCGTACCGGAAGCCCACGTTGACCAGGACGCCCAGGACTCCGGTGAGCAGTACGAGCGCGAACATCTCGGTCGTCGCCCCGCTGCTCTGCGCGACGGAGATGAGCTGGCCGATGCCCTGGGTGCCGATGACCAGTTCGCCGGTGATGGCCAGGACCAGGGCGACCGAGGCGGCCAGCCTGATGCCGGTGAACACGAACGGCAGGGCGGTCGGCCAGATGACGTGCCGGACGCGGGCCCACAGGCCGAAACGGTAGGAACGGGCGGTGTCGTAGGCGACCGGGTCGATGTCCTGGACGCCGTAGAGCACCTGCACCAGCACCTGCCAGAAACCGGCGTAGACGATGAGGACCACACCGGACTCGTAGCCGGTGCCGAAGATGAGGATGACCGCGGGGATGAGGGCCACCGAGGGGATCGGGCGCAGGAACTCCACAGTGGAGGCGGTGAGTGCGCGCAGCACCGGCACGAGCCCGATGGCCACGCCGACAACCACTCCTGCGGCGACGGCGACCACCAGTCCGACGGCCCAGGTGCGGACCGTGCTGCCCAGAGCCTCCCACAGCGCGCCGTCGGCCGATTCCCGGCCGAGCTCGGCCAGGACGGCGCTGAGCGGGGGCAGCGCACCGTCCGCGACGAGGCCGGTACGCGGGACGAGTTCGGCCACGAGTACGGCGACAGCGATGCCGACCAGAGGAGCGATACGGGGCCGGGGCCTGCGGACGCGCGGCGGAGAAGCGAGCGGCGGGGCTTCGGTCGGCCGGGTGACTTCGAGCACTTTCATCGGACTTCTCCCAAAGATTGCCCGCACACGCTCGCGCAGGCCCCCCGGGCCAGGACGGAGCCGCAGGCGGGGCTGGTGACGGTGCGGTCGTACACGGACAGCCAGCCAGGGGTACGGACGGTCTCCGCGGCGGCGGTCTCGCGGCCGGCCAGGGTGTCCGGATCGACCTCCAGGTCCACCGTGCGGGTGGTGAGATCGATGCTGATCAGGTCGCCGTCGTGGATCCGGCCGAGCGGGCCGCCGACGGCTGCCTCGGGAGAGACCTCGCCGACGACGATGCCTTTGTTGACCAGTCCGGAGAGCTGGCCGTCGGTGACCACCGCTACCTTCTCGCCGAGTCCGGCGCCGTCGAGGGCGAATACGAACGCCGAGGCCATCGCCATGCCGGGACCGCCGTGGAGTCCCATGCCGCGCAGTACGACCACGTCTCCGGCCTGGACCTCTCCCGCGGCGAGAGCGTCGACGGCCGCTTCCCTGGAGGGGTAGCAGCGGGCCGGACCGCGGAAGGCGGTGGGCCGGTCCTCGTCGGCGGGCAGTTTGACGATCGCCCCCTCGGCCGCCAGGGACCCTCGCAGGACGACGATCGAGGGTGTACGGGAGAACGGGTCGTCCAGCGGCCTGATGAACTGCGGGTCGGACTCCGGTGCCTCGGCGAGGAGTTCACCGAGCGGTCGTCCGGTGGCCCCGACAGCGGTGAGGTCCAGCAGCGGTGCCAGCGCGGCGAGGACACCGCGGGTGCCGCCGGCGTCGTCGAGCTGCTCGATGAGATGGGGGCCGTTGGGCCGTACCGCCGTGATCACAGGGACCCGGTCGGCCAGTTCCTCGTAGGTCCGCCACACGTCGACGTCCAGTCCGGCCTCGACGGCGACGGCCTGGAGGTGCTTGACGGAGTTGATCGAGCCGCCGACCGCGAGCATGACGGTGACCGCGTTGCGGATCGCCTGTGGGGTGAGCACCGTTCGCGCGGTCCGCCCCTCGTGCACCATCTCCACGATGCGCCGGCCGGCCGAGCGGACGGCGTCCCACATCGCAGGGCCGTCGGCTCGGGTCGGGGTGGTGCCGGGCAGTGCCATGCCGAGCGCCTCGGCGGCCATGTGCATGGTGTTGGCGGTGCCCATCCCCGCGCACACTCCGGGGCCGCGGATGGCGTCCTCGGACATGGCGAGCAGGTCCTCGGCGGAGGTGCGGCCCAGAGCGGTGTGGCCTGCGTGCAGGAAGACGTCCTCGATGTCGGCGCCGCCGTCCTCGTGCAGGGCGCTGCGCTGGTAGCCGCAGGCGACGAGCAGGGTGGGCACGTCGAGCCTGCCACCCGCCATCATGTGGGCGGGTGCGGTCTTGTCGCACGAGCTGAGGCACACCATGCCGTCGAGCAGGGCGCCCTCCACCACGACCTCGATGTCGTTGACGATGAGGTCGCGGGTGGGCAGCACGTACCGCCCTCCGGCGCCGGCGCTGGTCACGAAGTCGGCCGGAGCCGCGGTACGGATCTCGAAGGGCAGGCCGCCCGCCCGGCGTATCGCTTCCTTGAGCACCGGGACGATGTCGTCGAGGTGGGCGAAGCAAGCGGCCAGGTCCGAGGAGGAGTTGACGATGGCTATCTTGGGCCGGGCCATCTCCTCGTCGGTGATGCCCAGTGAGCGCCACTGGGCCCGTCGGACGGCCCAGCGGGAACTGCCTGCCGGCAGGTCGCTTCGGAGAGAGGTGGTCACGTCAGTCGGCCGTTCCCGACCACACCAGGTCGTCGTAGGAGATGTCGTCGTCGTCGATCAGGCCGTACGCGCTGGCGGTCTTGACGAACGTCTCGACGGAGGCCGGCTTGATCTCGGGTGCGAAGGTCGGCAGGGTCACCTTCTGGGCCACCGCGGGGTCGATCTTCATGAACGAGGAGAGCTGTGCCCGGGTCTCCCGGGGGTGTGCCTGCGCGTAGGCCAGTGATTCGTCGATGGCGGCCTTCACGGCGGTGAAGAGTTCAGGGTTCTTCTTCAGCTGTGCCTCGGAGGTGAAGTACACCGACGTGGTCAGGCTGGTCTCGGCCAGGTCGAGGTAGGGCGATGAGATGACCCGGGTGCCCGCGTCCGCGGCGATGGTGTCGAACGGCTCGGCGGTGACCATGGCGTCGATGTCGCCCTTGCCGAGCGCGGTGACCGCGTCGGGGAAGGGCATTTCGACGAACTCGACCGTCTCCGAATCGCCCCTGTCCGCGTCCACTCCGGCCTGGCCCAGCATCTGGAGGAGGTTGTTGAGCGTGTTGACGCTGACCTTCTTGCCCGCGAGGTCGGCCGCCGACTTGATCGGGCTGTCCTTGGGGACTCTGATCATCGTCACGTCCTTGCCTTCGGTACCCGTGGAATTGGATCCGGAGGCGATCACCTTCAGGGGCAGGCCCTGGCCGCGGGCCGAGAGGACCGAGACGATGTTGCTGAACGCGAACTGGTACTGCCCGCTGACCACCGGCGGCACGAGGGCCGCGCCGCCCTGGGCGGTCTTGATGTCGAGCTTGATTCCGCGCTCGGAGAAGAATCCCTGCTTCTCCCCCAGGTAGAGCGCGGCCACGTCGATGACCGGGATGAAACCGGCCTGCACGGTCACCGGCGTCTTGGACGAGGGGACCAGCCCCCCTCCCGACGACTCTCCGCTGCCGCAGGCGGTGAGCGACAGAGCCAGTCCGGCTGCGGCCGCCAGCGCCGTCCTTCTGCGCATGATCGGGAACTCCATCGTTCCTCCACGAGACAGGGGCCCGGCGAACCGGACCAGATGTGCGTGAGGAGGACCATACATATCTGAACACCCGTGCGCTAGACGCACGCACAACCGTTCGCTGTGCGTACACTGCTGTTCGTGTCCGACGGCGAAACCCTCCGACGGATGTGGGAAGGTGGTCGCCGCCACCGCCGGGACTGGGAGACAAGACATGGAACTGCTCGAAGACGGGCCTGGGGACACGGACTTCGTCCAGTCACTGGCGCGCGGGCTCGAAGTGATCAGAGCCTTCGACGCCGACCATCCGGCCCGCTCGCTCAGCGACGTCGCCAAGGCGACCGGTCTGTCCCGCGCCTCGGCTCGGCGCTCGCTGCTGACGCTGCTCAAGCTCGGTTACGTACGCAGCGAGGGAGCGCTCTTCGGCCTCACCCCCAAGACCCTCGAACTCGGGCACGCGTACCTGCGGGCACTGTCCACGCCCCAGATCGCCGAACCGCACCTGACGAGCCTGATGCGCGAGGTGCGCGAGACGACGGCACTGTCCGTGCTCGACGGCGATCACGTGGTGCACGTGGCCCGGGTTCCGGCCGGCGGGGTGATCAGCGTGTCCATCAACGTGGGTTCCCGGTTCCCCGCCTACGCCACGGCCATGGGCCGGGTGCTGCTCGCAGGTCTGCCCGAGGACGCCTTCCTGGCCTACCTGGACCGGATCGAGCTCCAGCCCCTGACCGGCCGCACGCTCCGCAGCGCCGACGAGCTGCGCGCGGTCATAGAGACGGCCAGGGCCGACGGCTTCTGCCTCGCCGATCAGGAACTCAACCAGGGGCTGCGAGCCGTGGCCGCCCCCGTGCGTGACCGGTCGGGAGCCGTTATCGCCGCGGCCAACATCGCCGCGAGCGCGGGCATGCGCAGCCTCGACGAACTCCGTGCCATGGTGCCTCGGCTCCAGGAATGCGCCGCCGCCATCGAAACCGACCTGCACCGGGTCACCGGCCCCTGACCGTCCGGCGTGCGGCATGGCTGCGCCGCAGTGAAGAACCGCTGCCCGGCCATGCCGCATGCCCGAGGGCGGGATCAACCGCCTCAAGCGCAACCGGCCGTGGCCACACGGTTCGACAAGCTCGCAGTGCCCTTCGAGGCCACCGTCCTGATCGCTGCTATCGGTGAATGGTTCTGACCTGCCAGCGCTGTCGGAGCAGGTGATGCACCGGGGCCACGGACTGCGCGACCTCGCCTACCTCTTCCTCAGCGCGGCCGACGAGACTCTGCGCAAGTACGAGGGCGAGGTCTTCCACCACTGTCCGGCAAGCCTGGAGAGCCACGGAGTCGACATCGGCCCTGCCGTGGCGTGGAAGAACTACTGCCTGTTTCGCTCGATGCCGTGGACGCGACCATCAAGACGCTCGCCAGGGGCGGCTACGGCCATTCGACCACCGCGCGCGCGGACATCAGAAGACGACCCTGACCAGTTCGATCGTGGAGAACGGCGTCATCGATCTGCTGGACAAGGTGCTCCGCGACGGGTCGTCGTGACGCATGCGCCGGCCCTGAACCGAGGGCCCCGCACAGGACCTCTCAGAGCGGCAGCCCGCGCACTGCCACCGCCACCGCGCTCCGCAGGGCGTCCGCCAAGGTGCCGCCGTCGTCCTCGCCGGGCCGGCGCCAGGCGAAGTCCCTGACTGCCACATGTATGGCCGCCAGCAGCATGCCCGCCTGCACGTTGTCCTCCATCGCGGGCCGCTCCCGCCCGGCACGCTCGGCGAGCACCTCCGCGACCGCCGGTTGCGCTGCGAATGTCTGCCGCATCCACACCGTCTGCAGACTCGGCTCCGTCCGGGTCAGCCGCATCAGATCGAGGACGAGCCGCGCGGTGTCCGGGCCCTCCGCCGCGATCCAATCCTCCCGTTGCAGCGCCTCCAGCAACGGCTTGTCCGTCGGCCAGTCCCCCAGCTGCTGGACGAGTCGTCGGACACCCAGCGCCAGGAGCGGTGCGACGCACTCCTCCTTGGACGGGAAGTAGCGCCACAGCGTACGGGTGGAGATGCTCACCGACTCGGCGATGTCGGCGGCGGAAACCCCCTCCACGCCGCGCTCCGCGAAGAGCTCCACAGCCGCCCGGGCGATGTCCAGGCGTGCGTTCTCCTTACGCCGCTCGGTGAGCGGAGGCCGCCCCGCGCGGGTGCGTCGCGCCCGGCCCGCGTCCTGCTCGGCGCCGGCCGCATCGTCCACGCCAGCCATGACCTGCTCCCCGTTCCGACCACCGACGAAAGCGGAATTGTCTCACGGGGCGCTCGGGGCATCGTGTGCCGACATGTGATCGCCCTGTCCCCGCCGACGTCGGCGGGGACAGGGCGATCACGTTCGTCTACTGCACGCCGGCCCTGAGGGTGAATCCGCCGTCTACGGCCAGGACGGCTCCGGTCACGAAGGCCGACTCCCCGGATGCCAGGAACAGGGCCGCGTTCGCAACGTCCCAACTCGTTCCCTGATGCCCCATGGGCACCATCGCGGCGCGGCGCGCCGCGACCTCCGAGCGGGCCACCCCTCCGGCGCGGGCCGTCGCGTCCACTCCCATCGGGGTGTCCATCATGCCCGGGGCGACACAGTTCACCCTGACGCCGTGCGGGGCGTACTCCAGCGCCAAGTTCCTCGTCAGGGCGTGGACCGCCGCCTTGGAGGTGCTGTACGCGATGGTCTCGCCGCCGGCGAGCAGGCCCGCCATCGAGGAGATGTTGACAATGGTTCCGCTGCCCCGTTCCCGCATGTGCGGAAGCACGGCCTTGCAGGTCAGCCACATACCGGTGAGGTTCACCTCGAAGCCCTGCCGCCAGCGTTCGACCGGCAGGTCCTCAGTGCGGCCGGCCGGGACGATGCCGACGTTGTTGTGGAGGATGTCGACGTGCCCGAGTGCCTCCAGCGCCGCGTCCATGATGCCGGCGCAGTCGGCCTCCGACGTGATGTCGGCCCGGTGGGCCGTCGCGGTCCCGCCTTCCTTCCGTACGAGCTCCGCCGTCTCCTCCGCCGACTCCAGCACCCTGTCCACGACGAGGATGTCGGCACCTTCGCGGGCGAAGGTGAGGGCGACCGCCCGTCCGTTGCCGGTGGTGGTGCCGGGCGTCTGGCCGCCTCCCACCACGATGGCGCGCTTTCCTTCGAGTCTGCTGGTCACAGGTCCTCCACTTCCGTCTTCTTGCCGGTGGCCTTGTCGACGGACCATTCGAAGGACGTGGCAACCGGCCAGCCCGCGTAGTAGGCGATCTGTGCCGCCATCTCCCGCAGTTCCTCCTCGGTCAGGTCACCGCTCTTCAGCGCCGCCCTGATGTGCAGCGGAGCGTGCACCTGGTTGGACTGGAGCACGGCCAGGACGGTGAGCGTGATGATGCGCCGTTCCCGTACCGACAGTCCGGGCCTGTTCCAGAGGTCACCGAAGATGACCTTGGTGGCCAGGTCGCTCACGGAGCCCGGATCGTTCTCGATCACCTCGGCAGGGAAACCCATCACTTCGGCCTGTGTGGCACGGCCGATGTCGTCGAGGTGCGCGAAGTTGTCGGCCTGCTCCGCGCCCGCTCTTCCGCCGGGCGCGTTCACCAGGTGGCCGGAAGGGACTCGAGCCCGTAGGTCAGGGCGTCGTCGTGGAAGTGCAGTTCGCTCTCGTCCACCGCGAGCCGCAGGGTGGGGATCCGCTCGAAGAGCCGGACCCAGGCGACCTGCATCTCGACGCGGGAGAGGTTTTGGCCGAGGCACTGGTGGATGCCGTAGCCGAATCCCATGTGCTTGCGCTCGACGCGGGTCACGTCCAGCTTCTCGGGCTCGGCGAACACCAGCGGGTCGCGGTTGGCGGCGGGCAGGTTGCAGATGATGCCCTCGCCCGCCTTGAGCAGGACGCCGCCCACCTCCATGTCACCGGTGAGGACTCGGCGCGGCTCGGTCTGCACCATGCTCCAGTAGCGCATCATCTCCTCGACGCACGTCGAGGCGCACTTCGCCGGGTCGGAGAGCAGGATCGACCGCTGCTCCGGCTCGCGCAGCAGCGCGAGGATGCCGAGGCCGATCATGTTGGCCGTGGTCTCGTGGCCTGCGCCGATCACCAGCGTGCCGAGGCCCACGGCCTCGTCGAACGTCAGGTCGCCCTTCTCGTCCACGTGCACGTTGACCAGCCGGGACAGCAGCTTGTCGTCGGGGTGACTGCGCTTGTGCTCCATGTGCTTGCTGAGGTTGGCCGTCATCGCGGCGTGCGCGGCCATCTTCTCGTCGTGCGGAAGGCTGAGCTGGACGATCTTCTTCGACGCCTCGTGGATCGCGTGGCGCTCCTGGTAAGGCACGCCCAGCACCTCGCAGATCACGACCGTGGGCAGCGCCAGCGCGAAGTGCTCGATCAGATCCACCGGCCCGTCCATCGCGAGCAGGTCGTCGATGAGCTGGTCGGTGAGTTCGGAGAGGCGCGGGCGCAGTGCTTCGGAGCGCTTGGCCGTGAAGTCCGGGTTGAGGATGCGCCGGATCGGCAGATGCTGGTCGCCGTCCTTGCGGAAGAAGATGTTGCCTTCGACGGCGGGCTGCGCGGAGCTCGTGCTGGGGAAGCCGGGGTCGGTGACGTCGGCGCTGACCGGGGCGCTCGCGCCGAGGATCTGCTGGACGTGGTCGTGGCGGGTGATCAGCCACGGGGTGCTGCCGTTCCAGATCGTGACCCGCTGCGGGGCGCCCGTCTCACGGAAGGCGGTGGCGGTCTCGGGAGGGGCGAAGGGGCAGCCGCGCGTCAGAGGGAAAGCGGGTGTCTCTTCGGGTGCGGAGAGGGTCATGGGGGGTCTCCTAGCTCTGATGTTCTGCGGAGGGGCTATGCGGCGACCGGGACGGACGCCCAGTCGGCGCGGTCGGCGACCAGCGGGCGCAGGGCGCGCAGCGGGCGGACCATGTTGACGCCCACGGCGGCGGTGACTCGTCCCTCCCGGCCGAAGAGGGCGGTGAACCTACGCGACGCGAGGTCACCGTCGACGATCCGCACGGGGTCCGCTCCCCGGGTACGGCCGTAGATCTGGATCTTCATGTCGTACTGGTCGGACCACACGTAGGGCACCGAGGTGAAGGCGCTCGCCTTCCCGGGACCGGCGAGTATGTTGCGGGCCACGGCGAGTCCCTGCTCCGACGCGTTGGTGCGGTGTTCGATGCGCAGCCGGTCCCCGGTGACGGGGTCCGGCCAGGAGGCCACGTCACCGGCCGCCCAGACGTCCGGTGCCGCACACAGTGTGGTGTCGCACAGGACGCCGTTGCCGACGGCCAGGCCGCTGCCCTCGAGCCACTCCACGTTGGGCCGGGCGCCGATCCCGATGAGCACGGTGTCCGCGTGCAGGATCCGGCCGTCGGCGAGCTTCACGCCCGTGGCGCGGACGCCGTCGGACACGACGGCCTCGACCAGCGCCTCCGTCTCCATAAGTACGCCGTGCTCGCGGTGGGCTTCCGTCAGCATGCCGCCGATGTCGGCGCCGACCGCGTCGGCGAGCGGTACCCGCTGGTCCGTCACCATCACGACGTCGCAGCCGAGCCCGGAGGCGACCGCTGCCGCCTCGGCCCCGATGAACCCGCCGCCGACGATGACCAGGCGCGGGCGTGCTGCCAGCTCCGTGGTGAGCGCGAGTGCGTCGTCCAGGGTGCGCAGGACATGGACGCCCCCGATGCCCTCGGTCCCGGGCAGGGTCCGGGCCCGTACGCCCGTGGCGACGACGACCTGGTCGTAGTCGAGGAAGGTCCCGTCCGCCAGCCCGACCCGGTGGCCGGCGACATCCAGGGACCCGGCCGGGGTACCGAGCCTCAGCTCGACGTCGAGCTCTTCGTACGCGGCAGCGGTACGCAGCTGGAGCTTGTCGCGGTCCCACTCACCGGACAGCAGCTGCTTCGACAGCGGCGGCCGGTCGTAGGGGAGGTGCGGCTCGTCCCCGACCAGGACGATCCGGTCGCCGTGACCGAAGCGGCGCAGCCCCTCGACGGCGGCCAGACCGGCGGCGGAAGCGCCGACGACCACGACGCCGTGGGACGTCACGCCCGGACCTCGATGGCTGCCGCGGGGCAGACGGCGGCGGCCTCCTGGACGGCGTCGAACAGTCCGGCCGGCGGGGCCGGGTCCAGGAGGACGACGACTCCGTCGTCGTCACGCTGGTCGAAGACGTCCGGGGCTACCAGGACGCACTGCCCGGCGCCGCAGCACTTGGCCTCGTCGATGGTGATCTGCATGGTGCTCCAATCCCGGCAGGCACGGCGAGATACCGAGCCGCGCCCACCACTAAGTGAACGCTTATGTATATACACCCGTTTACCGATGGAAGGCCAACTCGTCCCGAGTCGCGGACCGTGAGACAGACCACGCGCCTTCCGCGACCGCCCGTGTGTCAGGCTGCGTGCATGCCCAGACATCCCGAAAAGCCCAGCTCGGCTGCGTCGGCTCCGGCCAGAGCCCGGTCACGCAACGTCCGGGGCGAGGGCGAGAAACTGCGGTCGGAGATTCTCGACGCGATGCTTCGCCTGATGGGGGACGAGGCGCGGATGCAGCCCGTCCCGCTGTCGCTGCGAGAGGTCGCTCGCGAGGCGGGCATCACAGCCCCGGCCATCTACCGGCACTTCCCGGACAAGCAGTCACTCAGCCGAGCCGCGTTCGCCCTGCTCTTCGAAGAACTTCTCGGCGCCATGGACCGGGCGGACGCCGAGTCCGCGACACTGCCGCCCGGCGAGCGCCTGGCCGCCCTGGCCCACGCGTACTGCCGGTTCGCTCAGGGCAACACGGCGAGTTTCCGCATCATGTTCGGCGCGTCGGAGCTCGTCGGATCCGGCCCGGACGAAGTCGGGCAGCGGTGGCGCCGCGCAGTCGCCCGGTTGGCCGGAACCGGCATGCGGCTCTCCCAGACCCCGGAAGAGGCAGCGCTCTCCGTCTGGTCGTCGGTACACGGGCGGATCCTCCTCGGGCGCCCCCTCAGCGGCGACGGTCCGGACGACGGCGTACACGACTTCATCGACGCACTCACCCGCTCACTGACCACCACCGACCTGAGGACGGCCTGAACGGCCGGGCTCCGGCCGGGGGCGGCCCCTGCGACGAACCGATCAGCGGTCGATCGGTGGTGCCGCCCGGCCGGAAGGCATGGCCCGGTGCCGGCGTCACAGAAAGCGCGCATGACGCACGAAGCCCCGGCCCACCGTGCGGTGTACCGGGACTTCGGCTTCGGCCGGGGGACGCCGCGTCCGCCGGGCGAGACGCGCGAGCTCCGCCCGGTCGGCGTCCCTCGGTGTCAGTCCAGCACGTCCAGCACGCGGGTCGCCTCGTGGCCTGCGAGGACCAGTTGGTCGGAGGCGTCCAGGTGCCGGCGCCAGTACCCTTCGGCGGCCTCTCCGTCGCCCGCGCGCACCAGCTTCACCAGCTTCGCGTAGGCACGCAGAGCCCGCTCGTACGAGGCCTCGGCGTCGGGCGCGGCCTGGTTACGTGAACTCGCCCTCACCGCAGTCTGGGTCTGGCGCAGGATGATCTCGTGGATCATGCCGGCCATCAGGGCCAGCGTCTGGTTGCCGCACAGTTCGACCAGCCGCAGGTGGAAGCGGGCGGACGCGGCTGCGAAGAGGTCCACTTCGCCGAGCCGGCTCCGGGTCTCCTCAAGGGCGGCCTCCAGGGCGTCGTACGCCTCGCCGTCGCCGCTCTCCGCCAGCAGCCTGGCGGACAACGGCTCGATGGCGCCACGCGCGACGTACACGTCCGCGAGCGTCGCACCCCCCAACTGCAGCTGCAGGCCCGCCGGTTTGGCAACGGCCTCCGCGCCGGGGAAGGTGACCCGGGCGCCGGTGCGTGAGCCGCGGCGCAGTTCCACCAGCCCTTCGGACTCCAGGACCCGGACCGCCTCACGCAGCGTCGGCCGGGAGACTCCGAAGTGCTCGACGAGAGCCGCCTCGTAGGGCAGCGAGTCACCTTCCTTCAGCTCCCCCTCGACGATCATGCGCCGGAGACGGCGCGCGACGAGCTCCCCCGTCTTGGGCGGCCGGATCGCGGTCTGCGGCTCCGCGAGCGGCCGTTCCTGCTTGCTCGCCGGCTCGGACCGGGCCATGGCTGCTCCTCTGTGAATCGACATGGATTACTGAACCACCGAGGATAGTCAGGTCAGCCCGCTCATCGCGCCCCGGTGACACCCACGCGGCCCGACTCCCCCGCTCCCTCGACACCCCAGTCGTTCAGCACGTCCCGGTCACCCGGGTCGGGTTGCGCCAGCCGCCCGGGCGTCCTGGAGAAGCGCGGAGCCGGTGCCGGGACGGTGTGTCCGTCGGTACGGGCGTGTGTGTCGCGGGCCCGCAGGTGAGCGTCCTGTTCCGCCTCGGCCCAGTCCAGCACGGGTGTCGCGCAGGCATCCGTACCGGAGAAGACCTCGTCCCAGGCGGCGCGGGTGCGGGTGGCGAACCTGGCGGCGAACGCCTCGCGCATCCCTTCCCACCCGGCCCGGTCGTGCTGCTTGTCGCCCCACTCCGGCGCCCCGAGGAGTTCCGTGAACTGCCGGTAGAACTGCGGCTCCAGCGCGCCGACCGCGTACCACCCGCCGTCGGCGGTCTCGTACACGTCGTAGAAGGGCGCCCCGGTGTCGAGGATGTTGCTGCCGCGTTCGTCGCGCCAGCCGTTGTGGTGGCGCTCGGACCAGATCATCGACGACAGATGGGTCACGCCGTCGACGATGGCCGCGTCCACCACCTGGCCCTCTCCGGTGGCCCTGGCGTGGTGCAGGGCCGCGAGGACTCCGGTGACCAGGTAGAGGGAGCCGCCGCCGAAGTCGCCCAGCAGGTTCAGCGGCACCTGCGGCGGCCCGCCCGCGCGGCCGATGGCGGCCAGCGCCCCGGTGATCGACAGGTAGTTGATGTCGTGGCCCGCGGAGGTGGCACGCGGTCCGTGCTGGCCCCATCCGGTCATCCGGCCGTAGACCAGTGCGGGGTTGCGCTCCAGGACCCGGTCCGGCCCGAGGCCGAGGCGTTCGGTGACGCCCGGCCGGTAGCCCTCCAGCAGGACGTCGGCACGGGCGGCCAGACCCAGGACCGTCTCCACGCCCTGGGGCTGCTTGAGGTCGACGACCAGCTCACGCTTTCCGCGTGCCAGCAGGTCGGGCAGGACCTGCCCGGACGGGCGCGCGATCCGGACGACGTCGGCGCCGAGTTCGGCGAGGAGCATCCCCGCCATCGGCGCAGGGCCGATGCCGGCCAGCTCGACGACGCGCACCCCGCGCAGGGGCCCCCGGGGCGCGTCTCCTGGTCCTGTTCCGGCGGCGCCCGCCGCCCCCTCCCGGTCCGATCCTGCCGCCGCCTGCCACGGCTGTTCGCGCTCCATGACGTCTCCTTCCGGTCCGGCCGAAGGCGCAGCAGCGCCTGCGGTATCACTCCCACATTTCCTCTAGTCGCTAACCTAGTAAGCGATGTAGCGTATGCGGAAGCCCGCGGGGAACATCGGGCCGACGGGGATACCCGGTGGCGAGCCTTCCCGGCGCGGCGCAGACGATCAGCGCCCGCGGTGACGGCCGAACACCGGACCCTCGACGCGCGTTCTGACAAGGGAGTCGGTTCCGATGCAGCTCAGCACCACCCTTCAATACGCCCGTGATCCACGGGAGACGGCCGCGGAGGCCGTCGCGATGGAGCAGGCGGGACTGGACGCCGCCTGGGTCGCGGAGGCGTACGGCTTCGACGCCCCCACGCTGATGGGATACCTCGCCGCCCGCACCGACCGGCTCCTCATCGGCAGCGGCATCGTCAACGTCTACTCGCGCACGCCTGCCCTTCTCGCGCAGACCGCCGGCGGGCTCGACGCCCTCTCGGACGGTCGCGCACTGCTGGGCCTCGGGGCTTCCGGTCCGCAGGTCGTGGAGGGATGGCACGGCCTCCCGTACGAGAAGCCGCTGGCCCGCACCCGGGAGACGGTCGAGGTCGTACGGGCCGCACTGCGTCGCGAGACGGTCGTCCACGACGGGCGTACGGTGACCATTCCGCTGCCCGCCGAGCGGGGAACCGGGCTGGGCAAGCCGCTGAAGATGATCACTCGTCCCGTGCGGCCCGCCGTGCCGGTCTTCCTCGCGGCGCTGGGCGACCGTAACGTACGGCTCACCGCCGAGATCGCGGACGGCTGGCTGTCGCTGTTCTACCTGCCCGAGCGGGCGGCCGAGGTGTGGGGCCCCTCCCTGGCGGCCGGACGCGCCGAGCGGTCGTCGGACCTCGGCGAACTGCGCGTCGTGGCCGGAGGGATCCTGGCCATCGGTGAGGACAGGGCCGCTCTGCGCGACCTGGCCCGCCCGCAACTCGCCCTCTACATAGGAGGGATGGGTGCGCGCGGCAAGAACTTCTACAACGAACTGGTGTGCCGCTACGGCTACGAGAAGGAGGCGGAGGTGATCCAGGACCTCTATCTCGCGGGCCGCAAGCGCGAAGCCGAAGCCGCCGTACCCGACGATCTCATCGACCGGACGAACCTGCTCGGCCCGGAGGGCTTCGTCCGGGAGCGCATCGCCGCCTACCGCGAGTCGGGCGTGACGATGCTGAACGTGGAACCGGGAGCGGGCACCGACCCCGTCGCCCTGGTGGAGAAGGTGAAGGGGTGGCTGTGAGCAGGGGTATCACGACACTGGGCGCGCGCATCGCGGAGGCGGCCGTCGAACACGCGGGAGCCCTCATGGTCTTCCACACGCCCGAAGGCACCCGGGAACTGACTCTCACCGACGTGCACGAGCAGGCCACCGCAGCCGCTGCGGGGCTCGCGAGGCTCGGCGTGGAGCCCGGCGACGTGGTGGTGGTGCAGCTCCCGAACGGGGTGGAGAGCCTCGTCGCCCACGCGGCCGTGCTGTTGCGCGGCGCGGTCCTGCTGCCCGTCGTCACGATCTACGGACCGCGGGAACTGGGTTTCATCCTGCGGCAATCGGGCGCCAAGGCCCTCATCGCGACCGCCGACCGGGTACGGGAGCGGGCGGCCGGGGAGACCGACGACGGCCTCCGGGTCGTGGCGGTCGGGGACCGGTCCCCCGGCACCGGAGCCGTGCCCTGGAGCGCTCTGGCGGCTTCGCCCTCCGGACCCGGCGCGCCGTCCGCCGCGGCGGACGACATCGCCGCGCTGGTGTACACCTCGGGTACGACAGGCGACCCCAAGGGCGTGCAGCACACGCACCGTTCGCTGCTGTCGGAGATCGGGAACATGCCCGGATCGCGCCAGGGGCTGGTCTACCTCAACCCCTTCCCCCCGGGTCACATCGCCTCGCTCGGGGTGATGCTGCGCGCGCTGATTCTCGGCACGCCGACCGTGTTCATGCAGAAGTGGGACCCCGAAGCGGCGCTGGACCTCATCAGCGCGCACGGGGTGACCGCCTCGGCCGGGGTGCCGTTCCACCTGGCGGGCCTCCTGGACGCCGCGGAACGGTCCGGGCGGAGCCTGGGCACCCTGTGCGACTACCTCGTCGGCGCGGCGAGCGTCGCTCCGGTACTGGTGGAGCGGGCGCATCGGGCGGGTATCGCCGCCTACCGCGCCTACGGGTCCAGCGAACACCCCACCATCACCTCGGGCCGCCCGGACGACCCGGTGGCCTGGCGTGCGTACACGGACGGCCGTCCGATGCCCGGATGCGAGATACGGATCGTCGGTCCCGACGGCCGGGACGTGCCGCCCGGGCAGGACGGCGAGGTCTTCTCACGCGGCCCCGAACTGTTCGCGGGGTACCGTGACGCGTCGTTGAACGAGGGAGCGCTGGCCGAGGGCGGCTGGCTGCGCACCGGGGACGCGGGCCGGGTGGACGCCGACGGCTGCCTCACGATCACGGACCGGCTCAAGGACATCATCGTGCGCGGCGGCGAGAAGATCTCGTCCAAGGAGGTCGAGGACGTCCTCGCCTCCCATCCGTCGGTCGCCGAGGCCGCGGCCGTCGCCGAGCCGGACGCGCGCTACGGCGAGCGGGTGTGCGCGTTCGTCGTGCCCCGGGACGGCACGGAATTCGGTCTGTCCGACGTGGCGGCACACTTCGCGGCGTCCGGGCTCGCCCGGCAGAAGACGCCGGAACGCCTGATCGTCGTGCGGGAGCTACCGCGCACTCCCGCCGGAAAGATCCTCAAGCAGCAGCTGCGTGTGCGTCTCAACGAGGCGTCCGAGGGCGCAACCGGCTGAGCCCCGAGGGCCGGCCCACACGGCGTCAGCCGCACCGTGGGCCGGCCCTCGGCGTGCCGTCATCCAGGGAAGGGCGGCGTCAGAGGCTTTCCGCACGCTCCGGCCGCGCGGCTGTGATCGCGTCGGTCCCGCCGGGCGACGCCCCCAGCGCGCGCAGAGCGAAATCCACCACACGGTCGGCGGATTCCTGCGCGGACACGTTCGCCGCCCCGCTGATCTGCTCGTCGAACGCCTGCCGCACCAGCGCACAGATGGCCCGCGCGTCGGCGCCGGGGTCCTTCGCCCACGGAAAGGCCCCTCCCTCACGGCCCTGTTCGAGAACGAGCGCCACGACGGCCTCCTGCCCCACCTGGGAGCGGGTGCGTTCCGCCGCGTAGCCGCGGGCCCGCATGGCCTGCTCGGAGGTCATGACAAGCACCCGCTGCCTGCGACGGCGGTCGGCCGCCAGATGGAGGGTGCCGTCGACGAATCGGCGCAGTGCGTCCTCCGGCGTGGGCGCGGAGGCGATGGAGCTCTGCAGCTCGGCCATCACACGGTCCGTGTCCCGCCGGAACATCGCGAGCACCAGGTCGTCCTTCGATCCGAAGTGCCGGTAGAAGGCACGGGTCGAGAGCCCCGCTTCGGCCAGGATGTCGCCCACCGACGCGGACGCGCCCTCGCTCGCGGCCAGCACCCGGTAGGCGGCGTCGATGATGCACGCGCGCTCGGCCGCCTGCTCCCGGCCGCGAGAACCTGATTGCCGCGTTTCACGCTTCATGGCGTCTCAGCCTAGTCCCTGAGCAGACGGCGTGCGCCTGCCCCGAAGCCTTGACCAGACCATCGCCCGGGACGCAAGGCGAAAGGGCGACTTTCACACCGCTTGTGACGGCCGGCCCGTCGAGGGCTGGAGTGGGCACTCAGGCGACACGCGTGAGGGCGGAGCCCGCACGCCCGGTGACCGTCAGGAACCCCTCGGCGTCCAGCCGCCCGGCGTCGCCCGTCCTGAGCCATCCGTCCGCGGTCAGATCGGGCTCCCCGCGCTCCGGAAGCCAGTAGCGGAGGAAGCGGTCGGGGCCGCGCGTCTGGATCTCGCCCTCGTGTCCCGCGCACACCACGCCGCCCTCCGCGTCCACGATCCGCACCTCGTTGCCGGGCATAGGCCGGCCGTCGGTCGTGGCCCTCTTGTCCGGCGGCATGGAGGCGGTGCCCGCGGTGACCGTCGGATGCTCGACGGAGCCGTATGCGCGGCAGACGCTCACCCCGGCACGGTCGGCGCGTTCCAGCAGCCCCGGGGGCACCGGACCACGGCCGACGAGATAGTCCGTGAGCGTCCCCACTCCGCGCGCGTCGCTTTCCGCCGCGTCCAGCAGCGCCATCAGCTGGGCAGGCGTACCGGCCGACGAGGTCACGCGCCTGCCATGGATCAGCTCCAACGCCGTGTCCGCGTTCCACCGTTCCAGGAGTACGAGCGACGTACCGTGCAGCAGTGCGTCCAGCAGGGCTGTGAGACCCGCGACGTGCCCGGGCGGGAACGGGTCGAGATGGGTGGTCCGGCTCGACCCGCGCCACACCCTGGTGTGCAGGGTCGCCACCTCGGACAGGACCGAACGGTGGGTGTGGACGACGCCCTTGGCCCCGTCGGCGCCATGGGTGCGGACGAGCACGCCCGGGTCGTCCGGGCGCACGACCGCGTCCGGACGCAGCGGACGGAACGCCTCCAGTGCGGCCCAGTCCACGGCGTCCGACGGCACACCGGCGGCCGGCCACGTCCCCGATACGGCGATCACCCGGCGTAGCGGCGACGGCCCGTCGGACGCGCGGCGTCCGCGCAGCGCGTCGTGGGAGCGCCAGGCCGTGGTGATCAGTGCCGAGGCCCCGGAGCGCTGGAGCGCGAACCGCGTCTCCGCCGCTCCGGTCGTCGAGAGCAGTGGCAGCAGCACCGCACCGCGCAGCAGCACGGCCGCGTGAGCGACCGCGGTGGGGAGGCCGCCGGGCAACTGGACGGCCACCACGTCGCCTGCCCGTACGCCGATGGCCGCCAGGCCCGTCGCCACCCGCAGCGCCCGCTCGTGGATCTCCGCCAGGGACACCTGCCAGACGCCGGTCGGGTCGCGGAACGTCAGCGGTGTCGAGGGGTGGGCCGCCGCGCCGGCGGCCAACGCCGCCGGCAGCACATCCACCGCTTCGCCGGCCGGCACGTGGATGGGACTCGAAGGTGCGAGCATTTCGATCACTCCGATGCGTACAGATGCCTCCGGCGGTCCGGCGGCGGTTTTCACGTTTCGTCTTCGGTCCCGCCCGCGAGCTGGCCGCGTCCCCGCTCCAGGACGGCCAGGCGGCGGGACGCGACGGCCTGCTGGTCACCCACGGCCTCGCCCCGCTCCCAGATCACCCGCTCCCCCGCCCCCGCCGCGCCCGCGCCTTCCTCGGCGGCCGCGTCGTACAGGGTGCGGACCGTGGCCAGCACGTGCGGGTCGACCGTGGCCGCCGACTCGGCCAGCCGGAGCGCGGTGTCCAGCAACCGGCTGTCCGGGACGACTGAGTTGACCAGTCCGATGCGTTCGGCGGTGTGCGCGTCCACGTAGTCCCCGGTGGCCGACATCTGGCGGGCCCACCCCTGCCCGACCGCCAGAGGCAGGCGGGCCGTCAGGCCCCAGCCGGGCACGATGCCGACCCGGGCATGGGTGTCGGCGAACCGGGCGCTCTCGCCGGCGACCAGGAAGTCGCAGGCCAGCGCGATCTCAAGACCACCGGTCACCGCGGGTCCGTTGACGGCGCCGATCACCGGTACGCCGACCGAGGTGAGGGCGGTGACCACGTCGAGCTCGCGCACGTCGGGCGGGCCCTGCTCGGCGACCTCGGTGAGGTCGAGGCCGGCGCAGAACGCCGTGCCTGCGCCGGTGACGACCACCGCCCGTACCTCCCCGTTCGAGGCCTCGGCCCGCAGTCGGGTGAACGCGTCGACGAGCAGGCCGAGGAATTGCCGGGTGAGGGCGTTGCGCCGGCTGGGCCGGTTGAGCAGGACAAGGGCCACGCCGCCGGCCGGCCGGGACACGGCTACGAGAGGCCCCTCGTCGCGGGCAACAGCGGTCACGCGCTCTCCTCCAGAGATTGGTGGCGGGCCATCCGTCGAATCAGAGCCTCGCACCTCTCTCATTTAGTAACATGATTAAACCACCGGAACAAGAGCCGTGCCTCCGGTCCGATGTGTACCGGGCCGAGGCGCACACGGTGGTTCTCGACCGAGCGAGGGACCGCCCATGTGTCGGGAGACCTCCCGGCACACGTCGAACGAAGGGGCAGCCGTGACCACAGCCATCGACCGGACACCACCCGCCGTACACCTGCGGATCGGCGACAGTCGCCGCTCCGAGGGCACGGGCGGCACATTCGACCACGTCAACCCCGTGACGGGTACCGTGGATTCGGCGATTCCGCTGGCCGGTCCCGCCGAGGTCGAGGAGGCGGTGCGGGAGGCCCACGAGGCGTTCCGGGCCTGGCGCCTCACCCGTCCCTCGGAGCGCCGGGCAAAGCTGCTGAAGCTGGCCGGCCTGATCGAGGAGAACGGGGAGGAGTTCGCCCGGCGGGGCACCCTCGACAACGGAACACCCTTCGCGCTGGGTGCGCACTTCGTCGAGACGTCCGCCGAGTGGACGCGGTACTACGCGGGCTGGGCCGACAAGTCGGAGAGCCAGGTCACCTCGATGTTCGCGGCGGACGGCGAGTTCGCATACACCCTGGCGCAGCCGTACGGGGTGATCGGGGTGATCATCACGTGGAACGGCCCGCTGATCTCGCTGGCCATGAAGATCCCGGCGGCGCTGGCCGCCGGCAACACCGTCGTGGTCAAGCCCTCCGAACTCACATCCTACTCCGCGGAGTTGTTCGCCGACCTGGTCGAGGAAGCGGGCTTCCCGCCTGGCGTGGTCAACATCCTCCCCGGCACCGCGGCGGCCGGTGAAGCTCTGGTGTCCCACCCTCTCGTGGAGAAGGTGTCCTTCACCGGCGGCCCGGACACCGCGCGCAAGATCCTGCGCAGCTGCGCGGAGACGATGAAGCCGACGGTGCTCGAACTGGGCGGCAAGTCCGCCAACATCCTGCTGGAGGACGCGGATCTGGACACTGCCTGCACCCTGGGCACCCTCATGTCCGTGGGGACGCTCACCGGCCAGGGATGCGCCTTCCCGACGCGGATGCTGGTGCAGCGCCAAATCTACGAAGCCGCCCTGGAGAAGGTGGCCCAGGTCGCGGCGACGATCACCAGCGGTGATCCGTTCGATCCCACGACGGTCTCGGGGCCACTGATCAACGAGGCCGCCCTCACCCGCGTACTCGGCGTGATCGAGAAGGCGAAGTCCGACGGAGCTCGACTCGTCACCGGCGGATCGCGCGTCGAAGGGGATCTCGCCGGCGGTTATTTCCTCCGGCCTACCGTGTTCGCCGACGTGGACCCTTACAGCGACCTGGCGCAACGAGAAGTGTTCGGACCGGTGCTCGCCGTCATACCGTTCGACACGGACGACGAGGCCGTCGAGATCGCCAACAGCACCCCCTACGGTCTCTCCGCCTACCTCCACACCCAGCAACTGAGCCGCGCGCACCGCATCGCGGAGGAGCTGGTGACGGGGGAAGTCCTCGTCAACGGCGCCGCCAACCTGGCAGTGGGCCGGCCGTTCGGCGGCTGGGGCATCAGCGGGGTCGGCAAGGAAGGCGGACGCCAGGGCTTCGAGGAGTTCCTGCGCACCAAGAGCGTGGCCATCGGCGGGAACGGAGCATCGGCATGAGCGGCACGACATCGGTGAACTGGTCGCTGGACGGCAAGGTGGCGATCGTCACCGGCGCCGCGCCGGGCGGCATCGGCGAGACCTACGCCCGCACACTCGCCGCCGCCGGCGCGGCCGTAATCTGCGCCGACATCCGTGAGGAAGGCGCCGCGAAGGTGGCCGCCGGGCTGGAGGCGGAGGGACACCGGGCGATCGGTGTCGGGGTCGACATCACCGATCCGGACTCGGTGGAGTCGATGACCAGCGCCGCCGCGTCCGCGTTCGGTGGAGTCGACGTCCTGGTCAACAACGCGGCGCTGATGGCCACCGTGCATCCGGGGCCGGTGCTGGAGTGCGACTACGACCACTGGAAGCACGTCATGGACGTCAACCTCAACGGCGCTTACCTGTGCAGCCGCAGCGTCGTCCCGTACATGCGGGAACGCGGCGGCGGCCGGATCGTCAACCAGACGTCCGGCGGCGCGTACCCGCCCAGCACCCTGTACGGCATCACGAAGCTGGCGCTGGTCGGCCTCACCACCACCCTGGCCCGCGACCTGGGCCCCTCACGGATCACCGCCAACGCCATCGCGCCGGGGATGGTCGAGAGCGACGCCGGCAAGGGACTCGTCCCTGAGGGCTCGGCGTTCCGCGAGATGATCAGCCAGGTCGCCGCCATGCAGCCGTTCGCCGAGCCGGAGGAGCTGGCCGGAACCCTCCTGCTGCTCACGACCCCGGCGGGCAACTGGATCACCGGCCAGGTCATCCACGTCGACGGCGGCTGGATCCTGCGGCCCTGAGAACGCGGGAGTGTGGCCGGCGGCATCCGCCGGCCACACTCCCGGGCCGCGATTCAGGCGGTGTCGGCGTCCGCGACCAGGCGTTGGACCACGTGGCGCCGCACCGCTTCCGGATGGGTCAGTCGGATGCGGGAAGCGGCTTGGCACCCTTGACCGGAAGGAGGGCCCCGTCCACAGCCAGGGCGCCGTCACCGGCCTTGGTGCAGAGCAGTTCCAGGCCGAGACCGTCGTCGGCGTAACGCTTGCCCAGCAGGGTTCCCGTCATCCATGCCGGGTCGGACACGCCGTTCCCGCTCTCACCGCCCGCCCGGAGATCGACCATCGCAGCGCCGCCGCAGGTGAGCGTGACCTCCTGCTGCGGTGCCCGGACCACGATGACCGTCGTGGTGTCGACCGTGCTGGAGAGGGTCTGTCCGACTCGTGGCTTCATCTGGAAGCTCCTTCGCTGGGCGTCGCGCGGGATGGCCTTGCCGTCGGCCGTGCCGAGCTCTGGTTAGGGGCCCCCGGGGCTTGGAATGTATAACTGAATTAGCCACGACTCAAGAGGTGCGGCGCCGGCTGAACGCGGCCGCCGCCGCGCGGAACTCCGGCGAGGTGAGCAGACCGCCCTGAATGGCGCCGAGCACCGCCAGCTCGCTCTCGAAATCGGCACCCAGAGCCCGCCGCAGGGCCGCCTTGCTGCTGTACAGCGCCGGCCGGGAGAGCTCCGCCAGGGCCTCCGCCCGCTCCAGGGCCCGCGCGATCAGCCGCTCCGGCTCGACCACCTCGCCGACGAGTCCCCATCCGAGAGCCTCCTCGGCGGTGACACGCCGTCCCGTGAGGACGAGTTCCGCGGCCCGGGTACTGCCGACGGCCCGGGTGAGGAGATGCGCTCCGCCCATGCCGGGCACCAGTCCGGCGCCGATCCAGGAACTGGCGAAGACGGCGTCGGTGCTCGCACAGCGCAGGTCACAGGAGAGCGCCAGATCGAGACCGGCACCCAGCGCGGGGCCGTTCACCGCCGCGATCACGGGAACCGGCGCGGCGGCCAGCGCCCTCACCAGTCGGTGGAATTGACCGTAGACCGTATCGGTCACCGCCCGTGCGCCGCCCTCCGCCACCGCTGACAGCGCGACGAGATCGCCGCCCGCGCAGAAGGCGGAGCCCTCGCCGGTGATCACCACAGCGGCGACGCCCGAGTCGTCACCGGCCTCGCCGACCGCGTCCGCCAAGCGACCCACGAGTTCGGGCGTGAGGGCGTTGCGGCGCTCCGGACGGTCGAGAGTGAGCAGGGCGGCCGGACCCCGGCGCTCGACGCGGAGCCCCGCGCTCATCGCATGCCCGTGAGGTCGCGGGCGATGATGGTGCGCATGACTTCGGACGTGCCGCCGTAGATGGTCTGCACGCGGGCGTCGATGTAGGCACGGGTGACGGGGTACTCCATCATGTAGCCGTATCCGCCGAAGAGCTGGACACAGCGGTCGACGATCCGGCGCTGGGCCTCCGTGGTGGCCAGCTTGCCCTGGGCCGCTTCCACCGCGCTCAGTTCACCGTCGTTGAGCGCGAGCATCGAGGCGTCCACGTACGCCTGGAGCACGTCGGTCTCGGTCTTCATGTCGGCGAGTTCGAACTGGGTGTTCTGGAACTGGGCGAGCGGCTTGCCGAAGGCGGTGCGCTCCTTGGTGTACGCGACGGTCCAAGACAGGACGGCCTGAGCGCCGTACAGGGCCTGGAGCGTGATGCCGAGCCGCTCCCGCGGCAGGCGCTCCATGAGGTGGAGGAAGCCGCGGCCCTCGGTGCCGAGCAGGTTGCGGTCCGGGACGCGCACGTCGTCGAAGAAGAGCTCGGCGGTGTCCTGCGCGTGCAGACCCATCTTCTCGAGCTTCCGCCCGCGGGTGAAGCCCGGCATGCCACGCTCCACCACGAACAGGCTCAGTCCTCGTGAGCCGCCCTCCGGGTCGCTGCGCGCGACGACGATGACGAGGTCGGAGGCGATTCCGTTCGTGATGAAGGTCTTGGCGCCGTTGAGTACCCAGTCGCTTCCGTCCCGCACGGCAGTGGTCCGGATGCCTTGCAGGTCGCTGCCCGCTCCCGGTTCCGTCATCGCGATGGCGCCGATCAGCTCGCCGGCGGCGAGTCCGGGCAGCCATCGCTTCTTCTGCTCCGGCGTCGCCAGGTCCATCAGGTACGGCAAGGTGATGTCGTCCTGAAGGCCGAATCCGGAGTTCAGGGAGGCGGCTCCCACCCGTGCCAGCTCCTCGATGACGACGCTGCGGTAACGGATGTCGTCCACCCCGCTGCCGCCGTGCTCCTCGGGTACCGCGAGACCGATCACGCCTTGCCGGCCCGCCGCCAGCCAGGTGGAGCGGTCCACCATGCGCTCGGCCTCCCACCGCGCCTGATGCGGGACCACCTCCCGCTCGACGAACTCACGGACCGTTGACCGGTATTGCTCGTGCTCCGGTTCGTAGAGCCTGCGCCGCATGCGTACCTCCCCGACAGTAGCCACCCAGCTATTCAATCTAAGTTAAAACAGTAAGACGATAAACTCAAGGAATGCGGCGGCCACTCACTTCCGGCCGGCGGCGGCGCGGCCGAGCTGCTGGGCGCCCCGGTCCGTCAACACCCATCCGGCCGGCGGGCCGGAGAGCTCCCGCGCGAGTCCCTGCGCCCGCAGCCGCGCCAGCAGGGATGTCGCACGGCTGACGGTCGCGTGCAGCGGGAAGCCCCGCAGCCCATCGAGGGTGCCGCGCTTGCGCAGCAGCCCGGCGATCTCCCATGCGGTCGCGGGGCCCCGGGCGAGGATCGCGACGGTGTCCGACAGACGCCCCGCGTGGT
Organism: Streptomyces sp. NPDC091271; assembly: GCF_044757505.1. NCBI lineage: Bacteria > Bacillati > Actinomycetota > Actinomycetes > Kitasatosporales > Streptomycetaceae > Streptomyces > Streptomyces sp. NPDC091271. The sequence continues at coordinate 342,236 of NZ_JBIVVD010000004.1, read as the reverse complement.
ACGCGCGGATCTGCGTCAGCCTGCCGGGGAGGTCGGTGTACCGCTCCTCGTGCGCCGGAAGCACCTCGGCGGGTTCCAGCAGTTCCAGCCGGTCCAGGGATTCGAGGTAGCGGCCGAGCGGGTCGTCCCCGGCGCGGCGCGGTTCCTGGACCGCCACGACCGTGCGCGCGAGCACCTGGTCGCCGGCGAAGAGCAGCCGGTGCCGGGCGTCCCAGAAGCAGAGGTGACCAGGGCTGTGCCCGGGTGTCCAGACCGCGGTCAGCTCCCGGCCGGGGATCTCCGGCCGCTGCCCGTCCTCGATCAGTACGTCCGGGCCGCCGACCCGGTGCCCGCTGTGCAGCCCCACTTCGGCGAGGACCGCGTCCATGGCGTCCTGCGGCGCCCCGGCCCTTCCCAGCAGCGCCGCGAGGCGTTCCGCCGGGTCGGTGCGGTAGTGCCGCAGCTCCGTCGCGTCCAGGGGGTGGAGGCCGACCCAGGCTCCTGACGCCTCGCGGATGCGGGGCGCCAGACCGTAGTGGTCCATGTGGGAGTGGCTGACCGCGATTCCGCGTACGTCCTCCACCCGGGTGCCCAGCAGGGCGAGCCCGCCGACCAGTGCGGACCAGCACTCGTCGGTGTCCCAGCCGGCGTCGATGAGGTACGGGCCGGCGTCGCTCTCCACCACGTAGACGGTCACGGTGCCCGGCGCGGCGGGCAGCGGCAGGGTGAGGGCCCACAGCCCGGGCCGGATCAGCACCGGGACCGCCGCCCCTCCCCCGGCCCGGCCGGGCTCGCCCGCGTCCGTCACGCCGGATCCCCGTCCGCCGGCCCGCTGTTCGCCTCTCCCTCGGGGCGGTAGCAGACCTTGAGCAGCAGGGCGGCAGCCGCCGCGCCGACTCCTGCGGCGAGCGCCGCCTGACGGGGCCCCTCGGCGCGCCGGCCGACGAGCGCGTCCAGCGAGTGGCGGCCGTTCCCGAGGGCGGCGAGCGAGACAGCGGCGCCCGCGACGACGGCCGTGTACTCCCAGCCGCCCTTGAAGACGAAAAAGCCCTTGCCCCGGTGGTCGGTGCGGGCGGCAACGGCCATGAGGCCCACGGCCGCGGCTGCGGGCAGCGGCGCGGCGACACCGAGGACCAGGCCCGCGCCCGCCGCCAGCTCGGAAGCGGCAGCCATCCGCGCGTGCGCGGCGGCGGGCCGGAGCCCCAGGGACTCGAACCACGAGGTGGTGCCCCGCAGCCCGCCGGGCCCCTTGATCTTGTTCCAGCCGTGGGCGAGGAGCATCGGGCCGAGTGTGGCGCGCAGGACCAGGGCCGCCGCGTCGCGGCCCGTCGTCCCGGCCCGGGGTGAGGATGTCGGTGTGGTCACGGAGTCAGCCTTCCTTGCGGTACGTCGTCGTTCTCGGTGGTGGCACGGGTCGGGGGCAGCGGCGTGAACACCGGGCGGCGCTTCTCGGAGCGGGCCGCCAGAGCTTCCGCCAGGTCCGGGCCGTCGAAGGAGGTGTCCATCAGGGCGAACGCGCGCCGGACGGCGTCGTCGCGGGGCCGGTCCAGGTCCCCCCACACCTGGGCCTTGATCGCGGCCAGCGAGGCCGGCGAACAGCTCTCCGCCAGTTCGGTGGCGTGCGCGAGGGCTCGCGTGAGTGCCTCGCCGGGCTCGGTCACGTGCTGCACCAGCCCGATGCGGGCGGCCTCCTCGGCGCTGACGGTGCCGCCCGAGAAGAGCAGTTCGAGGGCGTGGGTGGTTCCCACGACGCGGGGAAGCAGCCAGGACACCCCGTACTCGGCGACCAGCCCCAGCCGGGCGAAACTGCTGCTGATGGTCGCGGTGGAGGCCGCGTACCGGATGTCGCTGCCCAGCAGGTAGGCGAAGCCGATCCCGGCGACCGGTCCGTTGATCGCCGCTATCACCGGTTTCCGCAGCCGGAGCGCGAGATCGGGCAGGTCCTCGGCCCGCGGCACGAACCGATGGATGGCGTCCGGCCCCTGGCGGAGCACGGCCAGATCCGCTCCCGCGCAGAAGCCGCGTCCCGCTCCGGTGACGACGATCGCGCGCACGGCCGGGTCGGCGTCGGCGGCGCGCAGCGCGTCCGCGTAAGCCGTCGCCATGGGCAGGGTCATGGCGTTGAGGACCTTCGGGCGGTTCAGGGTGATGACCGCCACGTGGCCCACCTGGCTCACCAGGACGGGAGGCGCATCCTCTTCGGACGTGGTTGATTCGGAGGTCGTGGTGCCTGTGCTCTGCATGGAGCCGCCTTTCTCGGTGCGACGCACGGTGGTGGGTGACCTTGGGCCCGGCCGGCCTCTTTCGCCGCCGGGCCGGAACCGGTCAGGGGGTCCGGCCGGTCAGCGCCGCGAGTCCGGCGGCCGCGAGGCGGGGGACGGCGGACCCGACAGTTTCGAAGCCGTCGCCGACGGTGAGGCCGTCGGCGTAGCGGGCGTGGATGCCTTCCGCGATGACGGCGATCTTGAAGTAGCCGAGCCCGAGGTAGAAGTCCAGCGGGCCGAGGTCCCGTCCGGAGACCCGGGCATACCGCTCGGCCAAGGCGGCGGGGGCCGGGAAGCGGTCGCTCACCGAGGCCGCCGAGCCACCCAGCACCGGCTCAAACGCCTCGTCCCGGTAGACGAGGTGGAGGGCCAGGTCCGCGAGCGGGTCGCCGAGGGTCGCCATCTCCCAGTCCACGAGTGCCCGTACGCGGCTCGGGTCGTCCGGGTCGAGGATGGCGTTGTCCACGCGTACGTCCCCGTGCACGATCGCCGCGGCCGACTCGGTGGGCAGGCGCTGGGCCAGGAGGCCGTGCAGGCGCATCAGGTCGGGCAGTTCACGGGTGGCGACCCGGTCCCACTGGTCGCGCCACCGGCTCACCTGGCGCCCGAGATACCCCTCGGGCCTGCCGAACCGCCCGAGACCGATCTCGTCGTACGGTACGGCGTGCAGGGAGGCCATCGCGTCCACGAGGGCGTACGCGCACGCTTCGGCGCCCGCACGCGGCAGGCGTTCGAGGTCCGCGCGGCTGCGTACGACCGTGCCGGCCACGTGTTCCACGACGGAGAACGGCACACCGAGCACATCCGGGTCCTCGCACAGGGCGACCGCACGCGCCACCGGGACGTCCGTGCCCCACAGCGCCCGGACGACCCGGAACTCGCGCCCCATGTCGTGGGCGGACGGCGTCAGTCCGCCGAGCGGCGGCCTGCGCAGCACCCACGAGCCGGCCGGACCGTCGATGCGGAACGTGAGGTTGGACCGGCCTCCGTGCAGGAGTTCAGCGGTGACCGGGCCGTCGATCTCCGGGGCGTGACGCTCGAACCAGTGCCGCAGGGCGGTCAGGTCGAGTCCCTGCGCGGTCGTGCTCATGTCGTCCCTCCGGCGGCGCGCACCTGGCGGCCCACGACGCGCTTGGCGATGGCCCAGCGGTGCGTCTCGGACGGGCCGTCGTAGATGCGGAAGGGGCGGACCTCGTTCAGGTACCGGCCGAGCAGGACGTCGCCCGAGATGCCGAGGGCGCCGCAGATCTGCACGGCGCGGTCCACCACCCGCCAGACCGCCTCCGCGGTGAACGTCTTGGCGACGGCGGTGGCCTGGGCGGCCGGCTCCCCCTGGTCCAGCTCCCAGCACGCGCGCAGCACCAGTCCGCGGGACGCCGCGATGTCGATCTCGGAGTCGGCGATCATCCCCTGGACCATGCCCAGTTCCCCGAGGCGCGCGCCGAACAGCCGCCGCTCAGCGGCCCGTTCGACGGCGATCTCCTGTGCGCGCCGTGCGATGCCGAGCCACCGCATGCAGTGCGTCATCCGCGCGGGGCCGAGCCGGACCTGGGCATAGCGGAAGCCTTCGTCCACCTCTCCGAGCACCGCCTCGTCGGGTACGAAGCAGTCCTCGAAGAGCACTTCCGCGTGGCCCGCGAACAGTGCCTTGTCCAGGGTGTCGATGTGCCGGACGATCTTCATTCCGGGGTTCTCCGCGTCGACCAGGAACATGGTCGCGCCGCCCCGGTCGCCCGCTTCGCCCGAGGTGCGCGCGAAGCAGACGGCGAACGCGGCGCCGTCCGCGCCGGTGATGAACCACTTGCTGCCGTTGATCCGCCAGCCGCCGGGCACCCGTACGGCACGGGTGTTCAGGGCGGCGGGGTCGGCCCCCGCGCCGGGCGCGGGTTCGGTCATCGCGAAGCAGGACCGGACGTCGCCGGCGGCCAGCGGGCGGAGGTAGCGTTCCTTCTGCTCACTGGAGGCGATCACCTCCAGCATGTGGATGTTGCCCTCGTCCGGAGCCGCGATGTTGAGGGCCAGCGGCCCGAAGAGCGACCAGCCCGCCTCCTCGAAGACGGTGGCCCTGCCGCACATGTCCAGGCCGTGTCCGCCGTACTCCACGGCGGCGTGCGGGGCGAAGACTCCGGCTTCCTTGGCCGCGGCCTGAAGGTTCAGCCGCATCGGATCGCCGCCGGCGGCGGCCACCCCCGCGTGGCGTATCTCCTCCGGGACCACCACCGTGCGTACGAATTCGGCTGTGCGCCGGGCGAGTTCCGCCACTTCGGTTCCGGGGCTCAGATCGATGGACAAGCGAACCTCCTAGGGAGCCGCCCCGCTCTCCGGCGTCGCACGCCGTCGAGGGAGGGCTCGCAGCGGCCGTCCCGTTTTCGGACCGGCACTCCACATCCGTTCGACTTTCAGGCAACATAGCTTACCTAGTTGCATGATGTTTCGGCAAAGGCACCGGGCACCGTACAGTCGGCGCTCAGCCGAGCCGCGAGCGAAAGGAAGGCCCATGGCCCCCTCCCTGCTGGACCTGCACGACCGGACCGCCCTCGTGACGGGAGGCAACAGCGGCATCGGCCTCGGCATGGCGGACGCGCTGGCGGCGGCGGGCGCCCACGTAGCCGTCTGGGGCACCAACCAGGAGCGCAACGCCGCCGCCGTGGAACACCTCTCCCGGCACGGCCGCAAGGCCGTGGCAGTGCGCTGCGACGTCGGCGACCCCGCACAGGTCACCTCCGCGATGGCGGAAACGCTGGAAGCCCTGGGCCGGCTGGACACCTGTATCGCCAACGCCGGGGTGGGCGGCCACTACGACCGCTTCCTCGACCTCACACCGGACGAATGGCACCGTGTGCTGCGCGTCAACCTCGACGGTGTGTTCTACACCTTCCAGGCCGCCGCCCGGCACATGAAGGAACGCGGCGAGGGAGGCAGCCTCGTCGCCGTGTCGAGCATCGTCGGCACCACCAAGGGCGAGTCCAGGACCCAGGCGTACGCCACGAGCAAGGCGGGGCTGACCGGCCTGGTCCACTCCTGCGCGGCCGAGCTCGGGCGCTACGGCATCAGGGTCAACGCCATCCGTCCCGGCTGGATCGAGACACCCCTCGCCCAGGACCTCCTCGACGACGAGCGCTTCGCCGACCGGGCCCTGCACCGCATCCCGTCCCGGCGCTGGGGACGCCCCGAGGACCTCGGCGGCGTCGCCGTCTACCTGGCCTCGGACGCCTCGCGCTACCACACGGCCGACGAGCTGGTCGTCGACGGCGGCTTCGTGGCGGGCTGACGGGGCGGCGGGGCTTCCACCCGCCCGCACGGCCTTTCCTGACGGCACCCACGCACAGCAGACACGGATGGTGACTCAGCTCATGACCAAGCCCACACCGACCACGACCGACGAGTCACCGCACGGCGGCTGGAACGACGGGACGAACGCCTCCTCGGGCGGGGCCGCCTTCGCCGGGCTCATCGACGCGCTCAGGCTCGCGCAGGACCGCATCGCTGAGGCGGCCGCCCCCGACGACGTCGTACGGGAGGCGACCCGTTCGCTCCAGGACGTCGCGGCAGCCCTCGCGCCGTACAGCGTCCCCGGGAGCGAGCAGATCACCGGCCACCGACTCGATCTCCCCGGACGCGGACAGGCCCTCGTGCCGGCGTTCCACGTGGACGAGTGGGACGAGGAGCACGCGACCGGCAGGTTCCGGCTGGGCCGTTACTACCTCGGCGGGAACGGAGCCGCCCACGGCGGGGTGATCCCGCTGGTGTTCGACGAGGTGCTGGGCCGCCTCGCCAACACCGGCCGGCGCCGGGCCCGCACCGCCTTCCTGCACGTGAATTTCCGCAGCGTCACTCCCATCGGCCCCGAGCTGCGGCTCACCGCGCGCTTCTCGCGCGAGGAGGGCCGCAAGCGCTACCTCACGGCGACGATCCACCACGGCGACGTGCTCACGGCCGACGCGGAGGCACTCTTCGTGGCCCTCCGGCCGGGTCAGCCCTGAGGAGCCCGTCAAGGCCCCGTCCCTTCGGCGGCACATGACGCAGACAGACACGTGCACATGCGGAAATGGGCAATGGACCTGGCGCCTCCGAGGTGCGAGCATCCAATGACCAGGCACTTCACGCGGTTGTCACAGAAGCCGACCGTCGCGGACGGCCGGCGGGCCATGCCCGCGCGCGCCGCCGCACACACAGCGGTTCTCCACCGAGCAACCGACGCGACCACGGGCGACGGCCGCACTCCCGTGCCGTGGAACGTCGAAGGAGAACACCTCCCATGAACATCACCGCAGCACTGTCGCGCGGCCCGAAGACCCCGTTCACCCTGGAGACCATCACGATGGCTCCGCTGCGGGACGACGAGGTACGGGTGCGTCTCGTCGCGGCCGGCATGTGCCACACCGACCTGGTTTCCAAGGCCGGCATGCCCGCCGAGCCCGGCGCCGTCTTCGGACACGAGGGCGCGGGGATCGTCGAGGCCGTGGGCGCCGGTATTTCGGGAGTGAACGTCGGGGACAAGGTGCTGCTCACCTTCCGCAGCTGCGGAAAGTGCCACGCCTGCGCCCAGGGCAAGCCCGGATACTGCGAAAAGTTCGTGGCCCTCAACTCGTCGGGCTTGCGGGCGGACGGGTCGGTGACGCTGACGCAGGACGGGGAGCCGCTGCGCGGTTCGTTCTTCGGCCAGTCGAGCTTCGCCACCCACGCGATCGCCAGCCAGGACAACGTCGTGGTCGTGGACCCGGACACCGACCTCGCGGCGGTGGCCCCGTTCGCCTGCGGGTTCATGACGGGCGCCGGAGCCGTGGTGAACGTACTCGCGCCGGACCCCGAAGCCCGGGTGATCGTCTACGGTGCCGGCGGCGTGGGCATGGCGGCCGTCATGGCGGCCGCCGCCCTCGGCGTCCGGACGATCGTCGCCGTCGACCTGTCCGAGGAACGCCGCGAGGCGGCACTGGCCCTCGGCGCCACGGCCGTCGTCGACGGCCGGTCGGACGACCTCGTGAAGCTGCTGGCCGAGGCCACCGGCGGTGGCGCGACGCACGCCGTGGACACCACCGCGGTGCCCTCCGTCATCAGCTCGGCCGTCGCCGCGCTCGCTCCGCAGGGCACGCTGGTCCTGCTGGGCCTGGGCGCGCCGGAGGTCACCTTCAACGTGATGGACCTGATCACCGCGGGCAAGACGGTGCGCGGCTGCATCGAGGGCGACGCCGATCCTCACGTCTTCATCCCGCAGCTCGTCCGCTGGCACGCGGAAGGGAAGTTCCCGCTCGAGAAGATCGTCCGGCGGTACGCGTTCGCCGACATCAACACGGCCATGGCGGACTCCGTCTCCGGCTCGGCGATCAAGCCGGTCCTCGTCTTCGACGAGCCCTCCGCGCGATGAGCTCTGCCGGGATCGCGTCCGCGCCCCGTTTCGGCGGCGGACGGACACGGCGCCCGGCCTCCTGCTCCACCCTCTTCATCGCATTCCAGGAAGAAGCATGACCTTGACCAGTCCCCGCACCACCCCTGTAGCCCAGGTGCCCGAAGAGGGCATCACCGCCGCCGCGCTGAGTGAACTCCTCGCAGCCCAGCAGCGCGCGTTCCTCACCGAGGGGCCGCCGAGCGCGGCGGTCCGCATCGACCGCATCGACCGGCTCACCGCGGCGCTCCTGGAGCACGCGGACGAGCTGACCGCGGCACTGAACGCCGACTTCGGCAACCGCCCCGAAGCGAACTCCCTCAGCAGCGACATCCTCGGTGCGATGAGCGACGTGACCGACGTCCGCGAGAACCTCGAAGCGTGGATGGCCGACGTCGAGATCCCCGCGGCCGCCGCCAAGGGCCTGCCCACCCACATCCAGAACCGGCCCAAGGGTGTCGTCGGCATCATCGGCCCCTGGAACTTCCCCGTCTCCCTCGTGTTCCAGCCTGCCGTCGAGGCCTTCGCCGCCGGCAACCGCGTCATGATCAAGTTCTCGGAGGTGCCCTCCCGCACGGCCGAGGTGTTCGCCCGAGCGGTCGCCACCCGCTTCCCGCAGGACGAAGCGGTGGTTGTCCGAGGCGGCACGGAGACCTCCGTCGCCTTCTCCGAACTCCCCTTCGACCACCTCTTCTTCACCGGATCGCCCGGTGTGGGACGCCATGTCGCCGCAGCCGCCGGCCGCAACCTCACGCCGGTCACCCTCGAACTCGGCGGCAAGAACCCCGTCGTCGTCGGCCCCGACGCCGACGTCCAGGTCGCCGCGGAGCGCGTCTCCGCCGCCCGCATGATGAACGGTGGCCAGCTCTGCCTGTGCCCCGACTACGTTCTCGTACCCGAGGACAAGGTCGAGGCGTTCGTCGGCGCGTTCCGCACCGCCATGCGGGGCTACTTCCCGGCTTACCGCGAGAACCCGGACGTCGTCACCCTCGTCGACGACCGCAACTTCGCGCGGGTCAAGGGGCTGGTGGACGACGCACGTGCCAAGGGCGCGGAGGTCATCACCATGGTCCCGGAGGACGAGCAGGCGGCGCTCCCGGACGCGGCAACCCGCCGTATGCCTCCCACGCTGCTCCTCGGCGTCACCGACGAGATGACCATCGCGCACGAAGAGGTCTTCGGTCCCGTCATCAGCGTCCTGCCGTACGGCACGGTGCGCGAGGCCATCGACTACATCACCGCCAAGCCCCACCCGCTGGCGGCGTACTGGTACGGCGATGACACCGCGGAGTTCCGCGAGTTCGTGCGGCGCACCACCTCCGGCGGCGTGACCCGCAACGACATGGCCCTCCACTTCGGCATCGAGGGCGCCCCCTTCGGCGGCGTCGGCCAGAGCGGTTCCGGCGCGTACCACGGCAAGGCCGGCTTCGACACGTTCAGCCACCAGCGCACCATCACCCAGAGCGCGCTCCCGTTCGGCGTGGCGCCGTCAGCCATGCCCCCGTACACGGCGGAGAAGCGGGACCAGCTCCGGGGCGCCGTCGCGCAGGCCCTCACCGCGGTCAGGAAGCAGCTGGGCGAGTCGGACTGATCCCTGTCGGCGGCGGGGCCTCGCTCCGCCGCCGGTACGCCCCATGAACGAGTGAAGCCCGCAGTCACCTGCGGGCTTCACTCGTTGCGCGGATGATGTCACCGCCCGGTTCGGTTCACGGGCTCGGCCGGAACACCGGCACGGCTTCCCCGTCCCCGTCCGCCGGGCGGGCGAACTCCACGGTCACGGGCGCCCCCGAGGACGGCGCGTCGTCGTCCACGCCGACGACCCGGGCGTACAGCCAAGGGCCTTCGGTCAGTTCGACGAGGCCGATCGTCGTGCGGGGTGCCGGAACGCCGTCCTTGGGACGGGGCTGCGTCGCGGTCCAGGACACGAGCGTTCCGGTACCCAGGGCGGGGACCCAGGAGAGCTCCGCCTTACCGCAGGCGGGGCAGGCGGTCTCCTGGGGTGCCCCGTGGCCGCCGCACGCGGCGCAGTGCCGGATCAGCAGTTCGCCCCGGCCCGTGCCGTCGAAGAAGGCTTCGGTGGCGGCATCTCGCCGGACTGCGGGAACGGTGGTCATGGCGGACCCTTTCTGTGGTGAACGGCCGGGCGGCCGAGGGAGACGACGGGCGGGCGGCGCGTCAGGCGTGCGCGTGCGGGCTGAGGATCAGCGTCGAGTGGTGGTCGAGGATGCCCCCGTTGCCGCTGACGAGCACGGTGTCGTGGCGCGGCACCTGCCGTTCCCCTGCCTCTCCGCGCGCTTGCAGGACGGCCTCGGAGAGCGGCGTCATGCCCCACAGGTAGTACGAGGAGAGCTGTCCACCGCCGGTGTTGACCGGCAGCGTCCCCTTCGGACCGAGCGCCCCGCCGGCGACGAACTCGCCGCCCTCCCCCTTGGCGCAGAAGCCGTAGTCCTCCAGGGAGATCAGGGCCGTGAAGGTGTAGCAGTCGTAGAGCTCGACCACATCGATGTCGCCGACGGTGACGCCTGCCATCTTCATGGCCGCGGGGCCCGAGGTGGCGGCGCCGCTGACCAGCCCGAAGTCGCTGCCGCGGGCCATGGGGTAACCGGGGTGGGACTGGCCCCAGCCCAGGACGTGCACCGGAGGCTTGCGCAGGTTCGCCGCGCGTTCGGCGGTGGTGACGATGACGGCGATGCCGCCGTTGGTCACGAGGCAGCAGTCGAGCAGCCGGAAGGGATCGGCGATCGGGCGGGACGCCTGGTGGTCCTCCACGGTGATGGGCGTACGCATCTGGGCGAGCGGGTTCATCACCGCCCAGTCGCGCTGCGCGACAGCGATGTAGGCGAGCTGGTCGCTCGTGGTGCCGTACGTGTCCATGTGGCGGCGGGCCGCCATCGCGTAGAGCGGGTTGGCCCCAGCGATGCCCGCCGCGGCGTTCAGCCCCCGCCAGCCGGCGGGGGCGCGCCCCGCACCGGCGTAGGCCGCGCCCGCCGACGACTTCTCCTTCAGCGGCGCGTCGGCGAAGACGCAGGCGACGGCCTCCGCCATGCCCGACTGCACCGCCATGGCGGCGTACTGCACCATGGCGCCGGCGGTGGAGCCGTATGCCTGCACCTCGGAGAGCATCCGCAGGTCGCGCAGGCCGAGGTCACGCTGGAGCCCGAGGCCGACGCCACCGCCGACGCCCTGGCTGGTGAGCAGCCCGTCGATGTCGGTGAGGGCGAGACCCGCGTCCTCGGCCGCGCGGCGTACGGCGTCCGCGGCGAAGTCCGCGGCGGTACGCCCGTACACCTTGCCCATGTCGGTGATGCCCAGCCCGGCGATGGCCGGACCGCGCCCCCCGCGCTCAGTGGTACTCACGTGATGTCAACTGCCTTTCGGGGCACGTTCGATGATGTCTTGCTGAGGGGTGCGCACGCCGGCTCAGCGGGCCTGCCAGACGGGGGCGCGCTTCTCGGCGAAGGCGCGCGGGCCCTCCTTGGCGTCGTCCGAGCCCATGACCGCGCGGGCCTCGGACCAGGAGAGGTCCCAGCGCTGCTGCTCCTGTGCGACGGCGCCGTCCGCGATGCCCAGCGCGATGCGCTTGCTGGCCTGGACCGCCAGCGGCGCGTTGGCGGCGATCCGCTCCGCGAGCAGCACGGCCTCTTCCCTCACCCGGTCCTGCGGCACGACGCGGTTGACGAGTCCCAGGTCCTTGGCAGCCGCCGCGTCGAGGGTGTCGCCGGTCAGCAGCAGCTCCATGGCCACCTTCTGCGGCAGCTGCGCCGCCAGCCGGAAGGCGCCGCCGGCCGCCGCGATGATGCCCCGCTTCACCTCGGGGAGGCCGAACCGCGCGGTGTCGGCGGCCACCACCAGGTCGCTGGCGAGCGCGATCTCCGTGCCGCCGCCGAGGGCGAAGCCGTTGACGGCCGCGATGGTCGGCTTACCGATGTGGTGACTCACGTAGCCGGCGAATCCCCAGGCCTCGCGGCCCTGCGGCATGATGTTCTCGCCGCGCGCCACGGCCTTGAGGTCGGCTCCGGCGCAGAACGCCTTGTCGCCCGCTCCGGTGATGACCACGGCCCGGACACCCGGGTCCTTGTCGGCCTCGTCCAGAGCCTCGCCGAGCAGCCGGGACAGCTCCTCGTTGACGGCGTTGCGTGCCTCGGGCCGGTTCAGGGTGATGATCCGGACGTGGCCTTCATCCGCCACCAGGACCGGCCTCGCGGCGCGCTCCATCGCCTCTTGGTGCTTGGGTTCCATCGTCTCCAGCACGCCTTCCTCGATTAGCTTCTCGGTCTGCTCCGTGTCGAGTCCCAGGAGTTCACCGGCCAGCTCGCGGGTGTGCTGGCCCGGCAGAGGGGCGGGGCGGACCGGCGGGTCCGCCAGGCCCAGGGAGTGCGCGGGCCTCGCTTCCGTCGGCAGCGGCTCATCCATCGTGGGCTGGCTCAGCCGGGCGAAGTACCGGCGCTCTTCGAGGTGCGGGTCCGTGAGCAGCTCGCCGACCCGCAGCATCGCACCGGCCGGCACACCGGCCGCCTGCAACAGGTTCATGGCGTCACGGGGAGCGCGCTGCGTCGTCCAGGCCTCCACAGCCTGCCGGATCCGGTCGCGGTGCGCGAGCCGGCCGGCCGCGTCGGCCAGTGCCGGGTCCGCCGCGAGGTCTTCCCGGCCGATGGCCGCGCAGAGCCGCAGCCATTCGCCGTCGTCCCGTACGGACACCACGCACCACTCGTCGTCGCCCGCGCACGGGAACACGCCGTCGGGTGCGTCGAAGGTGATCTGACCGGCCGTCATCGAGCCGGGCCGCAGCCACTCGGCGAGCAGCAGGTCCGCCATGGCTTCCAGGATGATCTCCGCCTGCGAGATGCTGACGGTGCCGCCGGTGCCGGTGCGGTGCAGCTTGATCAGCTGGGCCATGACGGAGGCTGCGCCGACCCGGCCGACCACGTGGTCCGGGTAGATCGTGATGCCGTCGCTGTGCCCCTCCCCCGGCGTGTCCGGGTAACGCCAGAGGTCGGTCAGGCCGGCGGCCGCCCGGACCAGCGGGCCGTAGCCCATGCGCTTGCTCCAGGGGCCGCTCGCGCCCAGCGCGCTGCTGTCCACCATGACGATGCGGGGGTTGATCTCCCGGAGGGAGTCGTAACCGAGGCCGAGGGATTGGAGGGTGCCCGGCTTGAAGTTGGACAGCACCACGTCCGTGTCCGCCGCCAGTTGCCTGAACAGCGCGATGCCTTCGGGGGAACGCAGATTGAGGCCGAGGCTGCGCTTGTTGCGGTGGCCCCAGGCGGTGGAGGCGGTGAGCACTTCGCCGGTACGCGACTGGCGCCCGCCGTCGGGGAACGCCCGGGCTTCCACCTTGATGACGTCCGCACCATGGTCGGCGAGAAGTCGGCCCAGCTCGGCGCCGGCGACGATGACACCGAGGTCGAGAACCCGCAGCCCGGCCAGGGGGTGGACGCGCCCGGGGACGGGCGGCGTCGCGGCGTCCGGCGTCGGACGCGGGTCGGTGGCGGTGCCCTCCAGCACCTCCGGGTTGTGTTCGCCGAGCTGGGGCGCGCGCCTGCGTCGGCCCACCCGGTGACCGTCGACCTCCAGGAACCCGTTGGGTATCCGGGCGTCCAGGCCGGGGGCGACCTCGATGTCCTCCAGCGCACCCCGCTCCAGGTAGTGGTCGGCGCGCAGGACCTCGCCGGCGTCCAGGACAGCCGCGATCGGTACGCCGTACTGCTGTCCCGCGGCGACCAGGTCGTCGCGGTTCCGGCCGCTGAAGAACTCACCGATGTGCGCGTAGACGCGGTTCGCCTCCTTGAAGCGGACGTCCAGCCGTTCGTACCGGGGGTCGGCGAACTCCTCGGGCTCGCCGAGCCAGGCGCGCATGCCGCGCCACTGCCGCGGGCTGAGCACGCAGATCCGGACCAGGCCGTCCGCGCACGGGAAGATCGGGTAGAGATGGCCGGCGGAGGGCCGTCCGCGGGGCAGATCGACGGCGCGCAGCCCGCCCGTCGCGGAGCCTCCGACGCCGAAGCCGGGGTCGAGTACCTGGGTGACCGCCTCGTGCACCGAGAAGTCTATGTGGTCGCCGTGGCCCGTCGTGATGCTGGAGAAGTGGGCGAGCAGCGCGACCCAGGCGGCCTGGAGCGAGGCCGCTTCGGTGGCCAGCGAGCCGGGGGGCGGCAGCGGGGGACGGCCGGGAAGCCCGGACCGGCACAGGCCGCCGGACAGCGCGGAGTGCACGGCGTCCGAGGCCAGGTGGTCCCGGTAGGGGCCGGTGAGCCCGAAATCGGTGACGGTGAGCAGGACGAGCCTGGGGTTGCGCCGCGACACGGAGGCGTAGTCGAGGCCTTCGCCCTTGCTGCCGGTGGGGCGCTGCGACTCGATCCAGATGTCGGCGCGGTCCAGCAGACGGAGAAGGGCGGTCCGGCCCTCGGTGGTCTCCAGGTCCAGCGTCACGCCGCGCTTGTTGGCGTTGCGGGTGAGGAAGGAGAGGCTCACCCCGTCGTGCAGCGGGCCGCGCCGACGCGCCGACGCGCCCTCCGGCGGCTCCACCAGGATGACGTCGGCTCCGAGATCGGCCAGGAATCGCCCCGCGGTCTCCCCGCGCCCGTCCGTCGTGTCCACGACGGTCATGCCGTCCAGCGGGCCGGTCCCCGCGCCGTCGCGTGCTGTCTCTGTCATCCGTGTCTCCAGGCATGCCGGGCGACGCACCGGTCCGGCTCACCGGGCCGCGCGCCGCTGTACAAGACGTGATGAGGCGTGGTCGCCGCGGGACGTCACCCACGTGCTGCGCACTCGTGACACGCGGATCAATGTGAACGCCGCGTTACTTCTTCAGGTTGGACTCATGTCGCACCGTCTGTACATGTCCAATTCCGTGACGTCGGCGTGTTCGCTACGGCAATGAGTCCGGCGCGGCCTCCCCGCTCCTCGTGGCGGGCGCGGCTGATGATGTACTGACCACGTGGACATCCAGCAGGTTCGTTACTTCCTCGCCGTCGCGGAAGAACTCCACTTCGGGCGGGCGGCCGAGCGCTTGCACATCACGCCGTCGCCGCTCAGCCGGCGGATCCGGGAGCTCGAACAGGAGCTGGGCCGTGACCTCTTCGTACGCGAACACCATCACGTCGAGCTGACGCCGTTCGGCGACACGTTCCGGGGCCGGGCGGCCGAAGCGGTACGTGTGTTCGACGCCCTGCGACAGCTGCCCGCCGAGTACCAGGGAATCGCCCGGTGCCGTCTCGGAGCGGCGCCGTTGGCTCCGCCCGTCGTGCTGGACCTGCTCCTGGACACCTATCGCCAGGTGTCTCCGGACACGCAGCTGCCCCTGGTGCTGGCTCCGTCCGCGGAGTCTCTCGTCATGCTCGGGGCCGACCGGATCGATCTCGCCGTGGTACATCTGCCCCTCGGCACGGACAGCGCGCAGAGCCTGACGCTGGCCTACGGGCCCTACGGCGTCGCGATGCGCCCGGACGACGAACTCGCCGACCGCCCCTCGCTGGAACTCACCGATCTCCACGACCGGCAGGTCCTCGTCACGTCCCCCAAGGTGCACCCGCTGGTCATGGGAGAGACCCGCCAAGCGCTGTTGGAAGCCGGAGTCACCCAGCTCGTACACCTGCCGCACAACGACACGCTGCAGGTGGCCGCGCATGTGCTGCGGACCAGGGCGCTGGCTCTGACGGTGGCGGCGGACAACTCACCGGGCGCCCAGATCTTCACCGCGCCGCAGTTCAAGGTCGTCCCACTACGGGACGAGTCGCTCACTCTCCGGGTCGGCGTGGCGTGGCGGCCCGGCTCCGAGGACAGGGTGCCGGGGCTGCGGGCCGTGCTGGACGCGCTGCGCGCCCGGTACGACACCCGGCCGATGCGTCTGTGAATCCGTGCGGCGGAGGCCCGCTGCGGAAGGGTGCTCCGCAGCGGGCCTCTGCCCTGCTCAGGAGATGAGGCCGATCACCGTTCCCACCTCGTACGTCTTCTCGAGCTCACCGAGGACCTCGATGGTGCCCGCGGCCGGTGACTCGATCTCCGTCTCCGTCTTGTCGGTGGCCAGGACGTAGAGCACCTGCCCCTCCGTCACGGTGTCGCCGGTCTCGACCATCCACTCGGTGATCTCACCCTCGCTCATGGTCACTCCGAGCTGGGGGACGCGCAGTTCGTGACTCACTTGAGCCCCCGGACGGCCGTCTCGATGCGCTGGACGCCGGGGAGATAGGCGTCCTCCAGCGACTTGGCGTACGGCACCGGCGTGTCCGGAGCCGCGATCCTCCTGACGGGGGAGCTGAGCTCGCCGAACAGCTCCTCGTGCACCGTGGCCGCCAGCTCCGCGCCGAACCCGCCCCGCCGCACGGCCTCGTGCACGACGACGGCCCGGCCGGTCCTGGCCACGGAGGTGAGGACGGTCTCGATGTCCAGCGGATACAGCGTGCGCAAGTCGATGACCTCCACGTCGATGCCTTCGGCCGCGAGGTTCGCGGCGGCGGTCATGCTGTCCACGACCTGCCGCCCGTACGTCAGAAGCGTGACGTCCGAGCCCGGCCGCGCGATGCGGGCCTTGCCGAGCGGGACCCGGTAGTCGCCCCGGGGGACGTCGCCCTTGGCGGAGAAGTACAGCCCGGTCATCTCGACGAAGACGCACGGGTCGTCGTCGAAGATCGCGGAGAGGAGCAGCCCCTTCGCGTCCGCCGCATTGCTCGGCACGATCACCTTCAGGCCGGGGGTGTGGGCCAGCGGCCCCTCCAGCATGTCGGAGTGCTGGGCGCCGAATCCGCCGCCTGTGCCGGTGGCGGTGCGGACGGTCAGCGGGACCGGGGTGCGGCCGCCGGACATGTAGCGCAGTTTCGCGGCGTGGTTGACGAGCTGGTCCGCGCAGACGTGCACGAAGTTCATCAGCATGATCTCGGCCACCGGGCGCATCCCGGAGATGGCGGCGCCGATCGCCGCGCCCATGATGGCCTGCTCGGAGATGGGCGTGTGCCGGATCCGTGAGGCTCCGTACTTGTTGCCCAGGCCCTGGTGGATGCCGAAGCCTCCGCCTGACGGCTCCTGGATGTCCTCGCCGAGGGCGAAGACCGAGTCGTCCAGCCCCAGGGCGACGTCGAGGGCTTCGTTGATGGCCTTGACCATGCCGATCTTGCGGGGCGCGGCCGCCTCGGTCTCAGCCGGTTTCATACGGGTGTCCGTCATCGTGCCGCCACCTCCGGGGCGTAGACGTCGGTGGTGAGTTCCTCGATGCCGGGCAGATCGGCGGCGAGCGCGAACTCGGCCGCGTCGAGTACTTCGGCCGCTGCCTTCTCCTCCACCTCCGCGAGTTGCGCCTCGGTGGCCACCCCGTCCGCGAGCAGTTTCGCCCGGAAGCGGGGCACGGGGTCGGCGGCCATCGCGTCGGAGAGCAGCTGCTTCGGCATGTACTTCTGCTGGTCTCCCATGACATGGCCGTGGAAGCGGAACGTCTCCGCCTCCAGCAGCGTGGGGCCGTCACCGCGCCGCGCGCGGTCGATCGCCTCGCCCGCTGCCTGCCACGTGGCGACCGGGTCGTTGCCGTTCACCCTGACGCCCGGCATCGAGTAGGCGGCGGCCCGGTCGGCGATGTGTTCCACCGCGGTGCCTTCCGCGAGCGGGGTGTACTCGGCGAAGAGGTTGTTCTGGCACACGAAGATCACCGGCAGCTGCCAGACCGAGGCGAGGTTCATCGACTCGTGGAAGGCCCCGATGTTGGAGGCACCGTCGCCGAAGTTCACCACCGTGACCTGGTCGGTGCCACGCATGCGGGCCGACAGGCCGAGCCCGGTGGCTATCGGCATTCCGGAGCCGACGACCCCGGTCGTCACCATGAGACCGTGTTCCGGCGAGGTGACGTGCATCGGGCCGCCCTTGCCCTTGCAGGTGCCGGCCGCCTTGCCGAGATACTCGGCCCACAGCTCCCTCAGGGGGACGCCCTTGGCTATCTGGTCGTGCAGGCCGCGGTAGATGGTGACCACGTAGTCGTCCGCGCGCAGGTGCTGGGCGACCGAGACGGCCGCGAACTCCTGACCGCGCGGCGAGTAGTACATGCCGCCGATCTGCCCGGCGGCCATCAGCGACCGGTACTTCTCGTCGAACAGTTTGATCCGGGTCGCTGTCGTGAACATCTCCAGCTGCACGTCGGCGCTCGGCACGGCGGGCCGGGTACTCATGCGGTCTCCTTCTCGGAGTTCGTGGACTGCCGTGCGCTCAGGGCGGCGTGCTCGCCGGCCCGGCGCCCGGAGAAGACGGCGTCGGCCAGGGAGAGGCCTGATACGTAACTCTGACTGCAGATGCCGACGGCGGAACGCCCGGCCGCGTACAGGCCGGGGATCGCCTCGCCGTCCTCCCGCTTCGACTCACCCGTGCGTTCGTCGACGACGAGCCCGCCCAGCGTGATGAAGGAGATCGGGTAGAAGACGGGCGAGGCGTCGGGCGAGATGTCGACGGCGTAGTAGGGGCCCTTGGCCAGGCTGTGACGGTGTTCGTCGTCCTTGCCGAAGGCGTCGGGCTCCCCCGCCGTGACAGCCGCGTCGTGCTCGGCGGCCGCCTCGACGAGGCCGGAGGCGTCGATCCCGCAGGCATGTGCCAGCTTCGCGAGACTGTCGGCCTTGCGGTGGCCGAACGGGCTGAATATATAAGCCAGTTGAGGCACGTGGAAGAAGGCCGCCTGGGTGCGCAGCTGGGACCGCGCCAGACGCCAGGTCTCGGCGTCCAGGATTACGAAGCCCCGTCCGCCGTGTTCCTCGATCAGCGGCTTCGTCATGGTCGCGCCGTAGAGCTGTTCGTTGGTGAACCGCCGCCCCTGGGCGTTCACGACGATGCCCTTCATGAAGGCGGCCGGCGGGCAGATGAAGCGCCATCCCGAGATGGAGTCCATCCGGTCGGTGGCGGCGCCCACCTGCGCACCCAGCTTGACCGCGGAACCGGTCTCTCCGCCGGGGCCGAGGGGATTGATGTCGACGTAACGGGGTGCGTGCCGGCGGATCATCTCCTTGTCGAAGCCGAATCCCCCGGTGGCGAGGACGACGCCGCCCCTGGCCCGCGCCTGGTACGTACGGGAGCGGCGACGCTGGACCTTGTCGGCGGCCCGGCTCAGGCGACTGCCCACCGGCTGGTAGTAGATCGTCAGCTTCCCGGCGGCCTTGGCGAGCTTCTCGTGCCAGTGGCCGGGCTCCCGGCCGCGTTCCGGCGCGTCGAACTCGACGCCCACGACCTTGCCGTCCTCGGTGATCAGACGGCGTACGTCGGCCAGCGGGCGCACCGTGACGCCCTTCTCCAGGGCGGAGCGGCGCAGGCGCTCGTAGTAGACGGCGCCGGTGAAGTTCTTGGCGTGCGTCCGGTGTCCACGGGCGGCGGGCCGGGCGACGTCGGCGAACTCGGGGACGAGTTCGTTCCCGGAGTAGTACAGGTAGTGGCGGTTCGTCGGGTACGACGTCTTGTAGTCGCAGAGGCTGCTGTCGAACTCCAGGCCTTGCTTGCGCAGCCAGCCGATCATCCCCGGGCTGCCGTCGGCGAAGGCGCGCAGCGTCTCGTCGGCGACGGCCCCCTGGGTCTCCTTCTTCAGGTACGCGAACATCTGGTCGGTGGTGTCGGCGACGCCGGCCCCTCGCTGCACTTCGGTGCCGCCGCCCGCGTAGACGACGCCGCCGGAGTGTGCGGTGGAGCCGCCTCCGTAGGAGCGCTCCAGGACGAGGACGGAGGCCCCGGTCTCCGCGGCGGCGATCGCCGCACATGCCCCTGCTCCGCCGAATCCGACCACGATCACGTCGTAGGTCTCGTCCGCCGGTGGGCCGTGATGGTGCTGAACTGCCATCTGGTCGTTCCTTGGTTTCGGTTCGGCGTGTCAACGCCGATGTGTTGATGCCGGAGTGCGGCTTCTTGTGGTCCCGGCCGTCACAGCGAGGCGGCAGGATCGTCGTCCGTGGGCTTCGCGCCCTTCTTCTCGACGGTGACCGCTCCGGTCACGGTGAGCCGGCACGCCAGCCGGGTGTCACGGACGGACCCTCGGCGGCGCTGGGCCAACTGCCGCAGCACGCCCTGCTCTTCGGGGCCCACCGGGTCCGCGGCGGGGTGCCCGTCCAGCACCTCGAGGGCGCAGGCGGTACAGCGGGCCTGCCCGTAGCAGATGGTGGGCCAGGTGAGCCCCTGCCGGAGAGCCGCCTCGAACACGGACTCCCCGGACCGCACGTCCAGTTCGACGCCGGCGGGCTCGACGCGCACCCGGGCCGTCGCGCTCACGGCCGCGTCAGGTAGGTGTCGATGGCCCGGTGGTTGTTCACGATCATCGCCTCGTACTGCTCGGAGAGGATCAGGTCGTCCAGCCCCTGGGTGCGGATGCCCTTCTGCTGGGCGATGACGTTGCGGTAGTCCTCCTTGAAGATCTGCGGCCACTCCTCGACCGGGACGGGGCCCTCCAGTTCGGGGCGTTCCGGCTCGCCGGCGTCGGCGGTCGGGATCTGCACGGCCCACACCTCGAAGAGGCAGCTCTCGGGGTCGTCGCCGTTGGGGCGTACCCGGTAGATGATCGAGTTGCCGTAGGCGGGGAGGAAGGTGAGGTTGGGGAAGATGTGGCCGTACCCGGTGGTGGCGGTCGGCGGCGGGGGCAGGGCGATGCCGGCGCCCTCGGCGTACGCGTACAGCGCCTCGAAGAACTTGGCGGGGAACTCCTCGGCGGGGATGTCGCGTTCCATGAGGCCCTGCTGGATGAAGGCCTCGCGGTCCGTCGTGTACGCGTCGGTGCCGAAGTAGAGCGCGTTGTTGAACTGGATGAAGTAGTCCGCCATGGACATGCCCTTGACGGGCGAGGCGCCGCCCTCGGCGGGTGTCGAGTGGGCGTGCCCGGCCTCGAAACACTCGAAGGGGCCGCCGATCGCGTCCACGTCGTAGTCCTCGTCGGCGGCGCCCATGCTGAGCGAGGGGTGCGCCTGCATGACGTGGTAGGCCTCCAGGAACGCCTCCTGCGCCATCTTCCAGTTCGCCGGCAGCACGATGTGGCGCCACCACCGGACCTGCATACGGTCGAAGGCGATGGGGTCGAGTGCTTCGGCGATGTCCTTGAGGAACTCGCTGAGCGGCGGGGCGTCGGAGTCCGGGTTGACGAACACCATGCCGCCCCACGTGCCGACCTGGCACTCCCGCAGTCGCAGGAGCTCCGGGTCGAGACAGGCGGGGGTGAAACCCCGCTCGGCGTAGACGTAGGAGTTGGAACCGTCGAGGTTCCACCGCCAGCCGTGGTACGGACAGACGATCTGCCGCCCGTGGAACGTACCGGTGCCGTTGCCCAGGGCGGTGGCACGGTGGCGGCAGGCGTTGAAGTACGCCTTGATCGAGTCGTCCGACTCCCGGACGACGAGGATGGACTGGTCGTTGATGGTGTACTCGGTGAAGTCGCCGGGCCTGGGGATCTCTTCCAGGCGACAGGCCATCTGCCAGACGCGGGACCACAGGTGGTCCTTCTCCAGCTGGGCGAATTCGCGGGAGTAGTACCGCTGGGCCGGCACTCGCGCGGGGTGCTCGATGGCGTGCGGGATCGTGGCCGTCGACCGGTTCGGATCAGGGGTGAGTGACACGTCGTCGCCTCCTTTGGCGCAACGTAAGTAAATAGCTGTTCACTTATTTACGAGCACGAAACCCAGGGGGTCAAGAGGTGTACACGAACTGAATTACGTCGGGCGGCGCCGGTCAGGCGCGCCGCGGCCCCAGGGATCCGCTGACGAGCAGCGCCTCGAACTGCCGGATCGCGGCCGCGTGCCGATCCCGGGACACGGTCGCCGCCAGGTGGGTCAGCCCCCAGGTGAGGGAGGTGAGCATGTCGCTCAGCGCCTGCCTGTCGACGTCCTCGGCCAGCTCACCATGGCGCACGGCGTCGTCGATGAGGCGGGTGTACAGCTTCTCCTCGGCGTCCTGCCGGGCGACGAGCGCCTCACCGAATTCCGGATGACGGCCCGCCTCCATCTGGACGGCTTCGTTGAGCCGGGTCGCCGCCGGGTACTCCCGCATGCACGCCAGAGACTCCTCCAGCAGGGCCACGAAGCGCTGCTGGAGGGTGCCCGGGATCTGGGTGGCCAGGTCGAGACGGCTCAAAATGCTGTTCATCGTCTCGTCCAGCGTCGCCGCCACGAGCTCCTTCTTGGAGGGGAAGTAGCGGTAGATCGCCGCGCCCGTGATGCCCGCCCGGCCGGCGATGTCCTTCATGGTGGCGTTGGCGTAGCCGACCTCGGCCACGTACTCGGCCGCGACGAACATGATGCGCCGTCGCGTCTGCTCCCCGTCCACGCCCGCCGGGCGCCCCCGCTTGCCCCCCTGGGTCATGCCGCCCCGCCTTCCCGCTCCTGGTTCGCCGGCCTGGTGTCGTCCGACAGCAGCCGCAGCACCCGCGCCGTCGCGGTGACGTCCTTCACGTCCACGTCCGCGAGCAGCCGCCGCAGCCGCTCGACCAGCTCTTCCTCCAACTGGTCGACCAGCCCTTCACCCCGGGGGGTGAGCCGGACCCGCTGGACCCGCTGGTCGTCGGCGTCCCGGGTCCGCTCGACGATCCCCTGCGCCTGGAGCTGGGTCACCTGGCGGGTGACGTGCGGCGCGTGCACGAGCAGGTGGTCGGCGAGGACACCGATGCTCATGGGTTCGTCCGCCCGGCGCAGCACGCGCATGAGCGAGACCCCCGCCCGCTCCACCTTCACGTCCAGCGTCGCCACGAAGGTCGCGTGCACCTGCGAACGCGTCATGGCGTAGGCGAACGTCATCATCGCCTGCTGGAGCTCATGGAGCGCGGAATCTTCCTGGTCGGACACTCCCCCATCCTCCCTCACCGACCCCCGTGCCAGGTACCGACCCTTGGCGAGATATCCTTACCTAACTTAAGTAATGTCTACGCCCTGGTTACCGCCGGGTGTGAAAGGAGCGCTCGTGTCCGAGCAACCCGACAGCAATCCGGGTCTCCTGCGTACCCTGACCGGCGGACTCTGGTTCCCGGTCTTCTTCTTCTTCGGGTTCCTGCTCTGCTACCTGCTTCCGTTCCACAACCCCACGCCGCACGACGTCAAGATCGCGGTCTCCACACCGGCGGCCGCCGCACAGGTGCGTACCGCCCTGTCCGCCGAGGCCCCCGGTGCCTTCGAGATCCTGACGGCGACGGACGCGGACGACGCCGAGCAGAAGGTGCTCGACAGGGACGCGGTCGCCTCCTACGCGGCCGGTGCCGACGGCAAGGCCACGCTGTACGTCGCGAAGGCGAACGGCACCATGCTGGAGTCGGCCGTCCAGCAGACCTTCGAGAAGGTGGCCGGAGCGTCGGGCGCCGAACTCACGACGACCGAGGTCGCACCGGTCGCGTCCGGGGACTCCACGGGAACGTCGTTGTTCTACCTCACGATGACGTGGACCATCGTGCCGTACGTGTCCGTCATGATGATGCTCCGCGTGGTGACCCTCGGCCGCCGGGCGAAGCTGCTGACGTTCGCCGGCGTGGGCGCGTTCATCACAGCCGTGGCCTACCTGGTCGGCCTCGCGGTGGATGTCATCCCCAACGAACCGCTCGCCCTGCTCTACGCCTTCGCGGTCACCCAACTGGTCGCCTGGGTCACGTACGGGCTGGTGCCTTACGTGAAGCAGTTCATCCCGGGTGTGGCCATGGGCCTGTTCGTCCTGCTCAACATCCCGTCGAGCGGTGGGGCCATGCCCTACCAGATGGTGCCCGGGTTCTTCCGCGTGCTGCACCCCGTGATGCCGCTCGGCAACCTGGTCGACGCCCTGCACGGAGTCTTCTACTTCGACAACAAGGGCCTGCTCCGCCCCACTCTGGTGCTCGCCGCCTGGCTGGTGGCAGGAGCCGCGCTGGTCGCCGCGGGCGTGCTGCGCGAGCGGCGGATGAAGAGCCGCGCGGCGGCCGCCGAAGGAGACGACACCGTGGTGGAGGCGGTCGTGGAGGACCCCTCCATAGAGGCGCCCATGCCGCACGCGATCCGTCCCGGTCACCGTTCGGCTCTCGGGGAGGCCCCCATGGTGTACGGAACGGTGACGGAGGAGTCCGGCGCGACCGTCGCGGGCGCGCGGGTCACCGTGATCGACGCCCAAGGCCGTCAGCTGGCTCATGCCCGCACCGACGAGAACGGTGCGTACGGGCTCACCG
The DNA here is from genome assembly GCF_044757505.1 of Streptomyces sp. NPDC091271. Classification (NCBI taxonomy): domain Bacteria; kingdom Bacillati; phylum Actinomycetota; class Actinomycetes; order Kitasatosporales; family Streptomycetaceae; genus Streptomyces; species Streptomyces sp. NPDC091271. The sequence continues at coordinate 318,505 of NZ_JBIVVD010000004.1, read as the reverse complement.
GCATGCCGGAGCAGTTCCTGGTCATGGTTCTCTCGGCCCCGGGACGCCTGCCCGCCACGACGAACGTCCTGCCCCGGGAAGGGCGGCAGCAGCGGAAGGACTTCATCATGCCCGGTCGGAGCGCTGTGGCCGGCTGAGGGCGGCCTCTCCAGGTCCGCGGTCCAGGTCAGCGGCGCAAGACCCTGGACCGCGGCGGGCCCGTGGTGAACTAATGGCCGCACCATGCAGCTGAACGGACAAGACTTCGACGGCGTCTCGGCCCCATTGGTCCTGGACGAGGGCGGGTATCCCCAGAACCCTCTGGCCCTGGTCGATCTGGGCGACCCCGACGTCCTCGACCGGCTGCCCGGCGCCCCGCGCGACGGCGGCCGGATCATGGTGGGGGTGGTCCGGGGGCCGTTGCCGGCCACGGCCGTCCCCCTGCTCGCCCTGCTCGACTGCACGCTGGTGGAGGGCCCGCCGCCAGGGGACGCCGATCCCCGGACGTACGTCGCCGTCGCCGACGCCCGCACGTCGGCCGAGCGGCTGGCGCGGTCCGTACGGGGCGCCCCGCTCGCCGCTCTGACCCTGGCCGGGCTGCTGCGGGCAACGGAACAGCTGGCCGTCTCCGAGGGTCTGGGCGCGGAGTCCGCCGCGTATTCGACGCTGCTCGCCGGCCCCGAGTTCGCCGTCTGGCGGGCCGGGCGGCCCCGACGGCCCGGTTCTTCCTCCGCCGATCCCGTCCTCGTCCACCGCGACGGCGGGCTGCTGCGCATCGAACTCAACCGGCCCGGACGGCGCAACGCGTTCAGTGCCGCACTGCGCGACGGCCTGGTGGAAGCGCTGGAGATCGCCCGGCTGGACGACACGGTCACCGGTGTGGAGCTCAGTGGGCGCGGCCCTGCCTTCTGCAGCGGTGGCGACCTCGACGAGTTCGGAACCACGCCCGACCCGGCGACCGCGCACGTCCTGCGCCTGCGGCAGAGCGCGGGCGCAGCCGTCGACCGCTGCCGCGAACGGGTCCATGCGCGTCTGCACGGGGCCTGTGTCGGAGCCGGGATCGAAGTGCCCGCTTTCGCAGGACGGATCACCGCCCACCCGGACACGTTCTTCCAACTGCCCGAGCTGTCCATGGGTTTGATACCTGGTGCAGGCGGCACCGTGAGCATCACCCACCGGATCGGCCGCTGGCGTACGGCGTTCATGGCACTGACCGGCGAACGCCTCGACGCCAAAATGGCCCAGGACTGGGGACTGGTGGACCACCTTGCCGTCCACGGCTGAGAGCCCGCTCGCCGGCTGGGCGGCTTGTGGCGGGATGGCACTGACCGGCCGGGCCGACGGGCCACCCCTCGCCTCGCCGGGCGATCCGGCCGGTGCCGTACGCCGGGCGCTCGCCGCGTTCGCGGGGGACACCGGGGCGGACCCCGCGCGACTGCCGGGGCACCGGCTGCTCGGTGAGCGTGCGGCCTCGGCCGGGTTCGCCCGGCGCGCGCCCCGGTCCGTCGGCGGGGCCTTCCGCATCCTGTCCTGTGCGGACGGCCCGATGGGCATCTCCCTCGCCCGCCCGACGGACCTCGAACTCGTCCCCGCGCTGATCGAGGACGGCGACGGCGGTGACCCGTGGGCAGCGTTGGCCGACTGGGCCGCCGGCCAGGTCGCGGCGGACGCCGTGGGGCGGGCCCAGCTCCTCGGGATCCCCGCCTGCTCGGTCCCTGCCACCCCCGGCGAGGCCGGGGACGAGCAGGCCGTTCACCGCGCCCGCCAGGCGATCGTGAAGGGCGCCCCTCGTCGCACGCCCGGACTGCCTCCCCTCGTGGTCGATCTCAGCGCACTGTGGGCCGGCCCCCTGTGCGCCCACCTTCTGGGCCTCACCGGCGCTCGGGTCGTCAAGGTGGAGAGCCCCGAGAGGCCCGACGGCGCACGCTCGGGTCCTCCGGCCTTCTACGACCTGCTGCACGCCGGCCACGCCTCGGTCTGCCTGGACCTCACCTCTACCCCGGGCCGGGACGCTCTGCGCCGCCTGGTGGAACGGGCCGATGTGGTGCTGGAGTCCTCCCGCCCACGCGCCCTGCGCCGCATGGGGGTGCTCGCGGAGGAGGCCGTCGACCGCGGCACGGTCTGGACCAGCATCACCGCGTACGGCCGTTCCGGCCCGTGGGCCGAGCGTGTGGGCTTCGGCGACGACGTCGCGGCAGCCGCCGGGCTGGTGGTCCAGGACCCGGCGACCGCCCAGCCGCTGCCCTGCGGGGACGCCCTGGCCGATCCCCTCACCGGCGTGGCCGCGGCGGCGGCCACCGCCGCGGCCCTGCGTGAGGGGCACGGCCGGCTCATCGACCTCGCCATGCGGGACGTCGCTGTCGCGGCGGCCACCGCGCCCGGACCCGAGCCCCATACCGTCGGCCGGTGCTCGGACGGCACCTGGCAGGTCGAGACCGAGCACACCCGCTTCCCCGTCCTGGCCCCGCACGCCCGCTCCCCGCACGGCCCGGCACGCGCCCTGGGCGCCGACAACGCCGCATTCACGGGAGACGGCGCGTGACCGTCACAGGGATGCTGCTCGCGCGCGTGGAGGTCGACGGGGCGCTGTGCGACGTACGCATCCGCGGAACGCATGTCACAGAGGTGGGCGTCCGGCTACGGTCCCAGGCGGGCGAGGAGGTCCATGACGCCCGGGGCGGCGCACTGTTGCCCGGACTGCACGACCACCACATCCACCTGCTCGCGCTGGCCGCCCGCGCCGGCTCGGTGGACTGCGGCCCGCCCTCCATCACTTCCCTGGACTCGCTGGCCGCCGCCCTGCGCTCGGCCGGCCGGGACCTCCCTCCGGGCGGCTGGCTGCGCGGCACGGGCTACGCCGAGTCGGTGGCCGGCCTCCCTGACCGGCACCTGCTGGACCGGCTCGTCCCGGACCGCCCGGTCAGGATCCAGCACCGCGGCGGAGCCCTGTGGATCCTCAACTCCCGGGCGCTGCACGCGGTCGCGCCCGCACTGGACGACTCCTCCGACGTGGAGCGTGACGCCGCCGGGGCGCCCACCGGACGCCTGTGGCGGTACGACGCCAGGCTGCGCCCCGCCCTGCCGACGGCGCCGCCCGACCTCGGGCCGGTGGGCGCCCGGCTCGCCTCCTACGGCATCACCGGGGTCACCGACGCGACGCCCGATCTCGACACGGGCGCGTTGAAGCTGCTGCACGACGCGAGCGCTTCCGGCGCAATCCCCCAGTCCCTCCACCTCATGGGGGCCGACGGCGGTGATGCCCCGCACAAGATTCATCTGCGGGACCACGACCTGCCCGCCCTGGAGGCGCTCACGGTGCGCATCGCGGCCGCCCACGCGGCCGGCCGGCCGGTGGCGGTGCACTGCGTGACCCGCGAGTCCTTGATCCTGACGCTGGTGGCGCTCCAGGAGGCCGGCCCGCACCCCGGGGACCGCGTCGAGCACGCTGCTGTGGTCCCGCCCGAGGTGTATCCGCTCCTGGCCGAATACGGGGTGCGTGTCGTCACCCAGCCCACACTCCTCACCACCAGGGGCGACGACTACCTCCGCGACGTCGAACCCGCGGACCGCGCCCATCTCTATCCGTACGCCTCGCTGCTGGCGCACGGCATTCCGGTGGCCGCTTCGAGCGACGCCCCGTACGGCGACCCGGACCCGTGGGCCTCCATCGCAGCCGCGAGCACCCGCAGCACACCATCGGGCCGCGTCGTCTCGCCCGCCGAACGGGTCCCCGCACGCGTCGCCCTGGAGGGGTTCCTGTCACCCCCGGACGAGCCCGGAGGCCGGGTGCGGCGCGTCACACCGGGCCTACGGGCCGACCTGTGCCTGCTGTCCGTACCTCTCGCGGAGGCGCTGGCCGGACCGACGGCCGGACACGTCGCCCTGGTCCTGCGGAACGGGCGGGTCATCCACCCTCGCTGACTCGGTCCGTCCGCGGTTCAGGGGCCTGGACGTGGCCGGATTATTCTGTCCGGAACACGGCGAAAGGACGACATGAACAAGGACGCGGGCGACACCGTGCGACGGGAGCGGAGCCCGCGCGGGCAGGGTGAGCAGCTGCGCCGGGAGATCCTGGACGCGGTCGCCCGGCTGCTGGACGAATGGGGCGGGGCCGAGAAGCTGACCATGCGCGCGGTGGCCCGCGAAGCAGGCGTTGCCGCACCCAGCATCTACCTGCACTTTTCGGACAAGGCCGACCTGGTATGGGCCGCTCTGGAGGACAAGTACACCGATCTCGCCGCTCGGATGCGGGCCGCGGACGCCCGTGCCGCCGACGCGGGTCGCCCCGCGAAGGAGCGGCTGGCGGAGCAGGCGTACGCGTACTGCCGGTTCGCGCGGGAGCTCCCGGGCCACTACCGCCTGATGTACGAGACGCGCCAGCCGCAGGTGAATGCGGCTCGGCTGCACCGACACCCCTCCCGCCACATCAGCCAGTCACTGCGGGAGGGCTTCGCGCAGTGCCGGGCGGCAGGCCACGCCGTGCATCTCCCGGACGAACAGGCGGCCCAGACGCTGTGGGCCGGGCTGCACGGCTCCGTCGCCCTGCACCACGCCCTCAAGGTCGAGGAGGGCGACGGGTCCCTGACCGAGGAGCTGGCGTCCGGGCTCGTCGACTCGCTGGTGCCGACGGCGGCATCGGATGTCGCGCAGCCGCCCGCGGCCGACACGGAAGCCGCACGGAAGATCCGCTCCCTCCTCACGGGCGACACTTCCTCCACGTAACCTCCCCTTTCCCTAACTCACCGCCTGACCAGGCGTGTTGCGCCTGAGTCAGTGAACGGCAAAATCCCGGCCCCCGGATTGCATCGCCGATCCGGGGGGTCTAGCGTGCGTAACTGAACTTAGTTAGGTGACAGGGCCACGCATGTTTCCCTGTCCACCCGACTGTGCGCTACCCGGCCCCCCACGGGGCGTGACGGAGGTATTCCGTGAACATTTCAATCGACTACGACAAGTGCTGCGGCGCCGGACAGTGCGTCCTGGCCGCGCCCGACGTCTTCGACCAGCGCGACGACGACGGCGTCGTGATCCTGCTCGACACCGACCCGCCCGCCGAACAGCTCGCGGCGGTACGCGAGGCCGCGGCCGTCTGCCCGGCGGCCGCCATAGAGGTGGAGGCATGACCGATCCCACCGGTCCCGTCGTGGTGGTCGGCGCCTCGGCCGCCGGACTGAGCGTGGCCGAGGGCCTGCGCCGAGGCGGCTACACGGGCCCGCTCACTCTCGTCGGTGACGAGATCCACGCTCCCTACGACCGCCCTCCGCTCTCCAAGCAACTGCTCGCCGGGGACTGGGAGACCGACCGCCTGGCGCTGCGGGCACCCGAGGTCCTCGCCGAGCTCGGCCTCGACCTGCGGCTGGGCAGCGCGGCGGTGGCTCTGGACACCCGGCGCCGCGAAGTCGCGCTGGCGGACGGCTCCCGGATCGGCTACCGCCACCTGGTGGTGGCCACCGGAGCCCATGCTCGTCGTCTCCCCGGAGCCGACCAGCTCACCGGCGTGCACACCCTCCGCACCCTGGAGGACGCCCTCGCCCTGCGCACCGCGCTGCGGCCGGGCACCCGCCTGGTGATCGTCGGCTCCGGTTTCGTCGGGGCCGAAGCGGCTTCGGTCGCCCGCGAGCTGGACTGCGAGGTGACCATGGTCACCGATGTCGCAGTGCCCTTGGCCGACAGTCTCGGCGCGGAGCTCGGCTCGATGCTGGCCGACGTGCACCGAGAACACGGGATACGCATCGAGCCCGGCGTTCTGGTGCGGGACGTCCTGCACGACGAAACGGGACGCGCGACCGGTGTCCGGCTCGCCGACGACCGCACCGTACCGGCCGACGTCGTCCTGGTCGGCATCGGCGCCCGGCCCGCCATCGACTGGCTGCGGGGCAGCGGCGTGCCGCTCGGCAACGGTGTGCTCTGCGACGCGACCCTGCACGCCGGCAACGGTGTGTGGGCAGCCGGGGACGTGGCCTGCTGGCCGCATCCGGTGACCGGTGAGCTCACCCGGATCGAGCACCGGACCAACGCGTCCGAAGCAGGACTCGCCGTCGCCAGGAACATTCTCGCCGGCCCGGATGGTGCGACGTCTTTCGCTCCCGTCCCCTACGTCTGGTCCGACCAGTACGACCTCAAGATCCAGATCTACGGTTCGACGCGTGGCGCCGACAGCGTCCGGATCGTGGAGGGCTCGACGGCCGAGCGCAAGCTGGTCGCCGTGTACGGCAAGGGCGGCAGGGTCTGCGGCGTCGCGGGCGTCAACATGGTCCGCGCGGTGCGGAGTTGGCGGGCCGCCGTGGTGGCGGGCGAACCGTTCGACACGGCAGGCACCACGCCGGCCGTGACCACCGGCACAGGGAGCGTGTGATGACACCGAAGACGACTCCACGGGCCGGAGTGGTGGGTCTCGGGATGATCGGCGGCGGGGTCGCCGTCAGCCTGGCCCGCAGCGGTCAGGCGCCGGCCGTGTTCGATGTCCGTCCCGACGCGTCGGACCAACTGCCGGGCGTGCCGGGCGTCCTGGCGTCACCCGCCGAGGTCGCCGCGTCCAGCGACGTGGTGATGGTCGCCGTGGTGAACGCGGCCCAGGCGCGCCAGGCCATCACCGGCGAGGACGGAATACTCTCGGCCGCCCGCCCGGGTTCCACCGTGGTACTGCTCTCCACCGTGGCCCTGCCGGTCGTACGGGAACTGGCGGCGGCCTGCACCGAGCGCGAGGTGGGCTTCCTCGACTGCGGGGTCACCCCGGGCGACAAGGCTGCCGAGCACGGCATGGTGGCCATCGTCGGCGGGGACGCCGCGGTGGTGGAGTCCGCCCGCCCGGTCCTGGCCGGCTGGGCCAAGCGGATCGTCCACTGCGGACCTTCCGGAGCCGGCATGGCCACCAAGATCGCCCGTAACGTCGTGACCTACGGCACCTGGCGCACCGTTCACGAGGCGGCGGCGCTCGCTTCGGCGGCGGGGGTGGATCCCGGACGCCTGGCCGAGGTGATCGAGGCCGCCGATCCCGACGGGCGCACCCTGCTCCAACTGCTCGGGATGCGCGGCGAGGACGGAAACCTGCCCGATGCCGTCGCCCGGCAGATCTCGCCGCTGATGACCAAGGATCTGGACGCGGCGCTGGCTCTCGCGGAGGATCTCGGCGTGTCCGTGCCGGGCGTCGGGGTCAGCCGGGAACGCGCGGCGGAAACCCTCGGGCAGCAGCCGGCCGAGGAGCCCGGCTCCGCCCAGGCGGTTGCGTCGGAACCGTCCGCCGAGGCGGACAAGGGCCCGGACGCCGTATATCGGCGCGGGCTCGAGCTGATGGACCAGGTCTACGGGCCGGGTTTCAGCGACGCCATGCCGAAGAGTCCTGTCGGCGACCCCTTCATGGACGCCACCGTCAACTATCTGTTCGGTGAGGTGTGGTCGCGTCCCGCCCTGTCCGTGCGTGACCGCCGCCTGCTGGTCCTCGGTGCGACCGCAGCCCTGGGGCGCAGTGATCTCATCCGTATCCAGACCGAGGGTGCGCTGATCAACGGCGAGCTGGACGCCGGCCAACTGCGCGAAGCCGCGCTTCATCTGGCGCTGTACGTCGGCTGGGGCAACGCGACGGCCGTCCGGAGCGGCTTCGAGGAAGCCATCGCCGCGCAGAAGGACGCCACCCCACCCCAGAACTGACCCGGACCCCGGTCCGGGCGGCCCCCCATCCCCCACCCGCGCGGCTCCGCGTCCCGGACGCCGCTGCTTTACGGAGATCTCCATGACTTCCCCGGCCCACACGGGCGATGCCCTGCCGTCCATGCCCGTCGCGCGTACCGCGCTGCTCGACCCCCCGGCCGAGTACACCGCCCTGCGCGAAGACCAGCCGATCCTCAAGGTCCGTTTCCCGAACGGGACTTCAGGGTGGCTGGTGACCCGCTTCGAGGAGGGCAGCGAGGTCTTCGGCCACCCGAAGCTGTCCGCCCGCCGCCCCCGCCACGACACCCCGGAGGGAGAGGCGTCCGAGGCGGGCGAGGACGCCCCGTTCAATCCCACGTTCGTGATGATGGACGAGCCCGACCACAGCCAGTACCGGCGGCTGCTGTCCGGGCGGTTCACACCCAAGTCCGTGGCACAGAAGCTCCAGCCGTACATCGACCGCATCGTGGACGAGCACCTGGACGCGATCGAGGCCGGCCCGGCCACCTTCGACCTCATCCAAGCTCTCGCCCTTCCGATCCCCTGCCTGGTCATCTGCGAACTGCTCGGCGTGCCGTACGCGGACCGCGACGGCTTCCACGAAGCCACCGAGCAGCTCATGGACATGAGCAGGCCGCGCGCCGAGCGGGACGCGGGCGCGCACTGGCTCATCGACTACATCACCAAGCTGGTCGCCGAGAAGCGCCGGACGAAGGTCCAGGACGGCATCCTGTCCGAGTTGATCGGACACGCCGACGCAGAGGACGGGTTCCTGACCGACGACGAGGTCATCGGGATGGGGGTCCTGCTGCTCTTCGCCGGTCATGACACCACGGCGAGCATGCTGGGCCTCTCGTCGCTGACCCTCCTCACCCACCCCGAGCAGCGCGCCGACCTGGTCGAGCACCCGGAGAAGGCGGGCCCGGCGGTCGAGGAGCTGCTGCGCTATCTCACCATCGTGCAGTTCGGCCTCGGCCGGGTGGCTCTGGAGGACGTGGAGATCGGCGGCCGGACCATCCGCGCCGGAGAACTCGTGGTGGTGGCGATGCCGGCCGCCAACCGTGACCCGCGGATCTTCACCGACCCCGACATCCCGGACTTCGACCGCAAGATCACCCGCCACCTGGCCTTCGGCTACGGCGTCCACCAGTGCCTCGGCCAGAACGTCGCCCGCGCCGAACTGAAGACGGTGCTGCCCCGCCTGTTCACCCGCTTCCCCGACCTGCGCCTCGCGGTCCCGGTCGACGAGGTACCGATGGACGTCCTCGGAACCAACTACGCGGTGAAGAAGCTCATGGTCACCCGCTGACCCACCGGTCGGCCGCTACCGAAAGCGCCCGAGGTCGCACAGTCGTGCGCACCCCGGGCGCTTTCGCCGTTCCCTGACGTGGGCCCACCGCCCGCCCCGCGGAACGCGAGAGACCGTCCCGCCGTTCACGGCAGGCTCCCGCTCTCCCCGTACAGCCCGGCCCCGACGAGTTCGACTGCCTCGCGGATGACCTGCGCGAGCGTCGCCCCCTGCGCCGAGGGCTCCTCCCACGCCCAGTGCTCGACGGCGGCGACCATGGCTCCGCCCAGTGCGGACGCTCGCACCCCGGCCACGAGACTGTCGGCGGCCACGCCGTCGCGCTCGGCTACGACATGGGACAGCGCATGGGAGAACCCGTCGGCGACTCCCAGCCAGACCGACCGCAGAGCCGGTTCGGTCCGGGTCATCCGCACCACGGTGCGCACATGCCTCAGGCCACTCCCCGCGGACGCGCCGACCTCGTCGAGGGCCTCGGCGAGCGGCCGGTCGGCGGGCCAGTTCCGCAGGTGGGCGAGGAGCCGGTCGAAACTGTGGGTGAGCAAGGGGCGGACGAACGACTCCTTGGTCGGGAAGTAACGCCAGAGGGTGCGGGTCGAGATCCCCAGCGAGTGGGCCACCTCCCCCGCGGACGTGGCCTGGATCCCCTTGTCCTGGAACAGCCGGACCGTGGCCAGCGCGATCTCCAGTCGCACCGCTTCCCTGCGGCTCTCCGAGAGCGCCGGCCGGCCGGCCCGTGGCCGCGGGGGCGGGGGCGGGGGCGGGGGCGGGGGCGGGGCGACGGAATCACCGGGAACGTCACCCGGGCAGTTCTCCATGATCGGCTCCTTCGGGCTCCTCGACGCCCGTCGCGGCTCTACGACGACGGGAGGACCGGAGTTCACCTTACATTTAACGTCACGTCGCGCCAGAATTGGCACAACGCGACAAAAACTCGTATCCTCGAAGTCACGGCAGTGGCACGCAGCCGGCCGGCACGGCCGGTCGCACCGCACCCATCCGTCTCCGGTCGGTCGCACGCCCACCCGCGACGCCGCCGCGCGGCATCACTTTCCCCACCCTCGGACAGCACAGGGAGCAGTACATGGAATCCGCAGAGTCCTCGGGATCGCCCACGGGCGGACAGCCCGCCGGGCCCCAGGTGGACAAGGGGGCACCGAAGGGCGGGAACACCAAGAAGTACGTGTTCATGGTGGTCTTCCCGTTCGTCCTCGTGATGATGCTCGTCGGCATCTACGCGGGCTCGATGCACGCACCGACCCCACGCGACCTGCCGGTGGCGGTCACCGGCACCGCCGAGCAGGCTCAGCCACTGGCGGACAGCCTCAACGCGACCGGGGGCTCACCCGTGGAGGTCCGCGTGGTGGCGACGGCCGACGAGGCGCGCCAGCTGGTCCACGACCGTGAGATCGCCGGAGCACTCGCCCTCCCCGCCCAAGGCTCGGACGACGCCGTCCTGTACACCGCGCAGGCCGCGGGCGCGGCCCAGGTGCAGATGGTGCAGTCCGTGTTCCAGCCGGTCGCCGACGCGCAGCAGCTCACCCTGGAACAACAGGACATCGCCCCGCTGCCCGCGTCCGACGGCATGGGCGTCACCACCTTGTTCACCGCGATCGGCTGGATGCTCGCCGGGTACATGCTGGTCACCGTCCTCACCAGCGGCGCCCCCGAACTGCTGCCGCTGCGCCGCCTGGTACCCCTCCTCGCGGGCTGGTCGGCGCTGGTCAGCGCCCTGGTGTGGGTCATCGTCGGACCGCTCATCGGTGCGATCGACGGGCACGTACTGCCCGTCCTGGGCCTCGGCTGGCTCTCGGTGTTCGCCGTCGGTCTCGGCCAGACGCTCTTCGCACGGCTCCTCGGACCCCTGGCGGTCGTGCCAGGAATCGCGCTCTTCATGTTCCTCGGAGTTCCGGCCTCCAACATCATGATGTCGATCCACTCCGTCCCGGGCTTCTTCGGATTCCTCCACCACGTGCTGCCGCTGCCGGCGGCCGGTGAGACGCTTCGCTCGATCCTCTACTTCGGCGGCGACGGAGTGGGCCCGCATCTGCTGGTGCTGGCCGCGTGGGCGGTCGTGGGCCTCGCGCTGACCGCGGGCGTGGACCTGCTGCGGCGCCGCACGTCGCGCGGGCCGGACGAGGCGGCCGACACTCCGTCGAGCTCTCCGGCCGGTTCGCCGGACGCCCAGGGAGCTCTGACCTCCGCGTGACCGACAGCCTCCACCCCGGCCGGCCCCACCCGGGCCACCCCGTAGCCCTCCCGGAGGAGATATCCGTGGCACCCACCGAAGCGGCGCCCGCCGCCCCAGCCCCCTCACCGGTGAGGAAGTACGTCGTTCTCGGCCTCTTCCCGCTCCTCATGACCGTGCTCATGGTCGGCATCTTCGTCTCGGCGATGCACTCCCCCACCCCGAACAACCTGCCCGTCGCGGTGGTGGGCTCCAGCGTCCAGCAGGCGCAAGGGGCAGCCGACGCACTGTCGGCCGAGGCCGGCGGCGCCCTCGACATCAGGGTCGAGACGTCGGTGGACACCGCGAAGGATCTGGTTCACGACCAGGAGATCGGCGGCGCGTACGTGCTGCCGGCCGAGGGCGAGAAGGACGCCGTGCTGTACCTCGCGGGCGCCGGGGGTTCGAGCCTCAAGCAGGTCGTCACCCAGACCTTCGGTCAGGTCGCGGCCGAGCAGCACGTCACGCTCGACGTCCAGGACCTGGCGCCGCTGCCCGCCCACGACAACATGGGCACCAGCAGCCTCTATCTCACGATCGGCTTCGTGATGGCCGGTTTCATGTTCGTCGTGGTCGTGTCCACGGCAGCCCCGGAACTGATGAAGCTCCGGAAGATGGTTCCGTTGTTCGCCGGATGGGCGGCTCTGATGGCCGTGTCGATCTGGGCCCTCGCCGGACCGGTGATCGGCGCGCTCGAAGGCCATGCCTGGCAACTTCTCGGAGTCGGCTCGCTGATGATCTTCTCGGTGGCCATGTTCACGGCACTCCTCGCCCGGTTCCTCGGCCCGCTCGCGGTGATTCCGGCCGTGACGCTCTTCATGTTCCTCGGCGTGCCGTCCTCCGGTGGCGCGCTCTCCACCTACGTGGAACCAGTGCTGTTCCAGTCCCTGCACGGCTTCCTGCCGACGCCCGCCACACTCGAATCGGTCCGCTCGATCCTCTACTTCGGCGGCAACGGTGTAGGCGGACATGTTCTGACCATCGCGCTCTGGGGGGCGGCGGGACTGCTGCTCAACGCGGTGGTGGAACTGGTGCAGCGCCGCAGGAAGACGCCCGGCAGCAAGGTGGCCGAGGGGAACGGGGAGGCCGGCGCCGACCTCTCTGCCGAGAGCCCGAAGGCCGCCGTACCCGCGAACTGAGAATCATCCATGCGGCCAGCCACCGGCGGCCCGGACCCGGAAGGGGCCGGGCCGCCGGCCTATGCGGTCAGCGGCAGGCGGACCAGGACCCCCAGCGCCTCCTCGGCGGCGCGGACCGGGTTCTGGGCGGCGGGATCGCCTGGATCGGCGCGGGCCCAGCGTTCGAGGGTGATGCGGAAGGCCACGGCCACGCAGGCGGCGGTGAGCGCGATGTCCGTGGAGCCGACGGGCAGACCGGTCCGGGCGGCGAGCACGGCGGCGATGCCCGGCTCGGCGTCGTGGACGACGTGCAGCCACACCGCGTACAGGGCGTCGTCGTCGAGCATCGCGGCGAGGAACCGCCTGACGTGCGGTGCTCGTTCGTTGCCCAGCAACGCGGCCTCGAACGACGCCCGCAACGAGTCGAGGAGCGGTTCGTCGGCCGGGCGCGCGGACAGCACCTCCTCGCTGGTGCGCATACCGGCGGCCAGCGCGGGGGCGATCACCTGCTCCTTCGTGGCGAAGTACCGGTAGAACGTCCGCTCGGACACCCCTGCGGCGCGCGCGATGTCCGCGACGGTGCACTGCTGCGCACCCCGCTCAGCGAAAAGCGCCACAGCCACGGTGGAGATATCCAGCAACGTGGCTGCCCTGCGCCGCTCCGTGAGTGACGGGCTGCTCATACGGTCCGACCTCCCTTGACGTCGACCAGCGTACGTGGAATCCTCATAGGTGGCAGCTTCTGCCACCCTGACAGAAGCTGACACCACATTGGACAGCACGGATCCGGAGCGGGCGGCTCGACAGCCGGGGGTAGTCACCGCCCCCTCGGCCGGATCCCGGAAAGGCACCACCATGCGCGCTCTGCGTCTGCACGGCCCCCGCGATCTGCGTCTCGACGACATCCCGGAGCCGCCACTGCGCCCCGGTACGGTCAAGGTGAAGGTCGAGTGGGCCGGCATCTGCGGCTCCGACCTGCACTTCTACAAGGCACTGCCCTATCCGGTCGAGTACGAGCACCCCGTCACCGGCGAACCCGGCCCGCACACCATCGGCCACGAGTTCTCGGGCCGGGTCACCGAGATCGCGGACGACGTCACCGACATACCCGTCGGCGCACCCGTGGTCGTGGAGCCGACCATCTTCGACGGCACCTGCCCCGCCTGTCTGCGCGGCGAGACCAACCTCTGCGAGAACAGCGGCTTCGTGGGCATCAACGGCTGGGGCGGCGGAATGTCGGAGTACGCCGTACTCCCCGCCGGCCGGATCCACCTGCTCCCGGAGAACGTCAGCACGGAGACCGGCGCCCTGATCGAGCCGCTGACCGTCGCCTGGCACGCGGTGCGCCGCACGGACCTGCAGCCGGGTGAGACAGCCGTCGTGGTCGGGGCCGGTCCCATCGGACTGGGCCTGCTGATGGCCGCGAAGGCCCAGGGTGCGGGCACCGTCATCGTCAGCGAGCCCAACAAGGCCCGCCGCGAGGCAGCCACCGAGTACGGAGCCGATCTCGTCGTCGACCCGTTGTCCGAGGACCTCCCGGAACGCGTCCGCGAAGCGACCGGCGGGCGAGGCGTGGACACGTCCTTCGAAGCCTCCGGCGCGGGAAAGCCCGCCGTGGACAGCCTGATCGGCGTGCTGCGCAAGGGCGGCCGAGCGGTTACCGTCGCACCCTGCCACCCCGTCGAGTTCTCCCCGACCACCCTGCTGACCACCGAGATCGTCTACACCGGCAGCCTCGCCTACAACGGCGACGATTTCCCGCAGGTCATCGCCGCCGTGGCCGACGGCCGGATCGATCCGGACGCCCTGGTCTCCTCCCGGATCCCACTCGAAAGCGCCGTACGGGACGGGTTCGACGCACTCATCGAGGCACCGGACCAGCACGTCAAGATCCTGGTACACCCGTAGCCGTCGCGGGCGGCGCGCGATCCACGCGCCGCCCGGACCGGCCCGCACGTGCACGCTCTCCGCCCGTGTCACAAGGGGCTAAGGCTGAGGCCGGCTCCGGCTTCGAGGGGTCGACGTATTCGCCGGGACGGAGGGCAACTGACGAAGGCACCGTAGCCACCCGGAGTCAAGTCCTGCGGTCCGGGTGTGACATATGCACCTCACAGGACGGGCACCCTTGTCCCCGCCACGGGCACCCCTAGATTCACCTGCCATGTATCCGACACGTAGATTCTCGTTACGCGGCGTGCGAGCGCCCAGGCTCACAGGGTGGGCCGCCGCCCTCGCCCTCCTGCTGTCCGCACTGCCCGGCGCCGCTCTGGCTGCCGTGCCGTCAGGTGACACTCTTCCGTCGGCGGGAACCCAGGCCGCCGACGCGCGGACAGCTCCGGTGGCCGATACGCGGCAGGGGCGCGTGCAAGGCAGTTCGGTGGCCGGAGCCGACCGGTTCGCCGGTATTCCCTACGCCGCTCCTCCCGTCGGAAGCCTGCGCTGGAAGCCGCCGGCCCCGCCCGCCGCGTGGAACGGCGTCCGACCGGCAACAGCCTTCGGCAGCCAGTGTCCCCAGCAGACCGGCGGCAGTGAGGACTGCCTGAGCCTCAATGTGTACCGGCCGCAGAACCGCCCGAGCGTCGGCCTTCCGGTGATGGTGTGGCTCCACGGTGGTGCCTACGTCAGCGGGGCCGGTTCGGAATACGACCCCACTCCCCTGGTCACCGGCGGCGGTGTGCTCGTGGTGACCATCAACTACCGCCTGGGCATGCTCGGCGCTCTCGCTCTGCCGGGCCTGGACGCCGAGGCACCGGCCACGGGATCCGGGGCTTACAGCCTGCTCGACCAGCAGGCGGCCCTTCGCTGGGTGCGGCAGAACATCCGCGGCTTCGGCGGGGACCCCGGCAACGTCACCGTCTTCGGTGAATCCGCAGGCGCCACCTATGCGTGCCAGCAGGTCGTCTCCCCACTCGCGAAAGGGCTCTTCCACGCCGCGATCGCCCAGAGCGGCTGCGCACTGCCGACCACCCCGATGGCCCGGGCCCAGAGCTTCGGCACGGCCGTGGCCGCCCAGCTCGGTTGTGCCTCCGACCTGGCCTGCCTGCGTGCCGCGTCACCGGACCAGATCAACAGCGCCGCCGCAACCGTCGGAGGCAGTCCCAACGCGACACAGCTCGCCTCCATCCCCGCGGCCGGCGGCGGTGTGCTCCCTCGCGGCTTCGGCGACGCTCTCCGCGCCGGGCAGTACAACCATGTCCCCCTGGCACTCGGCAGCAACCTCGACGAGGGCCGCGGCTTCGTCCACAGCGGCGCCTACGGCGACCCGCCCACCGACCAGGCCAGCTATGTGGCCGCCCTGACACGCACGGCCACCTTGTCGTCCGGCATTCCGGCGGCCGACATCGCTCAGGAATATCCCCTCAGCGCCTACCCGAGCCCGGCCGAAGCCTTCTCCGCCGTACTCGGCGATTCCAGCTTCTCCTGCCGGACCCTGAACGCCAACCGCCTCGCCAAGGGCCGACTTCCGGTCCACGCCTATGAGTTCACCGACCCTGACGCACCCTCCCTGTTCGGGGGAAGCTCGCTCGGCGCCACCCACGGCTCCGAACTCGCCTACCTGTTCCGCATGCCCGGGACCGCTCAACTGACCCAGGCGCAGCAGACCCTCTCCCGGCAGATGATCGGCTACTGGACGTCCTTCGCCCGCAACCACACCCCCATGGCGTCCGGCACACCGCCCTGGCCACGCTTCACCGGCAGCCGGCCTCCCATCCAGAACCTCGCCCCCGACGCCATAGGCCCCGTCAGCTCCACGGCGTTCGCGGCAGAGCACCACTGCGCCTTCTGGAATCCCGCCATCTGACCGCCGGACACGATTCGCGCCACGGGTAGCCCCCGGCGCGTCACGAAAAAAGCACAATAAGTAATATGATCGAGAAGGCCGTGGTGGAGGGCGGCAGCAGGAAGCGCTGCTACGACCTCCGTACAGTAGGCTGAAGCAACGCTTTCCTAGGGAGACTCTGTGGGCACGGACACCAACAACCGCAAGCCGATGGCTCCGGTTGGAGCGGCAATCCGTGCCCCGAAGATGGCCGAACTGATCGCGTCCCGTCTCCGCAGCCGCATCGTCCGCCGTGAGCTCGGCGAGGGGGACGCACTCCCCCCGGAGACCGAGCTCATGCAGCAGTTCGGCGTCTCGCGTCCGACCCTGCGCGAGGCCTTCCGCATCCTGGAGGCCGAGTCGCTGATCAGCATCCGGCGCGGCGCCCGGGGCGGCGCCCAGGTCATGGCACCCGATCTGGGCGTCGCCGCCCGCTACGTGGGATTGCTGCTCCAGGTCGACCAGGTCACCATCGGCGACGTCTACGAAGCCCGCATCGTGATCGAGCCGGCCGCCGCGGCCATGCTGGCCCGCCGCCGTACCCCCGAGGACGTGGACGACCTCAGGGCATGTGTCGAACGGCTCCGTGACGTGGTCGAGGAGACTGCCGGCACGGGGCAGGAGGACCCGGTGGCCTGGTCGATGGCCACCCAGGAGTTCCACGACCTGATCCTGGAACGGGCCGGCAACCGCACCCTCATGATGCAGGCCGGCATGCTCCGCGAGGTCATCGGCAGTCACCTCGCACTGACGGTTTCCCGCCTCTTCGACCCGGTGCGCTCGACGAGCGAGTTCCGCAAGATGATCCGCTCGTACACCAAACTGGTGGACCTCGTCGCCGTTTCCGACGCGGAGGGGGCGGAGGAGCACTGGCGCAAGCACATGCAGGTCTCCGCCGAGCATCTCCTGCCGGGGGAGCAGGGGAACGCGGTCGTGGACCTCTTCGACTGAGCCCGCCGGGCCACGGCCCCCTGACGCACCCCTGTGCCCGGCCCGTGGCCGGGCACAGTGCGTCTCACCCCGGTCGTCGCCACGCCTCGTCGGCCGCCCGCACCACCCGCCACCGCAGTGGCTCACCGCTCTCTTCGTGCACCTCCGCGCGGCGCGCGAGTGCCCGTAGATGCGCGAACGCCTCCCCTGCCGCCGCACGTTGCGCGAAGCCGTCCATCGACTCCCAGGGCCGGGACCAGCTCATCCGGCCGGCCACCTCCCACACCGTCCGCGCACCCGCCTCCAGAGCTGTCAGCACCTCTTTGAACCGGCTCTCGTGGTGCCCCCGCAGCTCGGCCAGCCGCCCTCCGAGGCCGGCGAACCGGTGCTCGTGCGCCGGCAGCACTTCCACCGCGTCGAGGCCCTCCAGGCGTTCCAGGGAACGCAGATAGGCACCGAGAGTGTCGTCGTTCGCTCCTGTCGGCGGAGGAACGTTGGGGGTGATCCGCGGCAGCACGTGGTCGCCCGACAGCAGCAGTGCGTACCGCGGCTCCCAGAAACACATGTGCCCCGGCGAGTGCCCGGGTGTCCACAGGCCCGTCAGGTTCCAGCCCGGCACCTCCGGCTCGGCGCCGTCGTCCAGGAGCAGGTCGGGGCGCGGGATGCGACTGCGTACGGTGAAACGGGCCATGGCTTCGCGATGCCGTTCCAGTACTTCGCGCGGGGCACCCGACGCACGCAGGGTCGCTGTCGTCGACTCGACCGGCCTGTCACCCTCGAGGCGGTCCAGGACCGCGGCGTCCGCCGGATGCAGCGAGACCCAGGCGCCGGAGACCTCCCGGACGCGGTGGGCGAGACCGTAGTGGTCAGGGTGCACATGGCTCACCATCACGCCTCGCACGTCCTCGACCCGGGTCCCGATCGCGGTGAGCCCGGCGCTCAGCGCCTCGAACGCCTCGTCGGTGTCCCAGCCCGCGTCGACCAGGTACGGCCCGGCGTCCGTTTCGAAGACGTGGACCAGCACGTAGCGCAGCGAGGTGTTGGGCAGTGGTACGGGAACACTCCACAGGCCGGGCCGCACCCGTTCGACCGGGGGCAGCGGTCGGAGCCCGGGGTCAGCCGCCGACAAGGTCCCTCGCCTCCCTCAGCAGTTCGGGCAGCGCCGGGACCATGCGCCGCATCTGCGGGGACAGTTCGCCGTGCTTGCGCCCACGTTTGATCAGCAGGGCGGTCGCCCCCGCCTCCTTGTAACGGGTCAGTGCCTCGAACCAGGCCATGTCCGGGAGTTCGGCGCCACCTCCGGAGTAGGCGTCAAGCAGTTCCCGTGCGGTCGGCATGCCACTGGGCGCGTCCGTGGGGGCCGCCGGGTGGCGGGCCTCGTCGGTGAAGAACGTCAGCCAGGTCAGGTCCACGCGTGGGTCGCCGACCGACCAGATCTCCCAGTCGATCACCGCCGTCACACGGCCGTCCTGGCACAGGGTGTTGCCCACCCGGTAGTCGCCGTGGTTGACCACGGGCGGCAGCGCGGCCGGCATGGTGGCGTGGAGCGCCACCGCACAGGCCTCGTAGTCGCCCTGGAGGTCCGCGGAAACGGTGGTGAACGCCCGGGTCCAGCGGTCGATCTCGTCACCGAGACCCACGACGGGTTCGTCGCCGAGGCCGGCCTCGGCGGGATCGACCCGGTGCAGCGCGGCGAGTACCGCGGCGGCGTCGAGCGCACGGGAGCGGATCTCGGTGAAGTCGGCGGGGTCACGGCTGTCCTGGAGGACCGGCTCGGAACACTCCCCCGGCACGAACCCCATCGCGACGAACGGCGGCACACCGGGCGGATCTCCGACGTCCTCGAAGTACACCGGGGGCACGACCACCCCCGGCCGGCCGTGCAGGGCGCGCATCAGCCCGGCCTGGCGCAGCACATCGCGGTTGCGTACGGGGGCGAGCCCCGGCGGTGCCACCTTCAGCACCACGCGCTCCTCGCCCTCCGGTACGCCGGTGAGCTCGGCGATGAAGGTGAGACTGGAAGCCCCACCGGTGAGGGGCTCGACCGATACCACCTCGGCTCCGGGGTGCCGGCCCCGCGCGGAGGCCGTTGCGCGTGTCCGCAGATCTTTGACGAGACCGTCCACGCCCGTGAGGGTGCCCGACATCAGAAGAGTCCTCCATCCACCCTGAGCAGGGCACCTGTGGTGTAGCTGGACGCCGGGCTGGCAAGGTAGAGCGCGCTCGTGACGATCTCCTCGGGCCGGCCGGGGTGACCCACGGCGCTGCGGGTCCGCTGCCGTGCCTCTTCAGGCCAGGACGTGGCTATGTCGGTGAGGAACGGGCCGGCTGAGAGGGTGTTGACCCGCACCTTCGGCCCGTACTCCAGGGCGAGGACCTGGGTGAGCGCGTTGAGGGCGGCCTTGGCCCCGGCGTAGGGGCCGAACCTGGGCTGCGGCATGAGCGCGCCGGAGGAGGAGACGTTGATGATGGAGCCCCCGTCACCGTCGGCCATCCTGCGGCCGATGAGGGCGCCGAGCCTGAAGGGGCCCTTGAAGTTGACGCCCACCACCTTGTCGAACAGCTCCTCCGTGGTCTCCTCCGAGGACGGCGCGAGCGGAGACATGCCCGCGTTGTTGACGAGGATGTCGACCTTGCCGAACCGCTCGTAGGCGACGTCGACGAGTGTGTCGATCTCGTCCCACCGCCCGACGTGGCAGGCGTGGGCGAGCGCCTTGCGGCCCAGCGCCTCGACCTCCTCGGCCAGCTCGCCGCAGCGGTCGGCCTTGCGGCTGGTGATCACGACGTCGGCACCGGCGCGGGCGAAGGCGAGCACCATCTCCCGGCCCAGGCCCCGGCTCCCGCCGGTGACGAGCGCGACCTTGCCGGTCAGGTCGAAGAGCTGGGCGACTCCCCCGCCGGGTTCGTTGCCCTGGGGCGTCACAGGCCGTACTCCTTCAGCACGTCCGCGTAGCGCCGGCGGGCGGCCTCGCGCTTGGTGGGCAGGTGCTCGGTCGGGAAGAGGCCGGGCGCGGGCTCGGCGTTCTTCAGCAACTGCCGGGCGACGGTCACCTTGTGCACCTCGGTGGGCCCGTCCGCGAGTGCGAGGGACGGGACTCCCATCCACATGTCGGCCAGCGGCGTCTCATGCGTGGTGCCGAGGGAGCCGTGGATCTGGACGGCGCGCTGCACGATGTCGTGGTAGACCTTCGCCATCGCCACCTTGCACATGGCGATCTGCGTACGGGCGGCTCCGTGCGGCTGGTTGTCGATGACCCAGGCGGTGTTCAGGACCAGGAGCCGGTACTGCTGCAGCTCGATGTGCGAATCGGCGATCATCACCTGTACGGCCTGCTTGTCGGCCAGCCGCTCACCCTGGGTGCGACGGGAGACGGCGCGTTCCAGCATCATCTCCAGGGCACGGTTGCACTTGCCCACCGTACGCATCGCGTGGTGGACACGGCCTCCGCCGAGTCGGGCCTGCGCCACCTTGAAGCCCTCTCCCGGGTTGCCGAGCATGGCGTCCAGGGGCACCCGGACACGGTGGTAGCTCAGGTAGCCGTGGATGCCTTCGTCCAGTTCGTCACGCTCGGCCATGGTGGAGACGTTGCGCTTGATCTCGATGCCCGGAGTCTCGGCGGGGACGACGAACATCGACATCCGCTCATGCGGCTTCGCGTCGGGGTCGGTGACGGCCATGACGATGAGGAAGGCGGCGTAACGGGCGTTGGAGGAGAACCACTTCTCGCCCTCGATGACCCACTCGTCGCCCTCGCGCCAGGCGCGGCAGACGAACTCCTTGGGGTCGGCGCCGGCCTGGGGCTCGGTCATGGAGAAGGTGGAGACGATCTCACCGTCCAGCAGCGGCTGGAGGTAGCGCTTCTTCTGCTCGTCGGTGCCGAACATCGCCAGGATCTCGGCGTTCCCGGTGTCGGGCGCGGCGGTACCGAAGACGGTCGGCGCCCAGTAGGAGCGTCCGATGATCTCGTTCATCAGGCCCAGCTTCAGCTGGCCGTAGCCCTGGCCCCCGAGTTCGGGGCCGAGGTGGCAGGCCCAGAGGCCCTGTTCGCGGACCTGTCGCTGGAGTGGGCGCAGGATGGCGAGGGCTGCTTCGTTGGAGGTGTCGTAGGGATCGCCGCCCGCGGGGAAGAGCAGGTCGAGCGGTTCCACCTCCTCGCGTACGAAGGTCTTCATCCAGTCCAGCTTCTGCTGGAAATCCGGATCCGTGGAGAAGTCCCACATGGTCGGCCTCCTTCGGAGTTGTCAGTGGTTACGGCGCCGCGTGGTCAGTGGCGGACGCGGCGACGGCGGGTGTGCCGCAGGGCCTGCGGCTCGTAGGAGTAGTCGAGGCGGCTGACGTTCTCGCCGGGGGCCACGATCGTGTCGATGCGGTCGAGGATCTCGTCGGCGAGGGTGATGTCGGCAGCCGGGAGCTGGCTCTCCAACTGCTGCAGGGTTCGAGGGCCGACGATGGCCGAGGTGACCGCAGGGTGGGAGAGGGTGAAGGCGAGGGCCAGGCCGATCAGGTCGGTGCCGGCGTCGCGCGCGGTCTTCTCCAGCTCACCGAGCAGTTCCGTCTTGCGCCCCGCACCCGGGGCGTCGACGGTCCAGGAGTCGCGGCCGCCCAGCCGGGCGAAGCGACTGTCGACGACGGGCTCGGTGCCCTTGCGGTACTTGCCGGTGAGCCAGCCGCCGTTGAGCGGGCTCCAGACGATGACCCCCATGCCGTACCGCTCGCAGGTGGGCAGGACGTCCCGCTCGGGGCCGCGTACGAAGATGGAGTACGGCGGCTGTTCGCAGCGCACCCGCAGATGGCCACCGCGCTCGGCCGCCCACTGGGCCTCGACGATCCGTTCGGCGGGGAAGGTGGAGGTTCCCGCCATCACGATCTTTCCCTGGCGCCGCAGATCGGTCAGCGCGCCGAGGGTCTCGTCGATATCGGTGTGCTCGTCCGGGCGGTGCACCTGATAGAGATCGATGTGGTCGGTGCCCAGACGGCGCAGGCTGTCCTCGCACGCCTTCATGATCCAGCGGCGGGATGCGCCCCGCTGGTTGGGGCCCTTGCCCATCGGGTTGTAGAACTTGGTGGCGAGCACCACGTCGTCGCGCCGTCCGCGCAGCGCACGGCCGATGATCCGCTCGGACTCGCCCTGTGAGTACACGTCCGCGGTGTCGACGAAGTTGATCCCGGACTCCAGGGCACGGTCCACGATGCGTACGCAGTCCTCCGGGTCGCGGTTGCCCATCGCCCCGAAGGACATCGCACCCAGGCAGAGGCTGGACACCAGCACGCCCGACTTCCCGAGATGGCGCATGCGCATGGCTCGGCTCCCTCCCCGCTGTCACAGCGGGCTGTCGTTGAGACGTCTGTGGGCCGGTTCAGCGGATTCCGACGGTCTCCGCGTATTCCCGCAGTGAATCGGCGGCACGGCCCGCGCTGTCGCCGGGAGTCTGGACAACGAAGGAGGTGACCCCTGCCTCCGCCAGCCGGCCGAGATGGTCCCGGTGTTCTTCGGCCGAGCCGCCCTCCAGAAGATGACGGGAGCCGGGCGTCTGCACCTGCACGTCGAAGGGCGCGTCACCGCCCTGCTCGGCGGCGGCCGCCTCGCGCACGCGGGTGATGTGCGAAGCGAGGGCCTCGATCGTGGAAATGCCGGGCGAGCGCGTGGTACGGGCGACCTCGTCGCTGACCATCAGCGGGCTCCAGCCCTGGTTGCGGGCCGCTCGGGCACGGGCCCGGGAACTGTTGCCGCCGATCCATACCGGGGGGCCTCCGGCCTGGGCGGGCAGAGGCACGGAGGCGACGCCGCCGGCTTCGAAGTGGCGGCCCTCGTAGGCGTAGGGGACGGTCGTCCAGGCTCCGCGCATGACCTCCAGGGCCTCGTCGAAGAGTTCGTTGCGCTCTGCGAACTCCACACCGAGGGAGCGGAACTCCGAGCGCAGGTAGCCCGTTCCGGCGACGACGGTGAGCCGGCCGTCGGAAAGGAGGTCGACGGTGGTGAGGGCCTTGGCTGTGACGAAGGGGTTGCGGTAGGGCAGGACGAGCAGATAGGTCATCAGCCGGATCCGGCCGGTGAGCGCGGCGCAGAAGCTCAACGCCGAGGTGAGATCCAGGGATTCGTGACCTCCGGCGTCCAGCCACTTCTTGGAGGGCGCCGGATGCTCGGTGAAGGCGATCGCGTCGTAGCCGCAGTCCTCCGCCGCCCGGACGACCTGCTCCATACCTTTGCGCCCGACCAACGCCCGGTCGTACCCGGCCGCGCTCACGGGGTACTCCACGGTGAACTTCACGCGCTCTCCCATCATTAAGATACAGTTAACTCTTTCATCTATTTATGCGACGGGCAAGGAAGCCATGTCCCGGCCCGCGGTGTCCGTGGTCACCCGAAGCGCAATCCCTCGTTCAGGGTCCAGCGCCGGTCGCGGCCCCGGACCCAGCCACCCGCCGCCCACGTGCCACCGTCCACGGGCAGTACGACGCCCGTGACGTAGGAAGCGAGTTCGGAGGCGAGGAACAACGCGGCGTCACCGCACTCCGCCGCGTCTCCTTCGCGCCCGAGGGGGATCAGCCGGGCCATGGCATCGGCGGCCTCCGGGGCAGGCCGCACCCAGGTGTCGGGATCCACGGGGCCACTGCGATTGCCCATGGTGCCTGGGGTGACCGTGTGGTCCGGCGTGATCGCGTTGACACGGATTCCGTGCTCGGACAGTTCCAGGGCCATGGTCCGGGTGAAGCTCTCCAGGGCGGCCTTGCAGGCGGCGTACACGGCGAAGTTCGGTGCGGCGCGGCCACCCTCGATACTGCCGATGTTGATGACCGATCCGCCCCTGCCGCCGCGGATCATCCGGGGTACGACTGCCGAGGTGGCGGCCAGCGCGCTGACCAGGTTGATGTCGATGTGCCGACGCCAGCTGCGCTCACTCTGTTCAAGGAACGGGCGGGCGGAGACGCCCCCCGCGTTGTTCACCAGGATGTCGATGGCGCCGAAGCGCTCGTCGGTGGCGGCGGCCATGGCGCCGATCCGCTCGGTGTCCATCACGTCGAGGTGGTACGGCAGCGCCGTGCCGCCGTCCTTCTCGATGCGGCGGGCGGTCTCCTGCGCACGCTCGGGAACGATGTCGCCGACGGCCACCGCGGCACCGGCACCGGCGAGCGCCAAGGCGATACCCCGCCCGATGCCACCACCGCCGCCGGTGACGACGGCCACCCGGCCATCGAGGGCCAGCTTGTCCGCGGGTGAGACGTCACGGTCGTTCATCCGTGGTTTTCTTTCCATGTCTCGACAGGCGCGGGCTCGGAAGAGGCGATCGGCTCACGGCCGCGGTGACAGTCCGACCGGTGACGTACGCCGCCTCGTCCGACGGCCGGCCACGTGAGTCCGAACGCGGCCTCGGTAGTGGCTCGGAGGATCTTCCGCCGCGGCTCCGAAGCCAGCCGGTCCGGAGGGACCAGCCTGGTGTGGGCGGCGTCGTTGACCAGCAGCCCGGGCCCCGGCCCGGCCTCGGCCTTCGCCAGTACCGCTGCAGGCGCACCTGGTTCGGCGAGATCGCCGCCCATGCCGCCCCCGGTGACCAGGGCAGTCCTTCCCGCGAAGGGACGCTCGCCGCTCATCCCGCCCGCCCCGCGAACCAGCCCTCCTCGCGCGCGGCATCGACGGAGGCCAGCCGGTGGCGGAGCAGCCAGCGGTCCGCGACCGGCACGTACACGTCGCGATAGCGCCCCCAGTGGTCGGGGCCCTGGTCGGTGAGGACCATGAAGTAGGCGGACGCCTCGATGCGTTCGGTGGTGACGCTGTCGAAGGAGAGGTTCGTGACGAAGTGGCGGATGAAGAAGCCGTCGCCGACGGGGCGGCTGCCGGAGCGGCTGTTACCGCCCAGCATCCCCTCGATGGCCGCCCGGCCTCGGGCGGTGCCGCCGCCCTTCACCTCCAGGACTCCGTCCTCCGTGAAGCACCCCGCGAGTTCCGCGAGCCGGAAGCGGTCACCGGACCAGGCATAGCGGGCCACGGTGTCACGGACCTTCTCCCGGGCGATCAGTTCTTCGAGCTCCATGGCACCTCCGTGGTGGGGTCGATGAGTACCTTGCCGAGCGCCTGACGGCCGGCGACGAGCCGTAGCGCTTCGGGCGCGCGGGACAGCGGGAAGGTCGCGCAGACATGCGGGGTGATCCGGCCCTGGGCAAGGAGGCGCATCAGCTCGGCACGGTTGCGACGGGCCTCCTCGGGCCGGTGCTCCGCGAAGGTCCGCAGCTCCATGCCCCGGACGGCGACCCCCTTGAGCAGGACGAGGTTCAGCGGGACCGCCGGGATCGCGCCGGACGCGTAGCCGATGGTGACGAAGGTGCCGCCGTAGCGCGTCGCTCGCAGCGCCTGCTCGGACCACCGGCCGCCGACCGGGTCGATGACGGCGTGGACTCCGGCGCCGGTCACCTCCTTGATCCTGGATCGAAGATCCTCGGTGGTGTAGTCGATGAGGTGCTCGGCGCCGCGGGTGCGGCACAGCTCCAGCTTGTGCGGTCCCGAGGCGGCCGCGATCACCCTGGCACCGAGCAGCGTCGCGAGCGTCACCGCGGCCAGCCCGACGCCACCGGCGGCGCCGAGCACCACGACCCACTCCCCCGGCTGCACCCCGGCGACCGAGCGCAAGGCGTGATAAGCGGTCAGATGGACCACCCCGAAGGCCGCTGCCTCCTCGTAGCCCACCGCGTCGGGTATGGCGGTGAGGGCGGCGACGGGCAGTACGGCCCGTTCGGCGAAGGCACCGTGCTGCACGGCGCCGAAAACACGTGTACCGCACAGGGAGGTCTCCACGCCCGGCCCCGTCGCCAGGATGTCCCCGGCCAGTTCGCTGCCGGGGACGAACGGTGGGTCCACGCTCATCTGATAGCGGTTGCCCACCAGCAGGACGTCGGGGAAGTTGACCGCCGCTGCGCGTACACCCACCAGCACCTCTCCCGGTCCGGGTTCGGGGTCGGGCACCTCCGTGACCGTCAGGCTTTCCGGCGGACCGTACTCGCGGCACACCACGGCACGCATGGGCGTCACTCCTTCGTGAGCTGTGGGCGGTCCGAGCTCCGTAACGCCGCCGCACGGAGGAGCAGCCCCCAAAACCGTTAACTTAATATACTCTCTTTATCATGCTGAGGACAGACCATGAAGCCTCCGCCCCGCATGAGGCGCTACCCCGGTTGTCCACGCTCCTCGAGATGGAGCAGCTGGACTCCATGAACTTCCGCACCCGCCCACCCGCGCGCGAGGAGGCTCGCACCTTCGGCGGGGAGGTGTTCGCCCAGGCCGTCGTGGCGAGTTGCCGCACCGTGCCGGCGGACCGGGCGATCCACTCCGCCCATGGCCACTTCCTGCGCGCGGGCGATCCGGCCGCACCGGTCCACTACCGGGCCGCGGTGGTGCGCGACGGCAGGTCCTTCTCCGTCCGGACGGTTGAGGCCGTCCAGCACGGCCGCACCGTCCTCCTGCTCACGGCCTCCTTCCATGTCCCCGAACCGGGCTTCTCCCACCAGGCACTCCTGCCCGACGGTCCCGCCCCGGAGCAACTGCCCTCGGCCCGCTCCGCGTTCGCCGCCTCGCACCCCGTCGACCGCGCCTGGCTGGAGGATCTGCAGCAGCGCAGGTCCCTGGAGTTCCGCTTCCCCGAGGAACTGCCTCGGCTGGCCGCCCGGCGAGGAGAGCGGAGGTCTCCCCGGCAGCACGTGTGGCTGCGCACCACCGACACGCTCGCGCAGGACCGTGTCACCCAGACCGGCGCCCTGGCCTACGTGTCGGACGCCCTGCTGCTGTCCACCGCCCTGGCACCGCACAGCGGGATCATGACGGAGGGCGGCCTGAGCTTCGCCAGTCTCGACCACACCATGTGGTTCCACGCACCGCACCGCCTGGACGAGTGGCTGCTCTACGAGCAGGAGAGCGACTGGGCCGGCGGCGGCCGGGCCCTGTGCCAGGGCCGCATGTACGACCTGGAGGGCAGGCTTCTGGCCACGGTCGCCCAGGAGGGGCTGCTGCGTCCGAGCACGTGAGCGAGGGGAACACTCCCGGGCGCGGGGGCCCGGGAGTGATGTCGACCGGCGCCGTGCAGGCCGGAGGGGCCTGAGGTTCAGCTCTGCGTATGCGCCCGGTCCCATGCCGCGTAGTAGGTGAGAGTGTCTTCCAGGATGCCGGGGTGGCGGGGCCGCCAGTCGAGCAGTTCGCGGGCCTTGGCGCTGGTGACGAGTTCGTCGCGGTCGGCGCAGCTTTCCAGCAAGCCGCCGGCGTCCGCACTCTCGAAGGTGATGTCGCCGGTGTAGCCCGCGGCGTCCAGGCACGCCTGCTGGACGGAGAGGAGGGTGGGCCGGTGTTCGTCGCCGAGCATGATGATCTGGCCGTCGACCGCCTCAGGCCGTCGGAGGACCGCGACGTAGGCGGCGGCGAGGTCGTCGACGTGGACCCAGGTGTAGCGCTTGGTGATGTCGCCGTAGAAGACGGGGTGGCCCTCTCGGGCATCGGCGAACCACTGGGCGGACTTCGAACTGCGACCGCTGCCGCCGTAGATGAAGGACGGGCGCAGCACGGTGTGGGGCAGGCCGCCGGCCGCCAGCTCCTGTTCGGCCTGGGCACGCAGGTGCAGCGGGTTGTCGGGATCGGCGGGTGTCTCCTCGTCCCACACCTGACCGGTGGAGGCGAGGAAGGTGATGCCGGTGGTGAACACCAGATGGCGGCTGCGCCCGGTACGGTCCTGGGCTTCACGCAGTGCCTGGAAGAGGGTGCGGTCGCTGCCGAGCGGGTCGTTCATGTCGAGGGCGGCGCACACGACGGCGTCCGCTTCCTCCAGTGCCCCGCGATAGGTCTCGGGGTCGGACAACAGCCCCTCGACGGGCCGGACCTCCTCGACGAGGAGCTCCGCGGCCCGGGGGCTGGTGGCGTCGCGGGTGAGGCCCAGGACGGTGTGACCTTCCTGGCGCAACGCACGGGCGATGTGGAAACCGGCATAGCCGGTGGCGCCGAGGACGAGGATCTTCATGGAGGGGACTTCCCGTTCGATCAACTTATTTGCTTGATTAGGCAAGTAACACAGTAACTTGCTCAGGCAAGGACATGGCAGACTGGGGACATGACGAGATCCACAGAGGCAAGGGATCCGGTGCTGTCGGCGCAGGAGGCGGAGGTCTGGCGTGAACTGGGACGCCTGGTCCATGCACTGCCCCGCTTGCTGGAGGAGGACATGCTTCAGGCGACGCGCCTTCCGCTGACGGAGTTCTCCGTCCTCAGCGTGCTCAGCGAGGCTCCGGGACGCAGGCTGCGCATGTCGGAGATCGCGACACGGACCGGGCTGACCCCCAGCCGGATCACCCGGCTCGTCACCGCGCTGGCGGACAGGTCTCTGGTGGCCAAGGAACGGGACGGATCCGACAGGCGCGGCAATGTCACCGTCCTCACCGACGAAGGCACGGCGTGCCTGGAGAGCGCCCGGCCGACGCACCAGGCCAGCGCGCGCCGGCGCTTCCTCGATCACCTGCCCGAAGGCTCCGCACCGGCACTTGCCGACGCCCTCCGGGCCGTGACCGCCTCACTCATCCCCGACCGCTCCTGCACCACCGCCCAGGGACGGGACTGACCGCCCGCAGCGCGCGTGGCCTGTCGAGGTTGCCGGACAACGTCCGGCGCCGGTCCGGGCAGCGGGTACGCTCGCGGCGTCCGCAGCCATGCCGGCGCGGAGGAAGTCAGCTGCGGAAGAAACGGTCCAGGCGAGCCGCGTACCAGGCGGGGTTGTCCTCGCCCAGAGTGTGTCCGCTGCCGGGGACGATGTCCTGCTCGAAGCGGGAAGGTTCCGCCACGCGTGCCACGCTGCCGGCGGTCTGGGCGGCAGGGATGCCGTACTCCCCGTTGACGGTCAGCACCGGCATGGCGAGCTTGTTCTCGCCCAGGAGGTCGCGGGACTCCTCTATGTCTTCCAGCAGGGTGCCGTAGTGCTGGAAACCGCCGCGCATGGCGCCCGGGGCCTGGAACGCGGCCAGTAGCTCCCTCGTCCAGGACTTGTCCTTGCTCGCCGACATCATGTCCCACGTGGGACCGAGGAACTCTTCCTCGCAGCCCTCGGTCTGCCGGGTGGCCAGGTCCACCTGCATGTGGTGGGCGAAGTGTCCATAGCCGCCGCGGGCGGGGTCCATGTAATCCTCCAGGCCGTAGCCGGGGATCAGCGCCTCGCCCAGCACGGCCTTTCTCACCAGTTCGGGCCGGGAGGCGGCAAGCGCGAAAGCGACCATCATCCCGATGTCCTGCCCCACCAGGTTGACGGGCGCCGACCCGAGCCGCTCGACCAGCTCGGCGACGTCCCGCGCGACGTTGGTCTTCCGGTATCCGCTCTCCGGCTTGTCGGAGAATCCGAAACCACGCAGGTCCGGAGCGATGACCCGGTAGCCCGCCGCCGCCAGCAGGGGCATGGTGGCGCGGAACTCCAGCCAGGTGAAGGGCCAACCGTGCAGCAGCACCACCGGCTCGCCGCTGCCGCCTTCGACGTAGTGCAGACGAACCCCGTTCACTTCCGCGTAGTGGTGCGCGAAGTCCGGCAGGCCCTGGACAGCCTGGCCCTCGACGGGCGGCAGGAGTGAGATCCGACTGGTCATGAGTCCCTCCGAAGTGGCGGTGCCGTCACACTGACGGGCACGACTTACTTGCCTGAGCAACAACCAGTCTGCATCTACTTGCCGAGGCAAGCAAATGGCGTCTCCGGCTCGCCGTGGATCGATACCCCGAAGTCACGGCGAAACGGGCCCGGAGACAACGCATGAGCCTCACGCATGGCCACTCCCCGGCAGCACCCGCCCCTGCGGCCGCGCGGCACGCAGCAGCCCGTCCCCGCTGCTGGAGGCGACCAGCCGGCCGGCCGAGAAGACATGTATCCGGGTGTGCATACGGCCACAGCCGGTGTGGGAGTTGTCCGCACGCATCAGGACCCAGTCGTCAAGGACGTGGTTTATGTATAGCTCGGTGGTTCGTCATCGGCTCTGATCTGGTGCTTTGCGTGGCGGACATGTCTGGGACGGGCTTCGCCCCGGCCCCGGAGTCCTAGCTCAGACACCAGCCGCGCAACGTGACGAGCGGGTGGTTTCTACGTCGTGTGGCGGTCCCGCTTCTGCTCCGGACGCCTTGTGACTGCTCCCCGCCGCCTGGTGGACGGCGGAGAGCGAACTGGGAGCAGGGCCTGACGTTCCGCGGGCGACGGCCGTGCTGACGCAGGCGATGGGAGCTCAGTTCTCCATTACCACTGCTCCCAATGCAGGACCTGCTCCCGAGGAATCCGGCGGGCCGGCTTGAAGTCGGTACCGATGGTGAAAGCCAACGGGATGAAGGCGGTGAGCATCACCTCGTCATAGGGCACTCCGAGCGCGTCGGCGAGTTCCTTTTCCAGCGGGCCCTGTGCCGTAGTCCACACGGTGCCCAACCCGCGGGCGCGCGCGGCGAGCATGAAGCT
The DNA here is from genome assembly GCF_044757505.1 of Streptomyces sp. NPDC091271. Taxonomy (NCBI): domain Bacteria; kingdom Bacillati; phylum Actinomycetota; class Actinomycetes; order Kitasatosporales; family Streptomycetaceae; genus Streptomyces; species Streptomyces sp. NPDC091271. The sequence goes on along the minus strand of NZ_JBIVVD010000004.1, from coordinate 288,035 downwards.
CCACACGGCCGGGAGGATAGACCCCCAGGTCATGGACTGGTCGAGCACGGAGGCGCCTTCCGTACGGCCTTCGATGGCCGGAACGACGAAGGCGGGCACACGGTGGATGTTGTGGTGCAGGTGCCGCAGGCCGTCCGAGATCCGTACCATGGAGCCGGGCTGGGCGAACATGCGCGGCAGGTCCCGCTCGGTCGGAGGCTGCCCACCTCCGGTGGTCAGCGCGCGGCGGAAGATGTCCCCGACGAGGCGGCGCCGGTCGGGGTCGGTGACGACGATGAAGTGCCAGCGCTGCCGGTTGCGCCCCGTCGGTGCCTGTGTGGCCAGGTCGACGCACTCTTCGATCAGGGACCGTGGGACCGGGCGGTCCAGGTCGAGGCGCTTGCGCACCGCGCGGGTGGTGGACAGCAGTTGGTCGGGGGTCAGGTCCAGGGTCACGGGGAGCCTCCTCGGCGTCGGGTGATGTTGTTGCGGGCGAGGCTCAGGCACGGGCCTGGGTCTTGTGGCTGACGCGGGTGCGCAGGCCGATGGACGCGATGGTGGCGCCGAGCAGCGAGAAGCAGCCGGCCACAAGGAAAGCGAGCCGGTAACCGTCGAGGCCGGGCCCGCCCGTGGCCATGAGCGAGGCCAGCAGAGCCACGCCGATTCCGGCTCCGATCTGTATGGACGACGTGATCAGGCCGGAGGCCAGGCCCTGCTGCTCGTCGGGCAGCCCGCCGACCGCGGCGATGTTGAGGCTGGGGAAGGACAGGCCGTTGCCCACGCCGTGCACCAACAGCGCCGGCAGCAGCACCGCGATGTAATCGGCGGTGGCGCCGGCCCGGAGGAACAGCAGGATTCCGGCGGCCTGGATCAGCATTCCGACCGCAGCCGTGCGGCCCAGCCCCCACCGGCTGATCAGTCTTCCGGCCAGGTTGGCGGTCACAACGATGGCCAGCCCCATGGGGACGATGCCCAAGCCGGTTGCCAGAGCCCCGTAGTCCTGGACCTCCTGGACCTGCTGGAGGTACAGGACGGCAGCGAACTGCCAGCCGATGGTGGCGCAGGCCCAGGCAAGTGCGGCAAGGTTGGCGGTGACCAGACTGCGCGAACTAAAGACACGCAGTGGGACCAGCGGGAGCTGCTGCCGACGCTCAATCAGCACGAAGGCGACCAGAAGCAGGACGGCCGCCGCTCCCGCCGGCCAGGTGGTCTCGGTGAGTGCGTACACGAGCAGCAGTACTCCCGCGGTGATCGTGACCGCGCCGGCTCCGTCGAAGCCCCTGGCCGTACTGTGTGAGCGCTCCACTCTCGGCAGCGCCAACGGCGCGAGGACGAGGACCAGCAGGGCGATCGGCACCGGGAAGAAGAACACCAGTCGCCAACTGACCTCGGTCAGCAGCCCGGAGGCGATAAGTCCGCCGCTGTATCCGGTAGCGCCAGCCAGGGCGTAGACGCCGAGCGCTCGGTTGCGCCGGGCGCCTTCGGTGAACGTCGTGGTGATGAGTGACAGGGCCGCCGGGGCGGTGAGCGCCGCGGCCAGCCCCTTGACCACTCGCGTGACGACCAGCGCCCATCCATCCGAAAGCAGCCCGCCAACCAGGCTGGCGGCCGCGAAGACGGCCAAGGAGAGCAGGAACATGCGGCGACGGCCGAACAGGTCCGCCATGCGACCTCCCAGCAGCAGGAAGCCGCCGTAGGCGACCGCATATCCCGACACCAGCCACTGCAGCATTCCCCCCGACAGTGACAGATCCCGCCCGATCGCGGGCAGGGCGACCCCCATCAGTGACAGGTCCATCGAGTCCAGGAACACCGCAGCGCAGAGCAGTACAAGAGCCACTCGCTTGCGGCTATCGGGCTTGTCCACGCCAGACCTCCATCAGAGCACCAATGATTGGTTAACAGATGGTTGGCGAGCATACGATTTCAATGGTTGGCGGTCAAACAATCTGCGTTCAGATGGTTGCTGGTAGGGTGGCGACAGCCAGGAGGGAGACACCACATGCCGTCCACGACCACGGACCACGCGAGCACCGCCTACTTCCCCCGGCTCGCCGCAGAGCGTTTGGACATCGCCCTGTGCCGGGCCTCAGCCGCGGTTGCCCGGGCTGCGGATGCCAGGGCCGGCGCGCTCGGGATCGGCGTCGGCCAGCATCTGGTGCTGAAGATGCTCGCCGAGGTCGGCCCCTGCTCGCAGCGCGTCCTGAGCGACGAACTGCGCATCGACCGCACCGTGATGGTCGGCATCTGCGACGGCCTTGAACAGGCAGGCCACATACGCCGCGAACGAGACCTCGCAGACCGCCGCGCGTACGCAGTTACCATCACCGACTCCGGCCGGCAACTCCTCGCCCAGGCTGAAGACGCCGTGCCCGAGTTCCTTGACGGAACCTTCCAAGCCCTCAGCCCTACGGAGCGCAGACAGCTCTCCAGCATCCTCGGCAAACTGCTGCAACCTCGGCCGTGACCCGCCGCCCGGGCCTCCAGGGAGCTCTAACGCTCTGCCCTTGAGGCCCGCTCGTGGAGTCGGCAAACGACGACACTGGCACGAGTGATCATGAACCCGCAGGTGGGCGGTGTGGACAACTCGCGCTGGGAATCAACGGCGGTGATCGGTCCGGCCGATAGATTCCGACCATGCTCTACGACGCCCGCGAGAAGGCTGCCGGCCGTCGCGTTTCTCGATTACTCCTTGCCGCGAAGCTGAGCCGAGCCGTGACTCTGGACACCACGCTGGAGCGCCAGGCGACGCGCTTCGATCGGTCAAGGCAACGGCCGTTCGCTGCGCAACTTTCGGATCTCGCCGTATGCCGTCTCCAGGCGTCCGGCGAGGTTGCTGTTCTCCGCTCGCAGCTGCATGATGCGCGCGAGCGCGATCTCCAGACGTCGTTGGACGGACGCGACTGACGCGGGCTGTGAGCCGGCCCGCCCAGCTGTGCCGCAGCACATGCGGCGTGAAGTGCTTGATCCCAGTCCGCTTGCGCAGCCGGGACGCCAAGTCCTCGATCGCACTGCGGGTCATCGGCGCTCCCACCGACGGCCGGAACAGGTTCACGAACACGTAGTCGCAGTCCAGCGTCCCGTACTCGCTCTCCATGTAGTCGGCGTAGGCGTCGAAGACCACGGGTCGGGCCGGGACCGTACGAGGCTTCAGCCCCTTTACCCGGGCGGCGTTGACGTTGCTCTCCCGGGGAACGACACGCACCTCCCGATACGGATCGGACTGTAGGCATCCAGCCCCGGTCCGTGGCGCCGGGCGTGCGCCAGCATCGGCACGTACCGCCCCATCGGCCGCGGCCCGGTCAGCTCCCCCAGCAAGGCTGGCACGGTTTCGTCCCGGCGGGCATGGAACCGGTAGAGCCCGGCAAGCGCGGCCCCCTTACGTACGAGCGTGGTGTTGCCGACCGCGGGCGGCGCGCCCGGCAGCTGGTACACGCCGGGCTGACGGGCCGGGCGCGACCGCTGCAGCCAGGCGAAGAACTCAGCGACGTCTTCTAGGCCCAGGTGCCGGTAGTCGACGTCGCGTTGGCTGGTCCACTCGAAGAAGTCCCGCAGGTCGTGCGCGTATGCCTCCACGGTGTACGGCGAACGTCCCGTCACGGTCAGATTGCCCAGATACACATCGGCCGCCTCGACGGGCAGCCCGCCGGCGTCGATGACGGTGTACGACACCCGATCCGAGTCCGGGACCCTCACCCGCTGCACTCGCACAGCTCTCCGCCCTGCGTCGACGACACGACCGGGCCGGGTGTCCGCGACGGACACCCGGCGCTGGCCACTTCAACGACGTAGACGTCGAAGACGGCACGCGACGAGCTGTTCATGACGAACGGCTCGTGGAAGGTGATGGTCTGGGACAGTACGACGGCCTGCCCGGCGCCGCCCCTTCGCTCCGGTTCGACAGCCGGGTAGGGACGCGTCCCGACCGGGACGATCAGTCCCTCCAGGGCGAAGGCAAGCAGCGCGCGGGACAGCGCGGGGTCGCCGGCCGCGTCCTTGCAGCGTGCCCAGACGTCCACCGCGGCGGGCCGGCCGGCCGCCCCCGACCAGGCGGCGTCACCGCCCGCCACCTTGGTCTCCCAGGGCATCAGCCCGTAGTTGAACGGCTCGCAGGCGCCGGGGCCCGGCAGACCGGCCGGCACCTCGGCGGAGTGCGGGAGGAAGTCCGGTTCCGCCCGGGTGAGCATGACCAGCGCACGGCAGTGCGCGCTCCTGCTGCGCGTACGACACCTCCACGGTGGTCAGCATCCGGCCCGACGTGCCGCGTGGCAGTGCCGCCTCCCCGGCAGGAGGGGGCGGCACCGTCACGCGTCGCGCTCGTAGGGGTCCGGTCGTCAGAGAAGCTCGAGAATGGTGGCGTTGGCCATGCCGCCGCCCTCGCACATGGTCTGCAGGCCGTAGCGGATCCCGCTGTCCCGCATGTGGTGGACGAGGGTGGTCATGAGCCGGGCGCCGGAGCCGCCGAGCGGGTGGCCGAGTGCGATGGCTCCACCGTTGGGGTTGAGGGCCGCCTCGTCCGCCCCGATGTCCTTCAGCCATGCCAGCGGGACGGGCGCGAAGGCCTCGTTCACCTCGTAGGCGCCGATCTGGTCGGGGTTGAGGCCGCTTCGCTTGAGCGCCTTGACGGTCGCCGGGATCGGCGCGGTCAGCATGATCACCGGGTCGTCAGCGGCGACGACGGCGGTGTGGACCCTGGCGATCGGGGTGAGGCCGAGCTCGCGCGCCTTCTCCGAGGTCGTCATCAGCAGCGCGGCGCTGCCGTCGCTGATCTGTGAGCTGTTGCCCGCGTGGATCACGCCGTCCGGCTTGAACGCCGGCTTGAGGTTCGCCAGGGACTCCAGGGTGCCGCCGCGGCGGATGCCCTCGTCCGTGTCCACGACGGTGCCGTCGGGCAGGGTGACCGGGGTGATCTGCCCGGTGAAGCGGCCCGCGTCGACGGCGGCCGCGGCCTTGGCGTGCGAGCCGAGGGCGAACTCGTCGAGCTGGGAGCGGGACAGGCCCCAGCGTTCGGCGATCATCTCGGCGCCCACGCCCTGGTTGGCGGAGGCGATGCCGTACCGCTTGAGGAAACCCGGGCCCATTCCGTCGGCATCCCCGACCGAGGTGCCCATCGGGATCCGCGACATGGATTCGACCCCACCGGCGACGGCCACGTCGTACTGCCCGCTGATCAGTCCGGCGGCGGCGAAGTGGACGGACTGCTGGGAGGAGCCGCACTGGCGGTCGATCGAGGTGGCGGGCACCGAGTCGGGCCAGCCCGCCGAGAGCACGGCGTTACGGCCGATGTTGAGGGCCTGCTCACGGACCTGTGCGACGCAGCCCCAGATCACGTCGTCGACCTGGGCCGGGTCGATGCCCGAGCGCTCGGCCAGGGCCTGGAGCACATACGCCGAGAGGTCCACGGGGTGCACGGAGGACAGGCCGCCGTTACGTCGGCCGACCGGGGTCCTGACCGCCTCGACAATCACAGCATCGCGCATGGGAATCCTCAATCCGTAGGGAGCGTCGGGATAAACATTTCTAACTAGGTTAGCTATTTAGTGGGGGAGGCACCAGTGCCGTCGGCAGCTCCGGACCCTGGGCCGGGGGCCAGCAGCCGGCGCAGCAGCTTGCCGGTCGGGGTACGTGGCAGCTCGGCGGAGAACTCCACCGCCCGAGGGCACTTGAAGTGCGCCAGACGTTCGCGGCAGTGGGCGATCAGCCGCGCCTCGAGGCCGGGGCCGGCGGCGCTGGGATCGGCCGGCTGCACCACGGCGCGCACCCGCTGCCCCATCTCCGGATCAGGGGCCCCGACCACAGCGGCGTCGGCGACCTCGGGGTGCAGCACCAGGGCGTTCTCGATCTCCTGGGGGTAGATGTTCACGCCGCCGCTGATGATGAGGTCGGTCCGGCGGTCGACCAGGTACAGGTAGCCTTCCGCGTCCAGACGGCCCAGGTCCCCCAGCGTCGTGCGTCCGTGGACGTCATGCGCCCGCGCCGTCTTTTCGGGGTCGTTGTGGTAGCGGAAGTCGGGGCCGCCCTCGAACCACACGGTCCCCGTCTCCCCGGGCGGGAGCTCCTCGCCTTCGTCGTCGAGGACGACCGCCCGGCCGTGCGCGGCTCTGCCGACCGATCCCTGGTGCTCCAGCCACTGCGCGGAGTCGATGAGGAAGAAGCAGTTGCCCTCGCTGCCCGAGTAGTACTCCTGCACGATCGGACCGAGCCAGTCGATGATCCGCTGCTTGATCTCCACCGGGCACGGGGCGGCCGCGTGGATGACGGCACGCAGGCTGCTGGTGTCGTACGCCTGCCGCCGACGCGGCTCCATCTTCAGCATCCGTACGAACATGGCGGGCACGAACTGGGCATGGGTGACCTCGAATCGTTCGATCGTCCGCAGGGTCTCCTCGGGATCGAAATGGTCCATCAGGACGACCGTGCCACCGCCCCGGATGGTGCCGAGTGTCCAGCCGGTGGGAGCCGCGTGGTACAGCGGTGCCGGGGACAGGTACACGCTGTCCGGCGAGAAGCCGAACATCAGCGGCAGATTGTGGTCGATGCGCAGTCCGCTGCCGAAGGGCTCCCCGGTCAGCTCGGGCAGGATGCCCTTCGGCTGCCCGGTGGTGCCCGAGGAGTAGAACATGTAGTAACCCTCGAGCTCGCCCTGCGGTGGCTCGGCCGGGAAGGAGGCACACGCGGCCTCCAACTCCTCGAACCCGTCGAGCCGGCCGCCGTCGGCCAGTCTGATCTCGAGGTCCGGCACCTGGGCGGAGACCGCCGACGCGAGCTCCGCCAGGCCCGCGGAGACGATCAGGGCCCGGGCCCCGCAGTCACGCACGATGTACGCGGCCTCGTCCGGGGTGAGGTGACGGTTGACCGGCGTCCAGTACAGGCCGGCCCGCTGGCAGCCGAACGCCGCGGTGACATAGCCCGGGGTGTTCTCCATCAGCAGCGCGGTGTGATCGCCGGGCTTCAGACCACGGGCGGTGAGCAGCCGCGAGAGGCGCACCGATGCCTCGTCCAGCTGCCTGTAGGTCACGACTTCTCCGGTGGCCGCCGTGATCACCGCGGCCTTGTCGGGGTGCCGGTGCGCGAGCTCGGTCAGGTGCACGGTTCCTCCTGCGCTGCGGGCGGTGTGACGAGCGGGCCGGGCGGCGGGTCCAGGAGCCCGTCACCCGGCCCTTTCTCAGACGCCGGCGGCGGGCTCCGGCCCGCGTACGGCCGCCAGCAGGCCGGCGGCAGCCCGCTCCCGCAGCCGGTCGGGTACGGCCACCAGGGATTCGGCGGCCTTGGCCCGGCGCAGATAGCGGTGGGCCGGGTGTTCCCAGGTGAAGCCCATGCCGCCGTGCACCTGCACGCAGCCCTGGGTCACGGTGACGGCGGCCTCCAGGGCTTGGGCGGCGGCCAGGCAGACGGTGGCGTCGGTGCCCTCGCCCGGGTCCTGGAGCTCTTCGGCGGCGGCCGCCACCAGGGCACGGGCGGACTCGACCGCCACCAGCATGTCGGCGCAGCGGTGCGAGACGGCCTGGAAGGACCCGATGGCGCGGCCGAACTGCTGCCGGGTGCGGGCGTGGTCGACGGCCAGGTCCATGGCCTCGGCGGCGACGCCGACCGCGTCGGCGGCCAGCATCAGCAGGGCGGCGTGCTCGGCGGCGCGCAGCACGGCGGCGAAGTCACCGGGTCCGGCCAGCAGTCCGGCCGGGCACCGGGCGAAGGCGACCGAGCCGAGCGGGCGGGTCGGATCGAGGCACTCCACCGGCGTCACCTCGCAGCCCTCCGCTCCCCCATCACCGGCGTCCACGGCGAACAGCGCGGGGCCGGCAGGGGTTTCGGCGGCCACGAGGAGCAGACGCGCCACGGGGGCGTCCGCGACGACGGGTACGCGGCCGTCCAGCAGCCAACCGTCGCCGTCGGACACGGCGTTCACCCCTTCGGCGACGGTCCAGCCGTCCGCGGTGCGTCCTGCCGCGACGGTGGCGGGCACCGCACCGAGCGCCACGGTACGCAGCCGGGTCCCGGCCGCGTCGCTGCCCGCCGCCGCGGCCGCGGCGAGCGCCGCCTGGGCCGCGAAGAGGGAGACCGTGGGAACCGGGGCCAGGCGACGGCCCAATTCCTCCTGGGCGGCCGCCGCGAGCGTGTGGCCGGCGCCCTCCCCGCCGTACTCCTCGGGCACGGCCAGCCCGGGCACACCCATCGTGACCAGCTCGCGCCACAGGCCCTGGTCCCAGTACTCCGGCCCGTCCGCCAGTGCCGCGACCGTCTCCGCACCGCTGCGCTGCCGCAGCAGTCCGCCGAGCGCGTCGCGCAGTTCCTTCTCTATCTCCGCGGTCGTCACCGCAGCCACCTCCGCTTCCTCCGGCCGGTCATCAGCGCACCTCGTACGACGTACGGCCCTTGAGGGACGCGCGGTCGACCTGGGCTGTGCCGATCGGGTTGCCGATCTGTGTGTAGGCCAGGCCGGTCGCGAGGGCCTGGGACCGTCCGGTGTCGAGCGATTCCCAGATCGCCTTGACGCTGCCCTGGATCGCGGCGGGCGGCTTGGCCGCGATCTTCGCCGCGAGTTCGTGGGCGCGGCCGCGCAGCCCGTCGCGGGTGACGACCTCGCTGACGAAGCCGATCTCACGGGCCCTCTCGGCGGACATCCGCTCGTCGTTGCCGAGCAGCACCATCCGCAGCACCTCGCCGATCGGGATGCGGTGCGCGAGCCCGATGGGTTCCAGAGCGGCGACCATGCCGTAGGTGGTGTGCGGGTCGAAGAACGTGGCGTCGTCGGAGGCGATGATGATGTCGGCCTCGTTGAGCCAGTACAGGGCGCCGCCCGCGGCCATGCCGTGTACCGCGCACACCAGCGGTTTCCAGCAGCGGTTGAGCTTGGGCGAGAGGCTGGCACCGGGGTCGGACTCGGCGAAGGGGTTGGCGGAGCGGTCGATTCCGTCGACCACGTCCACCCCTGTGCAGAAGGCGCGCTCACCTTCGGCCCGCAGGACGATCGCGTGTACGTCCTCCTCGTCGGAGGCGTATCGCCACAGGGAGGCGAAGTCGTCCAGGGTCGCCTGGTTGAAGGCGTTCAGCCGCTCGGGACGGTTGAGGGTGACGGTGAGGACGTGGTCCTCACCGAGCTCCGCCAGGATCGTCGAGAACTGCGGCGGTTCGTTCTTGCTCGCCATGGTCATCCCTGTTCCTTTCCGCTGCCGGAAACGCCACGGTGGGAGGGCAGGCCCAGGACTTTCTCGGCGATGGTGTTCCGCTGGATCTCCGCGGTGCCCGCCCCGATTGTCGAGGACCTGCTCATCAGATAACCGTAGGTCCACCGGCCGCGTTCGACGGCCATCGGGTCGCGGGCCCCGAGGACGGCGTCGGGGCCGATGACGCGCAGCGCCACCTCGTGGAGGTACTGGTCGAACTCCGAGCGCACCAGGCGGTTGACGGAAGCCGCCGGGCCCGGGTCTCGTCCGGAGAGCACGGCGTCCAGGGCACGTCGGCTGTTGGACGCCAGGACGCGGACGTTCGCCTCGATCCGGGCGAGCTGCTGACGCACCAGCGGGTCCTCGGCGGCGCCGGTGTCCAGCGCGAGGGTGAACAGCTCGTCCACGATGCGGCGGTAGCGGAACTCGTCGGCGAGGAAGGCGGTCGCCCGCTCGTGGCCGAGGCTGGTCCGGGCGATGTGCCAGCCGCCGTTCTCCTCCCCCACGAGGTTGTCCACGGGCACGCGCACACCGTCGAGGAAGACCTCGGCGAAGTGGGTGCCGCCGGCGATGTCGCGCAGCGGGCGGACGGTCACCCCCGGGGAGTCCATCGGGATCAGGAGATAGCTGATCCCGGCGCCACCGGGCCCGGCGGGTCCGGTGCGCACCAGGGCGAACATCCAGTCGGCCTGGTGCGCCTGGCTGGTCCACAGCTTCTGACCGTTGACGACGTAGCTGTCGCCGTCGCGTTCGGCGCGGGTGGACAGGGAGGTCAGGTCGCTGCCGGCACCGGGTTCGGAAAAGCCCTGGCACCAGAACTCGTCGGCGCGCAGCAGCGGGCGCAGGAAACGCTTCTTCTGCTCGGGCGTGCCGTGCTTGATCAGGGTGGGGGCGACGATGAAGGACAGCCCGCACGGGTGCTTCGGGGCACGTGCGCGGGTCATCTCCTGGTGGTAGGCGATCTGGTCGGCCAGGTCCAGCTCCATGCCGCCCGCGTCCACGGGCCACCCGGGGGCGGCCAGGTGCGCCTCCTCCAGTTCCGCGTGGAAGGTCCGGGCCCAGGCCAGCCGCTCCTTCTTGTCGCGGGGCGGTTTGCCCGCGTGGGCCTCCAGGAACTCCCGCAGCCGGGTCATCCAGTGCCGTTCATCGGGCACGGGCCCACCGGCGTCCACGACCGTGGCGCTGGGCATCAGATCCTCCTCCTGGGCCGCGTTCGACCCGCTCTCGCGACCATACATCGTTAACTAGGTTCTATCTATGGCCTGTATAACGTCCGTCCGGAAGAAACACTTCGGCCCCCTGCCGTGGCTCTCGGCGCACCGGAGTCACGGCCGGGGGCCGGCCGACAGCGCGTGCGGCTCAGACCTCGACGACCACCGCGCTCGCCTGGCCCCCGCCCGCGCACATCGCGGCGACACCGATGCCGCCGCCGCGGCGGCGCAGATCGTGCACCAGGGTGGTCAGCATCCGGGCGCCGCTCGCCGCGATCGGGTGACCGAGGCTGCAGCCGCTGCCGTGGATGTTGACGATCTCCTCGCTGACGCCGAGTTCGCGGGTGGCGGCCACCGCCACCGACGCGAAGGCCTCGTTGATCTCGAACAGGTCCACCGCACCGACGTCGAGGCCCGACCGGCGCAGCGCCTTGCTGACGGCGCCCGCGGGGGCGAGCCCGGTACGCTCCGGATCGACGCCCACCGAGGCCCAGCCGCGGACGGTGGCCAGCGGTGTCAGGCCTTCGCGCGACGCCAGCGTGTCACTCGTCAGCGCCAGTACGGAGGCGGCGTCGTTGATGCCGCTGGAGTTCCCCGCGGTGATGGTGAAGCCGTCGATCTCCGGGTGGAGCGGCTTGAGGCCGGCCAGCTTCTCGGCGGTCGAGCCCCGGCGCGGATGCTCGTCGACCTCGAAGGTGGTGTACGCCCCGTCCGCCAGGAGCGCCTTGACCGGCACGATCTCGTCGGTGAACAGGCCTTCGTCGATCGCGGCCAGCGCCCGCAGGTGGGAGCGCAGCGCCCAGGCGTCCATCTCCTGGCGGGAGATCCCGGCGATACGGGCGGCGTTCCAGCCGACGGCGACCGACATGTCGTTGTTGGGCGCTGTCGGGGTGGACGGGTGGGCCGGGGAGTCCCAGGGGTCCTCCCACTCCCCCGTGGCAGGGTCGACGCGACGCATCACCGGTGCCGTCGAGGTGGACTGCACCCCGCCGGCGAGCACGGCGTCCTCCATGCCCGCGCGGATGCCTGCCGCGGCCATCGAGACGGTCGACAGGCCGGAGGCGCAGTGCCGGTTGACGGCTGCCCCGGGCACCGAGGTGAGACCGGCGATGACCGCGACGTTACGGGCGATGTCTCCGCCCCCGTAGCGGGATTCGCCCAGAATCAGGTCGTCGTACGCCTCACCGGGCAGCCCGGAACGGCGTACCGCCTCGGTGACGGCGGCCTCGGCGAGGTCGAAGGCACTGGTGCGGGCCAGTGTTCCCTTGAACGAGGTGCCGATCGCCGTACGGCAGGCGGCGACCACGACGGCTTCAGGCATGGACGGACTCCTTCGGTGAGGTGGGGGTGGGGGCCAGCCCGATCTCGGCGGCCACCCGCTCCAGATGCCAGGAAGTGCTGCCGAGCAGCAGCGCGGAGGACTTGGCCCGGCGCAGGTACAGATGCGCGTCGTGTTCCCAGGTGAAGCCGATGCCGCCGTGGATCTGCACGGTCTCGCCGGCGGCGTGGACATAGGCGTCCGAGCAGTGGGCCCGGGCGGTGGACGCCGCCAGGCCGCGTTCGGCGCCGGCGTCGTCCTGGCCCCACAGGCCGGCCGCGTACTCCACCGCGGCCTTCGCCGCCTGGACCTCCAGCAGCATGTCGGCGCACTTGTGCTTGATGGCCTGGAACGCGCCGATGGGCCTGCCGAACTGCTCGCGGGTCTTGGCGTATTCCACCGAGAGCTCCAGACAGCGTTCGGCTCCCCCGGTCTGCTCGGCCGCCAGGGCCACGGCCGCGAGGTCCAGGGCCTCTTCCAAGGCGGGGCCCGCCGCGCCCTCGGTGCCGATGAGACGCGCGAACACCCCGTCCAGCGCGATCCGGGCCAGCTTGCGGGTGGGGTCCAGTGCCGGGAGTTCCTCACGGAGCATGCCGTCGGCCGCGCCGTCCACCGCGAAGAGGGACAGTCCTGCCTCCGTACGGGCGGCGACCAGGACCAGCGCGGCGGTGTGCCCGTCGATGACCAGGGTCTTCTCCCCGTACAGCCGGTGAAGGTCGCCGTCGCGGCGGGCGGACGCCCTGACCCGGGCCAGGTCCCGGACGTCGTGGTTGCCCTCGGCCACGGCGACGGTGGCGATCATCGAGCCGTCGGCGATCCCGGGCAGGAGCTCCGCACAGGCCCGGGCATCTCCGCTCCGGAGCAGGACCGCAGCGGCGAGTACGGCACTGGAGAGGTACGGCCCGCACATCAGGGCGCGGCCCATCTCCTCCATGACGACGGCCAGTTCGGCGACGCCCGCCCCGGCGCCGCCGTACTCCTCGGGCACGATGAGCCCCGTCAGTCCGAGTTCACCGGCCAGCCGTTGCCAGACGGCCCGGTCGTATCCTGCCCCGGTCTCCATGACGCGCCGCACTTCCGGGCTCGGCGACGCCGTCTCCAGGAAGCGGCGCACGGAGCGGCGCAGCTCCCGGTGCTCATCGACGGTCACGACTGCCGTCCTCCTCATCTGCCGTCCGGTGGTTCATTTCTTCGGCAGGCCGAGGACTCGCTCGGCCAGGATGTTCTTCATCACCTCGGTGGTCCCCGCGGCGATGGTCGACGCCCGCACGCGCAGGTAGCGCTGCGCCTCGGCACCGTCCCCGTTCCGTCCTCCGGCGAGACCGGAGGGGCCTGCGGCGTCCAGCAGGGTCTCGCCGAGTCGCTGGGTGGTCAGACTCCACCCGAGCTTGATCACGGACTGCTCCGGCCCGGGCTCGCGGCCCTCGCCGAGTGAGCGCAGCACCCTGCTGCCCATCAGACCGACGGTGCGCGCCTCCACATAGCGCCGGGCGAGCTCCCGGCGCAGCACGGGGTCGGACACTCCGTCCGGGAACTCCGCCACCGCGTCGCGCACATTCCTCTCCAGGGAGGCGGCGAGCTCGACGACGCCGGCCCGCTCGTGCCCCAGAGTGGTCATGGTGACCCGCCAGCCCTCGTGAACGGGGCCGAGGAGGGCGGACGCGGGCACCCTCACATCGGTGAAGAAGAGCTCGGCGAAGCCGTGCTCACCGGTCATCTGCCGTAGCGGGCGCCGCTCGATTCCGGGGGTCCCGAGCGGCACCAGCAGTACGGAGATGCCCTTGTGCGCGGGCGCGTCGGGTTCGGTCCGAACCAGGACCATGCAGTGGGTGGCCCGGGTGCCGTCGGAGGTCCAGACCTTCTGCCCGTTGATGACGAAGGTGTCGCCGTCACGTACGGCGCGTGTGCGCAGTGAGGCCAGGTCGCTGCCCGCGCCGGGCTCGCTGAAGCCCTGGCACCAGATCTCCTCGGTGGCCAGGATGCGGGGCAGCGAGGCGCGCTGCTCCACGGTGCCGAAGGCCGAGATGGTGGGGCCGACGTTCTTGATGCCGAAGACCCCGGCGATGTCGGGGGCGCCGGCCCGGGCGAGTTCGGCGTCGCACTCCAGCCGGTCCACGACACCCAGGCCGCGTCCGCCGTCGGCGACGGGCCAGTGCGGGGCGGCCCAGCCGCCCTCGTGGAGGGCGCGCTGCCAGGCGAGCCGGGCCTCGAAGGACGTACGGTCGGGCCACTCCCGGTGCAGCGCGGGAGCGATCCTCTCCAGATACGAGCGGAGCTCCCCGGCGGCCCCCTGTGCGGTGGATCCGGTGGACATGGTTCGCCCTCCCGAGGGCTGTGTCGCGGAGTGCTGGGGCTGATCGGGCCCGCCCCCAGGAGGGCGAGCCGACAGTCGGGCGGCTACTTGGGGGCGAAGCGCTGGGCCCCGTCGATGCGGATGACCTCGCCGTTCAGGTAGTCGTTCTCCGCGATGTGCTGGACCAGGGCCCCGTACTCCGCGGGACGGCCCATGCGCCGCGGGAAGGGGACCTTGTCGCCCCAGGCCTGCTGCGCCTGCTCCTCGGGGATGCCGAAGGCCGGGGTGAAGAAGGTCCCCGGAGCGATGGTCATGACCCGGATTCCGAGGGGCGACAGGTCACGTGCGGCGACCAGGCCGAGGCCGACGACGCCGCCCTTGGCCGCGGAGTAGTCGGACTGCCCAATCTGCCCCTCGAAGGCGGCGATACTCGCGGTGTTGACGATCACTCCGCGCGCGCCGGACTCGTTCGGCTCGTTCCTGGCCATGAACGAGGCCGCGAGCCGCAGCACGTTGAACGTGCCGGTGAGGTAGATGTCCACTGTGCGCCGGAAGAGGTCGAGGGCGTAGGGGTTGCCCTCGCGGTCGAGCACCCTGGACTTGGCGACCGGCCCGCCGTGGGCGCTGACGGCGACTCGCAGCGGGCCGAGAGTCGCCGCGGCGTCCAGGGCGGCCAGCACGCTGTCCTCGTCGGTGACGTCGGTGCGGACGAACACGGCACTCTCGCCCAGCTCCTTGGCCAGCTTCTCGCCGCGGTCCTCGGCGAGGTCGGCGATCACCACCTTGGCGCCGGCCTCGGCGAGACGGCGTACGGTCGCCTCGCCGAGGCCACCGGCTCCGCCCGTCACCAGGGCCACTCCACCACTGAGCTCCATTGCTCCTCCTTGCAGTCTGTCTATCGCTGTACGGTCGTTCACCGCCTCACGGGCGGGGAGATGTGACCCGGATCAGGACTCGACGGGCGGTGATCAACGCCTGCGGCCACCGCGGCGGTTCACTCGCCGCGCCACACCGGGGGGCGCTTCTCGGCGAACGCGAGGGCTCCTTCGCGCGCGTCGGCCGAGGTGAAGACGGGCGCCATGATCGCCGCCTGCTTCTCGAAGGCGACATCGGAGGTCCAGTCGGCCGAACGGACGATGATCTCCTTGGTCGCCGCCACCGCCAGCGGCCCGTTGGCCGCGATACGGGCGGCCAGTTCACGCGCTCCGGCCAGGGCGCCCCCGGGCTCGGTGAGCCGGTTGACCAGCCCGAAGCGGTGCGCGTCGGCGGCGTCCAGGAAGTCGCCGGTGAGCGCGAGTTCCATCGCGATGGCGTACGGGATGCGCTTGGGCAGCCGCATCAGGCCGCCCGCGCCGGCGACCAGGCCGCGCTTGGTCTCGGGGATGCCGAACTTGGCGTTGTCCGCGGCCACCACCAGATCGCAGGCGAGCACGACCTCGCAACCACCGGCCAGGGCGTACCCCTCGACGGCCGCGATGACGGGCTTGCGCGGCGGGCGGTTGGTGATGCCGGCGAGCCCCCGGTCCTCCAGCGTGACGTTCTCTCCGGCCAGGAACGCCTTGAGGTCCATGCCCGCGCAGAAGTTGCCGCCGGCGCCGGTGATCACGGCCGCGGTCAGATCCTTGCGTGACTCGAACTCCTCGAGCGCGGCTCCGACGCCCTCGCTGACAGCCCGGTTGACAGCGTTGCGCGCCTGGGGCCGGTTGATGGTGATGACGGTGACGCCGTCCGCGTGCTCGACGAGCACTTCGTCGGACATGTGCTGCCTCCTTGGCTGGGTGCCGGTCTGCGGTGGCGAGAGCTGTCAGCGCGGTGCCATGCGGATGGCGCCGTCCAGACGGAGCGTCTCGCCGTTGACGTAGCCGTTCTCGATGAGGAACTGCGCGGTCTGCCCGTACTCGTCGGCGGTGCCGAAACGCTTGGGGTTGGGGATGGCCGACGCCAGCGACTCCCGTACGTCGTCCCGCAGCCGGTTGAACAGCGGAGTGTCCATCAGGCCGGGAGCGATGGTGTTGACGCGGATGTTCCGGCCGGCCAGGTCGCGGGCGGCGACGATGGTCATGCCGACCACGCCTCCCTTGGAGGCGCTGTAGGCGATCTGACCGATCTGGCCCTCGTACGCCGCGACCGAGGCGGTCATGATGATCACTCCACGTTCGCCCTCCACGGGCTCGGTGGCCGCCATGGCGGCACCGCCCAGGCGCAGGGCGTTGTAGGAGCCGATCAGGTTGACCTTGATGACCTTCTCGAAGCCTGCGAGCTCTCCGGGGTTGCCCTCCTTGTCCACGACGCGAAGGGCGTGGCCGAGTCCCGCACAGTGGACCAGGGCACGCAGCGGACCGGCCTCCGCGGCGGTGTCGAGCGCGGCCTGGAACTGCTGCTCGTCGGTCACGTCCGCGGGGGCGAACCGTACGTGGCCACCCAGCTCGGCGGCGATCTTCTCCCCGTCCGAGGCGGGCAGGTCGGCGATCACGACATGAGCGCCGGCCTTGGCCAGACGCTTCACCGTACCGAGGCCGAGGCCGGAGGCGCCGCCGGTGACGACGGCGGAAATGCCCTCGATGCGCATGGAGTCTCCTGCTGTGAGTGTTGGGCAAGCGCGTCCACCATACATGGATCAACTTACCTAGTAAACTATGTGAGAGCTATTGATGGGGCTGCTGCATCCCTCCCGCCACATCCTCGGGAAACCCGGTGACACGGATGCCGGCGTGCGTCTTGTAACGACGGTTGAGTGCGATGAGATTGGCGGTCAGGGCCTCGACCTGGCCGGCATTGCGCAGCCTGCCCCCGTAGACCCCCCGGACGCCCGGGATGGCGGAGGCCAGCGCCTGGACCTCGGCAGTGGCCCCTCGGTCGTCGCCCAGCACCAGCACGTCACTGTCGATGGTCCCGACAGCCGGGTCGGTGAGCAGCACGGCCGACAGGTGATGGAAAGCGGCCGTGACCGTGGAGTCCGGGAGAAGCTCCCGAGCCTGCTCGGCGGCGCTCCCCTCCGCCACCGAAAGGGAGAACGGGCCCTTCCCGTCGAAGCCCATGGGGTTCACACAGTCCACGACGACCTTGCCCGCCAGCTGCTCACGCAACGAGAGCAGCAGTTCACGATGCCCCTCGAAGGGGACGACGACCAGCACGACGTCGGACCGGCGGGCACAGTCCTCGTTCGAGCCACCCGACACCGGGGCGCCGGCCTGGGCGGAGAGCTCCTCCGCGGCAGCCTCGGCCTTGTCGGCCTTGCGGGAGCCGATCACCACCGTCATGCCCGCGGCGGCGAACCGATAGGCGAGACCCCGGCCCTGAGGGCCGGTTCCGCCGAGAATGCCGATCGTCCGGTTCGCAGGCACGTCGCTGTCAGCAGTCATATGAACCTCCATGCACAAGACGTAGTAGACTTAGTTATCTATCACGTGACCGAAGTGAGCACCAGCTCACGAAGAGAGGTGGCCCCATGACGCATGCGGATGTCCGTGGGTCCGGGAGCGCCTGGCGAGCCGGAGGGGCTCGTCGGAGTGGTGGCGCCGAGGCCACCGGTGTCGTCCGGCCGCCGAAGACCGGCGAACTCGTGGCCCGACGCCTGCGCCGGATGATCGTCGAAGGTGAACTCTCGGACGGAGACTTCCTGCCGCACGAGGCAGAGCTGCTCGCGCAGTTCGGCATCTCGCGGCCCACGCTCAGGGAGGGGGTTCGCGTGCTGGAGGCCGAGGGGCTGGTCGAACTCCGCCGCGGCTCACGCACGGGCGCCCGGGTCACGGCACCGGGACCGGAGGCGGTCGCCAGGCCCGCCGGCCTGCAACTCCAACTGGGCGGCGCCACGCTCGCGGACGTCTACGTCGCCCGGGGATCCATCGAGCCGCCCGCGGCCCGGCTGCTGGCGCTCACCGGTGACGAGGAGCGGTACGACGCACTGCAGGCCGCGCTGGAGCACGAACGGGGCAGTCTCGGCGACCCCGACCGTTTCGCCGTCGGCTCGGCCCAGTTCCACCTCCGGCTGGTCGAGCTGTCGGGCAATCAGACGCTTGCCGTCATGGCCGGGATGATCCACGAGATCATCCTGCGTCAGTCCCGGCTGGCCGTCAGGGAGCGCGAGGAGAGGGCGCCCAGCATCGGCCGGGTCCACCACGGGAAGGCCCTGCGCTCGTACGAGAAGCTGGTGAGCCTGGTGCGGTCCGGCCAGGGCGAGGCCGCGGAAGACTTCTGGCGCAGGCACCTCGAGGTCGCGGACGAGCTGGTGCTCGCGGGACGCGAGGCGACCCGCGTCGTGGACATCCTCGACTGACGGCCGCGCGCGTGCCCACGGCCTGAGCCGCCGCCCCGAAGGTTCGTACGCGCTGCTCCGCGGGCCTCGTCCACGCCGTGGACGAGGCCCGCGACTGCCCTTTTTGCCGGCCCGGTCAGAGCCCCATCGACTTGGCGATGATGGTCTTCATGACTTCGTTGGTCCCGCCGTAGATCCGCGACACCCGGTTGTCCGCGTAGAGGCGGGCGATCGGGTACTCCCACATGTAGCCGTAGCCGCCGTGGAGCTGGAGGCACTTGTCGATGACCCGGCCGGCCGCCTCGGTGCAGTACAGCTTGGCCTTCGCCGCGTCCGGACCGGTCAGTTGTCCCGTCTCGTTCAGCTCCAGCGCCCGGTCCGCCATGATCTGCGCGGCCTCCACCTCCGTGGCGCACTCCGCGAGCACGAACTTGGTGTTCTGGAACGAGGCCACGGATTTGCCGAAGACCACACGGTCCCGCACATAGGCCACGGCCTGCTCCACGGCCGCCGCGGCAGCCGCGTAACCGCCGTAGGCAATGGTCAGCCGCTCCTGGGCCAGATTGTGCGTGAGGTAGGAGAAGGCCTTCCCCTCGTCGCCCAACCGGTTCTCCACCGGGACCTTGACGTCGCTGAAGGACAGCTCGGCGGTGTCGTGTGCCTTGAGCCCGATCTTCTTGAGCTTCCTGCCGACCTCGAACCCGTCGCTCGCCGACTCCACGCACAGGATCGTCAGCCCTCCGCGGCGGTCCTCCGCCGTTGCGGGAGCCGTGCGGCAGACCACCAGGACCAGGTCGGCCTGCGCGCCCCCGCTGATGAAGGTCTTGGCGCCGTTGAGGACGTAGTGCGTGCCGTCGGCGGAGAGCTCCGCCTTGGTGGCGATGCCGGCGAGGTCGGAGCCGGTCCCCGGCTCCGTCATGGCGATGGCGGTCATGATGTCGCCCGAGGCGAAGCCGGGCAGCCAGCGCTGCTTCTGCTCATCGGTCGCGTATGTCAGCAGGTAGGGGAGGATGAGGTTGGAGTGCACGGAGTGGCCGCTGAAGGACACCCCGGCCCGGCTGCACTCCTCCATCAGGACAGCGGCGAACTTGAAGCTCTTCTCACCCCCGCCCCCGTACTGCTCGGGCACCTGGATGCCCAGGATGCCCAGCTCACCCAGTCGCCGGTAGAAATCGCGCGGCGGGTGGCCCTGCTCCTCCCACTCGGCGTGGACCGGCTCGACCTCCTTGGCGATGAAGTCCCGGAGCATCGCCCGGAACGCCTCGTGGTCCTCGTTGAACACGGTGCGGAGCACGGCCCCACCCTCCTCTTTCCGTTCTGCTGTGCCTTCGTCGTGGTGCGCGGCCCGCCGGTCCCGGCCGGCCGCGCGGGTATGTCAGCCGGCGTCCGTGACCTGGTAGCGCTCCAGTTCGTGGCGGACCATGCCGTCGAGGGTCGGAGCCGGCGGCTCGGGCAGCTGAAGGCGGGGCTCGCGACGGGTCGGCAGCAGGACCGTCGCCGAACCGGGCGTCGTGACCTCGCCCCGCTGGTTCTCGCAGCGCACCTCCAGGTGGACCTCGTGCCGGCCGTCCACCTCCCGCTTCCCGACGACCTCCCCGCGCACCCAGGTGGTGTCACCGACGTAGTTGAACTTGCGGTGCTCGCACCGCAGCTTCCACAGCCAGCCGTCGTCGCCCATCCAATCGGTGAGCGCGTGCACCAGCCAGGTCTCCCGCATCGCGCCGTAGTCGTACGACGTGGGCAGGCCAAGCTCCTGGGCACGGTGCGGCTCCCAGTGCAGGCGCTGGACGGTGTCCGGCACGCCCAGCGGGTTGGCGGGGTACAGCCCCGGCACCTTCCGGCGGGTGCGGGCGGCGATTCCGAAGGCGCCGTCGGGAGTCAGCTGCATGCCCCAGCCCACGTGCCAGACCACCACATCGGTCGTGGTGAGCGGGCCCTTGACCCGCGGCTGGATCACGTCGCCGACGCGGACGTCCTCCCAGTAGCGGGGTTCGGAGCCCCGCCGCTCCTCCGCGGCGTACGCGGCCTCGATCTCCGCCAACTGCTCCGGGGTGTAGGGCTCCTGCTTCAGCTGCTCCTTGGCGCGCTTCCTCGACGTGTGCCGCTCGGCGTTGATCCAGGTGCCGCGCCGCACGGCGTGCAACTGCCCCTCACCGTTGGTGTAGAGGTAGTCGCGGGTGACGTGGGCGGTGCGGCCGCCGAAGCTGGACTTCTTCTCCTCCACACCGACCTGCGCCTCGAGGACCTCGCACCGGTCCCCCAGGGCAAGGGGGTTCCACCACTCGTACTCCATCACGGCCTGGTACGAGCCGAGGCCCGCGAAGGGGTCGCCCTTCAGCAGCGCCTTGGTCTCCGGATCGGGCTTCGGCGCCAGGTCCTCGCCCATCGTGTAGTGGAAGGTCGGCGGCGCTATCAGCCGGCCCCAGCGGGTGCCTGCCGCGTACTCGGGGTCGCAGAACAGCGGGTTGTCGTCGCCGTAGCCGTTGGCGAAGTGGCGGGACGTGTCCCGCGTGACCTCGTAGTTGTGCGGCCGCTGGTGCTGCGGATGCGGGATTCCGAGGCGCCGCCGGGACCTCTCCAGAGCGGCATCGGTGAGCACACCGAAGGACGGCTCCTGCGCACGGGGCTCTGTTGTGGTCACTGGCAACCTCTTCCTTCGCTTCTGCCGAGCAGGGATTGGGCTATATAGTAAACCAGGTTAGATGATTCGTTGGTAGGAGGAACGCATGGAGTTCGGGATGCCGTGGCCCGGGGCGGACGTCGCCCGCCAGGCCGAGGAGGCCGGTGTAAAGGCCTTCTGCAGCGGAGAGTTCGTCGACCACGAGGCGTACAGCACCCTGGCCGAGATGGTCGCGGGGACGAAGACGGCCCAGGTCGGTCCGGGGATCGCCTACGCGTTCGCGCGCACCCCGTACGCCCACGCCGCGGCGATGCGCAGCATGTGGAAGCGGGCCGAGGGCCGGCTCTTCCTGGGCCTGGGCTCGGGCGCCTACCGCATCAACCGCGACTGGTTCGGCGTCGAGGCCGACCGGCCCGTGGAACGGATGGCCGACCTGGTCGGGGCCGTACAGGCGTGGCTGCACGCGGAGAACGGCGAACGCGTCCGCTACGAGGGCGAGTTCTACCACGTGGACGCCGATGTACGTGCCCCCGTCCTGGGCCGGATCGACGTGCCGGTTCTGCTCGCCGGCTTCAACAAGAGGATGGCCGCGGCCGCCGGCCGGACCGCCGACGGTGTGATCGGTCACGGCCTGTTCACCCGCAGCTGGTGGGACGACGTCGTGCGGCCCGCGCTGGAGCGGGGAGCGGACGAGGGCGGACGCGAGAAGCCGCCCGTGGAGCACGGCTGGGTGATCACGGCCGTCAACGACGAGGACCCGGAGCGTGCGGCCGCCGACGCGCGACTGATGATCGCCTTCTATCTCACGGTCAAGACCTATGACCCCTACGTCGTCCACCACGGCTGGGAGAAGGAGGTCGACTCGATTCGCGAGGCGTTCCGCACCGGGGACATCAAGGGCATGGGCAAGGCCGTCACCGACGAGATGCTGGAGGCGATCGCGGTGTGCGGCACGACGGCTGACGCGGTCTCCGCGCTGCGCCGCCGACAGGGATCCTTCGGACGGGACGTCGCCTACCTGGCGCCGCCCTCCTTCATGGTGAGCGACCGCCGCCGGGACGCGTACGCCCGGGCGAACCTCTCCCTGATCTCGGCCGCACGGGCGGCAGGCGTCTGACCCGGCCCGGCCCCGCCCGGGGCACCACGACGCGGCGGGGGGGCCGGGGGGGGGCCGCCCCCCCCCCCCCCCCCCCGCGGGGGGGGGGGGGGGGGGCCGGGGGGGGGGCGGGGGGGGGGGGGCGCCCCCCCCAGCGCCCCAACACGGCGGGGGCGGCCGG
>NZ_JBIVVD010000004.1:0-265908 GCF_044757505.1 Streptomyces sp. NPDC091271 | reverse complement strand
TTATCCCCACCCACCGCCCATGGCCCGGGCGTGTTTTGCCCGGGGGTGACAGGGGGCCGGGGGCGGTTGTGGCGTGGCCCGGCCGCGGGGCCCCCCCCCGGGGGGGCCCGCCGGGTCCGCAAACCAGGCGGACCGCCGCGGCGTGGCGGGTTCAGCGCGGCTCTCGGGGCAGGCCGAGGGCGCGTTCGGCCACCACGTTGCGCAGCACCTCGTTGGCGCCGCCGGCGATGGTGTAGGCCCGGGCATACAGAAAGGCGTCCTGCCACCAGCCGTTGTCGGCCGCCCCGGGGTCACCCTCGACGAGAACACCGTCCGGGCCCTGGAGAGCGACGCCGGTCTCGGCGGCGGCGAGATTGGTCTCGCTGAAGAAGATCTTCACCAGCGGGGCGTCCGCGGGGTCCTCCGTACCGTGCACCATGCGGGACTGTGCGGCCTTGCTCATCAGGTCCGCGACATGGATGTCGGTGGCCAGGGCTCCCAGTCGCTGGCGCACCGCGCCGTCCTGGAGCGCGGGGCGGCCCGCGAACCGCGCGCCGTCCGCCAGCTCCAGCAGGTCGTCCAGCTGGCGCAGCAGATCCGCGCCTCGCGCGGCGACGCCGCTGCGCTCGTGACCGAGACTGGAGTTGGCGACCCGCCAGCCGTCGTTCACCTCACCGATGACGCAGTCCGCCGGAACACGGACCTGGTCGAGGAAGACTTCGTTGAAGTCCTCGGTACCGGTGATCTCGCGCAGTGGGCGGACATCGACCCCGGGGGTGTTCATGTCGAGCGCGAAGGCGGTGATCCCGCGGTGCTTCGGGGCGTCGGGGTCGGTACGGGCCAGAAGGTAGCCCATGTCGGCGTACTGTCCGTTGGTCGTCCAGACCTTCTGGCCGTCGATGACGTACTCGTCGCCCTCCCGGCGGGCGCGGGTGGCCAGGCCGGCCAGGTCGCTGCCGGCGCCCGGCTCGCTGAAGAGCTGGCACCAGATGTGCTCGGCTGAACGGATGCGGGGAAGGAAGCGCTGCTTCTGCGCATCGGTGCCGAATTCGATGAGGGCGTTGGCGGCCAGCGGCCCCGCGCCGATCGGGTCCCAGGTGCGGGCGCGGGCGATCTCCTCAGCGACCACGAAGGCCTGTTCGAGACTGGCGTCCGGCCGGCCCCCGTACTCCTGCGGCCAGTCCGCACCCAGGTAGCCCGCCTCGAAGAGAGCGGCCGTCCAGCTCCGGATGGCGGGGATCTGTTCCGGCTCGGGCGCCCGTACGCCGGTACGGTGCTTGACGCCCGGCGCGCGCTCCGCGATGAAGGCACGCACACGGTCCCGGAAGGCATCCAGCTCCGGAGAGGTTTCGAGCCGCACCACAGGCCTCCGTCTCATTCGATCCGGTGAAAAGCATTCCCACAACAACGGTAAATCAGTTATACCATAGGGGGATGATCTCGGGACGGAAAGGCGAGTGCAGTGGATTTTGAGCCGAGCGAGGAGCAGGTGATGCTCCGGGACGTCTCCCGGAGCGCACTGAAGAGTCACGCCACCCCCGAGCAGGTAAGGGCGATGGGCGGCGACATCTTCGCCGAGGACGGCGAGTTGTGGCGTCTCGGCGCTGAGCTCGGCTGGCCGGGACTCGTGCTGCCCGAGGAACAGGGTGGAGCCGGCCAAGGGCTGGCCGAGCTGTGTGTGGTGGCCGAGGAGCTCGGCCGGGCCGCGGCGCCGGGGCCCTTCGTGCCCAGCTCCCTGGTCGGGCTCGCGCTGGCCCGTGGCGGCTCGGCCGCCGTGTGCTCCCGCATCCTGCCGGCCCTGGCCGACGGGTCCGCGTCCGCCGCCTGGGCCTTCGCCGAACCCGGCGGCGGGTGCACCCCCGACACGTTGACCACCACGGCGGTC
Source organism: Streptomyces sp. NPDC091271 (assembly GCF_044757505.1). Taxonomy (NCBI): domain Bacteria; kingdom Bacillati; phylum Actinomycetota; class Actinomycetes; order Kitasatosporales; family Streptomycetaceae; genus Streptomyces; species Streptomyces sp. NPDC091271. The sequence goes on along the minus strand of NZ_JBIVVD010000004.1, from coordinate 264,044 downwards.
AAGGACGGCGACGCCTATGTGCTCGACGGCCGCAAGACCTCCGTGCAGGACGCCGGAGCGGCCGGCTGGCTTCTAGTCACGGCCCTTCTGGACGACCGGCCCGCTTCCTTCGTCGTCGAGGCCGGCACCGCTGGTGTCTCCGTCCGCAGGCAGCAGGTCATCGATGAGACCAGGGCCTTCCACGAAGTGCGTCTGGAGCGTGTGCGGGTTCCCGCGGACGGACTGCAGAGCGGTGGTCCCGCCGGCGTACGGGCGCTGTACGACGCCGCGATCACACTGACGGCCGCCGACGCCCTCGGAGCAGCCGATGCGCTGCTGGACATGACCGTCGACTACGTCAAGGTGCGCCGGCAGTTCGGCCGTGCCATCGGCAGCTTCCAGGCCGTCAAGCACAAGTGCGCCACCATGCTGATGCAGGTCCACGCCGCCCGGGCGGCGGTGCACTACGCCGCTATGGCGTGGGACGCGGGCGATCCCGGTTCGTCACGGGCGGCCTCGGTGGCCAAGTCCTTCGCTTCGCAGGGTATGAGCCAGGTCGCGGGCGAGGCGCTGCAGACCCACGGCGGGATCGGCTTCACCTGGGAGCACGATCTGCATCTCCTCCTCAGGCGCGTGAAGACCGACGAGCTCCTTTACGGGGGCTCCGCGGAGCACCGGGAGCGCCTGTGCGCGCTGCTTCTCGCGGACCGCGCGGAGGCGGCGCCCGCAAGGGCCTGACACGCTCCGGCCCGGAGTACGACGACGGCGGCTCCTGTACACGGTGGTCACACACCGTGCACAGGAGCCGCCGTCGTCGTACGTCCGGCCGCTCGCATGCGCCGGACGGCCGGGGCTCCGCCGGACGTACGGGGCGTCAAAAGACCCGGGAGTCCGCGGCCAGCCGGCTGACCACATGCCGGCGTATGAGCTTGCCCGTCGGCGTCCTGGGCAGCTCCTCCCAGCACGCGACTCGGTCCGGGGTCTTGCTGCCGCGCAGCGTCCCGCGTACGAAGTCGCGCAGTTCCTCGCCCTCCACATCGCTGCCCGGCCGGATGACGACGGCTGCCTCGATCCGCTGCCCCCACTCGTCGTCCGGCACACCCACCACGACGGCGTCCAGGACCGACGGATGACGCAGCAGGACGTCCTCGATCTCCGCCGGGGCGATGTTCTCCGCGCCCCGGATGATGGTGTCGTCGACCCGGCCGCCGACGAAGAGATAGCCGTCCTCGTCCATGTGACCCTGGTCGCGGGTGTCGAACCACCCCTGCTCGTCCGTGAGACGGCCGGCACCCGCGTACTCGGCCGACACCTGCTCACCCCGTACGCAGATGAAGCCGGTCTCGCCGGGTGCCGCCGGTTCGCCGTCGGGACCGCGGACCTGGACCTCGACAGCGGGAAGGACGCGGCCGACCGAACCGAGCCTGGCTCGCACGGCGGGGTCGTCACTCGCCAGCGCCGTACGGTGGTCCTCGGGGCCGAGGACGGCGATGGTGGAGCTGGTCTCGGTCAGTCCGTAGGCATTGACGAAGCCGACGTCCGGCCAGTTCCGCAGGGCGCGTTCGATGACGGGGGCCGGCATGGGCGCGCCCCCGTAGGCCAGGGACCGGAGGCCGGGCAGCGGTGTTCCCTGGCCGGCCTCGACGATCCGGGCCAGCATGGTCGGGACGACCATCGCGTTGGTGATGCCCTGCTCGCGGACCGTCTCCAGCCACTGCTGGGGCGTGAACCGCTCCAGTACGACGGTTCGGCGGCCCGCGTAGAGATTCGTCAGGACGTTGGCGACCGCGGCGATGTGGTACGGCGGGACACTGACCAGTGCGGCTTCCTCGGCCTCCGCCCCGGCGAACTCCACCGATCCCAGGACGTAGGAGACCAGGTTGTGATGGCGCAGCAGGACGCCCTTGGGTTCCGACGTGGTGCCGCTGGTGTAGATGACCACGGCCGCGCCCTCGTCGTCCTGCGCGTCGCCGTCGAAGGCGGCGCCGCCGGCGGTGGACTCCAGCCACTCCGCGGGGGTACGCGCCGGAATGCCGGCCCGCTCCAGGGCGTCGGCCTGTTCGGGTGCGGCGATGCCCAGGGCCTTGGGATGGTTGGCGAGCAGGGAGTCCAGTTGTTCCCTGCCGAGTCGGTAGTTGACCGGGACCAGCGGAACGCCGGCGCGAGCGGCCGCGAAGAGCGCGACCGGGAACGCCGGGCCGTTGACGTCCAGGTAGATCACGGCGTCCGCGTCGGCCGCCCGGATCGCGGCCGCCCCGGCGGCTGCGCGGTCCCGGAGCCCGGCCGCGGTGAGGCCGTCCTCGTGGCGCCCGACGACCACGCGGTCGCCGAAGCCCTCGACGGCCATGTCGAGCAGCATCGTCACATTCATGCGGGTGGCTCCTGTCCGGCGACCGGGTCAGTCGGATGCGGGGAGCGCCTTGGCGCCCTTGACCGGGAGGGGGTTGCCGTCGACGGCGAGGCTGCCCTTGCCCGGCTTCGTGCAGAGCAGCTCGATGCCGAGCTCGTCATCGGCGTAGCGTTTGCCGAGTTGCGTGCCGTCCATCTGTGCGGAGTCGGCGGTGCCGGGCGCGGCTCCGCTCTTCGGGTCCGCCATCTCGGCGCCGCCGCAGGTGATCGTCACTTCCGTCAGGGGAGCACGCACCACGATGACGGTCGTGTCGTCGACGGTGGAGGAGAGTGTCTGTCCGACTCGTGGTTTCACAGAAGCTCCTTCGCTTCGATGGATTCCTTGACCAGTTCCAGCAGTTCGACCCTGCTCACCTTGGACGAGGGTGTCCGCGGCAGTTCGTCGGCGATGACGATGTGCACCGGCACTTCGTAGGGCGTGAGCGATTCCCTGCAGCAGGCGACGAGTTCGGCTGCCGGCGGTCGCTGCGCTCCGGCCCTGAGCTCGACGGCTGCCACCGGCACGTGTCCCAGACGGGCGTCGGGGAGGCCCGCGACAGCGGCCTCCTGCACTGCCGGGTGACGCTCCAGCGCCTTGCGCACCTGGTCGGGCTGGACCTTGAAGCCGCCTCGGATGATGGCGTCGTCCGCGCGGCCCTCGATCCAGACGAAGCCGTCGGTGTCGACGTGGCCCAGGTCGCTCGTGCGGGTCCACACGTCGCCGCCCAGGGAGGACTGCACGGTGCGGACTTCCAGGTTTCCGGTCTGCCCGTCGGGCAGCGGGACGCCGTCCGTGTCCACGGCCCGCATCTCCACTCCGGGCACGGTACGGCCCGCGCTGCCCGCCTTGCTGTCCCACCACTTCTCGTGCATGGGCAGCGTCCAGGTGGCGACGGCTCCGGCGAACTCGGTGGCCCCGTAGGTCATCAGGACCCGGGCGCCGTACGTACGGAAGAAGCGTTCGGCCAGCTCCGGCGGGCAGAACGCCGTACCACAGGTGATGACCCTCAGGCTGGACAGCTTCTCCGGCTCCACACCCGCGTCCAGCACGGTACGCAGGGCGGCCGGGACCAGGCCGGCGGCCGGTGGCCGGTGACGTTCGATGACGCGGACCCAGGGGTCCAGGGTGAAGCGGGGCAGCAGCGCGATGCGCCGGCCCGCGTGCAGCGCGGACACCGCGCCCCAGAGTCCGCCGATGTGCACCAGTGGCGTGGAGACCACACTGAGCCCCCTGCGCAGCAGGACGCCTTCCTTGGGGACCTGACCGCTGGAGTGGATCGCGGCGTCGAACTGCGTGTCGTTCAGCCGTACCCGCTTGGGCGGTCCGGTCGTGCCCGACGTCAGCATCTCGATGGTGACGCCGGGCGCCTGCCCGGATCCCCGCGGAGCGGTGCCGCCGGCCTCCTCGACGGTGCCGTCGGGACCGAGCCGGAGCGCGAGCCCCGTGCCGGTGACCGCGTCGAGCACCCCGGGACGGTTGAGCACGTCCGGCGAGCCGATGACGACGGGGGCACCGCTGCGGGCGATGTCCGCGGCCAGCCGCTCGGGCGGCTGGAGCGGGCTCAGGGTCACCACGCACCGGCCGGTGGCCAGGATCGCGATGAGCGCGCCCACGTGCTCCGGCCGGTTCTCCAGGACCAGGCCGACGCGAGAGCCCTCGCCCATCGACGCGCCGTCGAGTTTCCGGTCGAGCCGGCGTGCGAGTGAAGCGAGCGCACCCCAGGTCCACCAAGCATCCTCGAACTCCACGGCCTGGGCTTCCGCCGGTGCCTTGCTCAGCAGTTCGGCAAGACGACTGCGAGCCCCCATGAGCCACCTCCTAGAATGTAGATCAAAGATATAACTGATTAAGGTGAGCGAGCAAGGGTTCAGCGCCACGGGCACCCGACCGACACCCGCGCACACACGAAGCGCTCCGCACACCCCTCCCCGGGCGCGAACCTCTACTCATGGGATCTAAGTTAAAACAGTAATACGATAGAGCCTCGGCGGCGAGAGCGCCGCCTGGTCTGAACAAGAGAGGACGGCGCACATGCGGATCGGCATGCCCATGGCTTACAGCGGAGGGTTCACCGAGACGGTCGAGCAGCTCGTCGACTACGAACGGGCCGGGCTGGACGTCGTACACGTCCCGGAGGCCTACAGCTTCGACTCCGTCAGCCAGCTGGGGTTCCTGGCCGCGCGCACCACCACGGTGGAGATCGCGGCCGGCATCCTCAACATCTACTCACGCACACCTGCGCTGCTCGCGATGACCGCGGCCGGCCTGGACTACGTCTCCGGGGGACGCTTCGTCCTCGGGCTGGGCGCCTCCGGTCCGCAAGTGGTCGAGGGTTTCCACGGCTTGCCGTATCACGCACCCCTCGCCCGGACCCGGGAGGTCGCGAGCATCTGCCGTGCGGTGTGGCGCAGGGAGCGCGTGGTCCACGACGGTCCGCTCTACCACCTCCCGCTGACGAAGGAGCAGGGCGGTTCGGGCGTGGGCAAGCCGCTCAAACTGATCAACCACCCCGTGCGTGAGCGCGTGCCCATGGTGCTGGCCGCGCTCGGACCGAAGAACGTCGCCCTGGCGGCCGAGCTGTTCGAGGGCTGGGAGCCCATCTTCTACTACCCCGAGGGTGCCGAGGACGCCTTCGGGGACGCTCTCGAAGCCGGGCTCTCCCGCCGCGACGCCACACTCGGCCCCCTGCAGATCGTCGTCGACACGCATGTAGCGGTCACGGAGAACGACGAGGACCGGGAGGCGGCGATGCAGCAGGTCCGCGAGCATCTCGCCCTCTACGTCGGCGGCATGGGCGCCCGGGGGAAGAACTTCTACAACGACCTGGCTCGCCGCTACGGCTTCGAGGACGCCGCCGACACCATCCAGGACCTCTTCCTCGACGGCCGCAAGGACGAGGCCGCCGCCGCCGTGCCCGACGCCCTGGTGGACGGGGTGTCGATGATCGGGCCGAAGAACTGGATCAAGGAGCGGGTCGAGGCCTTCGCGGCGACCGGCGTCACCACCCTCAACGCCAAGCCGCTGGCCCCCACGCACGAGCGCCGGGTCGCCGACATCGCCACACTCAAGGAGGTCGGAGCGTGAGCCGCGCGTCCTTCACCTTCGTACCGGCCCCGGAGCTCGACGGTCATCCCGGTGACCCGCTGAAGGACCTGCTGGACCTGGAGGAGGTCGAGACCGATCTCTACCGCTCCCGGTTGCTGTTCACCGACCACTACGCGCTCTACGGCGGCCAAGTGGCGGCCCAGGCGCTCAGGGCGGCCGGCCTGACAGTCCCACCGGACCGGCTTCCGCATTCCCTGCACAGCTACTTCCTCCGGCCCGGCGACGCCTCGCGCCCCACCGTCTTCCAGGTCCACCGCGACCGCGACGGCCGCTCGTACTCGGCGCGCAGGGTGGTCGCCGTCCAGGACGGCAAGGCCATCTTCACGCTGTCGGCGTCCTTCCACGCGGCACAGGAGGGTCCCGACGAGCAGGTCACGAAGGCCAGGCCGTTCCCCTCCCCCGAGGAATGCGCCCCCTTCACCCTCCCCCGGCTGTTCTCCATGGAGGGCCGTAGCAGCGGGGTGCGCAGGCCGCACGAGATCGTGCCCATGCGGTTCTGGGCACGATCCACGGCCTCTTCGGCCGAGGACGGCCAGCTGATGCAGGCCTGCGTGCTGACCTACCTGTCGGACATCTCCAGCGGTCTCCACGCGATCGAGGACGACGACGCACGGGCCTCGGCGAGCCTGGACCACGCCGTCTGGTTCCACCGTCCCGTCCGCATGGACGACTGGACCCTGACGGAGGTCGTCCCGCACAGCGCCGCGGGCGGGCGCGGCTGGTACACGGGGTCCGTCTTCGACACCTCGGGACGCCTGGTGGCGAGCTTCGCCCAGGAGGCTCTCTTCCGTCATGTCCGACGAGGATCCCCCACATAGAGAACAGTCAATTAAATCAGTTAGTGAATACATCTTGACCGTCTCCAGCGCATCCGACCACAGTGTGTCGTGTCTTCCGGACGCTTCGTGATCCGGGAATGCCCCAGCAGCTGAACACGCGGCAGAGCCGCGTGCGGCCGAGAACCGGATGGCCTCCGCGAGGCCGACAGGCCCCTGCGGGCCCCGGAGAGAGGACCTGCTGTGAAGAGACGACACCACTGGTGGACCAGGCTTTTCCTTGCCGCCGGGATCGTCCTGGCGAGCGGCTGCGGAGGTGCCGCCGACCGGGCCCGTCAGGACCCCGGCCCGCCGGACCCCTCGGCCACCCTGCGGGTGGGATGGACCCAGGGCCTCACCTCGATCGACCCGCACATGGCACAGAGCGAGATCCTGACGTTCCGTTACGGCCTCGCCTCGGTCTACGACCGGCTCTTCACCGTCGACGCCCGGGGCGAGGTGAAGGGGATGCTCGTCAAGGACTGGGCGTACGGGAAGGGCGGCCGGACGCTCACGTTGAAGCTCCGCGAGGACGTGACCTTCCGCGACGGCACTCCGCTGGACGCCTCCGCCGTCAAGACCAGCCTGGACCGGGCCCGCACCCTGGACAGCCCGGTCGTCAAGAAGCGCATGGCCGTCGTCTCACGCGTGGACGTGGTGAAGGACTACGAGGTGGCGCTCACCCTTGAGCGGCCCAGTGCCACCGTGCCGAACATCCTCTCCGAGGTGTCCGGCTTCATTCTCCATCCGGATCTGATCAAGAACGGTGATCCCTCCAAGAAGGCCGAGGGGTCGGGCGCCTACCGCATCGTGAAGTGGCTCCCCGGCGAGCGCATCGTTCTCGAACGTGACCGGGACGACTACTGGGACGAGAAGGCCGCTCGCGTCGAGAGGATCGAGCACCGGACCGTCTCGGACTTCCAGGCCTTCTCCAACGCTCTCGCCGGCGGCCAGATCGACCTCGGGTCCCTCCTGCCTCACAACGTTCTCGGCCTGGAGGGACGCGGCGGCCTCAAGACCGTGCGTGTGGAGCACGGAACCGGGATGCAGCTCCTGTTCAACCGGAGCTCCGGGGCGCTCAAGGACCTCGGGGTACGCCGAGCGGTCAACTACGCCTATGACCGCAAAGCCATCACCGACGCCATCTTCCCCGGGTCCGTCCCCGCCTACCAGCACACCCGCAGCTCGCTCAACGGCTACGATCCCGGGCTGGAAGGCAGCTACGAGCGGGATCTGGGCAAGGCCAGGAAGCTGCTGGCCGAGGCGGGCCACCCGGAGGGCGTGGACCTGGGCGAAATGCTCGTCCCCGCTTCCAATCCGCCGGGCCTCGGGGATGTGATCCAGGAGCAGCTCGGCGAGGCCGGCATCAAGGTCACCCCCGTGCTGGTCGACTACGCCGAGGCGGTCACCCAGTTCGCCGGTGGCAAGGTGCCGCTTCTCCTGCACTACGTGCAGACCGGTACCGACTTCGGGGCGGGTGTCAGTGCCCGCTGGTACCCGCCGCAGATGAACCCCGCCGGCACCACACCGGAGTTCGACCGGATGTACGCGGCCGCCTCCGACAGCCGGCTGAGCGCCGAGGAGCGCGACGAGCGCTACCGGAAGCTCAACCGTTTCCTCGTCGAGCAGGCCTGGTCGGCCCCCGTCGCCTGGATCAACTACCCCTGGGTGATGAGCGAAAAGGTCCTGAACTTCACCGAGGACATGGACTACAGCACCACCTTCGGGCCGTACGACCTGCGTTACGTCGCCAAGGCCGCCGAGTAGCAGCACCCCGCCCTCGCATCCCGTTGAAAGGCCCGTGCATGCTGCGCTTCATCGCTACCCGGGTGGCCACACTCATCCCGATGCTGTTCCTGCTCACCGTCGTCGTCTTCGCCCTGGTGGAGATCGCCCCGGGCGACCCGGCCGCGATCATCGCCGGACCCGAGGCATCGCCGGAGTCGGTCGCGGGGCTCCGGCAGGAACTGGGACTGGACCGCCCCCTCTACGAACGCTACTTCTCCTACCTCACGAGCCTCCTCCAGGGTGACCTGGGCACGTCGTACCTGACCGACGAGCCCGTCAGTGAGGTCATCGCGCGCAGGCTGCCGCGCACCGCCACCATCTCGGCGTACGCGCTCCTCATCTCCGTCGTGCTGAGCATCCCCTTCGGCCTGCTGGCCGCCCTGCGGCGCGGCCGCTTCACCGACCGTTTCGTGACCGGGAGTTCCGTCTTCCTCCTGGCCGTCCCGCCGTTCGTGCTCGCGGCGCTGCTGGTGAACTACCTGGCTCTCGGCGGCCTGCGGATACTGCCGCCGACCGGCTACGTGCCGATGAGCGAGAGCGTCTCCGAGTGGCTGAGGTTCGCCACCCTGCCGGCCATCGCCATCGCCACCATCAGCCTCGCCGAACTGACCCGCCAGGCCCGCGGATCGCTGGTGGACACCTTGGAGGAGGACTACGTCCGTACGGCCAAGGCCAAGGGGCTCGGCCGTTGGCGGACCGTGGGCAAGCACGCCGCCAAGAACGCGGCGGTCCCCTACATCACGATCCTGGGACTGAACGTGGGCCGGATCGTCGGCGCCGCGGTGATCGTCGAGGCCATTTTCAACCTCCAGGGTTTCGGACAGCTCGGAGTCACGTCCGTACTCACCCGCGACCTGCCCACCATGCAGGGCGTGGTCCTGATCAGCGGCCTGATCGTGCTCGTGGTCAATCTCCTGGTCGACATCAGTTACGGCTATCTCAACCCGAGGATTCGGACACGATGACAACCACGGTTACCCCGCACCAGCCACCGGTTCGCAAGCGGTCGTCGGCCGGCATCGTCACCTACCGCCCGGGCCGCGCCATGCGCCGTTTCCGCCGGGACCGTTCCGGACTGGTCTGCCTGGGCGTGCTGGTCCTGATCCTCCTGGCCGGGGCACTGTCCCAGGTCTGGACGCCGCAGGATCCCGCGGACCAGGACCTGTTGGGCCGCCTCCAGGGGCCCTCCTCCGAGCATCTGCTGGGCACCGACAACCTGGGTCGCGATGTGCTCAGCAGGCTGATGGTCGCCACCTGGGTGGCCATCACCTCGTCATCGCTGGCCGTGGTCCTCGGTCTGGTCACGGGCACCGTGCTCGGGCTGATCGCCGGTTATGCCGGTGGCTGGGTCGACTCCGTACTGAGCAGGATCGCCGACGTCCTGCTGTCCCTTCCGCCGCTGCTGTTCGCGGTGGCCATCGTCGGTGCTCTCGGCCCGTCCCTGACCAATGCCATGATCGCGCTGGGTGTGCTGCTGCTGCCACGGTTCTTCCGGATGGTGCGGGTCAGCACCCAGGAGATCGTCCACGAGGACTTCGCGGAGGCCGCACGCGCCTCCGGAGCAGGACCGGTCCGTATCCTCCTGCGCCATGTGCTGCCGAACATCCTGTCGCCGCTGCTGATCCAGATCTCCTTCGGCGTGGCCGTGGCCGTCGTGGCCGAGTCGGGGCTGAGCTTCCTGGGCCTGGGGGCCCAGCCGCCCACCGCGAGCTGGGGGTCCATGGTCAAGGAGGGCTTCGACAACCTGGCGCGGACCAGCTGGATGATCCTGCCGCCCGCGGCCCTGATCGTGCTCACGATTCTGGTGCTGTCACTGCTCGGAGACAGTCTGCGCGACGCGGTCGGCCGACAGAGCGGGAGCAAGTGATGACGATGACAGCACAGCAGCGACCGCCGACGGGCCGAGGCACCCTGGTGCTGGATGTCCGCGACCTGTCGGTCCGGATCAGGACCGAGCACGGCTGGACCGGGATCGTGGACGGCGTGAATCTCGCCGTGCACGCCGGAGAGACCGTCGGGCTGGTGGGCGAGTCCGGCTCCGGCAAGACCGTCACCTCACTGGCCGTCATGCGGCTGCTCCCGGACAACGCCCGGATCAGCGGTGCGGTGCGGCTCGGTGGCCGGGACATCATGTCTCTTCCCGAGAAGGAGCTGGACCGGGTACGCGGCGTCGAGATGGCGATGATCTTCCAGGAGCCGCGCCGCAGCCTCAATCCGGTCTTCACCGTCGGTGAACAGGTGGCCGAATCGGTCCGCCGACACCGTGGCGCGAGTCGCAAGGAGGCCTGGGCACGGGCGGTCGAACTCCTCGACCTGGTCGGCATCCCCGACCCGGGCCGGCGGGCGCACAACCACCCGCACGAGTTCAGCGGAGGCATGTGTCAGCGGGTCATGCTCGCGATGGCCCTGGCCTGCGACCCGAAGGTGCTCATCGCCGACGAGCCGACCACCGCTCTGGACGTCACGGTGCAGCGTCAGGTGCTGTCCCTGATCCACGACATCCAGCAACAGCTAGGGCTCGGCGTGCTGCTGATCACCCATGACCTCGGTGTCGTGGCCGAGGTGTGTGACCGCGCGGCCGTCATGTACGCCGGGCGCATCGTCGAGGAGGCCCCGGTCACGCAGTTGTTCGACGCGCCGGGCCACCCCTACACGGCGGGGCTGCTGCACGCCATGCCGGACCCCGTGCGGCACGCGGAGCGCATGGCGGTCATCCCCGGACGGGTGCCGCCGCCGCACGAGTTCCCGCAGGCCTGCCGCTTCGCGCCGCGCTGCCCGTACGCCGTCGAGGAGTGCTCGCAGCACGTCGTGCCGCTGCGGCAGACAGGGCCGGACCACTCCGTGCGATGCGCCAGAACCGGAGAGATCGAGCTGGGGGACGCGTTCTATGACTGAGGAAAACCGCCCCGCGGAAGCAAGGAACACCGCGGGCGACGTGCCGGGGCCGCAGCCGGCCCTGGAGATCCAAGGGCTGGCGAAGTCCTACCCGGCCGAACGCAACGCCCTGGGGCGGGTCGTGCGCACGGTGGATGCCGTACGTGGCTTGGACATCGCCGTGGCGCCGGGTGAGACGGTGGCTCTCGTCGGTGAGTCCGGTGCCGGGAAGTCGACGGTGGGCCGGCTCGCGCTGCGGCTGATCCAGCCGGACTCGGGCCGGATCAGCGTGCTCGGCCAGGACATCATGGGTCTGGGCCGCAAGGAGCTCAAGGCCATCCGGGCACGGGCCACCATGATCTTCCAGGACCCGTACAAGTCCCTCGATCCGAAGGCGCTGATCCGCTACTCGGTGGCGGAGCCGCTGCTCGCCCAGGGAGGCACGTCCCGCGACGAGCGGGAGGAGACGATATCGGCGCTGATGGACCGGGTGGGACTCGCGCCGCACTATCTGGACCGCTATCCGTACGAGATGTCCGGCGGCCAGCTCCAGCGGGTGGCCATTGCGCGCGCCCTGTCCACCGGCCCCGAGGTGATGGTGTGCGACGAACCGGTCGCGGCGCTCGACATGTCGATACGCTCGCACGTGATCAACCTGCTGCGGGAACTGCAGCGGGAACGAGGCCTGGCGTACCTGTTCATCTCGCACGACATGTCCTTGGTGCGGGTCATCGCGGACCGGGTGGCCGTGATGCGTCAGGGCCGGATCGTCGAGTGCGCCACCACCCGGGAGCTGTTCGAGAGGCCGGCCCACGAGTACACCCGTGAGCTGCTGTCCGCGATCCCGGCCTCACATCCCTCTCGGCGCACCTTCCGGCCGGTCCCGCGGACGTCGTAGCCGGATGGCACCGCAGGTGGCACGGGCACGGGTATTGCCCGGGGGTATCCGAGGAACTAATCTCCGACCTAGATAACTAGGTCATTTACTTCAAGGGGGTACTCCCCCGGTGAAGGAGACAGCAGTGGCGAATACTGTGAGGCGCTCGGGACGTGGTGCCTGATGGCCACGCGGACACCCGACACGGCGATCGTCGGCATCGGCGCGACGCCCTACTACCGCCGAGGCCGGTCCCACCCCCAGACCATCGACGAACTCGCCGGCAAGGCGATCCTCGCCGCCTGCGCGGATGCCGGTCTGTCGGTCAAGGACATCGACGGCTTCGCCTACTACTCCGGTGCGGGCGCCGGCTACGGGGCGGGCATGGACACCGCCAGCTTCATGGAGACCCTGGGCATCCCCGAGGTCACCTTCACCGCCACGCTGACCTCGGGCGGTGGCGGCGCCGCCGGCTCCATCGGGCTCGCCCGCGCGGCCATCGTCGCGGGCGACGCCACCACGGTGGTCACCGTGATGGCACTGCAACAGCCCGCCGACCGGCGGCTGGGAACCGTGTTCGGCAGGGTCCCGCCGACGCCCGAGAAGGCGTTCCTCCAGCCGTCCGGCCTCGTCGGCCCCGGCCACCTGATGTCCGTGCTGGCCCGCCGCCACATGCACATGTACGGCACTCGGCGTGAGGCGTTCGCCGAGATCGCCCTCTCCCAGCGGGAGAACGCGGCCAACCGTCCCAATGCCCTCATGCGTGAGCCGCTCACCCCGGACGACTACTTCAACGCGCGGATGATCGCCGAGCCGCTCTGTCTCTACGACTTCTGTCTGGAGACCGACGGCGCGGTCGCCGTGATCACCACCAGCCTCGAGCGCGCCCGCGATCTGCGCCAGAAGCCGGTCCCGGTCGTGGCGGCCGCCCACGGCGGCCACCGTGACTGGGGCCGCGCCTTCGGCTGGATGGGCATGCCGGAGGAGACCTTCGCCTCGTCCGGACACGCCGCGGTCGCCAAGCGGCTCTACGCGAAGGCGGGCGTCACGCCCTCCGACATCGACGTCGCGCTGCTCTACGACCACTTCTCCCCGATGGTCCTCATGCAGCTGGAGGACTACGGCTTCTGCCCCAAGGGCGAAGGCGGGGCGTTCGTGGAGAGCGGAGCGATCCGCTACAAGGGCGGTTCGCTCCCCGTCAACACCCACGGCGGGCAGCTCTCGGAGGCGTACATCATCGGAATGACCCACATCATGGAGGCGGTCGAGCAGATGCGCGGCACGGCTGTGAACCAGGTGGCGGGCGCCGAACTGGCGCTGGCCACAGGCGGCCCGGCCGCCATCCCCACCAGCGGTCTGATCCTGGGGCGTGACGCATGAGTACCGGCATCGTGTCCGCCCAGGCGCTCCCCTCCGAGTATGTCCACATCACCACCGACAGCCACACCGAACCGTTCTGGACAGCCGCCCGCGAGAAGCGTCTGACCGCGCCGAGCTGCGGCTCCTGCGGCCATTTCCGGCTGCCCCCCACCCCCTTCTGCCCCGAGTGCCAGTCACAGGAGGTGAACTGGGTCGAGCTCTCGGGACGGGCCACCGTCTTCTCCTTCTCGGTGGTGCGAGGCTTCCCGGGGCTGAAGGACATCGTCCTCGTTCCGGTCGTGGTCGACCTTCCCGATGCGCCCGGCGCCCGGCTCGTCAGCAACGTCATCGACGTCGCACCGGAGGACGTGACCATCGGGATGGAGCTCCAGGTGGCCTTCCACCCCATCTCCGACGACTGGCTGCTCCCGGTCTTCCGCCCGGCGGAAGCCACCGCGGTGGACCGGTGACTCCCAGCGGCACCCGCCCGCTCGACCCACGGCACGGCACCCACGATCCGGGCTCGGGGACGCCACCACGCGCCCCGGGGTCCGTTCGCCGCACCGCGAGTACCTCCATGCTCCGGCCGGACGGTGTGCTCGGGCCGCTCGTCCTGTACGGCCGGGGGCGCGACCTGCGCACAGGACCCGACGGCAGGGCGGAGGTCCTGGCCGAGGCCACCACCCGGCTCGACGTGGCCTTTCTCGACGGACGGAAGGTCACCGGGGTCGCCTCCGACCCGCAACTGCCCGCTCTCCAGGAGCTGATCGGCGTGCCCGCGGCCGGCGGATTCCGGGCCAGGCTCGGCGAGGTGGCGGCGCGGGAACGGGACGCGCGATCACTGCTGCACCTGTTGCTGGACGACGTGCCAGGCGCCGCCCTGGTCTCGGGTTACTCGGTGGGTTCCGCCACCGAGCACCAGAACATCGATCTCAGCGCTCGCTCGTCGTACCGGCCCCGGCCGGACCAGTGCTCCGGATTCCGCTCCGGCGGCACGATCATGATCGAGATCGGACGCAGGGGCCGGGCCCCGGTGGTCACCGGCCCGCCCGCGCCCTCGCTGGACAATCCCGCCGATCCGCCAGCCTGGCACGCCTTGGAACCCCTGCCACCACATGGCATGCGGAGGGTGCGTCGACTGGACGTCGTCCCGGAGGAGGGAGCACTCACGGCGGATTCCTACTTCCGCGACAGCCACGTGGGCGAGGACGGACGCGAGAGCGTCATCCACGAGTACGAGGTCCGCGCGGTGGTCGAGCCGGACAGCTGGCGCGTGCTGAAGGCGTCCGCGACCCCTCGCGTGCTGCCCTGGCGGGAATGCCCGGCCGCGGCGGACTCGGCCGGCCAGCTGGTGGGGCGCAGCCTGCTCGACATCCGCCAAGAGGTCCGTACCGACTTCCGCGGCATCTCCACGTGCACGCATCTCAACGACCAACTGCGGTCGCTGGCGGATGTGGTGGTTCTGGCCGGCGCGGCGTACTGACCACACCCGAATGGCCGCTCCGGCCCTTCCGGACGGAGATAAAGTTTCAACTAGGTTAACCATGAGTGCCTCCGAAGTCTTGACGCTCTCCGGAGCGGGTGTCCAGACTCCAAACGAGAATCCCGTTTTCGACACCGTGTGGGGTGGACCATGTCCAAAGCAGTCCTCGGGCACCACAGCGCTGAAGCGCAGCCAGGTTCCAGCGGCCCACTGGAGGGGCTTACGGTCGTCGACCTGTCGACCACCCTCCCCGGGGCCTTCGCCACGCAGTTCCTCGCCGATGCGGGAGCTGACGTGATCGGGGTGGAGCCCCCGGGAGGCAGCCCGTTGCGCGCCCATCCCGGCTGGCCGGCCATCGGGCGCGGCCGGCGCAGTGTCGTGCTGGATCTGCGTGACGAAGGGGGGCAGGCGGCGGTCCGCTCCCTGGCGGCCTCGGCCGACGTCCTGGTCACCACCTTCCGTCCGGGCACCGCCGAGCGGCTGGGCCTGGCCCCCGGGGCACTGGCCGAACTCAACCCCCGGCTGGTCAGCGCCTCGATCACGGGCTTCGGCGCCACCGGCCCCTGGCGGGACATCAAGGGTTACGAGGGCGTCGTCATGGCCAAGCTCGGCATGTTCAACGTGAAGAAGGCGATCACAGGCCGCGAAGGGCCCGCTTTCCTCTCTGCGCCGTTCGCCTCCTGGGGTGCCGGGCAGACAGCGCTGCACGGCATCCTGACCGCGCTGCTGGAACGGGAATCCACGGGCAGGGGCCAGCATGTCGAAGCCGACCTGGTGCGTGGAGCCACGACCATCGACACCTGGGCCTGGTTCACGGAACTGGTCGGCATCCGCTGGCCCGGCGCGTACGACATCGTGGAAGCCTTCACCGATGACGGCGAGGTCCTTTCCCCGCTGATCTACCCCCTGCTGGCGGCGCCCACCAAGGACGGACGCTGGCTGCAGTTCGCGCAGACCGAGCCCCGCCTGTTCAAGGCCATGATCGAGGAGCTCGGGCTCAGCGGGATGTGGACCGACCCCAAGTGGAAGGGGATGCCCGCGCTGGAGTCCCAGGAACGGCGCACCGAACTCTGGGAGATCATGCTCCGTAAGGTCGGCGAGCGCACCTTCGACGAGTGGGCCCACGTCTTCGAGACCAACGCCAACGTCTCCGCCGAGCCGTACCGCGCGGGCGAGGAAGCTCTGAACCACCCCCAGTTGGTGCACGAGGGCCGGGTCGCCGAAGTCACCGACCCCGAGCACGGAACGGTCCGTCAGCCGTCCACGCTCATCCACACGGCCGACGGTCCGTTGACCCGCCTGCGCCCGGCACCCCGGCTCGACGAGCACGGGGAGCGGATCCGGGCGAGCGCCGGGGAGAACGACCGGCCCGTGGCACCGGCAGCTTCCCAGGCTCCCAGCGGGAAGCTGCCCCTGGAGGGGCTGACCGTGCTCGAGTTCGGCCTGATGTTCGCCGGGCCCTTCGGCTCGACGCTCCTGACCGACCTGGGCGCCCGCGTCATCAAGGTGGAGAGCCTCGAAGGCGACACCATCCGCCGGGTCATGGCCTTTCCGGAGGCCGGCGGCGTCAAGGTGATGCAGGGCAAGGAGAGCATCTGCCTGGACCTGCGCACCGAGGAGGGCCGGAAGATCGTCCACGAGCTGGCGGCTCGCTGTGACGTGGTGCTGCAGACCTTCCGGGCGGGCGCCGCCGAGCGTGCGGGCGTCGACGAGGCCACGTTGAAGAAGATCAATCCGGACCTCGTCTATCTCAGCGCCCCCGGCTACGGCACCGATGGGCCCTACGGGCATCGCCCCGCCTACGCCCCCTCGATCGGCGCCGCCACGGGCCTCGCGCTCACCGACGCCCCGCACGCCGCCGAAGCCACCGGCAGCCTGTCCGAGATCAAGAGCGGTGCCATCAGGCTCAACGCGGCCACGGCCAAGCCGTCCCTGCAGGCGGACGGCATATCCGCGCTCGGTGTCGCCTCGGCGATGCTCCTGGGGCTGCTGGCACGGGCCCGCAAGCGGCCGCTGACGGGCATGACCACCACCATGCTCGCCACCACGTCGCTCGCCCTCATCGACCGCACGGTCGACTACGAAGGCCGTCCGGCGGGTCCCCTCGTCGACGAGGACGGCTGCGGCTTCAGCGCGCTGTACCGCATGTACCGGGCGTCCGACGGCTGGATCTTCCTGGCCGCTCCCGCGCCCGGCGAGTGGGGACCACTGGCAGGTGTGCTCACCGGTGAGGCCGGCCTTGCCGAGGACGAGCGGTTCGCCACGCCGGAGAGCCGGACCGCCCATGACGAGGAGCTCACCGGGGTGCTCGCGGGCATCTTCGCCGGGGGCCCGGCGGCCGGATGGGAGGAGCGGCTGACAGCGGTCGACGTGGGCTGTGCCGTCGTGAGGGAGACGGCGCCGGAGATCCTGCTCCAGACGGAGCGGGAACTGGTCGACGAATACACGCGGACGACGGTCAGCCCCGTCTTCGACGAGCATCTGCGCCTGGCTCCCGCCGTACGTTTCTCCCGGTCGGCCACGCGTGCGAACGGCGCGTGTCTCGCCGGCGACCACACGGACAAGGTGCTGCGGGAGATCGGCTACGACGACACGGCTGTGTCCGTCCTGAGGGAGCGCGGAATCGTCGGCTGACGCCGGGCCGCGACGCGGTCGGCCCGCTGCCGGTAGTTCCGGTGGCGGGCCGCGCGCCGCTGCGGGCCGTACGTCAGCCGGACGCGAACTCCGCGATGCCCTCGACAGCGACCGCACCGGTGTCCGTGGTGAGTCGCAGTTCCAGGACATCCCGCCGTTCGCCATCCACGGTGCGCTCGTCGGCCACCCGCCCCGTGGCCAGCAACCGGTCGCCCCGCCATACCAGTTCACGGAAGCGGCTGCGGAAGCGGCGTACGGAGTCGGGGGCGTATCGGTCGGTGCAGTACGTGGCCAGGTAACCGGCCCCCAGCATGCCCACGCTGAACGCTTCGGGGTACCCCGCGGACCTGGCCAGATCGTCGTCGTGATGCATGGGGTTCAGGTCGCCGCTGGCGCCCTGGTACCGCACGATGTCGGTCAGCGTGACCGGTCCGAACCAGCGTTGCGGGAGGGCGCCCCGGACGGCGCCGGAGCGCGCCGGGCCGATGCCACCGGACGGCGCCCGGGTGTTCCTCCCCGTCACGCCCCCGTCCCCCGTGAGATACGCCGAGGTGTAGCGGCACTCGGCGCGCAGGGCGCCGGTGGCGTCGTGGAACTCGACCGTGAAGTACACGAACAGCATGCGCCCGTGCCGTCCCGACTTCTCCGAGACCCGGTCGAAGCGGAGCGAGGTGAGCAACTGGTCGCCGGCACGGGGCGGCGGGCCGTGGAAGAGGTACTCCTGCTCGGCCGAGAGCAGCCGGCGCACGTCGGGCTGGATACCGAGCTCCGTGAAGGCCCGCTCGGCACGGTGGCTTTGTACCGCCTCGGTGAGCTGTTCCCAGAAGACCACCGTCGCCAGGAACGTCGGCGGTACGAAGGCCCGGGGATCGTCCAGGTACTCCGGGCGGCCGTTCTCCGTGGCCACAGCGTATTCACGGATCTTGCCGCGCTCGATGGGCATCAGCGCCATGGGCGCCTCCTTGCGTTGGGCGGGGCGGAACCGACGCACGGCCGGCCCCAACCCACGACGGGGCGGGGCCGGCCGGTGCTGGGTCAGGCCACCGAACCGGTGTGCCGGCGGGCCAGGGCCAGGCCCTCCTCACGGCCGGGGGCTGTGACCTTCCAGTTCTCGCAGGAGCAGGCGCACACATACGTGCCGTCGTCGCGGGGGATCACCGACTGGGCCACACAGGCGCCGGCGCCGGCGACCTCGTGGAGGAACTCCGTCGGCGAGTCGTACATCACGTTGTCAGACATGTTCTTTCAACCACCTGTCGGATGTGTGGCCCGTTCAGGCGGCCGTGGCGCTGGGCAGTGCCGGGACGTCAGGGAAGAGCTCGGCGAAGGCACCTACCGTGATCCGCTCCTGCAGCTTCGGGTCGACCCCGTCGAAGAGCCCGTGCAGGGTCTCCTGTGTGTGCCCGAAGGTGCCTTCCATGTGCGGGTAGTCGCTGCCCCACATCACATTCCTGTAGCCCATCGAGGCCGCCGCTGCGACCGCGGACTGGTCGTGCTGGAAGGACGCGTAGACCTGGGAGTAGATGATCTCGCGCGGGGAGCGCTTGAGCTTGGGCCGCACCATGGCCGCGTGCTGCCGGTAGCCCTCCTCGATACGGTCGGCGACGAACGGCACCCACGTGGCACCACCTTCGGAGACCAGGACCTTGAGGTCCGGGTGACGGTCCAGGGCGCCGGAGGCGACCATCTTGGTCACCGCGCGCTGACCGGAGTAGGTGGTCTCCGTGTAGTTGAGCACCGCGCCTCCGGGACCGCGGTAGACCACGCCTGCCGCGGCGCCGTCGGCCAGGTCGATCGGGTCCGTGCCGATGTGGAAGGCGATGACGATGCCGGCCTCTTCGGCGGTCGCCCAGAAGGGCTCCCACACATCGTGGTTGTAGTCCTTCTGCAGTGGATGCGGGGTCGTCGGCATGAACACCGCGCGGTAGCCCATCTCGGCCACGCGCTTGAGTTCGTGCACCGCGTCGCCCACATCCAGGGTGGAGACCTGCGCGGTGGCCACCAGGCGCGGATAGGGCTTCTCGATGGTGTCCCAGGCCCAGTCGTTGCTCACGCGCAGGGCCTCGCGCAGCGCCTCGGGCGTACGGAAGGAAGAGCTCCACATGCCCAGCGAGGGGAAGACGAGCTCACCCCAGATGCCTTCGTTGTCGAGGTCCTTCATCCGGAGCTTGAGGTCACGGGCGCCGGGCGCACGGCTGGACGCCTCGTAGAACTCCCGCTGCGCCATGGTGGGCAGTTTGCGGCGGAACGACATCCCGTCGATGTGCACCGTCTCCCACGCGCCGTCGGCGTCCTTCTCGGCGCGGGGCATCAGGTCGGCCAGATGCTTGGGCAGATTGCTGCGCCACAGATCGTCCGGCTCCAGGAAATGCGAGTCGCCTGAGTTTGCCCAGATCTTCTCCACGGGTCGTTCTCCTTCGAACGGGAGTGCATGCACCTCTAGTGAAAATGGCATTTTCATAGTCGCTCTGGTGCGGTGGGGATGTCAACAGGTCCGCCGGGAGGACCACTCGGTCGCCTTCCACCCACCGGATCACGGTCACTACGACGGCGAGGCCTACCGCACCGCCGGGAACTCGGAGTTCGTCGCCCCGGACCGCCGGCCCGCCGACAGATCGGTTCGCGATCCTGGGCCCGTACCTGCCGATCGGCGCGTAGGGGCCGTACCCGGAGCGGCTGCGGCACCAGTTCGAGGGCGTGATCTGGCGGTTTCGGACGGGCGGGCAGTGGCGGGAGATGCCGGAGGAGTTCGGCGCCTGGTCAAACGTCCATACCGTTTCCGGCAGTGGCGGGACGCCGGCGTCTTCGAGGGCCTGCTGGAGGGCCTGACCGCGAAAGCCGCGAAGCGGGGTGAGGTGGACTTATCCCTGGTCAGCGTGGACTCCACCATCGCCCGGCCCCACCACGACGCTGCCGGGATGCACCTCGGCCGGGGCGTCATCACCGCCCTGGAGAAGGCCCGGCAAAATGGGGCGCCCCGGAAGGACGAGTCGGGCGGGACGCCGACAACGATTCGGAGCGGGAAGGGCGATGACGTATCCGGCGTCGGCACGGACTCCGGTTGAAAGCCGCCCTGCTCGGACGCTCACGGGGCGGGCAGACCAGCAAGGTCCACCTCGCCTCCGACCGGAAGTGCCGCCCACTGGCGCCCGTCCTGACCACGGGGCAGGCCGCGGACAGCCCGCAGTTCATCCCCGTGCTCAAGAGAGTACGGGTCCGCGGGCCCGTCGGCCGCCCCCGCACCCGGCCCGACGCGGTCGCCGGGGGGCAAGGCCTACTCGTCCCGCGGCAACCCCGCCTACCTGCGCAAACGCCCCATCAAGGCAGTCATCCCGGCGAAGAAGGACCAGGCCGCCAACCGGAAGAAGAAAGGCAGCAGAAGCGGCCGGCTCGTCAGCCACGACGCCGACCCTCACAAGGAACGAGACACCGTCGAGCGCCTGATCAAGAAGCTGAAAGCGTGGCGCGGCATAGCCACCCGCTACGACAAGACCCCTCAGAGCTACCTCGCGGCCTCCACCTTCGCGCCTCAATGATCTGGATCAAGGACCTCACACGGACCAATCCTTGACAACAACCCAATACCCGCCCTAGCGCACCAGCTGATCCGTGAAGTTGTTGCCGAAGACCCGGTGAGGATCGAGCCGGTCCAGGATGGAGACAGCTTCGGACCACTGCCCGGCTCCGTACGAAGCGGGCACCGTGGACTCGATGATCTGCTCGTCGGCCCAGGCTGTCGTATCTGTATAGCCCCAGCCCTTGGACCATTCGACGCGCGCGAGCGCGTAACCGCCGTCGAAGGTACTCATCAGGAAGCGTTCCAGTTCCCGGTAGAACTCGTGGGCCCCGGGTGAGGTCGGCTGGGTCAGCACGTCCACCCACACCACACAGTCGTACTCCGGGTGGTCGGGGTGCGGGCGGATGACGGAGAGCAGCGGCGGGCGTGCACCCGGCGCAGCGGAGTCTTCGGGCTGGTCGAGGCCGCTGACTCGGATTTCCACCTGCCCGTTGATCGGGAATCTGCCCGCCGCGGCCCAGGCCGCCAGCTGTTGCCGGTAGTAACGGGCGAACTCGGAGACGACGCGCTGGACGTCGGCGCGGCGGGTAAGGATCCCGTACCCGTTGGCGGTCTCCCGAAGTGTTGTGGGGCGCAAGTAGAACTGGAGGGTGTGCGAGGGGCCCCACAGGTCCTTCGCGACGGTGGCGGTCAGTCCGGTCGCCGCCACCGTGTACTGCACGGCGCCGAGCGTCGGCGCGAGGTACCAGGAGCCTGCGACGAGAAGCCCGGCCAGCCGGGCGACCGGGGTCGGGACGACGTCGCTGAACGGGTAGTTGTACGGGGCGTGCACCGGCCTGGAGGTGACCGGGCGCTCAGGGCTGAGGCTCCATACCTTGAGCCAGGGACGGTCGGTGAAGGCGAACCAGATCGCCTCCACCCGCCCCGACGCGGCCATGAAGTCCGCGAAGGTGTTTCCCCGGGCGGCGAGGGCGCTGCCCGGGGCTGCGAACAGTTCGTCGGCGGTGAGGTCGACGCGGCTCTGGCAGCGCAGCGGGATGTCCTCGCCCGCCTGGATCTCGGCCTCCACAATGAGGCCGCGCCCGAGGTGGGTGGCCAGGGCTTCGCACTCCTCGTCGGTTCCTCGGTGGAAGGTCTTCACCACGTAGGCGTCCTGGGCGGAGTCCCAGACGACAGCGGTGAGGGACAGGACGAGGTTGCTGAGGCTGCCGTAGGTGTGGCCGGGGCGGGCGGACTCGCCGTCCGCGGGGACGCTGGTGCCGTGGGCGTCGATGGCCAGTGTGCCGCCCAGGGTCAACTCCCCCGGTGCGGGAGTGTTGGTGACGCCCAATCCGTGATCGGCGAGGAAGGCCATCAGCGTTTCGAGGGTCACTCCGGCCTGCGCACGCACCGCGCCGGGGGCGCCGGCGGGCGGGGTCGTGAGTTCCATGTGTGTCAGATGCTCGGTGGTGTCCAGCAGGAGGACCTGCGCGTCGGGCTCGGTGGCCGGGACGATCGTCAAGGGTGACCAGTTGTGCGACTTACCCCGGGCACGCAGCCGCCAGCCGTTGGCATGGGCCCAGTTGGCGAGGTCGGCGAGATCCTGGCCGGTGCGGGGCGCGCAGGCCCACAGCCCGCTGTGGGTGATCTCGCCCGCCCAGTTGATGTACGGAGAGCGGTAGGGCACGAGTCCGGCGGGAAGTTCGGGTGCGGCGCTCGGAACGACGGCGGGCGCCGCCGCGGCCGGGGAGGCCCCGGCTATGGCGGCACTGAGCGGGAGGCCTAACGCTCCGGCAGCCGCCGCGGCGCGCAGAACACCACGGCGGGAGAGGCCGGACGGCTCAGTGGGGCCGGAGGAAGTGACAGGACGTGGAGAAGACTTCGAGTGATCGGACATGACCTGAATGTATGGGGAACCAGCACGTCACCGAAGCTCCATGACACAGACCGCCGAAACCGGCACCCGAACGTCAAACCGGGAAACTGCACCCGTCCGCAATCATCGCGAGTTCCGTCTCACAGCCTCACAGCCTTCGGCAGGTTCCGCGGCTTCGTTCTCGGGGCGGGGTGCGGCGGGTGGTGATGTACAGATCGCGATGCAGACCCGCCGCTAGGCTTACGACTGGTGAAGAGGCGGGGTTCACACCCCTGTTCGGTCCAGGGCGGCGGCCGCCGCCCTGGACACCGGTGCCGTGCCGACCCGTGCGACTACATCGTGACCGCCGCCCTCGACGCGAACAGGCCGGCAGGACCTACCCTCCTCTTCAGGCGGGGCGGGGCTGCCCCGCAATCTCTGGCGGGACAACCCTTAGGTCCTGGACTGCGCGCGACGTGCCCGGTCAGCGCGACCTCACGCCAAAACCTGCCGTCGCCCGGGCCTCAAGCGTCTGCGGATCCGATCCGGATGATCGTCTTGACGTCAGCGCCCGCCGGCGCATCCGTCCACGCACGGTGCGCCTCGTGCAACGGGAGTGTCCGGGTGACCAGCTCATCCGTCTGGTAGCGGCCTGCGGCGAGCCCTGCAATCACCGTCGGCCAGGTGAACCTGTAGCGCATCACGCCCCGGATCTCGACCTCACGCTCGATCACGGAGGGCATCGGGACCGACGCGTCCTGGGCGCCGACACCCACGAAGACGGCCTTCCCGCCCGGACGGACAAGGCCGCAGCCGGAGTGCCGCACCTGCTGGACGCCGGTGCATTCCATGAGGACGTCGTACCCGTCAGGCACCGCGCCCGCGAGGTCGTCCAGGGAGGAAAAGGTGTCGGCGCCCAGCCTCGCAGCCAGCAGCCGGCGCGATTCTTGGGGCTCGATGACGGTCACAGTCTCAGCGCCGCGTGCCTTGGCCACCTGGAGCGCGAACAGCCCGATGGGACCGCCGCCGGTGATCAGTACCCGGTCGCCGATGGTGATCTCGCCGCGCTGCGAGGCCCAGAGGGACACCGAGATGGTCTCGACCATGGCGGCGGCGTCGTCGCTGACCCCGTCGGGAATCGGGTAGGCGTTGCCGGCCGGGACGACCACGTACTCCTGGAGGGCTCCCTCGGCGCCCGGGACCCCGTGGAAGAGCTGGGTGGGGCAGACGTTGTACTCACCACGGCGGCAGCTGCGGCACGTGCCGCAGGGGACCAGCGGCTCGACGGCGACCCGCTCGCCGATCCGGCCGGGTTCGACACCGGGGCCCACCGCCGCGACGCGTCCGCCGAACTCGTGTCCCATCACGAAGGGTTCGGTCATGACGTCGCTGCTGGCGCGTCCTTCGTGGAAGAAGTGCTTGTCGGAGCCGCAGACTCCGACCGATCCCACCGCGAGCAGGATCTCGCCCGGGCCGGGCGCCGGCACGGGGCGCTCTTCCAGGCGCAGGTCCTCCTTGCCGTGCAGGACCAGGGCCTTCATCGTTTCCGGGAGTACGGGAGTGTCAGTCATGGTGGTCTACCGAAGTTTCTCTACGGGCCGGCGGCCGGTGCCGTCCGGCGGCGCGTGCGGTAAGGAGGACGCGGGGGCGGGCGTCCCGCCCCCGCGGGTCAGGGGGTTCTGGCCGGACGTCCGTGTGAGGCGAATGTGCCGTCGTGCAGGCTGGCCTCGATCTCCTCCAGAGTGCGGCCCTTCGTCTCCGCCATCCTCCGCAGCGCGAACACCCAGGCCAGGATGTTGAACAGGGCGAGCACTCCGAAGACGAGCCCCACGCCGAGCCGGTCGGCGGCGAAGTACAGCAGGAGAGTAACGAGGAAGTTGGTGATCCACAGGACCAGCGCGGTCAGGCTGGTGCCCTTGCCGCGTACCCGCAGCGGGAAGATCTCCGCGAAGTACAGCCATGCCACGACGGAGAGGCTGCCGCCGTTGAAGGCGAAGTAGGCCAGCAGGCAGGTGATCACGACAGCCTGCCCCCCACTGCCCAGTGCCTCCGGGGAGCCGCTGGACCAGGGAAGCATCAGTGCCATCACGGCCAGCGCGACGACCGCGCCGGGGAGGCCGAAGACGACCAGCTTGCGCCTGCCCCAGCGTTCCACCAGGTAGATGCCGAGGACGGTGAAGACGGTGAGGACGACACCGACCCCGACCGAGCCGAGAGTGGAGGCTGACTCCCCGAAGCCGGACAGCTCCAGCAGCGAGGGCGCGTAGTAGATGATGGCGCTGATTCCGGTGATCTGGGAGAACAGGGCCACCCCGACACCGGCGACGACCGCAGGCCGCACGGCGGGTTGGAACAGCTCCCTCCAGGAACCCTGTTCGGCGTGGAACGTTCCCTTGATGTCGGCGATCTCGGCGTCCACCTCGGCGGCCGACGACCGCACCCGGGCCAGCACGGCGCGTGCCTGTGCCTCACGGCCGCGGCTGAGCAGCCAGCGCGGGCTCTCCGGCAGGAAGGCCATACCGATCAGGAACAGCAGGGCGGGCACGGCCGCCAGTGCCAGCATCCAACGCCACGCGTGGCTCGGGCCCAGAAGATGCCCTGAGAGGTACGCGAGCAGGGTGCCGACGCAGATCATGACCTGGAACAACGAGGTCTGGGCGCCGCGAACGGCCGGCGGGGCGAGTTCTGCGATGTACACGGGGACGATCTGCGAGGCGCCGCCGACAGCGAGGCCCAGCAGGAAGCGCATCACCAGCAGCGTGGTCAGGTCGGGGGCCACCCCGCAGCCCACGGCGAAGACGATGAAGAGCACGGCGACCAGCATCGTGGTGGGGCGCCTACCCATCCGGTCGGAGACCGGCCCGGTGAGGAGGGCGCCGAAGATGGCGCCGAGCAGGGTGATCGCTGTGACGGCGGACTGCACGAACGTGTTGTCGGCGATGCCCATCGGGCCCTTGAGGTAGAGCAGGGCGCTGCCGATGATCCCGGTGTCGTAGCCGTAGAGGAGTCCACCGACGCTGGCGCTCAGAGCGATCAGCAGGGTGAAGCCCCGGTTGCCCCCGGCCGTCGGCACGGCGCTCTCTCCGGCCGCGGGCGGGGCGGTGCGGGCGCTCACGGCTGCACCAGCCGGTACTCGGCTCCCAGCAGATCGGCCAGTGCCTCGATGTCCGCGGCCCTGTGTCCTACGCCCATCGCCCAGTGATGGGTGGAACCCGACTGACTCCAAGCGTCAGCCCAGTCTGCCGGATCGCAGCCGAAGTCCACCCGCGAGGTGGTGTTGCCGATGCTCAGGAGGGGACCGTCGACGATCGTGCCCTCGGATGCGATGAAGCGGAGACTGCCGTCGCGGAGTTCGCCGATGGAAAACTGGGTGACGGGCCCCTGGCGGATGTCCACCTCGACGGACACGCCTCCGCCGGACTTTCCGTGGTAGACGTCCAGGCTGCGCAGGAGCGGCTTGCGGGCGGTGATCGCCATATCCGCGGCATCGTTGTGGCCCACTTCGCACACACCGTCGTCGAAATTGAGGGCCTGCCCCTCGGTGAGCGTGCCGCCGGCGCCGAACTGGTCCAGTACGTACATGGCGGCGGCCGCCCTGACTTCGTACTCGGTGACGGTCGGGATGCCCCGGGAGGAGAGGAGGGTGGCACCGATGGCGAAGCCGGCGCCCAGCCGCTGGAGCAGAGTGTCGTTCTCGCCGAAGTAGAAGTACGCGAGCGTGTCGAGGCCGTACTCCTCCACCAACCGGTCCAGCGCGGCGGACACCCGCGCCTGGAACCGGATGTTCTCCCGGTCGGCGCCGGGGTGCACGGTGAAGACCTCCTCGACGGTGGCCAGCACCCGCTCGGTCTCAGCCTCGGTGACCTGGTCGTAGCGGAGCTTGAGGTCGTCGAACTCCAGGACCTCGACGTGGCCGCCGAACGTCCCGGTGATGGCTGTGATGTTGGTGGCGATGTCGAACATGCCCGGGTATAGGTGGCCCATCATGCCGTGTCGCGCGCCGCGCAGCGCGCGTACCACTCCGGCCGCTCGCACCCAGCGGTCGATCTTCGCCCAGGCCCGCTCGTCCGCCAGATGCCCTGAGACACTGCGGATGGGCATGCCCAGGCGCTCCAGAGCCACACCGATCTCCGGGAGCCCGGCGAATCCGGCGTAACCGAGCCAGTCGCCGGTGCCGAACGTCGCGTGGTTCATCGAGGTGCCGGGCTGCAGATTGACCAACAGGATCGGTGCGCCCCCGTACTTGAAAACAGGGAGGACCTGGGCCGAGGCCATGTAGGTGGCGACGAACACGATGATCAAGTCGCAGTCCGCCTTCCTCAGCCGTTCGGCGGCGGCGGCTCCCTGGACCGGGTCGGAGATCACTCCCGCGTACTCGACGTGCGCGCCGCTCGCCTCTACACGTTCGCGGATCACCGCGGCGGACTTCTCGATGGTGGGCAGCAGGTCAGGGAACTGCGGCCAGTAGTTGCCGAGTCCGCCTGTGACGAGGCCGATCCGGGCCGGTGTGGCGGGAACCCGGGCGAGGGGGGCCGGGGGGACTACTGCGGCGAGAGGCATCTGTGGCTCCTGCGGGAGTGGTGGTAGGGGCGGGCCGGGCGCTCCGGCCCCGGGGAGAACGGGGGCCGCCGGTGCCCTTGCCGCCAGGCGGTGGAACTGACCAGCTGTTCCTCGAACCAGGACGGGCTCGGTCTGACCGGTGTGGCGGTTCGGGCGAAGAGGCGTGTCAGAGGATTTCGGTGCCGTCGACCAGGCGGAACCGCAGTCCGAGCAGATCGGCGGCGGCCTTCAGGTCCTTGGCCCGGTGGCCGGTGCACAGGGTCCAGTGGTGTCCTATTCCGGAGGCGGACCATGCGTCGGTCCACTCGCCGGGGTCCACGCCGAAGTCGACCCGGGACGTGGTGTTGCCGATCTCCAGCAGGGGGCCCGGGACCACTTCGCCCTCGGATGCGATGAAGACGAAGCTGCCGTCCGCCTCCTGTCCCAGGCCGAAGGTGGTGACCGGGCCGTGCGTGACGTCGAATTCGACACTGACGCCCCAGCCGCGCTTGCCGTGGTACACGCCGAGTCCGCGCAGCAGCGGGTCCTTGGAACTGATGGCGAGATGGGCAGGCCCGTCGTGCCCCATCTCGACCACTCCGTCACGGAAGTTGAGGGCCTGGAGCTCGGTGAAGGAACCACCCGCGCCAAGGGTGTCGGCGACCAGCATCGCCAGGCTGGTACGCAGCTCGTACTCACCGGCCACGGGCAGGCCGCGTGCGGTGAGCAGCGAGGCGCCGAGGATCATGCCGGCGCCCAGCCGTTCGTGCAGTTCACCGTCGAGGCCGCGGTGGTAGTAGGCGAGGCTGTCCAGGGCGAAGTCCTCGACCAGCCGGTCGAGTCCCACCGAGACCCGGGCCGCCCAGTCGAAGTCCTCGCCGTCCACCGAGTCGTCCAGTGTGAAGACCTCCCGGGCCAGCGCCACGCGCTCGGCGACCTGCTGGTCGGTGACCGCGGCCACCCGGACCCGCAGGTCGTCGAATTCCAGCACCTCCATGTGGCCACCCAGCTGCGCGGAGACCAGGGTCATGTCTGTGGAGACGTCCAGCATGCCCGGGTAAAGGTGTCCCATCAGCCCGTGCCGACCGTGTCGCAGCGCGGCCCGCACCCCGGCGGCTCCGATCCAGCGGCCGATACGCGACCAGGCGTTCTCGTCGTGCAGGTGGCCGGAGACCGAACGGAAAGGGATCCCGCTGCGGCGGAAGACGTTGGCGACCTCCGGCAGCGGGCATTGGCCGCAGTACGCGAGCCACTTCCCGGTGTCGAACGTCGCGTGGTCCATCGCCTCGGTCGGCTGGAGGTCGATGACCAGCACCGGGGCCCCGCTCCGCTGAGCGATCGGCAGCACCATGGAGGAGGTCAGGTACGTGGTGAGGAAGGTGACGATGATGTCGCAGTCCGCGCGCCGAAGCACCTCTGCGGCACCAGCTGCCTCTGCCGGGTCGGACACGAAGCCCGCATCGGTGACCTCGCACCCCATCGACTCCAGACGACGGGTGACGATGCCGGCCGACTCCTCGAGCTGCTCCAGCAGGCCGGGGAACTGCGGCCAGTACGCCCCCAGACCACCGGACACCAACCCCACCCGCGTCGATCGACGGGCGACGCGCTCGAGGACGGCACTGGACGGGACAACGGATGCAGCAACCATGCGAACCTACCTCCAAGGTGTTCTCTTGGTGGGAGATTAAACGGGGAAGTAACACGCAAGCAAGAGTTTGAAACGAATCAATGATTGAGTCCGCAGGCGCGCCGAGCCGCCGTACAGCCAGTGACACCCCCTGCTCCTGGCCTTGTTCAGTGCGTGACGCCGATCCCACGAACCATGTGCGCTGTGATAGAAAATTCGCATGACTGAGGATGTGAACGTGGACAGTCAGGCGCGACGCGCCTCGATCGTCACGGCCCTCCGCGAGGGTGTGCAACGCGTCGACGAGCTGGCTCACTGGTGCGGCGTGAGCACCATGACCATTCGCCGCGATCTTCAGGCACTGGAGGAGCAGAACAAGATCCGGCGGGTGCGTGGTGGCGCGATCCCCGTGGACGCATGGTCCTTCGAGCACCGGCTGGGCCGCACAGTGGCTGCGAAACAGGTCATCGCGGGCAAACTGCGGAGCCTGGTGCCGGCCACCGGCGGAATCGGCCTCGACGGCTCCACCACGGTGCACCAGCTCGCGCTCGCCCTCGGCGACCGCGCTCCGCGAGACATCACGGCTGTCACCACGGGGCTGGAGACGTTCCACCAGCTGAACCGCACGCCCGGCGTGCGGGTGTACTCGACGGGCGGCACCGCCGACGTTCACACGGGCAGCCTCGTCGGACCGATCGCGGCCTTGACTGCTCGCCAATTCGCCCTGCACACCTTCTTCGCGTCCGCCACCTACCTCGACGGGACGCTGGGATCGACGGAGTTCACCGCCGACGAGGCGGCGGCGAAGCAGGCGATGGCCGGAGTTGCCCGGCGGACCGTCCTCGCGGTGGACTCCTCCAAACTCGGGAAGCATGCCGTGGCCAAGTGCTTCGCACTGGACGAGATCGACATTCTGGTGACCGACCTGCCTCCGGGGGCGGCCGAGTTGGCGGACTACGTCGGCAAGGTGGAGATCCTCTGAGGAGGCCGCGTTCAGCGCCGGGAAGAACTCGCGTGCGGTCCTGGGCCGTTCCTGCCGCGACGGCGACAACGGCCCGGTGAATCCTCCCCCGCGGGAGAGAGACCGCCTGGGCCGACAGGCCCCACGCCAGGTACTGCACGCGAATTCCGCCGCGTCCTCTTTGCAGGTGCAGGACCAGGGCTGCCATCGAGGAGAGACGTCGACGGGCGCCGATGCAACAACGTTGCCGGACCGTCGTAGGAACGCTCGATCGTCGCCTCCGCCGTCTGACACCCGGGGGGGGCGCCACCCCTCAGCCGCGGCGACGACCGCGCTCCAGCGCGCACTGGCCGCAGTGCGGGCCATATAACCCTCGAGGACACTCTGCACCAGTTGGCATCGATCCTCGGCGCTGACGATGGCACCCGATCCGCCACCCCTACTTTTTCGGCCCCTCCCGGATACTCCCGGCCCCGAAGCCTCTACCGCCGGATAGCACTGTGCCCTGGACCGCGGACGACACACGCACGAGCGGGCCGCGGAAATCCTGGACGCCGCGCCGACCAGTTCGTCCCAACAGAGCCCACATCCCCGCTCCCACCTCGCGATTCCGCCTTCAGTACCCGCCCGCCTGATTAACCTCGTTCCCCTGCGATGGTGGGGCCGCCGCCCTCACTCCTGACACCCCATCAGCGAACTCAGCGAAAGGTCAGCATCAACCCCGCTGAGCCGGAGGATCGTGGGCCGCACACGGGACGCGGTCACCTCTCGATGTTCGTACGGCTGGTGCCCTGACGCTCCTCTTCGGGCTGCAGCACACCAAACTGCTCGAACTCACCGTGAGCGACGTCAT
Organism: Streptomyces sp. NPDC091271; assembly: GCF_044757505.1. Taxonomy (NCBI): domain Bacteria; kingdom Bacillati; phylum Actinomycetota; class Actinomycetes; order Kitasatosporales; family Streptomycetaceae; genus Streptomyces; species Streptomyces sp. NPDC091271. Next base: position 233,407 of record NZ_JBIVVD010000004.1, on the reverse strand, counting down.
AGACGACGACAAGATGGTGGCCCTCAACCTCGCAGGCCATCGTCTTCCGCTACCGCCCGAAGTCGCCCGGTTGGTCCGTGCCCAACGCGACCAGTGCCAGGCCCGCTGGCACCTCGATCAGACAGCCAGCACAACACCGTGGCTGTTCCCCGGCCAGGAGCCCGCCCGCCCTCTCGGAGCCACCTACCTCAACTTGAAGCTCCGCCGACACGGCATCGCGCCACTCGCCAGCCGCAGCAACGCTCGTCTCGCTCTGGCCACAGACCTGCCGGCATCCGTCCTCGCCGACTTCACCGGCACCAGCATCCACAACGCCACCCGCTGGACCGGATACGCCCGACGCGACTGGCTCGACTACATCGCGTCCCGCACACCGACCTGACCACTTTTGAGAGCAGCGCATGGTCCAGCGGTCTGTCCCGGCCGCATCCTTCACCTCATGGGACGCGATGCTCGGACGTGACCACCGAAGCTCAGGCTGACTGGAATACGGCCGACTCACCGCTGTTCACCGCTGGCGCTCGCGAGATCATTTTCGGCGGAGCACGGTGAAGTAGTTGTCTGCGGAGGAGTCCCAGAGACCAAGGCTGAGGGTTAGAACGGTGGCATAACGGGTTCGTGCGACTGCCACGGTCATCCGGTCCTCTGGCGTGACCGAGCAGCGCCAATAGATCACCTCGGACCCGGTCTCGGGGCATGGGGCGGGCTCCTCAATCCGATTCAGGAGTGGCAGGTCCGGCCGGTCCCAGTCGAGCCGGAGCCCAGGGGCTTCGAGTGCCGGCCCGGGCATCAGGGTGCCGTCCTGGTACTTGCCTCGAGCGCGGTGGTACTTGAGCGCATAAGTCACGGTGCCGGCCGCGTACGGCATATCCTGCCCCTCGTCGTCCTGCGGTCCCCAGGTCGCGATGCCGGCCGCGCGGATCCGGGACAAGACCTCGGTGATCTCTCCGCGGACACCGAAGTAGGCGTCGGCCCGCATGCTGCACGTGAGGACGTACGGTGACCGGTTGTTCTCGAATAGCGAGCCATTTTGGGGACCATGACAGGAGTCGATATAGCGGGTGAGCAGGTGCTCCAGTCCTTCGACAGCGGTCAAGCGCGCAATCAGGGCGCGCATCTTCTGCTCTTCCCTTACCCGACGAGATTCCGCTTCGGATGACGTGGCCTGCGTACGCAGTTCCTTGTCCGCCGGGTCGCGGGAGCACGCCGCAGTGAGTCCCATCAGGGCGAATGCCAGCAGCAGTCCGCCCGCTTGCTTGCACCGCCCGTAGCTCCGGGGCCACCGGGCCGCCATGGTCTTCTTCATTTCCGCACCCCTGCCCCACCTTCCGGTGAGGCAGGGCCAGATGCATGAGTACACGTACTCAGATCCCTGCCCAAGGTTCCAGGGCCCCAATTCGCTCTGCCGACACAGCAGTTCGGCGAGCCATCGGCGGGACTGCGCCCACAGGAATACGACAGCAACGGAACAAGTGCTCTGCGCCAGTAGAAGAGCAGTGACTCCCACCTGGGCCGAGGCGCGGTTCTCTGGAAAAGGCCGGGGTCCCGGCCGTCCACGATTAGGGCCGAACCAGAGCCCGACCTGAAGGAGCACCGTGCGCACAGCGTCTTTGTCCGGAACCGGCGACGCCCCCTGCGGGCGCACAGCCGGTCCGAGCTCCCGGGGAGCCTCCGGAGCGTCAGGTGACCTGACCGCCGCCGCACCGCGTCCGGCGGCGCAGCCGCCCAGGGCCCCGGTCCACGCGACACTGATCCTTGCGATCATCTGTGTCAGCTATTTCATGGTGATCCTGGACAACTCCATCGTGTTCACCGGGCTGCCGCAGATCCGGTCCGACATGGGTTTCTCCGAATCCGGTCTGTCCTGGATCACCAACGCCTACGTCCTGGTCTTCGGCGGGCTGCTGCTCCTGGGCGCCCGGGCCGGTGACCTTTTCGGCCACCGCAGGGTGTTCGTCCTCTCCTTGATCGTCTTCTCGCTGACCTCGCTCCTGGTCGGAGCCGCTCAGAGCCAGTGGTGGCTGATCGTCGCCCGGGCTATGCAGGGCGTCGGGGCCGCGATTCTGGCCCCCTCGGCCCTGTCGCTGCTCACGCGCAGCTTCCCGGAGGGCCGGGCACGGAACCGGGCGATGGCCGCCTACAGCGCGGTCGCGGGTCTCGGAGCCGCAGTCGGCCTGGTCGTCGGTGGTCTCGTCGCGGACCTGATCTCATGGCGGGCCGGGTTCTTCCTGAACGTGCCGGTCGGCATCGTGATGATGGTGCTCGCGGTGCGGTTCCTGCCCGAGACCGGCCGTCGGCAGGGGCGCTTCGATGTTCCCGGCGCGCTCCTGGCGACGCTGGGCTCGACCGCTCTGGTCCTCGGCACCGTCGATGCGCCCGACCCCGGATGGACCGCCCCGGCCACCCTGATACCGCTGGTGGCGGGTGTGCTGATGCTCGTCCTGTTCGTCCGGGTGGAGCGGCGGGCCGCACAGCCGATCGTGCCGCTGCGGCTGTTCGCGAGCCGGGAGCGCAGCAGCGCCTACGTCACCCGGATGCTCTACATGGGCGCGATGATGGGGTTCTTCTTCTTCACCGCGCAGTTCGTGCAGAGCGTCTACCACTGGACGCCGTTGCAGGCAGGTCTCTCCTTCCTGCCGATGACGCTGGTCAATTTCGTCCTCGCCGTCCAGGTGCCGCGGTTGCTGGAGCGGGTGAGCAGGCCGAAGGTGCTGCTTACCGGGGTCGTCCTGACCGCGGCCGGCATGGTCTGGCTCAGCCGCCTCGACCTGCATACCCCCTACATGACGGGAGTGGCCCTGCCCATGGTCCTCATCGGCGCCGGACAGGGGCTGGCCCTGGCACCCATGACCTCGAGCGGAGTCGACGGCGTCGCGCCGGCTGACGCGGGCGCCGCTTCGGGCCTGGTCAACACCGTGCACCAGATCGGCAGCGCACTGAGCCTGAGCATCCTGACCGCCGTGGCCGCCGCTGTCTCCACCGGCCACGAGGCCGCCGACATCGCAGCCCGCTCGGGCGCCGCTCTGACCGGCTCCGCCGTCCTGCTCGCTTCGGCGGTCCTGGCCGTCCTGACCCTCATCATGCCCTCGCGGGCCACCCACACCGAAAGGTCCCTCTGATGCAGACCCTCACCCTCAACAACGGCGTCGAGATGCCCGCCCTCGGACTCGGCGTCTTCCAGACCCCGCCGGAGGAGACCCGGGCCGCCGTAACGGCAGCGCTCGACCTCGGCTACCGGCATATCGACACCGCCGCCGCGTACGGCAACGAACGCGAGGTCGGCCGAGCCATCCGCGAATCCGCCGTACCCCGCGAGGAGATCTTCGTGGAGACGAAGATCTGGATCAGCGACTACGGATACGACGAGACCCTGCACGGCTTCGACAAGAGCGCGGTCAAGCTGGGCGTCGACCGTATCGACCTGCTCATCCTGCACCAGGCCCTCCCGTCGGACTTCGACAAGACCCTCGCCGCCTACCGCGCTCTCGAGAAGCTCCTGGCGGACGGCAAGGTCCGGGCCATCGGCGTCAGCAACTTCATGGTCGAGCACCTGACCGCGCTGCTCGACGCCACGACCGTCGTCCCGGCGGTCAACCAGTTGGAGATCCACCCGTACTTCCAGCAGCGCGCCGTCCTCGACTTCGATGAGGAGCACGGCATCCTCAACCAGGCGTGGTCCCCCATCGGCGGCATCACCTTCTACCCGGGGTACGGGGAGAACCGCAGGAGCGTTCTGGAGGACACCGTCGTCACCGGCCTCGCCGAGGCACACGGCAAGAGCCCGGCCCAGGTACTGCTCCGCTGGGGCCTGCAGCACGGCCGCTCCGTGATCCCGAAGTCGACCAAGCGCCACCGCATCGCCGAGAACATCGACGTCTTCGACTTCGAGCTGACCACGGACGAGCTGAAGGCCCTCGACGGACTGGAGACCGGCCACCGCGGCGGCCCCGAGCCTACGAGCGTCACCCTCGCGGACTTCGGCCGTGCCATCCCTGAAGCCTGACTTCTCAAACGAGTGTCAGTCCCTCGACCTCCAGGTTGCGAGTCCAGGGCCTTCAAAGGGCAACAAGGCGATTGTTGTCGCTGCCCGCGACGCCGTGACCGACGCACACCCGGGCACCTCGTGGCCGTGGTCGCGACCGGCCACGAGACGTTCGGTGGGATCGACGTGCCGGTCAACAAGGGTATGGATCATCGCTGCTGTCGAGGCGGAGGACACGCCCCGACAGTTTCCGGCCGGACTGAACCCGACCACCAGAACAGCAAGGAACGGAGAATCATCATGGCCGAGGTCAGCGTCGTCATCGGGGCAGGGTCGATCGGGCAGGCCATCGTCCGCCGCGTCAGCTCCGGCAAGCATGCGCTGCTCGCCGACGTGCGGCAGGAGAACGCCGACGCCGTGGCGAAGGTGCTCCCCGGTGCCGGGTTCGAGACCAGCAGCGTCGTGGTGGACGTCTTTTACCGTGACTCGGTGCACGCCCTTGTGAATACCGCCACCGGGAATCGGCGAGGTCGCCGGCGTGCTCCACGCCGCCGGCGTCTCGGCCAGCCAGGCGTGGATCGAGTAGATCCTGCACGTCGACCTGTACGGCACCGCCCTTGTGCTGGATGAGTTCGGTCGGGTGATCGCCGCGGGCGGTTCGGCCGTGGTGATCTCCTCGCAGTCCGGGCACCGGTTCCCAGCCCGGTCGAAGACCACAGGCCGGCCCCGGCTGCAGCTGCGGACTTCGGATTGAAGTGTTTCGAAGATGGTCATGCCAGTGTTTCTTTCGGTGGCCCGGCAACTGCCGGGGAACGGGGTGGTGAGGCGTCTGGCGCGTCGGCGAAGTGCCGGAATCCTTCGCAGGCCTCGTGGACGCCCCACAGCTTGCGGGCGAGTACCCCGGGGTCCTTCCTCGGATGCCCTCGGGAGATATGGCCCGGGACGATCAGTTGCGCGACATGAATGTTCGCGTCCGCCAGTTCCTCATGAAGCAACCGGGCGCACACGCGGTGAGGAGAGAGGCGATACGCGGTGGCACCCGGCCATCGCACGTGCCCGCGCAGGCCGCGGGCAGGGTCACTCGTGGTGGTTGTCGTTGCTGTCGTAGTACGAGACCAAGTCCTCGATCAGCAGGTCGCTGTTGACGGTGAAGACGTCGATCCCCGGTAGGACCATGACGCCGGCGTCGGTGGCGGTGCGGGACTCGAACTCGAACGCGCTCTTGTTCAACGCACCGTGCTTACGCGGGGAGCAATGGCACGGTCCAGCTGCTCCAGAATTGCGGTGAAGGTCGCTGCGTTGTTGCGGCTGATCACCTCGGCAAGCACTTCGCCGCTGGTAACCTCCAGGGCCGCGACAAGTGAACCCGGGGTGTGACGCCGGTACTCGAACTCCTGGCGGGCAAACTGACCAGGGGCGGCGGGGCGCCTCGGCCTTCAGCGAGGAGCCGTTCGCATCAACCGCTCGCGGACCTCCCGTTGCAGCAGCACCGGAACCGCCGTACCAACCCGTTGTTCACCCCTCATGACAGATGATCATGGCGGACCGCTGACCCAGCTCGATGTCAGTGTCTGTGGTTACCGTTCCCAAGACGTCGCCGGAAGAGCTGGGGAGTTGTCATGACAGAGGACATCGGGTGGCTGGCGGAACTGAAGGAATGGGATTTCACAGTCGTCTTCGCACGCACCATGGACCCGGATGAACTTGCGCAGCGCCTGAGTGCGGGGGAAGCCTCCCCCGTGGTGAGGCCGCTCACGGAAGCACAGGCGCGCAAGATGGCCTGGTCTGGTCACAGCGAGGACCATGGTGCGGCCAGCGTGGCACGCGTCGGTCAGAGGGCCGGATGGTCCTTTGCGCTGGAGTACGGGGCCCCCGTGGGAAGCTACCGATGGCGTGAACTTTCGCAGGACGGGAGCGAAGCCGTCGTGCTTTCCTCATGGCCTGAGCACCCGCCTGCCCAATTCGAGTACGCGCGCGACGGGCACTTTCTCTGCTCCTTCGGCATCGGCGAGGAGAGGACCAGGCACGGCGAAGACCGCGACCTCCTGTTGCCCGCGCTTGTCAGTGAGGGCCTACTCAGACATGGCGGTACAGAGTACGCGGAGGAGGGCGAAGAGATACCACATCACCGACGACGCTGCCTGACCGTCATCGGAGCCCACTTCGGGCTCTCACTGCCTCAGGACTGGCTCGACGTCACGCCCGTGCCCGCCTACGTTGTCAACGGAACCGCCGATACCTTTCTGTTCGATCGCAGCCCAGAAAACGACGCCGTACGGGCGTGGGCCCGGGCCAGGGGCTACCTCGTCAATGACAACGGCCGCATACCCGCCGCCATCCGCGAAGCGTACGAAAACCAGCAGGACTAGATCGCGGGAATGCCGTCCGACAGCCGCTGGCACCAAAGCAACAGCCACCCTGCGGGCCAACTCGGCCTCTCGATCCCACCACGTCCCTCCACTCCACGAACTTAGGCGGAGCAGCACTGGATGTGCCACCTCATGAGGTTGGTGGCTCCACTGCGAGCAGGAATCAGATCAGTCCCGGCGCAGTCCGCCGGGGCTGATGTCTTCTCCAAGGACTGTCCCGTAAACCCTGGTCATCAGCGCCTGCACAATGCCTGGTTCAAGGCGTGTCGTGTGACCCGTCCAAGGCCACACTGGTCTGCACGATGGCCAAGCCGTAGAAAGTAGTCCTTGACGGTCCCCGCCCGGAGTGGGGCGGGGCCGCTTTGGTCGGTGAACCGGGCTCCAGTGCTCGGGGGCATCCGTCAGCCAGGCCCCAGGAGGACGGTCCCAGATCAGGCAGCCCCGCACGACGCCGGGCACATCGGAGCTCATCAGGTTCGCAGGCCCTGCGTTCGCGCCTCGCCCTGCTCGTCGGCCTCGATGTCCTGGTGCCCCCTCACCACTGGACCGGCCCGGCGATCACAGCCACCGGCGTGAGCGGTGTTCGTGCGAGAGGCACTGTGCATGAGGTGCCGTTCGCCTCGGCGTATGAGTCCGTCCGCCGCCCGTCGCCGCGGGCAGGAAGAACCCGGCGGGCAGCACGTTCACTTCGGCGTCCGTCTCCGCGGCCGGCAGCTCAGCCGGCACCTTCGTGTCGATCTCCCGCGTGCCGTCTCCCGCCCTGTCAACCGGCGTCTTCCCCGGGCCACCTGGAGGACAGCGCACCCGAATCTGTTGGCACTGACAACTCCCGGCCTGGTAGGGGACTTCCAGGCGACGAAGCCCACGGGGTGTTCAAAGTGTCACGCCTTGGACGCTCATCCCGCGTCGGCCCGGCCCCGAGACCTGCCCCAGCCGGCCTGCCCTGGTCCGCGATGCGACCGGTCACCTCAGCTTCGCCGGTTCTGCTGTGTTGCACACCACCTTGACACGCACCCGCAGCCCCTGCCCCGCCCGTCACCGCCCCAGCCCCCGCAATGACCGGTGCAGAGGCCACTTGGACAGGAAAAACGCAACTTCGACATGGCCCGCAGAGGCGGCTACCTTCACCTGGTCCTCGGCAACCGCCCGCAGTCGCCCAGGAGTTCATCCAGGCTGAGCCACCCGCGACGGGATGGGTCGGTCACGCCCCACACACCCTCGCCCCAGGCGTAAGCCACCGAACCGGGTCCACACCAGGCCCCCACCAGGGAGAGAAGCATGCCCCATCTCGCGCTGTACACATTCGGCGTCCTGAAGTCACCTCTCGCTGATCCCACACCTCTCACGCGCGAGTTCTACGACATAGGTGCGACCGTCTACCAGCAGATCAGCCAGCACCCCGGATACCTCGCTCATGCTGAAGCGGCAGGCGGTGACCAGGGCATGCTCTTCGAAGCGGACTGGGGTGCATGGGGAGAGTTCGCCGCACCGACCTGGTACGACAAGGGCCGTACGGTGGAAACCACCGCCCTGGCCACGACCCTCTCGCTCTGGACCGGCCTGCGCCCCGCCTTCGACGCCATCTACACCGGTCTGCACCGTGAGGCGCTGAACAGACGTTACGACTGGTTCGAGAGGACAGGGCACCCGAATTACGTGTTCTGGTGGGTCTCCGACGGCGTGATACCCACCTGGCAGGACGGGGTTTCCAGGCTGGAGCACCTCCGTGACCACGGCTCCGCGCCGCACGCTTTCACCTTCCACCACTCGTTCGCCCCGGACGGAACTCCGGCCAGCACCAAGGGCGTCGGGCCGAAGAGCGACCGGGGCCGCTGACGAGGGAGCCCGAACGTTCGGCGCCGAGGCGAGCAGGCCCACGCCGAGCACGTGCGCTACGGACTCTCCTGGCCCTACCTTCTTGCCGAGGGCCTGCTCGTTCGCGGCGTTCGGCTCCTACGACCTGCCGAATCCGTGGAGCGGAGCGGTACTGTTCCCCTCGCTGCTGCTGGCAACGGGCATGATCGCGGTCTACGTGCGCAAAGCACCCGTCCGCATGCCCCTCACCCACAGGGACGCGCTTTACGGGGTAGCGGCCGGGCTGGGGCTGGTGGGACTGTTCCGCCTGCTCTCGGATTTTGCGGGCGCCGTTGGTGTACTGGTCCCGCACGTGGTGGCGGCCGCGGCTCTGTGCGTGGCGGGGGTACTGGTCGCGCGCAAGTGGGGGGCCGCAGTCGTGGCGCGTGAACAGTGCGGACGTGGTGAGAGCGGGTGTCGCTGATGGACGACGGCTTCAACGAGTTCCTGCATGTCCCCGCGCGCCTTACGATCGCCGCCCTGCTGGCGCCGACAAGCTGGACGGAGTTCGGTTTCTGCGGGACGCGATCCCCACCAGCGACTCCGCGCTCTCCAAGCACCTTTCCTCATTGGCGGCCGAGGGCTACATCGAGGTCCGCAAGGACAAGCGCGTCGGCGGACGCCGCACCCTGGTACGGCTCACGCCTGACGGCCGACAGGCGTTCCGACGCCACGCCGCAGCTTTGGAGCGGATCGTCGCGACGGCTCGCGCCCCGCAGGTCGACGAGCCGGACGGCTGACCACCGCGAACGCGGATGATGACCACACGAGACGGAGTGCATGTCGTGGACTTCATCGACTACGGCGCTTTCGTGGGCAACGTCGCCGACATCGCACTCGTCTGCGCATGCGCCGCGCTGGCGGTGCTCTCCCTGCGTGATGTGCCGCTCACCGAGGCGCAGGGCGAGAAGCCCCCACCGACGCGTCTACGGCAACGTCCGGATCGACATTGCCTGGCGACTGATCCTCTGCGCCGTCTCGGAGGGCCGTACGTCACTGGTCATTTCAGACTGAGGCCCGAAGCTCAGGCACCGTCAGGCCGTCACCCCGTGGCAGCCCATCCGCTCCATGGGCACCTCCGCCCAGCTCACGCCCTTGCGCAGCACGTACACCATCCCGCGCAGGGCAGCCCCGGTCGTCCACCGGAGTTCTGATTCGAACGACCAGTCAGCGCGCCTCGGCCCGTAGGTAGCGGGTCAGGATCAGGCGCAGGGTGGGGAGCTGCTCGGCGGGCTCGAAGGCCGGATCGGTGGCGGCGCTGGTGTAGAGCGAGGCGATTAGGGCCGTGACCCAGGAAGCGGTGGTGTCGGGGTCCAGTCCGGGGTCGATCTGGCCGGCCGCCGCGGCCCTTGCGAGAAGTGTGGCAACCGTCCTCTGCTCGTCGGCGTTGGCCCGGCTCAGCGCCTCTTCGATCTCCGGGTCCCGGTACGCCTGGACCATGGCCTCCATGACCAGGTGCGGGGCGAGCGGCTCCAGCGCGGGGGCCGCGAGCAGGTCGATGACTTCCAGCAGTGCGCTCAACGGGTCGTCGGCGACTTCTGCCGCCGCCATCAGTTCGGCCTTGTCGCTGTCCTCGTCCTCGAAGACTGCGAGGAAGATCGCCCGCTTGTTGGCGAAGTAGTGGAACAGATTGCCCGCGCTCATCCCGGCGGCCCTGCAGATCTCCGCCGTGGTGGTGCGCTCGAAGCCCTTCGTGGCGAACAGCTCCGCCGCGGCATCCGCGATGTGCTGGCGCCGGGCCCTGTGTTTGGCCGGGTCGACCGTCCTCATGCCATGGCCTCCTCCTGGTGTGCCGCCATGATCCCTCACTAATAATAGACCGAGCGCTCGGTTTATGATTCTATTCGTGCTCTCCTCGCATGAAGGAACACAGATGACGTCTCACCAGGCGCCCGCACCGGCGCGCATACGGATCGGAGCAGCCCTGGGGCTGCTGCTCCTGTCGCCGATCTGTGCCGAGTACCTGATCGGCTACGACCAGATCGTCAGCCATCCGGCAGAGATGCTGACCGGGTTACTGGTGCTCGGCCCGCTGTACGGCACAGTTGCTGTGCTGATCCGTGAGGCCGCCCGGCGGACCGGGCGCGGATGGCCGACCATGTTGCTGCTGGGTGCGGCATTCGGACTGATTCAGGCAGGCGTGATCGACCAGAGCCTGTTCCACCCGGACTTCGTGCCCGAGGCGTCCTGGGACCACGACCGGATGCCCACCTTCATCGCCGGGCTCGGGGTCAGCGTGAAGCACGTGGTGGGCTTCGTCGGCGGCCACGTCGTCTGGAGTTTCTGTGCACCGATCGGCATCGTGGAGTCCTGTGCTCCGCGCATCGCGGACCGTCCGTGGCTGGGGCGGGTCGGCGTCATCACAATGATCGTCCTGTACGGGCTGGGCGCTCTGGTCATCTTCAAGGAGCACAGCGAGCGATTCCTGGCGACGCCCGCACAGCTCGGCACCATCGCGCTGTGCGCCCTCGGGCTGATCGTGACCGCCTTCACGCTGCCGCGGAGGTCCCCCGGCCGGGGTTCCGACGGCCGGGTGCCGCCGCCGTGGGTAGTCGGGTGCGGGGCCGTGGTGCTCCTGGGCGCGCACCAGTTGTCGTCACCGGGCTGGGGTGGGGTCGCGCTGAACGTTGCGGCACTGGCCCTGGCCGGCGGTGCGCTGCTGTGGTGGTCAGGGCGCAAGGACTGGGGACCTTCACACGTCCTTGCGGTGTGCGGTGCGGCCTTGGTCGTCAACGCGGCCCTGTCCTTCGTCGTCGAGCCGCTCGGCGACACGTCCCTTGTAGCCAAGTACGGCGCCAACGCCGCGCTCATGATCGTCGTAATGGTCATGCTCGGGTGGGCCAGGCGACGGCTCCGCCACATCTGAGGCCGGTGCTCTTCTTCCCTCCCCGCGTCCTGCGTGCGCCCATGCGTCCCAGACCGTTGGAGGCGCCGTCGCGTCCAGGTTCCGGCCCACGACTCCGTCCCCTTGCGGCCCAGCGCAATCAGGCGGAAGACACCTGATCGGATCGGTCCGCAGCGGTCGGGTGCGGTCGGGGATACTTCAGGCAAGGTGGACATCGAAAGGGGGCCTCGTGATCTCGGTGCTCAATCAACTTGTCGATCTCGTCGAGGAGCACCTCACCGAGGAGCTCGATGTCGACGGACTGGCCAGGGGTCTCGGCACGACCGAGTATCACGTGCGCCGGATGTTCTCGTCGCTGGCAGGCATGCCGTTGTCGGAGTATGTGCGCCGGCGCCGCATGACCGTCGCCGCTGCTGAGGTCATCCGAGGCGAGGACGATCTGCTGAGTATCGCCGTCCGACACGGCTACGGCTCGACCGAGGCGTTCGGACGCGCGTTCCGAGCGGTCCACGGCGCCGGTCCGCGTGACGTGCGCCGTGACGGAGGCCCTCTGCGCACACAACCACGGCTCAGGATCCGCCTGACCGTCGAAGGGAGCACCCCCATGGACACCCGTCTCGTCGACCGCCCCGGGTTCCGGCTGATCGGACACGCGGCCCGGGTTCCGCTCATCCACCAGGGCGTCAACCCGCACATCCAGCAGCACATCACCGCACTGCCGCCCGAGGAGCACGTCCGGCTCAAGGCCCTCGGTGATACCGAACCGGGGGGTCTGCTCCAGGTCAGCGACGACCTCGACCCCGACGGAACGGAGGGCAGCGAACTGACCTACCTGCACGGGGTCGCCGTGTCCCGGGACACGGCGGCCCCCGACGACCTCGACGCCATCGAGGTACCGGCCGGCAGGTGGGCGGTGTTCCGTACCGCCGGACCGCATCCACAGGCCCTGCAGACGGCCTGGGCCGCCACCGCGACCGAGTGGTTCCCCTCCAACCCCTGGCGTCTCCGGCCGGGCCCCTCGATCGTCGCGGTCCTCGAGCGCGCGGAGGACTTCAGCACCGCGACCTGCGAACTGTGGCTCCCGGTCGAGCCTGTCTGACGGACCGCGGTCGCAGCCGTTGCCTCTTCGGTCTCAGTCGGTGATGTACCAGTCGTTCTCGAGGTACTCGAGGGTGTAGCTGCCGAGGTCGCTCTCGGAGAAGGGCACGGAGGCCCTGACCGCTTCGACCGGCATCTCGATCTTGTCGGGCGTACGCACGACGATGCGCTGCGGGTCGACCGTCGCGGTCTGCAGGGCCTTCTTCTGCTCGGGCGAGATCATCTGGACCACAAGGGCGTACGTCGACGTGCACGGGCCGAGCCCCTGGTCCTGCGCCTTCCGCGCGGCGGGCCCGGCCACTTCGCAGACCGTGTCGATGTCCTCACGGCCCAGGGCATGGAGGTATTGCGCGTAACGCTGGATCGCGCCCTCCTCCGTCCTGGGCGCGGGCAGGTTACCGGTCGGCGCCACCGTCGGCTTCCCGGGCGGGGACGCCGACGGCGTGGCCGACGGCTCTTCCGCCCGTGCGGACGCGGAGGACTGTGAAGGCTTCGCGTCCGCGTCCTCCCGCGTTTCCTCCGGACCGCACGCCACCAGCACCACACAGGCCGATACCGCCACGCTCACCATCGTCCGAGCCCTCATTCGGTCCCCCCACTCTCAGTCGGCAACACAAGCGGTCACGCAGGACCCGGGGGAATGGTTCCCGAGCCGGCCCGGGGCGGGACGGGCTCAGGTCACCGGGTGGGACAGTTCGATGTCGAGCGCATCGGCCCCGGAGTCCGTCACGCGCAAGGCGGTGGCGACGGGCGGGTAGCCGCTGGCGACGACGGAGTAGTCACCTGAGTCCAGGTCGGCGAAGGCGTACACGCCGTCCGCGCCGGTCGTGGCCGTCGCGGTGACGTTGCCCGCCGCGTCGACGAGCGTGACGCGGGCGTCCGGCAGCGGGCGCAGGTCCGCACCGGAACGCACCGCGCCCTGGAGCCGGGCGCCCGCGACCAGGTCGATCCGCACCCGGCCGGATCCGCCGTCGCCGACCACGACGGGAACGGCTGCCGGCCGGTGCCCCGCCGCGTTCACGGCGACCGTGCACTCGCCTGCGGGCAGCTCCCCGAAGGCGAACTCCCCGTCCGGGCCGGTCTGTCCGGTGCCGAGCACCTCGCCGCGCACATCGGTCACGATCACCACGGCGGCGACGACCGGCAGCCCGTCGGCGCCGCTGACGACCCCGTTCAGCGCCTGCACGCCGGAGAGCGGGATGTCGTACGCGAGCCGCTCGTCGCCGACGACGACGGTGGCCGCCTGTGGCTGGTGCCCGTCGGCTGCGGCGATCAGCACATAGGTGCCGGCGCCGGGGACGGAGAGCTCGTAGGCGCCGTCGGAACGGGCCACGGTCCGGCCCAGTTGACGCCCCGTGAGTGAAATCAGGGTGACCGTGGGGCGAGAGGCACCGGTGGAGCTACGGATGTGGCCATGGAGGGCGGGGCCGTCCTGGACCAGCACCTGACCTGCCTGGTTCACCTGCGTGCCGTGGTCTGCTTCCGGAGCGGTCGCCGGGGACGGTTCACCGGCGGGGGCCGGTGCGGCCGGCTGCGGGCGACGGAATCCGATCAGGGTGGCCGTCGCGACGAGGGCCACCAGCATCCCGGCCGCACCGACGGTCATGCAGACGTGGACGGCGTCGGTGAAGCTCGCGCCGATCGCTCCGAGCGCGGGGCCTGTCGCCTCTGGGGTGAGCCCCAGGTGTCCCGCGGCGCCCACGCCGCCCTCCGCGAGGGCCTCGCCCACCCGCTGCTGGTCGGCGGCGGTCAGCCCTGAGTCCGCGAGATGCCCGGGCAGTGCGGAGGTGAGCCGGCTGGTGAGTACGGCGCCGAGGACCGCTGGACCGAGCGCGCCACCGAGCTGACGCAGGGTGTTGTTGCCCGCGCCCGCCATGCCCGCCAGGTGGTGCGGCACGCTGCCGACGGCGACGGCGCTGATCGGCGTCATCACGAAGCCCATGCCGAGTCCGAACAGGGCCAGCGGACCGGCCATCGCGCCGAACCCGGAGTCGGTCTCCAGGCCGGTCAGCCAGAGCATGGCGCCCCCGACACCGAGCAGGCCGACGCACAGGAGCACGCCGGGTGCCACCTTGCCCATCAGACGGCCGACGAGCGGGCCGGTGACGACGGAGACACCGTTGAAGACCAGCATCCGCCAGGCGATGTCGAGGACGGAGAGCTGCTGGACACTGCCGAAGAAGAGGCTGAGGGTGAATACGGAGCCGATCATCCCGAACATCACGAGCGCGTTGACGACGCCGGCGCCGGTGAAGGGACGTACCGCGAACAGCTTGAGGGAGAGCATCGGCGAGGCGGAGCGCAGCTCGGCGACGATGAACGCGACCAGGCCGATCGCGGCGGCGGTGAACGCGACGACGACCTTGGTCTGGCCCCAGCCGTCGGCCCCGCCGCCTTCGATCACTCCGTAGATCAGGCCGACGATGAAGACGATCGCGGCGATCTGGCCGGGGACATCGATGGCGCGGCCGTGCGCGGAGCGCGAGTCCTCCAGCATCCGCACGGCCACCAGACCGGTGACAGCGGTGATGACGGCGGCCGGCAGGAAGATCCAGCGCCAGGTGGTGTGCTCCAGGATGACGCCGCTGATCAGCGGGCCGAGGGCCATGCCGATGCTCAGGGAGGCGGCCCAGGCGGCGATGGCCTTGGCGCGGGCCCGGAAGTCCGGGTAGGCGTGGCTGATCAGGGCGAGCGTGGAGGAGGCGAGGGCCGCGGCGCCCGCGCCCGCGATCGCCTGGCCCACCCAGACCTGTTCGACGCTGTGCGCGGTCAGGGAGGTCACGGAACCCGCGGCGAACAGGAGCATGCCCGCGAGATAGGCCTTCTTGCGGCCGTAGAGGTCGCCGATCAGGCCGAAGGTGAGGATCAGCGCGGCCATCGGCAGGATGAACGCGTCGGAGACCCATTGCAGGTCGGACGTGGAGGCGCCAAGTCCCTGCTGGATGCGCGACAGGGACACCGAGACGCTGCCGATGGGCACGTATGCGGCGAACATCCCGAGGCAGGCCAGCACAGTGGTCAGCGCCGGGCGCGCGACAGCGCGGTGAGGGGGTGATATCGCGGACATGGTGAGACGGACCTCCGGATCGAACGCGGCGGCCAAGTTATCAGTTGCCTGTCATAGTCCCAAATGACTGAGATCGGCGGGTGCGGGCGTGACCACCTGGATGGGGCCCGCAGGCACTGTCCGATCGCAGGTGATTCCGCCGGTCACGGATCCGGGCGGGCCGCCCTTGGCGGAACGGTCTCAGTCGGTCCTGGGCGGGTCGGGCCACATGCGGGCCACAGGGGAATCGGGGCCGTCGAGAGCGATGGCGATGCGACGCATGCCGAGCGTCAGACGTTCCAGCTCCTCGGGCCCGCCGACCACGTCGCAGAGCCGCTCCACGACCGCTTCGACGAGCCGGCGCCCCTCGGCCATGCCCCTGAGTCCGGCCTCCGTCGGCTCGACCAGCACGACCCGCCTGTGCACGGCGTGCGGATGCCGCTCGATCCATCCGATCCGCTCCAGATGCGAAAGCGCCGTCGTCACGCTCTGCGGCGTGATGTTCTGCCCCCGGGCCAGATCCGCCCCGGACAGCGGCCCGTGCTGGTCGAGCGTCATCACGATCCCGAGCTGCGTCATGGTGACGTCCAGGGGGCGCAGCCGTTCGTTCAGGGCGCGGTGCACGGAGTTGTTCGCCCGCCACATGGAGTGGCTGAACGTCTGGTTCCAGGGCGTGCCGGAGGCAGCCCCCTCCGGGCGACGGCTCGGCATATGCAACTCCCTGCGGACAAGCGGCTCCCAATCGTAGCGGCAGGGCCTCGCGCGTCAGGCCGCCGGAGACCACGGCCGGCCCGGCTCGTCGCCCGGCCGGGCCGGGCCGGCGTGCGGCCCGGAGCGTGGTGTGGATAAGTGGCAGGGAGCCCTGTCCACCACCCACGGAGTGCGCGCATGTCCGACGCCGTACCGGAGCCTGTCGCGGTCCAGCCCGTCGTGGCACCGCTGACCAGTGCCGCGGTGGTGCTGGTCGCCACGATCGAGCCGGGCGGCGAGTCCGCCGTACGCGACGTGCTGCCCGATCTCGCGGCGTTCGCGCGCTCGATCGGCTTCCGGGTGCCGAGCGCCGGACTCGCTTGCGTGACGGGCTTCGGATCCGATGCCTGGGACCGGCTGTTCGCCGGCCCCAGGCCTGCGCGTCTCCACCCGTTCCAGGAGTTGCGGGGCCCCGTCCACCGTGCTCCGGCGACACCGGGCGATCTGCTGTTCCACGTCCGCGCCGAGCAGATGGACGTCTGCTACGAGTGGGCCTCTCAGCTCCTCGGACGGCTCGGCGGTGCGGTGAGGGTCGTCGACGAGGTCCAGGCCTTCCGATACTTCGACCACCGCGACCTGCTCGGTTTCGTCGACGGTACGGAGAACCCGGTGGGCGACGGGGCGAGGGCCGCGGCCATGGTCGGCCCGGAGGACCCTGACTTCGAGGGCGGCAGCTACGTCGTCGTGCAGAAGTACCTGCACGACCTGGCCGGCTGGAACGGGCTGAGCACCGAGGAGCAGGAACGGGTCATCGGCCGTACGAAGTTCACCGACATGGAGCTCGCCGACGACGTCAAGCCGGCGAATTCGCACGTCGCCCTGAACACCATCACCGAGGACGACGGCACCGAACGCGACATCCTGCGCGCCAACATGCCCTTCGGCAGCTTCCGGGAGGGCGAGTTCGGGACGTACTTCATCGGGTACGCGGCCGATCCCGGGGTCACCGAGCAGATGCTCCGCAACATGTTCCTGGGCAGCCCACCCGGCACCCACGACCGCATCCTCGACTTCTCCACCGCGGTCACCGGCACGCTCTTCCACGCCCCCAGCGCCGACTTTCTCGACGCTCCTCCTCCGCCGCCCTCCCCCGCCGGGACCACAGCCGCCCCGGAGCCGCAGCCCGCGGAGCGGCGCCCCCCGACGACGCCGGTGGTCCGCGACGGTTCGCTGCGCATCGGCAGCCTGCAAGAAAGCGCCCAGTGATGAACAATCTGCACCGCGAGCTCGCGCCCGTCACCGACTCCGCCTGGGGCCAGATCGAGGAAGAGGCCAGACGCACCTTCAGCCGTCACGTGGCGGGCCGCCGGGTCGTCGACGTCAGCGATCCCCAAGGGCCGGAGCTGTCCGCGATCGGCGACGGACATCTGCGGGACATCGATCCGCCCACCCCCGACGTGTTCGCCCGTGCGCGGACGGCGACTCCGGTCATCGAATGGCGGGTGCCCTTCACCGTGACCAGGGCGGCTGTCGACGACGTGGAACGCGGCTCCGAGGACAGCGACTGGCAGCCGGTCAAGGACGCGGCCCGCACCTGTGCGTTCGCCGAGGACATGGCCGTCATCGACGGGTACGCGGCGGCCGGCATCACGGGCCTGCGTGACGGTTCCTCGCACACCCCGCTGCCGCTGCCCGCGGACGCGCGGGACTATCCGGCGGCGGTGAGCCAGGCCCTGACGCGGCTTCGGCTCGCGGGGGTCGACGGGCCGTACCGGCTGCTGCTCGGCGCCGACGCGTTCACCGAGGCCTCCGAGACGTCCGACCACGGCTATCCCGTGACCACCCATCTGGCGCGGCAGCTCGACGAACCCATCCTGTGGGCGCCCGCCGTCGCGGGCGGAATCCTGTTGTCCACGCGCGGGGGTGACTTCGAGCTGTGTCTGGCCCAGGACCTGTCCATCGGGTATCTGGACCACGACGCGACGAGCATCCGGCTCTACTTCCACCAGGCGTTCACCTTCCGGATGCTGACGCCCGAGGCTGTGGTCCCGCTCATCGCCTGAAAGCACCGACCTGCGAGGCTCCTATCAACGCCAGCCGCCGTACGCCACCGTCGGAATCCGTGACCGAGCCCTCCCCCGCGCCGCGCTCCGCCAGATTCGCGGAGGCGCTACGCCTCGCGGTGGGGGAAGGGCTGCTCGGCGAGGAGCGGCCACTCGCGGGCTTCCTCGACGCTGACGGGATACTCGACTCCGTCGACGCGCTGCGGGAGGCCTTCGCCGCCGCGCCGGGCGTACGGGTGCAGCACACCTTCGCCGCGAAGGCCGCGTCGCTGATCCCGGTGCTGCGGCTGCTCGCCGACTGCGGCATGGGCTGCGAGGTGGCGGGCCCGGGCGAACTGAGGCTCGCGGTCGAGGCCGGTTTCGCCCCGGCCCGAATAGTCCTGGACTCACCCGCCAAGACCCGCGACGAGCTCCGGCTGGCGCTGGCGCTCGGTATCGCCGTGAACGCGGACAGCTTCGGCGAGATCCGCCGGATCGAGGAGCTCCGCTCCCCCGGGTCGGCGTCCGTCCTGGGGCTGCGGGTGAACCCGCAGGTGGGGGGCGGCTCAATCGGTGCCATGAGCACGGCGACGGCCACTTCGAAATTCGGAGTGGCCCTGCGTGACCCCGGCGCCCGTGAGCGGGTCGTCCAGACCTTCGCGGAGCATCCCTGGCTGACCCGGCTGCACGCCCACGTCGGCTCGCAGGGCTGCTCTCTGGAGCTCATCGCCGCCGGCATCGCGGAGACGTACCGTCTCGCCGAGGAGACCAACGAGGCCCTGGGCACCCGCCAGATCACCGGGATCGACATCGGCGGCGGGCTGCCGGTCAACTTCGACGACGACGAGACCCGCCCCGCCTTCGCGGAGTACGTGGCGGCGCTCCGGGCCGCGGCTCCGGGCATCTTCGACGGGCACTACGACCTGGTCACCGAATTCGGCAGGTCCCTGCTGGCCAAGAACGGCTTCATCGGGGCGCGTGTGGAGTACACCAAGGACGCGGGGGGCCGTCGCATCGCGCTCACCCACGCGGGGGCCCAGATCGCCACCCGCACCGTCTTCATGCCCGACGCCTGGCCGCTCAGGGTCGGCGCGTTCGACGGGGAGGGCCGCCCCCGGAGCGGGCCGCCGATGGCCCAGGACATCGCGGGGCCGTGCTGCTTCGCCGGGGACGTCGTGGCCCACGGCCGCGACCTTCCCGAGCTGCGGGAAGGTGACTTCGTCGCCCTCTACGACACCGGGGCGTACTACTTCTCCACTCCCTGGGCCTACAACAGCCTGCCCCGGCCGGCCGTGTACGGCTTCGCCGGGCAGTCCGGCGGCCTGCGCTTCGCTCCGGTCCGCGAGGCGCAGTCACTCGACTCGGTGGCGGCGGAGAGCGGGCTGCGCCACGCGGACGCGCTGACGCAACTCCGCGAGAAGCCCTAGAAGCCCCGGCTCACCCCGCCGGCTGGGGCGAGGGCTCCGGCTCGGGCACCGGATCGGGGTCGGGGTTAGGGGGCTGCGGAATCGGGTCGGGCGCGGGGCCGGGCGGCACCGGGCCCGGCGGTACGGGTGGCGGGGAGGGCACAGGCGTCGGCGGCCCCGGTACGGGCGGGGGAGTCGGGGCGGGCGGCACGGGGTCGGGACTGGGGTGCGTCATCTCGGTCCTCCATGTGCGACGGACGGGACGAGTGGATCTCCTCTCCACCGTCTCCCCGTGCGGCTTCCCTCGCCTGCCGAGTCCACACGTACGCACCGTGGCTCCTGGCCCGGGACGTCCCCCGGCCGGCCCTGCCTCAGGGCCGGCCGGGGGAGAGCCCACGAGGCGGCTCAGCCCCCGGCGGGGACGACGGCCTGCGGGCTGCGCTCGGTGCGCGTACCCGGCACGGGAGCGGAGGCGTCGGCGCCCAGGGCAACGATGCGGTTCCCCGCGTCGACGTGCACGACGCTCGGCACGAGGGAGCGAGCCTCGGCGTCGTCGACCTGGGCGTAACTGATGAGGATGACCAGGTCACCGGGGTGTACGAGGTGGGCCGCGGCGCCGTTGATGCCGATGACGCCGGAGCCGCGCTCGCCCTCGATGACGTACGTCTCCAGACGTGCGCCGTTGTCGATGTCCACGATGTGCACGAGCTCGCCGGGCAGCAGGTCCGCGGCGTCCATCAGGTCGGCGTCGACCGTGACGGAGCCGACGTAGTGCAGGTCGGCCTGGGTCACGGTGGCTCGGTGGATCTTGGATTTGAACATGGTACGCAACATCGCGGTACTCCCAAAAATAGGCTCCCTGCCTGCGTTATTGCAGGTCAAGGGCTCTTTCAAAACACTACATCCAGTCGCGTTCCCCGGGCGGCGTTCCCAGGTTTTTCAGGACTCGTGCTGACCACTTGCCGACTTTCCTGACGCATCGCCTGGCGAGTGCAGGAGGGGGACTCGCTCCCCCGGACCTCACCGCGACGACGACACAAGCCTAAGCAGCGCCGCCCCCGGAGGATCCGTGATCACCGTCACTTGGTAGACGTGGCGCATGGAGGAACTTTCGCGAATCAGCGATATCGAGCAGGCCGGGGCCGGCCACGGGGCAGTTGATCTGGGCCGCCCAGGGACAGGGCGGCGAGAGCCTGGGGCCAGGGGTGCGGGCATGGCGTCACGGCGCGGCGTGGGCGGTGGCCAGCCCGAACCGGCAACAGGACCGGCTCGCGGTCATGGGTGACGGCGCCGATGTGGTCGTGTTGGTGCGGCGGGTCCTGAAGGAGGTCGGCGCGTCCTACCGGCTCCTGGGGGAGCTACGTTGATCGATGCGCGCCGCTGGCCGGGGTCGTCGGCGAGGTGGACGGCAGCCTCGGGGTGGAGCCGCTGGCGGTCGCGGCGGATGTGTGGTCCGCGGCCGGGTGCGGGTTCATGGGCGGCGTGTTCACCCGCCCCACCGCCCGCGCCCGCGCCCGCGGCCTTGGCCGGGCCGTGTCCGGCTTCGTCCTGGACGCCCTGGTCGACCGGTACGGCCGCGCCGCGCTCATGGTGCTCACCAGCAACGCGCCGGCCATAGCCACGTACGAACGCCTCGGCATGGCCAAGCATCGGTTCGCAGCGGCGCGCATCCCGGCCCGGTGAGGCCGAGCGGGCGGTGCGGGGGCAGGCCGGTTCCAGAGGTTCGAGGTCGCCGTACAGGTCGTGCCGTGCATGACGAAGTAGCGCGTCGCCTCAATTGCTCCAGCGAGCCACGATGGCCCGATCGACGCGGAAGAGCGCCTCGCACTCCGCGCAGTACGCGCTTCCGAAGAGGTAGGTCAATGCGTCCGCGACCTTGTGCTGACCGTCGGTGAGAGCACGCACGTGGAGCCGCTCGGCCAGCCCTTCCAAGGTGGAGATGGCTGCGGGTCGCAACTCCCGTCGGTGCCCGGTGGCCTCGTTCATGTACATGCTGTCGGTCGTGGAGAAGTAGCCGTATTCGCCGAACACGACGAAGTTCTCCGCCCCGCACGCTGGGCAGGGAACTTCGAACTCCTCATCGTTGAGTCCGTGCAGCTGCTCCCCCCACACCTCGACTCCCTCGAAAGCGAGCAGGGCTTCGAGGAGTTCCACATAGCGCTCCGGACTGTCGGCCAGTGACGGATCGTGCAGAGCCTCCTCCGCCAGCTCGATCAGCTCAGAGGCCTCCGCGGCGTAGGTATCTTTGGGGTCAGGTATCCCGTAGGGCCGGTCGGCGCCGGCGACGATGGACGCGGCCAGGAGCAGGGGCGCGGTTCGGTCCGACGGCGTGAGCCGGCGCGCCTTGCCGACCAGTGCGGGCAGGGCGGCGTAGCTCGCGGGGTAGACCGTCCCCTGGTGACACAGGCGGGACCAGAGCTCGTCCCACGCTGGGCTCTCCGGGTCGTGCCCGGCTGCCTCCAGGAGGCCAGGCACGTCTTCGGCAGTTCCGTACGCATGGGTGAGCTGGGACCATTCCGTCATGGGGCTGATCAAAGCAGACGCCTTCAGCGTCCGAGGCTGCGCCCTGGCGTGGACCTGAGAGGCACGATGTTCCGCAAGCAAAGGGGCCGGCGACGCGGAGACGGTCCGTCCCGGAGCCAGGGCCCTCGGGCGACTCCGAGTGGCTCAGGACCGTTTTCCGTCCTCGAGCCCGCGCATCGCCCATCCGATCAGGCCTGTAGCTGCTCGCCCCGTCGGCATCAGCACCCATCGCTCCCCCGGCCCCCAACGCGGAAAGCCCAGTTCACTGGTCGCCCAGCGGGGCAGGAGGGCGACAGCGTTGGTCGCCAGGGCTGCGTAGAACGGCAACGCGAGAACAGGTATCGGTGGCCGCAGCAGCAGGTACCGAGTGGTCTCCCGCGCCTGCGGCGTACATCGCAGCTCTGCCCGGTACTCCTCCAGGCGTGCGCGCAGAGCCTGGGTCGATCGAGGCGGGGAGGTGACGCCCAGCGCCTCGGCGACGCGGGCCATTTCCGCGACGTACCGGGAGCATTCGCATTCCGTCAGGGGCCGCGACCCGAACCTCTGGTGTGCTCCGAGGAAGCTCTCGGTCTCGGCCACGTGCACCCACTCCAACAGGTGGGGATCGGAGGCGCGGTAGGGCACGCCCTCGTCGGTGGTGCCCCGGATCCGTGCATGCACGCCCTTGACGCGCTCGCAGGCGGCCTGCGCATCCTCGGCCGTGGCATACGTCGTGGTGGCCAGGAAGGTGCTGGTGCGCTGCAGCCGCCCCCAGGGGTCTCCCCTGAACCCCGAATGGGCGGACACCGCGGCCATGGCTACGGGATGGAGAGACTGCATAAGCAGTGCGGACAGTCCGCCGATGAACATCGCACTGTCCCCGTGGACACGGCGCACCGGACTGTCCTCCGGGAACCAGCGGGGTCCAGGCGTGTTGTGGATCGCATCCCTGTTCCGGGGGCCGTCCGGGCCGGCCACCCGCTCAAACAAAAGTTCACCGGCGCGCTCACGCAACGCGTCGAGCGCGCTCTGCAGAACGACCATCGACGCTCCTCACGGCTCTGAAGCTTGCCGGCCGCGCGGATGCGGCCGAGTCGGAACCGGCACCCCTGCACCCATGATCCCTCACGGAACGAAGCGCACGCCACTCATCCGCCTCGATGCTTCGGGGCTCCCTGGGCAGAGCCGACGGGAACCGGTGGCCGCCGTCGCAAAGGGTGGCACGTATCGGTACCCACGCCCTCACGACCTGTGCCCTGAGAGCGTCCAAGCTCACTCCTCCGGTCAAGTCTCGAACGTACGACGCCCGTGCTCGACGCCCAGCGCCCTGTGCGTCAACGCTATTGACACCTACCTTTCAAAGGTTTTACGTTCCGTGGCACATGAGAGCGCTCTCAAGCACTCTCTGTCCCCACGTGACGAGGTGCTGCCCATGCAAGCCTCCCTCTCCAGACCCGTAGCGGCGACGGTCCTGGCCATCGCCCTGGCCGCTGTGGGCCTCGGCCCTGCCGCATCCCCGGCGGCAGCCGCCACCATCCCCGCAGGTTCCGGCAGCTACACCGACAGCCGCCCCGCCGGTGCCTCCGGCCCCACCACCAACACCGGCGCCCCGGTCACACCCAAGCTCACGGCGGCGGCCAAGGACAAACCGGTCCCGACCAACGACTGGTGGTCCTCCCTCGCTTACCAGCGCTACGGCGACAACCCGTACTCCACCCCGATGTACGGGCACCCGCTGACCTATCAGGCGACCTCCGGCGGACTGGAGGTCGGCTACCCGACCACGCCCGTGGTCGTCGGCGAGGGCCGCCAGTACGAGTACGCGCACAAGGCGGACCTCACCGTCGGCCTCAACGGTCTGAACTCCCCGGACACCAAGGCCGACGACTGGTCCGACTGGACGGTCACCCCCTACTGGTCGGACGGCACCCGCACCCTGCGCACGACCATCGGGCACGGCATGCCCTTCGTGTACGCCAAGGGCTCCGGCGGCGACGCCCGCATCACCACGGCCGGCACCCCCACGGTCTTCGCGGACAACGGCAACGTCCTCGGCATCACCGTCGCCGGCCACCACTACGCCCTGTTCGCCCCGACCGGCAGCGACTGGGCCGTCTCCGGTTCCACGATCACCGCGGGCCTCGGCGGCAAGGACTACTTCTCGCTCGCGGTACTGCCGTCCACGGAGGCGCTCGCGACCTACCGGAAGTACGCCTTCAGCTTCGTCACCGGCTCCAAGGTGGCCTGGGAATCCGCCGGAGGCACGGTCAAGGCCACCTACAGCCTGACCACGGAGGCCAAGGAGGGCACCGAACGCGGCACGCTCCAGGCGCTGTACCGCCACCAGTGGCTGCACACCTCCGACGCACTCACGCCGTACACGTACGTCTCCCCGCGCGGCACCATGAAGGTGCGGGAGTCCGCCTCCTTCACCACCAGCCAGAAGAACCAGGGTGTGCTGCCCGCGCTCCCCGCATCCAGCGGGGTCGACAAGGTCCGGCTGACCGGATACCTGAACGAGGTGGCGAACGCCTCCGACCCGTTCTCCGGGGCCAGTGACACGTACTGGACCGGCAAGGCGCTCGGCCGCCTCGCCCAGCTGGTGCCCGTCGCCGACCAGATCGGCCAGCCGGGCATCCGGGACAAGCTGCTCGGCCTGATGAAGGGCCGCCTCCAGGAGTGGTTCACGGCGGGCGGCGCAGCTGAGTTCAGTTACGACAAGACCTGGAAGACGCTCACCGGCTACCCGGCCTCGTACGGCAGCGACACCGAGCTCAACGACCACCACTTCCACTACAGCTACTACGTGTACGCGGCGGCGATCGTCGCCCAGTACGACCAGGCGTGGGCCGCCGACTCCGCCTGGGGCACCATGGTCAAGACCCTGGTGCGGGACGCCGCCAACCCCAGCCGGACGGATGCCGCGTACCCGTTCCTGCGCGGCTTCGACGTCTACGCGGGCCACAGCTGGGCCTCCGGCCACCAGGGTTTCGCGGCGGGCAACAACCAGGAGTCCTCCTCGGAGTCCGTCAACCTCAGCGCGGGGCTCGTCCTGTGGGGCGCGGCGACGGGTGACACCGGGCTGCGCGACCTCGGCAGCTACCTGCTGACGACCGAGTCGGAAGCGATCACACAGTACTGGTTCGACGCCGACCAGCAGGTCTTCCCGGGCTCCTTCGGGCACGACACGGTCGGCATGGTGTGGGGCAGCGGCGGCGCGTACTCCACCTGGTGGACCGCGAACCCGGAGGAGATTCACGGCATCAACGTCCTGCCCGTCACCGGCGGTTCGCTGCACCTGGCCCGTGAGAAGGCCGCCATCAGGCGGAACATCGCGGAGATGGAGCGGGAGAACGGCGGACCGGCCGTCGAATGGCGCGACCTCCTGTGGGAGTTCGAGTCGCTGGCCGATCCGGCTGCGGCGAAGGCCAAATGGGACGCGGGGAACGCGGGTTACGGCCCGGAGCAGGGTGAGTCCAAGGCGCACACGTATCACTGGATCGCCACGCTCGACAGCCTGGGCGCGCCCGACCTGACCGTCAGCGGGAACATCCCGACGTCGGCGGTCTTCACCAAGAACGGAGTCCGTACGTACAGCGCCCACAACCATGGTTCCACCGCTCGCACAGTCACCTTCTCCGACGGCGCGACCCTCTCGGTGCCGGCCCGTTCCACGGCCACCGGCACGGGCGCCGGCGGCGGAGACCCCGACCCGGATCCCGAGGAGCCTGGCCCGTCCACCGGCAACACCTTCCGGCTCAAGACCGGCGGAACTCTCACGACCGCCACGGACAGTGCGGCGGGAGCCGACACGCTGGCCTCGGCCGACGGCGTCAACCGGGACGGCACGCCGTACAGGCCGACGGTCTACGAGATCAAGAAGGTCGACGGAACACTCGCACCGGGGGCGTCCACCGCCTTCCGCCTGCGGGTCGACGCAGGTACGAAGGTGGGTCTCGCCCCGCAGGTCAGGGTCAGTTACGACGTGACCGGGGACGGCACCTTCGACCGGACCGAGACCTTCCGCTACTTCGCGACCGACCCGGTCACGGGGTGGGAGGAGTACACCCAGGCCGTGGGCACCACAGCGGTGACCGGCAGCCTGGCCGACCTCAGGGGCGGAACGGTCCGCCTGGAGATCTGGAGCGCGCTGGGCAACGGCACGTCCCAGGTGCAGACCGGCACGGACGCGGCCGTCGTGAAGATCCCGTACGTCTAGGCCCTTCGTTTGGACAGGCCTCGCGAGCCCGGCATGATCCGGACGGGAGGCCCTGGACCTCGACGCGCGCGGCGGGTCCCGAGCACTCAGGCCGGGCCCGCCGTGTCTGTCTCGACCCCAGCTGTCTCCTCAAGTCGACCAAGCGCCACCGCATGGCCGAGAACACTCGATGTCCAGGCCCCGGCCCGGGGCCTTCCCCGCATCGGGGCAGGCGAGGAGAAGGCTCACGCCGACGCACTCGCTCGGACCGGCTGCTCGGATCACGTACTCCGGCCCCGCGCCCGGGCCAGCCGCTTCAGTTCGACGATGGTCGCCACAGCGCGCAGCCACGTTGCCGCGGTGTCGTCGGCCGCGATCCCGCCCACGAGTTCGGCGCCGGCCCGCAGCCACTCCCGTACGAGAACGGCCGCCTCCCGGCCGGGCAGGGGCTCGGGCAGCTCCGCGGCGCGGGCGAGTCCGCCGGCACGCACGGTGTCGGCGAGGAAGGCGACCGAGCGCGGCTCGGTGCCGAGGCGATCGAGGACGACGGCCGCGGCCGCGGCACCGTCGCCGAACAGGGCGGTGCGCCGGGGGCCGGGCTCGGCGGTGAGGCCGTAACGCAGCAGGACGGTGATGTCGAGCCGGGCCAGCTCGTCGTCCGTGCGGTCCGGCGGGTGCGGGGCGTCGTTCATGGCGGGGCCTCGGGTATCTCGTCTTCGCTGACTGGTCCGCCGCGGTTCAGCTGACGGTGACGGTGTAGGTGATGCGCTCGGGAGCCTGGGAGGGGGAGGTCGCCCCAGGGGCCGGGGTCGCGGACGGCCCGGTCGTCTCCGGGGGCAGCGTGGACGTGTTGCCCTGGCACGTGGTGAAGGTGCAATGCAGCAGCGTGAACCGGGTGGTTCCCTTGCCCTTGGCCTCGAAGGTGAAGGTGAGCCGGCTGCCCGCGCCGGGCGCCGGCTTGTCGCCGGAGTCGGACGCCTGGTCCCGGCCTCGGCTGACGAGCACCGAGCTGTCGGGCTCGGGGTCGACCAGGTACCAGTCCTCGCGGGTGGAGGCGTTCTGGTCGACGTTGAGCGTGAAGCGCTCGCCCGGCTCTGCGGTGATGTCGGTGTCCTTCGCCGTGTAGCTCTCAGGACTGTCCGAAGCGCCCGTGGAGCCGCCGGACGATTCTCCGGTGCCCGAGCCACAGCCCGTGGCGAGAGCCAGGAGCGCGGCCGCCGCGATCGCGGCACCGCCCTTGCTACCGCGGAAGGTAGACACTGTACGCGTCAGGGAGTTCACTGTTGGAAGCCTTGCCCATGTGGCCGTTGATGAAGTCGTCCTCGCTGACCCAGGTGGTCGAGCCCCAGGGGTTGTACACCTGAAGCATGTCACCCTCCTGGGCGATGATGGTCATCGCGTGTGCGCCGTCCTTGCCCGAGACGTCGACCGGCACCGGATGCCCCTGCGCCACCGACCTCTCGACTTCGGTGAGAGCCGCCCTGCGGTCGGCGGCGCTGTCCAGGTCCTGGCGTTCGTAGTCACTGCCGGTGGCACCGCCGACGGCGGAGTCGTTGATCCGTTCCTGCCCCTCGGACCCCATGCCCGTCCAGTTCTCGCCACCGTCGCCTTCGGTGTGCAGCCGGTGCTGTTCGGCTACCAGTCGCTGCTTGAAGGCGTCGGGGTCGTCTTCCTGCCCGTCGGGGCCACCGGTGAGTTCGAGCGCGTACAGGGGGTCGACCATGGCGCGGGACGTGACGGTGGACGAGGCCACGCAGGTGCCCTCGGAGCCGTCGCCGCCCTGGATCCACTTCTGTCCGTCGAACGTGACGGAGTCCGTGTTGCTGTTCGCGCCGTCCGCAGCCAGGCCCTCGTCGTTCATGCTGTCCGCCTCGGTGACCACCGGAGTGAGGTGCCGGCGCATCCAGTCGGAGTCCTTGCCGTGGATCTTGTCCTGGAACGTGCCGATCTCGGCGACGCTGTGGCCGGCGGCCAGGGCCTTCATCAGGTAGGCCCGCTCCTGCGGAGTCTCCGACTTCGCGAGCATCCGCTCCATGGCCATCTCGTCGTCGAGGCCCAGCAGGTCCATACGTGCCGATGCACGCTCCAGTTCGCCCGCCTTGAGGATCTCGTTGAGCTCGGCGTCGGCGCCCGCGACGCCGGTGTCGGCGAGCATCAGCTTGTCGACGGCGGTCAGTTCGCTGGTGCCCATCTTCCCGGCCCGCGCCTCTGCGGCCAGCTTGTTCAGATCCCGGGCCGCGACGCGGGTGGCCTCCTGCGCGTCGGACACGGCGGTGTGCATCAGGTCGACCGCGTAGGAGCTGAAGTGGGCGGCGTTCTTACGGTCCCACTCCTCTTCGTCGTTCTCGTGCATGTCGTCGAAGAAGCCGTCCCTGCCGCCGAGCGCGTTCTTCTGCTCCACCAGCTGTCCACGACCCCGCTCGTCCTGGCGCTGCGCGGCGCCGATCGCGTCGGCCAGAGTCAGCAGCACCGACGAGCCTTCGTGGAACGCCTCGCTCATCTGGGTCACGGCCCGCCCGGCGGCCTTCACCGCGTCGGAGGCGAGGACGCTCGTGTCGCCGACCCATACCTCCGCAAGGCCTTTGCGGCCCACCCGGTCGACCTGGTCGAAGACGGTGCCGACGTTGCCGACCTGGCTGCGGTAGAGGGTTGACAGGCCCTCGATGACTCCTTGGTCCCCACCCGGTGCGGGCACCGACAGGGCGTCGTCTATCAGGTCGAGGACCTCGTTCTTGCTCCCGGCGCCGAGCAGTTTCTTGGACAGCCCGGCGAGCCACGCGAGGCGGATGGAAGGGGAGTCGAAGGGAGAGGGGAAGAACGACACCGACCCACTCCTCAGTAGCTCGACAGGACCGAGCTGCGCCCGCCCTGCGTCGGTGTGGTGGGGATGCCGCTCGGGGCGTCGACGGAGACACCGGACACGCTCGTCCTCACGAGACCGTCGGTTCCGCGGTAGGCGTTCTTGGCCAACTGCACCTTGCCACCGAGCTCGTGCAACGCCGACGCCAGTGTCTTGGCCTCGGCCTCCCATGCCTTGACGAACGCGTTGAGGGCCGAAGCGGCGTCATCGCCGCCGGCATCGTCGTACGAGTAACTGGTGCGGGACCTGACAGCCGAGCTGACGCCGTCCATATCCGTTCCGGCGTCGTCGAGTTGCAGGGCCTGGCCGGTCATACCTGCCTTGGCCTGGTAGCCGTCGAAGCCCACCGCGCCTCCCCCGTATGCGTTCGATCATGGACCGCAGGCAGGCTAACACCCACTTCATATAAGAAGCTCACACGCCATCCGCCGCACACACTTCCTCGACATCACCCACCCCACAGCACACCCTCCAGGGCGAACGCTCCAGGTAGCCGCACCACCCACACCCACCCGTGCAACGGCGGCGGGGCAGACCCCTTGACGGGCGCAGGGCCAGGGGAAAGGATGACCAGGATGTCGTACTGACAACGTTGTCATAGCTCCGGAGGGCCCCATGACCGATGACCCGACCACCCTCGACAGACGAAGGTTCGTCCAACTCGCCGGACTGACAGGTCTGTTGGCCGCCGGTTCGCTGGCCTTCCCAGGTGCGGCGGCAGCGGATCCGACTGCCGTCATCGGAGGCCACCACGACGCCTCGGAGACGGACGACATCGCAGAAACCTATTACCAGGTGCTGCTGACGCACACGCGGTGGGCGGAGACGCAATGGGACTCCGCCCTCGGCCATTACACCGCCAAGGACTTCGGCTTCGCCGTTGTGCTCGGCAACGCCGTGCTCCTGACCCAGGGGACCTACGACCCCGGGCGTGCCGGCATCGGCAAGGACGAGCTGCTTTCCCGCACGATGGCCACCATCAAGCACTTCGCCGCCTCCAATCGCCTCACAGGAGGCACGGAGTGGGGCCGCACGTTGTTCTTCGACACGACCTTCCAGTTGTACTTCGTGCTCGCCGCGCGGCTGCTCTGGGATCAACTGGACGCCACCACGCGGCGGAATGTCGACACGATCGCCCGCGAACAGGCGCAATGCACCACCGCCCTCGGCAGCGGGAACGATCCCGCCTCCGGGAGCTGGACGCCGAACGGGCTCGAGGGTGGATTCGTCGGTGACACGAAGCTCGAGGAGATGGGCGTCTACGCCCAGTCGCTGGCACCGGGCCTCGCCTGGGCCACCGACGATCCCCGGCACGACGGGTGGACGGCGGCCTTCGGCCGGTGGACCCGGAACGAAGCAGGCCTGCCCGCCGCGGACCTGGCCAATCCCGCCCTGGTCGACGGAGTCGCCGTGCAGGCGAACACCGCGACGAACCTCTATGACACGTTCATCGTCGAGAACCACGACTCCTTCGGCCCGCACTACCAGGAGGAGTTGTGGCGTACCTCCGGCCGCAACGCCGCCCACTTCATCGCCGCGGGCCGGCCCATGCCGCAGGTCCTGACCGCGCAGCCGAACGCGGGGCCGTTGTGGCGCACTCTTCTGATGGTGATGAGCGACGCGGGCGAACCCCTGATGCCCATGGTGGCGGACCGCGAACACCTCTACGGACGCGACGTGATCCCGCTGGCCTTCCTCGCCCAGGTGACCGGGGACCGCTCCGCCGCCTGGGCGGAGGCGGCGATGGCGAAGCGGCTGGCGCCCTACCAGGCGTACGCCCCGGAGTACCGGCTCGCCAAGTTCTCGGGCGAGGCGAAGTACGAACCGGAGGCCAGGGCCGAGATCGCCATCAGCTATCTGCTGCACCGGTGGCGGGCTGCGCACGGCGGCGCCGTGGCACCGCTGTCCGACGAGGAGTTCTACGCGCGGGCCTCCGGGGTGCGGGACTTCGCCGAGGGCCCTGGCCTGGTGGTCCAGCAGACCCCGGCGGCCTGGGCGGCTGCGGTGAGCAAGCCGGGCTTCGTCAAGTTCGCGTGGCAGCCCGCCCATGACGACTGGCTGTTCGCGCTGAGCGGCAACACCCCGATGTTCCTGCCTTCGACCGGCGGCAAGGTGCTGCGCCGCTCGGTCACGACCTACCGGCAGGTCCGGGACGGTATCGACGCGACTGCCTCCGTACTCGAACTCGACACCGGGATCGCCGGTTTCACCACCCTGCCGTCGGGTGCGGTCGTCTACGCGACGAGCGGCACGGCCGCCGGAGAGGGGCACCTGCGGATACACAATCTGACGATGCCGGGGCTGGCGGGTCTGGACGGCAGTCGTACGTACACCTCGGCCGAGGGATCGGTTCAGGTGAAATCGAAGGACAGCGGGAACACCTCGGGCGGGACCGGGCCCCGGGTCGACACCCTCCTCCTCCCCCGCGGCACCCACCGTTTCGTCCGTATGCAGGGCGTCTCAGGGCACCCGCAGTACGGGTACTCCCTCTACACCTTCTCCGTCCGGGACGGCGCGGACGGCGCCGACCTCGCCCGCGGCGCTGCCGCCACCGCTTCGTCGGCGACGCCGGGCCGCGAGGCGGTGCGTGTGCTGGACGGCGACGACACCACCCGCTGGGCCGTCGCCGTCGCCGAACGCACCCGCCAGGACAGCTGGCTGACGGTCGACCTCGGCAGCTCCGTCGCCTTCGACCACGTCAGCCTGGCGTGGGAGTCCGCGGCTGCGACCCGGTACCTGATCCAGGGGTCCGACGACGGGGAGCACTGGACCGAACTGACCCGCTTCCCCGAGGCCGAACTCACGAGCCGCGGCGGCTGGCTCTCCGTGGACGGAAGGGCAGGACTGGTGGTGCGTGACAGCTCCAATCCCCTCGCCGTCTACGGTGACATGGTGGTGCTGTCGGACGGACCCGCCGAGGCCCTCACCATCGAGGGACATCCCACAGGAGACCCCGCCGCACTGAGGGCGGCGGCGTCCCGGAAGGCACCACAGGCCGGGAACTCCGCAGTTCACGCCAGCACCGCGGGCGGGCACCTGAGTCTGTTCAACCTCTCCACCGACGCCGTGAAGACCTTGGTGGCCTTGCCCCGGCAGGGCACCGGCCTCGTCCTCTACGCCGGTTCGCAGACGGTGACCTCCTCCGGCACCGATTTCGCGGCCGAACTGGACGGCGCGACCGCGGCTGTCGCCCCGGCCCGTTTCACCCTGCGGGCGGCGACGGGAGGGACGGTGCCGCCCGGCGTCCGGGCAGAGGTGGTCGACGCCTCGACCGTGCGGCTCGCCGGGCCGTCGTGCGACCTGTTCGTGACGGCGGACAACGGCCGGCGCACCAAGGTCCGGCTGCGCCGCGGCCGGACCGCGACGGTGACGGAGCGCGGCGTCGTCCCTTATCCGCTCGGAGACGCAGCGTTGGGATGCGACGCGTTCCCGAACGCACCGCGCCCGGCCGGCATGTCGGACCCGTCAGCCGCGGTTGACGGCGACCGGCGGACATCGTGGACCCCGGGATCCGGCCAGGCCCGGATGGTCGTGGACCTCGGTTCGGTCCGGCCTGTCGGACGGGTCCTCGCGGAGTGGACGACGAGCAGGATCCCGGACTCCACCGTCGAGTTCAGCGACGACGGGGTCACCTACCGGCCCGGTGGGAGCCTTCGGGGCCGCACCACCACGACCGGCCTCTCCGCCGGCACCACCGCCCGCTACGTAGCGCTGGACGTCTCGGGCTGGACCCGCGGGCACGCACGCCTCAGGACCCTTTCCGTACTCCCCCGGTAAAGCCCTCCGGCGCCCCACGCACACAGGAACACGGACACACCACGTTCCGCTACCGCCGCGGTCCGGTGCCGGGTGGCGGCTGCGCCCGCGGTGGTTCCGGTCGGGCCACGAGTACCTCGACGCCGTCCGCCTGGAGGGCGTCGAGGTCGAAGGCCGGGATGCCCGAGTCGACGATGACGAGGTCGAACGCCGTCACGGGGGCCAGTTGGTAGAGCCCGCGCCGGCGGAACTTCGTGTGGTCGACCAGAAGGATCTTGCGGGCGCACGCATCCATCAGGGCTCGCTTCACCGCCACCGTCTCCTGCGACTGGTGGTAGCAGTGGCCGCGGGTGATGGCGGTCGTGGAGGCGAAGAGCGTGTCGGCGCTGAGACTGGTCACGGCGTCCACCGTGCGCAGGCCGAGGAAGGCGTCGTAGGCGGGGTAGTAGGTGCCGCCCAGGGAGATGAGCTCGATGCCCGGGCTGCCGGCCAGCGTCTGGGTGACGGGACCGAAGTTGGTGATGACGGTCAACGGGGCGTGCCGGGCCAGGAGACGGGTGAGCGCCAGAGCCGTCGTACTGTCGTCGATGACGACCGCCTGCCCGGGCTTGACCAGCGGCAGGGCGGCTCGGGCGATGGCCTCCTTCGCCGCCGTCATGGCGCGGGCACGGTGGCGCACGTCGCCGTGGAAGGCGGTCGAGGGCTGCGCCGTCGCGCCCCCGCGGACCTTTCTCAGCCAGCCCCGGTCCTGCAGGTAGTCGAGGTCCCTGCGGATGGTCATGGCGGTCACGCCGAGCTCGTCCGCCAGTTGCTCGATCCGGACGAAGCCCCTGTCCACGACGCGGACTTTGATCCGCTCCCTCCGCTCGCGGGGTTTCCTGCCGCTCATGTCGGCCGGTTGCCGGTCCTCTGCTCCCACAGGCGCTCCTGTTCCTTTTCTGTGAAGTGCACATCCCCTGCCGCCGCCGTCGCCCCGTTGCGGAACGAGGGACCTCGGCCGGAGTCCGCATCCCGCACGCCTTGATCCCGAACGCCGAGCGAACATCGAATGCCGGGGAAACAGCGCGGCAATTGTTCAATTACTGCGGTCCGTTGACACAAATGAAACATCTGAGTTTCCTGAGCGTTGCCTTCAGTGTCGATGCGCAGGGAGTGGAACATGAGAAGACCGGCACGTCTCGCTCTCACCGGCATCCTCGCCATGGGCGCGCTCGTATCGTGCGCGGAGGAGCCCGGCGGCACGACCGGCTCCGGCGGCGGCAGCGGCACGGGCAAGGTCGCGTTCCTGATGCCCGACCTCGCCTCCACCCGGTACGAGCAGTACGACGCCCCCCTTTTCAAGAAGCGCATGGGGGCGCTCTGCCAGGAATGCAAGGTCATCTACCAGAACGCCGACAGTGACGCGTCGTTGCAGCAGCAGCAGGCCAACTCGGCGATGGCCCAGGGCGCCAAGGTCATCGTGCTGGACCCGGTCGACTCCGATTCCGCCTCCACCATCGTGCAGATGGCGCATTCCCAGGGCGTCAAGGTGATCGCCTACGACCGCCCGGTGACCAAGAAGGCCGCGGATTTCTATGTCTCGTTCGACAACGAGGCGATCGGCGAATCCATCGGCCGGTCGCTGGTCGGCCGCCTCGAGAAGACGGGAGCGAAGGGCGGACTGCTCCAGGTCAACGGGTCTCCGACCGACGCCGCCGCCGGGCTGATCAAGAAGGGGATCCACAAGGCGATCGACGACAGCGGGTTCGAACTGCTCGCCGAGTACGACACGCCGGACTGGTCGCCGGAGAAGGCGCAGCAGTGGGCGAGCGGGCAGATCGCCCAGTATCCCGGCCGGATCGCCGGTGTGGTGGCCGCCAACGACGGCACCGGGGGCGGGGTGATCGCGGCCTTCAAGGGTGCCGAGGTGAAGGTCCCTCCGGTCACCGGCAACGACGCCGAGCTGGCGGCGGTCCAGCGCGTCGTCTCGGGTGACCAGTACAACACCATCTCCAAGCCCATCAAGACGGTCGCGGAGGCGGCGGCGGAGGCCGCCCATCAGCTGATGGAGGGTAAGACGCCCAAGGGGGACTCGACGCTCTTCGACACGCCTTCGCAGCTTTTCGAGCCGACGGTGGTGACGCGGGAGAACGTCAAAGAGGTCATCTTCGGTCCCGGCGGGGTGCTCGAGCCCGCGGATGTCTGCACCCGCGTGTACGCCGACGACTGCCGGCGTCTGGGCATCGAGTAGCGGCGGCCTGTGCCGGAGCGAGAGAGGGTAACCATGACGAGCTCCGCGATCCCGGCGGCCCCCGGTTCGCCTGGGACGGGCCCGGGAACCGACGGGACGGTCGTACTGTCGCTGAGGGGTGTGAGCAAGCAGTTCGGCGCCGTCGCCGCGCTCAGCGGGATCGATCTCGATGTCGCGGCCGGTGAGGTGGTGGCCGTGGTCGGGGACAACGGCGCCGGCAAGTCCACCCTCGTCAAGATCCTCTCCGGGGTGTACGCGCCCGACGCGGGGGCGGTCTCCTTCCACGGAAGGGAGGTCTCGTTCGACTCCCCGGGCGACGCGCACGCGCTGGGCATCGCGACGGTCTACCAGGACCTGGCGCTGTGCGAGAACCTAGACGTCAAGGCGAACCTCTTCCTGGGCCAGGAGCTACGGCCCTGGATGCTGGACGACGTCGCCATGGAGAAGCGGTCCTGGGAACTGCTGCGCGAGCTGAGGGCCAGGATTCCCACGCTCGACGTCCCGGTGGCCGCCCTCTCGGGCGGTCAGCGGCAGACGGTGGCGATCGCCCGGGCCCTGCTCGGCCGGCCGGAGGTCGTCCTGCTCGACGAACCGACGGCCGCCCTCGGTGTCGCCCAGACCGCGGAGGTGCTCAACCTCATCGAGCGGCTGAGGGGCAAGGGGCTCGGCGTCGTCATGATCAGCCACAACATGGAGGACGTCCGGGCGGTCGCCGACCGGGTGGCCGTGCTCCGGCTCGGGCGCAACAACGGTGTGTTCGACGCCCGGGAGGTCTCTTCCGAGGAGGTCGTCGCCGCGATCACCGGGGCCTCCGACAACGCCGTTTCGCAGCGTGCCGCGCGCCGCGCGGTCACTTCTCGGGAAGAGGAGGGACAGTCGTGACCTCTCTCGGTTCTCCCGTGGCGGCGGCCACCGACCTGCAGGACGAGCCTCCGGCGGCGCGGCACGGTTTCCGGGACAGCGTCCGGGGCACGGTCCGCCGGGCGCGGGCCGGCGACCTGGGCATGCTGCCGGTCGTCGCCGGTGTCGTGGTGATCTGGACGATCTTCCAGTCGCTGAACCGGACCTTCCTGTCCAGCACCAACCTGGTGAACCTGTCCTTCGACATGGTGTCCCTGGGGGTGATCGCGCTCGGCATCGTGTGCGTCCTGCTCGTCGGCCAGATCGACCTGTCGGTCGGATCGGTGAGCGGGGTCGCCGCCGCCACCACTGGCGTGGTGATGGTCCGTCACGAGCAGTCGGTGTGGCTGGCGGTCCTGATCGCCGCCGGAGTCGGCGCGCTGATCGGCTGGGTCTACGGGCAGGTGCTGAACCGCTTCGGAGTGCCCAGCTTCGTCGTCACCCTCGGCGGCCTGCTCGCCTTCCTCGGCACCCAGCTCTGGCTCCTGCGCGGCCAGAACGCCATCAATCTGCCGTACGACTCCGCCCTGGTGAAGTTCGCCCAGGTGTGGTTCGTCCCCGACGCCCTGGCCTACGCCCTCATGCTCCTGACCGCGGGCGGTTTCCTCGCCGTCGGCCTGGCCCGGTCCCGCAGCCGCCGCCGTGCCGGGCTGTCGTCCGTCTCGCCGCGGTGGCTGGCGGTGCAGTCCCTGGCCCTGGCGGCGGCGCTGCTGTTCGCGGCGTACTACCTGAACCGCACCCGTGGTGTGCCCTGGATGTTCGTGCTCTTCGTCGCCCTGGTCCTGATCCTGCACTACGTCCTCACCCGGACCGGGTTCGGCCGGTCGCTGTACGCGGTGGGCGGCAATGCGGAGGCCGCCCGCAGGGCCGGAATCGACGTACGCGGCGTGTACACCGCGGCGTTCGTCATGTGTTCCACACTCGCCGCGACCGGCGGGGTCCTGGCCGCCGCCCGTCTCGCGGCGGCGAACCAGAGCACCGGCACGGCGGACGTGAACCTGAACGCCATCGCCGCGGCGGTGATCGGCGGGACCAGCCTCTTCGGCGGCCGTGGTTCCGCCTTCGCCGCCCTCCTCGGCGTGCTCGTCATCCAGTCGATCTCCAGCGGGCTCACCCTGCTCAATCTCGACTCCTCGTACCGCTTCATCATCACGGGCTGCGTGCTGCTGGTCGCCGTCGCCCTGGACTCCGCCGCCCGCCGCTCGCGGCAGGCACACGGAAGGGGCTGAGGCATGACGTCGCTGGCCATCGACGCGGGCACCACCACGGTCAAGGTGGTCGGATACGGCCCGGACGGAACAGAACTGACGGCCAGCCACCGGCCGACGCGGGTGCTGCGGCCCCGGCCGGGTCTGGCGGAGCAGGACATGGGCCAGGTCTGGGAGGCGGTCGTCTCCGCGATCCGCGAAGTCGTGGCCGCGCTGCCCGAGCCGCCCGATCTGGTGGCCGTCACCGGGCAGGGTGACGGAGCATGGCTCGTCGACGACCGGGGCCGCCCCACCGGGCCCGCCGTGCTGTGGAACGACGGCCGGGCCGCCGACCTGGTCACCGGGTGGGAGCGCGACGGCACCCTGGAGCAGGCCTTCAGGATCTGCGGCTCCCGGCTGTCCACCGGCATGCCCAACGCCGTGCTGGCCTGGATGCGGGAGCACGACCCGGACCGGACTCGACGCTCCCGCCACCTGCTGACCTGCGGTGGCTGGCTCTTCCTGAAGCTCACCGGCGAAGCGGCCGTGGACGAGTCCGAAGCGTCGGCGCCCTTCCTGGACATCGGGCGACGTACGTGGTCCGACCGGCTGTTCGAGCTGTACGGCGTGGAGTGGGCCCGTGACCTGCTGCCCGAGCTGCGGGACGACGACCACCGTGTGGCCGCGCTCAGCACCGCCGCCACCGCCGGGACGGGGCTGCCCGAGGGCATCCCGGTGGTGCTGGCCCCCTACGACATCTGCGCGACCGCGATCGGCTCCGGCGCCGTCAGCGCCGGCCGGGCCTGCACCGTGCTCGGCACCACGCTGTCCACCGAGATCGTCACCGACTCGGCCGGCTGTGTGCTCACCGACGAGCCGGTGGGCATCACCGTCGCCCTGGGCGTCCCAGGGCACTATCTGCGTGCCTTCCCCACCATGAGCGGCGGCGACATGCTGCACTGGGGCGCACGGCTCCTCGGGCTCGGCTCCGTCGCGGACCTGATGGCTCTGGCGGAGCGCGGCGCCGAGGACACGGCCGGAGTGCGGTTCCTGCCCTACGTCTCCTCGGCCGGTGAACGCGCCCCGTTCTTCGACCCGGGGGCGCGCGGTTCCCTGTCCGGCCTGTCCCTGGACAGCGGCCGGGAGGACGTGGCCCGCGCGGTGGTGGAGGGCGCCACCATGGCCATCCGGGACTGTCTGGCCGCCTCCGTGGCCACCCCGGAACTGTTGACCCTGAGTGGGGGCGGTGCCCGGAGCGCGTACTGGACGCGGCTGATCGCGGATGTCGTCGGCCTGCCGGTGGCGATCCCCGCCGACGCGGAGACCGGGGCCCGCGGCGCCTGGCTGACCGGCATGGTCGCGACCGGCCGTGAGCCCGACTTCGCGACGGCGGCGGCACGGCACGTACGGATCTCCGCGACCTACGAGCCGGACCCGGCCAAGGGCCGGTCCGTGGGTGCTCGTTACGAGGAGTTCGTCCGGCTGCGGGAGCTGCACCGGCCGATCTGGGCGCTCGGGCGCGACGGCGCGGGTCTCGTCGGCGGAGCGGGCGCGTGAGCGGCGCCGACCAGGACGTCTGGCTTGGCATCGATCTGGGCACACAGGGGGTCCGCGCGGTCGCCGTGTCCTCGGACGGCCGGCTGCTCGGGTCGGGATCGTCGCCGCTGACCAGTAACCGGCGGGGCGAACGCCATGAGCAGGACCCGGAACAGTGGTGGCGTGCGGTCTGCTCGGCCGTGGGGCAGACCTGCGCCACGGGCGCCGACCCGCGCCGCATCCGCGCCGTGGCCGTCGACGCGACCTCCGGAACCGTCACTCTGACCGACCGGCACGGCAGGTGTGTCGTCCCCGGCCTCATGTACGACGACGGCCGCGCGACCGTGGAGGCGGAGCAGGTCAACGCGCTCGGCGAAGAGCAGTGGGCCAAGGCCGGCTACCGGCGGATGCAGCGTTCCTGGGGACTTCCCAAGCTCCGCTGGCTGCTCGACCGGTATCCGCACGCGGTGGCGGACGGCTGGCGCCTCGCGCACCAGAACGACGTCATCAACCGCAGGCTCGTCGGGCACGAGGTGCCCACCGACACCAGCAACGCGCTCAAGTCCGGGGCCGACGCCGCGGCGGTGTCATGGCCGGAGAAGGTCTTCGCCGCGCTGGCGATCCCCACCGGTGTCCTGCCCGGCCTGGTGCTGCCCGGCACCTTGATCGGCGAGGTCTGCGCCGGTGCCGCGGCGGAGTGCGGGCTCGTCCCGGGGATTCCCGTGGTCGCCGGGATGACGGACGGCTGTGCGGCCCAACTGGGTTCCGGGGCGACCGCGGTCGGCAGCTGGAACTCGGTCCTGGGCACCACACTCGTGCTCAAGGGTGTCACCGAGGAACTGCTGCACGACCCGAACGGTGTCGTCTACTCCCACCGCTCGCCCTCCGGCCACTGGCTGCCCGGCGGTGCTTCCAGCACCGGTGCGGGCCTGGTCGCCCGGGAGTTCCCCGGCGTCGGGCTGGAGCTGCTGACCGACGAGGCGGCGCCTCTGCTGCCCACGGGGCTGCTGCGCTATCCGCTGGTCTCACCCGGGGAGCGTTTCCCCTTCGTGGCCCCGGAGGCCGTGGCGTTCCGCAGCCGGGAACCGGCGGGCCGTGCCGAGGACTTCGCCGCGCTGATGCAGGGAGTCGCGTATCTCGAACGCCTCTGCTTCGACTATGTGGACCTGCTCGGCGCCCCCACCGACGGGGCCGTCGTCCTCACCGGCGGCGCGACCCGCAACCCGGTGTGGAACCAGCTCCGCGCCGATGTGTTGCGCCGGCCCGTGTCCCTGCCCCGCCATGCCCAGCCCGCCCTCGGCATGGCTGTTCTCGCCGCTTCCTCCTGCGGGGACCCGGGCGGTCTGGACCGTGCCGCCGCCGCGATGGTGCGGCCCGACCGGGTGCTGGAGCCACGGCCCTCGGACCGATCCGCACATGACGAGGGCTACGCCCGGCTGCTCGATCTGCTGGTCCAGCGTGGCTGGCTGCCCGAGACCGTCGCGGCCCACGCACGAGAAGGGACCGCACCATGAGCCTCCATGTCTTCCTCGTACGGCACGGGGAGAGCGTCTGGCACGCCGAGAACCGCTACGCCGGGGTCACCGACATCGATCTCTCCGAGCACGGCCGCGCCCAGGCCGCCGGGCTCGCTTCCTGGGCAGGCCGGGCGGATCTCACGGCGGTGTGGTCCTCACCGATGCGACGCTGCCGGCAGACCGCGGAGGGGAGCGCGGCCCGCGCCGTTCTGCCGCTGAATCTCGAACCACGGCTGCGCGAACTCGATTTCGGCCTCGCCGAGGGGATGACCCGCGCCGAGATGCGGGAGCGCATGCCCGGCGCGCTCAAGGCCTTCGAGGCCGACCCGGTCGGGAGCCACTTCCCGGAGGGGGAGGACCCCGTCGCCGTCAGCGAACGCTGTGCCGGCTTCCTCGCCGGTCTGCGGGCCGGTCACCAGGAGGGACGCGTCCTCGTCGTGGCCCACTCGACCGCCATCCGGCTCACCCTCTGCCGACTGCTCGGTATCCCGCTCCGGGAGTACCGCCGTGTCTTCCCCTACCTGGCCAACTGCGCGTTGAACGAACTGATCCTCCGAGACGGCACACCCTCGCTGCTGGCCCTGAACCAGCACGTGACCCCAGGAGCACCCGAGTGACCACGATCCTCGCGGCCGGCGACCACTTCGTCCGTAACACCCTCTTCACCGACCACCTCCGGCCGGTCGCCCCCGAGGCCACCTTCCGTGAACTCACCCTGCCGTGGCCCGTCGAGCCCTTCGGAGCGGTGGCCGAGGTCCACGAGGCCTCCGGCACGGAGGACCAGCTCATCGAGGCCCTGGACGGTGTGGACATCTGCGTCACCCAGATGGCGCCGCTGACGGAGCGGGTCCTCGATGCCAGCCCAGGGCTCCGTCTCTTCTGCGTCGGGCGGGGCGGCCCGGTCAACGCCAATCTCGCGGCGGCCACCCGGCACGGTGTCGCGGTCACCTTCGCCCCCGGCCGCAACGCCACCGCCACCGCCGAGCACACGGTCGCCCTGATGCTGGCTGCCACCCGCCGCGTACCCGCCACCCATCAGGACCTCACGGCGGGCGTCTGGCGGGGCGACTACTACCGCTACGACAGCGTCGGCCCCGAACTTGAGGGCAGCACGGTCGGCATCGTGGGATACGGCGCCATCGGCTCCCGGGTGGCCCGGATCGTCCAGGGTTTCGGCGCGCGTGTCCTGGTCGCCGATCCGTACGCCGACGACGCCGTCCTGGGGCCGGCGGAACGGGTGGACCTCCCCGAGCTGATGCGCCGCTCGTCCTTCGTCACCGTGCACGCCCGGGCCACCCCGAAGACCGAGGGGCTGCTCTCCCGTGAGCTGATCGGACTCATGCCGCCCGGGGGCGTCCTCGTGAACTGTGCGCGTGGCTCCCTGCTCGACTACGACGCCGTCTGTGACGCCCTGGACGAGGGCCGCCTCTTCGGCGCGGCCTTCGACGTCTACCCGGAGGAGCCGCTGCCGCCCGGCTCCCGGCTCCGGCGTACCCCCAACGTCGTCATGACCCCGCATCTGGCGGGCGCCAGCAAGCAGACCGCCCACAACGCGTCCGCCCTCGTGGCCGGTGAGGTCGCCCGCTTCCTGGCCGGCCGCGCCCCGGCCCACTGCGCGAACCCGGAGGTGCTGCGGACCTGGTCGTGACGGACGTACGAAGGGAGTTGGAGCAAGTCCCACGTTCCCGTGGAAAGGAAACCGCGTGCGCAGCAAGCTCCGGATGTTCCGAACCGTACTCGTCGCCGGGATAGGTGTCCCGGCCCTCCTCCTCGTCGCCCCCTCCCCCGGCATCGCCGCCGGGAGCGACCACGCCGGCCGGCCGCCCGGGCTGCCTTCCTACGTCTACGGCGGCGCGTGGCCGACCAGCCATCTGCAGGGCGTGACCGTGGACCGCAGACGCGGCTTCGTCTACTGGTCGTTCACCCAGCGGCTGGTCAAGACCGACCTCGCCGGCAAGGTCCTCGGGACCGTCGAGGGCCTCACCGGCCACCTCGGTGACATCGACGTCGACGACCGGGACGGCAGGGTCTACGGATCGCTCGAGTACAAGGCGGCGGAGTCGTTCTACATCGCCGTGTTCGACGCTCAGGAGATCGACCGGGTCGGGATGGACGCGGAGCGGGACGGCGTCATGACCGCGGTCCATCTCGACGAGGTGGCCGAGGACTTCACGGCCGACATGGACGGCAACGGCGTCTTCGACGGCGACACCGCCGACACCCTCGACCACCGCTACGGGTGCAGCGGGATCGACGGGGTGTCGTTCGGCCCCGAGTTCGGCAAGCGGGGCGGCAGACAGACGCTGAAGGTCGCGTACGGCGTCTACTCCCACACCGGCCGGACCGACAACGACCACCAGGTGATCCTGCAGTACGACATCAGCACCTGGGGCAGGTACGCACGACCGCTCTCCCAGGACGCCCCGCACCACAGCGGCCCCCGGCACCATGACGGCAAGTTCTTCGTCCGCACCGGCAACACCACCTACGGCGTGCAGAACCTGCAGTACGACCCGTACACCAGGAACTGGATCATGGCGGTCTACAAGGGCAGGAAGGAGGGCTTCCCGAACTACTCGGTCTTCACGGTCGACGGCTCCGCCGAGCCCGTGCGCGGAGAGATCGTGGGACAGCCCACGCGGGAGACCGGCGACCTCCTCACCCTCCGCGAGGCCGGCCTGCGCGACGAGGCGACCGGCATCCGCGGCTGGGAGTTCCACGGCAGTTACGGGTTCGACGCGCTGGGCGACGGCCGCTATTACGTCGCGGAGGGCCGGGCCGTGGAGAAGGACGGCGTCGTCGAGCAGGAGGGCGAGATCCGTCTGCACCGCTGGACGGGCGAAACCCCGGGCCCCTTCGAGCCACTCGGCTGAGGCCCGCCTTCCCGCGCGGCGGGTCAAGTCGTGTTCTCCCTGCCTGTGCTCCGGGGAACCGGGCCTGTCAGCTCCCGGGCGTCCAGCGGCAGCCGCCAGGTGATGCTCCGCCGCACGGTGCCGAGCTCCCTCTCCAGTGGTGAAGGAGGAACGGCCAGCACCGCACACGACGCGTGTGCCAGACAGTAACGCGAGACGGACGGCCACAGTGCGCGGTGCCATCGGCGCGGTCCCCTCCCGACAACCAGGAGGTCGTCGTCCCGGGCGGCGACCTCCACCAGCACCCGCCCCGCTGGACCACGCACGGTCAAGGGCCGCACCGGGACATCGGGGCCGGCGCTGCCGAACGCGGCGTCAAGCGCGTCGAGCAGCTGCTCCCCCGCCGATCTGCGGAATTCGGCCGACTGCGGCGGACCGGAGAGACCGCCGTGCCCGGGTCCGCCGCCGGGCGGCTCCCAGGCCAGCACGGCCCACAACTCGCACCCGCCGCTGCGGGCTTCGGCCGCGGCACGGCGCAGGGGTGCGAGGTTCGACTGCGCGTGGCTCACGCCGACCACAACGCGTCGGCCAGCACTATCTTCCATGGTTCACAGCCCGATGTCGCGGCCGTTGATGTCGGCCAGGGATTCGCGGCGTACCAGGATGCGCGCGCGGCCTTCGTGGACGGCGACCACCGGGGGACGCCCGACCGCGTTGTAGCTGGACGCCATGGAGAGGTGGTAGGCGCCGGCGACCGGGACGGCCAGGAG
This sequence comes from Streptomyces sp. NPDC091271, assembly GCF_044757505.1. Lineage (NCBI taxonomy): Bacteria > Bacillati > Actinomycetota > Actinomycetes > Kitasatosporales > Streptomycetaceae > Streptomyces > Streptomyces sp. NPDC091271. Next base: position 189,767 of record NZ_JBIVVD010000004.1, on the reverse strand, counting down.
GTCGCCCGGGTGGATGTCGCCGGGCACGGCCGCGTCGGCGGCGAGCACATCGCCGGCCTCGCAGTGCCGTCCGACGACGGTCGCCGTACAGGGCTCGGCGGTGGACCGGCGGCCGATGAGCCGGGGTGCGTAGCGGGATCCGTACAGGGCGGGCCGCGGGTTGTCGCTCATTCCGCCGTCCACGGCCACGAAGAGGCTGTCACCCGTCCTCTTCACGGTGAGGACCCTGTAGAGCGCGACTCCTGCGGGGCCGGTTACCGCGCGGCCGGGCTCGATGGTGAGCCGGGGCACGGGTATACCGGCCGCCGCGCAGCTCGACGCCAGCTCGCGGCGGATGCGCGCGCCGAGCGCCGCGATGTCGAGGGAGGTCTCCCCCGGCCGGTAGGCGACGCCGTGTCCGCCTCCCATGTCCAGCTCTGGCAGGGCGACTCCGTGCTGGTGGCTGATCTGGGCGAGCAGCCCGACCATCCGCCGGAGCGCGGTCAGGTAGGGCTTGACGGTGCTGATCTGCGAACCGATGTGACAGTGAAGTCCGACCAGGTCCAGACGCGGCTGACCGAGTATGCGGGCGATGGCGTGCTGGGCACTCCCGTCGGTGAGGGAGAGTCCGAACTTCTGATCGTCCGTGCCGGTACGGATCGCCGCGTGACCGCCGGCGCTCACACCGGGGACCACGCGCACCAGCACCTTCTGGCGGGCGCCGTCCGGAACGAGCGCGGACAGCCGGGCGATCTCCCACGCGCTGTCGATGACGATCCTTCCGACACCCAGGCGCAGTGCGGTGCTCAGGTCGTCCGGGCTCTTGGCGTTGCCGTGCATCACGATGCGCTCGGGAGGGAAGCCGTTGGTGACGGCGAGCTCCAACTCGCCCGCGGAGCAGACGTCCAGGCCGAGGCCCTCCTCCCGTACCCAGTGCAGGAGGGCACGGCACAGGAACGCCTTGGCCGCGTAGACGACGTCGGTGTCCGGGAAGGCACGCACGTAGGCGCGGCAGCGGTCCCGTACCTCCCCCTCGTCCAGGAGATAGACCGGAGTGCCGAACCGCTCGGCGGCCTCCACGAGGGAGACGCCGCCCACCGCGACATCGCCCCGGGCGGAGAGTCGCGCCGAAGCGGGCCAGACGGACAGACTCGCGGCGTTGCCTGCCGGGGCGGGAGCGGCCTGCGGTGTGGCCGCGGACGGCAGTCCGGGCAGTGTGGTGGTCATGGTGTTCCCCCAGCGGGTCAAGAGGTGGACGCAGGAGACAGTGGCCGCGCCGCGACCGGGCGGAGCGGGTCGGCCGGGCACGGGTCCCCGGCCGGACGGCGGGTCAACCCGGCGGTGGACACGTCACGGGGCCCTGGGGCTGCGAGCAGCGGGTCGACGACGAGGTCGACGATTCCCAGAGGCGCGACGAGAGCGCGTACAGCGGGCTCGGAGAGCCGGATCCAGGTCTGCCGCCGCCCCAGGGTGAGCGTCAGCCGTCGCTCGTCGGTGAACGCGACTGCGGTACGGACACCGAGGGGCGTACGGAAGAGGCGGGCGCAGCAGCCGGCGGGCCCCTGCCGGACCGGGACGAACAACACCCCGGTCCGGGACGGTTGAAGGGGGTCGGGATCCTCGACGCCTCGGCTGTCGTTCATGGCACTCCTCATGGAGACGGGCACATCCCCGGACCGCTGGGCCGGGGGCTTTTCGATGACGCTATGCCCGCGCCCGGCGGGTCGGCGGTATCCGTTAGCGGACCCTTGACTCCGCACGCCCGACCCTTGACGCGCCGTTGACGAAGCCTCCCGGTCCTGGCCATCGCGGCGCGTGCGCCCCGATCGATCTGACACCCTCTGGCGCCGAGTGGTGCCACCAGGTGCCACTTGACGCCATCCGTCATGCATACACAGCATGGCGCCACAGCGTCCCCCACGGGCGCCACGGACGCCAGAGCATTCTCGCAGGTCAGCACAGTTTGGGCGGCGAGCAGGTCGGGTGCCACCGCCACCCCCTTGCGCTTGGCGCCATCATGGTGCCATCATGGCGTCATGGACCTCACCCCGTACGTCGACACCATCCGCCGCGACCTGGCGGTGGCCGCCGAAGCCGGCGGCGACGAAGCCCGCGAGCTGGCAGAGAGGCTCACCGCTCCCCTGGAGTCGGCGATCCGGCTGACCATGCTCAACGTGCTTTCCGCCGCGATGGACGAGATCACCCGCGAACTCGCCCCCGGCTCGGTCGACGTACGGCTGCGCGGGCTCGACCCCGACTTCGTGGTGACGACGCCACCCGGCGACGGCGGCGCTTCCGCGGGGCCGGCCGCACCGTTCGAGACCTCCGGGCCCCCGGCCGGGGCCGACAGCGACGAGGGCGGCACCGCCCGCGTCAACCTGCGCCTCCCGGCCCACCTCAAGACCCGCGCGGAGGAGGCGGCCGCCCGCGAGGGCCTGTCGGTCAACGCGTGGGTGGTCCGCGCCGTGTCGGCTGCGGCCGACGGTGGTGCCCAGCCGCGCACGACGGAGAAGACCCGGACCGTCGGACAGAGCTTCACGGGCTGGGTGCGCTGAGCGCCCCCTGACCGCACCGCTTCACCCACACCACGTCCCACCAGCGGGGACGCCCTGAAGACCCAAGAGGACGGGACAGCCATGCCTTCTTTCGACACCCCCGAATCGATCTCTGTCTCCGCACACGTGGAGGCGGGTTCCATCCAGTTCACCGCGGGCGACCGCCTCGACACTGTGGTCGCGATCCTGCCCCGTGACCCGAAGAAGGACATGGACGTGCGGACGGCGGACCAGACCGAGATCACGTACGCCGGCGGCACACTGACGGTCAGGACGCCCAAGACCAATCTGCTCGGCCGCACCGGCACCGTGGATGTGACCGTCGAACTGCCGACGGGCTCGCGCATCGACATGACCGGTGCCTGGGCCCAGGTGCTGGGCGAGGGCCGGCTCGGTGAGGTCCGGGTGAAGACCTCGTCCGGAGACGTCCGCCTCGACACGACCGGCCCCCTGTGGCTCAAGGCCTCCCACGGTTCGATCAGCGTGGACCGGGTCGAGGGCCTGGCCGAGATCACCACCAGCTCGGGCAGCCTGCGCGTCGGCCTCGTCGACGGCCCCGCCGTCCTGAAGAACTCGCACGGCACCACGACCGTCGACGCCGTGACCGGCGAAGTCCGGGTGAGCGGCGCCAACGGCGACATCGAGATCCGGCGCGCCGAGGACTCGGTCACCGCCACCACCGCCCACGGCACCCTCCGCGTGGGCGAGGTGGTGCGCGGCACAGCCCAGCTGGAGACGAACTACGGCGCCATCGACATCGGGGTCCGCGCGGGCACGGCCGCCTGGCTCGACGTCAACTCGGGCTCGGGCCAGGTTCGTAACGCGCTCACCGCGTCCGACGCGCCGGAGGAGACCGAGGACACCGTCAAGATCCGCGCCCGCACCCGGCACGGGAACATCGACATCCGCCGCGCCAAGGCCTGAACACCCGCCCCGCCGGCTCGCCCACCACACCCCAGCCACTTCACCCCCCGAAGGGGAGGGCTCCATGCCTTCATCTGTCATGCCCACGATCGGTCGGCCCGGTGGTCAGCGGCCGCCCGCCGCCATCTCCGCCGTCGGTCTGCGCAAGTCCTACGGGGACAAGACCGTCCTCGACGGCATCGACCTGCACATCCCGGCCGGCTCGGTCTTCGCTCTGCTCGGCCCGAACGGCGCGGGCAAGACCACCGCCGTGAAGATCCTCTCCACGCTCATCACCGCAGACGGCGGGCAGGCGCAGGTCGCGGGCCACGACCTCGCCGCGGACCCGCAGGCGGTGCGGGCCGCGATCGGTGTCACCGGGCAGTTCTCGGCGGTCGACGGTCTGATCACCGGCGAGGAGAACATGCTCCTCATGGCCGACCTGCACCACCTCTCCCGCAGCGAGGGAAGGCGCGTCACCGCCGAACTCCTGGAGCGCTTCGACCTGGTCGAGGCGGCGAAGAAGCCCGCCCAGAGCTACTCGGGCGGTATGAAGCGCCGCCTGGACATCGCCATGACCCTGGTCGGGGGCCCGAGAATCATCTTCCTCGACGAACCGACCACCGGTCTCGACCCCCGCAGCCGCCACAACATGTGGGGCATCATCCGCGAACTCGTCTCCGACGGCGTCACCGTCTTCCTCACCACCCAGTACCTGGAGGAGACCGACGAACTCGCCGACCGCATCGCCGTGCTCCACGACGGCAGGCTCGCCGCCGAGGGCAGCGCCGACGAGCTCAAGCGGATGATCCCCGGCGGACACATCCGGCTCCGCTTCACCGACCCCGCCGCGTACCGTTCCGCCGCCTCCAGCCTGGGCGAGGTCACCAGGGACGACGAGGCACTCGCCCTGCAGATCCCCAGCGACGGCACCCAGCGCGAACTGCGCGCCGTCCTCGACCGGCTGGACTCGGCCGGCATCGAGGCGGACGAACTCACCGTGCACACCCCCGACCTCGACGACGTCTTCTTCGCGCTCACCGCCGGCACCGCCATCCCCGACCAGCCCAAGGAGAACGTCCGATGAGCAGCCTCTCCCTCACCGTGCGCGACTCGTCCACCATGCTGCGCCGCAACCTGCTGCACGCGAGGCGCTACCCCTCCCTCACCCTCAACCTCCTGCTCACCCCGGTCATGCTCCTCCTGCTCTTCGTCTACATCTTCGGAGACGCCATGAGCGCGGGCATCGGCGGCGGCGACCGTTCCGACTACATCGCCTACATCGTCCCCGGCATCCTCTTGATGACGGTCGGCTCCACCACGGTCGGCACCGCCGTCTCCGTCTCCACCGACATGACCGAGGGCATCATCGCCCGCTTCCGCACCATGGCCATCCACCGGCAGTCGGTGCTCATCGGGCACGTCGCCGGCAGCGTGCTGCAGTGTGTGATGAGTGTGGTCTTCGTCGGCGCCGTCGGGGTGGCCATCGGATTCCGGTCCACGGATGCCACGGCCATGGAGTGGCTGGCGGCGTTCGGGCTGCTCGCGATGTTCGCCCTGGCGCTCACCTGGATCGCGGTCGGCATGGGGCTGGTCAGCCCGAACGCCGAGGCGGCCGGCAACAACGCCATGCCTCTCGTCTTCCTGCCGCTCATCTCCAGCACCTTCGTGCCGGTCGAATCCATGCCGGGCTGGTTCCGGCCCATCGCCGAGTACCAGCCCTTCACCCCCGCCATCGAGACCCTGCGAGGACTCCTCCTCGGCACCGAGATCGGCCACAACGGGTGGCTCGCGGCCGGGTGGTGCCTGGCGCTCACGGTCCTCGGTTACCGCTGGTCCAAGGCGCAGTTCGACCGCGACGCGAAGTAACCGGCCTGCGGTCCGGACCGCCTCCCGCGAGCGATGTCATCGCCGCGGGAGTCAGTCCTTGCGCCCGGTGGTGGCCACGGTGACGCCGAGGCCGATCATCGCGAGGCCGCCGACTCCGCCGACCAGGGAGAGCCGCTGGGGCGAACGGGCGAACTGGTCCCGCGCGGTGGCCGCGACCAGCCCCCTCCCAGGCGCAGTCGGAGACCACCGCGATGACGTCGCCGTCCATCAGGCCGTCGTTGACATGGCCGGGGGCGAGGCGGTCGAGGTCCTGCTCCACGCTGGATGCGGATGCCGTTCCTTAAGGGCCCCAGAGCCGCAACCGGACACCGGCCTGGGCGAGGAAGGTGTCGAGCACTCCGTCACCGACCTTGGGCTGGACCTTCCCCCAGGAGTTGCGCGGCGGATCGACCCGTACGGCGCGGGCCCGCTGCTGGAGCTCCTCGGACTGGGCCAGCAGCCGGCCGGAGGTCTCCTCGTCCCCTGCCTGCCGCGCCTGGAGTGCGTCGATCATCGTCACCATCGCCTTGCCCCACAGCTCGGTCGCGTCCAGCCAGGGTGCCGCGTCGACAGTGAATCCCTCCTCCACAAATCCGTCGCGGATCGTGGCCGGGGACCGCTCGACTGCGGTCGCGTAGGTGCGCAGGGCCTTGACGGCGCCGGTGCGGTCCCCCTCGTCCCATGCCTTCCAGAACTCCGCTGTACGCCGCGCGAGTTCCGGCGCCTGGGGCTGCCAGGGAGTGCTGCCGAAGGTCGGGGCCATGTGTTCGAGGTCGCCGAGAACGAGCAGGGCCTCGGTGGCCTCGCGGTCGCCACCCGCGAGGTAGGACATGGCGTTACGCCAGTTCCTGTCCGCGTCGTACGCCCGGTCGTTCCAGGTGAAGTCGGCGGCCCCGAAGACGGCCACCTTGCTCGCGTACGGCTGGTTCATGGGGTTGGCCACGATGCCGGAGATGTGCTCGGACAGACCTGCCTCGCGCTTGTCGTACGGTGCGAGCAGCAGCCGTCCGCTGGTGTTGCCGAAGTCGTTGACCGGATAGTTGTCCCACACGAAGACCTTGCGGCCGAACGCCTTTGCCGCCTGCTCCGCCTCCTCGTCGGTGATCTGTGCGGGAACGACGCCCACGCCGGTCCACATCACCTCGACGGCGGGGTCCAGCGTGTCCCGTATCGCCTGCTTGTAGGCCGTGTCGGAGAGGTCCGAGTACTCGGTGGGCACCATCTGCAAGGGCCACGTGCCCTCGTGGGTCGCGATGAAGGTGCGCTGTACGTCGTTGAGCAGGTCGACCTGGGCCTTTCCGGCCGCTCCTCTGCCCGGCTCGCCGTACGCCTCCCGGTCACCCTCGCAGTTCCAGCTTGCGTAGTCGATGTCGTCGAGAGGGAGGGAGAAGGCGCGGGTCCCGAGGTCGTACAGGGCCTGGAGCTTGTCCTTGAGCGCCTTGCGGTCGGCGGGGTCGGAGTAGCAGATCGACTCCCCGGGGGAGACGGCGAAGGTGAAGCGGACATGGTTCGCCGTGGCCCGCCGCACCAGCTCGCCCAGCTCCGCCAGCTTGTCGGCGGGATAGGGCTCGCGCCACTCACCCCGGTGGTAGGGGTCGTCCTTGGGCGCGTATATGTACGTGTTCGCCTTGACGTCCCCGTAGAAGTCCATCTGGTCGAGGCGTTCGGCGGGTGTCCAGGGCTGGCCGTAGAAGCCCTCGATGGTGCCCCGCAGCGGCATCGACGGGAAGTCGCTGACGCGTACACCGGACACCTTCCAGCCGTGGTGTCCGGAGCGGACGAACAACTGGCGCAGGGTCTGCACGGCGTAGAACTGCCCGGCGGCGTCCTTGCCGCCGAGGGTGACCCGGGAGCCCTGTCCGGTCCGCGAGACGCGCAGAGCGTAGCCCTCCGCGTGGTCCGGTACCGCCGTGCCTCCGAGTCCCGCCGCGATGTCGGAGCGCGCGACCGGGCCCAGCCGTACGGTGAGCAGTCCGGCGGCGGCCTGGGGAACCTTTCCGGGAGCGACGATGTCCACCCAGTGGGCGCCGTGTGCCTTCAGCTCGCGGACGAGGCGGTCACGAGCAGCCGCGTCCGTGTCCTTGTCCGCCACCACGAGCACCCTGCCCGTCACGACGGCGTCCCCGCCCGCCCGGGCGAGGGACTGCGGGGCGGGCGAGACCGACGGCACCGCCGCGGCCCCACGGGGGACGGCATCGGTGGCGGCCGCCGGGAGCGCGTCGAGCGCCATGGTGCTTGCGAGTGCGAAGCACACACCGAGCACCGTGGTGGCCTTCAGGTTTCTTCCCATGAGCTCTCCAAGCATGGTCTAGACCATCAAATGCCCTTGCTCCCATGGATGGTGCGGTGCCGGGAGCCGAGAGGTAAGACGTATGGGGTCTAGACCTCTTCGTCGCTCCCCTTTACTCTGGCCAACACAGCCCGCCGGAGGCTATCTCCCTGGCATGCCCCGCTCACGGCGACGCGACACGCAGGCCTGCGCCGCGGTGGAGCCGGTCCGGCGCCATGCGGGTCGGGCCTACTGTCGCCCGTCGACCAGGCCGGATTCCCAGGCCCAGGCGGCGATCTCCACACGGTTGCGGGCGGACAGCTTGATCTGGACGTTGGCGAGGTGCGTCTTCACCGTGCCCACCGAGATGGACAGTTCGACGGCGATCTCGGCGTTGGTCAGTCCTCTGGCCACCAGACGCACCAGGTCCTTCTCCCGTGCGGAGAGCGCGGTGTGCGGCTCCCGGGGCGCGGGCGCCGCGCTGTTGAGGCGCCGCAGCAGCCGTACGGTGATGGCCGGGCTCACCAGCGCCTCGCCGGAGGCGGCCGCCCTGATGGCCTCCACCAGCAGGGCAGGGCCCGAGTCCTTGATCAGGAAGCCGGAGGCCCCCTCACCCAGGGCACGCTGGACGTACTCGTCGTCGTCGAACGTCGTGACCACGACGACCTTCGGCGGATCCACCGTGCCGGGGCGGGTCAGCCTGCGCAGCGCCTCCAGGCCGTCCATGCGGGGCATACGGATGTCCATCAGCACCACGTCGGGCCGGTGGCGCTCGGCGAGCTCCACCGCGAACACCCCGTCCGAGGCCTCCGCCACGACGTCGATGTCGTCCTCCGCGGCGAGGATCATCGCGAACCCTGCACGGACCATCGCCTGGTCGTCGGCGATCAGCACACGGATCGTCATCGGACCGCCACCCCTGCCGCGGACAAGGGAAGGGTCGCCTCGACACCCCAGCCGCCCGCCGTCACCGGGCCCGCCTGGACACTTCCGCCGATCAGGCCCACCCGCTCGGCCAGGCCCTTCAGCCCGAAGCCGCTCTGCGAGACGTGGCGCGGCCGTCCGTCGTCACTGACCCGCACGGTGACCTGGCCTCCCGAGCGGTCCACGCGCACCCGCACCTCGGTGCATCCATGGGCGTGTTTACGTACGTTGGTGAGGGCCTCCATCACCACCCGGTGCGCGGTGGTGGTCACCTCCACCGGCAGGTCGTCGAAGGTGCCTTCCAGATCGAGCCGGGCCCGCGCCCCGCCGACGGCCGAGAACTCCTCGACCAGCGAACGCACTTCGCCGATACCCGCCAGAGGTGTCAGCGCCACTTCCCCGTCGGCGTCCCGGAGCATCCCCACCATGTGCCGCATGGAGGTCAGCGCCTCCGAGCCCGCCTGTTCGATCCGCTGCAGCGCGGGCGGCACCAGTTCGGGTCGCCGGTCCGCGATCGCATGGGCTCCCTGCGCCTGGACGACGATGCCGGTCACGTGGTGGGCGACGAAGTCGTGCAGGTCCCTGGCGAACTCCGTCCGCTGCTCCAGTTTGAGAGCCGCCGCCTGACGCCGCCGGTCCACGAGGAGCAGACGCGTCCCGAGGCCGATGCTCAGCACCGTGAGCGCTGCCAGGGCGTAGATCAACGCGAAGATGGTCGTGGACTGCTTGAGCTGGACCGACACCGGTCGCAGCACGATCGCCAGGTACAGCAGGGGAACAGCCACCGCCGCCCACGACGGCTTCCCCCGCCGGGCGACGACCAGGAGGATGCACACCAGAGCCGCCGGTTCGGCGTATCCCAGCGCCTGCGCCCCGACCCTCATCTCCATGTGCAGCAGCGCCGAGAGACACAGCGACATGACCGCCAGTGTGCAGCCGGCTGCCGGCAGCGCCCGGCTGCCGAGCCGGGGCGAGGCGACGACCAGAGCGATGGCCAGCAGGGCGCCACCCAGCTTGGCGGGGCCCAGCACGGAGCCGTCCCCGAGCCGGTAGAAATCGCCGCCCACCCAGTCCAGCACGACGAGGCCGGCCAGGGCCACGACCAGAACCAGCCGGACCGTGACAAGCAGCTGCGGATGGTCCTTCCCCCGTGTGGCTGTGGGTGCGGCCAACCTCTCCAGCATCTCTCTCACCGTCCTCCCGCCGACCGGCCGAAAGTCGGAGTCGGCCGCGAATGATCTGTCTTTCGCCCGATCCGCCGCAGGCCACGGCGGAGAAGAGTGGTGTCCACCCGGGCGGCGTGTCATAGCCGACCCTCCCACACGCACAGGAGTCACATGAACCACGCAGAGGTGCACCACGGAAGCGGGCCGGGGTTCGGGCGCCCCGTCGGCGCGGCTGCGATCGAGGCCCATGGGCTCGGCAAGCAGTACCGGCGCGGCTGGGCGCTGCGGGACGTCTCCTTCCGGCTGCCTGCGGGGCGGGTCTGTGGCCTTGTCGGCCCGAACGGCGCCGGCAAGAGCACCCTGATGGGCCTGGCCACCAACATGATCCGGCCGACGGCCGGCGCCCTGCGGGTGTTCGGCGCGGCGCCGGGATCGACGGAAGCCGTCCTGCGGACCGCGTTCCTGACCCAGGAGAAGCCGCTGTTCCGGCGCTTCACCGTCGCGGAGACCCTGCGACTGGGCCGCGAGTTCAATCCCTGCTGGGACCAGGAGGTCGCCGAGGGCATCGTCCGCGCGGGTCAGGTGCCGCTGAAGGCGAAGGTCGGCACCCTGTCCGGGGGGCAGCGCACCCGCGTCGCCTTCGCCCTGGCTTTCGGGAAGCGTCCTGATCTGCTCATCCTCGACGAGCCGATGGCGGATCTGGACCCGCTGGTCCGCCGCGAGCTCATGGCCACCCTGACGGCGGAGGCCGCCCAGCACGGCACCACGGTGCTGGTCTCCTCGCACATGCTCGCCGAGCTGGAGCACATCTGCGACTACCTCCTCGTCATCGCGAACGGCGGTCTGCGCCTCGCGGGCGAGGTGGACGAACTGCTCGCAGCACACGCGCTGTTCGCCGTCTCCGGGGGCGGCTCGTCCCCCGCACTCGCGCCGCACAGGGTCATCGAGTCCCGCAACGAGGGCCGGCCGGGCGTCCTGGTGCGCCTCGGCGGACCGGTCGAGTACGGCGGGCAGGCCGAGCCTCTCACCCTGGAGGAGCTTCTGCTCGCCTACCTGCGGTCACCCGACGCGCCCCCGCTGATCGCGCCCAGCGCGCGGGTCGGCGACATCCACGACATCATCACCCACGACCGGACGAAGGCTGTGACCGCATGACCACGCTCACTCACGACCCGGCCCGTACAGCGCCCACCAAACCGGCACGCAGCTACTGGATCCCCCGGCTCGGCGGTCCGGTCTGGCTCGTCTGGCGCCAGCACCGCGCCGCGTTCTGGACACTCATCGCCGCCATGCTCCTCGGCGTGCTCGTCATGGTCCATCTGCGCGGGCAGACGATGGACTTCCTGGCCGCCCAGGACCCGACCTCGCGGAGGTCGGGAGGGCTGCCCCCCGAGTTCGAGACCCACGTCGACCGTCTGCACAGCATCGGGAGCTACCTCAGTTACATCCCCGTTCTGGCCGGTGTCCTGCTCGGGGCTCCGCTCATCGCGGGCGACCTGGAGACCGGCACCGCCAAGCTGGTGACCTCGCAGTCCGTCAGCCGACTGCGGTGGCTCATCACCAAACTCGCCGTTCCCGCCGCGATGCTCGCTCTGTCGACCGGCGTGCTCACCGCCGTGCTCACCTGGTGGTGGAACCCGCTCAAGGGGCTTTCCGACGCCCTCATCTGGACCTCCTTCTTCAGCGTCACGGGGGTCGTACCGGTGGCCTACGCCCTGCTCACGTTCACCGTGGGCGTCGCGGTCGGCCTGCTCCTGCGCCGCACGCTGGTGTCGATGGTGGTCACGCTCGGCATCGTCGTGGCGATCGGCTTCGTCTGGGACGAACTCTGGCGGAGCCTCGGGCACATCATGTCGGTCAGCACCGACAAGGGCGTGGGGCCCGGTGCGGTACGGCCGGAGCTGCCCACCGAGGCTGAGCAGCAGGGACAGGGGACCTACTTCCTCACCAGCTCCGGAGACCGCCTGGACTGGACCACCTGCCTCGACCAGGTGGAGAACGACCGGGCGCACACCGCCTGCCTGGAGTCCAAGCACGTCATCGGCTGGTCCATGGACTACCTCCCCGTCTTCCAGATGCAGACGATGCAGTGGCTCGGAGCCGGCATCATGCTCGCCCTCGCTGCCGTCGTCGCCACCTTCGTCATCCTCTGGGGGCGCAAGCGGCTCCTGTGACCCGTGGCCCCCGGCCGGGGGCTCACCGCGCGGGTTTCGGCGACGCGCGTACCGGTTGGCGGGGAGCGGGCGCCGCGTGGTGGACTTCGTGTACGGACGGAGAGAGACGGTGGCGCAGGGCATGGCCGATCACGGTACGGACCGCGGGTATCTGCTGGACAACCGGCAGTCGGAGGCAGGCATCCGATTCGGTGCGCTCTCCGAGCTGTTCGATCCGGTGACGTTCCGGCACATCGACCGGATCGGCGTCACCCAGGGCATGCGCTGCTGGGAGGTCGGGGCGGGCGGCCCCTCCGTGCCCACAGGTCTTGCCGAGCGTGTCGGAGCCACGGGCCAGGTGGTCTGCACCGACATCGACGTGTCCTGGGCACGCGAAGCCGCCTCCGAAGTCGTCGAGGTCATGCGCCACGACGTCGCGGCCGATCCTCCGCCGCCGGGTGGCTTCGACCTGGTGCACGCCCGGCTGGTCCTGGTGCACGTCGTCGACCGCGCGGAGGCGCTGCGCCGCATGATCCAGGCGCTGCGTCCCGGTGGTGTGCTGCTCCTGGAGGATGCCGATCCGGGGCTGCAGCCTCTGCTGTGCCCGGACGAGTCGGGCCCCGAGCAGCGGCTCGCCAACCGTCTGCGCTCCGGGTTCCGGGAGCTCATGGCCGCACGCGGTGCCGATCTCGCGTACGGCCGGACACTGCCCCGGCTGCTGCGCGAAGGCGGCCTCGACGACGTACAGGCGGATGCCTACTTCCCGATCACCTCACCGGCCTGCACCGTTCTCGAGGCGGCGACGGTCCGGCAGATCCGTGGCCGGCTCGTGGCGGCGGGGATCGCGACCGACGAGGACATCGACCGCCACCTGTCCGCCGTCGCGACCGGACGACTCGACCTGGCGACGGCCCCCATGGTCTCCGCCTGGGGGCGCCGCCCGTAAAGGCGTGCACCGACACAGGCTTTCGTCCCCCGCCCTCGGTGACCTCAGGCCCGCTTGTCATCGTCAGCCACCTGGCACTACTGTCGCCACGCCTTGGTGAACGGGAAATCGGTGTGATGCCGGTGCGGCCCTCGCCACTGTGATCGGGAAGTCCGGCTCCGGCCCTCGCGGGCAGCCACTGGGTCCTTGTGACCCGGGAAGGCGGAGTTCGGGCGGTGGTACCCGTAAGCCAGGAGACCGGCCAAGGCACTTCAACCATCCACGAGGTGCTGGAGAGGGTCTGCTGAGCCATGCACATAGCCGAGGGTTTTCTGCCTCCGGCGCACGCGATCGCCTGGGGTGTCGCGTCCGCGCCGTTCGTCGTCCACGGAGTCCGGTCACTCACGCGTGAAGTCCGGGAGAACCCCGAGAGCACTCTGCTCCTGGGGGCTTCCGGGGCCTTCACGTTCGTTCTTTCCGCATTGAAGATCCCCTCCGTGACCGGGAGCTGCTCGCACCCCACGGGCACGGGGCTGGGGGCCATCCTGTTCCGCCCGCCGATCATGGCGGTCCTGGGCACCATCACCCTGCTGTTCCAAGCGCTCCTGCTCGCCCACGGCGGTCTGACCACGCTGGGTGCCAACGTCTTCTCGATGGCGATCGTCGGGCCCTGGGCGGGGTACGCGATCTACAGGCTGCTGCGCCGGTACGGCGTGCCGCTGATGGTGGGGGTGTTCTTCGGCGCGTTCGTCGCCGACCTGTCGACCTACTGCGTCACGAGCGTGCAGCTGGCGCTCGCCTTCCCGGACCCGAGCACCGGATTCCTGGGCGCGCTCGGCAAGTTCGGCTCCATCTTCGCCGTCACCCAGATCCCGCTGGCGGTGAGCGAGGGGCTCCTGACCGTTCTGGTCATGCGGCTCCTCGTGCAGTCCAGCAAGGGAGACCTGACCCGGCTCGGCGTGTTCCTCGCCGGCAGGCGGGACCGGACCAGGACGGCCGAGCCCGAGGCGGTGGCCCGATGAACAAGAACACGAAGATCAACGCCCTTCTGCTGCTCGTCGTGGCCGCGCTGGCCGTCCTGCCGCTGGCCCTAGGCCTCGGCGACGACGAGAAGGAGCCGTTCGCGGGCGCGGACGCCCAGGCCGAGACGGCGATCACCGAGATCGATCCCGATTACGAACCCTGGTTCTCCCCGCTGTACGAACCGCCGTCCGGCGAGATCGAGTCGGCGCTGTTCGCCCTCCAGGCCGCGTTGGGCGCGGGCGTCCTCGCCTACTACTTCGGCCTGCGACGTGGGCGCCGTCAGGGCGAGCTGCGTGCGAGCGCGCAGCAGGACGGCGGAGACGCCGGGGAACCCGCGGCCCGGGGGAACTGAGGCTCGTGCTGCCGATCGACGCGGCGGCGCACAGCAGTCGCTGGCGCCGCCGCCATCCCGTGGACAAAGCCGTACTCGGTCTGGGACTCACGGTTCTGGCGATCTCGCTGCCGCCGTGGCCCGGAGCCGTACTGATACTCCTCACCGCCGTCACCGTGCTGCTCGGGCCGGCCGGTGTGCCCGCCCGCCAACTGTGGCGGGCCTACCGGGTTCCCCTGGGTTTCTGTGTCACCGGGGCGGCCACACTGCTCGTACAGGTCGGCGGGCCGGAAGGACTCGTGACCCTGGCCGACGGGGGTCCGGTCCGTGCCGGGGAGCTGCTGCTGCGCACCTCGGCGGCGTCGCTCGGGCTCCTGCTGTTCGCCTTCACCACCCCGATGTCCGACCTGCTGCCCCGCCTGGTCAAGGCGGGGGTGCCGGCGCCGGTGGTGGACGTCGCCCTGGTGACCTACCGCATGAGCTTCCTGCTCCTCGACTCGGTGCGCCGGATCCGGGAGGCCCAGGCGGCCCGGCTCGGACACACCACTCGGGCCGCCGCCTGGCGTTCGCTGGCGGGGCTGGGGGCCACCGCGTTCATCAGGGCCTTCGACCGCGCGGCACGGCTCCAGGCCGGGCTCGCCGGGCGCGGTTACGACGGGACCCTGCGCGTCCTGGTACCCGAGGCCCGTGTCTCCGGCCGGTTCGTAGCCGTGAGCGTCACTCTGCTCGCGGCCCTCACCGTGCTGACCCTCGTCCTGGAAAGGCCCCTTTCATGAGCGAATCCGTACTGCTCGCCCTGCGGGGCGCGTCCTTCGCGTACGAGGACGGCCCTGCCGTGCTCAGCGGCCTCGACTTCGAGGCGCGGGCGGGGCGTGCGCTCGCCCTGCTCGGCCGGAACGGCAGCGGGAAGACCACGCTGATGCGTCTGCTCAGTGGCGGGCTGCGCCCCGGCGAGGGGAAGTTGACGGTGGAGGGCCGCCCGGTCGCGTACGACAGGAAGGGCCTGACCCGGCTGCGTACGACGGTCCAGCTGGTGGTGCAGGACCCGGACGACCAGTTGTTCGCCGCGTCCGTCTCCCAGGACGTGTCGTTCGGACCACTGAACCTCGGGCTGTCCGACAGCGAGGTGCGGGCCCGGGTGGACGAGGCACTGGGCGCCCTCGACATCACAGCGCTGGCGGACCGGCCCACCCACCTGCTCTCGTACGGGCAGCGCAAACGGACAGCCATCGCGGGCGCGGTCGCGATGAAGCCCCGTGTGCTGATCCTCGACGAGCCCACCGCCGGGCTCGACCCGGACGGTCAGGAGCGGCTGCTCGCCACGCTGGGCGCCCTCCGGGAGAGCGGCACCACCGTCGTCATGGCCACCCACGACGTCGACCTGGCCCTGCGCTGGGCCGACGACGTCGCGCTTCTCACCCCCTCGGGTGTCCGCGCCGGGCCGGGGCCCGCGATGCTCGCCCGTACGGAACTCCTGGAGGAGGCGGGGCTGCGGCTGCCGTGGGGAATCGCGACCGCCCGGGTGCTGCGCGCCCACGGCCTGCTGGACGCGTCGGCGCCCGGCCCCCGCACCCCCGAGCAGCTCGCGGGCTTCACCTCGCCGACGACGGCGGGGGGCGGCCCTCCCGCCGGTGAGGGCGTCAGATGACGCGGAAGAGGTCTCCGGCGGCACGGACATCGGTGAGGTCCTCGATGCTGCGGAGGTTGTCGCACAGGGCGTCCAGGACCGTGCCGGGCCCCGCGGCCTGCGGGGCCCCGACGGCCACGCCGAAAGAGCGGAAGTCCAGCGTGTGCTTGGCATCGTTCCAGCTGCGCATCCACTGCTCGCTGACGTCGCACTCCCCGTCGGTGATCATCACGATGTCCCCGCGCCTGCGCCCGTCCGAGTTGAACTCCTCGTCCAGCAGTCTGACGGCCGCCGCGAGCGGGGTCCGGAACTCCGTACCGCCTCCGAAGAAGTGCTCGGCGAAGTCGAGGACTTCGGCGATGCCGGCCGGCTGGGAGCCCGGGAAGCGGCACACCTTCACGGAATCGGACGATGAGAACAGGATTCCGACGAAGTCGCGCCGCGCCCGGTGGGCCTGGTCCAGCAGCGCCAGGGCGCACGCCTTGGCCCACGCCTCCCGCGTGATCCCGCCGGGGCCGGACTCCAGCATCGAGTACGAGCAGTCGACGCACGCGATGACGGCGCCCTTCCCCGTGGACTGCTCGCCTCGGCTGTCGTAGAGCATCAGCCGCGACTCGGCGTACCTCGCGGCGAACACGCTCCTCATGGCCGGTACGCCGAGGTTGGCCAGCTCGGAGGGGATGACCCGGGAGAGGTCGTCGCCCAGCGTGATCCCGACCAGTTCACCCCGGCCCTGCTCGACCTTGCGGGCGCGTTCCCCGTCGGCCATCTGCCGGAACCGGCCGATGAGGTCCGCGAACCGCCCCAGCCGGCCCGAGCGCAGCCGCTCGGCGAGCCGGGCACGCCGGTCGAACGGCATCCGCTCCAGCTCGCCCGGCCCCACGCCCCACGCGCGCATCAGCTCGGCCTCCTCGCGGGACTGCCCGGCGGCCTTGCCCGAGGCGCTCCGTGCGGCCGCGCGGATACCGGGAGCCGCGGCGGCGAGTGCCTGCCCGGCCTCCTGGGCCGCTTGCCGCGCTGCGGCGTCGGCGGCCTCGGCCGTCTCGACGGCCCGCGTCAGGGCGTCGGCCGTGAGGTCCGGCACCGTGCCGTCCTCGTCCGCCTCCCCGCCGGCCTGTCGGAGCGCCCCGGTGACCGCGGCCGCCGCGCGGTCGGCCTCCTCCCGGGCGTTCTTCGCCCGCCGGGCCTGGTCCGCCGCCTCCTTGGCCAGTTCCAGCATCCGGCGCAGGGCGTCGGACTGGGCGAGCACGGCCATGGCGGCGGCGTAGGGGTCGCCGGACGTCTCGCGATGCAGCTCGGCGAACTCCGGGCTGCTCGTCACAGCCGCGACGACCTGGTGGTTGACCAACCGTGAAGGGTCCATCCCGGCCCGCTCGCGCACCTGAGGGTTGACCTTGTAGGCGGCCAGGAACACGTCCGCGAGCAGGTCCTCGGTGTGGTCGTAGCGCTCGTTCAGGTCCTTCGCGAGTCGCTGCAGTCCGGTGGCCTGGGTGTAGGTGTCGCGCCAGGCCATCGTGTCGAACCGGTCGGCGGCCACCGCGGCGTTCGCCTTCGGTTGCCGGGCGTCGGCGGCCGGCCCGAGCCACTTGCCTGCGCGGGCTGTCAGATCCGTGATTCCGCGGGGTGTCTCACCCATGATCGTGTCCCCCGCTGCTCAGAGCCGGGCCTGCACGATACTCGCGTCCACCCCGAGCGCTTCGGTCAGGACACGGGCGTGAACGGCTCGCTGAAGGGTGATCACGCGTTCGACGGCGGCCGTGGAGCGCCCGACCGTCTCGGCCTCCTTGCGCAGTCTCTCCAGCTTCTTTCCCGCCATGTTGAGCTTGGTGATCGCTTCCCTGATCGCCCAGTCGCCCAGTGCCTCGCGGGACTGCCCGGCCTTCGCGTCGAGTTGGGCCTCCAGCTCCTCGATGGCGTCGGCGAGGTCGAGCGCCTCCTTGGCGTCGGGGTTGACCAGGTGGAGCACCTCGCGTTCGACGGCCGGGCGTTCGGCGGGCGAGTCCCACAGCACATGGGTGAGCACCGACAGGTCGTTCTGGCCCACCTTGTCGCGGCCGTCCAGGAAGGCGCTCGCCTGGAGCAGCCGGACCGACTGCCGCCAGCGGCGGTCGGAGGAGATCAGCTCCTTGCGGCGCAGGGCGGCCCGCAGCGTGCACACGGCGTCCACGATCGTGTCCGGGACGCCCACGGCCGGGACGGCTTCGGTCACGGCGTGCCGAAGCTCGGCCAGCTCCACGGTCGTCCGGGCGAGGGCGGCCGGGGCGGTGACGGCGGAGCGCACCAGCCCCGCGAAGTTGGAGGGGTCTGCGAGGTATCCCACCTCCAGCCGCACCAGCAGCCGGTCGTAGATCGCGGCACTGTCCTCTCCGGTGGGCAGCTCGTTGGAGGCGGTGATCGCGCTGATCAGGGGGCAGTGGATCGGCTCGCCGCCGTTCTCCGGGTGGTAGATGCGTTCGTTGAGCAGCCCGAGGGTCTCGTTCAGGGCCGCCGTGGAGCACTTGAAGATCTCGTCGATGAACGCGATGTGCGCCGTCGTCGCCCGGCCGTCGAATATCTGCCGGTATTCGCCCCGGCTCAGCGCACCCACGTCGATCGGGCCGAACATGCGGGTCGGCGCGGTGAACTTGCTGAGCAGGATCTCCCAGTAGTTCGCGCTCTCGATACGGCCCGTCAGCTCCCGCGCCAGTTCCGACTTCGCGGTGCCGGGAGGACCGAGCAGGAGGGAGTGCTGACCGGCGAGCATCGCCACCGTCAGCGTACGTATGACGTCGTCCCGCTCGTAGAACAGTCCTGACAGTTCACCGGTGATCGCTCGCAGTCGCGCCGCCGTGTCCTGTGCGCCCATCGCCATCTCCTTGCTCGAGGACCCTGCCCGGGGCCGGAGGGTTACGGGCCGGCCCGCGGCCATCATTATGCCGACCGGGGGCGGTCCGATTTCGGTCCTCGACAAAGGGAACGAAGAAAAAACGAGCTGAAGGGCCGGTGCCGCAACACGGCTCTCGCCCTGGCTCCTGGGAAAGACGCCGCCCGCAGGCCGCCACGCACTCCGTCCGCCTTGCCGACGCTGTGCCCGCGGACGCCAAGGCCGTAGCCACGGCGACCGAGGCACGAGGAAATACCTTCGGAGAACACGACAACGGGCAGGAATTACGGCTCCTGAGAGCCGGTCAGAAAGACCGGCCTTTCCTGCGACGGTTCAAAAATGGGAATTGATTTTTCGCACGCAGCCGTCGGCTTTCGTCGAACTCGGTCTTCCCCGCACTGTCGAGGCTCTCGGCCTGTCGGGGAGTGCCCAGACCAGCCCCCCGGAGCCACTCGCTCCGGACAGCCGACACTCCGGGTCCACAAACGATCCAGTCAACCGCAGTCGTGTTTCCATCGGGTTGACAGGATCCGCGAGCCGAACCGCTGTGCGAATATGACGGATGCCGATCGTCCGGCATATGCACCGGCCACAGAAGCGCCGGTGATCTCAAATAGTGAGAACGGATCGGTGGGCGCACCCTGCACGCCCACAGGACTCCGCCGCACAATTCGGCTCGTCAGGCATCGACTTTCGGACTCTTCACAAAGGATTAACTCCATAATCCCCCCGGCCTGTTAGCGTCCCGAGGGACGGGTGAAGTCCAGGAGGAGGTGAAGCGTGCGAGCAGCGGCGGTCCGGTTCGTACTCGCGATCCTGATGGGCTTCCTATTGGCCCCGCACTCCGGCACCTCGTCGGGGGACGCACACGCGTCCGCCCCAGGATTCGAGGCAGCCGCTTTCCCGGAGGCGACCACGGGTGAGGCGCACGGCGAGTACGGCACGTGCGGCACCTCAGAGCGCGGGGGCGAGTCGAACGGCCTTCTGCGCCACCGGGACCGGCATCGCTCCGCGAGCGTCCCCGCCCCGGAGACGCCTTCGCGATCCGTCGTGACGATCGACGCAGGCGGCCTGCTCGCTCCGGCGGCTGTCGCCGCGATGGGCAACGCGCACCACACGTCCAGATCCTCGACCGCGCACTCCTCCACCCTGCTCCAGGTGTTCCGCTGCTGAGCTGACCCTAGGCGCCCGGTGACCTGCCCCGCTCGGCCCGCTGCTGCGGGCTCTTCGACACGGGGTCATGTCGCCCTGCCGTCCAGGCTCCAGTTCTCACACGTATGCCGACGCGCCGCCCTCAGGCGCGCCAGGAGGAACCACTGGTATGCAATCTCTCGTCGATCACTCCCGGACAGAAGTCCTACGCATCAGCGCCAGCGTCGCCTGGGCACCCCCGCCCGGCGACGTGCGCTCGGCCCCCTTCCGCACGGGATGAGGGCCGCCATGGACAGGGTCTCCAAGTTCCCTCACCTGCGGCAGGATTTCGCCGCGTCACTCGTTGTCTTCCTCGTCGCTCTGCCGCTGTGCGTGGGCGTCGCCGTCGCGTCGGGGGTCCCCGCGGAGCTGGGACTGATCACCGGCATCGTGGGCGGGCTCGTCACCGGCTTCATGCGCGGCAGCAGTCTCCAGGTGTCGGGGCCGGCCGCCGGTCTCACCGTGCTCGTCTTCGAGGCCGTCCAGACCTTCGGGCTCCCCGCGCTCGGAGTCATCGTGCTGACGGCGGGGCTGCTCCAGCTGGCCATGGGCGCGCTGCGGCTGGGCCGCTGGTTCCGGGCGATCTCGGTCTCGGTGGTCGAGGGCATGCTCGCGGGCATCGGCCTCGTCCTGATCGCAGGTCAGCTCTACGCGGCCGCCGGTGCCGAGGCACCGCTCTCCGGTACGGGCAAGATGGCCGGCATTCCCGGGCTGCTGGCCGACAGCGTGTCCAGCCCCTCGGCTCTCGCCTCACTCGCGGTGGGCGCCGCGACGATCGCCCTGATGGTGGGATGGAACAGGATGCCGAAGCGGGTGCGGGCCGTCCCGGGCGCACTCGCCGCGGTCGCGCTGGCCACCCTCGCCTCGCTGGCGTTCGGCCTGCCGGTCGAGACCGTTCAGGTCCAGGGGCTCCTGGACGCCGTCCAGACCCCCGCGCTGTCGGAGTTCGGCGGACTCGCGAGCCTGAGCCTGCTCGGGACCGTGGCGGCGTTCACCTTGATCGCCTCCGCGGAGAGCCTGTTCAGCGCGGCCGCGGTGGACCGGCTGCACGACGGTCCGCGTACCGAGTACGACAAGGAACTGATGGCCCAGGGCACGGGCAACACCGTGTGCGGGCTCCTGGGCGCACTGCCGATGACCGCGGTCATCGTGCGCAGCTCGGCCAACGTACAGGCGGGTGCGCGGACGCGGGCCTCCCGGGTGCTGCACGGTCTGTGGCTGCTCCTGTTCGCGGCGCTCCTTCCCTCGGCGCTGGCCCTCATCCCCCTCCCCGCACTCGCCGGCATCCTCATCCACGCCGGATGGAAGCTGATCCCGCGGCGCGCGCTCGTGAAGCTGTGGCGGGAGCACCGTGGTGAGGCGATGATCCTGGTCGTCACGGCGGTGGCGATCGTGACGGTGAACATGTTCGAGGGAGTTCTGACCGGTCTGGCCCTGTCGGTGGCCAAGGCGGCCTGGGACGCCTCGCACATCAAGCTGGAGGTCGTGGACAGCAACGCCGACGGAGTCCGGGCCCGGCTGTCGGGCAACGCGACCTTCCTGCGGCTGCCGAAGATACTCGACAGCCTGGAGGCCCTTCCCAAGGACCGTCCCATCTCCCTGGACCTCTCCGGCCTGCACCATCTGGACCATGCCTGCCGTACGGCTCTGGAGAACTGGGCCGAGCGGCACAGCTCGTCCGGCACCGAACCTGTGCGGCTGACCCGGTCCGACGTGGTGACGGCTGCGCCCTGAGAGCGCGGACGGCTCGCCGGGGCGCCCTCCTCGGGCGCCCCGGCGAGTCGTCCCCCGCGGTCAGCCGTTGGGGAGGATGACCGCGCGGCCGTTGATCTTGCCCGCGTGCAGCCGCTCGTAGGCGAGCGGGGCCTCGTCGATGGAGTACGTCTCGACGTGGACCTCGACGGCACCCGCGTGGGCGAGCTCGATGACTTCGGCGAGCTCCCTGCGCGAGCCCCAGTACGGCGCGGAGACCGACGTGGAGAACGGCAGGACGCCGAAGCCGACGGGCAGCAGGCCGCCGCCGATCCCGACGATGGTGACGTCGCTGTCGATGGAGGCCATCGCTCCGGCCGTCTTCACGGTCGGCTCGGCGCCGACGAAGTCGAGGACGACCTGGGCACCGATGCCACCGGTGAGTTCGCGGACCTTGGCGGCGGCGTTCTCGTCGGACAGCACCGCCTCGTGGGCGCCCACGGTCCGGGCGAGTGCCAGCTTCTCCTCGGTGACGTCCAGTGCGATGACCCGTACGGCGGTCATGGCACGCAGCAGCTGGATGGCGACGTGGCCGAGGCCGCCGGTACCGATGACCACGGCGGTGGCGCCGGGGGTGAGCTTCGACAGCGAGCGCTTGATCGCGTGGTACGGGGTGAGGCCCGCGTCGGTCAGCGAGACGGTCTTGACCGGGTCCAGGTCGCCGATGGGCGTCAGATGCCGGGCGTCGTCGACGATCATGTACTCGGCCATGGCGCCCGGGTTCCCCAGTCCGGGCGGGTTGATGCCGAGATCGGCGGCGCGCAGGCAGTAGTTCTCCCGGCCCTCCGCGCAGTTCACGCAGGTGCCGCAGCCCCACGGGCCGTAGACGGCGACCGCGTCTCCCACCGAGACGCCTTCGGCGCCCTCACCGAGCGCGGCGACCGTACCGACGCCCTCATGACCGAGCGTGAGCGGCAGCTGGTAGGGGAATCCCTCGGCGGGCCAGCTCATCACGGCGATGTCCGAGTGGCAGACACCGGCGGCGCTGACCTTCAGCAGGATCTGGCCGGGCCCCGCCACGGGATCGGGTATCTCGACGACCTCCGGGGCGGCGCCGACGGTGCGGTACTGGACGGCTTTCATGTCTCTCCTTCGTTCTCCGTACTTCCTTTGTGACCCTCGTGGTGGCGGTGCGCCACTCGGGGATCAGGGAGCGGAGTAGCCGCCGTCCACCAGGTGGTAGCTGCCGTGGATGAAGGAGGCGCGCTCGGAGAGCAGGAAGGCGATGAGTTCGGCGACCTCCTCCGACGTGCCGAGACGGCCCGCCGGGTGCAGGGAGATCAGGTGGTCGCGGGCCGGTCCGTCGGTGTCGCGGAGCAGCGGGGTGTCGATGAAGCCCGGGCCGACCGCGTTGATGCGGACGTTCTGTGCCGCGTATTCGAGTGCGGCGGTCTTGGTGAGGCCGACGACGCCGTGCTTGGCGGCGACGTACGCCGGAGAGTTCGCGAAGCCGTTGGTGCCGAGGATCGACGAGACGTTGACGACGGCGCCGCCGCCCGCGGCCAGGATGGCCGGGAGCTCGTGGCGCATCGAGTAGAAGACGCCGCTGAGGTTGGTGGCGACGACCCTGTTCCAGTCCTCGACCCCGTACTCCCCGGTGGGCTGCGAGGGGCCGCCGATGCCGGCGTTGTTCACGGCGAGGTGCAGGGCGCCGAAGGTGTCGACGGCGAACCGCACTCCGGCCTCGACGGAGGCGGGGTCGGTGACGTCGAGGGCGACCGCGGCGGCGCGGGCGCCGGTGGCCTTCAGGTCGTCGGCGGCCTTGCGGGCGCTCTCCTCGTTGTAGTCGGCGACGACGACGGCCGCGCCGCTCGCGGCGAGCCTCCGGGAGAGGGCGAGGCCGATGCCGGACGCTCCGCCGGTGACGAGGGCGACCTTGCCGGCGAACTCCGCCTCGTAGGCGGTGGGGAGGGTGGTGCTCATGGTGTGCTTCCTTGCGTGGTGCTGTGGGGCGCCGGCCCGTCCTGCCGGGGTTCCAGCAGGTTTGCGGAGAGGGCGTCGAAGGCGTGTACGACGAACTCGGGCAGGGCGGCCGGCCGGCCACCCCGTACCCATGCCGCCTGGGCCGCGAGGAGCGCTCCGGCTCCCGCGGCGACGGCCACGGCGGGACGGAGATCCTGTCGTGGGTCGGCACCGAGCCGTTCCGCGAGAATCGCCACCGACTCCTCCTGGGCGTCCACACGGATGTGGTGGTACGCCGCGTACAGAGTGGGTTCCTCCTCGGCCATGCGCAGCAGGTCGAAGATGCGTGGCCGCAGATGCCAGGGCTCCGCCTCCGGGTCGTCGAGCCAGTCGAGGACGGCCCGGCGGTAGGCGATGAGCGGTGGTTCGGCCAGGGGGCGCTCGCGGAGCGCTCGGTTGATCCTGTCGCCGTCGCCCCGCACTGCGTCGAGGACGGCGGCCTCCTTGCTCGGGAAGTACCGGCTGAAGGTGCGCCGGTCGACGTCGGCCGCCTGCGCGATCTCCTCGACCGTCACGCTCCGCAGACCACGTTCGAGTACGAGATCGAACGCGCTCCGCGCCAGCGCGTCCCGGGTTCTGCGCGCCTTGCGGCTGCGCCGTTCCGGGACGTTCCCTGTCGCATTCATAGTTGCATCGTACACCTGAAAACGTCCCGGTGGGACTTCTGTCCCGCCGGGACATCTCTGCACCTCTGCGATGTGGGTACCGCCCGAGGGCGGCCTCCCGTCAGGACAGGGCCTCCGTCTCCCCTTCCGGCGCCTCCTCTGGGCGCCGGCTCAGCGCGCCCGGCCACCAGGCGACAGGCCCGATGTCCCTCACCAGCGCGGGCACCAGGAGCGAACGCACGACGAGGGTGTCCAGCAGGACACCGAACGCGACGATGAACGCGATCTGGACGAGGAAGGCCAGGGGGATGACTCCCAGGGCCGCGAAGGTTGCCGCCAGGACGACACCGGCGGAGGTGATGACCCCGCCCGTGGTGGTCAGTCCGCGCAGTACACCCTGCCGGGTGCCATGGATCAGGGACTCCTCGCGGACGCGGGACATCAGGAAGATGTTGTAGTCCACGCCGAGGGCGACCAGGAAGACGAATCCGTACAGCGGCACGGAGGAGTCGGTGCCGCTGAAGCCGAAGACATGCTCGAAGACCAGCGACGAGATACCCAGCGTGGCCAGGAAGTTGAGCGCCACCGTGGCCACGAGGAGGAGCGGCATCAGCAGCGAGCGGAGCAGGCCGATCAGGATGACGAGGATGATGACCAGCACCACGGGCACGATGATGTTCCGGTCGTGCTCCGCGGTCCTCTGGGTGTCGTACTGCTGGGCGGTGTAGCCACCGACAAGCGCCTCGGAGCCGGGTACGGCGTGGACCGCGTCGCGCAGCCGCGTGACCGTCTCCTTCGCGGCGTCGCTGTCGGCCGTGTCCGCGAGGGTCGCGTCGATACGGACCCGCCCGTCCACGACGAGCGGGTCCCCGCCGCCCGGACGTCCGGAGGCGGTCATGACGGAGACACCCGCGACCCCCGGCACCTCCTCGGCCGCCGCGACGACCTGCTTCGACCGGTCCGCGGCGGCGATCACGACGGCGGGGTTGCCCGATCCGCCGGGGAAGTGGCGGCTCAGGGTCTCCTGCGCGGCGACGGACGGCGCGTCGTTGACGAAGATCTCCTCGAGGGGTACTCCCTTGGAGTTCAGCGTGGGCATGAAGGCCGCGCAGGCGAGGAGGCCGACCAGCGTGATGGCCCACACCTTGCGCGGGGAGCGGTCGACCAGCCCCGCGATCCTCGACCAGATCCCCTTCGAACCGGAACCGGACTCGGCCCCACCCTTCTTCGGGCCCGACGGCCAGTACGCGGCCCGGCCCAGCAGGACCAGGACGGCGGGCAGGAAGGTCAGAGCACTCAGGACGGAGCACACGATGCCGATGGCACCCACGGGCCCGAGGGCGCGGTTGTTGGTCAGGTCGCTGAGCAGGAGAGCGAGGAGTCCCAGCGCCACGGTGGCGGCGCTGGCCGTGATCGGGCCGGCGGATTCACGGAGTGCCGCGCGCATCGCCGTCCACTTGTCGGGCTTCCGCCCGAGCTCCTCACGGAACCGCGCGGTGAGCAGCAGCGCGTAGTCGGTGGCGGCTCCGATGACCAGGATCGACAGGATGCCCTGGACCTGCCCGTCGACCCGGACGATGTCGTGGTCGGCCAGTACGTAGACGATGGCGCAGGCCACGCCGAGCGCGAAGACCGCGCCGATGATGATGATCAGAGGGAGCAGGACGCTCCGGTAGACGAGGAGCAGGATGACCAGCACGGTCACCAGCGCGACGCCCAGCAGCAGTCCGTCGATTCCGGCGAACGCGTCGGACAGATCGGCCTGGGAGGCGGCGGGGCCCGCGAGCCCGACCACCGTCCCCGGGACGTCCTCCGCGAGGGTCCGGACATGTGCGAGGGCGTCAGGGAGTTCGTCCCCCAGGTCCGGCCTCAGCTGGACCACGCCCTCCAGGGCTTTGCCGTCCTCGGACAGCAGCGCCGGGCTCACCTGGCCGGCAGCCCCGGGAACGCCCTTGGCCGAGGCGAGGGCGGCCGTGGCCGCCTTCCGCTGCTCGGGACCGAGCTCCTCGCCCTTCTCGGCCGACGTCCAGACCACGACGGCGGGCACGGTCTCCTGCTTGCTGAACGCCTTCTGGGCCTCGATGACCCGGGTGGACTCCGCGCTCTGCGGCAGGAACGCGGCCTGGTCGTTCGTGGCCACCTCCCCGAGCTTCCCGGCGTACGAGCCGAAGGCACCGCCGACGACGAGCCAGGCGAGGAGGAGG
The DNA here is from genome assembly GCF_044757505.1 of Streptomyces sp. NPDC091271. NCBI lineage: Bacteria > Bacillati > Actinomycetota > Actinomycetes > Kitasatosporales > Streptomycetaceae > Streptomyces > Streptomyces sp. NPDC091271. The sequence goes on along the minus strand of NZ_JBIVVD010000004.1, from coordinate 163,466 downwards.
AAGACAGGGACAAGAAACAGCCGGCGGGCCGGCTTCGATGCGGTGGACATGGCACTCCTGGGTCGGCCGCGATCTCTCAACCATGATGTATCTCAATCATTGAGATTACATGTCGCACGGTCCAGCCTCCCACCGGCATGGCGGTTCAGCGCCGAGGAACCTGCATACGGGCGAGTTCACCGTTCATCCGGCCGAGGAAGCGGAGCGCGGCCTCCAACTCCTGGGGCGAGGACATGGAACGCGCGCCGGCCGCCGCCTCCGCGAGGGGCATGAAGAACGACCGCGCGGCCGCCTTGGCCCCGGGCTCGTAGTGGAGATGCACGACCCGGCGGTCGGAGCTCTCGCGTGCGCGCCTGATGTGACCCGACCGCTCCAGCCGGTCCAGACACGCGGTGACCGCGCCGGACGTCAGGCCGAGGTGTTCGCGCAGCCGCCCCGGGGTCAGCGGTGTCTCCGCGTCGAGGATCGCGCCAAGCGCCTGTACGTCCGTGGCGTGCAGGCCCTGCGCGTGGGCGAAGGCGTGGACCAGGCGGTTGATCTCACTGTTCATCCGGCGCAACTGCACGGCGAGAGCATGGAGATCCGACACCCCCGCCGCATCCGCGCCCGATCCGTCGCGAGGGTCGTCTGCACTGTCCACCGCCCCATACTAGGCGCGCACGACGGGACCACGATCGCCGGACAGGAGAGCGTGCCCGGCCCGGAAGAGGCGCTGCCGTGGACTTCTACAGCGCTGTGTAGATTTGGCGCGCTGCCGCGGGCCGGGAGTCCGGGGCCGCCGGGAGAGCTCCTCACACCCACAGGGAGAAGACAGCCGTCATGTTCGGAATCAGCGAGATCGCGATCTTCCTCATCGTCGCGGTCCTGATTTTCGGTGCCAGGAAGCTCCCCGAACTCGCCCGTTCCCTGGGCAAGTCGGCCCGGATCCTCAAGAGCGAGGCACGGGCCCTGAGGTCCGACGGCATCTCCCCCACGGTCCCGGTAAAACCGCCGGCCGACGGGGCGGACGACCCACGCGTCATCAAGGGGACGGCCACCGAGAAGCCCGGTCCCCGCTGATCCCTGCCGCTCCGCCACCCGCAGGGGTGGGCCTCGGCGTGTCCGCAAGCGGAATCGCCCCCGTGGGGAGACGGTGGACGGAGGAGACCCGATCCGGAGCGAGGCGTCATGGAGAGCAAGGACGACAGCGGTGGGCTGCGGTGCCTGGTGACGGGCGCGACGGGCTACATCGGGGGCCGTCTCGTACCCGAGCTCCTGGAGGCCGGCCACCGGGTGCGCTGCCTGGCGCGGACCCCGGAGAAGCTGCGGGACTACCCGTGGGCGGGCGAGGCCGAGGTGGTCAAGGGGGACGTGACCGACGCGGAGTCCCTGGGCGCGGCGATGCGCGACGTCGACGTCGCGTACTACCTGGTCCACGCGTTGGCCGCCGGGCCGGGCTTCGAGAGGACCGACCGCGAGGCGGCACAGAATTTCGCCGAGCAGGCAAGAGCGGCCGGCGTCCGGCGCATCGTCTATCTCGGCGGGCTCACACCCCCGGACGTCCCCGAACGGGAGCTGTCCCCGCATCTGCGCTCGCGCGCCGAGGTCGGGCGCATCCTGCTCGATTCAGGGGTCCGGACGACCGTGCTGCGCGCCGCGGTCATCATCGGTTCCGGTTCGGCGTCCTTCGAGATGCTGCGCTACCTCACCGAGCGGCTGCCGGTCATGGTCACCCCCAGCTGGGTGTCGACACGGATCCAGCCCATCGCCGTACGGGACGTGCTGCGTTACCTCGTGGGCAGTGCGCACATGCCCGCCGACGTGAACCGCACCTTCGACATCGGCGGGCCCGACGTCATGACGTACCGCGACATGATGCAGAAGTACGCTCAGGTCGCCGGGCTCCCCCACCGGCTGATCCTGCCGGTGCCGATGCTCTCACCGGGCCTGTCCAGCCACTGGGTAGGGCTGGTCACCCCCGTGCCCGCGTCGATCGCCCGCCCGCTCGCGGAGTCCCTGCGCTACGAAGTCGTGTGCCAGGAGCACGACATCGCCGATCATGTCCCGGACGGCCCCGGGCAGCCGTTCTCCTTCGCCACCGCCCTCTCGCTCGCGTTGCAGAGGGTGCGCGAGGCGAGGGTGACGACGCGGTGGTCCTCCGCGTCCACCCCGGGCATTCCCAGCGATCCGCTCCCCACCGACCCGGACTGGGCGGGCGGGAGCCTCTACACCGATGTGCGCGAGCGCGATGTGGACGCCTCCCCCGAGGCCCTGTGGCGGGTCGTCGAGGGGATCGGCGGTGAGAACGGCTGGTACTCGTTCCCGCCGGCCTGGGCGGTCAGGGGCTGGCTGGACCGGCTGGTGGGCGGGGTGGGCCTGCGCCGGGGAAGGCGGGACGCCCAACGGCTCAGGGTCGGGGACTCGCTGGACTTCTGGCGGGTCGAGGAGATCGAGCCCGGCCGGCTGCTCCGGCTGCGCGCGGAGATGCGGCTGCCGGGTCTGGCCTGGCTCGAGATGTACGCGGAGAAGGGCGAGGACGGCCGGTCGCACTACCGGCAACGGGCCGTCTTCCACCCCTCCGGACTGCTCGGCCACGCCTACTGGTGGAGCGTGTCGCCTTTCCACGCCGTGGTCTTCGGCGGGATGGCCCGCAACATCGCGCTGGCGGCGGGCCGGGCAACGGGGGGCCCGGCATGACCGTGGCGATCGTCCTGTTCACTTCCGATCTGCGGCTGCACGACCATCCGCCGCTGCACTCGGCGCTCGCTTCGGCGGACGAGGTGGTGCCCCTCTTCGTTCTCGACGAGGGCGTGGAGGCCGCCGGGTTCGGCGCTCCGAACCGGCGCGCGTTCCTGGCCGACTGCCTCCGGGACCTGGACGCCGGGCTCCGCGAGTGCGGCGGGCGTCTGATCGTCCGCGAGGGAGACGTGGCCGAGGAGGTCGGCAGAGTCGTCACCGAGACGGGGGCGGACTCGGTCCACGTGGCAGCGGGCGTCAGCGCTTACGCGCAGCAGCGGGAGGAACGGCTGCGCGAGGCTCTCGCTTCCGTACGCTGCCGGCTGAGCGTGCATGACGCGACGGTCAACGTCGTCCCGCCCGGTGCGGTGGTTCCCTCCGGGGCGGGCAGGGATCACTTCGCCGTCTTCACCCCGTACTTCCGGCGGTGGTCCGAGGAAGGGCTCCGCTCGCCGTTCCGGGTGCCTCGCACCGTGGACGTACCGGAGGGCCCGGCGTCCGCCGCGCTGCCGTCGCGTTCCGGCCTGCGAGGACTCTCCCCGGGCCTGGCCGAGGGCGGCGAGGCCGAGGGACGCAGGCTGTTCGCCGCGTGGCGCCTTCACGGTCTCGCGTCGTACGAGGACCGTCACGACGACCTCGCGGGCGACGCAACCTCGCGGCTCTCGCCGCACCTGCACTTCGGCACGCTCTCCCCCACCGAGGTGGTCCACCGTGCCCGTGCCGCGGGCGGACCGGGTGCGGACGCCTTCGTACGGCAGGTGTGCTGGCGGGACTTCCACCAGCAGGTCCTGGCCGCCCGCCCGGCGGCCTCCCGCTCCGACTACCGTCCGCGGCAGGACCGCTGGCGGACCGGGCGGGCGGCGGAGGACGAGACGGCCGCCTGGAAGGAGGGCCGCACGGGCTATCCGGTGGTGGACGCCGCCATGCGCCAGCTCCTCCACGAGGGCTGGATGCACAACCGCGGACGGCTGCTGACAGCGAGCTTCCTCGCCAAGACGCTGTACGTGGACTGGCGGGCCGGGGCGCGCCACTTCCTGGAGCTGCTGGTCGACGGGGACATCGCGAACAACCAGCTCAACTGGCAGTGGGTGGCCGGCACGGGCACGGACAGCCGGCCCAACCGGGTGCTCAACCCGGTGACGCAGGCCAAGCGGTACGACCCCGACGGTGCGTACGTACGCCGCTGGGTGCCCGAGCTGGCGGGGGTCTCCGGGCCCGCCGTGCACGAGCCGTGGAAGCTCCCCGCACAGGAGCGCGGGCGCTACGGCTACCCGGAGCCGGTCGTCACGCTCCCGGAGGGGCTGGCCAGGTTCAAGGAGGCACGGGGGCTGGACTGAGCCCGGGCGGCGTCCCGTTCAGATCTTGCGCCAGCGGGCGTTGGCCCAGGAGAAGAGGCCGAAGGCGGCCAGGCCGACGGCGATGAGGACGAGCAGCCAGGGCCCTGCGGGCGTCTCGGTGAAGGAACGCAGCGTGTCGTCCATGCCCTTGGCGCGGCCCGGTTCGTGCTGGACGGCGGCGGCTACGGCGAACCCGCCCGCCGTGACGAAGACCGCGCCCCGGACGGTGCCGCCCAGGACGCCCACGACGTCGACGGCCTGACGGGTCCTCTTCGTCATCTCGCCCATCTTCAGGTGCTTGTGGTACTTGCGTGCGAGGGCGCGGTAGGCCATCCACAGACCCGCGCCGACCACCACGGCACCGGCGATTGCCACGATCCACTGACCGCCGGTCCACTGGAGTGCCCGCGCCGTGACGTCGTCGGTCTGACGGTCGCTCGATCCGCTGCCGCTGCCCTTGTCGCCGAGCGCGTAGGAGAGCACGGAGTACGACACGAAGGAGTAGAAGACGGAGCGGGCGGCCGCCATGGCCCGCTTGTTGGCCTTGCCGCCGTCGGGGCCGGCCAGGCCGAAGGCCGCCTCGGACAGCCGCCACAGCGCCATTCCCGCCAGTGCCACACCGAGCACCAGGAGCAGGATGCTCCCGAAGGGCTTCTCGGCTATCTCCGCGATGACGCCGCCGCGGTCGGCCTGCTTCCCGCCTCCGTCGGAGAAGGCGATGCGCAGGGCCAGGACTCCCACCAGCAGATAGATCACCCCGCGCGCCACGAAGCCTGCGCGGGCACCCACATCCATGGCACGGCTGCGCGAGGCTCTTCTCGCCTTGCCGCGTGCGTTCATCGACAGCGCGTTCGCATTCATGCACTGCCGGATGCCCCTGAATCGACGATCAATGCGGGAGAGCTACGCGCCCTCGTCCGCCGGCTCGTCCTGAGCTGCCTGCCCCTTGGCACGGCGGCCGACCACGGCGGCCGCCCCCAGGGCGCTGCCCGCGAACGCGAGGGCCACGACCCACGGGCGGTCGAGGACGTGCCCGGTGGCATGGTCCAGGGAGTAGCGGCCGGCTCCCGTCACCCCGATCGCGGCGGCGACGAAGCCGAGGAACGCCGGGTACTCGTAGCCGCCGCCCATCGCGAAGAAGCCCGCGGGTGCGTGCACGGCGACGGCGCCCGCCATCGTGCCCGCCGCGGCGGCACCCGCCGCGGGGGTGGCGAGGCCGAGCGCCAGCAGGACCCCGCCTCCGGCCTCACCGAGACCGGCCGCCAGGGCGCTGTGCTTCGGCGGGTGGAAGCCCATGGCCTCCATCGCCGCGGTGGTCCCCTCGATGCCCCCGCCGCCGAACCATCCGCCCAGCTTCTGGCTCCCGTGAGCCGCCAGAACGGCTCCCGTGCCGACCCGGAGTGCGAGAAGGCCGACGTCACGTCGGTTGATACAGGCCATGGGGTGTCTCCTGTCGCCAAGGAGGAGCAGCGGCGGTGAGCCGTACGGATCCACTCTCGTCCGGGGTCGGCCGCGGGGTCCGATGGTGTTACGCCATCCGTGGACCGGGCCTTGCGGGAACTGCGACGTACGTCATTGTGCAACTAGTTGCACAATGACGCTCACGTGGTCTAGAACTGGCTCGACGACACGTGCGAGGAGACCCGGATGAGCCCGTACCCCACCCTGCTGAGCCCGCTCGACCTCGGATTCACCACCCTCCCGAACCGGGTGCTGATGGGATCGATGCACATCGGTCTCGAGGAGGTCGAGCGCGGCTTCGAGCGGATGGCCGCCTTCTACGCGGCGCGCGCACGCGGTGGGGTGGGCCTCATGGTCACCGGGGGGATCGCGCCCAGCGAGCGCGCGTGCTCCTTCCCCGGCGGCGCCAAGATGACCACGGAGGCCGAGGCGGAGCAGCACTCCGAGGTCACGGCGGCCGTGCACGCGGCGGGGGGCCGGATCGCGATGCAGATCCTGCACTTCGGGCGCTACGCCCACCACCCCGACCTGGTGGCGCCGAGCGCGCTCAAGGCGCCGATCAGCGGGTTCACCCCGCACGCGCTCGACGACGACGAGGTCGAGGAGACCATCGAGGACTTCGTCCGGGCCGCGGAGCTCGCGCGCCGGGCGGGCTACGACGGCGTCGAGATCATGGGCTCGGAGGGCTATCTGATCAACGAGTTCATCGTCGCGGCCACGAACCACCGGGAGGACCGCTGGGGCGGTTCGTACGAGAACCGCATCCGCTTCCCCGTCGAGATCGTGCGCCGCGTCCGTGAGCGGGTCGGCCCCGACTTCATCCTGATCTACCGGCTGTCCATGCTGGACCTGGTGCCCGGCGGTTCCACGCTGGAGGAGGTCGTCCGTCTCGCCCGCGAGATCGAGGCGGCCGGGGCGACCATCATCAACACCGGGATCGGCTGGCACGAGGCCCGCATCCCGACCATCGCGACCTCCGTGCCGCGTGGCGCCTTCACCTGGGTGACGGAGAAGGTGCGGGGCGCGGTCTCCGTGCCGCTGGTGACCAGCAACCGCATCAACACCCCCGAGCTGGCGGAGGAGGTCCTCGCCTCGGGCCGCGCGGACATGGTGTCGATGGCGAGGCCCTTCCTCGCCGACCCCGACTTCGTCGCCAAGGCGGCCGAGGACCGCGCCGACGCCATCAACACCTGCATCGGCTGCAACCAGGCCTGTCTGGACCACATCTTCAGCCTGCAGATCACTTCCTGTCTGGTGAATCCGCGCGCCTGCCACGAGACCGAACTGGTGCTCTCGCCGACCCGGGTGCGCAAGCGCGTCGCGGTGGTCGGCGCAGGGCCGGCCGGACTGGCCTGCGCGGTCACGGCCTCCGAGCGCGGGCACGCGGTGACCCTGTTCGACACGGCCGACGAGATCGGCGGTCAGCTGAACGTCGCGCGCCGGGTCCCCGGCAAGGAGGAGTTCGACGAGACGCTGCGCTACTTCCGTACGCGCCTCGCCGAGGAGCGAGTCGAGCTCCGGCTCGGCACCCGGGCGACGTCCGCCGTGCTCGTCGGCTTCGACGAGGTCGTCCTGGCCACCGGGGTCGAGCCCCGCACTCCCGCGATCCCCGGCGTCGGGCACCCCAGCGTGGTGAGCTATCTGGACGTCCTGAAGGGCGGCGCGGAGGTCGGTGACCGGGTGGCGGTCGTCGGGGCGGGCGGGATCGGCTTCGACGTCGCCGAGTTCCTGACCGACGGTGGCGACGCGGCGAGCCTGGACCCGGAGGTCTTCTTCCGGCAGTGGGGCGTGGACACGGACTACGCGGGGCGGGGCGGGCTGCGGGCCCCGGAGCGCCCGAGGTCCCCGCGCACGGTCCATCTGATCCAGCGCAAGGCGAGCAAGGTCGGGGCCGGGCTCGGGAAGACGACCGGCTGGATCCACCGGACCGAGCTGCGCCACCGCGGTGTCACGATGATCGCGGGCGCGTCGTACGACCTGATCGACGACGAGGGCCTGCATCTCACCGTGGACGGCGAGCAGCACCTGCTGCCGGTCGACACCGTCGTGCTGTGCGCGGGTCAGGAACCGCGGCGTGAGCTGTACGAGGAGCTGCTCGCCGCGGGCCGTCCGGCGCATCTGATCGGCGGTGCCGACGTGGCCGCGGAACTGGACGCCAAGCGTGCGATCCGTCAGGGCACGGAGCTCGCCGCGGAGCTGTGATCACCCGCTCCCGCCGTCTTTAGGATGCACTGCATGTCACTCCCGCACGCGATCCTCACGGCCCTGCTCGAGAAGCCGTCGTCCGGTCTCGAACTGACGCGGAGGTTCGACCGGTCGATCGGCTACTTCTGGCCGTCCACGCACCAGCAGATCTACCGCGAGCTGGGAAAGCTGGAACAGGCCGGTCGGATCCGGGTCCTGCCGGCCGCACAGCCGGCGCGTGGGCAGAAGAAGGAGTACGAGGTGCTCCCCGCCGGACGCGAGGCGCTGGCGGCCTGGGTGTCGCTCGCCGAGGATCCGCGGCCGGTACGCGATCCCCTGCTGCTGAGGATGCGGGCGGCCGCCGTGGTCGGCGCCCCGGGGCTGGCCGGGGAGCTGCGCAGGCACCTGGTGCTGCACCAGGAGCGGCTGGCGGAGTACCTGGAGATCGAGAAGCGTGACTTCCCTCCGGAGCGGACCGCGGACGAGGACCGGCTGCGCCGTCTGGTGCTGCGCGGGGGAATCGATCTGGAGACGTTCTGGACGGGCTGGCTGACCAGGGCGATCGACGAGCTGGACGGCCCCTGAGGGCTGTCCAGCCGGTGGCCGTCGGGACGGCTCAGCCGGGGCCGCCCGGGCTCCCGACCGGTTCCGGGTACAGCGTGAACGGCTCGGCGGGGCGTGGGGCGGTGAGGGACGGGCCGGTGAGGACGACCCTCGAAGGCGGTACGGTGACGGCCGGCACGGTGACGGCCGGCACGGTGACGGCCGGCACGGTGACGGCCGGCACGGAAGCGGCCGCCACGGAAGCGGCCCCGGCCGGCTCGGGTACGCCTCCGGCCGTGCTCCCCGCCTGTGCGCGGCTGAGCAGGACCACGCCCCGGACGGCGGCCAGGGTGCCGATGAGCGCGGGCACGAGGCCGACCGCCCCGCCCTGGATGCGCTCGCCGAGCAGGATCAGGCCGATAGCGGCGGCGGCGACCGGGTTGGCGAGGGTGACCACGGCGAGCGGGGCGCCGAGGCCACCCCGGTAGGCGGTCTGGGACAGCATCAGGCCGCCCAGGGCGAAGAAGGAGACGAGCACCGCCACGGTCACCAGCCGCCAGCTCAGCAACGGGCCCGAGTGGTCGGTCGCCGCGACCGTCAGGGTCTGGGTGAGGGCGGAGGCCACTCCGGACGTGATGCCGGAGGCGGCGGCGTGCCGGAGGCCGGGCCGGGTGCCCGGGCGGCTGAGCGCGGCGACGAGCGCCATGGTGACGGCCCCGACGCCCAGCGCCTCGGGGAGGCTCAGCGTGTCGTGCGGCGCGGCGCCGCCCGCGGCCAGGAGCAGCGCGGCGAGGCCGACGAGAGTGAGGAGCGTGCCGCGCCATTCCGTACGGCTGACCCGGCGGCCCGCGGAACGGGCGCCGAGCGGGACGGCGGCGACGAGCGTGAGCGCGCCGAGCGGCTGGACCAGGGTGAGCGGTCCGTACTTCAGCGCGGCGACGTGCAGCAGCGCCCCGCCGGCGTTCAGGCCGACCGCCGACCACCAGGCTCCGCGGCCCATCAGGCGCAGCGCCCCGGCGGAGGGGTCGGTCCGGCCGGCCAGCCGGGCCTGAGCCACCGCGGCGGTCGCGTAGGCACCGGCGGAGACGAGGGAGAGCGCGACGGCTATGAGTGTGGCGTTCATCGGCGTGCTCCGGATCGTGCGTACGCGGGGGACGCGTAGTTCTGGGCCGGGACGGCTGCCGCCCACGGAAGGTGCGTACGGACCGGTGTGCGCGGCAGCCTGAGCGCGGCGTACGCGACGGCGAGCAGGGCGGAGACCACGATCACGTCGAGCCAGTAGTGGTTGGCGGTGCCCACGATGACGAACAGGGTGAGCAGGGGGTGCAGCAGCCACAGCAGGCTCCACCGGGAGCGTGTGGCGACGATCAGTCCGACGGCGACCGCAAGGGCCCAGCCGAAGTGCAGTGAGGGCATGGCCGCGAACTGGTTGGCCATCGAGTCGGTCGAGGGCGTCTCCCCGTACACCGACGGTCCGTAGACCTGCCCGGTGTCGACGAGGCCGGCCGCGTGCAGCATGCGCGGCGGGGCGAGCGGGAAGAGCAGGTGCAGCGCGAGCGCGGCGCCGGTGAGCGCTGCCAGGATGCGGCGTGACCAGACGTAGTGGCGCGGGCGGCGCCAGTACAGCCAGACCAGGAACGCCACCGTGGCCGGGAAGTGCACGGTCGCGTAGTAGGTGTTCGCCGCCTGGACGAGCGTGTCGCTGTGCAGCAGAACGCCTTGAACGGCTCCTTCGCGGGGAAGGCCGAGAGCCCTTTCGAAGCTCCAGACGTGTCCGGCGTTGTGGAAGGCCTCCTCGACATGGCCGTTCGCGGCCTGGCGGCCGAGTTTGTAGACCAGGAAGAGTCCGGCTATCAGAAGCAGCTCACGGACGAGGGGCGGTCGGGCTGAGGCGTCCGGCTCCCGCTCCGCAGGCTCACTGCGGGTGTGCATCACCCGTGCCCCTTTGCTGACGGTGCGTTGTTACGACGTCGGCATGGCCAGTCCATGCCGTATCGATACGCCAGTGTACCGATACGCCGACGTATCGGTACACTGGCGTATCGGTACACTGGCGTATCGAGGGTCTCCAGCCGCAGAGTCGCAGAGAGGGAAGCAGATGCCGTCGCCCGGTTCAGCACAGGAGTCCGTACCCGCGTCACGCCGGTCGAAGATCACACCGGAACGGGCCCAGGAGCTGTACACCGCCGTGCTGGACCTCCTACGGGAGAGCGGCTACGACTCACTGACGATGGAGGGCGTCGCCTCGCGCACCCGGTGCGGGAAGTCCACGCTCTACCGTCAGTGGGGGTCCAAGCCGGAGCTGGTGGTCGCCGCACTGCACGGCAGCCGGAAGAGGCGGTTCTCGGACATCGACACCGGCAGCCTGAGCGGCGATCTGCGCGAGGCGGCGCGGGTCGTGGACGCGGCGTCCGGCGAGGACACCGCCCTGATGCACGCCCTCAGTCATGCCGCGCTCCAGAATCCCGACCTGCTCTGCGCGCTGCGCTCCACACTGATCGCGCCGGCCATCGCCGCTTTCGACACGATGGTCGAACGAGCCGTCCGGCGTGGTGAGATCGACGCCGGCAACCCCGCGGCCGACTACGTGGCCGCCCAGATGCTCGGCATCATGCGCGTCCGGCCACTCCTGGAGGGACGGCACCCCGACGACGCCTCCTTCCTCACCGGCTTCATCGAGTGCGCCGTGCTCCCGGCACTCGGGCTCCCCTCCTCCCCGCCCGCTCCCGAGGGAAGCGGGACCTGATGAACGTGGACCGTCGTCCGAGCGGATGACGGCGGTCCACCCTCGCGCCGCACCGTGGGGACGGGGTCGGCGCACAACCGGCCGGCCGGTGGTTTCCGAGAGGAAACCGCCGGCCGGCCGTTCTCATGCCCGCACCCCCTTCTCGTCCTCTTGACGATATCCCTCGGATCCATTATCGTCTCCATGACGAGAAAGAGGGGGTCCCGAGATGGCCGACATCACCCGGCGCTTCGGCTGGCGCCACCTGCGTTCCGCACCCACCGCCCACATCCGCCACCACAGGCGCGGCAGACTCAACCATGACGGCCCCGGACTGAGCTTCTGGTACCGCTCGCTCTCCGCGGCGCTCTCCGAGGTCCCGGTCGACGACCGTGAGCTGGCGATGGCGTTCCACGCCCGTACGGCCGACTTCCAGGACGTCACCGTGCAGGCCACGGTCACCTACCGGATCAGCGACCCCGCCGAGGCGGCCGTCCGGCTCGACTTCTCGGTGGATCCCGACACTGGGATCTGGCGCGGTGCGCCCCTGGAGCAGATCGCCACCCTGCTCACCGAGACGGCGCAACAGCACGCCCTGGACGTCCTGGCCCGCACCCCACTCGCCACCGCTCTCGTGGACGGGGTCGCCGCCGTACGGGAACGGGTCGCCACCGGGCTCGCCGCCGAGCCCCGGCTGCCCGCCACCGGCATCGACGTGGTCGCCGTACGCGTCGTCGCCATCCGCCCGGAGGCGGAGGTCGAACGCGCCCTGCGCACCCCGGCCAGGGAGCAGATCCAGCAGGAGGCGGACCGGTCGGTGTACGAGCGCCGGGCGGTCGCGGTCGAGCGCGAGCGCACCATCGCCGAGAACGAGCTCGCCAGCAAGATCGAGCTCGCGCGCCGCGAGGAGCAGCTGGTCGACCAGCGCGGCACCAACGCCCGCCGGGAGGCCGAGGAGAAGTCGGCGGCCGACGGAGTGCGTACGGCCGCCGAGGCCGCCCGCACCGTGCGCCTGGCCCGCGCGGAGGCGGAGGCCGCCCGCGACCTAGGGGCGGCACGCGCGGAGGCGCAGGCGGCCTGGCTGCGGGCGCACGCGGACGTCGACCCCGGCACGCTGCACGCCCTGGCCGCGACGCGGCTGGCCGAGAATCTCCCGCGCATCGACAGCCTGACCCTCTCCCCCGACGTCCTGACCGGCCTGCTCGCCAGGCTCGGCCGGCCTGAGCCGGAGGCTCGGGCGTGAGCCTGGCCCCCCGGGCGGTGCTGGTGCACCGGACGACGGAGTACGAGGAGCTGCTGGCGCGGCACGGGACGCACGGGCAGGCCGCGTTCGTGCTCGCCGGGCGCGGCCGGTCGCTCGACGAGGTGGCCGAGCGGCACCGGCGCCACGAGCGGGCACTCACCGAGGTGGCGGCGGCCGTGCCGCTGCGGTGGCGCCGGACCCGGGTGGAGCGGGCGGACCTCGACCGTTTCCTGTTCGGGCCCGAGGACGTGGTCGTCGTGGTCGGGCAGGACGGCTTGGTCGCCAACGCCGCGAAGTACCTGTCCGGTCAGCCGGTGGTGGGCATCGACACCGACCCGGGCCGCAACCCCGGAGTTCTCGTACGCCACCGGGCCCGTGACACGGCGGCACTGTGCCGGGCCGCCGCATCACCCGGCGGGCGGGTGGACGCCCTCACGATGACCGAGGCCGTCGCCGACGACACCCAGCGGCTCCTCGCCCTCAACGAGATCTACCTCGGGCCGCCCGGCCATCAGACCGCCCGCTACCGCATCGGCCCCGACGGCGCCCCGTCCGCCGTCGAGTCACAGGCGTCGTCGGGCGTCCTGGTGGGCACCGGCACGGGCTCCACCGGCTGGCTGCGCTCGCTCTGGCTCGAGCGCGGCAGCCCCCTGCGACTGCCGGCCCCCTCCGATCCGCGACTGGTCTGGTTCGTGCGCGAGGCCTGGCCCTCCCCGGCCACCGGCACCTCGATGACCGCGGGCGAGCTGGGGCGCGAGGACGGCCTCAGACTCACCGTCGAGTCGGACCGGATGGTGGTGTTCGGCGACGGGATGGAGTCCGACGCCCTGGAGTTGACGTGGGGTCAGTCCGTGCGTCTCGGTGTCGCCGGCACCACACTCAATCTGGTGGCGTGATCGCCGTGTGAGGATGAAGACCGCGTCATCCGTACCGACCAGCTGGGGGCAGAGCAGCGTATGACCACCGATTCCGTGAACGTCGCGCCCCGGAACTCCCGTCCTCCGCTCCCCCAGGCCGCCTTCGGCGTGGGTGTCGTCGTGCAGGACGAGGCCGGCAGGATCCTGCTGGGAAGGCACCGCGGCGGCACCTGGGAGCTGCCCGGCGGCAAGGTCGACCCGACCCACGAGTCGGTCGCGGAGGCCGCCGCTCGCGAACTGCACGAGGAGACGGGACTGCGGGTGCCCGTGGACGCCGTCACCGTCTTCGCGATGGTGCACGACGTGGTGGGCGGCATCAACAGGATCAGCATGGCCGCCCTGGTGAGGGTGGCTTCGGCGGTCCCGCAGGTCACCGAGCCGCATATCGTCAGTGAGTGGCGGTGGACCGCCCCCGAGGAGCTGCCGGCTCCCCTGTTCGATCCGTCGGCGCAGATCCTGGCCGTCTGGCGCCCGGATCTCGCCATCGAGCATCCGGCGGCCCACCACCTGCGGGTCTCACCGCCCGAGGATTCGGCCTAGAACAGATAAACATTTGCCTAGGCCTCATAGGCAGAGTTAGCGTCGAGTCCATGAGAGCCGTCAATGAGCAGGACATCCGAGCGTCGTTCGTCAACTGCTCCAAGGGGGAGGCGAAGCGCCTGCCGCTCCCCCGCGACCTCGACGAGCGGCGCTGGGACGACCTCGACTTCCTCGGCTGGCGCGACCTCTCGGCTCCGGACCGTAGCTACATCGTCACCGAGCTGCGCGGCGAGCTCACCGGCATCACGCTCCGTTTCCCCTCCCAGCAGCGTGGCTTCCTGCACCGCAGCATGTGTTCGGTCTGCCTGACCACGCACCCGGGCAGCGGGGTCTCCCTGATGACCGCCCGCAAGCGGGGACAGGCCGGCAGGGACGGCAATTCCGTGGGCATCTACCTCTGCACCGACCTCGACTGCTCGCTGTACGTACGCGGCAGGAAGACGCCGGCCCCCGGCGGGCGCTTCGAGGAGTCGCTGACCGTCGAACAGCAGATCGAGCGAACCAGGAACAAGCTCACCGCGTTCCTGGATCTGCTCGTCGCCTGACCGGGCGAGGCCGGACCGGCCCGCCCTGCCTGGGCGGACCGGCGTCGAGGTCTCCCGGTCAGCCGAGGCGGACCGACCTCAGGGTCTCCCGGTCAGCCGAGGCGGACCGGCGTCGGGGTCTCCCGCAAGGCCACGATGACGCTCTCGACATGCGCCCGCGCGGCGGCCTCGGCCGCCTCCGGGTCGCCGGCCAGGACCGCGTCGATGATCGCCAGGTGCTGGGGCAGTGACTGCGCCGGACGGCCGGGGCGCAGCGCGAGACGGAACTGGTAGCGCACCATCTGGCCGTTCATCCGTTCGAGCAGGGCCTGGGCGACCTTCTGGCCGCCGACCTCGCCGATGCACTCGTGCAGCCTGCGGTTCAGCACCGAGTAGGCGTCCGGGTCACCGCCCTCCACGGCCCGGCTCATCGCCGAGCCGATGCCCTTCAGCTCCTGGCGCACCTCGTCCGAGGCGTACTCCGCCGCCCGCCTGGCACACAGGCCCTCCAGCAGGGCCCGGCACTCGGTGATCTGGATCGCCTCCTCGACGGAGATCACCCGCACCCGCGCCCCGCGCCGCGGGATCAGCTCCACGAGGCCCTCGGCGGCCAGGTCCTGCAGCGCCTCCCGCACCGAGCTCCGCGTCGCACGGAAGACCTCGGACAACTCCTGCTCGACCAGGCGCTGTCCTGGCACCATGTCGCCCGCCGCGAGCGCCTCCCGGATACCGCTGGAGACCGCACTCCGGCCCGTCCGGCCGGTGACCTGATTCGCCGTCACCCCTCCGCCTTCCGTACATCGTCGCCGCCGCGCGCGAGCGCACGCGGACATCAGTGATGATGCCTGAAACTTTCTCGTCAGGCATATTGTCAACAATTTCATCGACGGTTACGGTGGCGTGAACAACCGGGAAGGACGCGTCGGCGAGGAGCCCTCCGGCTGCGTAACCGCCGGCACCACACGCAGGCACTCCGAAGAGGAACAGCGATGATCATCGACTGCCACGGCCACTACACGACGGCCCCGCCCGCACTGGAGGCCTGGCGGAATCAGCAGATCGAGGGGCTCGGGAACCCGGCCGTCTCCCCGCGAAGGGCCGATCTGAGGATCAGCGACGACGAGCTGCGCGAGACCATCGAGTCGAACCAGCTGCGGCTGATGGACGAGCGCGGCATCGACATGACGGTCTTCTCGCCCAGGGCGTCGTTCATGGCCCATCACGTGGGTGATTTCAGCACCTCCGCCGAGTGGGCGGCCATCTGCAACGAGCTGTGCTTCCGCGTCAGCCGGCTCTACCCGGAACGCTTCGTCCCCGCCGCCATGCTTCCGCAGTCCCCGGGCGTCGACCCCGCGACCTGCATACCGGAACTCACCAGGTGCGTCGAGGAGTACGGCGCCGTCGCGCTCAACCTCAACCCGGACCCCTCCGGGGGGCACTGGACCTCTCCGCCCCTCACCGACCGCTCCTGGTACCCCCTGTACGAGAAGATGGCCGAGTACGACGTCCCGGCGATGATCCATGTCAGCACCAGCGTGAATCCCGCGTTCCACACGACCGGGGCGCACTATCTGAACGCCGACACCACCGCGTTCATGCAGCTCGTGCAGGGCGACCTCTTCAGGGACTTCCCCACACTCCGGCTGATCATCCCCCACGGCGGCGGCGCCGTCCCCTACCACTGGGGCAGGTTCCGCGGGCTGGCGATGGCGCTCGGGAAGCCGCCGCTGGAGGAGCACGTCCTGGGCAACGTCTTCTTCGACACCTGCGTCTACCACCAGCCCGGTTCGGACCTCCTCTTCGACGTCGTCCCCACCCGGAACATCCTCTTCGCCTCGGAGATGATCGGCGCCGTCCGTGACATCGACCCCCGGACCGGCCACCACTTCGACGACACCCGCCGCTACGCCGATGCCGCCGGGCTCTCCCCGGACCGGCTGGGCGACATACAGGAACACAACGCGCGCTCCGTGTACCCGCGCCTGGACGCCCTGCTGAAGCGCCAGGACCGCTGAACACGCGGGCGGACCGCGCCCCGGCCATTTCCCCCATGTGCCTCCAGGAGATTTCATGAGTGTGCGTTCCCCCAAGAGCCCCGGCTGGCTGGACTGGTACCAGGATCCGTCCGTACCGGCGTTCCAGCTTCCGGCGGGCACCGTCGACGCCCACTGCCATGCGTTCGGGCCGCAGGACGAGTTCCCCTTCGCCGCCGAGCGCAAGTACACGCCCTGCGACGCCGGGAAGGACCAACTGGCCGCGCTGCACGAGCATCTGGGCGTCAGCCGCGCCGTCATCGTCCAGGCCACCTGTCACGGTGCGGACAACACCGCCATGACGGACGCGGTCCGCGCGGCCGGTGACCGGGCACGCGGCATCGCGACCGTCCGGCCCGACGTCTCCGACGCCGAACTGCGCGAGCTGCACTCGGCGGGCGTGCGGGGGGTCCGTTTCAACTTCCTCCGACGTCTGGTCAACACCTCCCCGAAGGAGGACCTGACCAGGATCGCCCAGAAGATCGCCCCGCTCGGCTGGCACATCGTGCTCTACTTCGAGAGCGCCGATCTCCCCGAACTGGGGGACTTCTTCGGCTCCCTGCCCGCTCCCCTCGTGGTCGACCACATGGGCCGGCCGGATGTGACCCTGCCGGTGGACGGCCCGCAGTTCTCCCGCTTCCTCCGGTTCGTCGACGCCAACGACGTATGGGTGAAGGTGAGCTGCCCCGAGCGCCTCAGCGTGACCGGTCCTCCCGCCCTCGACGGCGAGAAGCACGCCTACGCCGATGTCGTGCCCTTCGGCCGCCGCGTGGTCGAGGAGTTCGGGGACCGGGTGCTGTGGGGCACGGACTGGCCCCACCCCAATCTCACGGACCACATGCCCGACGACGGCCTCCTCGTCGGCCACGTGCCGCGGATCGCGGTCACCCCCGAGCAGCAGCACCGGCTCCTCGTCGGCAACCCGATGAGCCTGTACTGGCCCGGCGAAGGCGTCTGAGGCCCCTCCCCGCCCGCACCCGCACTCCGACAGGGACCGTCCCCATGCAGCACGCCAACGCGGCGAACCGGCTGGACCGGCTGCCGATCTCCCGCTTCCACAAGACCACCCTGCTGGCCGTGGCCTTCGCGTACTTCTTCGAGTTCGCGGACATCAACAGCTTCGCGACGACCGCCCCCAAGCTCATCGAACTCTGGGGTGTGACGGTCGACCAGGTCGCCTACGTCACCTCGCTGTCGTTCGTCGGCATGTTCATCGGTTCCATCGTCGCGGGAGCCGTCGCCGACCGGTGGGGCCGCAAGAAGACCCTGCTCCGCACCACACTGTTCTTCGGCTTCTTCTCGTTCGTCTCGGTGTTCTCCTGGGACGTCTTCTCCCTGGGCGTCTTCCGGGTGCTCACCTCGGCGGGCCTGTCGGCGATGACCGTCGTGGCGGTCATCTACGTCAACGAGATGTATCCGGCCGCCGTCCGCGGCAAGTACCAGGCGTACGCGATGGTCATCGGCATCTGCGGCACGCCGGCCACCAACCTGATCGCCAGCCTCGTCGTCCCGCTCAGCGACTGGTCCTGGCGGTTGGTCTACCTGTGGGGTGCGCTCGGCATCCTCCTCGTGCTGTTCTCCAGGCACCTCAAGGAGTCCCCCCGCTGGCACGAGAGCAGGGGCGACCACGCCGCGGCCGACGCGGTCCTGCGGGAGATCGAGGCCACGGTGAGCGCCGAGAAGGGACCGCTGGCCGAACCGGCGGAGCCCGTGGAGGAGCCCCCGGCGGTCAAGGCCCCGCTGCGTCTGCTGCTGCACAAGAGGTACCTCGCGCCGACGCTCCTGCTCACCGTCCTTTGGGTCACCCAGACCATCGGCTTCTTCGGCTACTCCAGCTGGGCGCCCACCCTGCTCTCCAAGGAGGGGTTCAGCGTCGAGAAGTCCGTCTTCTACGTCGCTCTCACCACGGTCGGCGCGCCCCTCGGCTCCTACCTGGCCTCGCTGGTCACCGACCGGTTCGAGCGCAAGTGGTGTCTCGTCGCCTTCGGCACCGTCATCGCGGTGTGCGGTCTGCTGTACGGGCTGACCTTCGACCCGATCCTGATCGTGGTCTTCGGGTTCCTGGTGAACCTCTTCGAGCGCGGCTACACCGCCCTCGCGTACGCCTACTCCCCCGAGCTCTTCGACACCCGGAGCCGCTCCCTGGGCACGGGCATCACCTACGGGATCGGCCGGCTGTCGAACGCCGCGGGTCCGCTGATCATCGCGGCGCTCTACAACCGCACCGGCTACCAGAGCGTCTTCTACTTCATCGCGGGCGTCTGGATGGTGGGAGCGGTGGCCCTGGCCGTGTTCGGACCCCGGACCCGGCCGTCCAGGACGCCCGTACGGGAGCCGAAGCCCGTCACGTCCGCGTCGTGAGCCGGCTCCTCGGCACCACGACCGGTGAGGCGTCGCCCGGTGCGCTGATTATGTCGGCGTCCACCCCGTAGAGCTCCTTCACCAGTGCCTCGTCGACCGTCGCGGCCGGCTCGCCCCGGGCGACGACCCGCCCGTCCTTCATGGCCACGAGGAGATCGGCGTAGCGGGCCGCGGCTGCCAGGTCGTGCTGCACCATGACCACGGTGCGGCCGACTGCGGCGACCTCCCTCACCAGCTCCAGGACCTCCACGGCGTGGCCGAGATCGAGGGCGCTGGTGGGTTCGTCGAGCAGGATGACCGGGGTGTGCTGGGCGAGGACCATCGCCAGCCAGCACCGCTGGCGCTGGCCGCCGGAGAGCCTGTCCAGGCGCTCGGCGGCCAGTTCGGTCGTTCCGGTGGCCTCGAGTGCCTCGCGTACGGCGTTCTCGTCCTCCTTGGACCACTGGCGCAGCAGGCCCTGCTGGGGGTGGCGGCCGTAGCGGACGAGCCCGGCCACCGTGACGGCCTCGGGTGCGCGCGGCGACTGGGGCAACAGTGCGACGCGATGGGCGGCCCGGCGCCTGCCGATCTCCCAGATGTCCACGCCGCCGACCCGGACGGTTCCCGACTCGGGCCGGTGCAGGCGCGCGACGGTGCGCAACAGGGTCGACTTACCGCACCCGTTGGGGCCGACGATCGCGACGACCTGCCCGGCGGGGACGGTGAGGTCGACGTTCTCGACGACGGGACGGCCGGGGTATCCGGCGTGGAGCGCTTCGACTTCGAGACCGGGGGCGGACTCGCGTGATGCATCGGTCATCGGCGTTGATCAGACCTTTCCGGTGGCACGGTCCGGGCGGAACAGGACCCAGAGCAGGAAGGGGCCGCCGAGGACGCTGGTGACGACACCGACGGGCAGTTCGACGGGGGCGGCGACCCGCCCCAGGGCATCGGCCGCGGCGATCAGGGCCGCGCCGGTCAGTGCGGAGCCGGTGATCGGGACCCGGGTTGGCCCGGCCATCCGCTGGGCGAGGACCGGGGCGGCGAGTGCAACGAAGGCGATGGGTCCGCCGACACCGACGGCCGTCCCCGCGAGGGCGACGGCGAGGGCCAGTGCGCCCGCGCGCAGCCGGCGCAGGTCGACGCCGAGCGAGGCCGCCACGTCGTCGTCGAAGCGCAGGAGTTGCAGCCGGTGGCCGACGGCCAGGGCGAGCGGTACCAGGACGAGCAGGACGAGGGCCAGCGGCGTACCGACGCCCCAGTCACGGCCGTTGAGGCTGCCCACGGCCCAGAGGAAGACGCCTCCCGCCGTGTTGTCGTTCTCGCGGGACATGATCAGGTCGCCCACCGCGCCCAGGAAGGTGGAGACACCGATGCCGGTCACGAGGACGCGGTAGCCGGCGCTCCCGGCCCCGCCCGCGCACAGGACGACGATCGCGGCTGCCGCGACGGCGCCGATCGGGCCCAGCCACCAGTTGCCCACCATGCCGGTGGTGGAACCCGCGGCGGCTGCGACGACGGCGGCGGTGGCACCGTCGTTGACACCGACGAGGTCGGGTGTGGCGAGGCGGTTGCCGGCCAGGGTCTGGGTGAGGCAGCCGGCGATGCCCAGTGCGGCACCGACGAGGAGGCCGGCGAAGATGCGGGGCAGCCGGAAGTCCCGCACGATCATGACGGTGCCCGGGTCGCCCGTACCGAGCAGTCCGGAGAGGGTCTCCGAGAGGCTCATTCCGGTCGAACTGGCCATCACCGCGAGGGCGACGAGGACGGCGACGAGCGGCAGGAGGATCGCGGCGGTGAGCGCGCTGCGGCGCGGGAGGAGCCACGAGAACGTACCCCTGCGCAGCACGGTGCTGTCGGGGGGTGTCACGTCGGGGGCCCCGCTGCGCGGCGCCGCCTCCCTGGCTGTCTTCTTCAGGTCGGTCACGCTTCGGCCCCCGCGGTGGAGAGGCGGGAGGAGCGGGCGATCCAGACGAGCAGCGGGCCGCCCACGAAGGCGAGCAGGACGCTGACCGGGGTCTCCCAGGGCCGGATGACGACCCGGGCGAGGATGTCGGCCAGGATCATGATGTCGGCGGCGATCAGCGCGGAGAGGACGAGTTGGGCCGTCATGCGGGGCCCTGTCAGCGCCCTCGCGGCGTACGGGGCCAGCAGTCCGAGGAAGGCGATGGGCCCGGCCACGGCGACCGCGCAGCCGGCGAGCAGCGAGACCGCTCCGGCGACGACGAGCCGGATGCGGCCGGGGTGGTGCCCGAGCGAGCGGGCGCCGTCGTCCCCGAGGCCGAGCGCCGAGAGCGGGCGGGCGCAGCCGAGCGCGGTGAGCAGGCCGAGCGCCACCAGCGGCAGCAGCGGGACGAGATCGGAGGTCTCCACTCCGGCGAGCGAGCCGATCGTCCAGTACCGGTAGGTGTCGAAGGTCGACTGTGTGCCGAGCAGGACGTAGGAGGTGCAGCCGTGAAAGGTGGCACCCAGTGCCGATCCGGCCAGGACGAGACGCAGCGGTGAGCCCGCCGTGCGTCCCGATCCGGCGAAGAGCAGGACGACGGCGCTCGCGGCCATGCCGCCGGCGAGCGCCCAGACGAGCAGGGCGCCCGGGGAGTCGGCCCCGAAGAAGGTGAGCCCGAGGACAACGGCGAATGCCGCTCCGGAGTTGACGCCCAGTAGGCCGGTTTCGGCCAGCGGATTGCGGGTGGCG
Organism: Streptomyces sp. NPDC091271; assembly: GCF_044757505.1. Lineage (NCBI taxonomy): Bacteria > Bacillati > Actinomycetota > Actinomycetes > Kitasatosporales > Streptomycetaceae > Streptomyces > Streptomyces sp. NPDC091271. Next base: position 142,209 of record NZ_JBIVVD010000004.1, on the reverse strand, counting down.
GCCTGGAGCAGACAGCCTGCCGCCCCGAGGCAGGTGCCCACGAGGAGGGCGGCGAGGGTGCGTGGAAGGCGTACGTCCATGACGGCCAGCCGGATCTGGGCGTCGGCCCGGGCGGCGGGGTCACCGAGAAGGAAGTCCCAGGCGCGCCTCGCAGGGCTCTCACCGGTGCCGATGACGAGGGAGAGCAGCACGAGGGCCACGAGGAGAAGCAGAAGTCCCGTGGCGACCCAGGGGGTTGAGCGCCCCCGGGAAGGGGGAGTTTCGGATGGGCGGGATCCGGCTGACCTTGGCCGACCCCCTTGCGCGATGGACATAAGGTTAGCCTAACCTAAATGCACTCGTCCGGTTCTGGCGGGTCATGGGCTCACCTATGCCCTGAAGTGGCGCTATGTGTACCGCTTCTCTCCGATTCAGGCTTCGGAGAGCGCCCTGCCGGAACTGGATTCGTCCGAACGCAAACGGAGATCCAAGGCCATGGTGCCGTATTCGCCCCCCTCGTCCCGCGGTATCGCACGCCCCGTCATATCGGCGGCCCTGCTCACACTCGGCGCTCTCACCCTGAGCGCCTGTGGATCCGAGGACAAAGCCGCGTCCGCCGACTCGGGCGCGGCGGCGACGACCCAGGTCACGGACGCCACCGGGACGAAGGTGAAGGTACCGGCCGCTCCGGAGCGCGTGGTCACCCTCAGCGAGATGGACCTGGACGCGTCGCTCGCCCTGGGCGTCGAGCCTGTGGGTCTGACCGCGGGGCGCGGCCAGAAGGGCGCACCCGGGTACCTGGCGGACCAGGCGAAGAGCATCCCGGTGGTGGGAGCCGTCACCGGCCCGGACATCGAGAAGGTCGTGCAGGCGAAGCCGGACGTGATCCTCGCCGGGCAGCTCGCCGACGAGCAGGTGCTCGCGCAGCTCCGGAAGGTCGCGCCCACGGTCGTCACCATCGACGGCACCAAGGACTGGAAGAAGGCCCTCGAGCTCACAGGCACGACGCTCGGCAGGTCCGAGGAGGCCGAGAAGTTCCTCGCCGACTACGGGACGAAGGCCGCCTCCCTCAGGACAGACCTCGGCTCGCAGGCCGGCGCGAGCGTCTCCGTCGCCCGCTACTCGGCCAAGGGCACCGCGGTCATGCAGCAGGGCGTCTTCATCAGCGACGTCCTGAAGGACCTCGGCTTCGAGCGCCCGGGCATCCAGAACGACAAGGGCGAGGGCCACTCGACGCCGCTCAGCGACGAGAACCTCGACGAGATCGACGGCGACTGGTTGTTCATCGGCTCCCTCGACGCCGGCACCGACGCCGGCCTCCTCGCGGAGCTCGCGAAGAAGCCCGCCTACCAGCAGCTGGGCGCCGTGCGGGACGAGCACGCGACGGTCGTCGACGGGACCAGGTGGACCAGCCTCGGCGGCGCGCAGGCAGCCGTCTCGGTGCTCGACGACATCCGGAAGGCGATGGTCAAGTGAGTGCCGAGCAGGAACTGACCGGCCGGCTCGCCCTCGTGACGGGAGCGGGACGCGGCATAGGCGAGGCGGTCGTACACGCCCTCGCCGGCCGCGGTGCCCGCGTCCTCGCCACCGACCTGGCCCCGGAAGGCATCGCCGCGCTGGAGAGGACGTACGACGGAGCGGTGACCGCGCGCACGCTCGACGTGACGGACCCCACGGCTGTCGAAGACCTCGTCGCGAAGGCGGAGGACACTCTCGGCCCGCTGGACATCGCGGTCAACGTGGCCGGAATTCTCCGTGGTTCGCCGGTGGCGGACCTGTCGGACGAGGAGTGGGCGGCCACCTTCGCCGTCAACACCCACGGGGTGTTCCATGTGTCGCGGTCGGTCTCCCGCCGGATGACCGGCCGGGGTTCGGGCAGCATCGTCACGGTGGCCTCCAACGCCGCCGGCATCCCCCGTACGAACATGGCGGCGTACGCGGCCTCCAAGGCCGCGGCCGTGATGTTCACCAAGTGTCTCGGTCTCGAAGTGGCGCCCCTGGGGGTGCGGTGCAACACCGTCTCCCCCGGCTCGACCCTCACCGACATGCAGCGCGGCATGTGGACGGCGGGGGACGAGGAAGCCGCCGCCCGCCGCGTCGTCGAGGGGGACGCGGCGACGTACCGCACGGGCATCCCGCTCGGCCGCATAGCGGACCCCTCCGACGTAGCCGAGGCGGTCGCCTTCCTCGTGTCGGACCGCGCGCGTCACATCACCATGCACGACCTGTACGTCGACGGCGGTGCCACCCTGCGGGCCTGAATCCCGCCCCGCCCCGCCATCCTGCCGGCGCTCGAGCCTTCCCCACTGGAGACCACCCATGTCTGCATCTCTGCGCGTCCCCGCCGCTCCTCCCCCACTCGACTCCCCCGGCGCGGCCACGGCCCTGCTCGAGGCCTACCGGCCCGGCACCGACCGCTTCCTCGCCACACCCCGGCACACCCTGCTCGGCTCCGGCGCCACCGCGCTGGTGCCGCACGACTCGCGGCCTCTCCCGCTGCGGGTGCGGGAGACCCTCGACTCCGCCCGGCGCGCGGGCGACCCCGCCCCGGTCGTCGTCGGCTCCGTACCGTTCGCGCCCGACGGCGCGGCGGCACTGGCCGTCCCGGAGACCGTCCGGTGGGCGACCGCCCTGCGCGAGGACCCGCTCATCGCACTGCACGGCTCCGACGCAGGTCAGGGCGACGCCTGGCAGATACGTGAGGTACCGGCCGCGGAGGAGTACTCCGCGGCTGTCGCAGCCGCGGTGGAGCGGATGCGTGCCGGTGAGTTCGACAAGGTCGTCCTCGCCCGCACGCTGGAACTGACCTCGTCGCGGGACCTCGATCTGCCCGCCATGCTGGGCCGGCTGGCACGCCGTGACCCGGACGGTTACACCTTCGCCGTGCCCAGCGGTCCGGGCCGTACGCTCGTGGGCGCGAGCCCCGAGCTCCTCGTGTCCCGCCGCGGCAACCGGCTCGTCGCCAACCCGCTGGCCGGTTCCGCGCAGCGCAGCGGCGATCTGGCCGAGGACGTCCGCAGGGCGGCCGCGCTGCTGGATTCACCGAAGGACCTCCACGAGCACGCGGTCGTGGTCGACGCCATCCGCGAGGCGCTCGCACCGTTCTGCGTGAGCCTGGACGTCCCCGAACGCCCCACGCTCGTACGGACCGCCGCCATGTGGCACCTGTCGACGACTCTGACCGGGGAGCTGCGCGACCCCTCGTCCACCGCCCTGGACCTGGCGTCGGCCCTGCACCCCACTCCTGCGGTCTGCGGCACGCCGACCGATGTGGCCCGGCAGGTCATCGCGGAGTCCGAGCCCTTCGACCGCGGCGCGTACACCGGCATGGTCGGCTGGCAGAACGCGGACGGCGACGGCGACTGGGTGGTGACCATCCGCTGCGCCGAGGCCGAGGGCCGCACCCTGCGGCTGTTCGCAGGCGCGGGCGTGGTGGCGGAGTCCTCGCCGGCCGCCGAGACGGCGGAGACCGCAGCCAAGTTCCGTACCTTCCTGAGCGCAGTGGGAGCCGCCCTGTGACCGCCCTCCACTCATCCGACGCGCCCACCTGGCCCGCCGAGTTCGCCGAGCGCTACCGGGCCGCGGGCCACTGGCGCGGGGAGACGTTCGGCGGTGTGCTGCGCGAGCGGGCCGCCGCGCACCCGGACCGCGTCGCGGTCGTCGACCCGGCCCCCGGACGCCGTGAATGGACGTACGGCGAGCTGGACGAGCGCGCCTCCCGGCTGGCCGCCGGGTTCTCGGCGCGCGGCATCTCCGCGGGCGACCGGGTCGTCGTGCAGCTCCCGAACATCGCCGAGTTCATCGAAGTCGTCTTCGCGCTCTTCCGGATCGGCGCCCTGCCGGTCTACGCGCTCCCCGCGCACCGGGAGACGGAGATCGAGTACTTCTGCTCGTTCACCGAGGCCGTCGCCTATGTGGTCCCGGACCGGCACGCCGGCTTCGACCACCTCGCGCTCGCGTCGAAGGTCAAGGAGCGTACGCCGAGCCTGAGGCACGTCTTCGTCGTCGGCTCGCCGGGCGAGCACACCGCCCTGTCCGAGGTGCCGTGCGCGCCCACCGGGAGCGGGTACGAGCCGGAGCCGCACGATCTCGCGTTCCTCCAGCTGTCGGGCGGCACGACGGGCGTTCCCAAGCTCATCCCCCGTACGCACGACGACTACATCTACTCGCTGCGCGGATCCAACGAGATCTGCGGCGTCGACGGTGACACCCGCTTCCTCGTCGTGCTCCCCGCCGCGCACAACTTCCCGATGAGCTCGCCGGGCTGGCTCGGCACGCTGTACGCCGGGGGGACCGTGGTCCTGTGCCCCCGCCCCGATCCGGCGACGGCTTTCCCGCTCGTGGAAGGCGAGCGCGTCACGATGACCGGGATGGTGCCGCCCCTCGCACTGATCTGGACGGAGGCCGGCCCCGGCGCCGGGCACGACCTGTCGAGCCTGGAGCTGATCCTGGTCGGCGGCGCCAAGTACAGCGAGGCGGCCGCCCGCAGGCTGGAACCGGCGCTGGGCTGCAAGCTCATGCAGGTCTTCGGCATGGCCGAGGGTCTCGTCAACTACACCCGCCTGGACGACGACCACGAGACCGTGGTCACCACGCAGGGCCTGCCGATCTCCGAGGACGACGAGATCCGTGTCGTCGACGACTCGGACGCGGACGTGCCGGAGGGGGGGTTCGGGCATCTGCTGACCCGCGGCCCGTACACGATCCGCGGCTACTGGCGGGCGCCCGAGCACAACCGGAAGTCCTTCACCGAGGACGGCTTCTACCGCACCGGTGACATCGTGCGCCGCACCCCGACCGGCCACCTGGTCGTCGAGGGGCGCGCCAAGGACCAGATCAACCGGGGTGGTGAGAAGGTCGCGCCGGAGGAGATCGAGAACATCATCCTCGGTCATCCGTCGGTGCACGACGTGTCCGTCGTGGGTGTCGCCGACGCGTACCTGGGCGAACGCACCCTGGCCTACGTCATCCTGCGCGAGGGCGCCGAGCCGCTGAAGCCGGCCGCGGTCAAACGCCTCGTGCGTGAAGGCGGTGTCGCCGCGTACAAGGTTCCCGACCTCGTCGAATTCGTCGAGTCGTTCCCGCAGACCGGGATCGGCAAGGTCAGCAAGAAGGGGCTGCGCTCCGACGCGGCGCCCGGCCCCGCCGTACCCGACCAGCACTGAGATCAGCACCGAGTTCCGCCCAGAGCGGCACCGAAAGGTTCCACCCCATGGCTCTTCCCGCCATCGCTCCGTACGCCCTGCCGACCGAAGCCGAACTGCCCGCGAACCGCGTGGACTGGACCGTCGACCCCTCGCGGGCCGTGCTCCTGGTCCACGACCTGCAGAACCACTTCCTCGGCGCGTTCCCGCCCGGGGAGCAGCCGCTCACCGGCATGCTCGAGAACACGTCGCGGGTCATCGAGGAGTACCGCCGCCTCGGTGTGCCGGTCGTCTACTCGGTGCAGCGCGGTGGTCAGACGGCCCAGGAGCGCGGTCTCCAGCTCGACTTCTGGGGCCCCGGTGCCGCCGACGACCCCGAGGCGCTGGCGATTCCCGGCTCCGTCGCACCGGCGGACGGCGACACCGTGCTGACCAAATGGAAGTACAGCGCCTTCGTGCGCACCGAACTCGAGTCCCTGCTGCGTGAGTCCGGCCGCGACCAGCTGGTGATCACCGGTGTCTACGCGCACATCGGGGTGCTCATGAGCGCCTGCGACGCGTGGATGCGCGACATCCAGGCCTTCGTGGTCGCCGACGCCGTGGCGGATTTCTCGCGTGAGGACCACGACATGGCTCTGCGCTGGGCCGCCGGACGCTGCGCAGTCGTCACCTCGACCGACAACCTCCTCAAGGGGGTCTGAAGACCGTGGCGCTCACCCTTGAACTGATCCGCCACGATGTCGCCGACGCCCTCGGAGAGGACCCCGCTGACATCCCCCTCGACGAGAACCTCCTGGACTACGGCCTGGACTCGGTCCGCATCATGTCGCTGCTGGGACGCTGGCGCCGGGACCACGGCGTCGTGGCGGACTTCGCCGACCTCGCCGAGCAGCCCGCCATCGATGTCTGGGCACCACTGCTGGAGGCCGCGTGACCGTCCTGCTCACCGATGCCGAAGGCGCCGGGCCGGGACAGGACGCCCCGCCCGTCGTACTGCCGCTCACCGCCGCCCAGTCGGGCATGTGGTTCGCGCAGTCGCTCGATCCGCTCAGCCCGGCGCAGAACACGGCGGAGTGCCTGGAGATCGACGGTCCGCTCGATCCGGAGCTGTTCGCGGCGGCTCTGCGCCGTGTGACCGCCGAGGCCGATGCCCTTCGCGTGTGCGTCGAGGACTCCCCGGAGGGCCCGCGCCAGCGTGTCCTGCCCTCGGTCGGACTGCCACTGACCACGCACGACCTGCGGGAGGCCTCCGACGCCGGTCGGCAGGCCGAGGAGTGGATGCGCGCGGACCTCGCCGAGCCCTTCGACCTGGCGACCGGTCCGCTGTTCCGGCACGCACTCTTCCGGGTGGACGAGGAACGGTGGCTCTGGTACCAGCGCATCCACCACCTGGTCATGGACGGCTTCGGCTACTCGCTCCTCGTACGCAGGACCGCCGAGGTCTACTCGGCGCTCGCCCGGGGCGAGGAGCCCGGGCCCCAGGCCTTCGGGACGCTCGCGGACCTGGTCGCCGAGGACGCGGCGTACCGCTCCTCGGAGGCGTTCAACGCGGACCGCGCCCACTGGACGGAGGCGTTCGCGGACCGTCCGGAGGTGCCCCGGCTCGGTGGCCGCGGGGCGCTGCCCTCGCGGACGTTCCTCCGCCGCACCGCCCGCCTGGGGCCTGAGGCCACCGAGGGCGTGCGGGACCTGGCCAGCCGGCTCCGTGCCTCCTGGCCGGACGTCCTGATCGCCGCCCAGGCGCTCTACACCTCGCGGGCGACCGGCCGTCAGGAGGTCGTGCTCGGCCTGCCGATGATGGGGCGCATGGGTTCCGTCTCGCTGCGGGTGCCGGGCATGGTCATGAACGTCCTTCCGCTGCGGCTGGACGTCTCCCCCGACGCCACCTTCGCCGAGCTGGTCCGCCAGGTGGTGCTCTCCGTCCGCGAGGTCCGCCGCCACCAGCGGTACCGCTACGAGGACATCCGCCGCGACCTGCGGCTCCTCGGGGAGCACCGAGGGCTGGTCGGCCCGCTCGTCAACGTCATGCCCTTCGACTACGACGTGGACTTCGCGGGCGCCCCGGCGCGGGCACGGAACCTGTCCGCCGGACCGGTCGACGACCTGACGGTGAACATCTACGACCGGTCCGACGGGCGAGGTCTGCGCATCGACCACGACGGCAATCCCGCGCTGTACGGCGACGAGGAGCTGGCAGCCCACCAGGAGCGCTTCCTGCGTCTGGTGGAGCGGCTGAGCCGCGCCGACCCGCATGTCCCGACGGCCGCGCACGGTATCGCCACCGAGGCCGAAGCCGAGCTGGTCGTCCGTACGTTCAACGACACCGACCGGGCGCTGCCGCCCACGACGCTGATCGGCCCGATCGAGTCGCGCGCCGCCCGTAGCCCTGACGCGACCGCCCTGGTGTACGGCGACACCTCGCTCACCTACGAGGAGCTGAACACCCGCGCCAACCGGCTGGCCCGGCACCTGCGGACGCTCGGCGCCCGGCCGGGCGCGGTGGTGGCGGTGTCGGTCCCGCGCTCGGTGGAGCTGGTGGTGTCGCTGCTCGCCGTGCTGAAGGCGGGGGCCGCGTATCTGCCGCTGGACCCGGACTACCCGGAACAGCGTCTCGCGTACATGCTGCGGGACGCGGCGCCCGTGTGTGCGGTGACCGACCGGGCGGGGCGGCTCCCCGAGGACACCGGGACGCCGCTGGTGGTCCTGGACGGCCTGGACGTCTCGGAGTACCTCTGGGTGAATCCGTCGCGGCCTCTCACGCCGGCGCATCCGGCGTACGTCATCTACACCTCGGGCTCGACGGGCCGTCCCAAGGGCGTCGTCGTGTCGCACGGTGCGATCGACAACCGGCTGCGCTGGATGCAGAGCACCTACGGGCTGACCGCGGACGACCGGGTGCTCCAGAAGACACCGTCGTCGTTCGACGTGTCCGTGTGGGAGTTCTTCTGGCCGCTGCGCCAGGGCGCGGTGCTGGTGGTCGCCGAACCGGGCGGCCACAAGGACCCCGCCTACCTGGCCCGGCTGATCCGCGAACAGTCCGTCACCACCTGCCACTTCGTGCCGTCGATGCTCCAGGTCTTCCTCGCGGAGGCGGACGCGGACGCGTGTACGAGCCTCCGGAGGGTCTTCTGCAGCGGTGAGGCCCTGCCCCGCGAGACCGCCGACGCGTTCGGGCGCGAGCTGCCGGGCGTCGAACTGCACAATCTGTACGGCCCCACGGAGGCGGCCGTCGACGTCACCTTCCACGCGTGCACGGCTGACGCCACCGGCCCGGTGCCGATCGGCCGGCCCGTCTGGAACACCCGCCTGTACGTGCTCGACGCGGCGCTGCAGCCCTGCCCGCCGGGAATCCCCGGGGAGCTTCATCTGGCGGGGCGTCAGCTTGCCGACGGGTACCTGAACCGTCCGGAGCTGACCGCGTCCCGCTTCGTCGCCGATCCCTTCGGCCGGCCGGCGGAGCGCATGTACCGCACGGGCGATCTGGCGCACTGGACGGAGCAGGGCGAGGTCGTCTACCTGGGCCGCACCGACGACCAGGTCAAGCTCCGAGGGCAGCGCATCGAGCTCGGCGAGATCGAGGCGGCGCTGACCGCCCGGGACGGGGTGGACGCCGCCTGTGCCCTCGTACGGGAGGACCGGCCGGGCGAACAGCGGCTGGTCGGCTACATCACCGGCGGCGCCGATCCGGTCGCCGTACGCGCCTCGCTGGCGCGCGAGCTGCCGGAGCACATGGTGCCGGTGGCGGTCGTGGCCCTGGACGCCTTCCCCCTGAGCCCCAACGGCAAGCTGGACCGGCGCGCTCTGCCTGCCCCGGTGTTCAGCGGCGGCGCGGGCGCGCGGCGCCCGTCGGACGCGCGGGAGGAGGCACTGACGCGGCTGTTCGGGCAGGTGCTGGACGTCGCCCAGGTGGGTCCGGACGACGCGTTCTTCGACCTGGGCGGTACGTCACTGCTGGCCGTTCGGCTCGTGGCCCGCGTACGGGAGGAGTTCGGCGCTGAGCTGACGATCGGCTCGCTGTTCGAGTGCCCCACCCCGGCCGCGCTCGCCGCACGGCTTGGCTCCACGGGGCCGGCGTCCGAGGACGCGCTGGACGTCGTCCTGCGACTGCGCGGCGGGGACGCGCGTCCACCGCTGTTCGCCATCCATCCGGCCGGCGGGATCGCGTGGTGCTACGCGGGGCTGGCGGCCCGCCTCGCCCCGGAGCAGCCGGTGTACGGCATCCAGGCCCGCGGGCTGGCCGGGGACGAGCCGCTGCCGCGCACCCTGCTGGAGGAGGCGTCCGACTACCTCCGGCACATCCGCGCGGTCCAGGAGCACGGCCCCTACCGGCTGCTGGGATGGTCCGTCGGCGGGGTGCTGGCGCACACCGTGGCCGTACTGCTCCAGGAGGCGGGCGAGGAGGTCGAGCTGCTCGCGCTGCTCGACTCGTTCCCTGCCGAGCAGTGGCGGGAACGGCCGGCGCCCGAGGAGGGCGACGCGCTGACCGCGGTGCTGCGGATGGCGGGCTTCGAGCGTACGCACGAGCAGGACCGTGAGGACGTGCTGGCGACGCTGCGCCGGGCGGGCAGTCCGCTCGCCGGGATCGGTGACCGCGCGCTGTCGAAGATCGTCGACATCGTGCCGAACCACGCCCGCATGATGCGCGAGCACCACCACCGGGGCTACGACGGCGACCTGCTGTTCTTCACGGCCGCCGCCCCCCGCGCGGAGGACTGGCTCACCCCCGAGGCGTGGCGGGCCCATGTGACCGGGTCCATCGACAACCATGATCTCGACTGCACCCACCCGCAGTTGATGCAGGACCGCTCTCTGGACGACATCGCGGCCGTCCTGGCGGCCCGCCTGAAGGAGCTGGACGCATGAGCACGGCGAGCGGCCCGTTCGACCCGGGCCCGGAGGGCCGCGCCACACACCTGGTGCTGGAGAACGCCGCCGGGCAGCTGTCCCTGTGGCCGGTCTGGCGGGAGGTGCCTGCGGGGTGGTCCGTCCGGTTCGGCCCGGCTCCGCACACGGCGTGCGCCGCCGCGCTGGTGCCGGGCCGGGCCTGAGGTCCGGGACGCCGCGGGCGAAGTCAGCCTCCGTGGACGGTGAGCCGGTAACCCTCGGGCCCGGTGAAGGAGAAAACCGGCCCGAACGGGCTGTCCTGCAACGGGGTGACGTCCTCCGTGCCCGCCGACACGAGCTGCTCGCGCAGCATGCCGGCGTCCGTGGTCCGCAGCCACAGCGCCACCCCCAGACCGGGGCGCCCGGCGCCGTCCAGGTCGACGCCGGGCAGCGGCTCACGGACGGCGAAGGGGATCGGGGTGGTCGCGAAAACGACCGCACCGGGCGGCGCGGCGGGGGCCCGGCGCAGCCCGAGCCGCTCCTCGAAGAAGGCGGCCGCGCCGGGCACGTCCTTGACCTGGAGAGCGATGAAATCGGGGCCTTCGACGGTGGCGGTCATGGTTCCTCCTGGGCGATACTTCGCTTCGATGTCAGGACTTTGACATGCCTGACCATAGGCAGCACCCCCAGGTATGTCAAAATATTGACATGGAAGACCGTGCGCCCGTGCCCGCGCCCCACCCGGCCCAAAACGTCACCGAGCACGTCGGATACCGCCTCAAACGCGCCTCGGCCGCCCTGCGCAACGCCATGGACAAGGCCCTGCGCGCCCACGACCTCACCGTCCCGCAGTACTCCTGCCTCGAACTCCTCGACGAGAGGCCCGGCCTGTCCAACGCCGACCTGGCCCGCGGCACCTTCGTCACCCGGCAGTCCGCCAATGTCGTCCTGCGCGGCCTGAAGGAAGCCGGCCTCATCACCCGGCCGCTCACCCCCGACCACGGGCGGGCCCTGCCCACCCATCTGACCCCGGCCGGGGAACGGCGCCTGCGAGCGGCACGGGGCGCCGTCTACGCCATCGAGGAACGCATGATCAGGAGCCTTCCCGAGGGACGGCTGCCGGCTCTCCTGGCCGACCTCGACACGATGACCGAGGCCCTCGGCGAGTGACCGGCCGCGTCCCGGCGAGAACACCTACGCCGGGACGACGCCGTGGAGCGCTTGTGCCCCCGGACCGCCGCCGAGCCCGCGCCTCAGCCGGCGGGCAGGCCGGCCGGCCTGCGCACGTCGCCGACGGCGCGCTTGAAGTCGGGACAGTCGACGATCGGCTCGTGCTCGCACACGGCCGCGTGCTCAAGACTGTCGCGCAGACGCGTGAGCCGTCCGACCTGCTCGTCCAGGTCACGGGCCTTGGCGGCCATCCGGACCCGCAGATCGGCGTCGGCCGGCCGCGCCACGACGAAGCGGCCGATCTCGGCGAGCGAGAATCCGGCGCTGCGCGCGCACGTGACCAGCGCCAGGCGCTCCAGTACGTCCGGGTGGTAGGTACGGCGCAGGCCGTTGCGGCCCGCGGCGGCGATCAGCCCTTTCTTCTCGTAGAACCGCAGGGCCGAAGGCGCGAGGCCGGTCCGTTGCGCGACCTCGGCGATGTCCAGCAGTGATTCATCCATCAAAGCTCCTTGACTTGAAGCGCGGTTCAAGTCGCAGCCTAGTCGCCATGAGGATTCATCACCTGAACTGCGGATCGGTCATGACGATCGAAGCCACCTACGAGGGCCCCCGCCCCGCACCCGCGGTCAACCACTGCCTGCTGGTGGAGACCGAGACCGCCGGCCTCGTCCTGGTCGAGACCGGGCTGGGCCTCGGTGACGTCCGGGACCCGGGCGGCACACTCGGCTCCGACTGGGCCGAGATGGCGCAACCCGCGCTCGACGAGGAGGAGACGGCCCACCGTCAGATCGCCCGGCTGGGCTTTGCGCCGTCCGACGTGCGCCACGTCATCCTGACCCACCTCGATGTCGACCACAGCGGCGGCCTCCCTGACTTTCCGGACGCCCACGTCCATGTGCTCGCGAGCGAACTCGACGCAGCACTCTCCCAGGCACCCAGCTTCCGCTACCGACCGGCTCACTGGGCGCACGAACCCCGCTGGGTCACCTACGACTCCGATCCCGGAGAGCCTTGGTACGGCTTCACCGCACTGCAGCCGAAGGGGCTGCCGCAGGAGATCAGACTCGTCCCCCTCGGCGGTCACACCACCGGCCATACCGGCATCGCCGTACAGGGCGGCGACCGATGGCTCCTCCACTGCGGCGACGCCTACTACTACCATCGCGAGCTCGGGGAACCTAGGGAGACCCACCCTCTCCTCGACATCGTCCAGACGAGCTCGCAGGTCTCTCGCGACCTGCGGCTCGGAACCCAGGCCCGCCTGCGCGAACTGGTCCGCGAGCACGGTGACGAGGTGGAGGTCTTCTCCGCACACGACCCATGGGAATTCGCCCGCTACACCGACGAGGGCATACCTGCGGGCCGACAGGCATGACGAGACCGCCGACAGCCGGTGTACCGGGACGGCTCTCCCGGCCCGTTCCTCCCGGAGGCCGCTTCGGGGCCACCCTCAGCCGGCGGCAGGGCCCAGCAGGTCCACCAGGCCGTCGGCCAGCTCCGTACGCCAGCACAGATAGTCGTGGCCGCCGTTGAACTCCCGGTAGGAGGCGTCGTCGTACCCGGCCGTCTCCAGGACCTCACGCAGGCGCCTGGCGGCCGGGAGGGCGACCCACTCCTGTTCACCGAAGGAGAGCCAGAAGCGGACGGGCAGGCGCGGGGCGCTCGCGATCCGGTCCGTGAGCCACTGTGCCCGCGGTCCGTCGGGCCACCAGAACGAGCCCGACTGGGCGAGGACGTTGCCGAAGCGGCTGGGCGCGGAGAGCGCGGCATGAGCGGCCGAGAGGCCGCCCAGACTCTGCCCGGCGACGACCGTGCGGGCGGGGTCGTCGGTGACCGGGAGACGGGCGGCCGCCCAGGGGAGCAGTTCGTCGGCGAGGAAGGCGGCGAACTCCGGGCGGCAGGTCAGGTCCGCCCACCTGGTACCGGCGTCCACGGAATCCGGCAGCAGGGCGACGAGCGGCGGGATCCGGCCGTCGGCGATCAGGTTGTCCAGCAGGTGCGCGAGCCCGAGCTGCGGCTGCCAGTGCTCGCCGTCGAGGAGGACGAGGACGGGAAGTTCGGCCGAGTACCCCGGAGCCAGGGGCGGTTCGTAGAGCCAGACGCGGCGCGTGCCGCCCCCCAGCTTCCCGGTGGCCACCTCGTGGGCGGCCACACGGCCACGGGACACGTCCGGCCTCGGCTGCCAGTCCTGCCCGCCGGGAGCCCCGGGGAGTTCGGCGTAGGACACCGGCTCACCACCCCAGCGGCGCGGCAGCGCACGGCCGTTGAGCGGGTCGTGCCGACGCTGGGTACGCAGCCACTGCCAGTGGTCGGCGGTGCCGGGCTCCGGGCCGCCCCCCTCGTCCACGTAGAAGTCGTAGGTACCCCGCCAGTCGTGCCGCAGTCGCAGCGACCAGTGCCAGACGTCGGTATCGGGCACCCGCTCCATCAGGTTGCCCTCGGGCGCGCGGGGATCGCCGAGTTTGTTGGGGAGCACCTGTACGGCGCGGGTGTCGGCCGTGCCGCGCCAGAGGAACGTCACCGCCCGGTGATCGGCGCTGCCCTGCGGGTCCGGAGAGACGAAAGGCGTGCCGCTGCGGCCCACGGCCGCCCAGAAGTCCTCGGTCTCCCCCGGCTCCGGCAGCCGGATTCCCGGCTTCCGGAGCCGCGGCACCTCATCCGGGCGCGCGGTTCGCGGCGGCCGGCGCGGGGTGTCCTGCGGCGGCACTGACGTGATCACGAGAAGGCTCCGAAGTACGAGGTACGGCGACTTAGGGTCACCTTACCTTCTCGCGGACCGCGGCCCCGCACGCGCCGGAGGCGGCGCCCGTTTCCCGGGCGCCGCCTCCGGCCGGTGTTCGCGGTGTGCGGTGTCAGACCGTGGAGGGGAAGCGGTCCCAGACGCGGTGCTTGCCGAGGAGCTGCTTGACCTCTTCCAGCACCTCCTCGCCGGTACCGGCGACGACCACACCCGGCGCGTCCGCGGTCACGCCGGCGGAGACCAGGGCCGCGTCTCCGCCCGCCCATGTCCCGATCGCCTTGGCATGCCGGTACGCCTCGTTCAGCAGCAGGAGCACCCGGGGATCGACGGCGGTGCCGGCCGCGCCCGCCTTGGCGTCCCGCGCACCGATCGCGTCGGCTCCCGCTCCGGGGGCGCCGGCGAGCAGGACGGCGTCGAACTCGACGGAACGGGCGGTGGCGTAGGTGCGCTGGACGGTGACCGGGTCGCCGTCCGCGTCGAGGACTCCCCCGGCGGGTGCGATGACCAGCGGCACCATGCCGGCGGCCTGGACGGCGGCGCGTACCGCCCTGACACCGTCGAGGTCGGCGTCCTTGTCGGCGACGATGCCGATGACACGGCCGTCGAGCGGCCAGACACCGCCGACCTGCGACAGCGCGGGGCTCGGCGTGGGGTCCGCGAGCGGCCCGCCCGGGTCGGGTGCGGGCAGCCCCAGACCGGCGGCCACCTGCTCGCACAGCTGGGTGTCGATGCGGGCGAGCACCTTCAGCGCCCGTTCCTTGATCGCCTGCTCGTAGCACTTGCCCAGCTCGAAGGTGTACGCGGCGATGATGTGTTCACGCTCCACCGGAGTCATGCTGAGCCAGAAGAGGCGGGGCTGGCTGAAGTGGTCGTCGAACGACTCGGGGGCCTCGCGCACCTTCCGGCTCGCGGCGACCTCGGCCGGCACCTCGACGAACGCCCCGGTGTCGGCACCCGCCAGGAACGGGCAGCCGCCGTCCAGGGAGTTGGGCCGGTACGGCGCGACGCCCCGGTGGACCGCCGTCTGGTGCATGCCGTCGCGCAGCATGTCGTTGACCGGGGCGTGGGTCCGGTTGATGGGCAGTTGCGGGAAGTTGGGGCCGCCGAGCCGGGTGAGCTGGGTGTCGACGTAACTGAACAGGCGGCCCTGGAGCAGCGGGTCGTTGGTGAGGTCGATGCCCGGCACCATGTTGCCGACATGGAAGGCGACCTGTTCCGTCTCGGCGAAGAAGTTCGACGGGTTGGCGTCGAGCGTCATCAGGCCGATCGGCTGTACCGGTGCGAGCTCCTCCGGCACGATCTTGGTCGGATCCAGCAGATCGATCCCCTGGAACATCTGCTCGGGGTTGTCCGGGAAGGTCTGGACACCCAGCTCCCACTGCGGGTAGGCGCCGGCCTCGATGGCGTCGGCGAGGTCCCTGCGGTGGAAGTCCGGGTCCACACCGCCCGCGATCTGGGCCTCCTCCCAGACCTGGGAGTGGACACCCAGCTTGGGTTTCCAGTGGAACTTCACCAGGGTGGAGGTCCCTTCGGCGTCGACGAGCCGGAAGGTGTGGACGCCGAAGCCCTCCATCGTGCGGAACGAGCGCGGGATACCGCGGTCGGACATGTTCCACAGCGTGTGGTGCGTGGCCTCGGAGTGCAGGGTCACGAAGTCCCAGAACGTGTCGTGGGCACTCTGCGCCTGCGGGATCTCCCGGTCCGGGTGTGGCTTCCCGGCGTGGATGACGTCGGGGAACTTGATGGCGTCCTGGATGAAGAAGACCGGGATGTTGTTCCCGACGAGGTCGAAGACACCTTCCTCCGTGTAGAACTTGGTGGCGAAGCCGCGGGTGTCGCGCACGGTGTCGGCCGATCCGCGTGAGCCGAGCACGGTGGAGAACCGGACGAAGACCGGAGTCTCCACGTCCCTCGCCAGGAAAGCCGCCTTGGAGATCTTCGACGCGGACCCGTACCCCCTGAAGAAGCCGTGGGCCGCCGCGCCGCGCGCGTGCACCACACGCTCCGGGATGCGTTCGTGGTCGAAGTGGGTGATCTTCTCCCGCAGGTGGTGGTCCTGGAGCAGGACCGGCCCACGCGGACCCGCCTTCAGGGAGTGGTCGGTGTCGTACAGCCGCGCCCCCTGCGCCGTCGTCAGGTAGGAGCCGCTCTGCGCGTTGCGGGCGGGTTCGGCGCCGGTGGGCTGACCTGTGGGGCTGACCGTCTCGGGGCCGTTCTGGTCGTCCTTGGGCGGCAGCGGCTCGCGCGGTTCTGTCGGCTCCTCCTCCGACGGGGGGAGGCTGCTGGGGGCGCCCGGGATGGGCTGCTGTCCTGGTCTCTCCGTCACTTCTTGTCTCCTGTACACGTAGCTCGTCACCGGACCGACGTGCGGGTGAGTTCGACGCGCCGAGCCGCGTGGGCATGCGTATACCTCCCGCCGCCGGACCCGCCTGCCACGCCGGGCGCCGAGCCGTCACTCCTTCGGAGGCGTCCTTCGGGGCGTGGCAGCCGGTCCGCGCGGAGACGGGTCAGACGTGCTGCCTGCTGATCCGCTCGTTCCACGTGCGGGAGAACACCCGGTTCCCGTCCTCGTATCCGTCCAGCGTGGCGTCCACGTGGAAGGCCTCTTCGTCCGAGGTCAGCACGGTGCGTGTCTCGACCCGGACGTCCCAGCCGGCCCGGCGGAAGCGCATCTCCCAGGCCGACTCACCGCGCACGGACCCGAAGTCCTCGCCGACCCAGCTGTACTTCTCGCAGGCCCTCAGCCCGGTCTCGATGCCGTTGTCCTCGTACCGCTGGAGTCCACGGTCCTTCACGATGTCGAGCACGGACCGGTAGTCCACCAGGTCCCTGGTCACGGTCCACGCCTGTTCCGGCTCGCTCAGCCGGGTGACGGCGGGGGGCGCGCAGCCCTCGGGCTCCCCGAAGGGGCGCAGGGCCTTGTCCTCCGGTACGTCGTCGGGGCGGACCGGCAGGGTGAGGGTGCTGCCCTTCTCGTACACGCTCAGCAGTGTGGGTCCGGGCGCCGGCCACACGAGCGGCCAGTACGAGGTGGACAGCGACAGCCGGATGCGGTGGCCGGGCGGGAACGCCTGCGCGACGCTGTGGAGCGGTACGCGGACGCGGTAGCGCCTGCCCGGCTCCAGGGCCTCGGAGGATTCCTCGCTGTCGCGGTGGGTCAGGTTGAGCACGCCGTACGTCACCCGGGTGGAGCGTCCGTCCGGTGCGACGTCGGACAGCCTGACGTTCAGCTGCGCGACCGGGGCGTCCGCCGACACCTCCACCACGACGACGGGGGCACCGAGGATCTCGACACGTCCGTCGAGCGGCGCGGTCTGGAAGACGAGCGAGCCGCCGTCCTCCTCCCGCTGGTCGTAGGGCAGGTCCGGCGGGGCGTTGTACGAGGCCCACTTGCCGGCGAACTGGCCGACGGACAGCGGCGACTGCACCGTGTGGACGCGGTCCTCCTCGCTCTCCTGGTCATCCGGCTTCCCCAGCCCGCCGTCGCGCAGCGGGAGAACGGCCTCGCCGACGTTCGGCGAGGGCCAGGACGGCTCACCGACCCACCGGCCGGGGCGTTCCTCGTAGGAGGTCGAGGGCGGGACGCTCTCCTGCATCCAGGCCTGCAACATTGGGCCGTCCATGACGCCGTTGTCGATGCCCTTGAGCCAGTGGTCCCACCAGCGCACGACCTCCTGGAGGTAGCCGATGGCAGGCCCCGGCTCGCCGAGGTGCGGCAGCTTGTGCGACCAGGGGCCGATCAGTCCCTTGCGCGGCACGTCGACGTTGCTCAGCAGGCGGGTCACGGCGTTGGAGTAGCCGTCGGCCCAGCCGCTGGAGGCGAGCACCGGGCAGCGCAGGGCGGAGTAGTCCTCGCTCAGGCTCGCGTGGCGCCAGTAGTCGTCCCGGTTCGGGTGGCGCAGCCACTCCAGGACCCAGGGGCGCGCGGCGTCGAGCCGTTCCCGCCACATCTCCCGCCAGCGTTCCCCGACGACTGCCGGGTCGGGCGGGCAGGTGGCGTAGGCGAACATGGTCCCGGCCTCGGCCAGGTTGTCGGACAGCATCGCGCCGCCGAGGTAGTGCATGTCGTCCGCGTACCTGTTGTCGGTGAACGACGCGATGCAGATCGCGCGCAGGCTCGGCGGCCTGCGGGCGGCTGTCTGGAGGGCGGCGAAGGCGCCCCAGGAGATGCCCATCATCCCGGTGTTCCCGTCGCACCAGGGCTGCTCGGCGATCCACGCGAGGACCGACTCCGCGTCGCTCTGCTCCTGTTCGAGGTACTCGTCCAGCAGCACCCCCTCCGACTCGCCCGTCCCCCGGACGTCGACACGCACACACGCGTATCCGTGGCCGGCGATGTACGGGTGGTGGATGGCGTCACGCGTGGAGGTGAGGTCGTTCTTGCGGTACGGGATGTACTCCAGGACGGCCGGCACGGGTTCCGCGTCCGACGCGGTGGGACGCCAGATCCGTGCGGAAAGCTCGACTCCGTCCTCCATGGGGATCGTGACGTGCTTCTCTTCCTGGATCGCGAAGGGCAACTGGTCGACGTGGCGCATGCCTGTGCGACCTCCTTTCGTCGTGCTGGACCGGACGGGTCACTTGGTCTTCGTACCGCGGCTCCCCGGCTCCGTCTCGTCGAAGGTCAGGCCGAGGGCGGCCACGCAGCGGTCGAACTTGCCGCGCAGGTCCTCCTCGTCGTCGCCTCCGGTGAAGATGTGTGCCACTTCGTAGCTGTAGCTGTCCTGCCCGGAGACGGTGGAGAGCTTCTGCCCCTCCTCGGGCACGACGTCGATACGCACTCCGGGAATCTCGCGTTCGATCGCGGCGATCCTTTCGGGGGTGGGCACCTCGTGCACCTTGCCGTCGCCGAACCAGCGGTAGTACCACTTGGCGGCCACGGCGTAGGGGCCCTTGCCGCCGGTGAGTTCCGGGTCGCGGCCCAGCGCGAGGCTGATCATGCGGTGGTGGTTGGGCGCACCGTCGACGTAGTCGAAGAGTTCGGCGTGGGACTGCGAGTGCCGGGGGTTGATCTCCAGCAGGCTGATGTCCTGGGTCTTCGGGTCGTAGAAGTACTCGATGCTGAAGGTGGCCTCGTCCATCCCGATCTGCTCCATGGTCCGTTCGCTGACCTCGTGGAGCTTCTGGATCACCGGGGCGGGGAGGCTGCTCGGGTACTGATGGCGGAGGAAGCACGGGGACGCCGGGTAGTTGATCGAGTCCAGTACGCCGTAGACGGTCGCCCTGCCCCCGTGGACGTAGCCCTCGACGGCCACCTGGATCCCGGTCATCGCCTCCTCGGCCAGGCAGACCTGACCTCCGACGTCCTGCATCTCCGGGGGGAGGTCCAGAAGGTCGAGTACGGAGTCGAAGGGCCTGCCGACCCGGCCTATGCCCGCCCGGATCTTGTCGACGGCCGCCCGGAACTCCTCCATGTCGGAGACTCCGTACGCCAGCTCGGACGAGTAGGCGAGGGCCGGCTTGAGCCACATGGGGAAGTTCACGCCCTCGGGGGGCTTCGGGTCGTCCGTTTCCAGGTCCACGCGGCCGAAGCGCGGGTACTCGTCGATGACCTTCTGCTGTTCGAGCCGGCTCCAGTACTTGTGCTCGCACTTGACGACGGATTCGAGGCTGGTCGTCCGCACGCCGTACTCCTTGCCGAGCATCGGGACGAGAGTGCTCACCGGGAAGTCCCAGTATCCGACGATCGCGTCGATGCTGCCTTCGTGGGCGTCGAGAACAGCCCGGGCCCAGTCCATCAGCGCGGGCACCGACACCTCGCCCTCCTGCAGCTCCTTGACGGTCAGCAGACGGTGGAACCGGTAGGAGCCGGCGTCCGGCACGGCCTCGAGCATGGGCAGATTCGAGTCGTCGAGACCGACGACGAAGATGTTCTCGCGCTGCGCCTGCGGCATGTGTATGTCCCTTCGGTAGGAGTGCTTCCTGCACACCACAGGCGCCTGCCCTGAGCACCGGCCGACATGCAGTGCCATCCTCCGCGGCTGCCGTCCCACCCTTCGCCCCCGTGTCAGCGCACTCCTCGGGGGCGGTACTGCACGCTGATCCGGGGCCCGCGGGCGTGCGCGGTCTTGGGGACGGCGTGCTGCCAGGTGCGCTGGCAGGAGCCGCCCATGACGATGAGGTCGCCGTGGCCCAGCGGCCGGCGCACCGTGTCGCCGCCGCGGCAGGGACGCAGGAGCAGATCGCGCGGGGCGCCGAGGGAGAGGATCGCGACCATCGTGTCCTGGTGCGAGCCGCGTCCGGTCAGGTCGCCGTGCCAGGCGACGCTGTCGCGCCCGTCCCGGTAGTAGCAGAGCCCGGCCGTGGTGAAGGGCTCTCCCAGCTCGTCGCCGTAGTGGGAGGACAGCGCGTCGCGGGCCTCGTCCAGCACGGAGTCCGGCAATGCGTCCTCGGAGCGGTAGAAGGCGAGCAGCCGGGGCACGTCGACGGTGCGGTCGTACATCTGCCGGCGCTCGGCCCGCCAGGGCACCCTGTCCGCGAGCCCGGCGAAGAGCTCGTCGGCGCCGCTCAGCCAGCCCGGCAGCAGGTCGATCCACGCCCCGTCACCCAGGACCGTCCTGCGCACACCGGTGAGCGGGCCCAGGTGCGGGCGGTCGGCCTGATCGAACAGCGAACCCTGGAGATGAACGGACATGGGTCAAGCCTACCCGGCGATTAGAACAAACGTTCCCGTACGTGTTGCGGAGCCGGTACAGGCGTGATCACCGTCTTCCGTCGCCTTCCCGCGGTCCGGCGGCCCGCCCCGGTCGCAGCGGCCGGGGATCGGTCATAAGCTGCCGGGGCCGACGGGGTACGGACGCGACGGGCCTGACCAGGGGTTCCACTCCGCCCGGCAGTCGGACCGCACACCCGGGAGGACGGGCGGCCACCCGGAAATCCGCATCACTGACATGCGCGCGGGTGGGCAGGAGAGCGGCGACGCCGCACGGCCCCCGTACGGTCGGCGGCGGGTACGGCATACCTCGACGGAAGGAGCGCCCCCATGTCGGAACAAGGACGCGGTGACGACGTCTACCAGCCGGACGGTTCGGACGCGGACAACCGTCCGACGGACGACCTCGACCCGGAGAACGTGATCGACGAGCCCGACCTCGACGACACGCTGGACACCGGGTACTCCCCGCCGGAGAAGCCCCTGGGCGTCTCCAAGTACGGCACGACCGGCGCGGAGCAGAGGGAGGGCGAGTCCCTCGACGGGCGCCTGGCGCAGGAGGTGCCCGAGGAGGACCCGCTGCTGGCCGGCGGGGCCGACGACGGGCCCGAGGACAACGGCCCGGAGGAGGACGACGCCGGGGCCGAGCGCGCCGGACGCGTTGCCGCCGCCGACGAGGAACCCGGGGCCACGCGCAACAACAGGGTGCTGGCCCGGGACGTCGGCATCGACGGAGGCGCGGCCTCCGCCGAGGAGGCGGCGGTCCACATCAAGGAGGACGACGGGACCTGAGCGGCAGGTCATGGGGCCCGGGCCCTCGGGACACATGACCCGGCCGATCAGGGGAACGCCACGATCGCGGGCCACAACCGGGTGGACCGCGCGCAGGAAAGGTGACAACCGATGACCGACAACGGCAAGAAGCAGCGCAAGGTACTGGCCGTGGTCACCAACTACGGCGTGGAACAGGACGAGCTCGTGGTGCCCGTCGACCAACTCCGCGGTGCGGGGGTGCAGGTCGACGTCGCGGCCGTGTCGACGGACGACATCGTCACGCTGGTCGGTGACAAGGACCCGGGAAAGAGCGTCCGTCCCGACCTCACGCTGGACGACGTCGACCCCACTGCCTACGACCTGCTGCTCATCCCGGGCGGCACCCTGAACGCCGACACACTCCGGCTCCAGAGCGCCACCACCGCAATCGTCCGTTCCTTCACGGACTCCGGCCGCCCGGTCGCGGCCATCTGCCACGGCCCCTGGGCCGTGGTCGAGGCGGACGTCCTCACGGGCAAGCGGCTGACCTCCTACGCGTCGCTGCGGACCGACATCCGTAACGCGGGCGGCGAATGGACGGACGAGCCGGTGGTGACGGACGGTGCCGGCGGCTGGACACTGATCACCTCACGCAATCCGGGCGACCTGGAACCCTTCGTAGGGGAAATCCGCACGGCACTCGCGGCGCGCCCCTGACCGAGGGACGCCCAGCTTCGCGGCGGAGAAATCGGTGGCGCCCCGCGGGATGACCCGCTAACTTCCGCCTGAGCCCGGTGGGCTGCGGGACATGACGGCGAGGGGACCGGACGTGGAGACCGAGGGCGCGCGGACCGACCGGCTGGGCCTGTTGCTCACCCAGTTCGACCAGGCCAGGGAGATGGCCCAGGTGCGGCTGACAGGGCTCGGTGACGAGGAGTACCTGTGGGAGCCGGTGGCGGGTTGCTGGTCGGTCCGGCCCCGGGGTGAGGCCACGACTCCCCGGGCGTACGGGCGGGGTGAGTGGGTTCTCGACAAGGGTGCCCCTGACATCCCGGCGAACGAGTACGCCGAGGTCGCCCGGCAGGCCGCCGGCGGCATGACCGTCTCCAGGATCGCCGACGACTGGAGCGTGAGCGTCGAGCGGGTGGAGCAGATCCTCGCGCACACCGGCGCGCCGGAGCCCGACGAGACGCCGGTCACCACCATCGCGTGGCGGCTGGGCCATCTGCATTCGTGCCTGGCGGGTCAATGGGAGTGGACCTTCGGCGAACGCCGCGAGGAGCCGAAGCTGCTGGTCGACTTCACCCCCTCCGCCGCGCTGGCGCTCGAAAGGTTCTGGGCGCTGATCGACCGCTGGCGCGGGAGTGTCGCCGCCCTCACCGATGACCAGCTCGACACGGTCGGCCTCTCGCAGTACCCCTACGGATCCGATCCCGACGACCCGTTCGTCAGCGTGCTGGCGGGGGCCAACCTCGAATTCATCCACCACATGGCCGAGATCGCGGTGCTCCGTGACCTCCACAGGGCCAGGTTCGCCGGTCCCGGGGCAAGCGGTTGATGCGGAACGCCACCTGGCGGGAGGCCCGCCGATAGGGTCGTAATCCATGGACAACAGTGCGGTTACGGAACTGGTCGAGAAGTACATCGCCGTCTGGAACGAGTCGGACGGCCAGGTGCGGCGGGCCATGCTCGCCGAGGTTTTCACCCCGGACGGCATCTACGTCGATCCGATGGTCGAAGCCGACAGCACAGCGGCGCTCGACACGTACATCAGCGATTCGCGGAAGAACTTCGGCGGGATGCTCTTCACCCATGGCGCGGTGCTGACCCACCACGACTCCGTCCACTTCTCGTGGGAGGTCGGCCCCACGGGGGAGGCTCCGGCGGTGAGCGGATACGACGTGGCGTTCTTCGAGGGCGGCCGGATCAGTCGTCTGTACGGCTTCTTCAACGGCTTCTGACCGGCCTGCCAGGGGCGGTCGCGCCGGAGTTGCCGGCCGTGAAGTTGATCTCTCCGGAGGGGGCCCGGCATGTCCGGTACGGCCGACGACCGTCGCAACAGCGGCTCGCCCGATGCCTCCGGAAGCGCGGCGTGGCTGAAAGGGGCGCATGCGGGGAGTTCCGCTGCTCCTGGCGCAACAGTCCTGTCCAGGCCGACGAGCACCCGGTCTCCCGGTTCGCCGGAACCTGCCAGGGATGTGCCGCGCAGCGCGTCTACGCCTTCACGCCCCCGCCGGGCCGGGACACGGCGTAGGGGCAGGAGCGATCAGGTCGCGCTCGAACCAGGTGCCCGGCTCACCGCCGATGTGGGCCGGATCGGCGGGGCCGACGGGGACGAAGCCGGCTCCGGTCAGCACCTTCCTGGACGCTACGTTCCGATGCGTCGCGGCCGCCCGCACGGTGCGCAGCCCGTGGTCGGCCGCTGCCAGGCGGCACACCTCCCGGACCGTCGCGGTCGCCACGCCGCGGCCGGTGACGTGCTGAGCGACCCGGTAGCCCAGCTCCGCGGTGTGGTCCTCGATGTCGACCAGGTTGAACCTGCCGACCACCGCGCCGTCCTCGGCGACGAGCACGTGGAAGGCGCAGACTCCCGCCTCCTGCTCGGCCAGCAAGGCGTGGTACCTCTCGTCGAACCGGGCGAAGAAGTCGTCGCCGCGGTCCGGGACCGCTGCGGCGAAGTAGGCGCGGTTCGCCGACTCGAAGGCCAGGACCGCCGGGGCGTGACTGACGTGCAGCCGCTTCAGCTCGGGCATCGCCCCACCCTACTCAGGTGGTTCGTGGGGGCCACCGGGTTTTCCCCGGGGCACACAGCGGAAGTGCCCTGCCGATCGCGCGTACCGGAAGCTTCAACAGCTTCCGTCACAGCGGTTCGCAGGACACCTCCACGTGCGTCACCGGGTCAGGGGGTCAGGCCCAGCAGCCGTTCACGGTGGCGGCGAGGCCGTCCAGGGAGTCCTTGATGGCGGCGCCGTCCGCGGTGGAGTTGTTCTCGATGAAGGAGAAGATCTTCCAGCGGCCGTCCTTCCCCTGCGTGAGCCCGCTCAGGGCGGTGGCCCCCGTCAGGGTGCCGGTCTTGCCCGAGACCTGGCCCACGGCACACTGCGAGTTGGCGGTGTCGAACCGTCCCCACTCGGGCCCGAGCGTGCTGCCCGCCTCACCGGCGACCGGCAGTCCCTCGGAGATGGACTTCAGCTTGGTGTGCCGGGGGTCGGTGGTGAGATCGAGGATCTCGGCGACGGTCTGGGCCGTGATGCGGTTGGAGCGGGACAGCCCGCTGCCGTCGTGGATCTCGAAGTTGGACACCGAGATCCCGTACCAGCCGGTGAGGACGTCACGCACAGCCGCGGTGCCGCCCTCGTAGGTGGCCGCTCGGCCGGAGGCGAGTCCGGTCACCCGCAGCAGCGTCTCGGCGATATCGTTGTCACTGGTCTTGAGCATCTGCTTGACGATCACGGACAGCTCCGCCGACCGGTGCTCGGCCACGGGGAAGTCCGTCGAAGCGGCCTGGCCGCGGGTCACGTCCCCCGTGACGCCGATGCCCTGTTCGGCGAGTTGCGCGGCGAAGACGTTCCCCGCGTCGATGGCGGTGTCCTGGACGAGCTTCCCGTCCACCACCAGGGAGCGCACGGGGGCGATCTGGTCGTCGTAGTAGCTGCTGTTCCAGCCCTCGGCGAGCGTCGGCGCCGCGAAGAGACTGTCGTCGATCCGGACCTTCACCTTGTCGAGGCCGGCGTTCTTCAGACCCGCGGCCGCGCTCTTGGCGAGCTCGGTGAGATCGGCGGTCGTCAGAGTGCGGTCGCCTCCACCGACCAGGGTGAGTGTGCCGTCGCCGTAGACCACCTTGGTCGTGAACTTGTGGTCGGGGCCGAGCAGGGTCAGGGCGCCGGTCGCGGTGGCCAGCTTGGTGTTGGACGCCGGCATCAGCGCGGTCTTCGCGTCATGCCCCCAGATCACCTCGTCGGACTCGGCGTCCAGCACCACCCCGCTGAAGGTGGTGCCGATGTTCTTGTCCTGGGACCGGGCGTCGAGGTTGTCCACGAGCTTCTGGTCGGTGGAGTCGAGTCTGCTGACGCTCTCTTTGCTCGCCACCGGCTGGTCGGCGGCGAAGGCGGACTGACCGGCCATGACCGCGCCGGCGACCGGGGTGAGAACCGCGGCGACGAGCGTCCGGCGGACGGCTCTGTTCACGGGCTGGACCTTTCGGTGACGGCCTCCGGCGGAGGATACGGGCGCGGCGTCAGAAGTGGGTATCACAGGGTCTCCACGTCACACATATGACGAGTAGGGGCAACAGGAATGCAAATAAACCTAGTGGCAGTCACCGCGTTCACAGGGGCGGCACCGAGCCGCTCGCTGTGCAGATTCGGTGACGGTGTGGAGACCATTTCAGTGGCGGGTCCGCTGTTCCGGGCTGATGGCGGCGTCACCGGGCGCGGGCACCAGCCCGGTCCGAGACCGCTGTTCGCCGGCGCCCGGTGGGCCCGGACCGAGCGAAACGCCACGCGCGGGAGCCGGGCTACGAGACTGGTGTCATGGAGACCGCGCGCGTACGTGACGTCATGTTCGCCCATGGGGCGGTGAAGCTCTCCGGCTCCCTGGGAGTGCCGGGGCCGGAGAGACGCACCGGCGCGGGCATCGTCCTGGTCGGTGGGTCCGGGCCGTCAGACATGGACAACGGCGGGTACTTCCCACCGCTTCGGCAGCGGTTGATGGCTGCCGGATTCGCCGTGTTGTCGTACGACAAACGGGGTGTCGGCCGGTCAACCGGCGACTGGCGCGCCGCAACCATGGACGATCTGGCCGCTGACGCCGCCGCCGCGCTGGACTTCCTCCGCGCCCAGCCCGGGATTCGGCCCGGAGCAGCAGGGCTTTTCGGCCACAGCGAAGGCGGCTGGCTCGCCCTGCGCGCCTCTACGGCGCGGGACGGCCTGCCGTGGGTGGTCACCAACAGCTGCCCGGGAACGAGCCCGGCCGTACAGGAACGCTACGCGCTGGCCAACCACCTGCTGGAGCTGCACGGTGAGGGGCATCCGGACATCGACAGCACCCTGGCCCTGTACGACCGCCTGACCGACGCAGGCCGACGCGACGCCGACTTCCTGACGGCGACACAGCTCGTCGACGCAGCGGGTGGCCCGTCGGGGCTGGCTTACTACTGGTCCGGCGTGGACGAACACCTCTGGTCCTTCCTCAAACGCAAACAGGACCATGACCCGACCGCGGATCTCGTCGGGCTGCGCTGCCCGCATCTGGCGTTCTTCGGCGGAGCGGACAGGGCGGTGCCGGTCGCCGACAGCGTCCACGTGTTCGCCGCCGCCGCCTGTCATCCGGCCCGCTCTCCCCGGGCGACGCTGACGGTTGAGGTGTTTCCCGGCGCCGACCACCGCTTGCAGGCGCGGGACTCGACCCGTCTCGCGCCCGGGTATCTCGAAAGACTGGCCTGCTGGCTGGCGGACCACACCGGGACGGCCCGATGAGCGGGCTCGCCGCCTCCGGCCGTCCACGGCCGCTGCGGCCCGAGCCTGTGCGGCTTCTTCCTCGTCAGCTCGTTCCCCGCAGAGCATGATCGAGCAGAACTTCCGCCGCCGCCCGCGCGTACCCGCCGTAGTCCGCTTCGTCCAGCACCATGGCGCGGCTGGCCGCCCCGTCGGCGCGGCGGCATCGATGAACGGCCCTCCGCGCACCGGAGCCGCGTCCGGCACCGGCTGGTCGAACAGCTTGCGGACCCGGTCACGCGGAGGGGCGCCCTCGCGGATGAGCACGTCTTCCAGCGTGGCCCCCGACAGCACGAGGTGCTGCAGGCGGGCGACGACCAGATCGACGTGATCGCCTTCAGGTTCCGGACAGGGACGCTGGGGCCCACCTGCCCGGACAGGACTTCCGCCGGTGGCGCGTCGACCGCGGGCCCATGGCCTCACCGGTACCCAACTGGCCCCGGGAATGGGTGAGGGCCGGTTTCGGACTTCTCCGAAACCGGCCCTCACCTGCGACTGTCTCCAGTCGGGACGACAGGATTTGAACCTGCGACCCCTTGACCCCCAGTCAAGTGCGCTACCAAGCTGCGCCACGTCCCGATGCGATTCCCCCGGTATCCCGGGTGACCGCGCAGGACAAACATTACCTCACTCCGAGGACCGTATCGACGCCCCTACCTGCTGCGCGCGGTTCGCCAGTCCTTCGGCGCCGCAGGCGGTGGCGAGCTTCTCTGCCCGGGCGAGCTCCTGCCGGGAGCGGATCGCGGTGCCGTACTCGAAGCGGGCCACGGCGTGCTCGTACGCCGACGAGGATGCCTCGAGGTGGCGTACGGACTCGGCCAGCAGGTGGGTGGCCTCCTCCTCCGGTGCGAACAGGGCCACACAGCGCAGGGCCTCACCGATCGCCGTGTCCGTGCCGAAGCGTTCCGCGTGGACGCGCGCCCGGGTGGCCAGCTGCGCGGCGCGGGCCGGGTCGGTGTCGGCCAGGGCCCGGGCGAGATCCCCGGCCCAGGGCGCCCAGACGCCGTTGAAACGGCCTCGTGGCTCCAGTGCCGCTCCCGCCGACTCCAGCTCGGCCACGGCCTCCTCCGTGCGCCCTTCGGCCAGCAGCAGCCGTCCGCGTACACACGGGGCGTCCGGCAGGACCATCGCGCTGGGGTACGGCGGGCCGAAATCGTACCGGTCGGCGACCAGCCGCGCCTCGGCCGTCCGGCCTCGGGCGAGCAGGGTGTCGACAAGGAGACAGGCGGCGTCCCAGTGGACGGGTAGTCCGCTGCCGGCCCGGTCGGCCAGGCGCAGCCCCTCGCGCAGGAAGCCCTCGGCCTCGGCGAGACGGCCGCGCCTGCGGTGGACGAGGCCCAGGAGGGTGTGGGCGAACGCGAGGTGCGCACCGCTCCATCCCGAGATCTCGAAGGCAC
The DNA here is from genome assembly GCF_044757505.1 of Streptomyces sp. NPDC091271. NCBI lineage: Bacteria > Bacillati > Actinomycetota > Actinomycetes > Kitasatosporales > Streptomycetaceae > Streptomyces > Streptomyces sp. NPDC091271. The sequence goes on along the minus strand of NZ_JBIVVD010000004.1, from coordinate 114,055 downwards.
GGACGGCCTCACCGAAGAGTGCCTCCGCCCGGTCGAGCTGGTCGGTGAACGCGTAGGTGATGCCCACCATGGTGGGGAGTTCGAAGCCCCATTCGGAGTCGGTCCAGCCGAGCCCGCGTGCGGGCCTCCCGTCGACGAGGGCGCGTTCGCAGAAGCCGACGACGAGCTGGGCGTTCTCGCCGCGGAGCATGGCGTCGAAGGCCCGCAGGGTGAGCAGGGCGCGCTCGGCGTTGTCGCGGCCCTTGAGGTGGTCCGCGTTGCGGGCGAGACGGGCCGACCGTGCCGGTCCGTCGTCCTCGGCGGCCTGCATGCCCTCCCACAGGAAGTGCGCGGCCTGCAGACGCATCAGGCCGGGGCCGGGAGCCGTTCGCGAGGCCTCGGCCGCCAGCGAGAGCGCCGCGTCCTTGAGCTGGTTGTTGTGGGAGAGGGCGGAGGCGAGCCGGAAGGTGGCGTCGATCCGGAGCGTCCCGTCGAGCCCAGGCGTGTCCAGCGCGGCGCGCAGGTGCTGCACCGTGGTGGCGGGCGAGGAGAGCAGTGTGGCGCAGCCCAGTTCGTACAGCAGCGCCGCTCGGTCCTGGGGGGCGCGGTGGCTCGTCCAGGGCGCGTTCGAGACAGCGCCTGGCGGCTTCCGGGGCGCCGACGGCGAGGTGCTGCCGTGCTGCCTCACGGAGCTGCGCGACCAGCTCCTGGTCGTCGTCCGGGTGGACTTCGAGCAGATGGCGGGAGGCCGCCGCCGCTCCGAGCCCGGCCTGGGTGATCGCCCAGGCGGCCCGTCCGTGCATGGCGGTGCGGGTCGCCGGAGGGATCGAGCGGTAGACGGCGGTGGCGATGAGCGGGTGGACGAATTCGAGCGGGTCGAAGCCGCTGACGATACGGGCGTCCCGCAGCCGGGCCGTGCAGTCGGCGGCCTCCGCCGAGCTCATTCCCGCCAGGGTCGCGGCGAGCTCCTGGGAGATCTCGGTGCCGAGCACGGCCGCCGCCCAGGCGAAGCGGTTGGCGTTCGTGCCCAGGCGCTCGAGGCGGGCGACGAGCCCGCTGCCGCGGGCCGAGGCACCGAGCTCGCGCAGGAGGCCGGCGGATTCCTCGACCGGTGCCAGCTCGCGGTCCTGCGCCTTGGCGACGAGTTCGACCGCCTCGTAGGGGTTGCCTCCGGTGACGGCCCAGACCTCGCGGCAGAAGGGGTCGTCCGCGTGGTCACCCAGGCCTGCGCGCACCAGGTCGGCGGTGGCTTCGGGGGTGAGCGCGCGCAACGCGACCCGGGTCAGCGCCGGGTGGGCGGCGGTGCTGCTCTCCCGGGTGCGGGCCATGGCCCAGTCGGCGTCGCGGTCGGCGAGCTCCTGGGGGCGGTGTGCCTGGACGACCAGCACGGGCAGTTCGGAGAGCCGTGCGGTGAAGCCGGCGAGCCAGGCGAGCGATTCACCGTCGGCCCAGTGCGCGTCGTCCACTATGAGGAGCAGCGGCCGGTGGCTGAGGCGGGAGGCGAGCCGGGACACGACGTAGTCGAGGCCGTCCCTGACACCCTGCGGGTCGGGCTGCGGGCCGCTGGGATCGGCCAGGCCGAGTGCGGGTGCCGCGATCTCGAACCAGTCGCCGAACAGGGCGCGGGTCTCGTCGGCGGGGAACCGGACCAGCGCGGGCTGGAGCAGCTGGCGTACGACGTGGAACGGCACCGAGGTGACCGTCTCCCCGCCGCGCGCGGACCAGATGGTGCAGCGGTCGGCTGCCATGGTCTGGATCTCTCCGAGCAGCGCGGTCTTGCCGATGCCGGCCTCTCCGCTGAAGACCAGCAGGCCGCCGGCTGCTTGTCCGCCGCAGAGGGCGTCCAACGCCTGTGCGGCTGCGGCGAGTTCCGGTTCGCGCTCGTACAACGGCCGGGACGGCTTCATGCCTCCCCTTCCCAGGGTGGTTGCGAAGAGCACAGAGCCTAGCCGTGCGCGGGTGCGGGCGGACAGGGTTCCCGCGGTTCTTCGCAGGTGCGAGGCACAATCGGGGGGTGGACGAATCTCGCAGGGACCGCGACGAGGAAGGGCGGGCGCGCAATGCGCGCCCCCGGGACGGACTGGGGCGCCCCCTGCCCTACGGGGCTCCGGGGGTGGAGCGGCAGCCCGAGGGTGTGGTGCGCTCCCCCGACGAGACGGTGCGCGAGGCCCAGCGGCTGTTGGACGCGGGCATGCCGTTCCACGCCCATGAGGTGTTCGAGGACGCCTGGAAGTCGGGGCCGGACGCGGAGCGCGAGCTGTGGCGGGGCCTCGCGCAGATGGCGGTGGGGCTGACCCATGCCGCTCGGGGCAACACGGCGGGCGGGGCGCGGCTGTTGAGGCGGGGCGCCGCTGCCGTCGACGGGCTCCGGGCGGCGGATCCGTACGGGATCGGTGTGGACGGGCTGATCGGCTGGGCGCGGGAGCTGGCGGACCGGGTGGATCCCTCCGGGCCCGAGGGCACGGACGGGGCCACCGGTCGCCAGAAGGACGCTCCGGCCGTGGACGCGGCCGCGGAGGCGCCCTGGTTGCGGCGAGGAGACCGGCCCGGGTACTGAGGACACGAATGCGGTAGGTTTTGCTACTTCTTGACGGCGTGTCGACCACGCCGGTCACATTCACGTTCCATTCTTCGACCACTCGCTCAGGAGACGGACGCCCCGATGACCGACATCATCAACGGCCTCGGCCGTGCCACCGCGTACGGGGCCCTCGGCGTCGTACTGCTCGTTCTCGGCATATTTCTGATCGACGCCCTGACACCGGGCAAGCTCGGCCGCCAGATATGGGAGGAGCGCAACCGCAACGCGGCGCTGCTCCTCAGCTCGGCGCTGCTGGGCATCGGCGGCATCGTGTTCACGTCGATCTGGACGACGTACGAGGACTTCGGCAAGGGGCTCGCCTCGACGGCCGCGTTCGGGCTGCTCGGTCTGATCATGATGGCGGTGGCCTTCCTCGTCGTCGACCTGGTCACGCCCGGAAAGCTGGGGGCCACGCTGGTGGAGCGGGAGCCGCACCCGGCGGTGTGGGTGACGGCGGCCTGCAACCTGGCGGTGTCCGCGATCGTGTCGGCGTCGATCGCCTGATCGCCCCGGGATCCCCCGGTCCGGCGAACATGACGGTGCTCAGCCATTACGATCCGGCGTCATGAGCACTTCTGACCAGGACCAGGAACAGGACCACCGGCAAGAGCAGGACCACGAGCCGGACGAGAGCCCCGCGGCGATACCGGAGGCCGCTGCGCAGGAGCGGAGACTCACTCCGCGTCAGGCGCGGCGGCTGCGGATCGTTCTCTCCTCGGTCGGCATGGCGGCGATGGCCGTCGTCCTGGCTCTCCGGATCGCCAGCCGTTCGTCGGTCCTGGTCGTCGGGGTCTACGGGCTCGCTCTCATCCTCTGCGGCGTGGTGATCGAGCTCAGCAGGAACGGCCGCACCCGGCTCGGCAGCTGGCTGCTGGGAGCAGGCCTGGTGGCCGCCGTCGGCGCCGACTGGCTGATCATTCCCTGAGCCGGTCCCGCCCCGCCGTCACAACACGCTGATCCGTACGGAGGGGCCGTCCGGGTCCACGTGGTCGGTCCAGTCGGCCGCCAGGTGGAAGGGCCTGCCCGGGACGGCGGCCGACAGCAGCCGCTGCCGGTGGAGTTCGCGTCCGTCCTGCGAGACGACGAGCAGCGGCCGCGACAGCCGCCGTGCGGTGCGCAGGACGAACCGGTCCCCCTGCGGGCGCGCGCCGTGGGGACCCGTCACGTTGGGGGCGATCCACCGCAGGGGTGTGTCGACGACCAGGGGCCGGCCTCCGCCCGCGGGGTCGTCGGTGCCGGCGAGGCGGTGCAGGACGGGCACCGCCACGGCTCGTCCCTCCTGGGCCGCGAACTCCGCGCGTTCGACGGCGTGCAGCACGTTCCCGGCGGCGAAGACGCCCGGCCGCGAGGTGCGGAACGCGGCGTCGTACGCCGGTCCCCGGGTGCCGGGATCGAGGAGGATGCCACCACGCCTGGCCAGTTCGTGGTCGGGTACGAAGTCGCCGGTCAGGACGACCGTGTCGCAGCGCAGCGTGGTGGTGCGGCCGTCGTCGTGTCGCAGGGCCACCCCGGAGAGCCGGGTCCTGCCCGTGAGCCCTGTGACGGTGGCGGCGGTGAGCAGCGGGGTGTGCCCGCTCCGCAGCCGGACCGGTCGGGGCGGCTGATCGGTGACCATGGCGACGACGTGGACCCCGGCGGCGCGCAGTGTGGCGGCGGCCGCGTGCCCGACGGGCTCGTCACCGACGACGACCGCCCTGGTGCCGATCCGCTGCCCGTACAGATGGACGGCCTGCTGGAGTTCGCCGGTGGTGTAGACGCCGGGCGGCCGGGTGCCGGGGATCAGGCGGGCGCTGCGCGGCCGTTCGCGTGCGCCGGTGGCGAGGACGACGGCCCGGGCGGTGATGCGCTCGATTCCTGCGGGTCCGGTGGTCTCGACGGTGCGGGGTCCCGCCCAGCCGGTGACGGTGACTCCGGTGCGCAGCTCGGCGCCGGCGTCCAGGGCCGCGGCCACACTCCGCCGGGCGTAGGCGGGCCCGCTCGTCCCTCCCTGGGCGTACGCGGATCCGGTGGCCGACGCCCAGGCGTGGGCGGCCCGTCCGAGGCGTCCGCCGAATCCTCCGTGGTGGCAGTGGCGGGGGATCCCTCCCGCCTCCTGCTCGCGTTCCAGGATCTCCACCCGGCCCGCTCCCGCCCCGGCGAGCTCGGCTCCGGCCGCGAGGCCGGCGGGGCCTGCGCCGATGATCAGGACGTCGATGTCGCGTGCGTGTCCGGTCACGGTCGCGCCTCCTCGAACAGGGCGCGGACGGCGGCGCCGCAGTAGAAGCCCTGGCACCGGCCGCCACGGGCGCGGGTGCGGCGCCGCAGGCCGTCCAGGGAGTGCGGCGGGACCGTGGAGGCCAGCGCGTCCCGGATCTCTCCGAGGGTGACCTGTTCGCAGTGGCAGACGAGGGTGCCGTACGCCGGGTCCCCGGCGATCAGGGCGGCGTCGCGGTAGGGGCGGGGGTACGCCTCGCCCAGGTTGGGCATCGTGAGGGGCGGGAGCGGGCGGGGCTCGGTCAGGTCGAGGCCGGTGTCGGCCAGCAGGCCCATGACGTGGCGGCCGATCGCCATGGACGCGGTGAGACCGGTGGAGCGGATGCCGCCCACGGCGACGTAGCGCTGTTCGGGGTACTCCTGGATGCGGTAGTCCTCCTGCCCTGTGGCGGCGCGGAGGCCGGCGTAGACGGCGGTGACCTCCTCGTCGAGGAGCGCGGGCACGATGCGGTGGCCCTTCTCGCGCAGGAGGTCCAGGCCGTCGGCGGTGGACCCGGTGGCGGTCTTGTCGTCGAGCTCCTCGGCGGTGGGGCCGAGGAGGACGTTGCCGAAGACGGTCGGTGCGACCAGGACGCCCTTGCCGGCCGGGCCGGGAACCGGCAGGAGGATGTGGCCGACGAGCTCGCGGGCGAGCTTGTCGAAGACGATGAGCTGGCCTCGGCGAGGGGTCACGGTGAAGACGTCGTGGCCGAGGAGCCGGTCGATCTCGTCGGCGTACAGCCCGGCGGCGTTGACCAGGTGGCGGGTGCGCAGCGGGCCGCGTGAGGTGGTGAGCGTGTGGCCATCGGCGTCGCTCGCGATGTCCTGCACCCGGCAGTTCAGGTGCAGGTGGACGCCTGCCCGCACGGCCTGGGTGGCGAAGGCGAGCGGGGTGGTCCAGGGGCAGATGACGCTCTCGTCGGGGATCTCGAGCGCGCCGAGCGCGCCGGGCCCCAGGTGCGGTTCGGCGGAACGCAGTTCGTCGGCGCCGATGATGCGGGACGCGTGGTAGCCGTTGCGCTCGGCCTTGTCCCGGAGCCGGGGCAGTGCGGCGAGCTGGTCCTCGTCCCAGGCCACCAGGAGGGCGCCGGTCCGCTCGACCGGGATGCCGGTCTCGGCGGCGTAGTCGGCGAGGAGGTCCCGTCCTTCGCGCACGAGGCGGGCCTCCAGCGAACCGGGAACGGCGTCGAAACCGGTGTGCAGGATCGCGGTGTTGGCCTTCGACGTGCCGTTGCCGATGTCGTCGGCGGCGTCGACCAGTGCGGTGCGCAGCCGGTAGCGGGCGAGTTCGCGGGCGATGGCCGTGCCCACGACGCCCGCGCCGACGACGGTCACGTCGTACGTGTCCTCCGCGTCCTGCTCCGAGGGCAGCGGGCCGGTGGTGGTGAGGGTGACGGTCACGCGCGCTCCAGCAGGCTGTCCACCGCGGCACGGAAGCCGGCGAGGCGCTCCGACGCCTCCTCGGGGGCGATCCGTGGTTCGTACACGGCGGAGGGCCGCCACTCCGGGGTCGCGCTGCCCGGCGGCAGCCGCGGGTCGAGCCCGAGCCTGGCCACGACGCCGGCGCCGAGCGCGGTCACGTCGGGCAGCGCCGAGACCTCGACCGGCCTTTGCAGCAGGTCCGCCTGGGTCTGCATCAGCAGGGAGGAGCGGGTCAGGCCGCCGTCGACCCGCAGCGCGGTCAGTGGGGCTCCCAGGTCCGCGGCGACGGCGTCCGCCAGGGCGACGACCTGCGCGGCGATGCCCTCGCAGAGGGCGTGGACCAGGTGGCCCGCGGTGGTGTCGAGGCCGAGGCCGGTCACGGAGCCGCGCAGGTCGCTGCGCCACCAGGGTGCGGCGAGGCCGGCGAGCGAGGGGACGAAGGTGACTCCCCCGGTGCCGCCGACCGAGGCGCCCACCGGGTCGAGGTCCGCGGCTCCTGAGATCACTCCGAGGTCGGTGAGCCAGCGCACCGCCGAGGCCGCCGTGTAGACCTGTCCGTCGAGGCAGTAGTCCGTCAGCCCGCCGAGGCGCCAGGCGACACAGCTGACCAGGCCGGTGGAGCCGGTGCTGGGCCGGCGGCCGGTCTGGGCGAGGAGGAACGCCCCGGTGCCGTACGTGCATTTGGCCTGGCCGGGATCGAGTGCGTTCTGTGCCAGCAGGGCGGCCTGCTGGTCGACGATGAGGCCGGTCAGGGGGATTTCTCCGCCGAACGCGGTGGTGGTGCCGACGGGCCCGGCGCAGTCGACGACCGTGGGCAGCCGCTCGTCGGACAGTCCGAAGATCTTCAGGGCGTCGGGCGACCAGCCGACGTCGTGGAGGCCGAGCAGCTGGGTGCGTCCCGCGGTGGCCGCGTCGGTGACGAAGGCTCCGGTGAGCTGGTGGACCAGCCAGGAGTCGCTGGTCGTGACGACCCCCTCCCGGGTCAGTTCGCGGCGGATCCACGCCATCTTGGGCGCGGCGAAGTACGGATCGAGCGGCAGTCCGGTGAGCCGCTTCAGCTCGTCCCCGTGCGCGGCGAGGGCGCCGCAGAGCCCTTCCGCGCGCCGGTCCTGCCAGACGACGGCGTCGGTGAGCGGCCGGCCGGTCGCGGGGTCCCAGGCCAGCACCGTCTCGCCCTGGTTGGCCAGGCCGACGGCCGCCACGGGCTCGGCGGCGTCCGCGACCGCCTGCCGGCCGGCGTCGAGGACCGACCCGATCAGCTGGGCGGGGTCGGCCTCCACGAGGCCCCCGGCACCGTACCGCGGTCGTACGGGTGCGGAACCGGAACCGATCACGCCGCGCTCGGGACAGATCACCAGCGCCTTGGTCCCGGACGTCCCCTGGTCGATGGCGAGCACCGGTTCTGTCAATCCACGCTCCAGCCGTGCGGGCCGCCCGGACCCGGGCGGAATCGTGATCATTTGGTCCCTACGCCCACAGTCGTGCAGACCACGCCCTGCGTCAAGCCTCCCAGAACATCCCGTCAGGAGCCGCCGGGCGTGATCAACGTCCGGTATATGGAAGCTACTTGCGTAAGATCCGCACAGTCGCCGGAAGGCGGGCACGCGGCGCTCTACACTCACCGCCGAGTGGACAACCGGACGATGACCAACGGCAGTTCACTACCGAACCGCACAACCCCCCACGTTCCTTGAGGATTCATGACGAGAAGAACCTGCGCCGTGCCGCTGTGCCCGGCTCACCGCCCCGCCCCCACCGCGTGTTCAGGGGCGGGGCGCATACATGGCTACCGGTGACTTCCGGCCGGTCTACCACCCCGCTGGGCACGATCACCCTCTGCGTGTGGCGTTACAGGATCTGCGTACCGGCCGTTGGCTCGCCATGCGGAATCTGCTGGAGAGCACCCCGGACTGGGCGCTGTGGACCCAGCGGACCCAGGTCCTCGCGGCCGTGGCGGCGGGTTCCGACACGGTCCACGCCTGGCTGGCCGAGGAGCCTCGGAGTGTGGCGGCGGCGGTGATGCACGCCCGGGTGACGGTGGAGCGCGCCGTCCGCGCCCACCGGGAGAGGCACCCGAGAGCCCAGGAGCTGTGGCAGGAGGCGTGGGAGGGGTGCCGCTCCGCCGCGCACGCCTCGCCCGCGGATCCTGTGCCGTGGGTATGTCTCCTGGCCCTGTCCCAGCTCGACGAGGGACAGCGCCTGGAGGAGCACCGCCTGCTGCCGCCGGGCCCGATGCTGTTCCCCGGGCCGTGGGGCCTCCTGGCGGAGGCGGACAAACGCGATCCTTTCAATCGCGAGGCGTACCACCGGATGCTGCAGTTCGTCTATGCGCGACAGCCGGGCGGCACTCTCTCCGAGGCGGTCAACTTCGTCCAGTGGGCGGCCTCTTCAGCCCCGGAGGGCTCCGCGCTCCATGTGCTGCCGCTGTACGTCCGGGTGGAGCGCTACCGGCGCGAGCACGGCAACGAGCGGGCACTGGACCTGCACTGGGTCACCGAGGACGGCGAGCGGGATGCCCGGCGCGCCCTGCGCATCTGGTTCGCCGCGGCGGACCCGGCCGCCCGGTCCCTGCTCGACCTCAACCACCTGGCGCACGCGCTGTGGGGTTCGCTCCGGTTCGCCGACGCCGCCCCGGTGTTCCGGGCGATGGGCCCGTACTACACGTCCGTCCCCTGGGCCCACCGCACCCGTGCACCGCAGGATCCGGCCGGTACCGAGGACGTCTTCCTCCGGGCCCGGAGCCGCTGTCTGGCCGCCGAGCCCGGGCCGGGGAGGGAGCCGCCCGGCTGACCGGCCGGTGTCCCTCCGTGGACCGTGCGCCTGTCCGGCCGCTGCTCCGTCCCCACGATTCCCCCCGTCCCCCGTCCCCCGTCCCCCTTCCCCCACCTGGAGGTCGTCTCCATGTCCATATCCGCCTCGACCCCGTCGAGCACGGAGCCCACGCCGCACAAGGACGAAGAGCAGCGGCTGCGCGAGCTCGGCTATCAGCCGGTGCTGGCACGCCGCATGGGCGGCTTCGGCAACTTCGCGATCAGCTTCTCCGTCATCTCGATCCTCTCCGGCTGCATGACGCTGTACGGCTTCGGCATGTCCACCGGTGGCCCGTCCGTGATGCTCTGGGGCTGGGCCGGCGTCGGCCTGTTCGTGCTCTGCGTGGGCATGGCTCTGGCCGAGGTCACCAGTGCGTACCCGACGTCCGGGGCGCTCTACTACATGGCCGACCGGCTCGGTGGCCGTAAGTGGGGCTGGTACACCGGGTGGCTGAACCTGCTCGGTCTGCTGGGCGCGATCGCCGGCATCGACTACGGGGCCGCGCTGTTCACGGGCGCTCTGCTCAATCTGCAGTGGGGGTTCGATCCCACCCCCGGCTCCACGATGGTGATCTTCCTCTGCATCCTGCTGCTGCACGCCGTGCTGAACCTCTTCGGGGTGCGCCTGGTCAGTGTGCTCAACTCGATCAGCGTCTGGTGGCACCTGGCCGGTGTCGCCGTGATCGTGACGGTGCTGGCGATCGTGCCCGCGAACCACCAGTCGCCGTCGTTCGTCTTCACCGAGTTCGTCAACGACACCGGCTGGGAGAACCCGATCTATGTGGCGGCGATCGGTCTGCTCCTGGCGCAGTACACCTTCTGCGGCTACGACGCCTCGGCCCACCTGTCCGAGGAGACCTCGAACGCTTCGGTGACGGCGGCCAAGGGCATCGTCCGCGCGATCTGGGTCTCGTGGATCGCCGGTTTCGTCCTGCTGGCCGGACTGACCTTCGCCATCCAGGACTACGCGGGTACGCAGAACAGCGCCACCGGGGTCCCTCCCGCCCAGATCCTGATCGACGCGCTGGGGACGTCGGGCGCCACCGCCATGCTGCTGATCGTCATCGCGGCTCAGCTGTTCTGCGGCAACGCCGAGGTGGCGGCCGCGAGCCGGATGGTCTTCGCCTTCAGCCGTGACAACGCGCTGCCGGGCTCCGCGCTGTGGCGGAAGGTGAGCGCGCGTACGCAGACTCCGGTGCCCGCCGTGTGGCTGTCGGTCGCTGTCGCGGCGCTGCTGGCGGTGCCGTCGCTGTACTCCGCGACCGCGTACGGCGCGGTCACGGCGATCAACGTCATCGGGATCACACCCGCGTACGCCATCCCGATCTACCTGAAGCTGCGCGCCGGGGACCGCTTCCAGCGCGGCCCCTGGCACCTCGGCCGCTGGTCCAAGCCGATCGGCTGGATCGCCGTGGTGTGGGTCGCCGTGGTGACGGTGCTCTTCCTGCTGCCGCAGTCCTCGCCGGTGACGATCGACTCGATGAACTACGCGTCGATCGCCCTGGTCGCCGTGCTGGTCCTGGCCACGGTGTGGTGGTTCGTCGCGCGCCGTTCGTACAGCACCCCGGCCGCGTACGGGAACGCCCGTGAGCAGGCGGAGATCGCCGAGGGCATCGTCTGACATCCGCTCCCCCGGGCGGTCTTCAGCGCAGCAGCAGCTGGAGGCCGCCCAGGACGGTGGCTCCGATGACGATCCGGTCGAAGAGCTTCTGGTTGATCCGGCCGACGCAGGCACGGCCGAGGTAGGCGCCCGGGACGACGAACAGCACCAGGGCCGCGTCCAGCATCAGCGACTGCGCGTCGATGAGACCGAGTCCCACGCTGAAGGGCACCTTGGACGTGTTGACGATCAGGAAGAACCACGCCGACGTCCCCAGGAAGCCGAGCTTCCGGAATCCCGCGGACAGCAGGTAGAGCGACATCACGGGGCCGCCCGCGTTGGCGACCATGGTCGTGAAGCCGCCCAGCACCCCGTAGGTCCGGGCCTTGAGGCGCCCGCCGCGCGAGGGTTCGTCCGTGTCCTCTTCCGCGGGCGGCCGGGGACGGGCGCGCCGGCGCCAGAGGGTGACGCCCGCCATGAGGAGCAGGATCGCGCCGATCGAGCGGGCCACGGCCTCGTCGTCGGCCCACAGCATGAAGACCGTGCCCGCCACCACGCCCGCGGCGACGGCGGGGAAGAGCCGCAGCAGTGTGGGCCAGTGGGCGTGCCGACGGTAGACCAGCACGGCGAGGATGTCACCGGCGATCAGGATCGGGAGCAGAACTCCGGTCGATTCGCGGGCCGGCAGTACGGCCGCGAAGACCGCGAGGCTGATCGTGTTGGCACCGCTGACGGCCGTCTTGGAGAAGCCGACGAGCAGGGATGCCGCCGCGAGCGCGGCCAGTGGCCACAGGGTGATGGTGTCCATTCCGGATCAGATGGTAGACACATCTTCCTCTCGGCGGATCATCGTTCCATCCTGTGAGCGTCTTGAGCGGCGGTCCCTCGCTATGCTGCGATCATTCAGAGAAACGTTCAAACGAACATCGCACAGCGGTAGGCAAGGGGGCCAGCATGCGGGAGCCGGTTGAGCTGAGGCGCAAGCGCATTCTCGCGGTGGTGCACGCACGCGGTGCCGTCAAGGTGAGTTCGCTGGCCGACGAGCTGGACGTCTCGGCGGTGACGCTGCGGCGGGATGTGGAGGAGCTGGCCAGGACGGGGATGCTGCGGCGCGGGCACGGGGTGGTCCGTCCGATGGGGGACGCCACGCGCACGACTGCCGTGCCGGCCGCACGGAACGGGGAGCCGGCCGGGGACGCGATCGCGCTGGTCGTCCCGGAGCGGCATTCGTATCTGTACGAGACCCTCTACGGCGCCAGGACCGCCCTGGAGGAGGCCGGGAAACGCATCACCCTGCACATCACCCCGCAGATGGCCGGGGCCGAACGGCCGCAGGTGGAGCAGGCCTTGGCCGCGGGCGTGAGCGGGTTGCTGATCGCCCCCCGGTGGCGGAGCGCCGCCGGCGAGGAGGCGGACTACGAGTGGCTCGCCGAGTTGGAGGTGCCGACGGTCCTGATGGAGCGGCGGCCCCGGTCCGGCAGCGCGCTGCACGCCATGGACTCGGTGTGCTCCGACCACTGGTACGGGATCCACCTCGCCGTGGACCACCTGATCTCGCTCGGCCACCGCCGGCTGGTCCTCGCCGCCAGGAACGACAGCCCGACGGCGCGCTCGATACGGGCCGCGTTCGCCGACATAGCCGCCTCCCGGCCCGAGGTGGAGGACTGGTCCGTGGTGCTCAGCTCCCCGAACGCGGGCCCCGGGGAGCCCGGCACACGGGAAGTGGTCCCGGATCTCACGGCGCTGCTGAGGGAGCGCGGTGTGACCGGCGCCGTCCTGCACGGCGACGAGGACGCCCTGATGCTGGTCCAGCGGCTGGCGGAGAACGGCTTCCGGGTGCCGCGGGACTGCTCCGTGGTGGCGTACGACGATGTCGTCGCGGCGCTGGGCAGCACCGCCCTCACCGCGGTCGCCCCGCCGAGGGCCGAGATCGGGCGGGCGGCGGCGGAGCTGCTTCTGCACCGGCTGGCGCACCCGGCCGGCACCACCGGGCCCGTGCGCAGGGTGGAGCTGCTCCCCCGACTCGAAGTGCGCGGATCGACCCAGGAGTTGCCCCACATCGATAACTGATCGTTTGAACACTTCAATCTTCTTTTGATCGATCTATTGACCGCTACCGATCAGCCGATCAGTATTCCCGTGTCTCGAATCAGGAGCCGCGGGAGGCGCACATGCCTGGTCGACAGAGCCGTCGATCCGTGCTCGCCACGATCGCCGCACTGCCTCTGACGGGCGCGCTCAGCGCCTGCGGAGGTGGTGGCGGAGACACACGATCGGGCGGTACGAGCAGTACCGGCAGGAACGTAAGCAACAGGACCGGCAGGAAGACGCGGATCACCTTCTGGTCCGCCCTGCGGGGCAGTCAGGAGGTCGTGGACGCGTTCAACCGCGGTCACGACACCATCGAGGTCGACTACCAGCAGGTCCCCTCCGGGACCCAGGGCGGCTACGCCAAACTCAGCAGCGCCGCACGGGCCGGCAACGCCCCGGACGTCGCCACCATCGAATACATGCAGGTCCCGGGCTTCGCCATCGACGGGGTCTGCCGCGACATCACGGATCTGGTCGGTGCAGGGCTGCGGTCGAAACTGCTGCCGCAGGCCCTGGGACTGACCACCTTCGAGAAGCGGGTGTTCAGCGTCCCGCTCGACATAGAACCGATGGTGCTGCACTACCGCACCGACCTCTTCGAGCGGTACGGGCTGACCGTCCCGCGTACCTGGGAGGACTTCGAGGACGCGGCAAGGAGCGTACGGGGCAGGAGCGGTGACCGTCGGATGGCGCTCTTCCCCACGGACGGTGACACGCACCTCGCCGCGTTCGCGTGGCAGGCGGGCGCCCAGTGGTTCGACACGAGCGGCGGCGTCTGGAACGTGTCGCTCGCCGACGCGCCCACCCGACGTGTGTCCGCCTTCTGGCAGCGGCTGACCGACCAGGACCTGGTCTTCATGAACGCGGTGGAGAGCCGTCAGAGCGACGTCCAGATCGGCAACGGCCTGGTGCTCAGCCGGCTCAGCGGCGCGTGGGACGCCGGCGCCCAGATGAAGGCCCGGCCGAAGCAGACGGGGAAGTGGGCACTCGCACCGATCCCCCAGTGGGATCCGGCCGACCCCGGTGTCGGGACCCATGGCGGCTCGACCTTCGCGATCACCAAGGACAGCGCGCACCCGGAGGCCGCGATGGAGTTCATCGAGTGGCAGGTCTCGCATCCGGACGCTCTGCGGGCCCGGCTCTCCAGCGGTGCGAGCAGTCAGTACCCCGCCGCGCCGGGCCTGGTCGACGTGGGCCGCAAGGCCTTCGACCGGGCCTACTACGGCGGGCAGGACATCTACACCCTCTTCGAGCAGGAGGCGCGGAAGATCCGCCCGGGCTGGATCTGGGGCCCCCGCATGACGGCCACCGGCAGGCTCATGAAGGACGGACTGGCGCGGGCGAGCGGAGGCCAGGGCTCCATCCTCGGAGCGGTCCGGGCGGCGGAGGAGGGCACCATGCCCGACCTCAAGGCGCTCGGTCTCTCCACCACCCGGCGCTCCACCTGACAGGCGACCCGCATTCCGTTCCCAGCAGCAGAGAGGCAGGTGACACCATGACCAGCGCCACCCCTGTGTCCGCACCGGCAAACGCCCCCGCCCGGCCGTCGCCGGAGCGTCCGGCCGCCGCCGCGCCGGCGCCCACCGCCCGCAGGTCCGCCCGGCGTCGTGAACTCGGCGCCTGCGGCGTCCTGATGACGCCGTTCTTCGTCCTTCTGGTGACCGTCTTCCTGATCCCGGTCGCCACCGCCGTCTATCTGAGTTTCTTCAGCGACGACCAGCCCGGGCTCGGCTTCGGCCCGGAGCGGACGGTCTTCGCAGGGCTCCGCAACTACGCCGCCGTACTGGCGGACCCGACGTTCCTCAGCGGTCTCGGCGTCGTCGCCCTGTACTGCGTGGTCTACATCCCGCTGATGGTGATCGGCGCCCTCGTGCTGGCGCTGCTGCTGGACTCCGGGGTGGTCCGCCTGCGCGGCACCGTCCAGCTCGCCCTGTTCCTGCCGCACGCCGTGCCGGGCATCATCGCGGCTCTGATCTGGCTTTATCTGTACACGCCCGGCATCAGTCCGGTCATCGACCTGCTCGGCAGGGCCGACCTCACGGTCGACTTCCTCGGGGTGCACATGGTGCTCCCGTCCATCGTGAACATCGCGCTGTGGAGCAACCTCGGCTACAACATGGTCGTGTTCTACGCCGCCCTGCAGGCGGTCCCCCGCGAGGTCATCGAGGCGTCGGTCGTCGACGGCGCGGGCCCGGTCCGCACGGCCCTCCAGGTCAAGGCCCCGCTGGTGCGGTCGTCGATCGTCATGGTCGCGATGTTCACGCTCATCTTCGCGCTCCAGCTCTTCACCGAGCCGATGCTGCTCAGCCAGTCGACCCCGATGATCAACTCGCGCTTCTCCCCCAGCATGTACATCTACGACGCGGCCTTCACCCGCAACAACTACGGCCTCGCGGCGGCCGCCTCGGTCATCCTGCTCCTGTGCACGATCGCCCTCTCCTACGGCGTCACCCGCTGGACCAACCGCGCCGACGCCGCCGAGGAGGGCTCCCGATGAGCGCGTCGACCGTTTCCCGTACCGCCTCACCCCTGCGGCCCCGGCTCCTCGGGCGCTCCGTCGTCAACCTGGTGGTCTTCGTCTCGGTGCTCTACACCCTGCTGCCGGTGCTGTGGCTGGCGCTCGCCTCCACCAAGGACCGGGACGCCCTGTTCAGCAGCGACATCCTGTCGACGAGCGGCTTCTCCTTCGTCCAGAACATGAAGGACCTCTTCGCCATGGACGGCGGGCTGTACGGCCGCTGGTACGGCAACAGCCTGCTGTACGCGGTGCTCGGCGCGGCCCTCGGAGCGCTGGTCAGCGTCGCCTGCGGCTACGCCTTCGACAAGTACCGCTTCGCGCACAAGGAGAAGCTGTTCGGCCTGGTGCTGGCCGCCGTCATGGTGCCGCAGACCGTGCTCGCCCTGCCGCTCTACCTGATGGCCTCCGGCGCCGGTCTCGTGAACACCTTCTGGGCGGTGTTCATCCCCGTCCTGTTCAATCCGTTCGGTGTCTATCTCGGCCGGATCTTCAGCCAGGGGTACGTGCCCGACGAGGTGCTGGAGGCCGCGCGGATGGACGGCGCGGGCGAACTGGCCGCCTACTTCCGGGTGGCGCTCCGCATGCTGGGGCCGGGTCTTGTCACCGTGTTCCTCTTCCAGCTCACCGCCATCTGGAACAACTTCTTCCTGCCCATGGTGATGCTCTCCGACCAGGACCTGTATCCGGTCAGCCTCGGCCTGTACTCCTGGAACAGCGCCGCGTCCGTTTCACCCGAGTACTACCCCGTCGTCGTCATGGGCTCGCTGCTCGCGGTGCTGCCCCTGATCCTCGCCTTCGCCCTGCTCCAGCGATTCTGGCGGTCCGGTCTGACGGCGGGCGCCGTCAAGTAGCCGTGCCGCCCCGCCCGGACCACCGCACAGGAGAACCATGCCCAGCACTCCCCCCGCACCCCGCCGGCCGCGCGCCGCGCTCGCCATGGGAGCGGAAGCCGCAGCCGCGGTGCTCTCCCCCGACTCCCTGGCGGCGCTGGCCGAGGTGTGCGATCTCGCGCCACTGCCCGCGATCGACGACTTCACGACCGAGGAGGCCAGGGCCGTACTCGCGGACACGGAGCTCCTGATCACCGGCTGGGGCTGCCCGCCGATCCATGCGGGTGTCCTGGCCGCCGCTCCCGCGCTGCGGGCCGTGGTGCACACGGCGGGCTCGGTACGCGGCCATGTCACCGACGCCTGCTGGGACAGGGGCATCGAGGTGTCGTCGGCCGCGGCGGCCAACGCGCTCCCGGTCGCCGAGTACACCGTCGCGATGATCCTGCTGTCCGGCAAGCGGGCCATCGAGCGGGCCGTGGAGTACCGGGCCACCCGCATTCGCGACAACTGGCTCGCGATGCCTCCCGGTGTCGGCAACTACCGCCGCACGGTGGGCATTCTGTCCGCTTCCCTGATCGGCCGACGGGTGATCGAACTGCTCCGGCCGTACGACCTGGAGGTGCTGCTCCACGACCCGTACGTCACGGACGAGGAGGCCGCCGGGCTCGGTGTCCGCCCCGTCTCCCTGGCGGGACTCTTCGTGGAGAGCGACGCGGTCAGCGTCCACACCCCGCTGTTGCCCGCGACCACAGGGCTGGTCAGCCGCGGGCTGCTCGCCTCGATGCGGCCCGACGCCGTCCTGATCAACACGTCCCGCGGCGCGGTCGTCGACCAGGACGCCCTCGCCGACGTACTGCGTGCCGGCCGGATCCGGGCGGTGCTCGACGTCACCGACCCCGACCCGCTGCCGGCCGGCCATCCGCTGTGGGACTGCGACAACGCGCTCATCACCCCCCATCTCGCGGGTTCCCAGGGCAACGAGCTGCGGCGGCTGGCCGATCTGGCCGTCGGCGAGATCGCCCGGTGGGCCGCCGGCGACGGCTTCACCCATCCCGTACGACGCGAAAGGCTGGCTTTTCTCGCATGACCTCCACTCCCTTTCACCTCCCCTCCGAGGACCGCGCGCGGAGCCCGTACACCGGCTACACCCGGGACCACTGGGAAGCCGTGGCGGACGGCCTGCTGGACGCCGCCTGGAAGTGGGCCACCCCCGGCCGGGCCCTCCTCGACCTGCCGGGCCGCCCCTCCCGCTCCGGGGTCCGGTCCGACGGCCTGGAGGGCTATGCCCGTACGTTCCTCACCGCCGCGTTCCGGGTCGCCGGCGCGGAGGGCAAGGATCCGCACAACTGGCTGGAGCGGTACGCCGAAGGGCTCACCGCCGGTACGCGCTCGGCCGGGCGGGACGAAGCCGAGTCCTGGCCGCTGATCCTGGACCACACCGTCTTCGGCCAGCCGATGGTGGAATCGGCCTCGGTGGCGATCGGGCTGCGGCTCACCCGGCCGTGGCTATGGGACCGGCTGGACGCCACCACGCAGGACCGTGCGGAGGAGTGGCTGCGGGGCGCCCTGCGGCACACGCCCGCACCCAACAACTGGTATCTCTTCCCCTTCTCCGTCGCCGGGTTCCTGGAGTCGGTGGGGCGGGGCGACGCGGAGACGGCGCGGGCCCGGCAGCGGGCGCTCGACCTGCTGGAGGTCTGGTATCGCGGCGAAGGCTGGTACGCCGACGGGGACGGGCGCGCCTTCGACCACTACAACGGCTGGGCGCTGCACCTGTATCCGGTGCTGGACGCGTATCTGTCGGGCGACGCGGAGTTGTCCGCGCACTACGGGGCACGGCTGAGCGAACATCTGGAGAGCTTCTCGCTGATGTTCGGCGCGGACGGCTCTCCGCTGCACTTCGGGCGTTCCCTCACCTACCGGTTCGCGGCGGGGGCGGCGGTCGGGATGGGCGCCGTGTCCGGGCACACCCCTCTGGCTCCGGGCGTCTCGCGGCGGCTGATCAGCGGTTCGCTGCGGTACTTCCTGGAGCGCGGGTCGGCCGGGGACGACGGTCTGCTGAGCCTGGGCTGGCACGGGCCGCACGACGCGACGCTCCAGGTGTACTCCGGCCCGTCGTCGCCGTACTGGGCGTCGAAGGCCTTCGTCGCCCTGCTCGCCCCGGCGGAGCACCCGCTGTGGACGGCGGAAGAGGAGCCCGCCCCCAGCGAGGGCCCGGACCGGGTGCTGGCGCTCCCGTCACCGGGGCTGCTGGTGCAGTCGACACAGGCGGACGGCGTGGTGCGGCTGCACAATCACGGCAGTGACCATGTCCGGCCGCACGAGGGCGAGACGGCGGACGTCTCGGACCCGCTCTACGCGCGCCTCGCGTATTCGACGGCCACCGGTCCGACGGCGTCCGCGAACACCGCGGACAACCATCTGTCGGTGCGGGTCGGTGGCTCCCGCAGCAGCCGGGTCCTCATCCACCCGCTGGGCGCGGGGCACGGCGAGGGCTGGGGCTGGGCCGCGTCCTGGCACCGCCCGGTCTTCCCGGAGGGCCCGCCGACGGTGCCGGGGCTGCGGGTGGAGAGCGTCACGGTCGTCCGGGGGATGTACGAACTGCGGGTGCACCGGATCCTGGGCGCGCCCGCCGGGACACGGGCCGAGCTGACGGGCTGGGCGACGGACCCCCAGGGCACCGTGCGTTCGGCGTTGCACGGGCTGTACGGCTGGGAGGGACCGGAGGACGTACGGGCCCCACAGGGCACGGCGTTCACCCGGTGGGCCGTGCTGCCCCGGCTGGGTGCCGATGTGGAGGGAACCGAGGTGCTGGTGGCGCTGGCCTCGCTCACCGGGGAAGCGGACGCCGGGCCCCTCGGCGCGGCGGTGAGCGGGGTGGACGTGAACGGGGAGACGGTCACGGTGCGCTGGGCCGACGACGGTGCGACGACCCGTATCGGTTTCGCACCGCTGGAGGTCACCCACGTTCCCTGAGCCGCTCGGCAAACGGAGAGTTTCACTTGTCTTAACGGAATACTGCGGAACCGGTAATGCAACGGGGCCTTTCCCGGAACTCCACAGAATCCCCTGAAATCATTTCCTGAGATCACGTCGCGCCGTTACGCTGAGCCCGCTCCGCCGAGTGGTGGTGAAGCGACTGCCGAAACGCCCAGGGAGGGGCGTGGACAGCAGTTTCGGGGTGGGGAATTCAGGGGTCAGCTCCGCCATGCCGTGGAGACGGCTGACGGCGCACGTCTGGAATCGTGCCGCTCATTCGGCGAGTCCGCCGAATGAGCGACCGGAAACCAGGGCGAACCCCTTTGTCCCGCAGGCCCGGAATTCCTTTGACGACAAGTGAGGAAGACCTGTGCGACGCATCACGTCCGTTTTTCTGTCCCTGAGCGCCCTTCTTGCCGCCTCCGCGCTGGCCGTACCCGCGGCCGGGGCGGCACCGGTGGCGGACAGGCCGGCCGCCGTACCCAGCGGCTGGGACGCGGTGGACGGCACTGAGCTGGCGCGCATCGCCCAGGGGGCAGATGCCCGGCAGGCTCCCTTGGCCGCCGGTGAGGGAGTCTCCGCCACGGCCGGGGAGACCGAACTCGTAGCCCTGCAGTCGGGCCGCAACGCGCAGTTCGTCGCCACCGAGGTGAACTACTCCGCTCCGAACACCGGTGTGCTGCGGGCCCGTTCCGTGGAATTCGGCGGGTCCTGGGAGGGCTTCGCATTCGAGTGGGACGACACCTTGGAGACGTTCGCCATGAAGTCCCTGGCGAACAACCGCTATGTGGCGGTCGAGAAGAACTACACCGGCAACGCGCAGAACGTGCTGCGCGCGCGTTCCACGAGCGTGGGCGGCTGGGAGCGGTTCGTCCTGTACTACAACGAGGTCCTGGACCGCTGGGCACTCCAGTCCACGCTGAACGGGCTGTTCGTCACCATGGAGAACAGCTACACCGGATCGCTCCAGTACGTGCTCCGTGCCCGGTCGGCAGACATCACCGGGGCCTGGGAGGAGTTCGTCCTCTACGACCTCGGCGCCTGACACACGGCCGATGCGCCTCGGCGCCCGCGGGCGCCGAGGCGCGAGTCTTGTCCGGGTGTGCGGACGGCTCTCGTGATTCCAGGGCGACCCGGACCCGCATTCCGTTCACAGCAGCCACAGATGTTGGCTGAAAGATCAACCAGTCACTCCTGAAACACAGTTGTCGCCGGCTTCCCCTCTTGTCAGACTCTTCCCGCCGCGGACGGGAGACCCTCGTCGGCGGAGCCAGAACCGTCTTCCCAGGGGGGAAACACACATGAAACTCACCATGCCCGGACGTGCTCTGGCCAGAGGTGCGGCCGTGTTCGCGCTGGCCCTGACCCTGGCGACCGGTACGACGGGGCTGCTGTCCGGACCTCAGGCCCATGCCCAGCCGGTCACCGACGGGACCCTGGCCTTCAGCGGGGACGAGGGGGACTGGATCAGCGGCGGCGGGTCCTACTCCTACTCGACGGACTCCGAGGACAAGGTGTCGGTGACCGGGTCGAGCGACAACCGGGTGGTCTCGCTGTCCGTCGACGGGGCCAACGGGGACTGGTGGTACCTGGACCTCGCGGCTCCGGAGGGCGCCGCCCTGGCGCCCGGCACCTACGCGGGGGCCACCCGGTACCCGTTCAACGAGGCGGCCGAACCGGGCCTGGACCTCGGCGGGAACGGACGCGGCTGCAACACCCTCACCGGCAGCTTCACCATCACGGCCGTGGAGTTCGGCCCGCTGGGGTACGTGAAGGAGCTCGACGCCTCCTTCGAGCAGCACTGCGAGGGCGGCGAGTCCGCCGCGCGTGGTGAAGTGCACATCGACAACCCTGCCCCGCCCGCCGAGCTCGGTCTCGGCCTCGCCGTGGCGCTCGACGGTACGGCGAGCACCCTGAACGGCAAGGCCACCCTGCACGGCACGGTGAGCTGCAACAAGTCGGCCAAGGTGGAGGTGGCCGGCGACGTCACGCAGGTGAAGCGCCAGCAGCTCATCCGGGGCTCCTACTCCACTTCGGTGGAGTGCGTCCCTGGCGCACCGGTCGCCTGGACCGCGAAGGCCGTCCCCACCGGGTCGGTGCCGTTCCAGCGCGGTGACGTCGAGGTCGAGGCCCGGGCCACGGCGACGGACCCGGACTACCAGCAGCCGGTGACCGTCAGCGAGACGGTCGCCGTCCACCTGACCCGGGGCTGACGCAACCCGGCGCCGCGCCCGCGGGCCCCGCCCCCTCTGGGTGCCTGGCCCCGCGAGCCCGGCACGACCCGAACGTGGGGCCCTAGGCGTCGGTGCGGATCACCACGGCGAGGGTGCGGGGGCCGTGGACACCTTCCACCCGCTCCAGTTCGATGTCGGACGTGGCCGACGGTCCGCTGATCAGGGTCGTCGGCCTCTCCGGCACAAGCCGGGCCACCGCCTCCGGCACGCCGGCCACGACCGAGGACAGGTCGACCACGCACACATGGAGGTCGGGGACGAGGGACAGGGCACGCCGCCCCTGGTCGGGCGATCCGTCCAGGAAGATCGTGCCGGTCTCGGCGCAGCTGACGGCGGAGGCGGTCACCACGCCGTCCAGCGCGTCGAGACTCGGCGCGGGGATGTCCGCCGAGTCCCGCTGGACCTCGCCCTCGTAGGCGCCGAGCCACTGCTCGTCCAGCCCGTCCGGGACGCCGATCCGCCGCGCCCCACGCTCGCGCAGGACCTCGGCGATCACCTCGGCCGTGCGGTCCGCGGTGCAGGGATGGACGTACGCCTTGTAGTCGACGAGCCGGTCGGTCAGGAGCGCGAGGCGTTCGCCGTCCGGGAGGGTGCGGCCGGTGCGGTAGGCGCGGGGGATCGCGGTCTCCGGGGTGGGTGCGAGCGCCAGGGCGTCCCTGATGCGGCCCAGCACCGTGTCGCGTGCGGTGGGGGTGGTCACTGATCCTCCTCGGGGCCTTCGGCGGTGCGCCCGGCGCCCTCCTCGGCGGCGGCCCGCATCGTCGCCGCTCCCTCGGGCGATGCCAGCCAGGAGCGGAAGGACTGCTTGGGCGGGGCGGCGGTGTCGCGGCTGTCGCTCCAGCCGCTGAACGGGACGGGCAGACGCGAGATCGTGCCGTCGCGTCCCCCGACGACCCTGCCGAGGGAGGCGGCCTTCTGCGCCGCGGTGAAGAGCTTCGGCTTCCTCATCACACCGGCAGCGGCCTTCATGGCGAGCTTCTCCGCCGTCGTTCCGGACTGTTCGGTGTGCTGGTGGCGCAGTTCGACGAGCATCGAGGGGATGTCGATCTTCATGGGGCAGGCGTCGAAGCAGGCGCCGCAGAGGCTGGAGGCGTACGGCAGCGAGCTGTTGGGGTCGTTCTTCGCCGCGTCCATCCCGGCGAGCTGCGGGGTGAGCACCGCGCCGATCGGACCGGGGTACGTTGATCCGTACGCGTGCCCGCCGGCCCGTTCGTACACGGGGCAGACATTGAGGCAGGCCGAGCAGCGGATGCAGTTGAGCGCCTCCCGGCCGATCGCGTCGGCGAGCGCGGCGGTGCGGCCGTTGTCGAGGAGCACCAGGTGGAAGTCCTGCGGCCCGTCTCCCGGTGTCACGCCGGTCCACATCGAGGTGTACGGGTTCATCCGCTCACCGGTCGAGGAGCGTGGCAGCAACTGGAGGAACACCTCCAGGTCCTGGTAGCGCGGCAGGACCTTCTCGATCCCCATCACGGTGATCAGGGTGTCGGGCAGGGTCAGGCACATCCGGCCGTTGCCCTCGGACTCGACGACGGAGAGGGTTCCGGACTCGGCGATGCCGAAGTTCGCGCCGGAGACGGCCACCTTGGTGGTCATGAACTTCTCGCGCAGATAGGCGCGGGCGGCGGCGGCCAGATGCGCGGGCACGTTGTCGAGTGCGGGGTCGACGCCGGGGATCTCCTTGAGGAAGATCTCCCGGATCTCGTCGCGGTTGCGGTGGATCGCGGGCACCAGGATGTGCGACGGCTTGTCGTCGGCGAGCTGCACGATGAGCTCGGCCAGGTCGGTCTCGTACGGGGTGATGCCGGCGGCCTCGAGGTGTTCGTTGAGGCCGATCTCCTGCGTGGCCATCGACTTGACCTTGATGACGTCGCTGCTGCCGGTCGCCCTGATGAGCCGGGTGACGATCTCGTCGGCCTCCACGCCGTCGCGCGCCCAGTGGACGGTGCCGCCGTGCTCGGTGACCTTCCGCTCCAGCTGTTCGAGCAGCTCGGGCAGCCGGTTCATGGTGTCGGTCTTGATGGCCGATCCGGCGTCACGCAGCTCTTCCCAGTCCGGGAGTTCGCCGGTCACGTTGACGCGCTTGGCACGGATGGTGCGGGTGGCCCGGCCGAGGTTGCGGCGCAGCTGCTCGTTGCGCAGTTCGTCGTGGGCGGCCTCGGGGAACTTGCGCTCCCCCCGCAGGTTCCCGGTCCCGTACGGGGAGCGGGGCGGGGCGGCGGGCATGCCGAGGAACGTGCTCATCGGGCGGCCTCCATCAGGGCGTACGGCGCGGTGCGGGTGGAGCCGAGGATCTGGGCGAGATGCAGGGTGCGCGTACCGGACTTGATGCGGGAGAGCCCGCCGCCGATGTGCATCAGACAGGAGGAGTCCCCGGCGGAGCAGACATCGGCCTTCGTGGCGGAGATGTTGCGCATCTTGTCCTGGAGCATCGCGGTGGAGGTCTCGGCGTTCTTGACGGCGAATGTGCCGCCGAAGCCGCAGCAGGAGTCCGCCTCCGGCAGCTCGACGAGGTCGATCTCCTCGACGGCGCGCAGCAGCCGCAGCGGCTTGTCACCGACCCGCAGCATCCGGAGGGAGTGGCAGGTGGGGTGGTAGGTGACGCGGTGCGGGAAGTACGCGCCGACCCGGGTGACTCCGAGGACGTCGACGAGCAGCTCGGAGAGCTCGTACGTCTTGGCCTTGACCGTGGCGACCCCGGCGCGGAGCGCCGCGTCGCCGTACCGCTCGGCGACGATCTCGTGCTGGTGGCGCACCGAGCCGGCACACGATCCGGACGGCATGACGACCGCGTCGATCGAGGCGTCCCCGAACTGCTCGGCGAAGTTGCGCACCAGCGGGACGGGTTCGCGCTGGTAGCCGGTGTTGACGTGCATCTGGCCGCAGCAGGTCTGGTCCGGCGGGAAGACCACCTCATGGCCCAGGCGGGCGAGCAGCACCGCGGTGGATTTCACCGCCTCCGGGAAGAGTGTGTCCCCCAGACAGGTGGCGAAGAGTCCGATACGCATGGGGCCTCCTCGATCGATTTATGGTCCGACCATACTAGCCTCGGTCCGCATGGGAAAGCCTACGGGCACGCCGGATCGAGAAGACGCCGAACGGGAGCGGGGGCGGTGCGTGTGCACCGCCCCCGCTCCCGTTCAACTGGAGCCGGCCCGTTTCTACCGGGCGTCGTTCTCGTCGACCAGCGTTCCGTGGAGGCCCCGGATGTGTTCCTCCACCAGGTCCGCGGCCTCGCCACCCCGGCCCTCGCGTACCAGCCGCAGCAGTTGCGCGTGCTGGGCATTGAGCGCGCCCGCGGTCTCCGGCCAGTCGTCGGCGTCCTCCAAGGCCCGAAGGATCAGCGGGCGGACCGATTCACGCACCGCCGAGGTGAGTGTGGAGGTGAGCGCGTTGCCGGAACTCCCTGCGATCAGCACATGGAAGCGGGTGTCGAGGTCGTTGAATTCGTCCACGCCGACATCCGGGTCCCCCATCCGCCGGACGAGCTCCTCCGCCGCGTCGAAGTCCTCGGCGAGGGCGTGCCGGGCGGCGGCCTCCCAGCTCGACCGCTCCAGGACGACGCGCGCCTCCAGTACGTCGTGCAGGCTGTAGCTGCCGAGCGCGAAGTGCAGGCGCAGCAGACGGCCGAGCGCGTCGTCCGGGTTGCGCACGATGCGCGCCCCGGAGTCCGGGCCCCGGCCGGGCTGGGCGACCAGGACGCCGATGGTCTCCAGCACCCTGAGCGCCTCGCGCAGCGCGGACCGGCTGACGCCGAGCACCGGCGCGAGCTTCCGCTCGGGCGGCAGGCGGTCCCCCGCCTTGAGCTCTCCGGCGAAGACCCGCTCCTCGATACTCTGGAGCACGAGCTCATGGGTGCGCGACTGCCGCACGGGTTGCCACTCGACGGGCATCCGCTACTCCCTGTTCCCGGCGATACACATGCCCCGACTATGTCACACAGGAGATGTGGTCGGACCAAAGCAGGACTGCCGGACCGACCCGAACCCCGGGAGTTCGTTCAGCGGCCCGGGGCGCTGTTCCCCTGCCCGCGGTTTCCTCTATCCGGGTGCGGTGACCCCCTGATCCGAAACCATCTGCACCGGGTCAGGGACGGCGGCGACGTTCCGGAGCGGGCGATCACCGAGCGCGAGGAGGAGATCCTCAAGCTGGTCGCCGAGGGCCACTCGTCGAAGGAGATCGCGGGCATGCTCGTGATCAGCGTCAAGACCGTCGAGCGGCACCGGGCCGATCTGCTGCAGACGCTGGGACTCCGCGACCGTCTGGAGCTCACCCGGTACGCGATCCGGGCCGGGCTGATCGAGCCGCCTCATGCCATGGCGTCGGCCCCAAGACGGCCTGGCGGTACCCGCAGGGTGGCTCGTTCCCGACGGACACGGCGACCTCGGGGTGACCACGGCCACGCTGTGCGTTTCATAGGATTCTCACCCAGTGCGCCTACGGTGCTCCTGTGACCCAGACGACCCCGCCCGGCTGGCATCCAGACCCCGGGCACTCAGGAATCGGCCCCCTTCATGAACGCTGGTGGGACGGGAGCCGCTGGACCGACCAGCTCCGGATACCTCCCGCGACGGTCCGGCGTCGCCGCCGCATTCGCATCGGCGCGGGCATAGCCGCCGGCATCGTCGTACTCGCGGCCGTCGGTGGCGGCGCGTACCTGCTGGGCGACAGCTCGGACGACAGCGCCGACACCGTGTCCACGGGCCCCGCCCCCTCGGGGAGCCCACGTCTGCCGGGCGCCCCGGACGGCGGCGAGCAGGACGGCGGCGGGAGCGGCGGCCAGGACGGCGGCGGGGGCCAGAGCCCCGATCAGCAGATGCCCCAGACCGAGGAGGGGTACGCGACCGACGCGGCCAGCGGCATAAGCATCCCCGTACCGGACGGCTGGACCGGCCAGTCCGGACCGGTCGGCGCGGGGGTGACGACCGGTGAGTACGCCTGCCCCGGCGACGAGTCCGAGAAGTGCGTGCGCGGCGGGGTGTTCTCCGCACCGGCTCAGGCCCTGAAGGTCGAGGCGACCACGGCGAAGGCCGCGGCGGAGGCCGACATCAAGGCCAACGCCGAGGAGTCGTACGGCGAGAAGATCTACGGCGGCATCACCTCTCACGAGGAGCTCAAGTCCGAGGCCGTCACGGTCGCCGGGCAGAAGGGCTATCAGGTGCGCTGGAAGGTGGTGACGAAGAACGGGGACGACGGATACGTCGAGTCGCTCGCGTTCCCCTCCCCCAACGTCGAAGGCATGCTGGTGGTTGTCCGTTCGGGCTTCGACATCAACACCGAGGCGCCGAAGCTCTCGGTGCTGGACGACATCACCAAGGGCATCAAGGAAGCGGAGGGCGCCGGTTCCGGCTCCGACGCGGGTGAGACCGCCTGAGTGATCCGATCGCGAACGGAGGCCGTACCGGAGAGTCCCGGTACGGCCTCCATTCGTACGTTTCCGCTCCAGGCATTCAGGACGCCGTGAAGAGGAGCGACCCGGCCGGGGACGAGCCCGAGGGGCCTCGTGGCGTCATCGCCATCAAGTCCGGCCGGGTCCTGTCCCAGGTCCTCCGGGCCCACCCCCATGCGGGTGAGCAGCTCCGCAGGGGCAGGTCACGTACGAAGGTCAGCGTGTGGACCGGGGAATCCTCCTGCCGGAACAAGGCCACGCCGCGGCCCGTCTCGGTACTCGTCATACCGTGGACGCTGCCCCCACCGACACCCCCTGCGGACTTCCGTCCTTGACAGCTCACCTTGCCGGAGGAGTTCGCACTGAATCGCACGACTGCCGAGTCGGCGCTGTCATGTCCCGGCGGGGTCGTCCTCCGAGAGCAACGCATTGACGCGTTGCAGGATGTCGAGCTGGGCCTCGTTGTAGAACTCGACCAATGCGTGGACGACCACCGATTGGGTGATCGCCGCTTCCCGGCGGGAGGAGGTTTCCAGGTCGCTCAGGAAAGGTTGGTCCTCCTGCTGTCTGCGCGCTTCGGGCGCGAGGCGTTCCGCGAGCGACTGCCGCACATCCTCGGGCGCGTCCGCGGGGAGGGCGTCGAACTGCTCGGCGACATCGCTGCGAGGCGCTGCGAGCTGCTCCTGGAGCGCCGACATCGCCGAGGGGGTGAGAATGCTGGAGTACGCCAGCAGGAAGGAACGTTGGGCCTCCGGCAGGTCGAGGGCGAGCGGCTTGAAGTCCGCCGGCAGGTCGATCGAGGCCCGGTTGTCCAGGATCGCCGCCAGTTCCCGTCGCATGCGCCGCTGGCGTTCGATGCTCGCCGCGAGCTCTGCGTCCAGAGCACGCAGGATCTGCTCCCCCTTCTCGTCGGCGGCCTCGACCGACGGGATGTCCGACAGTGGCACGCCGAGGTCGACCAGCCTGCGGAGGCGTAGGAGGCGGACCAGGTGCTTGATGCCGTACTGCTTGTAGCCGTTGGCCGCCCGTTCCGGCTCGTCCAGCAAGCCGACCTCGTGATAGTGCCGGACGGTTTTCAATGTCGTGCCCGCGAGTTCGGCCAGCTGTCTCGTGCTCCACGCCACCGGCAGACCCTTTCCTGCTCCGCTCCCCGTCGATGTCCCGCCGGCCGGCGGGATCGTCTCCGGGAGACGGCCCATTCAAGACCGTGCCCCAGGGGCACGGTCAACCCCGACCGCGCCACCCTTCACACCGGCTTGACCGTGCCCCGAGGGCACGGAGTGCGATGGGTGTGGACACAACCGCGAAACGGGATCGGGAGACCGGACATGAAACGACAACGCGGTATCGGCTCGGCCCTGGTGGTCGTCCTCGGCCTCGGCGGCTCGCTGCTCGCGCCCCCGGCCGTCGCGGACGGACCGCGGGCCCCTCAGATCGATTGGGGCACCTGCCCCGACGATGTCGTGGCCGAAGCGGCTCCGACCGAGCTGCAGTGCGGAACCGTGTCCGTGCCGGTGGACCACGCCGACCCGGGGAGCGCTCGGATCGACCTCATGATCTCCCGGCTGGCCAGTACGAACCCGGACAAGCGGCGCGGGACACTCATGCTCAACCCGGGCGGCCCCGGAGGGTCCGGACTGGCGCTGCCCGCGCTGCTGGTGGCCCGGGGCCTTCCCGCCGGCGTCCTGGACGGCTACGACCTGATCGGCATGGACACCCGCGGCATCGGGCACTCTGCGCCGGTCTCGTGCGGGCTCACGCCGGACGGCCCCTACATCGCCAACATTCCTCCGTACGCGGTCGACGACGCGGCGGTTACCGCGCAGGCGAAGGTCGCCGAGCGGGTGGCCGACCAGTGCGCGGACCATGACACCGGCGGATTGCTGCGCCATCTGACCACGGCGAACACCGCCCGCGACCTGGACCGGATCCGGGCCGCGCTCGGCGAGGAGAAGACCAGCTATCTCGGCTACTCCTACGGAACGGCCCTGGGCGCCGCCTACGCGTCGATGTTCCCCGAGCGATCGGACCGCATCGTGCTCGACAGCAACATCGGTGACACCCACCTCGACCGCGACGGCATGCGCCGCTACGCCCT
The DNA here is from genome assembly GCF_044757505.1 of Streptomyces sp. NPDC091271. Lineage (NCBI taxonomy): Bacteria > Bacillati > Actinomycetota > Actinomycetes > Kitasatosporales > Streptomycetaceae > Streptomyces > Streptomyces sp. NPDC091271. The sequence continues at coordinate 85,295 of NZ_JBIVVD010000004.1, read as the reverse complement.
CGGGATGGAGCAGTCCTTCCCCGACTTCGCGAAGTGGGCAGCGGCACGGCACGACAGCTACGGCCTGGGCCGTACTCCCGCGCAGGTCCGCGCGACCTACCTCGCTCTCGCCGAGCGACTCGACAAGGCTCCGGTGGCGGGCTTCGACGGCAGTCTGCTGCGGCTGTCCACCTTCGCCCATCTGTACAAGAAGATGCAGTACCCCAAGCTGGCTCAGCAGTGGCAGACGCTGGCCGACGGGGACGGAACGGCGGCCCGCCGCCTGCTGTCCCAGAACTCCGCCGCAGGCGGTGTGCCGTCCTCATTCGACAACTCCTTGTCGGTGTTCCTGGCAGTGACCTGCAACGACATCAAGTGGCCCGAGAACGTCGACACCTACCGGAGCGGCGTCGCCGAGGACCGCCGGCGCTACCCGCTGCTCGGCGCCGCCACCGCCAACATCACGCCCTGCGCGTTCTGGCCGCACGCCCCGGCCGAGCCGCCGGTCGCGATCGACGACGACGGGCCGAGGAACGTGCTCCTCGTACAGAACCTGCGCGACCCGGCAACACCGCACCTCGGCGGGAAGATGCTGCGCCAGAAGTTCGCGGACCGGTCCCGGCTGCTCAGCGTCGACGACGGCGGGCACGGCGCCTACGTCCTCGGCGACAACCCCTGCGCGCTGAACACGGCCACCCGCTTCCTCGTCGAGGGCCAGCTGCCCGACAAGGACACGGTCTGCCCCGCAGGCTGACCCCCGCCCCGGCCGGCGCCGGAGGCGGAGGTCCCGGACGCCGTGACGCCGCTGCCGGTCGTGGGTGGGTCGTCAGAGACAGGTGCTTGTGTCCGGGGTGCAGAACTTGACCTCCGGGTAGCGCTTGGAGGGCTTGTCCAGGAGGGGCTGGGGCCGGTGGCGCAGGTGCAGTTCCAGGAACGCGCGGGTGTATCTGCGAGTGATCTCCGAGGCACGGGCCGCCGGCAGGTCGGCGCCGATATCGATTCCCAATTGCCCGGCCAGCAGTCCGATGTCGGTGAAGGAGGCGTGTTCGGCTCCGGCCACCACGAGCCACCGTTTCCACCCGGTCAGGCGTTGCCAGTCGCGTTCCCAGGTGGCGACCGCGTCGCCACCGCTGCCCGGGCTGTACTGGGCCTGCCTGCCGAGGAACAGGAACGGCCGCGACAGGCCGCTGTCCGGGATCGGGACCTGGGTCGAGCCGTCGACGTCGACTCCCACGCGCACCCGCGAGTCGGCCAGCATGGACGTGACGGCGCTCGCACCGCCGACGGAGTGGCCCGCCATCGCGATCCGCGACGGGTCGATGAGCCGGGCGCCTCTCCATTTCGCGTGCGGCCCGGTCAGTTCGTCCAGTACGAAGGAGACGTCGGCGGCCCGGCCCTCGACCAGCCGGTTCCAGAACCCTTCGTCATGCGGGACCTCGCAGGCGGCGCAGTGAGCGACCCGCCCGTCCGGGAAGGTGGTGGCGACGCTCTCGTAGGTGTGGTCGATCGCGGCCACCATGTAGCCGTGGCTCGCGAGGTCCTCGGCGAGAGTGGTCAGCGTGGTGCGCGGCTTGGAGAAGCCCGGTGAGAGCACGACCAGCGGCAGACCGCGCACGCGCCCCGCCGGTCGGGCGTCGGCGAAGGCGTTGGTCCGCGTCGTGCTCAACACGTCCAGCGGCACACCGGTGATGCCCCCTTCCTCGAGGAGCAGTTCCGACTCGGTCGGAGTCATGTACTGCGCCCGCCGCCCGCTCGGCGACGCCGCCGGATACCACAGGGAAACCATGAGTTCGCGCGCGGTCACCCCAGAAACCCAGGGATCGGGGCGTGAGCCGTCCGTGAGGTGCAGGGACGTGGTGCCGACCGCGTGGCGTCCGGTCGGATCGGGCAGATACGGCGCACTGCCCGGGCCGTCGTCCGCAGCGGCAGGAGGCCCGCCCACACCGACGGCGAGAGTGAACAGGGCCGTGACAACGGTCAGGCCACGACGGAAGAGCGCATGGTTCATCGGGTTGTTTCTTCCAGTCAGCGCGGGCGGGCCGTCGTCGTAGCGGCGGCTCACCTCGCGTGGTCCGGTTACCGGCATGGCCATGAAGGCTCCTTGCGTATGGGTACTTGGCTGCGTGAACGCTAGGTGCGGGGCCGCCCCGGACGCGTCACCCGTCCGAACCCCTTGCGGTACCGCGCTGGGACGATCCCAGGGCAGGTCATCCCTGGGATGTACGCGGGCGATGTATGCACCTCGGGTGGACATGACCGCCGAGACGGACTCCGCAGACCCGTTGCCGCCCGCGAACCTCGGGGGACGTCCAGGCTCCCGGTCCGCCGGCCGTCAGGCGACGCAGCCGCCCTGACCCCGCCGCCTGTCCGGCGACCGCATACGCCGCGGCGCCTGACCGAGGCCCGAGCGGGCTCTGGTCGCCGGGAACGACCGAGGGCCGGTTTCGGATTTCTCCGAAACCGGCCCTGATCTACGACTCTCACGAGTCGGGACGACAGGATTTGAACCTGCGACCCCTTGACCCCCAGTGAACGAAACACCGTCCAGGGGGGTCCGTGAGATCCAGGGAGTGCGGAAACGTCCAGGTCAGCGCCACAATTTCCGTGTCAGTCCGTGCAGTCCGTGAGATCTGTGTGAGACGGACGTGAGAAGCGAAGCCCCGGCCGGTGGAGTTCACCAGCCGGGGCTTCGTCGTGTCTCAGCACTGCCGCGATTCGAGCAGAGTCAGCCGCTCGGGGTGCTCCGAGGTCCACCACCGGCCCGGACCGAGTTCCGGCCGCAGCACCCACACGGCGCCGCCCTGCACGTCCGTGACGATCCCGCGCCGGTCGGCGTCCTCGTCATGGATCAGGTCGCCCACCCAGGGCGTTCGTTCGCCGCTCATCCGCGTTCCTTCCCGTGCAGCTCTGCCCACACCCGCTTGCCCCACGGCAGCGGATCAGTTCCCCAGCGATCAGCCAGCTCCGCCACGAGCACGAGGCCGCGACCGCCTTCGTCCTCGTCATCCGCTTCCTTGGGCGCCGGGGGCACCTTCGAGAAGTCCACGACGCCGATGCGCACGCACGCCGCTCCGGGGCGGTCGATGACGACCCGGATGGACTCCCGCCGGGCGTGCTGGACGGCGTTGGACACCAGCTCGGAGACGATCAGCGCGCCGTCCTCGGTCAGCTCTTCCAGCTCCCAGGCGGCGCAGGCAGTGCGCACCAGGCGCCGGGCCGTCGCGGCGCTCTCCGGCTCACGCGGCAGGGTCTCGCTGTAGCCGGGGTGCCCGGTCGGCCTGGAGGTGGTGGTCACGGTCATCAGGACCCCTCGTAGGTGAGCGGGAGGCACAGCCCGCCCCCGACGGGGGCCAGGGGCGGGCCTCTCTGACCTGCCACCGGGCTGTCCTTACCGGTGGCGGCCTGTCACTCAGTCAACGACGCCTTGTGACTGCCCGTGAGGAAATGTCAGGCCGCCGTGCATCGCGGGCAACCGGAAATTTCGGCGCTGCTCCGGCGCCACGACCCTGCTACCTCGCTACCTTGAAGACGTGGAGGAGAACAGGCACCTGGCGGACGCGCTCAAAGAAGCAGGGCTGACCCAGACCGAGTTGGCGGAGTCGGTGAACGACTACCTTCGGTCCATCGGCAGGGAGGGCACGGTCAGTGATCGCACGGCGCGTCACTGGCTGACCGGAAAGACCCGCTGGCCCCACCCTCGGCAGCGCGAAGCCCTGGAGGCAGTATTCGGCTGTACCGCCGGGGAACTGGGCTTCACACCCCCAGCGGGCAGCCCTAGCCCTACCAGGACGGAGGACCCTGTGCACCGCAGGAACTTCCTCACCGCAGCCACCGGGACGACGGCCGCTGTCGTGCCCCTGATCGCCGCCAGGCCGCACGCGGTCGGCACCACCGACGTGATCCGCCTCCGCAGCGGCCTGGACGCCCTGACGGCCCTGGACGCCTCCAGAGGCGGGCATGAGGCCCTGGAGCGGGCCGCGCTCGCGGGTGCTGCGGAGGCCCTGGACCTCCAGAAGCGCGCGGCCTCCCAACGCATCCGGCAGCGCCTCTTCAGCGTGGCCGCGAACTACACCGCGTCGGCGGCGTGGTCGGCCGTGGACGCCCGCCAGAGCGACCGCGCACAGAGCCACCTGAACCGCGCCCTGTACCTGGCGGGCATGGGGAAGGACCCCGTGGCGGAGCTGCGCGTGTGGAACAGCCACGCCATGCTCGCCGTCCATCGCGGCGAGTTCTCACAAGCCGTGGACGCGGGCCAGGCCGCGCAGGCGACCGCCGTCACACGGCGCGATCCGCTGTTCGCCTCCCTGGCGCACGCACGGACGGCCATCGGGCATTCGGTGGTCGGGGACCGCCGGGGGGCCCTGCGGTCGCTGGGGCACGCGGAAGACGCCCTGTCGAAGGCGTCCCTGGAGGAGTCCCGACCGTCGTGGGTGGCGTTCTACGGGCCTGCGGAGCTACTGGCCATCACCGCCATCGTCCGGGACGACATCGGGGACGCAGCGGGCGCGGAGGCGGCCTCACACCGCGCCCTGGCCGCCATCCCGAAGCAGTTCCGCCGGAACCGCGCACTCGCCACCCTTCAGCTCGCCCTGACGCAGCTTCACCAACGGGACATCGACCAGGCGTGCGGCACAGCGGCGAAGGTGTTCGCGCTGATGGCTGGTGACCCCCTGCCGGGCCGGATGCGCTCGTTCCTCGGGGACTTCCACCGTGACCTGATCACTCTGGCGCCGGACTCCGGCACTGCGCGAGAGTGGGAAGACCGCTACCGATCAGAATGGAGCCAGGCCCGATGACCTCCGCCTTGGAGCTGCGCCACTACAGCCATGACGACCTGTCGGAGATCCGACAGACGTTGATCGACGTGCACGCGGACGTACACGCCGACCGGATGGCGGACGACGACTTCCGGCAGAAGTTCCCCTGGTTCGTGGACCACTGGGGCGGGAACCCCGGCTTCTCCTGCGTGATCGCGTACGACGGCGCCGACGTGGTGGGCTTCGCGTACGGCGCCCCCGGCGCGGAGGGCCGCGAATGGTGGCGGGAGCACATGGACCCGGCGCCGGAGAAGGGCCGCACGTTCCACTTCTCGGAGCTGATGGTGCGCGAGCAGTGGCGGAAGACGGGCGCTGCCGAGCGCCTTCACAGAGCGCTGATGGACGCCAGGAACGAAGATCTCGCGGTGCTGCTGGTAGACGTGACGCACCCGAAAGTGGAAGCCCTGTACGAGTCGTGGGGGTACCGGAGGGTCGGGGAGGACCAGCCGTTCCCGGATTCTCCGGTGTACGCCGTGATGCTCGTGGATCTCCCACTGTCCTGACGCCTGGCTCCCAGACCCGGGGCCCGGGGCGTTGCAGCGATCGAACATCATGCACGCATGGACTCAGGACTTGCAGCGGTGCTTGGCGCCGGAATCACCGGCGCCGTAGCGTCGTCGGGCGCGTTTCTCACCTACCGACAGACGAAGGTCCAGATCAGGAGCAACGCGAAACTGGCGCTCCGTGAGCCGAGGCGGAAGGTCTACAGCGACTTCCTGGCTGCCTGCCGAGGAGCGGTTGAGGCCGTACTGGATCTCGTAGACGAGGACACGGGAGAGGTGGACCTAGGACCTCTCTGCCTTGCGCTTGACGAGCGCTTCCCGGCCCTGATGCATCTGCTTGCCGAAGTGGACCTGGAGGGGCCGCAAGCAGTGAGTGACACGGCAAACCAGGTGATCAAAGCACTCTCGGACCTGCATGCGACCGCTTACAGCGCAGACCTTTCCGGGCTGGTTGACGATGACGGTCGCCCTGTTCGGATCAGCGGCAACTTCATGGCCGAAGCCCGCGCAGCGATGAAGGAGTTCGTAAGGGCCGGACGCAAGGCGCTTCAGACCGACGCGGACCAAGCGCAGTAGCTGGGCAGCTTGGCAGCACGCCGGCTCGCGTTTACACGGCAGGAAGCCGCAGCTCCCGGGCTGCGGCTTCCTCGCGTTCAGACTGCCGCTGCCAGGCCATCCCGGATGCGCTGAGCACGGGCCTGCCCGATCGCGTACCGGGCCTTCAGCTCCCGCACCGAGGGGTACCCGTCGGCGTACTCGCGCCGTACCCGAGCCGTGAGCGGGTCCGGGTGCGCCTCCGGTACGGCAGGTACGGCCACCGGCGCGGTGAGCACAGCGGGTACGCCCTTCGCCGGGCGGAAGACGGCCAGGCGCTCGTGTACCTGCCGCATGAGTGCCCCGAAGGCCAGCAGGGCGGCCACGGGAGGTACGGCCGCCACCACGTACTCCAGCACCGGCCGCCCGGTGCCGACGGCGGCCACGTTCAGCGCGATGGAGCCGAGGGAGCCGGAGGCAGTGAGGCCAACGGCCCACGGGTCGGTGCGCCGCTCCAGCGCGGCCCGGAGCATGAGCAGTTCTCCGGCGACGATGAACAGGTCCACGGTCGCGGGCCACGCCCAAGCGCGGGCGCCGTCCAGGCCGTACCCCCGCGCGAGGTCGTGCAGGTGCTCGTACGAGAGCCAGAAGGCGGCGGCGGTGAGCGCCACGATGACGGCCGCTGCTGCCCCTGCGAGGGCAGTGAGAGCGGTGGGGCGGGTCATCGCTGCACCTCCCCGTCCAGGGCTGCGAGAAGCGCCCGGTAGCGCTGTACGCCCGGCGTGGGCTCCAGCGCGGCGGCGACCGTCCGCAGGGAGCGGAGACGGCGCGCGCGGTCCTTCTGCGGTGTCTCCTGCCCGGCGGCCGGAGGCAGTTCGGTAGCGTTGATGTAGACCATGGCCTGCTCCATTCAGGTTGTGGCTAGGCCCTGTCCCGGTGGTGAGAGACCGGGGCGGGGCCGTGGGTGTTCAGACGGACAGCTCGCGCGGTCCGTCGTTCTCGGTGGCCATGCTCCGCAGCAGACCAGCCATCACGTCCGGCAGGCGGTGCTGCTGCTCGGGCGTCAACTCCAAGGCGTCGAAGGCCCGGTTCATCGCCTCGAACATGATCTTCGTCTGGACCTCGGCGATCGTCACGAGCCGTTCGTTTACACCCATGCGGGCCGCGAGGTCGCACATCTTCAGCAGCCGGTCCCGTTCCTCCCCGTACAGCCGCACCCATCCGTTCACGGCCGCGCTGTACGTGGTGTCCACACCCGGGAACTCCCCGCCCTGCCGCTCCACTTCGGAGGTCATGCCCCATACCAGGGCCTCGGCCTCGGTCTCCTGCACGCGCTCCAGCAGCCACGCCACATGGCCGGACGCCTGCCGGATCAACCGGGAGACGACGACCGCCGGGTCTTCCTGCGGGCCGTCCACATCCCCGTACGTGCGCAGGAACTCGGCCGTGGCTTCCCGGCGCTGCGCGGCGGCCCGCACCTGCGGCGCTGCACCACCGTGCATCCGGCACACGGTCGCCCCGGTGACGGCCATGCCCCGGCACCGGCCGCCGGACCGCGTCCGGGCCGTACAGCGGCCGTCCTCGGGCGTCTCCGGGCCGTTCCCGCCACCGGTGGCCGCCTGGACGCGCGCATGGGGTCCGCGCCCTCCAGACGCGCGCATGGGGTTGCTCGCCTCGCTCATGATCTCGCTCCTCTGCTGTGCTTCTTGCGACCCCGGTGTGGGGTCGCAGTTCGGGGGTTCGGGGGACCTGTTCACCTGTTCACTCCTACGGAGTGTGAACAGGTTGAACAGGTAGGGTCCCGGCTGTTCTGAACAGGGCTGAACAGGTTGAACAGGTAGTGGCCTGACCTGCGGTGATACCTGTTCAGGGTGCTGAACAGGTCGGAGCCTCAGACCTGTTCAGAACAGGCGTTCATTTCAAGATCGTCTGAACAGGTCCGGCGGCCTTTTCGGCGTCCCCGAGGACGTAGCCCTTGACCCCGAGCTGAACGATCCGTCCGGCGTCCTTCAGCTCCCCGAAGGCCGCCGACACGGCGGTGTTGTGGGTCTTCTCCGGCTTGTACGGCCCCGAGCGGAAGCGGGCCTGCGACACCGGCTCGGGGTCGGACTGCCGAAGGTGCGCGAGGATCGCGGCCTTCAGCGGCGCCGTCTTGTCCGGGTCACGCGGAGCGTGCTTCAGCGGCACCAGGACCACCGACGTGACCGGGTCGCCGTCCTCGTCCGCCAGGCCGTCCAAGACCACCTGCCGGGGCTGGAACACCTTGTCCGGCAGTTCCTCCGCGTCCTTCTGCTTCTCCACCCCGAGCGTCACCGTCGTCTCGTCCAGCTCCTTGCCGTCCCGCTTCACGGACAGCTCGGTGTCCATCGCGCCCTTCACCGCCGACGCCCCGCGCGAGCGGTCGGCGTTGTGCCCGGTGTGGTGCACCAGCCACACGCACGCCCCGGTGGTGGCCTTCAACCGGTCCACCAGGGCTACGACTTCGCCCATGTCGGTGTTGCTGTTCTCGTCCACACCGACCGTTACGCGAGCCTGCGTGTCCAGCACCACCAGCACGGGGCGCAGCCGCTCGCACGCCACCACCAGGGCGTCCCACTCCGTGCCGGTGACCTGGACGGGGCGGGGCAGGAACTTCAGGTTCGGGCCGATCTTCTTGCCGTGGTGCTGCTGCCAGGCGGCGCCGCGCTTCCAGACACCGGCGGCGCCCTCGGCCACGATGTAGACCACCGGCCCGGCCTCCACGCGGTGCCCGTGCCAGTCCCAGCCGTTCGCCACGTGGACGGCGATGTCCAGCGCCAGGAAGGACTTCATGGAGCCGGACGCGCCGTACATCCGCGCCACGGTGCCCCGGTACAGGTATCCCTTCAGCACGGGCCGTGCCGGAGGGATGGCCGCGAGGTCGTCCAGCGTGAGCATTTCGTCCAGCAGGGCGGCGGCCTGGTTCTCCATGGCCTCCGCCTCCGCCTGCTCGTGCTGCCGGGCCTCCGTGTCCCAGATGGACCGCATGGTCTTCACCAGGTCGGCTTCGCCGATCGGGTCGGCGGACGCGGAGTTGGCGGCGCGCACCATGTCCGAGTACCAGGACCAGCCGCGCGGCGGGGCGAACTTCCAGGCGTCGGCGGCGTAGTGCCCCGCCACGGCCGCCAGCCAGTTGTTCCCGCGCGCCGGGTCGTCCGCCGGAAGAGAGAGCAGGTCAGAGAGGTGGGACCCCTCCAGCCGGCCAGCTACCACGCTGCCACCCGTACCGGGCTGCGCCGTGCGTGCCAGATCCGCGACCCAGCCAGGCAGCGGCGCCGGTTCGGCGTCGTGGACGACCGTGTAAACGTCGTCCGTCTTGGACCCCGGGACCATGACATACGCGCCCGGCCCCGTCTTGAAGTCCACGGCCGCCCCGAGGGAGTTCGAGTAGCCGTCGGCCTTGCCGCCGGTCTCGCCGTCGGGGAGCTGGAAGACCATCTGGAGGCCCCCGCGACCCGTCCGGTACGTCAGCGTCTTGGGGACGTCCTGAGCGGCGCTCAGCGCCTCCCAGGTGGCCTCTCCCGGCTTCCCCTCGGCCACGTCCACGTCCACCACGGCACGCCCGGTGAGCGTCTGCCCCAGGTTCAACCGCCCGTGCTGGCCCCACTTGATCCACCACATGCGGATCGTCTCCACCTCGGTGGTGGCGTCCTTCGAGCCGTGGTCGTTGCGCGGGTGCTTGCCGGGGGACTTGCAGGCGTAGTTGCCGCAGGTGCACCCGTCCTCGGTAACCCGGTGGCAGGGGAAGACCTTCACGCCCTCGGCCGCGAGAGCCAGAGCCGCCGCCAGCAGGCCGTCAGGGTCCGCCAGGGCGCCGTTCCCGGCGTCGGTGGACTCCGGGGCCACCGGAGGCAGTTCGGGGCGCTCAGTGCCCTTCACGTACTTCACGACTGGCCCCCTGCCTGAGCCTCGAACAGCTCGGCCAAGTGCAGCCAGAAGGCGTCCCAGGGGTCTGCCGGAGCGTCCGCCCGGACCTCGGGCGTACGGCGGTCGGAGGGGTTCAGCTCTCCGGCCGTTCCGTCGTTGCGGGTCACGTCCACGGCGATCCCTCCTTGGTGGGACGCATGGCGATCACGGTCCGCAGTTCGTTGATCGGCTGACCGGTCTCCCGCGCCACGGCTTCGAAGGCGTCCAGGGAGTCTCGGACCATCTCCGCGTTGTACTGCTCGTCCGTCTTGGACGGCTTCCAGTTGCGCCCCTCGTGAACGCTGGACTTGAACATTTCGGCCCCTCCGCGCGAGTCGTCTCGTCTGGTGTGCCCGACCGATGGGGGATCGTCTGGGGACCGGAGACCAGGCCGGAGGGGCGGTATCCTGAACACGTAGATACCGGGCTCACGGCCGGGCCAGGTCTGCACTTTGTCAGTCGAAGCGGCGTCTCCTGTGAGGGCGCCGCTTCGGCGTTTCCGGGGTCAGGCGGCGCGGCACTCGCCCGCGTGCTTGTTGGCGTGCTCGCGGGCGCGGTCGTCCCAGCCGTAGCCGAACTCCCGGCGCTCACCGCAGCCGTAGCAGTACAGGAAAGCCACCTCGCCTTCAGCGGTGGTCGCCGTAGCGACGACGTTCCCGCCGACGGTCGTGTACTGCTTGCCGATGCGGTCGCCGCGCTCCGGCGCCATGGAGACCTCGCGGGCGTCGGCCGCGTTGGACAACTCGTACTGCCACTCGGTGTCGATCACGTCGTACATCTCGTCGTCCGTGATGTTGGCCAACGGGCCCTGCTGCTCGGCCGACAGCGTGATCCGGCCGTCTGCATCGGTGGTGTAGTTCGTCATGATCTTGCCTCTCAGATGAAGTGGTGCTGAAGAGTGGTGCGGACGGTGGTGGAGCAAGTGGCCGCGTGGTCGCGTCCGTTCTCCTCGCCCTTGCCCTGCGCCTCGCAGGAAGAGCAGGACCAGACGCGTTCGCCGGTCTCGGGGTGAGTCACGCTCTCCACCCGTCCGCCGCCGTCGGCGGTGACGTAGAAGCGCGAGCCCAGGACGGCCATTACGCGGCCTGGAGTGCGACGACCGCAGCCGTGGCCGGGGGAGTCGGGTCCGGGTCTCCGGTCTCCAGCAGGCGGACCAGGGAGGCCGTGATCACGACCGTGCGGCCGGGTCCGAGCCGGACGGTGCGCACGGGCATCTCACCCCGCTTCATCCGGTCGTAGAGGTTGCTCTTGCTGCACCCGAGCGCCAGGGCGCAGCGGGTGACGCTGATCGTGGCGGGCCAGGTCTTGATCTCCGCCAGGGTCGGAGCCGAATTCGTCGTTACAGCGGTCGCCATTTCCGAGTCCCTTCCGGTTCTCGTTCGGTTGTTCCGGGTGATTCCAGGATGGCACGGCCCGGAGGATGCCATCAGGCTCCTCACCTGCGGAAACTGTAGATACAGGACCGGAAACGGGGAGATTGGTAGCTTGGCAGCGCCCTTGATCTGCGACGATTCGCCAGGCAAAGAGCTTGCAAAGAATGCGCAGTGCAACATGAGCGTTTAAACGCTCCTATGCAGAGATCGCATAACGCGTGGTACCTTAGTTCTATGCCAACCACACGAAGGCCACTCGGCCCCACCACGCGGCACGTCGCCGCCTCCATCCGCCAACTCCGCACGGAGTTCGGTATGTCCACCACCACGATGGCCGGACGCCTCGAAGCCCTCGGGCACCCCATCTCGCAGTCGGGCGTGACGCGCCTGGAGACGGGTCAACGACAGATCACCGTGGACGACTTGACCGCCGTGGCCACTGTGCTCGGTGTCGTCCCCGCCGCTTTGCTGCCCTGCACACGTGCGCAGGAGGCCGCCGACGGCGCGTGCCGAGTGAACGGCCACAGCTACGACAGCCGCGAGATCAGCGGCCCCGGCCCCCGCGTCTGCAACGACTGCGGCCAGATCGAAGACCTGGAGGACTGACCGTGCCCGACCCGATCAAGAAGCTGCCGCCCAACCGAAGAGGGCAGATCAGGTACCGCGCCGTGATCGACATCGGTTACGAGCCGGTGACGGACAAGGCCACCGGTGAGGTGATCACCGACCCCGCCACCGGACAGCCGAAGCTGAAGCGGAAGCAGCTCACGATCACCAAGGACACCAAGACCGAGGTGAAGAACGAGCTGGCCCGCATCCGCCACCAGCGCAGTGCGGGCACGTACGTGGCCCCCGCGAAGATGACCGTGAGCGCCCTGCTGGACCTGTGGCTGAAGTCGGCCACCCGGGACGTGGAAGAGGCCACCGCCAGCAACTACGACAACGCCCTACGGCCCGTGCGGAAGTACCTCGGGCACAAGCCCGTGCAGGAGTTGAGCGAAGAGGACGTGGAAGCGTTCATCGACTGGATGGTGACCGAGGGGCGCCAGCGTGGCGGGAAGCCCGGGACGGGCCTCGGCATACGGTCGGTGCGGCTCACCCTCGGGCGGTTCCGTGCGGCTCTGAACCTCGCGGTGCGGCGCGGCGTGGTGGCCCGCAACGTGGCGGAGCACGTGACCATCTCGAAGCAGGCGAAGGAGAAGGCGAAGAAGGCCACCACCGTGCACAAGCCGTGGAATCAGGAAGAGGTGAAGAGGTTCCTGGAAGGCATCCAGGGCCACCGCTCGTACGCACCCATGCTGCTCGCCCTGATCGCGGAGCGTCCGGCGGAGGTGTGCGGCGCCCGCTGGAGCCCGGACGTGGACCTGACGGCCGGGACGATCGCAGTCGGCACGAACACGCGGACGATCGTCTACGACCGCACAGCCGAACGCGGGCAGCGGAACAAGGTGGTGGAGAAGGGCGCCAAGACCGACGCGGGGAAGCGCACCTTGCCCCTGCCGAAGCCGGTCCTGCGGGCGCTGAAGGCGTTCCGGGCGCAGCAGGCAGCGGAGAAGCTGGCCGCCGGGGAGGCGTACACGGACAGCGGGTACGTGCTCGTGGACGATCTGGGACAGCCGTGGAAGACGGACAAGCTCCGGCGCGAGGCGCACAAGCTGATGGCCACCACGGGCGTACGGAAGGTGCGGTTGTACGACGCGCGGCACGCCTGCCTGTCCTGGATGGCGAACAACGGGGTGCCGGACACGGTGGTCTCCGCGTGGGCGGGTCACTCGGACCTCGGGTTCACGAAGCGGACCTACGTCCACCCCGACCCACAGTCGTTGAAGGCGGGTTCGGAGAAGCTGGCCGAACTGCTCGGCTGACCTTGATCAACAGCGTTTGTGAGAAATTGTGAGACGGCGCCCCTGGGAACGATCAAGAGGGGCCCCGAAGGACCCCTCTGACCTGCTATCTCTCTGTCGGGACGACAGGATTTGAACCTGCGACCCCTTGACCCCCAGTCAAGTGCGCTACCAAGCTGCGCCACGTCCCGATACCCGCTGACCTGGGGTTTCCCCTGGCCGAACGCGCATGAGAACAATACCGCACTTGGACCGGTGCTCACGAACCCGTTTCCGGTGAACGGACCTCGGCCTCGCTCGACGCCGCCATGTGCACGACGGATCACGGACCGAGCACGAGCCTCAGCCTTCGCCAGGCGGCAGACCGAGCTCCGGGTGCTCGGCGGCGAGCCGGCGCGGGGCGGCCAGCCGCCAGGAGTCGGCGAGGATCGCCGTCAGCTCCGCCACGTCGTCGAGGGCGGCGAGCCGTACCCGCAGCCAGGCGTACTTGTCGTCGTGCCCCTCACGCACGAAGAACTTCGCCGGTTCCGCGGCGAGCAGCCCGGCACGGTCCTCGACCGGACACTTGACGCCCATGGTCGCGTCGTCGTCCCCCAGCGCGGCGAAGATCTTTCCGGCGACCCGGAACGTCGGCCGGCCCCAGGCGGGCTTCTCCGCCGTATCGGGCAGCGACAGCGCGATCGCGCGGACGTCGTCGGCGGTGATGGTCATCCACGGTCTCCGTCCCGAAGGCTGCGTTCGGTCCGACCGTAGCCCTCGGACCCGGCACTCTGGAGGTTCGCGCCAAGCCCTGTCGGCCCGCTGATCATCGGCTCGGTCGCGGCCGCCTCGTTCCCCAGGACTCGGTCCGCGCCGGTGTCGACGCGGTGAGGAAGCTAGGGGCCGACAACGGGTTCGGGGTCGGAAGAGGATCGGCCGGGGCGCTTCACGGACGGCCGCGTTGAGGAACCCTGGCGGCAGCGTGGCGCTGTACGCGGTGTTCACCGACCCGGCGTGAATCAGCGAGAAGCCGGATCTGTTCGCCCTGGACTGACTGCGCTTCGACGGGCCGGGCGCCGGGAGGGACGGGGCCCGGTGACAGCGCCCCACGGCGCTCAGTGCGAGGCGAGGAACGTCCGGTACCAGGCGAGGGTGGCGTCCAGCGTGTCGGAGAGCGGGGTGGGCGACAGCGCGTAGGCCTTCTCGATGGTGTGCCCCTTCGACTCATCTGGAGTTACTTAGTATCACTCTCGTTAGAGACTGTAACCCTCGCGATGGGTCATAGCAATGCCGTCTCACGGCTCCCTGCCGCTCTCACTCCGGCCCGCGGCGGCGGCGCTTCGCATCGGCCAGGACCGCGGCGCTGTAACCCGCGTCATCCGGGTTGAGATCGGTGCCCGGCGCCACGACGCGGTCGATGCGGTCCAGCACGGCTGACTCCAGGACGATGTCCGCGGCACTCAACTGGCCGCGCAGATGATCGGCGGTGCGCGGGCCGATGATCGCCGCGGAGACCGCTGGGTGCGTGGTGACGAACGCCAGCGCCAGTTGGACCAGCGTCAGGCCCGCCTCGTCGGCGATGGTGGCGAGTTCGGTGGCGGCGTCGAGCTTGGCCCGGTTGCCCGGGACGTCCAGGTCGTAGTGGGCGACGGTGGCAGGGAAGTGCATCGTCCGCGTGCGGTGGCTGGACAGGTCGGCCGCGTCGCGGCGCCAGCGGCCGGACAGCCAGCCTCCGGCGAGCGGACTCCAGGCGAGCACCCCCATCCGGTAAGCCTCGCACGTGGGCAGCACGTCGGCCTCGACCCCCCGGACCAGGAGGGAGTAGGGCGGTTGTTCGCAGACGAAGCGCTCGCGCTGCCGCCGCTCGGCGGTCCACTGGGCCCGCACGATCGACGAGGGGGCGAACGTGGAGGATCCCGCGTAACGGATCTTGCCGGCGTGGACCAGGTCGGACAGCGCGCCCAGGGTCTCGTCGAGGTCGGTCGCGAGATCGGTCCGGTGCACCTGGTACAGGTCAATGTGGTCCGTACCCAGGCGGCGCAGACTCTCCTCGCAGGCCCGGACGATCCAGCGCCGCGAGCCGCCGCGCTCGTTCAGCCCGGGACCCATCGGGCTCGAGACCTTGGTCGCCAGGACGACGTCGTCGCGCCGCCCGGCGATCGCCTTGCCGACGATGACCTCCGACTCACCGCCCGAATACACGTCGGCCGTGTCGATGATGTTGACGCCCGCGTCCAGCGCCGTGCGGATGATGCCGATCGAGTCGTCGTGGTCGGGGTTTCCCCACTCCCCGAACATCATCGCGCCCAGGCACAGCGAGCTGACCTGGACTCCCGTACCACCCAGCGTGCGGTACTGCATGAGCAAGACCTCCTGTGATCGATGCGGCGTAACGGAAGGCAGACAGCGAGCTGCTACCGTCCAGATAAGCGGAGTCGACTCCGCTTGGTCGCCAAAGCTAAGCGGAGCCGACTCCGCATGGCAAGTCGAGAGGAAGAACCGCATGCCTGATCCGTCCGGCCGACCGGTCCGGGCCGACGCCCGTGCCAACGAGGACAAGCTGCTCGCCGCGGCCGCCCTGGCCTTCACACGGGACGGCGCCGACGCGACCCTGAAGCAGATCGCGAAGGACGCGGGCGTCGGGATCGGCACGCTGTACCGGCGCTTCCCGACCCGCGAACAGCTCGTCGACGCCACCTACCGCTACGAGACGGCCCGCCTCTCCTCCCGGACTCGGGACCTCCTCGGAGAGCTCCCCGCCGACCGGGCCCTGCGCGCGTGGATGTCCGAGGTGCTGGACCACATCGCCACCAAGCACGGCATGGCCGACACGCTCAAGACCCTTCTGCGGGACGACGCACAGCTCAGCTCGGGGACGCGCGAGCAGCTGACCGGCGCGATCGAGGAGTTCCGTCTCGCCGGGATCGCCCAGAGGGTGATCCGGGGGGACGTGTCCTCGACGGACATCCTCATGAACCTCGCGGGCGTCACCCTCGCGGCCGGAGCCGCGCACCAGCGCGCACAGGCCGAGCGGCTGCTCGACCTGTTGATGGACGGCATCACCCGCCCGGAGGGGTGGCGTGGGTCTTGTTAGGCTCCGTAACGCAAGTGAACGCGTCTAGCGATCCCGTGCGTCGAGCAGAGCCAGCAGAGGAGTCCGCGATGGTCCGAGGCCAGGAGGGCCCCCGTGCCCGGTACAGGGAGCAGACCCGGTCGGAGATCAAGGACACGGCGCTGCGGCAGCTGGCCGAATCGGGAGCCGGTGCCCTCGCGCTGACCCGCATCGCCAAGGAGATGGGCCTCTCGGGCCCGGCGCTCTACCGGTATTTCGCCGGCCGCGACGATCTGCTGAGCGCCCTGATCAGGGACGCCTACGACGACGCGGCTACGGCGGTCGCCGATGCCGCGGCCGCAGCGGAGGAGGCGGGGCGGAGCCCACGGAGCCGGCTGCACTCGCTGGGCGGCGCCTACCGCGCCTGGGCGGCGGCGGAGCCGCACCGCTACCTGCTGATCCAGGGCGCCCCCGTGCCGGGCTATGTCGCCCCCGACGACACCCGGGACCGTGCCCGGGCGGTGCTCGGCCCGTTCCTGCCGCTCTTCGCAGACGGGTCCCCCGGGGCGGGCGCTTCAGCGATGGTGACCGAGATGGAGGCCTGGCTCACGGCCGACACAGGGGTCGCAGAGTGGGTCGCCCGATACGCCCCGCACACGGCCTCTGACACGCGTCGCGCGGCGTACGGGCTGGCGGGCGCCGTGCTCGTATGGGCACAGCTGCACGGCTCCGCGGGGCTGGAGACGGCGGGTCACCTCACCGGGATGGGACACAGCGGCGACGCCCTGCTCGCCACACAACTGCACCTGCTCGCGGACGCGTTCGCCCTCGACTGAGCGCCGCCCCGGCGTCAGGGGTTCACTGCCTCCCGACGCTCGGTCTGTACGACGAATTCCCCGGCCAGCAGCTTGATGGTGTCGAGTCCGGCCCGGCCCCAGGCGCGCGGCACGGTGTCCACGGCGCAGACGGTGCCGAGCGCGACGCCCGTACGGTCGATGAGCGGGGCGCCGAGGTAGGAGCGGATGCCCATGTCGTCGACCACCGGGTTGCCCGCGAACCGCGGGTAGTCGCAGACGTCCTCCAGCACCAGGGCCCCGGTGTGCAGCCCTGCGAAGAACTGCCGGTTCTCGTCGATGAAGTTGACTATCGAGAACGGCGTAGCGGTGACCTCCGCCACCCGGCCGGCGAAGCCGTCGAAGCTGTCGAACGAGGCATCGGCACGCTCCCCCAGGCCGAGCCTCCGCAGCCGTGCGCTTCTGCGCGACCCGTCCCGGTCGACGGGGGTGAGCAGCGGCCGGTCCGTCCCGTACGGGATCACGGGTGGGCCCCGAAACCCGAGAGCGGCGCCGGTGCGGTGGCGTTGATGAGGTGCTGGACGAGCGTGACCAGCGCCCCGGTGCCCGAGCTGGCGATCCTGGCGTCGCAGAGGACGACCGGCACGGCCGGCCCGAGGTCGAGAGCCGCACGCACCTCTTCCGGTTCGTAACGGTAGGCGCCGTCGAACTCGTTGACCGCGACGATGAAGCCGATGCCCCGCCGCTCGAAGAAGTCGACGGCCGCGAAGCATTCGGCCAGGCGGCGCGTGTCGGCGAGCACGACCGCTCCGAGGGCCCCCTTGGACAGCTCGTCCCACATGAACCAGAAGCGCTCCTGCCCGGGGGTTCCGAAGAGGTAGAGCACGTGCTGCTCGGACAGCGTGATCCGGCCGAAGTCCATGGCCACGGTGGTCGCCGACTTGGATTCGATGCCTTCGAGGCTGTCGGTCGCCGCGCTGACCTGCGTCAGGAGCTCCTCGGTACTCAGCGGTGCGATCTCGCTGACGGCGCCCACGAACGTCGTTTTGCCGACGCCGAAACCGCCCGCGACCAGGATCTTGAGGGCCACGGGAAAGTATTCGGAGCTGTCAGAGCTGTCGTCGTAGACCATCGAGCACTGCCTCCAGCAGGGATCGGTCGGTTGGCATGTCATGGAACGCGGGGGCGTGCGCGGTGACCGCTCCGCAGTCGACCAGGTCGGACAGGAGGACCTTGGTGATGACGGCGGGCAGCCGCAGATGGGCGGCGATCTCCGCCACGGACGTGGGTCCGCCGCAGAGCTCCAGCGCCACGGTGTGCTCAGGGCCGAGGTGGACCTGGGGCACGCTCCCCGTGGCCATGACCAGGGAGAGCAGGTCGAGCACGGTGGTCGGCCTGGTCCGGCCGTTGCTCACGGTGTACGGGCGGATGAGCCGGCCTGCCGCGTCGTCGAGCAACGGCCCGTCCTGCGGGGCCGGCATCCTCACAGCCCCGGGGTGAACGGCGCTCCGGCCGGCTGCCGGAGCGGCGTCATCAGGTAGGGGCGCACGCTCTTGACCAGCATGGCCATCTCGTACCCCAGTACGGCGGCATCCGCCTCGCGGCCGGCGAGGACGGCGAGACAGGTGCCGGATCCGGCGGTGGAGACGAACAGGAGCGTCGAGTCGAGCTCGACCACGACCTGCCGCACGTCGCCGTTGTCACCGAATCTGGCACCGGCGCTTCGGCCGAGTGAGTACAGGCCGGCGGCCAGGGCGGCCATGTGATCGGCGCTGTCGGCGTCCATGCCGTGTACGGATTTCACCAGGCCGTCCGCCGAGAGGAGAACGGCGCTGCGCGTGTAGGGCACGCGTTGGACCAGGCCGCTCAACAGCCAGTCGAGGTCCGAGACCTGACCGGACGGCATTTCGCTCGTCATGGCATCTACTCCTTGAACATGTTCTCGGTGCGTGGGTCCGGTTCGGGCGTCTGCGGATCCCGGTGCCCCGGGTCCACCCGCTCGGTACCGGCTGTCGCGGTGGTCGCGGTGCTGCGGAACGGCAGCGGGGCGAGGCCGTGGGAACGCTGGGCCCCGACGGTCACGGCGGGGCCGGGGGCAGCGGGCTCGGCGCCCGGTGCGGCGTATGCGTCCGACGGTTCCGGTTCCCCGGCGGTCTGAGCCTCCGCGAGGTCGACCCCACGCCGGAATGCCGCCATCAGGCCGGGGTCGTGCAGGGCGTTCCCGTCCTCGGCGCGCGGTACCGGGGCCTCCCTGAGCTGCGGGACCAGATGCTCCTGGTTGCTCCGCCTGGGGAGCTGGGGGCGGTCCGGGGCGGCCGCGGGAGCCGGGAGCGCCTCGGCGGGGACGCCGGTGTCCATGGCAGCCCGGACGAATGCGACGGACCCATCGGACGGGGCGGGCACGACCGACGAGGCGGTCACGGCCGAGGAGGCGGTCACGGCCGACGAGGCGGTCACGGCCGACGAGGCAGGCACGGCCGACGAGGCAGGCACGGCCGCGGGATCCTGCCCTGCCTGCGGCGCGGGCTCGGCGGACGGCGGGGGCTGGGCCGTGTCGACGGACCCGACGCCCGACGGGGACGCCGCCAGGTTCGGGCGGTCGACCCGCTCGGCACGCAGGGGCAGCGGCGGCCCCGCCCCCTGCGCCCGGTCCAGCCGCAGCGTGGGCTGGACCGCCGGCTGCGGCGGGGCTACGGGCGATGAGTCGTGCGTTCCTGACGGCGGAGCCGTTGTCGCCCCGGCCGGCGTCGTGGCGTCGATGTCGATGCCCAGGAGGATCTCGGGCAGCACGAGCACCGCCTGGGTGCCCCCGTAGATGTTGCTCTGCAGCCGCACGGCGATGCCGTGCCTCCGGGCCAGGGAGGCGACGACGAACAGTCCGATCCGCCCGTCCTGCAGCAGATGGGCGACGTTGACCTGGTCGGGATCGGCGAGCAGGGTGTTCATCCGCTTCTGCTCGGGGCCGGGCATGCCGAGTCCGCGGTCCTCCACCTCCAGGGCCAGCCCGGCGGTGACGCGCTGGGCGCGCAGCAGGACCTGGGTGTGCGGGGCGGAGAACACCGTGGCGTTCTCGACGAGCTCGGCGAGGAGGTGGATCACGTCGGCCACCGCGTGTCCGCGCAGGGTGCCGTCGATCGGCGGGACCAGCTTGACCCGTGGGTACTGCTCGACCTCGGCGATCGCCGAGCGCAGCACTTCGGTCATGGTCACGGGGTTGCTCCACTGCCGCCGTGAGACCGCGCCGCCGAGCACGGCGAGGTTCTCGGCGTGCCTGCGGATGCGGGTGGCGAGGTGGTCCACGTGGAAGAGGCCCTTGAGCAGGTCGGGGTCCTCGACCTCGTGCTCCAGCTCGTCGAGGATCTGGATCTCCCGGTGCACGAGGGACTGCAGCCGGCGGGCGAGGTTGACGAAGACCTCGACCTTCTGTTCGTTCCCGTTGCTGCGGAACAGCTGCGAGGCCTGGACGACGGCCGCCACCGCCTCGTCCTGCGAGCGGCCCATCTCCTGGGCGAGGAGGTCGAAGGCGTCCGCGTCGTCGGCCGCGGCCGGTGTGGGCCGACGGGCGGGCAGGGGTTCACCGTCGCGCAGCTGTTCCACGACGCGCTGGAGTTCGGCCTGGTGCCGGGCGCCGGTGCGCCGGAGTGCCAGAGCGCGGTCGAGGACCCCGGAGGCGACGCGGCCGGAGCCGAGGAAGGCAGCGGCCATGGCCGCCACAGCGAGTGCCCCGGATCCTCCGAGCGCCGCCAGGAGGCTGCCGGAGGGGCGCACCCCGGAGGCCCGGATGGTGAAGATGACGGCCGCCGCTCCGCTGAGCACGGCGGCCACGGTCGGCAGGAGGGCGGTGCGCAGCAGCTGTGGTCGCAGCCGGCTGTCGGGAACGGGCTGCGCGGCGCGCGGCCGGCTCGCGGCCGAGTGCGGACGGCCACCCGGACGGCCGTGCCGTCCACCTTCGCGGCGTTCCGGTCGCGCGTTGGGTGCGCGAAGTTGAGACATCATCGTCCTCGGTACGTGGGGCACCAGGAATCGGCATTCGTGTGGTGACACCTACGGTGGTCGGTCAGGCCCGGGTCAACGGTCGGGGCAGGCTCGACCGATATGAGCCCACCGTTGATCACCGGCCACACACGGTAGTCGTCAATCGCCCGTGCTCGATGTGCAGTTGTCGAAGTTGCCCGCCAGGCGTCCCGCTCTGGTATGACGCCTCGCACGGGCAGCCGAATCCGTCCACCCCCAACTCCGCACGGGTGGCCGCACATCGGCCTCGTGTACGAATGCGCGCGGGCGGGCGCACCGAGGGCCCCGTACGCGCGAAGGAGCGGTGGGCCCGGGCGTTCCGGGGGCTCACCGCTCCTTCGTACGCGTGCCGACGGCGGACCCGGGCGGATGGCCCGCCGACGTCCGCCGCCGGTCTACTGCGCGCTGTGCACGATCTGGATCAGGTTGCCGCAGGTGTCGTCCAGAACCGCCGTGGTGACCGGGCCCATCTCCAGCGGGTCCTGGGTGAAGCGCACGCCGAGCCCGCGCAGCCGGTCGAACTCCGCGTGCACGTCGTCCACGGCGAAGGAGGTGGCCGGAATCCCGTCCTTGACGAGCGCGTCCTTGTACGGCTTCGCCGCGGGGTGGCCGTCGGGCTCCAGCAGCAGTTCGGTCCCGTCGGGGGCCTCCGGCGAGACGACGGTCAGCCATCGGTCGGCCCCGAGCGGAACGTCGGCCTTCTTCACGAAGCCCAGCACATCCGTGTAGAAGCGCAGGGCCTTTTCCTGGTCATCGACGAAGACGCTGGACAGGTGGATCTTCATGCGGTGCTCTCCGGCGTGTCGGGCCTGAGCCACCGGGTCACGATGTGCTCAAGAGGTTCGGTGTTCAGGTCGTGGAACTTGTAGCGGCCCTGGCGGCGCACAAGGACCAGACCCGCGGATTCCAGCACGGCCAGATGCTGGCTGACCGCCTGGCGGGACAGCCCGAGACCGTACTTGGTCACCAGCCGCGCGCAGATCTCGAACAGGGTCTGGCCGTCGCGGTTCACCAGCTCGTCGAGAATGCGCCGACGGGTGGGGTCGGCCAGGGCCTTGAAGACATCCTCCGCCATGCCACCACCATAGGCAAGTATCGACTTGCCTATCAAGCCGGGTCTCCCCGCGCGAGGTCATGACATGGCACATCACCTCGGGTGGGCGGGCTGGAGCCCCGCGTACACACCGGCCGTGCCCAGCAGCTCCTCGTGCGTCCCCACCTCGGCGATCCTCCCGCCCTCCATGGCCACGATGCGGTCCGCGCCCTGGATGGTGGAGAGCCGGTGGGCGACGACGAAGACGGTCCGGCCGTCCACGAGCCTGGCGAGCGCCTCCTGCACGAGTGCTTCGGAACGGTTGTCGAGCGCCGACGTCGCCTCGTCGAGCACCAGCACCCTCGGATCGCGGATCAGCGCCCTGGCGATCGCGAGCCGCTGCTTCTGCCCGCCCGACAGCTGCGCGCCGCGCTCCCCGATGACCGTGTCCAGGCCGCGCGGCAGACCGCGCACGAACTCCAGCGCGTTGGCGTCCCGGAGGGCGCGCATCAGCATCTCCTCGTCCGTGTCCCCCATGCCGTACGTGACGTTGTCGCGGATGCTGCCTTCGAAGAGGATCGACTCCTGGGGCACCACCGAAAGGAAGCGCCGGTAGGTCCGCAGATCGAGTCCGGCCATGTCGGTCCCGTCCAGCAGGATGCGGCCCGAGGTGGGCCTGATGAACCCGATGAGCAGGTTGAGCACCGTGGACTTGCCCGCACCCGAGGCCCCGACGAGCGCGATGGTTTCGCCCGGCCGTGCGGAGAGGGTGAACCCGTCGACCGCCGGCTCCCCGTCCTCGTAGGCGAATCCGGCGTCCTGGAAGTCGATGCGGCCGACGACGCTCTCGACCCGCGCCTTGCCGGCGTTGTTCTCCAGGTCGGGTGCCTGCAGCACCTCACCTGCCGAACGCACCGACTCCAGGCCCTTGGTGAGGACCGGAGCCAGGCCCAGCAGGGTCGTCACGGAGCCGGTCAGCACGGTGAAGAAGGCGCTGAGCATCACCACGTCGCCGGCGGTGACGGGCATCCAGCCGTGGTAGGCGACCAGGGCCGATCCCGAAAGACACAGGACACCGAGCGTGTTGAGGATAACCCAGGCCAGCGATCCGAAACGGCCGTTGATCATGTCCAGACGCAGCCCGGCCGCGAACACCTGGCGCAGCGACCCGTCGACCCGGCCGAGCGCGGTCCGCTCCAGTCCGTGGGCGCGGGTGATGGGAATCAGGGTGGTCATCTCCCCGACACGGGAGGAGAGATGTTCGACCTCGCGGCGGAACGACTCGTTGTGGCTGCGCAGCCGGCTGCGCAGTTTCATCACGAGGAAGCCGGCCGCGGGGACCACGACGAGGAAGAGGGGCAGGAACTCGGGCACCCGTACGCCGATGACGACGAGTCCGCCGATCAGCGTGACGACGGCGCCGAGGCCCATGTCGGAGCTTTGCTGGACCATCTGCTCCACTGCTTCGACGTCGCGGACCACCTTGGCCTGGAGGACGCTCGAACTGACCCGCGCGTGATAGCCGACGGAGAGCTGCTGCATACGGCGGCAGAGCGCCGAGCGCAGGGTGGTGCCCATACGGCGGATGCTGCCTCCGAGCAACCGCACGTACCACTGATGGAGCGGGTAGTTGATCACGAGGATGAACAGCAGGACTCCGGTGGACTTCCAGATCCCCGATTCGGGACCGTGCTGGACGACCACGTCGAGGACGGTCGCGGTGATCAGTGGCAGCAGCCAGATGGGGCTGTGCTTCACGACGAAGATGGCGACCGCGAGGACCAGCTTGCCGCGGTCGGGGCGGAAGAGATGGCCGAGGGTGCGGACCGGGTTCTCGCCGCGGTAGCGGTGATCCAGGTGGTCGAAGGATGCCAGGGGTTCGGCGGAGAGCGATGAAAGCGCTTGCTTCATGCGATCATCCCACCCGCTCCGGCCGCTGCCGACAACCCCCGTTCCACGGGAAGAGACAGAGGGCACGGAAAGAGACCGAGGGCGGTGGCCGTGACCGGCGGGAATCTTTCGGGGTCACCCTGCGTACCCGCTCGCCGACCGGGTACCGGGCGGAGATGTTCAGATATAGGCGTGTACGAGTTGTGACCGTGCTGCTCATCGGCTGGTTGGTGCTGACCGGCGTGGAGCGTTGGGCAGAGCGGGCGCCGTGGCCGAGCGCCGTGCTGGGCGGCCTCATGTGGGCGTGCGTGGTGGCCGGCGTCTGGTGGTTCGCCGAGTGGACCCAGTCGCCGCTGCGTACCGCACGCCAGTCGGCTGAGGCGCGCGAGCGGGCGGCAGGGCACCGCCCGAAGGACGAGGCACCGCACGAACCGGGCACGGACACCGGCACCGATGGTGGACAGGTGGTGGCCGGTCGGCCGGATTCCTCCGCTCCGTCTCGACGCTGACGCCTTGTCGGGCCCGCGACAGCGACGGACAAGAACCGCCCGCGCGCACCACGGAGGTGCGCCCGGGCGGTTCCCGTCTGCGGGGATGCCACGAGGGCCGTGGTCACACCCCCCGAGGGCCGTCGCCCGCGGCCGTGGCCTCGGCCAGCTTCTGGAACTCGCCCAGGTCGTAGTTGGCCAGTGCCGAGTCGAGATTGGTCAGTGCGCCCAAGTGCTCGACGAACCCGCTGGGGTCGTACTCGATCTGCAGGGCGACCCGGCTGGAGGTCTCGTCGAGCCGGTGGAAGGTGACCACGCCCGCGTGGTGCACCCCCTCGATCGTCTTCCAGGCGATCCGGTCCTGCGGGACGACCTCGGTGAGCTCCGCCACGAAGCCCTTGTCGGCGCCCGGCAGGGACAACTGCCAGGAGAACCGGCGCTCGTCCATCGGATCCACCCGTCGCACGTGGCTCAGGAACTTCGGCCACTGCGTCACATCGCTCCACAGAGCCCAGGTAACGCTGACCGGCGCCTTGATGTCGACGGTTTCCACGAGGGAGGAGGACATGGAGGAACAACTCCTTCTTTTGCTCGGTTACCCCGTGCGCTGCCGACCACCCGATGGTCTGCGGCGCACGCATGCACCTCCGCCTTCCCGGTCGCACCGGCCGTACTCACCCGACCTTCAGCGCGTCCCGCCAGGCGGCACTTTCCACGTAGTGGTTGTCGAAGCGCTCGGCCGACTCGGCAATCTCCTTCGGGTCCGCCTCCCCTCGCATGACCCTGCCGAGCAGACGCAGGTACGCGAAGCGGTCCATGTGCCGGTCGAACACGAACAGGACGTCCGCCGTGAAGCCGGGGGCAGCGGCGAACGCGTGCGGGGTGTGGGGCGGTACTGACAGGAAGTCCCCTTCCCGCAGGACAGTCACCTCTTCGCCTACGAGCACGCACAGGGCACCGCCGAGCACGAAGAACAGTTCCGTCGCCTTGGTGTGGAAGTGGGCGGGCGCCCCCACAGCGCCTTCGGCGAAGGTCGACCGGTAGCTCGTGAAACCCCCGTCCGTGTGGCGACCCTCGCCGAGCAGCCGCATCGTGCTGCTCGGGTCGACGCAGGTCTCGGCGTCGGCGTGGCGGGTGAGCACCGGGGGGAAGGTGGTCCTGTTCTTGGTCATGAGCACGACTCTATGACCGTACATGCCCAGTACCGAGAGCCACTTGGGCGCGAAGAGCATGGGCCAATCCTGCGTATCCGCGATCGGTTCCGGCCGGTCGCCCCGATCGTGCCCGGCGCCACCGCGCGACGGGCGAGTACCACGGCTCCCCCGGCCACACGCATCTGCCCAACGGCGCCCCGGCCACCCTGTTCGACAGCACCACCGACCAGTACATCGAAGTCCCGGACAGCGACGTCCTGTCGGTCTCCACCACGGGAGCACCGACCATCGAGGCCTGGCTACGCCCGGACGTACTGGTGCTCCCCCGACCCGGGGGGTCCGGCCACGTCCACTGGCTGGGCAAGCTCACCTACGCCAGGGTCAACCAGTGCGAACGGGTCGCGCGTGTCCACTCCGCGGACAACACCGAGGGGCGCGCCAACCGCATCTCCGGTTACGCCTGCAATCCGCCCGGTCGACTGGACGGCCCCGCCGAGCCTCCGGGGCACACCAGGATCTACCGGGACGGGCGGCTGAGGGATCAGGACGCGCTGGCCGACTACGACATCGTCCCGGGTAACACCACCTCGCCCCTGCGCATCGGGAGTGTGGCCATGACGGCCGGGGGTCAGCGAGTGCGGTCCGGAGGCGGGCGTGCTTCAGTGGATCGGTGAATCGGTGAATCGCAGCAGGTGCGAGAACGTCCTCCGGCAGAAGGGCCCGTCATGAGGATCGCAGTGATCGGCGGCACGGGGCTGATCGGATCGAAGGTCGTCAGGAAGCTGAAGGCCGACGGGCACGAGGCGGTGCCGCACTCGAAGTCCACGGGCGTGGACGTCGTCACGGGCGAGGGCCTGGAGAAGGCGTTGACCGGCGCCGACGCCATGGTCAACCTGACCAACTCCCCGACCTTCGACGAGGCCGCACCGGCCTTCTTCCGGCAGTCGATGGACAATCTGCTGAGCGCCGGGCAGAAGGCCGCGGTGCGCCACTTCGTCGTACTGTCCATCGTCGGCGTGGACCAGGTACCCGAACTGGACTACTACCGTGCGAAGGCTCTCCAGGAGGAGATCCTCGTAGCGGGGCCGATCCCGTACTCCATCGTCCGCGCCACACAGTTCATGGAGTTCATTGACTCCGTCATGAGCTGGACGGCCGACGGTGACACCGTCCGGCTGCCCGTCACCCCGATCCAGCCGATCGCCGCCCAGGACGTGGCCGACGCGGTCGCCGACGTCGCCGTGGGCGCTCCGCTGCAGGGCATCCACAACATCGCGGGCCCCGAGGTCTTCCCTCTCGACGAGCTCGGGAGGATCACTCTCGCGGCCCGTTCGGACAGCCTGACGGTCACCACGGACGACGCCGCCGGCATGTTCGCCGTGGTTCACGGAGACGTCCTCACCGGCAAGGACGACGCCGCGCTCGCCCCCACCCGGTACGCGGACTGGCTGGCGGCGCGCTGAGGAGAGACGCACGTCACACCCCGCGTCCTGTCACACTTCGGGGGTCTTCCCGGTCAGCTGTGTGTATCCGCAACACGGCTAGGAGACCCATCGTGGAATCACGCCTCAACTACTTCGGCCACCCCCTCGCGGGCAAGGTGCTGAAACACATCAACTCGGCCAACAAGACGGTGGCGGACTCGACGCTTCCCCACGCGGTCCAAGAGCTGGTGAAGATTCGCGCCAGTCAGATCAACGGCTGCGGCTTCTGCACCGACATGCACACCAAGGACGCCGCGCACGCCGGGGAGACCGTGCAGCGTCTCAACCTGGTGGCCGCCTGGCGGGAGGCAAAGGTCTTCACCGAGGCCGAGCGCGCGGCCCTGGAACTCGCGGAGCAGGGCACCCGCATCGCCGACGCGGCAGGCGGCGTCACCGACGAGGCCTGGGCGGACGCCGCCAAGCACTTCGACGAGGACCAGCTGATCGCCTTGATCTCCCTCATCGCCGTCATCAACGCCTACAACCGCATCAACGTCATCAATCAGCAGCCCGCCGGCGACTACCAGCCCGGCCAGTTCGGCTGACCTGCCCGGTCCGTACGGGACCGTCCCCCGCCGGCTCCGCCCGGCGGGGGACGGTCCCGCCGTCAGGATCAGCGTCTGCCGGCCGGAGTAAGCTCGGCTCATGGTGAGGAGCACGGCGGAAGACGTCGACGGGTACCTGGCCGAGGTTCCTGAGGAACGCAAGGACGCCCTGGGCAGACTGCGGCAGTTGTGCGGTGCGGAGCTCGAGGGATTCGACGAGGTCATGGCGTACGGCATGCCCGCGTACGGGCGGGGCGGCACCGCGGAGATCGCCTTCGCCAGTCAGAAGCAGTACATCTCCCTCTACCTCATGCGGAGCGACGTCAGGGAGGCGTTCGAGGAGCGGCTGGCCGGGCAGGACATGGGCAAGGGCTGTCTGAGGTTCCGCAGGCCCGCAAGCATCGACTTCGACGACCTGGTGCGCGACCTGCTGAGGGCCACCGCGGCGGCTCCCCCGGGCCAGCTCTGCTGACGGCCGCGGCCCGGCGCGACGACTTGTGGCACGGCGCGGCAGAGTTGGAGGATGCCCATGCGCTCGGCGGATGACCCGGATTCCCTGGACCTCGACCGCGCGACCAGGGAGTTCACAGGAGCACGTCCTCAGCTCTTCGGCATCGCGTACCGCGTCCTCGGCAGTGCCGCGGAAGCCGAGGACATCGTCCAGGAGGCATGGCTGCGGTGGCAGAAGGCCGACCGCACCGAGATCCGCGAACCGGCGGCCTTTCTCGCTACGGTCACCACCCGTCTGGCGATCAACCTCGCCCGGTCCGCCAGGATCCGCCGTGAGTCCTACACCGGGCCCTGGCTTCCCGAGCCGGTCGACACGAGTGCGGATCCGCAGCTGGGCGCGGAGCGGGCCGAGGCGCTCGACCTGGCCGTTCTGTTCCTCCTGGAGAAGCTGAACCCCGTCGAACGGGCTGCCTACGTGCTGAGGGAGGCCTTCGATTATCCGTACGGACGCATCGCGGACATCCTGGGGACGAGTGAGGCCAATACGCGCCAGCTGGTGAGCCGCGCTCGGAAGCACCTGTCGGCGGAACGCAGGGAGCCCGTCGGCCCCGACGAGCACCGGCGGCTGCTGCACGTGTTCCTGGCCGCGGCGCGGACGGGCAGCCTGTCGGTGCTCGAGGACGTGCTCACGGCGGACGTCGTCAGCTACTCCGACGGAGGAGGAGTGCGCGGGGCCTCCAGGATCCCGGTCATGGGCCGCACGCACGTCTCCAAGTACCTTGCCGCCTTCGCCCCACGATTCTGGCCCGAAGCGGACACCCGCTGGGTCGAGGCGAACGGCAGGCCGGCCGTCCTTGTCTCGGCCGGCGGGGAAGCGGTGGCGCTCCTGTCCATCGACGTGTCCGCGCGGGGCATCGAACACATCATGTGGGTGATGAACCCCGCCAAGCTGTCTCCGTACGTGGATTCCCTGGACAGCTGAGCCGGGCCCCGAAGCCGCCTGGTCCTCGGCTCGCTGGGCCGGTCCGGCGGATGCCGTATGTGTGTCCTGCCTCAGCAGCGTCGTCGCACTCGAAGGACGCCTCCACCCATGAGCAAGACCATGGACCCTGTCCGCCAATTCCTTCTGCAAGTGCGCTCGGGACTCCACCCTTCGATCGGGTCCACGCCCGCTGGATCCAAGAGGGGCGGCACGTCGGCCCGGCGAATCGCTGTCCGCCGGCCGGCGCACCGGTCACGGCGATGACCAGTGCAGTCTATCGCGTCGAGCACGGACGCATCGTCGACTAGTGGATACAGATCGACCGTCGGGGAAACACCGCTCAACTACAGCACGCGGCAACCGAGCACTGATCCCCGCCCGTTCCGGGGCCGAGGCCGGCCGGCCTCACCACGGCGACGCGCAGGACAGCGCCGGTCGTGCAGGCGGCTTCGGCGGACAGGAGCCGGTCCGGCCGTGCGGTGTCCTTCAGCAGGCGCAGGAGATGCCCGAGCGTGGGGCGGTGAGATCGTCGACAGGGCGCTGCTCGGAGCCGGCGGCGGAGTCGTAGGCGAAGCCCTCGCGTGCCCAGTACTCGAAGCCGCCGAGCATTTCCTTGACCCGGTAGCCGAGGCGGGCGAAGGCCAGCGCCGCGCGGGTCGCGCCGTTGCAGCCGGGGCCCCAGCAGTAGGTGACCACGGTCTTGGCCGGGTCGATCAGCTGCGGTGCCAGGTCGGCAATCTGTGCGGTGGGCATGTGGAGGGCGCCAGGGATGTGTCCCTGGTCCCAGGCGGCATCACTGCGGGTGTCGACCACCACGACCCCGTGGGCGCCGGATGCCAGATCGGCGTGGACGTCGGAGACATCCGCCTCGAAGGCGAGGCGGGCGGCGTAGTGGGCGGCGCCCTCGGACGGGGCGGCGGCGGGCACGCTCAGGACTGCGCTGGTGATCTCGGCGGGAGCGGTGGCGGACATGGAGTGCCTCTTGTTCCTGCTGGTCGGGAGGGCCGGTGGGCCGTGCCGGGTATCCCCGGCCGGCGATGGCTCCATCTTCCGATCCCTGAGCCCGGCCCACGAGTGGCGTATACGCCTCCAGCCATCAAGATTCCGCCAGTCGTGCCGGTCGTACGGAGTGCCCGTCATGCGTGCTCGGGACGCGGGTGAACGTCTTGCGGTAGGCCGTCGGCGTCGTGCGCATCTGACGGGTGAAGTGGTGCCGGTACGTCCCGGTGCTGTCGAAGCCGACCGCGGCTGCGACCTCGTCCACGGTGCCGTCACCGGACTCGAGCAGCGGCAGACTGGCGGCCACCCGCTGGGCGATGACCCAGCGCATGGGACTCACGCCGTTGCGGCGGGTGAAGTGCCTCAAGTACGAGCGTTCCGACATGCACGCAGCCCGGGCCAGGGCGGACACGGACAGGGGTGTGTGCAGATGGCGCAGCACCCAGTCCATGCTCCGCGTGACGCCGTCGTCCTCGGCACCGATCTCTCCCACCGCCGCCTCGATGAACTGGGCCTGCCCGCCCTCGCGGTGCGGCGGAACGACGAAGCGGCGTGCGACCGTGTTGGCCACGGCCGCGCCGTGATCGGCCCGGACCAGGTAGAGGCACAGGTCGATACCGGCCGCGCTGCCCGCGCTGGTGAGGACATCGCCGTTGTCGACGTACAGCACGTCCGGGTCGACCTCGATCCCGGGATGCCGCTCGGCGAGCGCGCGGGCATAGCGCCAGTGGGTGGCGGCGCGGCGCCCCTCCAGCAGGCCGGACGCGGCCAGCGCGAACGCCCCCGAACAGATCGACACCATGCGCGCTCCCCGGGCATGGGCCCGCAGCAGCGCTTCCACGAGGGCGGGCGAGACGTCCGCCCCGGCCTTGGCCACCCCCGGCACGATCACCGTGTCCGCCGTGGTCAGCGCATCGAGCCCGTGCTCGGCGCGCAGCGTGAACCCGCCGACCGCCCGCAGATCCCGGCCGGGTTCCTCGGCGCACACCCGCAGCTCGTACCAGGGCAGGTCTCCCAGCTCGGGGCGGGGCAGGCCGAAGACCTCCACCACCACGCCCAGCTCGAAGGGCGCCATCCCATCGAAGGCCAGTACAGCCACCACGTGCGCTTGCGCCATGGCTGGATCTTAACAATCATCAAGATCCAGCCACGATGGATGCGGGGCGGCGGAATGGGGCGGCTGCCCGAGGCCCACCTGCGACGCCCCCGCGAGCTCCCCGTACCGGACCGGAAACTCACCATGGCGCTCAGCGTGCCGGCACCTGCCGCACGTAAGCCGGGCAGCGTGGACCGGGCTGCCCTGACAGCGCGGGGCCCGAGCTCACGCTCCCCAGCCGCCTCCGACCGCCCTGCTCGACAGGTACGAGTCGCGCAGCGCCTTGCGCAGGCCGGGCACGACGCCGTCGTACCGCGCTGCGAGCGCCTTGAACACCTGCTTGTGCGCGCGGCGCTCCTTGCCGGTGAAGACGCTGCTCACCTCGACTTCGGCCGCCAGCACCGCCATGGCCAGCTCGTCCACCGGGATCGCCGTCGGATCGGGGCCGCCGAGCACGGTCTTACGGACCCTCTCCTGCAGGGCGAGAACCTGCTGCGGGTCGTTGACGGCGGTCCGGTCGACGCCGATCATCCCCAGCCTCTTCTCGTGCGTGACGGTGATCGCGCCCACTGCGGCGAGCTGCTCACGGACGGGCTTCTCGGCCCGGTGAGCCTTGTTGTGCACGAACGAGAGCCAGCCCTTCCGCTTCTCGGGCAGATCGCTCCACACCTCGGCGAGGAACGGATCGCCCTGCGGCTCGGCGCCGTCTCGTGCGACCTTCCCTCCCTCGGCGCTGAGCAGTCGGCCGAGGGCCAGTTCGGTGAGCGCACCGGCGCGCAGCAGCTGACCGCGGCCCTGGAGGTCGGTGAGTTCGAACTTGCCCTTGTCCACGGTGTAACAGAGCAGATAGAGCCGCTGAGGCAGAGTCAGTCGCATGTCTCGTCCTTCGGGGTCGCGGTGGGGGCATGCGGTCCGGGCGTCACGTCCGGAGCCGGGACCTCGGGCTCGGCGGCCGAGGGGTCAGGCCCGGGGGCTCAGGTGGCGGGCGAGGAAGCGGTCGGCCATGCGGTACATGTCGATGTTGTTCTCGGGGTTCACGAAGCCGTGGCCCTCGTTGTCCTTGACCATGTACTCGACCTCGACGCCGCGGGCCCGCAGAGCGTCGACGATCCGGTCGGACTCGGCCTTGACGACGCGGACGTCGTTGCCGCCCTGGACCACCATGAGAGGTGTGCGGATCCGATCCACCCGGCTGATGGGCGAGCGCGCCCACAACTCCGCTTCCTGCGCGGGGATTTCTGGGTTTCCCGCGAAGAGGTACCAGTTGTTGAAGAGTTGCGGCTTCGCGAACTCCGGTACGGTCCGCAGGAAGGTCACGAGATTGGAGATGCCGCAGAAGTCGACGGCGGCGGCGAAGACGTCGGGAGTGAAGGTGACGCCGACGAGTGTGGCGTAGCCGCCGTAGGAGCCTCCGAAGACCGCGACGCGGTCCCGGTCCGCGTACCCCTCCTCGACGGCCCAGTCGACGGCGTCGATGAGGTCGTCGTGCATCTTCCCGGCCAGTTCCCCGATGCCCGCCTTCAGGAAGGCCTTGCCGTATCCGGTCGAGCCCCGGAAGTTGACCTGCAGCACCGCGTAACCGCGGTTGGCCAGGAGCTGGGCGGTGGGGTCGAACTTCCAGCTGTCGCGATGCCAGGGGCCTCCGTGGACCAGCAGCACCATCGGCAGTCCGACCGGCTCCGCCCCCACGGGCAGCGTCAGGTAGGAGGGAAGCGCCAGTCCGTCGCGTGAGGTGATCGTGACCGGTGTCATCGGAGCCAGCACTCCGGGGCCCAGGTGCGGGTAGGGCCGGAAGAGCAGGCGGCTCTCCCCTGTCGAGTGGTCGTAGAGGTAGGTGACGCCGGGGTCCCGGTCGTGGGTGAAGCTGACGACCCAGCGCCGCCCGCTCCTGTCGGAGGACACGGCGGACAGGTCCCCCTCCGACAGCTGCTCCAGCTTCTTCAGAACCGCGGCGAATTGGGCGTCCAGTGCGTGGATCACCTGGCGCTCGCCGAGATAGCGCACCCCGAGCAGCTCTCCGGTGTGCCGGTCGAGGATGAGGGGCGAAGGCAGGGTGGGGAAGACGGAGGTACGGGGGTCGACGTCGAGGGTGGGGTGGCTGTCGACCTCGGACTCCTCGCCGGTGGCCAGATCCAGACGGACCACGCGGGTCCGGTCGCTGTCCCGGTTGGAGCCCGCCCACACTCCGGTGCCGTCCGGGGTGAACTGGAACGGGTTGATGCCCAGCGGGTGGTCGGCACCGTCGAAGGTGGCGACCGGACGCCGCTCTCCGGTCCCGATGTCCAGCTGCACCAGCTCGATGTCGCCGTCGGAGGTCCAGATCTGGGCGTACAGGTCCCCGCCGGGTGTGTGCGTCAACCCGGCGAGCCGGCCCGGGTTCTGCGCCAGCATCGTCAGCTCGGCCGTGGCGATGTCGGCTTCGTAGAGGTCGAATTCGACCGGGTCGCGGTGGTTCAGCTGCACCAGCGCCTTGCCGGGGCGGGAGACCCGCATCTCGAAGCCCAGGGCCGTGGCCCCCGGGAAGGGGGTGAGGTCGACCGCCTCGGCCTCCGGGTTCTCCAGGTCGACGCGGTAGACGTGCCAGTGCTCGTCCCCGTCGCCGTCCTGCTCGTAGAGCAGCCACCGCGGATCGTCCGTCCAGTGGTAGACGTGCACACTGCGGTTGTCGTCGGCCGTGACGCAACGCGCCCGCTCGTCGGAGTCGATGCCCTCCACCCACACGTTGAGCCGGTCACGCCACGGTGCCAGGTAGGCGATTCTGGTGCCGTCCGGCGAGATCGACGCGCCGGCGCGGACGGGCGAGGCGAAGATCTCTTCGACGGTCAGGTGCGGGGCCTCGGGCGGAACGGTGGACATGAGGACACTCCTTCTCGTTTGCCGTGGTCCCATCGACGCGCTTCTTCGGCCTCTCCGGCCCCGATGTCCTCAGACGACGGGGTCGCCGACGACTCCGCTGGTGGCCGTGCGGATCGCATGGGCATACTGCCGGGCGACCGCCGCCACGTCGGTGAACTCCGTGAGGTCGGCGCCGGCGAGGAGGGCGGCACCGATGTGCTCGTCCAGCACCCGCACGCCCGACGCGGTGGCCGCGGCGTGCAGCCGCACCTCGAGGTCGTCCGCCGGACGGCCCAGGCGGTCGCCGATGATGCCGCACATCTGGCGCTCCACCTGATCGCAGGCCATCAACCAGGCCGTACGGAGCGCCGGCTCGGTGTCGGCGAGCCGGATCATCTTCATCGCGAGCATCTCGTCGGCCAGGCCGACGGGCGGCGTCCCGTGACGGAGCCCGACCAACTCGGCGGCCAGGTGATCCTCGAGAGAGCTCTGTCGGGGCCAGCTGCGCAGCACCGTCATCAAGGTGACAACCCCCTGCATGACGATCGGCTCGGCACAGCTCTCCTTGCTGCGGAAGTGCCGCCAGATGGTCCGCGTCGAGAGACCCACGGCTTCGGCGATCTGGTCACCGCTGGTGGCTGCCACCCCGTGCTCCCAGAACAGGCGGGCAGCCTCACGGGAGATCTCCAGCCGCAGCCGGGCACGCCGCTGCTCGCTCATCCCCCCTGAGCTGCGCTTCGTCGTCGTCATGGCGTCGGTGTCACCCTTTCCCCTTGCGTCTCCCTACGACACTATGTCACTTAGTGACAACCTGCAAGGGTGGAGAAGGGCGTCGCATCGACCGGGGATACGCCGAGGCTGCCGCTCAGGGCATCCCCCTCACCACACCCTGACCGTCGAACGCCGTTCCGCCCCCTGACCCGAGGCCCAGCCACAGTTCGGTGAACCGGTCGAGCAGCCCGGCCGCGCGGGTCACGTCGTCCGTCAGCGGCCGGTCCGCCAGCTCCGCCTCGAGCACCGAGTCCGCCAGTTCGAAAGCGCGCCCGACGGGCAGTCCGGGGTCGAGCCGCATGTCGCGCTGCCGCAACGCCCGTACGGCCGCGACGAGTTCGCAGCCCACGACGAGCCGGTACGCCTCGCATGCCCGTAGCGTCTGGCGCGCCGCCAGCGAGGCGAAGCTGGCCTGCTCCTCGACGCCCCGCGAGAGCACCGCGTGACCGAGTGACGCGGGCGCGGAGAAGGCCCGCAGGTCGCCGAGCGCCGCCCCGGCCGCGTATTCGAGGATCATCACGCCGGACGACGCCGGCTCGCCGTCCGCGAGGAACGGCCGCAGGCGGGTGAACCCCGGTTCGTTGAGCGTCGAGAGACGCGAGGTCGACAGGCGCGCCACCTGTGACACGGCCAACCTGAAGTGATCCAGCGACAGGGCGAGTTGCGCGAGGTAGAAGCCGCCGTGGTGGTAGGCCGCCATGTCGTCCGCCGAGATCAGCGGATTCTCCGCCGCCGCGTTGATCTCGACCGTGAGGACGTCTTCGAGCGCGTCCGCCGCGTCGTGCGCGGGGCCGTGGATCTGCGGCACACAGCGGAAGCCGTACGGGTCCTGGATCCGGCCGAGTGGTGGCGTGGGGCGGTCGGGCGCGCCGAGCAGCAGGCGCATGCGTTCCGCGACGGCGTACGAACCGGCGTGCCGACGCGCCTCGTGCACGGGCAGCGCGTACGCCTCGTACGAACCGTCGGTCGCCATCAGGGACAGCGCCGCCACCACCTGTGTGGCCGCGATCAGGCCACGCAGCTCGTGCACCGCGAGCGCCGACTGGCCGAGGGTGAGGGCGTTGCTGCTGATCAGTGCGAGGGCGTCGTTGTTGTCGAGGGGCTGCGCGTCGGGAGCCGTCCCCGGTCCCCGCCAGGGGTGTTCGCCCGCCAGCGCGAGGCCCATCTGCGCGAGCGCGGCGATGTCGCCGGTGCCGACCGAGCCGAATTCGTTGACCTTCGGGTAGGCGCCCGTCCCCAGCGCCTCGCAGAGGGCCGTGACGACGGTGGGGCGCAGGCCGGCGCCACCCGCGAGCAGCTGGTTGGCCCGGACCGCCAGCATGGCGCGGACCTGCCGTGCCGGGAGCTCCTCACCGATCGCCCCGGCATGGCTGCGCAGCAGCCGCAGGCCGTGGTCGGCTGCGGCGTCCGTCGGCACGGACTCATTCCGGTTAGCGCCCACACCGGTGGAGCGACCGTAGACGCGACCCCACGAAGCGATCTCCCGTGCGGCGCCCCAGGAGGCCTCGACACGCTTCATCCCTTCCGCGGCGGGAACGGGCTTCGCTGCGGATTCGGCCATGCGTACGACATCTGCGACCATCAGTCCGCGGCCGTCGAGGACGACGATCGCACCGCTGTCGTCGACCGCCGTGTTCACCATACGAGACGACATCACTCGTAATTCCTCCTCAATCAGGCGCCTGGTCTTGCCTTACGGCCACTCGTAACCAGGGATTTA
The DNA here is from genome assembly GCF_044757505.1 of Streptomyces sp. NPDC091271. NCBI lineage: Bacteria > Bacillati > Actinomycetota > Actinomycetes > Kitasatosporales > Streptomycetaceae > Streptomyces > Streptomyces sp. NPDC091271. The sequence continues at coordinate 49,035 of NZ_JBIVVD010000004.1, read as the reverse complement.
CGCCTGAGCGGCGACCAGCTATTGACAACCTATTCAGTCACCGAGAACTCTGCATGATGATATGCAGCCGGGCAAGGGACTCCTCATGATCCAATTCGACAAGGTCCACAAGCGCTTCCCGAACGGCACAACCGCGGTGCACGACCTCACCCTTGAGATGCCGGAAGGGGGCGTGACCGTCCTCGTAGGATCTTCCGGTTGCGGCAAGACGACGACCCTCCGCATGATCAACCGGATGGTCGATCCGACCTCCGGGACGATCAGGGTCAACGGCAAGGACGTCCTGGAACAGGACGCCGCCGAGCTACGCCGTTCCATCGGTTACGTCATCCAGCAGTCCGGGCTCTTCCCCCACCGCACCGTCCTGGACAACATCGCGACCGTGCCGCTGCTGCTCGGCTGGGGCAGCAGGAAGGCGCGGACGCGGGCGGCGGAACTCCTGGAGACGGTCGGCCTGTCCGCCGACACGGGGAAGCGTTACCCGCACCAGCTCTCCGGCGGCCAGCAGCAGAGGGTCGGCGTGGCCCGCGCGCTCGCCGCGGACCCGCCGGTGCTCCTGATGGACGAGCCGTTCGGCGCTGTCGACCCCGTGGTCCGCACCCAGCTCCAGGACGAACTCCTGCGGCTTCAAAAAGAGTTGAACAAGACCATCGTCTTCGTCACGCATGACATCGACGAGGCCGTACGGCTCGGCGACCGCATAGCCGTCTTCCGGACCGGCGGCCACCTCGTCCAGTGCGCGAGCCCCGCCGAACTCCTGGCCCGGCCCTCGGACGAGTTCGTCGCGGACTTCCTGGGCGCGGAGCGAGGCCTGAAGCTGCTGTCCCTGTCGACGCTCGCGCGGGTTCCCCAGGGGCCCGCGCCTCTGGACTCCCGCTGGCAGCTGACCCTCGACCCCGCCCGGAAGCCGCTGGCCTGGCGCGACAGCGAGACACATGCGGAGACCCCGGTGCGGCCCCTGCGGGACACGGACTCGCTCCTCTCGGCTCTCAACGAGTCGATCGCCGCGCCGAGCGGCCTGGTCGCCCGGGTCGACGCGGAGGGCGCCCTCACCGGCGTGACGTCCCGCGAGGACATCCACGACCACGCGGGGCACGTGCACAGCGAGGCAAGCGCGGTGGTCGCATGACCTTCGACTGGTCATGGACAGCCGACCACACCGGTGACCTCACCACCCTGGCCCTCTCCCACCTCCAGGCCGCCCTCACCGCCGTACTCCTCGGCCTGGTCGTCTCGCTCCCCCTGGCTGTGGTCGCGCACCGGGTACGCCGGCTGCGCGGGCTCCTCCTCGGCCTGTCGAACGTCCTGTTCACCATCCCCTCGATCGCCGTCTTCGTGCTCCTCCTGCCGGTCAGCGGTCTCACCCGCACCACCACCGTCATCGGCCTGACGATCTACACACTCGTCGTGCTCCTGCGGAACACGGTCGAAGGCCTGGACTCCGTCCCCGCCAGGACGAAGGAAGCCGCGAAGGCCATGGGCTCCCGGCCGCTGCGCACCCTGCTCACGGTCGAACTGCCCCTCGCCCTCCCGGTGATCATGGCGGGTGTGCGGATCGCGACGGTGATGGCCATCTCCCTCGTCTCCGTGGCCACGTACATCGGCGACGGCGGACTCGGGCAGCTCTTCACGGACGGGTTCCAGCGCAACTTCCCCACCCCCGTGATCGTCGGCGTCGTCCTGACCCTGCTCCTCGCGCTCGTCGCGGACGCGCTTCTCGTCGCCCTTCAGTACGTCCTGACCCCCTGGACCCGCCGGCAGAAGCAGAGGGCCTGACCCGTGTACGAACTCTTCAAGAATCTCGGCGCCTGGCTCGTCAGCGGCGAACAGTGGGCCGGGGCGGACGGCATCGGCCACCGCCTCGCCGAGCACCTCCAGTACTCGCTGCTCGCCACCCTCGTCGCCGCCGCCATCGCACTGCCGGTCGGCCTGCTCATCGGTCACACCGGGCGCGGCGCGTTCGTCGCCATCAACCTCTCCAGCTTCGGCCGGGCGCTGCCCACCGTCGGCCTGGTCGTGCTGGTCTTCCTCGCCAGCGGCCTGTCGATGTGGCCCGTCTACATCGCGCTGGTGGCGCTCGCCGTGCCCTCCATCGTCACCAACACGTATGCGGGCATGACCGCCGTCGACCCCGAGGTACGGGACGCGGCGCGCGGGCAGGGCATGCGCCGGCACCAGGTCCTCCTCCAGGTCGAACTGCCGCTCGCGCTCCCACTGATCATGACCGGGCTCCGGCTCGCGCTCATCCAGGTCGTCGCGACGGCCACCATCGCCGCGTACGTCTCCTTCGGCGGGCTCGGCCGGTACGTCTTCGACGGGCTCGCCCAGCGCGACCTCGTGCAGGTGCTCGGGGGCGCCGTGCTCGTGGCGGTCGTCGCCGTCGTACTCGATCTCACGCTCTCCGCGCTCCAGCGCGTCCTTTTCCGTAATCGACCCGCCAAGTCGGCCTAGGAGCAAGCACGATGAACCGCAGAACTCTCCTCGGCGGGCTCTTCGCCGCCGCCTCCGTCCCCGCCCTCGCCTCCTGCAGCGGCGGCATCACCTCCCTCGACGGGCAGGGATCCGGCGGCGGAGGCGGAGGCTCCAGCGAGGGCGGCGTCACCATCGGCACCGCCAACTTCACCGAGAACCAGGTCCTGGGTCATCTCTACGCGGCGGCGCTCGAAGCGGCCGGCGTGAAGACCACGGTCCGCCCCAACCTCGGTACCCGCGAGATCCTCATACCCGCCCTCGAGGGCGGCGACATCGACCTCCTGCCCGAGTACCAGGGCGCCCTGCTGCACTACCTCGACGCCGAGGCGAAGGCCACGGAGGAGGGGGAGATGCAGAACGCCCTCGCCATGGCCCTGCCGCGCGGCCTCCAGATCCTTCCCTACGGCATGGCGGAGGACTCCGACGCCTTCGTCGTCACCCGGGAGACCGCCGAGAAGTACGGCCTCAAGTCCCTGGCCGACCTCGCCGAGCACAACGGCAAGCTCGTCATCGGCGCGGCGCCCGAGGTCAAGAAGCGCACGGTGGGCGCGGTGGGCCTCAAGGACGTGTACGGCGTGGAGTTCAAGGAGTTCAAGTCCCTCGACTCCTCCGGGCCCCTGGTCAAGGGCGCCCTGAGGAAGGGCGACGTCGACGTGGCGAACCTCTTCACCACGGACACCGACATCGCCGCCGAGCGCTGGGTCGTCCTCACCGACCCGAAGAACCTCGTCCCCGGCCAGCACGTCGTCCCGCTCATCGCCGACCGCAAGGCCGACTCGACGGTCCGCAAGGCACTCGCCCGGCTCGGCGGTGCGCTGACGACCGAGGACCTCACCGAGCTCAACCGCCTGGTGGACAAGGACAAGAAGGACCCCGAGGACGTCGCGCACGACTGGGCGGCAGAGCACGGGATCAAGAAGAAGTAGCCGCCGGACCGAGCGGCAGGACCCACCACCGAGAGGCCAGGTACACGAGTCATGGCAGCTGAAGACCTGGTGGAGCGGCGCTCCATCGACGTCGTCCCGGACGACGAACGGCACGGGACAGCGTTCAGTCAGTTCACCCTCTGGCTCGGCGCCAACCTCCAGATCACCGCGGTCGTCACGGGCGCACTCGCCGTCGTCTTCGGCGGTGACGTGGTGTGGTCGGTCGTCGGCCTGCTGCTCGGCAACCTCCTCGGCGGCACCGTCATGGCCCTGCACTCCGCGCAGGGCCCGAAGCTCGGCCTGCCCCAGATGATCCAGTCCCGCGCCCAGTTCGGGGTGCGCGGCGCGGTCGTCCCCCTCCTCCTGGTCATCCTCATGTATGTGGGCTTCTTCGCGAGCGGCAGTGTCCTCGCCGGACAGGCGACCGCGGAGCTCACGCACACGGACGACACCACCGGCATCGTCGTCTTCGCCCTCGTCACGGCCGTGACGGCGACGGTCGGCTACCGGGTGATCCACGTCCTGGGGCGGGTGGCCAGCGTGGTCTGCGCGCTCGCGTTCATCTACCTGGGCATCCGCCTCCTGGATCGTGTGGACCTGTCGGCGCTGCTCGGGGACGCGCACTTCGACCTGCCGATGTTCCTGCTCGCGGTGTCGCTCTCGGCATCCTGGCAACTCGCCTTCGGGCCGTACGTCGCGGACTACTCGCGCTATCTGCCGCGTACGACGTCGGGGCGCACCACGTTCTGGTGGACCCTTTCGGGATCGGCCGTCGGCTCGCAGTGGTCGATGACGTTCGGCGTGCTCGTGGCGGCAAGCGCGGGCGAGGCGTTCCTCGCGAACCAGGTCGGCTACGTGGTCGGCCTGGGCGGCACGGGTCTGATCGCGTCGTTCCTGTACTTCGTGATCGCGCTCGGCAAGCTGACCATCAACGTGCTGAACACCTACGGCGGCTTCATGTCGATGGTGACCAGCGTCAGCGGGTTCCGCGGCCAGAAGACGCTGTCGCAGCGCGGCAGGACCGCGTACATCGCACTGATCATGGTGGCCGGGACGGTGGTGGCGCTCCTGGGCAAGGACAGCTTCCTGACGTCCTTCAAGGACTTCCTGCTGTTCCTGCTGACGTTCTTCACTCCGTGGTCGGCGATCAACCTGGTCGACTACTACCTGATCTCACGGGAGCGGTACGACATACCGGCGCTGTCCGACCCCGAGGGCCGCTACGGCGCCTGGCGCTGGGACGCCCTCGCCGTCTACGCGGTGGGAATCCTCGCCCAGCTCCCGTTCCTTGTCACGCACTTCTACACGGGGCCGCTGGCGGACCCGCTGGGCGGCGCGGACATCTCCTGGATCGTGGGCCTGGCGGTCCCGGCAGCCCTGTACTGGCTGCTGGCACGCCGGGACACGACCCACGTCCCGGAGGAGACGCGGTACACCCTGGCTTCGCCGCGGAAGCCCTGAGCCCGGAAGCCGCCGATCGCTGGGTCCGTCAGCTACGGACCCCGCGCTCCTCCTCGGCATCGCCGCTCCCCGCGCCCGCGAGGACCGCGCTCGCGACAACCCCGAAGAGGCGGTCCGCGCGCGGCGCGAGCGCGGGCTGATCGCCGAGCCAGGCGAGCGCCGCCACCAGCGCGAACAGGTCGGCGCCGTCGATGTCGGTCCGCGCCACGCCTGCGGCCTGGGCGCGGGTGAGGAGCCGGGCGCCGGCCGAGCGCAGAGTGACGCACGAAGCATGGAGTGCGGACTCGGCGTCCTCGATGGCGGCCGCCATCAGCACGGTCACGCCACGGTACTCGGTCGTCCACGCGACGCAGTCGCGCAGCCACGAGACGAGAGCGTCCGCCGGCGAGCTCGACGTCTCGAGCTCGGCCGCCCGCGCCGTCAGCTCGTCGAAGCTCGTCCGGAGCAGGGCCTCGAGCAGCGCCTCGCGCGTCGGGAAGTGACGCAGCAGCGTCGCGAGCCCGACATCCGCCCTGCGCGCGATGTCGCGCAGGGACACGTCGACGCCTTGTTCGGCGAGGGCGTCGCCCGCCACTGCGAGCAGGTGGTCGCGGTTCTTCCTGGCGTCGGCCCGCATCTGTTCCCCTTGACTATCCGGATCAGTGGTCCATATATTCGTACCAGTGATCCGCTTATTCGGATCGCCGATCCGGATAAGCCTATCCCGCGGCGCGGGCAGGAGAAGACGATGCCGATACACACGATGAGGGCGGTCCGGCTCCATATGCACGGCGGCCCCGAGGTCCTTCGCTACGACGAGGTGCCGGTTCCCGAGCCGGGACCGGGTGAGGTGCTCGTCCGCGTGCACGCGGTCGGTGTCAATCCGCCGGACTGGTACCTGCGCGACGGGATGTCCGACCTGCCTCCGGAGACGAGGCCGAAGTTCGGCCTTCCCGTGATCCCGGGGACGGACCTGTCGGGCGTCGTCGTGGCCGTCGCCGCGGACGTGGACGGCTTCTCAGTCGGTGACGAGGTCTTCGGCCTCCTCCGCTTTCCCAGCTTCGACGGCAGCACATACGCCGAGTACGTGGCCGCGCCCGCGTCGGACCTCGCCCGCAAGCCGGCCGGTATCGATCACGTGCACGCCGCAGGGGCGCCGATGGCCGGGCTCACCGCATGGCAGTTCCTGATCGAGCTCGGACACGATCACCCCTCGCCCTTCCAGGCGGCGCGGCATCGCCCGGTGCCACTCGGTGCCGGCGTCACGGTGCTGGTCAACGGTGCGGCGGGCGGCGTGGGGCACTTGGCGCTGCAGCTGGCCAAGTGGAAGGGTGCGCGCGTCATCGCCGTGGCATCGGGCGCGCACGAATCGTTCCTGAGCGAGCTCGGCGCCGACGAGTTCATCGACTACACCAGGGGCCGTCCCGAGGAACTCGTACGCGACGTCGACCTCGTCCTGGACACCGTGGGCGGCCCTCACAGCAGCCGCTTCCTGCGCACGCTCAAGCGCGGCGGGTCCCAGTTCCCGGTGTTCTTCGGCGAGTTCGACGAGGAAGAAACCGCGAAGCTGGGCGTCACGGTCACGGGCACCCAGGTCCGCTCGAACGGGGCGCAGCTCGCCGGACTGGGACGCCTGCTCGACACGGGCACGGTCCGCGTCGCGATCGACAGCACGTTCCCGCTGGCGGAAGCCCGGGCCGCGCACGAACGCGCCGCCAGGGGACATATCCAGGGAAAGATCGTGCTCACGGTCGACTGACCCTCGCCCCATGGCCCCTCACGACTCCGTCAGCCGGTCCCGGCAACCTTTTCCGCGCCTGCTGCCACTGGACTTCGACGATCTCCTCGACGAACCCACGGAGAAGGCCGGATGAGTCGTACAGCCACGGTCAGCAGCACCAGCCGCAGACGCCTGCTCCTCGGCGCCGCGGGCGCGCTCGGTGCCGGCGTCGGGGGCGCGCTGGGCGTTCCCGGCACCGCCGCCGCCGTCACCTCGTCCGCTACCGGCAGCGGGAGGAGCGCGGCGGCGACCGGCACCGTGTACATCGCGAGTGACTCCACCGCGCAGAGCTACAGCTCGGGTTACTACCCGCAGGCCGGGTGGGGCCAGAAGCTGTACTCGTACTTCACCTCGGACATCACCGTCGCCAACCGTGCCATCGGTGGCCGCAGTTCACGGTCGTTCATCGAGCAGGGGCGGCTGGCCGCGATCCACGACGTGATCGAGCCCGGCGACTACCTCTTCGTCCAGTTCGGTCACAACGACGCGACCGTCGGCAATGCCGAGCGGTACACGCCACCCGCCGACTACAAGGAGTACCTGCGCAACGACTACATCCGCGCGACCCGGGACCTGGGCGCCACGCCGGTCGTGGTGACGCCGGTGTCGCGGCGCTCCTACAACGCCGCCACCGGGAAGTTCAACGTCTCGTTCCCCGCGTACGTGGACGCCGCGAGGGCGGTGGCGCAGGAGGAGGGGGCCGCGCTGGTCGACCTCTCGGCGGCCAGCCGGGCCTACCTCGACGGGCTCGGGGTGGAGGCGTCCAAGGGGATCTTCATGTGGCTGAACTCCGGGCAGTACCCGAACCTCCCCAACGGCGTCCAGGACGACACCCACTTCCAGGAGCGAGGAGCTGTCGAGATGGCCCGCCTCGTCTCCAGGGCCGTGGCGGGGCTGGGACTGCCCCTCTCGGGAGAGGTGATACCCACGGGCGGGCGCTGAGGTGAAACCGTCCTGGCCACCTCCACGGACCGATGGGCGTGTCAGTGCTCGCCGACAAGCTCCGCCATGGGAAGCACGGACCATTGATCGGTATGATCAGAGGATCATGAAGGCTCTGATCCTGGCGCTCGCCGCGTTTGTCGTCTTCGGCGTGCCGACCTGCCTGGTGTGGCTGCTGGGACGGAGAGCGAAAATCCCGGGCTGGATGCTGCTCGTGTTCCTGTTGGCCGGGTGGCTGACCGTGTTCGTCGGCTGGGTCCTCTCGCAGCGCGCGCAGCCCATCCTGTTCCCCGATACGTCACCCTGCTACGGCACGCGCAGCACTCCTGTCTCGCAGTATTTCCCGCCCGACTCGTTCTGTCTCCACGCGGACGGGGAGTCTCGGACGGTCAATGGGCAGAAGGCCAAGCTCGTCTTCTGGACTGCCGCCGACACCACCTTGGCGATGGCGATTGCCGCCGGCTTCGCACGGCGTCGCCGGCAGACGTGAGATCAGGAGCGCGGCCAGGGCCGAATTCGCGGGTTGTCAGCCCCGGCTCTCCTTTGCGCCGCCCGCGGTGGCCGGTGGGCCTCTGCGAGAGCGTTGCGGACAGCAAGGCGGCCTGCCTGTCGGAACGCCCGGGGGTGGGAATCGACCGCATGGAAGCGCATGCGCCGCAGGACCACCGCTGCCGCCGGAGCCAACCCGGCCCCTGACGCGGCGAGTTCGTCGCGGATACCCGCCTCGACAGCGGCCCGGCACTCGGCCTGCCAGTTTGGATCGTCGTCACCGTCGACCGCCGGATCAGCCGCCACTTCGAAGACGACGCCCGCCTCCCACGGCTCGAAGTCCACGGTGACCTCGGCGAAGTCACAAGGACAGCCGGCCTGCCGCGCGTACACGGCTCGGACACCCCGAATCGGGTGAGGCGGGAAGGTTCCGGTGTCAGATTCCACGGGGTCACGATAGCCACTGAGGCCGGCGGGAAAGCCGCGCCGACGCAGTTCGCCCTACTCCTTCAGCACCTGGTCGAAGCGGGCGTACGCCTCCTCGTCGAAGAGCACGAACCGGACCTCGGTGACCGGAGAAAGAGTTGACTCGCGGACCGTACGCACGGCGATCCGGGCCCCGTCGTCGAGAGGCCAACCGTAGATGCCCGTCGAGACCGCCGGAAAGGCGATCGTCCGGGCTCCCAGCTCCGACGCCACCCGCAGGGACTCCCGGTAGCAGGAGGCCAGCAGCGCGGAGCGGTCCTCGGCGCTCGACCAGACCGGGCCCACCGTGTGGACGACGTGCTCCGCATGCAGCCGGCCGGCCGTCGTCGCCACCGCCTGCCCGGTCGGCAGTCCCTTGCCGTAGTGCGAGGCCCGCAGGTCGCGGCAGGCGGCGAGGATCTCGGACCCGCCACGCCGGTGGATCGCACCGTCCACCCCACCGCCGCCGAGGAGTGAGGAGTTGGCGGCATTGACCAGGACGTCGGCGTGCTGCTCTGTGATGTCCCCGCGCACGAGGGTGATCGTCGGTCGTGTCGTCATGCGGCCATACTGCCGCCTGTCAGGAGGGGGCGCGGGCCACGACCGTCACAGCCCGCGGCTGTGAACGGCTCCGCCCGCCCACTCAGCGAGGCAGGCTACCCGGTCACCCGGCCCACTCGTGACGGTCGCACGTCACCGCGGTGCGCCGGGGCCGGGAAGCGGTGGCGGGCGCGAGCGCAGCGGCGACGAGCATGAGCAGCAGGACCGGGACCATCGCGGCGCGCAGCCCGTGGTGCTCGCCGAGGAAGCCGAGCGACGGCGGTCCTGCCAGCAGCGCGACGTAGCCGATCCGGGAGGTCAGGGCGACACGGCCGGTGGTGTCCGGGCCGGACTCGCCGGCCGCGGAGAGGGCCAGCGGGAAGCCGAGCGAGGTGCCGAGCCCCCAGAGCAGCACGGCACAGCCGGCTGCCACCGGGGAGTCCACGAAGGACACCAGCGCGATGCCGACAGCGGTCAGCAACGCGCCGCCGCCGAGCACCGCGGGCCGGCCGATCCGGGCGACCACGGGGCCGCCGGCGAAGCGGCCCGCCGCCATGGTGGCGGCGAAGCCGGCGTACACCAACGAGCCGAGACCGGAGGGCATGTTGTGGCCGTCGACCATCAGCAGCGGCAGCCAGTCGGTGGCGGCGCCCTCGGCGAGCGTCACGCCGAGCACCACACCCCCGATCATCAGCAGGCGTGGATCGAGGTAGAGCCGGCGTTCCCGGGCCCCTCCGGCGGCCCCGGGGCCGCCGGGCGCCACGTCGGCGGCCCCGGGGCGCCCGATGCCGGGACGCAGTCCCGGCACCGCGAAGGCGAACATCCCGACCACGAGGAGCAGCACGACCGCGAGGTGCCAGGGCACCGGAAAACCGGCTGCTGCGCCGGCCACCCCGAGGCCTGCCCCCACCACGGTGCCGAGGCTGTAGCAACCGTGCAGGGCGGGCAGCACAGGCCGGTCGAGCTTTCGCTCCACAACGGCGCCGTCAACGTTGCTGGCGACCTCCGAGAGGCCGACACCGGCGCCGATGAGCAGCAGGCCGAAGGACACCGACGGCGCCGAGGACATCATCGTGCCCAGGGCCATCACTCCCACACCGGCCAGCACGAGACACATGCCGGCGACGATGACGGGGCGGGTCGAGAGCCGCGCCACCAGGGCGCCTGCGACCAGGATGCCGAGCATCGAGCCGATCGACATGCCGAAGAGAACCAGACCCATCTCGGCGGTGGAGGCGTCGAGCAGGTCCCGGACGTCGGGGGTCCGGGTCACCCAGGTGGCGAGCGACAGGCCGGGTATCGCGAAGCAGAGCTGCAGGGCCCTGCGATGGCGGCGGATCAGCGGGTCCGGAGGGATGGGCTCCATGAGGGCGTGGGACTCCGAGGCGGGGCGGCGAGGGCGACCCCGTACCCTAACCACGCCTCGCCCGGCCTTGTGTTCGGGGCGGAACAGGCGTGACGGTCCGCTCAGAGGTCTTCTGCGCCCGGGGTGACGCCGAAGTCCGCTCGGCACGCGCTCGTCGGCAGCCCTGACGTCCCGGAACGGACTGTCCCCGCTTCGGCTCCAGCCGTACACGGCGACAAGCGGCCCCCTCGTTCGCGCTCCCGCACCAGGCGCCCCGTTCAGTGCGGTGCCGGTGCCGGGTCCAGGGCGTTGCCGACGGTGCAGCCGCCCTCCCCGGGCATCCGCTGGATCCTGGGCGGCGTCCATACCTCGGTGGCACCGGGGCCCACGCGGGCAAGCAGGCAGTCCTGCGGGTCGAAGCCGTTGCCCTTCACCGACAGGAGAACGCCGACCCGGCCGCCGTCGGCCTTCACCTCGGTACGGATCGCCGGATTCATGTCCAGGGCGGCGAGCACACGGCGTACCTCGGCCTCGTCCACGCGGCCGCGCTCCGGCACCCGGGGGAGTTTCGCGCGGAGCTCCTCGTACGGCAGCCGGGGTGGCTCGGGCGGCGGGGCGAAGGTCAGCGGACGGCCGTCCGGGCAGACCACGTCGCGGGGTTCCTCACGCCACTCCGACCTGGGCGACACCCGCACCTCGAAACAGCGCCGCACGGTGACCTCCTCGACGTCGAACCATCCGTTGTACGCCGACCCGGACGTGCGGACGACCACGTTGACGCCGTCCCCGTCATGGGTCGAGGTACCCGTCACCCGCAGTACCTCCACACCGTCAATGCCGGAGGCAGCACGTCCGACCTCCTCCGCCGTGCGCGGACGCTGGCCGTAGAGCCGTTCGCCCGCCCTTCCGGCCACCTCCCGTGCGGCATCTGTCGCCTCGCCCTCGGAGGACTGCACCACCCCGCAGGCGGCGGCGAACAACAACAACGGTGCGAGCAGCAGCAGTCGGCGCATGCGTTCACCCTTTCGGCGCCGCGTGCGACGGGCAACCGCTCACGTACTCACACCGGCGTACGTGATCGTACTCACCGCACGAAGTCGGCACGGCCGGGGAGGCGATCACAGAGTCGGAGGCGCGGAGTCCGGCTACTCCGTGGCTCCCTCGCCGCGATGAGAAATCAAGGGCGCCAGGGGTGCCGGGCCTTGGACAATGATCGACATGACGTCCCTTCACTCGAACCCGCTCTTCACCCGGCTCGCAGATGCCGAACGAATCCTCGTCGCGGGCGCGGGAGGCGGCTTCGACATCTACTCCGGCCTGCCGTTGGCTCTCTCCCTCCTGCATCAAGGCAAGCAGGTGCATCTCGCGAACCTCTCCTTCAGCGCACTCGAAGGTCTCCCGACCGATGACTGGGCTGCCCCCGACCTGGCCGCCGTCACTCCCGACTCCGCTCCGCACCAGAGCTACTTCCCGGAGCGGACCCTTGCTCAGTGGCTGCACCAGCACGATTACCCGTCCACCGTGTACGCCTTCCCCCAGACCGGGGTGCGTCCGCTGCGCAGCGCCTACCAGGCACTGGTCGAGCTGCACCGGATCGACGCCGTGGTGCTGGTCGACGGTGGTACGGACATCCTGATGCGCGGCGACGAAGCCGGGCTCGGCACTCCGGAGGAGGATCTGGCCAGCGTGGCGGCGCTGGCCGCGCTCGACGGCATACCGACGCGTCTCGTCGTGTCGGTCGGGTTCGGTGTGGACGCGTACCACGGCGTCAACCACTCACACGTACTGGAGAACATCGCCGCCCTGGAGCGCGACGGCGCATACCTCGGTGCGTTCTCCATACCGCGCGCCACCCGCGAGGGCGCCCTCTACCTTGACGCGGTGGAGCACGCCCAGCATCACACACCACAGCACCCGAGCATCGTGAACGGTTCGATCGCGGCAGCCGTGCGCGGCTCGTTCGGGGACGTCCGGTTCACCGATCGCACCCGGGGCAGCGAGTTGTTCGTGAACCCGCTGATGTCCTTGTACTTCGCCTTCGACCTCCCGGGCCTGGCTGCCCGATGTCTTTACCTGGACCGGATCGAGGACACCTACCTGATGCGCCAAGTCCATTCGCGCATAGCCGAGTTCCGCGAGTCCGTGGTGACTCGCCCGCCCCGCCGCTTCCCGCACTGAGAACGCCTGGAGGTTCATTCGGCCCGGTAGCGGGAGGCGAGTACGGGGCTCTGCCCGCCGAAGGCAGCGAGGTCGGCCTGGAATACGGCGTCGAGGAGGCGGGTGTCCTCGACGCCGGGCGCGCAGACGACTTCGCCGAGTTCGAGGCCGCGCAGGCCGGCCGTGACGACGTCCTCGGCGCTCATACGAGGCACGACACTCATGTCGAGACCCTGGCGCTCGTGGAATTCGGTGGCGACGACGCCCGGGCACAGGACCTGGACCTGGACGCCGGTGTCGTCGAGTTCGACGCCGAGGGCCTGGGACATGGCGACGAGGTGGGCCAGGGAGCCGGCGTAGACGGCGCGGCGCGGCATGACCGCCTTGTCGGCGGGACCACTGAAAGCGATCATTCCGGCCACGTTGATGATCTTCCCTCCGCCGCGTTCCCGCATGCCGGCGACGACGGCGCGGGTGAGCATGGTGGGGGCGAGCACCTTGACGTGGACGAGCTCGCGGGCCTTGTCGGCGGGCAGTTCGGCCAATGGCATGTAGTGGGCGACGCCTGCGTTGTTGACGAGCATGGTCAGCGGCTCGGCGGCGCAGATGCCGGCGACGGTGTCGATGCCGGCGTCGGTGGACAGGTCGGCGGCAACGGCGCGGACCGTGACGCCGCGGTGGGCGGATGCGAACTCCTCGAGGCGGTCCTTGCGGCGGCCGACGATGATCAGGTCATAGCCGTCGGCGGCAAGGCGGTCGGCGAAGGCCTTGCCGATGCCGGAGGTGGCGCCGGTGACGAGGGCGAGCTTGTCCATGGGGGGTGTGCCTTTCGGGTGCCGGCCGAAGCGGCCGGGGTGAGGCTCCGATGGAGTCAGGTGGACGGCCGGCCCGGAGTCTTTTCGAGAGAGGGCCGAGGTCCTCCTTCAGGCGTTGAGGCGTTACGGCGGTGCACGTGCCGCGCCGGCGCGTGTGCCCTGGCCACCGGCCCGATGAACCCACGACGGGCCGTGCAGGCGTTTGTACCTCTGCCCTGCCTTCATGGTCGGCGGGAAGCGCATGATCAGCCAGTGGACCCGTTTTCATGGGAATGGCGGTACCAGGACAGGTGACGCCTCTCTTGCCACAATCGATGGCATGGCGACCACGGAACTCGGCACGGCCTTGCGCCACTGGCGCGATCACATCCCGGCCGAGGCCGTCGGCCTGCCGGTGGGCGCACGCAGGCGCGCCACCGGGCTGCGCCGCGAGGAGTTGTCCCAGCTGGCCGGCGTCTCCGCCGACTACCTCGTCCGGCTGGAACAGGGACGCGCCACCAACCCCTCCCCCCAGGTCGTCGAAGCTCTCGCCCGGGCCCTGCGACTCACCCAGGACGAACGAGCCCATCTCTTCCGCCTGGCCGGCCTCGCCCCGCCAGGCCCGAGCACGGTCCCGCAGCACATCACTCCCGGCGTCCACCGCATGCTGGACCGTCTGGCCGGCACACCGGTCGCCGTCTTCGACGCCGCCTGGACCCAATTGCTCGCCAACCCTCTGTACACGGCACTCCTGGGGGAATGGCACGGCGACGACCTCAACGCGGTCTGGCGCAATTTCCTCAACCCGCACAGCCGCGTACGCCACACTCCTGAATCCAGGGGCGCACTCCAGGCAGCACACGCCGCCGACCTGCGCCGCACCGCCGGCCGCTATCCCGACGATGCGAACCTGCGGTCCCTCATCGCCGGACTGCGCCGTCGCAGCGCTCACTTCGACGCGCTGTGGGAGTCAGGCGCCGTCAGCGAGCACCAAGCCGCCCGCAAGACCATCGACCACCCCCACGTCGGCGCCCTGACCCTGGACTGCGACGTGCTCAGCATCACCGGCAGTGACCTGCGCGTCATGGTCTACACAGCTCAACCCGGCACCGTGGACGCCGACCGCCTGGCACTCCTCGACGTCATAGGGGCGCAGTCCCCCGCCGGGTGACGATCTGGCGGTCGGGTGCCCGACCGCGCCGAGCGAGCGCGTGGTGGCCCCGCTCACACACGGTCCGGCACCGGGGCGGCGGCTTGGAGGAGGCGCGTTTCGGTGACGGTGCGCCGAGCGCTGACTGCCAGGTGCAGGGCGAGCGCACGAACTCCGACCAGAGCACGGTTGGTCGGCACGAACCACTGGTGCTTCAGCCGTGCCATGCGCTGATGGGCCGTGATGAAGGGGCGCAGCCGGGCTTCCCACTCGGTCAGTGCGGCGGCGAGATCGTCGGGTCGCTCCACGAGGACGCGGCCGAGTTCCGCTCCGCCCTTCAGGGCGGCTGTGGTTCCCATACCGGAGAACAGGTTCAGGCACCACGCCGCATCGCCGGCGAGCACGACCCGTCCGGTGTTCCACCGGTCCATCTTCACCTGATGCACAGAGTCGAACAGGCAGTCCGTCGTGGTGGGCAGTGCGTCCAGGACATGCCGCACGGCGGGATGGTCCATGTCGTCGAACACGGCGCGCAGTCGCTCGGCGCGGTCTCCGGCGAACTGGGCGTCGATGTCTCTGGTGCAGTAGGTCAGCAGCGCGGTGGGCGCCCTGTCCGCCAGACCGAACACCCACACGGCGCGCCCGGAGCGGGCACTGATGAGACTGTCCTGCGCGCCGAACGACGGGGCCTGCTCGGGCAGCGGGAAGGCACAGACCATCGCGTTCCAGTCGGTCATGAAGCGTTCGTGAGGGCCGAATGCGAGCCTGCGTACGGTGGAGCGCAGTCCGTCGGCGCCGACGACCAGGTCGAAGGATTCGCGGTAGCGCCGACCGGTGGAGCTGTCCTCCAGCAGTACCTGCACCGCGGCGCCGTCCTCTACGATCCTCGACGGTGCGGTCGCGAAGCGGACCTCGACACCGTCGTCGCCATGCGGTCGGACTTGCCGCCAGAGCGCGGCTTCGACGTCACCCCGGACCATCGCGGTGGGGCGGCCCGGCAGGTCGAGCCAGCCCAGGGCGGGTCTGCGGTGGCCCCGGCGGCTCAGCGACCAGGTGGTCCCGTGCTCGGGGTTGCGGGTGTGCAGGGTGTCCAGGCCGAGGTCTTCGGCCGCTCGCATGCCCTCGGGGGTCAGGTTGATGAAGTAGCCGCCGGTGCGGCGCTCGGGCGCCCGCTCGATGATCACCGGTGTCCACCCGGCCCGGCGTAGTCCTACGGCCGCGGACATACCCGCGATACCGAGGCCCACGACCAGCGCACGTTTCTGCATGACTCACTCCTTGGTCTTCGTCCGGCTGCCTGCGAGTGAAGGGGTGGCAGGCAGCCGGGACACGTGAGGTGGGAGGTCGGCCGAGGGCTTCAGGGCACGAGGACCAGACGCTCGCCGGTCCTCTCGGACCACGCCTGCGCGATCCGGGCCAGCGGCACCGCGCGGGCCTGGACGTCGATGGCGCCCTCGGTCACCGCTTTCGCCAGTTCGGGCAGTTCGGCGATGAAGTCACGGGGAGAGACAGAGCCGATGCCGCTGCCCACGATCTTCAGCCGGGCCGCGCGCAGCACCGTGGAAGGGATCGGGGCGGACTCGCCCGCCATGGAGCCGATCTGGATCCAGGTCAGTGGGGCGGAGCGGTCGGAACGGGCGGTGAGCATGGGAAGCATGGCGCCGGCGGCGGGAGCGCCCCACACGAAGTCGAGGACGACATCGACGTCGGCTGCGGCAGCGATTTCGTCGAATGTGAGCGCCTGGTCCGCACCGAGTCCGGGCAGCGCCCTGAGGCGGGTGGTGTCGCGGCCCGCGGCGAACACCTGGGCGGCGCCGAACCGCTTGGCGATCTGGATGGCCATGCGTCCGGCGCTGCCGGTGGCGCCGAGGATGAGAACCCGCTGCCCCTCGCGGAAGGTGATGCGGCGGCGCAGGGCGACCCAGGAGGACATGCCCGGGTTCATCGCCGCGGCGATCCGTACAGGATCGACATCGTCGGGCAGGACGACGCTTCGGCGTACGTCGATCACCGTGCGCTCGGCGAAGGTGCCGAGGTTCGTGTCGTCCAGGACCGCGTAACGCAGGCGGCCGGCGGAGTCGCGTACGACGCCGTCGACGCCGGGCACCAGGGGGAAGACACCGGTGGCGGAGTAGTGGGTGCCGTCCGCCTTTGCCCGGGTCAGGTGGTGCAGGCCCGCCGCGAGGACGTCCGCGACGATCTCGTGCTCACCCCGGGCCACGGGCTCGGGGTGCTCGCCGTGGACGGGCGGTGCGTCGTACGCCGTGATGACAGCAGCATGCATGAGGGCTCCCCCAGTTGGTTTGCATTACCAATCACTATGAGAGTTATTGGTAATGCAAACAATGTCAAGTAGGGTTGCTCGCATGGCTCCCGAGGACTCGACGGACGACCTGATCGATGGCCTGGTCCGCAGCGCCTTCCAGGTCATGGGCGTGCTCACCCGCGTCGGCGCTGAGCACGACCTGTCCCTCACCCAGCTGCGCGTGCTCGGCATCCTGCGCGACCGGCGCCCCCGCATGAGCGACCTTGCGGCCTTCCTGGGCTTGGACAAGTCGACCCTGTCCGGCCTCATCGCCCGTGCCGAACGTCGTGGGCTGCTGACACGCGGTACCAGCCCCGAGGACAAGCGCGCCGTCGTGGTTCTGATCACCGACGAGGGACGCGACCTCACCCAGCGCCTGTACGAGGAAGCCCGGGAGGCCCTCGCACCGGCCACCGGCCGGCTCGATCCGGAACAGCGCGAGCAACTCGCGCGGCTACTCGAACCCCTCCTCTCCCCGCCGCTGGCGGCAACGCCGCGTCCCGAGCGCCCGGTGCCCGGTACGCCCTGAGCCCGGGACCGCCTGCTCGACGAATCAGAGGCCGGTATCCGGGTCCGACCGGCTTCCCCGCCTACTCGGCCGCGTCCTTCACCCGCTCCCCCCGGTGGATGGGCATCAGCTTGGAGGTCCAGGCACGCACGCAACCCCTCGGCCGGTGTCGTACGGTCGCGGTCGCGTATCAGTCAGCCATCACCCCTTCCCGACCTCGGGCCCCCATCGGATGATCGACCACATGGCGTTCTCTTCACCCCCTGTCCGGCTGTGGTTGCTCCCCAGTGCCGTCCTGCTCATCGGATCAGCGACCTGGGGGACGCTCCGCTACCCGCACCTGCCGGATCGGATACCGAAGCACATCGGGGCCGGCGGAGTGGACGCCTGGACCGACAGGTCGATCGGCAGCGTGTTCTTGCTGGTCTTCGTGTACGCGGGAACAACGATTCTGATGGCCGGATGCGCGGAACTGACACTACGAGTGACACCGCTCGATGAGCTGCCGCACTCCGACGCTTCGCCGTTCGCCGCCGCGCAAGCGACATCCCCCCTGCTCAACAGGCCGAGCAGCCGGGCCGCAGCACGCCGGGTCGCACGCGCTCTGCTGCTGTTCAACACCTGCATCGGCATCTCCTTCCTCGCCGGCTGCGGAATACTCTGGCGGTCCACGCCGGACCCGAACGTGCCCGCGTGGTTGTTCGCGGCGATGACTCTGCCGCTCCTTGCCGGTACCGCGGTCACCATCGCTGCGGCCGTGAGAGGCCGGAAGCGATGAACCGGCCGGCAGGACCCGCGACCGCGCAGGCCGAAGTGCGTTCACACCCGCTGCGCCTCTCGACAGCCGTCATGCCTACGGTCACCCCGAGGCCAGTTGCTCCGCTATCTCCTGGACCCAACCGGACGTCTTCGCGGGGTCGTTGAGGGTCTCAGCCCACGCTTCCGGCTCCAGCTTGTGCTTGGCCGGGCCGGATTTGAGTGCGATGAGCAGGGCCCTGGCGGACTCCCGCATCTCGGCCGTCGTGCTGCCACTCCCTGAGATGTCGGGACCTGCCGCCAGGGCGTAGATCTCGCGCGCCATGGCCTGCCGTTCGCCCTTCGACACCTTCTTCCAGAACTTCAGGGCATGCTGCAGCGACTCCCTGCGGGACTGGGCCTCCGCCGGGGTCTCACCCTGCGGGCCCCAGCGCTCGGGGTGACGAACCTCCTCGTAGCGCTTCGTGGCGGCGCGGAGCGCCTTGTACATGGTGACGCCGAGGACGAGGCCGGCCCCGGCCCCGGCGAGGCCCCATCCGACCGGGTTGCTCGCGAGCCCGGCTGTTCCCGCCGCGACAGCCGTCACGACGCCGGCCGCGGCCTTGGTGGACTCGCCCAACCCGCCGCCGACCGTCTCCTTGCCTATCTTGGTGAGCTGCTTCTTCTTCGCGTACCCCTGCAACGTGCTCAGCTTTTCCACGTCCTTTTCGGCGCGCTGGAGGCTCTCGGCGGCGTCACGGGCTTCGCCCATCGCCTCCCACGCGGCGTCGACGGCCTCGGAAACGAGCTCCAGCCGTCCCTGGCCCTCGTGTTTCCAGTAGGCGTCCAGCGCGACGTAAGCCTCCGCGGCGGCCCAGTTGGCCTGCTCCCGCGATTCGTTCAGCCGGGCCAGTGACCCCGCGTGGACGAGGTGGGGGTCCCCCAGCTCCTTGATCTGCTTGTACTTGCGGGCCGCTCCCCCGGCCCGGAATACGGCCCGCATGCCCTTGACCGCGCCGATGGAAGCGCTGGCGATCCCGCTCGCCTCGGACGCCACCGCGGCGTCCGCCGCCTTCTGGATCTTGGTCACCTCCTTGGCGATGGCGGCGCTGTAGCTTCCGGAACCGGCAGCGCCGACGACCGTGTCGGCCCCCTTGGTCCTGGCCTTCTTCTTCGCCGTGTGGTGGCCGGCCCCGGTCTCGTGCTTATGGGCGGTCTTCATGTTCTTGTACGCGTCCATGCCACTGACCACGGTGCCGGCGGCCTCCGTGAGGAGGTTCCCCGACGCTGCGGAGGTGCCCGAGGCGGCGGCTGAGTGCTTGAGTCCCTCGTTGGCCGCGACGGCGGCCTGCTGGGTGAAGGCCGCGTTGGTGGGCGTTTGGAAGCCTTTGATGAAGGTGTCGATGGGCTCGAGATTCTTCTTGAACCTGTCGAGGAGCCCGGCGATCCGGTCGCGATAGTTCTTCTTCGCTCCGGCGGACGCGTCGCCCTTCCCCGCAGCCCTCCCACTCCCGGCGTCCGGGGCGCGCTGGACCACCGCGGTCGCGGCACGGTTGCCGACGCGGGACTGCATCTCGAGGAGGGCGTGCTCCGTCGAGCGTGCGGACGTACTCCCGGTCCGGCTCCCTTCCCGACGATGCCGGGCCGACGTCAGAGCGGCTGCGGACCGCCGTGTCGAGGTGCGGTGGATCGGGGCGCTCATGGTTGTACCTCTCCTGTACCGGACCGGGCGAGGCGAAGGTAGCCGGGCCCGGCCAACAGAAGGGGTGCAGCGGGGAAAATCCTCACGGATGCTGCGGGATGCGTGTGGTGCGGGCAGTGGCACGGCATGCGGATGCGCCCGCAGGGCTGTGACAAGCGCCTGGGCGTAGGCACTCAGGTCCTCACGCCAGGTGGCGGCGCCGAACTCCGGGGGGACCGCTTCCGGGACGACCTGCTCGACCATCCCGTCCAGCAGGGTGTCCTTGTTCGGCACATGGTGCCGACAGCGGAGGGGCGGGGTGTGGCGGGGTTGCTGCGGCCGTACGCGAGAGGCTTTGCCGTTGTTGTCGGCCTGCAGGTCACCGGCGCCCCGGCCGGGCTGGTGCCGCTGCTCGCAGTGGTCGAACTGGGCGGCACCCTGCTCGCACCCGGCCCGGTCGACCACAGCATGTCCCGTTCGTCGTGACAGCGGGTGCGGTCGGTCTGCTCGGCAAGCTGCTGTTCACGGCAGCGGCAGCGCGGGTCTGGCCATCTGCTGGACGGGCGGGTGCAGTTGGCGTTGCGCCGACAGCTTGCCGCGCGGCTGGGGCGGGTGCCGCTGATGATGACCCCCGCTTGGCTGCGCGAACAAGCCGCCTTCGACGCGGCAATGACGCGGATCGCAGGCTCAGGAGTGGAGTTCGTCCAGGGCATCGCGGTGGTCAAGGCTTTCGGCGGGGGTGAGCGCGCCCACCGGGAGTTCCTCGACGCCACCGATGAGTTCGTCGCGACCTTCGACCGCTGGGTGCGCGGGATCTCCCCGATCGCCGCAGGGATGCAGCTGGTGCTCTCGCCCCCGTTCGTGATGCTGGCGGTGTTGACCGGGAGCGCGGCACAGCGGCGGGGCCATGGCCCCTGCCGATATGCTGCCGTTCCTGCTGCTGGGGCTCGGGCTGACCGCACCGGTGGCGGCGCTCGGCCACGGCTTCGACGAACTGCAGGCCGCGCGCCGCGGGGTCGCCCGGATCAGCGAGGTGCCGGCGCTGCCGGAGCCCCGGGCAATGCCTGGTTCAAGGGCTGCGACACCACCAAGGCTGACCTCGTCTGCACGATGGCCAAGCCCTGAGCACCAGGCCGGCCGGCTGCGTTCAGTGCAGCGGCGCCCAGTCCTCGGCCGCATCCGTCAGCCACGACCTCTGCGGGTCATCCCAGATCAGGCAGCCGTGAACGATGCCTGGCACGCCGGACGAGCCCATCAGATCAGCGGGCCCAGCCGTCAAGGTGCGGTGCACGGCGCCCAGGTAGGCGGCGATCGACGGATACTGCGGATCGTCGATCCCCTCAGGGAGCTCCCAGGATCCGACACCGTCGGGGCCTGCGTAGTGGCCGGACTCAGGCCCGACTTCGTCCCGTGTGAGCCAGGGAACGATCGGTGCGCCCCACCCGCTGCTGCCGCCGAGAAGCACCGCGGACATGGCTTGCTCCGGAGTGAATATGATCCCGCCGGGCAGGAAGGCCCCCGAGCCGACCTCTCCCTCGTCGTCGCCTTCGATCTCCTGGTGCTCCACCCCACCGCAAAGCCGCCACAGCGCCTTCAACTCGGCAGGCAGTCCGTACCCGAGGTGTTGTCTCAGCTGATCACCCGCAGCGGTGATGTACTCCTCCGGCGCCGACGGCAGCAGGGAGGCATACGACGTAGGAGCATGTTCCGCCAACCACCGGGTGAGAGCCCCCCATGCCTCGGCAAGGGCTTCGTGCTCATGGCTTCGTATCGCCATTCGGCCACCGTAGCAACGGCTGCCCTCTGAGGCTCGGCACTCCCGACCGGCCCCTGTGGACGAGGAGTTGCCCCCCGAGAAGGCATGTGATCCAGGCAGATCACCCTTCCTCGTCGGGCAGGTTCCCCGAGAAGTGCATACGGGCGAGCTACTGAAGATCGCCCTTGCCTTCCATCACCGCTCGCCCGCGAGGTCGACTTCCTCCCGGTGCACCGGTGCCGCATCCGCGACCTCGGAGCGGCTCCACGAGCGTGCGGCAGGTGCCGACACCGCACGCCACCACGCATCCGAGGGAAGCTCCCCTGCCGGTTCGAACGGCTCACCCGGGCGGGGGAAGGCAACCGGCTGCCCCGCCTCCTCGGCCACGTCCTTCATCCACTCCCCGGGCTCCGCCCACGGATGCGGGGCGAGGTTGAAGGTCCCCCAGTGGATGGGCATCAGCGCGCCGTGCGGCCTGCCGCCCTGGAGGTCCAGGTGCGCGCGCAGGCCCTCGGCCGGTGATGGATGTCGGGCCAGAAGTCGTTCTTGATTCATTCAGCCCACAGCGACTCGACCGCCTCCCCAGTCCAGCTCGTCCTTCGGCCGCGACTTGGTTAGCAACTGGTCACAGATGCCCGCCTCGTTCCAGGCTGCCAGGCGCCACAAGCAGGTCACGCCCGTGCCGAAGGCAAGTTCCTAGGGCAGTCAGGCCCATTGGACCGGTGTGCAGAACTAACAGTATGGCCGCCCAAGGCTTGACGGTCGGGCACTCACCACCGTCCCTCCACCAGCTTCGGCGGCAGCTCGGGCAGCAACAGGCTCAATCAGCAGCCGAAGCGTCGTGGCTGGCATGGGAGACAGGGGTTGCGCTGGCCCAGAGGTAGGCCGCCGCCGTGGCTGACACTCTTCTCGGGGCCGGGCCGGCCGCGGCCAGAACGTCCTGGTGGTACGCGCCGGACTGGCCTTGGCTGTTACCGCCTCCATCTCTCTGGCCTGTGCAAGGCGCTGGTGAGCTATCTGCGGCGCCCTTTCCGCTGAGCACGGGCAGTCCGCGACGGCTGTCGGCGGACTGCCGTTGCAGCTGCTCCCGGAACGGTCGCGCCGGGCTGTATGCGCACGGAGACCAGGGCGGCGGCGAGTAGCCCGTTGTCGCTCGCCTCGGCGATCCGGTGGTGTACTTCTGGAGGAGCTGTCATGAGTTGCCGGTGCGCGGGCGGGTCGTGGAGGGCCAGGCCGTAGCCATACAGCACGAGCGCGCTGCCACGGTTGCGGGCTGCCTGCCGCCACCGGCCTGATGCCGTCGCATTGGCGCGTGCGATGACGGTGCCGTCGTCATGCTCGAGGGTCAGCCTTTGCCCCGCCACGGTGAGCGTGAGGTGCTTCGGTGAGGGGATGGTCGGCTGCGGCCCGATCAGGCGACGCAGGCCCTTGTCGCAGGCCCGGTGGATCTGCAGCTCGACTGACTCACCGTTCTCGGTCGAGGTGGCGCCAAGCATCTGATGAGGCTGCAGGATGACCAAAGCTCTCGACGTTGGCAACAGCTTCTGAATTTCAGGTAGGAGGATGTCCACGGTGGAGCGGCCGGCGAGGATCCCGTAGACGGGGTCCGTGGATAGCGACAGCACCGAATAGCAGCCGGCCTCCTCGTACGCGGCACGCAGGTCCTCATTGGCCTGCAACATCGGTGAGAACTCGGCAAGCACGGCTTCGCCGGCCTCTTGCTGGAGGCGGTGTGCGGTCTCTCCCGCAACGGCTGACAGCCGCGGGATTAGTCCCTGGAGAATCCTCTCCCACACACTCCCGGGGTCATGTGGATCGGTGAACGTCTTGTCTCTCAGTCGGGCAAGCAACCTAAGGGGTGCCGCTTCTTTTGCGCCCTCGTGCACCGCGCGCCAGCCGTCGTAGACCGCCTGCAGCAGGATGAATCGTGCTTCGTCGGTGCCTGTCTCGTACGCTGGATTCTCGGTGATGCAGGTCTCTTTCAGCAGCCGTCCCAGCAACTGCACGGCGTGCTGCTCCCCGGTCAACACCCATTTCCACGCGCCCTGGCAGCCGACGTTGTGCACCAGGTGATGCACTGCAAACCCGTGGAGGGTGTGGGGGCCGGCATAGGGCAGGAAGTCGGTGAATGCAGCATCGGCCTCGACCCACTTGTCCTGCAGAACCAGCGCCTCGACCAAGAGGCGTCTGAAGTCGGCTGTGCTCGACGCCCACGGATCGGCGCAACTCGCCAGGGCCTTGGCTGCAGCGCGCTCGGCGCGCTCGGCCTCTCCCTGCCGGATCAGATCCTGGATCGCCAGGAGGCCCTGCACCGTATGCTCCCTCTCGGGTGAGGGGAGACCGTCGGCGAGGGAACGAAATCCCCTCAGCAGCTCCTCCAGCCCAGGGTCGGCTTCTCTGCGCAACTGCATCTGAAGGATCAAGGAGGCCTGGGCCGGCAGGTCGGCGACGTTGTCGTGCAGGCGGCCGTCAAGCCTACGCAGATAGGCCAGCACAGGGCCCAGGTAGTGGGTCATGCAGGCGGCGGCGCCGTCTTGCTTGCGCAGCTGAACGAGATGGGCGAGTGACGTGCTCGCCTGGGCGGCCATCCCTTCGTCCGGGTTGCCGGCCTGCACCAGCCATTCCAGCTCCAGCTCCAGCAGCCGCTGCGCGGACTCGTACTGGCCATGGGCATGATGAAACGCGGCAAGGTTGCCCATGAGCAGAGCGGTGAAAGTATCTGCTGTCCCTGCCGAGTGGATGTGCCCAACAAGAGCAGTGGCGTGCTGAGCCAGCTCCCAGCTACGCTCCGCCTGACCGGTGAGCAGAGCTCCGCGCAGCCAGCGGTCCGAGTGGAAGGCAAGGACCGACAAGGCGGCCGTAACCTCTCCGCCGGTCATTCCCAGATAGCGGGCGATGATCTGCTGCAGGACCGCGTTCATCGATACGGTGTCCTCGCTTCCGGGGACTGACTCACCCCGGGCTGGCAGCGGCTCGTCCCACCGTACGAGGGAGACATTGAGTAACTCGCGCATGACCTCCCGTACCGGGATCTGGGTCTCATCGAAGACCAGCCATCTGGGAGATGGTGGCATGTTTTCGGGCTCGTAGAACGCGCATGCTGCAGCGAGATGCACCGGCGCCCGGCGCGGTGCGAGCCAGCACAGTGCAGCTACCGTGTTTAGAGTCGGTTGCAGCAGGCCACGGCCTTGTGCGCCGCTGATGAGGCGCTCCATGGTCAGCGCGACCGCTGCGGCCAGAGTCCGCGGATAGCCGGCAGGCACCGACTGCGCATCGTCGGCAGCTCGGTGCACCAGGGTCTCCGTATAAGCAGCAATCCGCTCCACGCCAACCCCGCAGCTGACCAGATAGCCACACGCCACCTCGATCGCCAATGGCCAGTGCTCCAAGACGTCAGCCAGCTGGGACAGTACCGACGCCTGCTCGGTGGCCTGCTGTGCACCGACCGACAGCCGCAGCTGCAACAGCTCAAGTGCTTCCTCGCGGCTCATCGGTTCTAGACCGATGAGCCCGTCGGTCCTCGGCCAGTGGCCCCCCAGCGCCGTCACGATTACCCGGCCGTGCCCCCGCCGGGGGATCCAGGCGCCGGCAACGGACGCGCTTGCGTCGTCAAGAATCATGAGCCAACGCCCGGGTAGCGACTGCAGCTCGGCGTGAACCCGCTCACAGATCAGCCGTGGGTCACGCACCTCCGTTTGCTCCGCACTGCCCGTTAGGTGTGCCAGCATCCGGACGAACGACGCCACCAAAGACTCTTGGCTCTCGGCGTCCACCCAGAACACAGCGTCATAGCGGAAAGCTTCAGCCGCGATGTACGCGGCGGCGAGACTGGATTTACCCAGACCCGACAGACCTGTGATGACACACGTCCGCACACCCTGCGCCGAATCGTGCCCACCCAGCAGTACCTCGCCTACCTTCTCGACGAGGTGCGCCCGGTCCACCTCCGGGACAGGAGGCGCCTGCCCGAACACGATGCCCAGATCCTGCCGCCCCAGAGCCGTGCGCAGTTCCTCATCACCGACCAGCACTGACCTGCGGAAATCACTCACATCCCATTGCGCCAGACCGGGATCAGCCGCCCGACGCATGACTTCGGCCACCAAACAGCCCAACACGAGCCCGCCGGACTGCCCGGACAACCCCCGCCCCGCCCTCTCACGCTCCAAGCGCAGCGCACTGTGGAGGTCCTCACGCAACTGCTCATCACTGCGGGCATCGAACTCTATGCCCGAACGCCCCAAGCGCTCCCAGTGCTCGGCGGACAACGCCTGGCAGAGGCCCCAAGCGGCCGGAGCCCGTGCCAAAAGCTCTTTGAGACCCACCTTGAGGCGCGGAACGTCACCACCGTGGCGCTTCAACAACTCATGGAGATGCAGGCACCCTTCGTCCGGGACAGCGGACGTGATCAAGCGGTACTGGTCGGCTTCGAAGCCGGTGACCAGATGAACCAGCACCGACACAGCCTCGCGCGCCCGCGCGGACCGTCCTGCGCCAGCGCTCTTCACCTGCACCGCAAGCAGCGAGCGCCCAGAGGCATTGATCAGGTCGAAATCGACCGAATCCACATGGTGGACAGACACCGCATTTCCGGGCCCCTCGACACGACAAGCAGTCGCTTCGCCCTGCTGCATGCCAGCCAACAACGCCTCTACCGTACGCAGGTACTGATACTGGAATCCGCGAGCAGCAACGCGCCCACCATCGATCGCCACACAACCCCCTTGCGCCGAGTGCTACATGCGTGACTCAGACTAGGCGCGAGGTGTGACAACGAAGGGCAGTCTGGCCATATGTGATGGCTTCCAGCCCGGAAGGCTCAACCCCAGATGCAAGTGGGACTTCCGTGACGGTTCCCCGAGGGCGTGAGCAGAGCCGCAGAGCGGGCAGGCTAGTGGGTGCCATCGTGCCCATGGCCAGATCATGAATGACATCCCGGGCCTTCTTGGCCGGTCCGCACCACTACGGCAACCTGCGGACCGCAGGTACCCCTAACCCGACGAATACGGCTCGGCAATCTGGCCGGTACCCGGCCCTCTGCGCGCGGCGTCCGCCGCCTCAGCGAGGTATCCCCTCACGTCGTACTCGGTCTCGCCCGGATACAAACTCTCTCCTGCCGAGGAGATCGACCGGTGGCATGGCAGTCCGTCACCCTCCACTCCGCCGGCTCCGTCCACGCATGCGGTGCCAGGTTGAATGTGCCCCAGTGGATCGGCATCAGCGCACCATGCGGCCGGCCGCCCTGCAGGTCAAGGTGCGCGTGGACCCCCCTGAGCGGGCGACATGTGGATGTCTGGCCAGACCCCCGGCAGCGGCGTTTAGTCCGTGTGGTTCTTGGGCCAGCAGTCATTCTTGACTCTCTCAGTCCACAGCGGTTTATTTTTGGGCGACTTCTTCCTCGTTGCCGTGTTCTTGAGGGCCCTCATCTCGTGGATCGTGGCGTGATCGCCGTCGTCCTCGCTGCGGTCTCCTTGGCCTTCCGCACGCTCACGGTCGCGCTGCCGTCAGGTAGATGAGAGCGTAGGCTGGCCAGCCCAGCAGCGGATGGCAGGGGTCGCCCTCCCAGCAACGTCTGAATCCACCTGCCCGGGAAGATGAGCAGGGCCCCTTTTCGCGCAGACACAGGGATGAACCGAGGTCGGCGCCTCTACCAAGGGGTGGGACCCTGGATCCGATCTCAGCCGACCACTCTCACGCCAAAGATCAGTTACGGGACAGCCCTTTGATCGAAAGACCGGCCGACGTTTCGGGTCGCATGCAAGCTACGACCTCGGAGCCCACTTAGCTTACGCTCATTCCTTGGTCGGGCCACGTCGACGTCTCTTCGTAAAGTGCGTTGATCTTGCGTGATGCTTTCAGGAATGCATAATCGATTTCTCCGTCGATGGGTTGAGATCTGCGACTCTTCGTGTCCATCAGGAGTCTATGAGGAGGGTCGTCCGTGTCGAAGCCGAAGAGATACTCGACCGATTCGGCAGATTCGGCAATCTTTCGGAAATATACCAGTGAGGCCATCACCATTCACCTTCCAAGTCTTCCCGCTTGAACAGTGGAATATGCTGTTCCCAGTTGTGATCTTCATTCGCGAATCGGTGGGCTTCCTGATAAGTGGATCCAGGGTGATCGCGGAGATATCCCAGCTCCGCTATTTCGTGTTCGAGGAGGATGTGGTCTTCGGGCAGTGCGTTGCCGGATCTGAGCCGGATCCACGCATCTGCGATCTCCGCATCTGCGTCGAACTTTCGTATCACCACCTTACCCGTTTCCGGGTCAACGATCGGATGCTCAGTGTCGAACACGTGCTTCTTGACCGACGCGATCTCCTCGGATGAAAATCCTGTAGAGCCATTGCCTCGTTGCACGTCACGAGAATGGTCGGCGATGCTGCTGACGTCACGAGAGTCCTTCAGGAAACTGTCATACGCATCTTCAGCCCACCTGGTTTGAGCTGGATCGTCCAGAAGGTCTCTCGGCCGTCGCCGCGCCCCGGTCATCCATTCGTCAGGCAATTTACCAGGTCCCACTTCGCGCATTCCAGCCCGCAGGCCGCCCCTGATGAAGCCGCCACCCTTGGTGCCGATGAGTTCGGGAATCAGTCGGCCGATGAACTCGGAGGGGTCGCCCTTGGCCGCGTCCCAGGCGTTCTTCAGTGCCCGGTCGGGGTTGGCGGCGGTGGAGACGAGGCCGGCGAGCGTCATGTTGACGCCCTTGTAGTACTCGGCCGGGTGCGTCAGGTTGTACGGGTCGGTCGGGTTGACCGAGCGGACGAAATTCACCAGTCCCGCGGAGGCCTTGATGACACCGCCGCCGACGTGGGCCAGCTCGATGCCTTGGCCGACCCCGTAGTCGATGAGCTCCTGCTTGGCCCGGTCCAGGCCGGTGGGCTCCTTCGGAGCATGCGCCAACGCAGCCGTGATCGCACCCTTTGCTGCTTCGCCCGCTTCGTTACGTGCCCGGCGGGCGCGCTGGAGGATTTCCTGCGCGTGCTGGCGCTTGGCCGCTCCCGGGTCGGAGAACTTCCCCGGATGCGGGAGCGGGTGGTCGGTGTTGCGGACCGCGTTGTACGCCTCCGCCTTCTCCCTGAAAGCGGCAGCTGCGGTCTCGTAGTCCTGCTTGCCCTCCTTGTAGAGAGCGATCGCCTCACCCGCCTTGCCCTGCGCGCTGGTCACCGTGTTGGCGAACGTCTCCAACGCCTTGGCCGCGTCCTCGAACGCGTCCGCCGCGCGCAGCCAGTCTGTGGGCAGCGTCTGGAATTTGACGCGGAAGGCGTCGGCAGCCTCGCCCTTCCAGTGACCGGAGTCGAGCTTCTTCATCCCGCCGCCGACAAGATCGAACGCCTTCTGGAAGTCGCGGAGGTTCTTCACCGCCGCACTGATCTTCTCCGGCCTGCCGTGGATCAGCTCATCCGCTTCCTCGGTCTGACCGAGCTGCTGCTCCCCGACCTCCGCACCCAGAGAGGACGCGGTCTCATCGCCCCAGTCCTCGACCGCATCCGCCCACTCATCGGCACCGACCTTCTCCAAGCCCGAGCCGAGCACATCGGTGCCCTTGTCGATGCCTGTCCCGACGATCTCCTTGCCCTTGTCGACCACATCGCCAGCACCGTCGTAAAGGGCATCGCCCCACTTCCCCCAGTCCACCATCAGCGACTCTCCCCCCACCGCGGCTGCTCAGCCTGATCGATCGTCTCCTGCGAGGGGTCCAAATACTCCTTCAGCCGCTCATCCGCCGCCGACCGCACCTCCGGGTCCACCAGCCCGTTGCGCTCCATCGAGTCGAGCGCGGCATCCTCCACGTCGTAGGCGGTGTTCTTCCAGGTCTGGTTCACCTCGTTCTGGGCCTGGCTCATCGAATCCCAGCTGTAGTCCGGGTTGTCATAGGCGGACTGGGTGCTGACCTTGTCCCAGCTCATCGCCTTGACCTCGTCCTCGGACGCATGCGGATTCCCGTTCAAGGAGTTCACACCGATCTTGATCGAGTCCTTGACGTACTGCTCCTGCTCCGCATACGAACCCGCCGACAGCCCCACTCCGAGAGCGAAGCCGTTCCCCTTCTGTGTCAGGGCCCGTACGCCCCACTCCCAGCGGTTGCAGAACGTCTCGAACTCCGACGTCAGCCCGCCGTGCCCCAACTCCAGCCCCGAGAGTGCGAGATCCGAGAACCCCCGGCCCGTCGACGCTTCCCCGATCATGCCGAGCTCCTTCAGCTCCGCATGCGCCAGATCGATTCCCTTCGCGATCTCGGCCAACGCCTCCGGCGGAACTTCCAGGTCAGAACCTTCACCGCTCATTGAATCCCCCGAGATCAACCGCAACCGCATCCGGCACGATGCCCGCCACCGGCGGGAACAACAACCCGTCCGTACTGCCTGCATCCAGCGCCACCCCAGCCGGCCCGGGAAGCAACGGCACCATCACATCCAACAACCGCGCGCCCAGAACGCTCTGGTACGTCCATCCCCGGTCGCCCTCACCGCGAGCCAGGGCGAACCGGGCCAACGCCTCCTCGTCCGAGAACGCACAGATCCAGCGCACACCGTTCTGCTCCGCCGACCACAGATCCCCGGCCTCACCCAGCGGCACCAGCGCCGCCGTACGTCGGAACTCGCCCAGCAACACGGCAAACTCTCGGCGCGCCGTAAGCAACTGCTCCTGGCCGGCCTCGATCGACGTCACAGTCGAGGCGCGCCTAGGCGACGGACCTGAAAAACAGTCCAGGTCCGCCAACCGCGACCGTCTCTGCTGCCGCTCCGGTATCCCATCCCCACCCGTGGTCATAGGCAGGATCTTGACACGCAAGAATTCCCGAGTGCAACGTGCCATCGCCTACTGGCCGGAAAGCTGCTACTTCGCGCCCCAGCCCCTGCACGCAGGCAAAGCCTACGACCTACCTCACCTGCGGAAAAATGGCTATGGGACAAGCACATCGGCGTGCGCATCGCCCGCAAGGGAGCCGAGTCCAGCGAACGCTTAGGACGCCGTCGATAGGTCATCGAACGCACCATGTCCTAGCTCACCGGATACCGCAGACTCAACCACCGATACGAACGCCAACCCCGCAACTACCTGGCCTTTCTCGGCCTCGCCGCGGCACTCTGCTGCTACGAACGACGCGCCCAACCCACCACATACACGGTCTTATTCGACAGCGCGTAGTCGCTCTGGACGTAGACCCAGGAGAGTCGAAAGAGGCGCTGCCAGCCGACGCACCTGTGCCGGGCGCCAGCCAGAGACGATCTCTTCCAGTGCATGGCGGCGTTCGTCCGGCGGCGCGTCGTGCCGCCTTCGAGGTCGGGCAGGCCTGCGATTAGGGCAGCGTTCGAGTTCCGTCGACTTGCAGGCGGTGGCTCGCTGCTTCTTCAGCCAGCGGGCCACCGGGGAGCCGCCCTGGGTGGCCTCGCCGGGCGCGGCGAATGTGCTGGTCCGAGGTACAGCGCAGCACACACATCAGGGAGTTGGCGGGCAGCCGGGAGCAAGGAGCGGACTTCCTGAGCAAGCCCATGCCAAAGAATCATGAACGCGACGTCATGAGAATGGCGTACCGCCGCCTCTCTCTTGTGAACGGCCACCGCGCGCACTGAGCGCCACCGGCCCATAGTGCACGGGAGGTTGGACGGTGGAGCTCGCTGCCGCACTCTTGTCCGCGGTTATTCCTCTGGTCCCTGCGGTCAAGCGTTGGCTGGACAGCATGGCGCTTCGCAACCGGTCCTCGGCCCGGGCCGAGATAATCCGTGCTCGGTCGGCCCGTCAGGGCGCCTCTCGAGGTATGGCCGCAGAACGGAAATCGGAGGAAGGCAATGGCTGAGCGTGAAGTGGAGCCCGCTGAGGCTTTGGGTACTTTGTACGCCAACTACTGGGTCAGCCTCACAAGCACCGCTCAGCAGGCGCTCCTCGCCCACGGCATCCCGGAGTCCGTCGTCTCGGCCGAGGATCTCGTGCAGAACGCCTTCGCCAAGGTGCTGCGTCATCCGGCGTCTGTCGAGTACCCGGTCACCTATCTGCGCATGGTGATCCGCACGGAAGCGGCCAACCGAGCGCGTCAGCAGGCCCGACACAGTGGGCTGGAAGCACGGCGTGCGGCCGATCCGCTGCGCTTCGACCCCTTGCAGTCTGCGGACGTGGCCGCACTGGTGGCCAACCGCTGTGCCGTCGAGCAGGCCATGGACGCCCTGACTCCCTCGCAACGCACCGCGGTATGGGCAACGAAAGGGCTGGACTGCACCCAGGCCGAGACTGCGGTCATGATGGAGAAGGCGCCCGGCACTGTCGCCACTCATGTCTCGCGTGGCCTGGCACTTCTGCGTGCGAGCCTCGTTGCCGCCGTGGTCGCCGGCACCGTCTGCGGGGTGAGCCATTTCATCGGCGATCCGCTGCAGGACACCCCTCCCGCGAGGGAGCCGGGCATAGGTTCCGGCCCACTGTCCCCACACTGGTGGCCCGGAAAACCAGCCCTGATGTCCGTC
The DNA here is from genome assembly GCF_044757505.1 of Streptomyces sp. NPDC091271. Lineage (NCBI taxonomy): Bacteria > Bacillati > Actinomycetota > Actinomycetes > Kitasatosporales > Streptomycetaceae > Streptomyces > Streptomyces sp. NPDC091271. The sequence continues at coordinate 17,088 of NZ_JBIVVD010000004.1, read as the reverse complement.
CTGTACGCGCACTGGCCGGTGTCCGTCCCGGCGGCGCTGATGGCCACGTGCGGCATTGCCTGCTGGCTGCGGCGGCGCTTCAGGGCCCACGACAGGGCCGAGACACCATTCGGAACCTGGTTGGGCCTCCGGCGGACCGGCCAGGCCTGGCGGAGTTCGACCAACCAACTCGGGCTGCCCTTCACCTCTCGCGAAGTCACCCGCGACGCGATCGTGTTCGTGGCCCCAAGTGACCTCTCCGCCGAAGCCGTACTGAAGGGTTTGGAGGCGGTAACCATCCTGATGAAGCGAAAGCTGGGCCGCACCGTTCACCTGGAACTGTTCGGGGGACTCTCGTCGCGGCAGCAGAGCTCCCCTGACAGCCGACTACGGGACGCATTCGACCTGACCGGCTGGTCCAGAGGCGAACTCGCCAGAAAGGTGAACCGGCAGGCTGCCACCCTGGGGGACCGGCAAGTCGCGACAGACACCTCGCGGGTGCGCCGTTGGCTCGACCTTGGAGAGATCCCACGCGATCCCGTACCGCAACTGCTCGCCGCCCTGTTCACCGAGCGTCTCGGTCGTGTCGTGACCACCGAGGATCTCGGCTTGACCCGTCCCGCAAGCGTGGGGGCACGCCGCAACAGTGCGGAGCAGCAACACCCCGATGGGCTGCCATGGGCGCCCGAGCGGACCGCCGTGGTGCTCACGGAATTCGCGGGCATGGACCTCATGCTCAATCGCCGCGGCTTCGTAAGCGAGAACGCCTCGCTCCCAGCCGATCGATCGATTCCACTGTCAGGGAACGTCTTGACAAGGACAGTCCCGCCGGACGCCGGGCCGGGAGTGTCAGAGACCTGAGTTCCAGCTCGCCTCGGCCCTCGACTCGCCGCCGAAGCCGCCAACCATGCACGAGCTCGTTGCTACTGAGCATGATCGGGTGGTGTCGGACGGTTTACCAAACAGCGTCAAGGTGGCCTTGGTAGGCCTTGTGCGGTGAGATATTCGCAGGGCGGCTTGACCTACGTCGAGAGAGCCGCACGGGAGCGGGTCGGGCGTCAGGCCGCGCCGGGCTTCGAGGCTGGCGGGAAGGACCGGAGTTCCCGCGCTGCGGATCTCGGAGCGGTCGGTGGAACGTTGGCAACGCCAGTGACGCGAGGGCGGCCCTGCCTGAAGTGGCCTCCAAGGGGTCACCTGGTCGACCCCGACTATCTGACGCGCAAATGGCTAGGTTGGAGCGCGGCCCGCTGGCCCCACGGGTGAAGCAGAAATCCGGCGCCGTCGGGCCGTGGGGACAACGAGGTTCTCCCTTCCCCGCGCCGTGTAGATCGGCTTGTCCCTGCCAGCCCGGCGCAACGAACTTCGCCAGCCAACGAAACGCCGCGACTCAGACGATGCGAGTCTTGACCAGCATGGGCGATGAACCATGCGCGGAGGGCAACGGTGTGGACTGTCCCGGGGCTACCGGCCGTCCCTCTCGGAAGGGACCGTCGATAGCCGCCCACAGACGGTCCCGCTCCTCGCGCGGCAGGTGGCCAAGCAACCGAGCGAGCTGCTCGAGATCCCTCTCGCTCTCTGTCACCGCTCGCCCGCAAGGTCGACTTCTTCCCGGTGCACCGGTGCCGCATCCGCCACCTTCGGACCACGCCACGGATGCGCAATCGGCGCCGACACCGCACGCCACCACGCATCCGAGGGAAGCTCCCCTGCCGGTTCGAACGGCTCACCCGGGCGGGGGAAGGCAACCGGCTGCCCCGCCTCCTCGGCCACGTCCTTCATCCACTCCCCGGGCTCCGCCCACGGATGCGGGGCGAGGTTGAAGGTCCCCCAGTGGATGGGCATCAGCGCGCCGTGCGGCCTGCCGCCCTGGAGGTCCAGGTGCGCGCGCAGGCCCTCGGCCGGTGTCATATGGATGTCGGGCCAGTACTCCGAGTAGGCGCCGACCTGGATCATCGTCACGTCGAAGGGGCCGTGCTCGGCGCCGATGTCCTGGAAGCCGGAGAAGTAGCCGGTGTCCCCGCTGTGGTAGACCCGGTGCTCCGGACCCGCGACGACCCACGACGCCCAGAGCGTGTGCTGCTGGTTGCGCAGCCCTCGGCCGCAGAAGTGCCGGGCGGGGGTGGCGGTCAGGCTGATGCCGGCGATCTCCGCGGTCTCGTTCCAGTCGAGCTCGTGGATGCGGTCCAGGGGCACGCCCCACCGCTCCAGGTGGGCGCCGACACCGAGCGGCACCGCGAAGACCGTGTCCGTCCCCGCCAGGGCCTTGATCGTGGGCAGGTCGAGGTGGTCGTAGTGGTCATGGGAGATCACTACGGCGTCGACCGGCCCGAGCGAGGCGAGCGGGAGTGGGACGGGGTGCAGCCGCTTGGGCCCGGCGAAGGCGAACGGCGAGCAGCGCTCGCCCCAGACCGGGTCGAACAGCACCCTGCGTCCGTCGATCTCGGTGAGCACGCTGGAGTGGCCCAGCCAGGTCACCCGCAAGCCCGTCGCCGGCGGTGCGGCCAGGTCGGCCAAGGTCGTGGCATGGACCGGCACGGTGCCGAGCGGGGACCTGCGCGCCCGCTGCTCCTTGTGGAAGTACACCTTGGCGAATTCGAGCATGGAGCCGGAGGGCCTGGTCCGCGCCCCCTCCGGGTTCTGGAAGACACCGTCGGCGAAATTGGGCGAGCGGCGGATCCGCTCCATCCGCACCCCCGCCGGGTCCGCGCCGAAGGCGTCGGGGCGCAGCGAGCGGAGTCTGGTACGGAGCGAAGGCTGGTGGTCGGCGCCGGTCACAACATCTCCTGAGGGAGTCGGTGTCGTCATTATGGTCTGCAATCAGGACGGAGCGAGAGCTCGGCGGTGAACGGAGCACGGTCAGGGGCCGCCGGGAGCCGTGCCGCCTCAGGCGCGCGGCTGGCCGTACACATGCTCGATCCGCAGGGTCAGGACGACTCTGCGGTCCTGGACCATCACCCGGCGGTAGTCGTCCCAGTCCGGGTGCTCTCCCCGCACGTCCCGGTAGAGGGAGACCAGCTGCTCCACGACCCCGTCGTGCGGGTCGGCGGCGGGCGGGGTCAGCTCGGCGGTGACATCGGCGACGGTCCAGGCCCATCGGTCCTCACTGGTCACGTGATAGCTCGCCCGCGGGTCCCGGCGGAGATTGCGGGTCTTCGCACGCCCCTCGGTGATGGACACGCGGATCACCCCCTCTTCGGGGTAGTAGGCGTGGTTCACATTGGACAGCTGGGGTCTGCCGTCACGCTTGAGGGTGACCAGCACCCCGCCGTCGTGCTCCCCGATGAGTCGTAGCAGCGCCGCACGCGAGGGTTCCGTCATGCCGACTCCAACGTCCGTACCCCCCGCAGGATTCCGCATCGGGCGTCCGACGATGTCACATCCGGTGTTCCGTACGCGTTGACAGCCGTGCCCCGCCTTCCTGATACTGACTCGCTGTTCAGTAAATCGACACAGGTGATCCAGGAGCCGCCCGATGCAGTCCCTCTCCCCCGCCCCGCTGGTGTCCCTGACCTGGACGGACCACGTCACCGGCACCGAGGGATACCTGGTCGTCGACCGACTGGTGCGCGGGGTGTCGAGCGGGGGCCTGCGGATGAGGAAGGGCTGCACCCTCGCGGAGGTGGCCGGCCTGGCACGGGGCATGACCTTGAAGGAAGCCCTGCACTTCGACGCCGGCGACCCGCGGACGCGCTACATCCCGCTGGGCGGCTCCAAGGGGGGCATCGACTGCGACCCGCGCGATCCGGCCGCCTACGGGGTGCTCGTCCGCTTCCTGCGGGCGATGCGGCCGTACATCGAGAACGTCTGGACGACCGGCGAGGATCTCGGACTGAGCCAGGATCTCGTCGACCGGGCCGCGGCGGAGGCCGGCCTCGTCTCCACGGTCCAGGCGGTCTATCCCCTGCTGGACGACGAGGCGGGCGCACGGCGACGGCTCGCGGACGCCTTCGCGGTCACGGTTGACGGGATCGGGCTGGACGAGCTGGTCGGCGGGTGCGGGGTCGCGGAATCCACGCTCGCCGCACTGGACCGGGCGGGTGTGGCGCACCGCGGTGCCCGGGTCTCCCTCCAGGGGCTCGGCACGATGGGCGGGGCGACGGCCCGCTTCCTCTCCCGGGCCGGACTGTCCGTCGTCGCGGTCGCGGACATCAGGGGCACCATCGCCAATCCCGCCGGCCTGGACGTCGAGGCACTGCTGGCCGCCCGGGACGTACACGGGGCGGTGGACCGGCGCGCGCTGCGCGACGGGGACCAGGAGCTGCCGGCCGACGACTGGCTGGCCGCCGACGTCGAGGTGCTGGTTCCGGCCGCGGTGTCGTACGCCGTGGATGGAGCGAACCAGGCCTTGGTCAGGGCCCGTTGGGTGGTCGAGGCGGCGAACATGCCGGTGCTTCCGGAGGCGGAGACACTGCTCGCCGAGCGCGGAATCACGGTTCTCCCCGATGTGGTCGTCAACTCCGGTACGAACGCGTGGTGGTGGTGGACGCTGTTCGGGGACATCGGACCCGATGCGGAGGAGGCGTTCGGACACACCCGCCGCTCGATGCGCGTCCTGATGGACCGCGTCCTGGAGCGGGCGGCCGCGGACGGCTGCACCCCGCGGGCGGCGGCGCACTCGCTCGCCGCGGACCGACTGCCGGTGATGGCGGAGCGGTTCGGCTGGTATCGGTAGGGCACGGGGGCCGGATGCCGGCGCCGCCGCGTTGGTTAGGGTGACCGCGTGGCCAGAGTGCGACTGAGTGTGGCGGAGCGACGTGAGGCGCTCCTGCGCGCTGCCGTCGAGCAGATCGAGGTCCGGGGTGTGTCCGCGGTCAGGATCGCCGATGTGGCCGCCGTTCTCGGGGTGAGCAACGCGCTGGTGCTCTACCACTTCTCGTCCAAGGAGAAACTGGTGGCCGCCGCGTTCGCATACGCGGCGGAGGCCGATCTCGCCCATCTGCGCAAGCTGCTGACCCGGCGCACCAGCGCGGTCCGGCGGCTCCGGTCCGCCGTTCGCTGGTACGCGCCGACCGGACAGGCCAAGGGCTGGCGGCTGTGGATCGAGGGCTGGGCCTCCGCACTCCGTGACCCGGTGCTGCGCGAGGTGGCCGGAGACCTCGACCAGCAGTGGAAGGCCGAGCTGGCCGAGGTGATCGAAGAGGGGGCCGCGGCGGGTGAGTTCCACTGCGAGGACCCGATGTCCGTGGCCTGGCGGCTGACAGCGCTCCTGGACGGGCTGGCCGTCCAGATGACGTCGTACGCGGGTCCGCTCTCCCGGGCCACCATGCTGCAGTGGACCGAGGAGGCGCTCGCCCGCGAACTCGGCATCGACCACGAGGCCCTGACCGCCTGAGGCTCCGAAGGGCGGGTCAGGTCTGGCGCACCGGGGCGTAGGACTCCCCCTCGATCCCGGAGACACTGCCGTTGCACGATGTCTTCCCGGGCGGCGTCCTGGAGCGGATACCCGCCCGCCCGGTGCGGGTGTCCGCATCGGACGGGTTCGTTCCGCCGGGCCCGGCCCGGCGTCCGCTCCCCCTGGCCGGCCCCTGACGACGGGTCGGCGCCGAGCGGTCAGAGCGGCAGCAGGTCGGGGCGCTTGGCCGCGACATGGTCCCCGGAGGACTCCCCGCGCAGCCGGCGGCCGAGCCACGGGACGAGGTATTCGCGCGCCCACTGGATGTCGTCGCGCCGGACCTCGAGCGCTCCGCGCTGTGCCTGCGGAGGCCACACCTGGTCGGGGTCGGCGGGCACCTGGAGGCCGAGGACCTGGGCGGCCCGCAGCGCGACGCGGGTGTGTCCCTCCGCCGAGAGGTGCAGCCGGTCGTTGTCCCAAGCTCGTCTGTCCTGCACGGACCGCAGGGACCACAGGTCCAGCACCGGGCAGTCGTAGCGGTCGGCGATGGACCGGACATGAGCGGTGTACATGGCGATCTTGCCCCGCAGATGCTTGAGCACGGGGATGCCACGGGTGTCGAAGCCGGTGGTGACCATGACCGTGCCGACCGCCTGCGTCAGGTCGGCGACCGCACGCTCGAAGCGCTCTGCCACGTCGTCCGGGTCGGAGCCGGGACGGAGGATGTCGTTGCCGCCGGCGCAGAAGCTCACCAGATCAGGTGCCAGCTGCTTGGCGCGGGGGACCTGTTCCTCGACTATCTGGTCGAGGAGCCGTCCGCGTACGGCGAGATTGGCGTACCGGAAGTTGCCGTGCTTGTCGTCCGCGGGGGCGACCGTCGCGTCGGCGCCCGGGAGCTGGTCCGCGAGGAGCACCGCGAGCCGGTCTGCCCAACCGACGAGTGTCCCGCCGGGGCCGGCGTCTCCGACGCCCTCGGTGAAACTGTCGCCAATCGCTGCGTACGACCCGATGATGCCTCGTTGTTTGTTTCTCGAATCGTCTGCCACAAGGGCTTATCTTGCACCTTCGATTGTGACCTACGCGACCGTAATAAGGGGTTGACGGGTGGTGAGAAAGACCACCCGGTCAGTTTTTGGTAAAGCCGGAATAAGGAGAGGGGCGGTGCGCAAGCGCGCACCGCCCCTCTCCTTCAGCCTGAGATGACACCCTCAGGCGGCGTGTCTCAGATGGAGACGCCGTGCGAACGCAGGTAGGCGATCGGGTCGACGTCGGAGCCGTAGCTCGGGCCGGTCCGGACCTCGAAGTGGAGGTGCGGGCCGGTGGAGTTGCCGGTGGTGCCGGAGAGGCCGATCTGCTGGCCGCCGGTGACGGTCTGGCCGGCCGAGACCTCGAGCGAGGAGAGGTGGGCGTACTGGGAGTACATGCCGTCGCTGTGCTGGATGACGACCTCGTTGCCGTACGAGCCGCTCCACCCGGCGGAGACCACGGTGCCCGGCCCGATGGACCGGACGCTGGTGCCGGAGGCCGCCTGGAAGTCGGAGCCCGTGTGGTAGCCGCTGGACCAGCTGGCGCCCGAGGCGCGGTACTGGGTGGTGACGTTGGCGTTCTCGACCGGGGTGGCCCAGCCGGAGCCGGTGCTCTCCTCCGACGCGCCGGAGTCGGCGGTCTTCGCCGCCGGAGCCGACGTCGCCTCGGCCGGGGCGGCCTTCTTCTCGGCCGGGGCGGCCTTCTTCGCCGCCGACGGGGCGGACTTGGAGGGTGCGGACTCGGCGGAGCCGGACGCCTTGGCGCCGAGGGTCAGCTTCATGCCCGGGAGGATCAGGCCGGGGTTCTCGCCGACGACGTCGCGGTTGTCCTGGTACAGCTTCTGCCAGCCGCCCTTGATCTTCTGGTCACCCGCGATCTTCGCCAGGTAGTCGCCGGAGACCACGGAGTAGGTCTTCGGGGCGCTCTTCGCCGAGGCCGGGGCGCTGTGCGCGGCGGCGGACTCGGCGGCCGGCGCGGCCTGCTCGGCGGCGTGGGCGCCGGTGGCGCCGATCAGCGGGAGGGCGAGTACGGCGCCGCCGGTCCCTGCGGCAAGGACGCCTCGGGAGATCGGGCCGGTCTTCGTGCGACGGTGCTTGCCTTTTGCGGGCATGGAAATTTCCTCTCCGGCGCCTGCGAGGTGAGCTGTCGGGTTCGGACTGGAGATGCCCGGCCGCGCGGTGCGCGTCTTTACCCCGAGCCGTACCGGATCCCTCCGGCCGGCGGCCTACCTGGTTCCCCCGCTCCTGCCACACGTGAGTCGGTGCGGATTCCGGGCGGCGGCAGGATTAGGCGTTCCGTCCGGATTGACCGTGACCGTAAGCGAGCCGGTACGTCGCGAACAAGCCGTGGATTCCGGACCGGAATCCACGCTTCATCAGCGCGCGGAATTCCCGTCACACTCCGTGGATTACGGATCTTGGCTTTCCGCACGGCGTCCGGAATACCCTCCGGCGCCTTCACCACACACCGTCACGGATATGATCCCGCTCACCCGCCTCACCCCATCTCCCGCACAAGCGGGGCATGTTCTGCTAAATACACCAATACGGACATGGCGCGGTCTCGTCCGCGCAGGGAGACCAGGACCACGGCGGCCGGGACAGTTGTCCGATGCAGCCATGTCGTATCGTCGCGGGCGTGCCCCCGTCGGCGAGCGGCGCCGACGCCCGACACCCCAGGAGCCCTTGTGACGCAGCTGCCAGAGGTCCCGCCGGTCGGCCCCGAGCCGGCGGACGTCGATCTGACCGGTGTCCGCAACTTCCGCGACGTCGGCGGGCTTCCGACCGTCGACGGCAGCACCGTGCGGTACGGGCGCCTCTACCGCAGCGGCCACCTCGCCCACGCCACGGAGGCCGACGCCGCCTTCCTCGCCGGGCTCGGCCTGCACACGATCTTCGACTTCCGCAACGCGGCGGACCACAAGCTCGACGGTCTCGACGTGGAGCTGCCCGGCGTCCGGAATGTCAGCATTCCTCTCTCCGACCCGGCGGACGGCGCGGAGTTCTGGCGGCTGGTGCGCGACGGGAACATCCAGCAGCTGCGCTCGATCCTCGCCGACGGCAAGGGAACGGGGCGGATGATCGCCTCGTACCGTTCGATCATCAAGGACCGCACCGCCGAACACAGCCGTGTGCTGCACGCGCTGGCCGAGGACAGCGTGCCGGCGCTGATGCACTGCGCGGCGGGCAAGGACCGGGCCGGCCTGTCGATCGCGGTCTCCCTGCTCGCGATCGGCGTCGAGAAGGAGGCCATCGAGGCCGACTACCTCAAGTCGAACGACGCGCACCGCCGCTACAAGGTGCGCCGTAGCGACACCTCACCGGTAGGGATGTCCGAAGAGGTGATGGAACTGCTCAATCCGCTCTTCGGCGCCCGCGCCGAATACCTCGCCGCGGCGTTCGACACCATCGACGAGGTCTGGGGCAGCACGGACCGGTATCTCGTGGAAGGGCTGAAGATCAGCGACGGGACCCGCGCGAAGCTGCGTGAGCGACTCGTCGAGGGTGCGTGACGCCGGGCGTCATCCCTTGCCGGCCACGGTGAAGAGAAGGAAGAGGAAGCCCGCGACGACGTGTCCGGCCACGAGGTAGGCGAAGAGCCGGATCACGACGCCGCGGGGCATCCGCCGCTCCTGCGTGTCCTTGCTCTTCGGCCTGCGCGGGGTGAGCGGGTCGTAGTACTCCGAATCGGACATGACGGTCCTCTCTTCCGGCCGCTCGGGCCGGGTGGCGAAGGGGGCGCGCGGCGTGGGTGTGCGGGATCAGAGCCGGTGGATCCCGCTGCCCAGGCACAGCTCGGCGGCCGGGCTCTGCAGCAGCGTGTGGACGAAGAGCAGTCGCGCCCCACCGGGGTCGAGGGCCGCGATCCGGTGCGGGGTGAGCGAGTCGAAGTGCGCGCTGTCACCCGGATCGAGGTCGTGCACGGTCTCGCCGAGCACGACCCGCAGCCTGCCGTCGAGGACGTAGAGCCACTCCTCTCCGGGGTGGACGCGCACGAGGTCGCCCTCCACGCCGTACGGGACACGGACGTGCAGCGCCTGCATGGCGCGGCCCGGCCCGCCCGCCTGCCGGTAGAGCCAGCCGCCCGCCTCGGTGGATCGGGGCGCGCCGGCGGGCGGGCCGCCGCGGACGATCGCGTCACGTTCGGGCGGCATCTCGCCCAGGAGCTCGGAGACGGTCGTACCGTAGACCCGGGCGAGGCCGAGGAGCATCGGCAGCGAAGGCTGCCTCCGGCCCGTTTCGAGCCGGGAGAGGTGGGCCGGGGAGAGCCCCGCCCGTCCCGCCGCGCTCTCCAGGGTGAGGCCGCGGTTGCGGCGCAGATCGCGTAGGCGTGGCGCGACCCCCGGGAGCTCGTCGGCCACCCCTCCGTCAGGAGGATTCATGCCTCCATTGGGCCAGGACATTTCCTCTGAGGCAAATAATTTGCCTCAGAGGCAACATCAGCGGTTGGCCACGGCCTGTTTCACCAGTGTCCTGCCGAAGTCCCACATCAGCCCACCCCCGCTGTGCGCGTCGTCCATGACGGCGGTGAAGGCGGTGACGAAGCGGTCGATCTCCGGCTCCCCGATCACCAGCGGCGGAATCAGCTTGATCACCTCCAGGTGATCACCGGAGACCTGGGTGAGGATCCGGTGCTTCTGGAGCAGCGGCACGACCACCATCTGGGCGAAGAGTCCCTTGCGGGCGGCCTGCAGCATCGTCCACCGGCTGCGGAGCTTGAGGGAGGACGGCCGGCCGAACTCGATACCGATCATCAGGCCCCGGCCGCGCACCTCGTGCAGCAGCTCGTAGCGTTCGACGAGCGCGGCGAGCCGCTCGCGCAGCAGATCACCGGTGCGACGGGCGTTCGCGACGGTCTCCTCCTGCTCCATCACCGCGAGGACGGCGAGCCCGGCTGCCATGGCCTGGGCGTTGGAGCCGAAGCTGGCGGAGTGGACGAGGACCCGGTCCATCGAGGAGTAGACGCGCTTGAAGATCCAGTCCTTGCCGAGCGTCGCCCCGACCGGGACGTACCCGCCGGAGAGCGCCTTGGCGACACAGAGCAGATCGGGTTCGACACCCTCCTCGTGCTGGTACGCGTAGAAGTCCCCGGTTCTGCCGAGTCCGGTCTGCACCTCGTCGGCGATGAGTACGGCCTTGTGCCGGTGCAGCAGCTCCTGTGCCTCGCGCAGGAAGCCGGGCGGTGAGGCGTGGACGCCCTTGCCCTGGATCGGCTCCACGACCAGCCCGGCCACGTCCCCGCGCTTCAGCTCGCGCCGCAGCGCGTCGAGGTCGCCGAGCGCGATGGCCGTGTCGGGCAGCAGGGGCGCGAACCCGTCGCGGAAGCCCTTCTCGCCGTTGACGGAGAGCGACCCGGTGGTCAGTCCGTGGAACGCGTGGTCGCAGTAGAGGATCCGCGGCTTGCCGGTGGCGTACCGGGCGAACTTCAGCGCGGTCTCGACCGCCTCCGTACCGCTGTTGCCGAAGAACACCCGGTCGAGGTGCGGGCTGTGCGCCAGCAGCTTCTCGGCGAGGAGTCCGGGCAGCGGCTGGCAGTCGAAGCGGGTGAGGTCGGCCAGTGAGGCGTCCAGCACGTCGTGGAGCGCCTTGCGTACGACGGGGTGGTGTCTGCCCAGCCCCATCACGCCGAAGCCGGCGAGCATGTCGAGGTAGTCGTTGCCCTCCGCGTCCCAGAAGTGCGCGCCCTCGGCCCGCTCGTAGACCTTGTCGAAACCGAGGGTGTGGAGCATCCGCGGCAGCTGGTGGTTGAGGTGCCGGGTGTGCAGCTCGTAGCGTTCGGCCCCCCGTTCCGCGAGGAGCCGCGTCAGGTCGAAGCCCGGCTGTTCGTCCTTCATGCCCCATTCTCCTTCGGCATGTTCCGCTCTCCCACTGCCGTGCGGCGCTCCAGCGCCGCGCTGATGCGTCCGGCGATCTCCACCGGAGTGAGCCCGATCCCGGCGAGTACCTCACCGCGCCCGGCGTGCGCGAGGAACTGCTCGGGGATGCCGAACGTCCGCAGCGGTACGTCGACGCCGGCGTCCCGCAGGGCCTGTCCGACGGCCCAGCCGACCCCGCCCGACCGGCTGTTGTCCTCGACGACCGCCACCAGCCTGTGCTGCGCGGCGAGCGCGGGCAGCTGCTCGTCGACCGGTTTGACCCAGCGCGGGTCGACGACCGTGCAGCGGATTCCGGATCCGGCGAGCAGGTCGGCGGCCTGCAGACAGACCGGGGCGAGCACGCCGACGGCCACCAGCAGGACGTGCGGGTCCGGGGCCCGGTGCAGGACGTCCATCCCGCCGATCCTCCCGACGGCCGCGACAGGCTCCCCCACCGACTCCTTGGGGAACCGGACAACCGTGGGCGCGTCGTCGACATCGACGGCCTCGCGCAGCTCCTCACGCAGCCGGTCGGCGTCGCGCGGGGCCGCGATCCGCAGTCCCGGGACGACCTGGAGCACCGACATGTCCCACATGCCGTTGTGCGAGGGGCCGTCGACCCCGGTGACGCCGGCCCGGTCCAGCACGAAGGTCACCCCGCACCGGTGGAGGGCGACGTCCATCAGCAGCTGGTCGAAGGCCCGGTTGAGGAAGGTCGCGTAGACGGCGACGACCGGGTGCAGGCCCCCGGTGGCCAGCCCCGCGGCCGAGACCGCCGCATGCTGCTCGGCGATCCCGACGTCCCAGATCCGGTCGGGGAACTCCTCCGCGAAGCGGGTCAGCCCGACCGGATGCAGCATCGCCGCGGTGATCGCGACGACGTCCGGGCGCTCGGCCCCGATCTCCGCGATCTCGTCGCCGAACACCGACGTCCAGGAAGGCGCGGCGGGCACGACGAGTGGTTCGCAGGTCAGCGGGTCCATCCTGCCGACGGTGTGGAAACGGTCGGCGTCATCGGCCAGGGCGGGCGCGAAGCCACGGCCCTTCTCGGTGATGCAGTGCACCAGCACCGGGCCGTGGAAGCGCTTGGCCCGGTGCAGTGCGGACTCGACCGCCGCCGTGTCGTGCCCGTCGACCGGGCCGACGTATTTGAGGCCCAGGTCCTCGAACATGCCCTGCGGCGCGAAGGTGTCCTTGAAGCCCTTCTTCGCACCGTGCAGCGACCCGTACAGCGGCTGTCCGATGACCGGCGTCTGCTGCAGCACGCCCTTGCCCCAGGACAGGAAGCGCTCGTAGCCGTCGGTGGTGCGCAGGGTGGCGAGGTGGTTGGCGAGCCCGCCGATGGTGGGGGCGTAGGAGCGCTCGTTGTCGTTCACCACGATGATCAGCGGGCGGTCCCTGGCCGCGGCGATGTTGTTGAGCGCCTCCCAGGCCATTCCGCCGGTGAGGGCCCCGTCGCCGATGACCGCCACGACATGACGCCCGCGCTCCAGCACCTCGTCGGCCTTGGCGAGGCCGTCGGCCCAGCCGAGCACGGTGGAGGCGTGGGAGTTCTCAATGACGTCGTGCTCGGACTCCTCGCGGGAGGGATAGCCGGAGAGGCCGCCCTTGCTGCGCAGCTTGGAGAAGTCCTGCCGCCCGGTCAGCAGTTTGTGCACGTAACTCTGGTGTCCGGTGTCCCACAGGATCCGGTCCACCGGTGAGTCGAAGACCCGGTGCAGGGCGATGGTGAGTTCGACCACGCCGAGGTTGGGGCCGAGGTGACCGCCCGTCCTCGCCACCGCCCGGATGAGGAACGCCCTGATCTCCTCGGCGAGTTCACCGAGTTCCGGTCGGCTCAACGCCTTGAGGTCCTGCGGCCCCTTGATGGATTCCAGCATCGTCACGCCCGGGCCCCTCTCTCTGCTCCGAACGCCACCGACCCGACCTGGATGCGCCGCGAGGGGCGACGCACCGCGAGAGGCCGGGCCGGCAGCTCCGGGAGACCCGGTACGACCGGCTCTCCTGCTCTCATGACGTCACCGGTTCCCGCCGATCGTCTCCCGTGCCGCTCGCAGGGATTCCTTCAGCGACCCCATGGTGGCGAGCACCGCGGTGGGCTCGTAGCCGCAGTGCGCCATGCAGTTGGCGCAGCGCGGGTCCTTGCCGCGGCCGTACTTGTCCCAGTCGGTGTCCTCGATGAGCTCCCGGTAGGTGGGGACGTACCCGTCGCTCATCAGATAGCAGGGCCGCTGCCAACCGAAGAGCGAGTAGTTGGGGATGGCCCAGGCCGTGCAGGGGAAGTCGGCCTTGCCCTCCAGGAAGTCCAGGAAGAGCGGGGAGTGGTTGAGCCTCCAGCGGCTCCGGTTGCCGCCCGCGAAGGACTTCTTGAAGAGTTCGCGGGTCTGCTCGACACCCAGGAAGTGCTCCTGGTCGGGGGCCTTCTCGTAGGCGTAGGCGGGCGAGATCATCATCTCGTCGACCTTCATCTCGTCGTTGAGGAAGTTCAGCACCTCGATGACGGTCTGCGGGGTGTCGGTGTTGAAGAAGGTGGAGTTGGTCGTGACCCGGAAGCCGCGCCGCTTGGCCTCCTTCATCGCCTCCACCGCTTCGTCGAAGACGCCTTCCTTGGCGACCGACTCGTCGTGCCGTTCGCGCAGCCCGTCGATGTGCACGGCGAAGGCGAAGTAGGGCGACGGGGTGAATTTGTCGAGCTTCTTACGCATCAGCATGGCATTGGTGCAGAGGAAGACGTACTTCTTCTTCGCCACCAGCTGACGCACGATCTCGTCGATCTGCGGGTGCATCAGCGGCTCGCCACCGGCGATGGAGACCATCGGGGCGCCTGATTCCAGCACCGCCCCGACCGCCTGGGCGACCGGCATGCGCTGCTTGAGCACTCCGGCCGGATGCTGGATCTTCCCACAGCCCTCGCACGCCAGATTGCAGGCGAACAAGGGCTCCAATTCGACGATCAGCGGGAACTTCTCACGCTTTCGGAGCTTCTGTTCGAAGAGATACGTCGCAACCTTGATGGACTGACGGAGCGGCATGGCCATCTGGGCTCACCTCCTGGGGAGCAGCAAAGATCGGTGCCATTCATGGAAAGCCGGAAGGACAGCACGAAGAACGCGGAATGCCGATATTCCACCGCGGACCGTGCCGATGCGGACGAGCTCATGCCCTGGAGCGTCCACGACCACCCGTACGGCGGCAACGGGGCGTGGCCCCGTCCGTACGGCGGTGCGGAGGGTGGCGGCGGACTCCATGTCCACCGCGATGGCGCCGGTGGCCCGAAGCGATGCCCGCTCCGGACCCCGGACCACATGTGCGGAGCCGTTCAGCGGGCCCGTGTGGACGGTACGTCCGGGCGCCGCCCTGACCAGTGCGTCGACCAGCAGGCCGGTACCCGTGCAGGCGGTGGTGCCGCCGTGGTCACGGGTCTCCTCGGCCACCACCAGATCACCCGGGTGCATGCCGGGTTCCAGCCCGGCGCAGAAGCCGGAGGCGATGACCGCCGTACCCCCGGCCCCGTCCTGCCCCAGCGCGAGCCGGACGGCGCTCTCCGCGGCCCGGGGGCCCATCCCGGACCTGATGATGCTCACGGGCCCGGGGCCCGGGGCTCCGCCCCTCCTTCCGGTGCGCAGGGCGAAGCGCTCGATGCCGAGCGCGCAGGCGATCAGCAGCGGCGTGGTGGGACCGGGCGGCTCCTGTGGACCCCCCATCGGCTCAGACCCCCTTGCCGGCGTCCGCGCCGATACCGGCAGCGGTGGCGAAGGGGTCCCCGTAGACGTACCGGCCGAGCGCGGTGAGGGGGAAGACCTGCCGGTACAGGTGGTAGTTGATGGAGAAGTCCCACGGGAAACCGGTCCCGGTGAAGTGCGGTTCGTCCCAGGATCCGTCCGGCTGCTGGGTCTCGGCCAGCCAGGCGACGCCCCGTCCCACGGACCTGCTCTCCCGCTCCCCCGCGGCCAGGAGGGCGAGCAGCGCCCACGCGGTCTGGGAGGCGGTCGAGGTGCCGTGGCCGATCCACTTCTCCTCACGGTAGGACCGCAGGTCCTCGCCCCAGCCTCCGTCGTCGTTCTGGACGGACCTCAGCCATTCGACGGCCCGTCGCACCGAGGGGTGCGCGGCCGGCAGCCCGGCGGCGATCAGTGCGGGCACCACGGAGCCCGTCCCGTAGATGTAGTTGACGCCCCACCGGCCGAACCACGCGCCGCTCGTCTCCTGTTCGGCGAGCAGCCACTCGATGCCCCGGCGGGTACGGGGGTGGCCCGCCCGTCCCTCGACGGCGAGCATCTCGACCACGTGTCCGGTGACATCGGCCGACGGCGGGTCGATGACCTCGCCGAAGTCGCAGAACGGCAGACGGTTGGGGAACGGGCTCGTGTTGTCCGCGTCGAAGGCTCCCCAGGCACCGTTGCGTGACTGCATTCCCAGGTTCCAGCGCACTCCGCGCGCGATGGCGGCCTCGACCCTGGCGGGGTCGGGGTGGCGGACGCGGCGCAGCGCCAGGACGACTTCGGCGGTGTCGTCGATGTCCGGGTAGTTGTCGTTGTGGAACTCGAACGCCCAGCCTCCCGGCGCCAGTTCAGGCCTGCGTACGGACCAGTCGCCGGGCCGTACGATCTCCTCGCCGAGCATCCAGTCGGCCGCCCTCACGAGCGCCGGATGGTCGGCGCTCACCCCGGCGTCGGCGAGGGCGATGGTGGCGAGGCAGGTGTCCCAGACGGGGGACTGGCAGGCCTCGATCATGCGGGCGCCGTCCTCACGCCACACGGTGAACCGGTCGAGCGACTCGAGCCCCGCCCGCATGACCGGATGGTCCAGGTCGTAGCCGAGCAGGTGCAGGGCGATGACGGAGTACACCGCGGGGGGCTGGATGCCGCCCCAGCAGCCGTCGTTCTCCTGGCGTTCGATGATCCAGCGGGCGGCGGCGTTCATGGCGCTGCGCCGCAGCCTGCGGGGGGCGACCTTGTGGTAGAGGTGCAGCGCCTGGTCGAGACGCTGGAAGACTCCGTCCCAACTCGCGGCCGGAGCGGCGGGCTTGGGCGGATTGGGGCACGCCGGATCGGTGTGCAGCTCGTCCAGCGTGAAGGGGGCGGGGCGTACGGGCCGCTTCGCGGACACGATGGTGAGCGGCACGATGGTCTGGCGGGCCCAGCATCCGAAGTCGTAGATGTTGAGCGGGACCCACTTCGGGAAGAACATCAGCTCGGGCGGGAGCTCGGGCAGGTCGTCCCACTTCCACCAGCCGAAGAGCGCGAGCCAGATCCGGGTGAAGACCCGGGACTCCGCGATGCCGCCCTGTTCCCTGACCCAGCCCGCCGCGCGGATCATGTGGGGGTCGTCCGGCCGATCTCCGGCCAGCCGCAGCGCGACGTACGCCTCGATGGTGGCGGAGAGGTCGGGCGGCCCCTCGTAGAAGGTGTTCCAGGTGCCGTCGCCCATCTGCTCGCCCCGGATGAAGCGGGCGGCGGCCTTGACGGTGTCCGGGTCCTGGATGCCCAGGAACTGACGGAGCAGCAGGTCCTCCGCGTCCATGGTGACGTTGGTGGCGAGGTCTCCCTTCCACCAGCCCTGCGCGTCCTGCCTGCCGAGGAGGTGCTCCACCGAGCGTTCCGCGGCCTGCCGCGCGACGGCCAGGATGTCGTCCGCGGCGTTGGTTGATTCGGTCGGATCGCTGGCCGAGGCTGCGCGGAGGTTCGCGGCCCCGGTGCTTCCGTCGGTCGTCGCTGTCATGGCTTCCCCTTCGTGCAGTCTGGTCCTCTGCTGTGCTGGGGTCTCCGTCGGGGGGGGGCCCCCCGGGGGGGCCCCCCCCCCCCCCGGGCGAAAAAATATGGTGGGAAGCACATTATTACAACCCCCCAAAAGCCGCGCCCCCGGGGGGGGGCCCCCCCCCCGGACCCGCCGGGTA
>NZ_JBIVVD010000003.1:654450-1025887 GCF_044757505.1 Streptomyces sp. NPDC091271 | reverse complement strand
GTGTTGGTTGGGCCCGGGGGGGGCCCCCCGGGGGGGGGGGCGGGGGGGGGGGGGGGGGGGGGGGGGGGGGCCCCCCCCCCCGCGGCCCCCCCCCCCGCCGGGTGTGGTTCAGCTGCGCCAGACGTCGGCGGTCAGGGCGGCCTTGCCGGAGGCGGGCACGGTGGCGGTGCGGTTGGCGCCGCTCTCCCAGGTGACGTTGCCGCTCGCGTCCTTGCGGACGTACTTGTACTCGAACGACGTCCCCGCGGGCAGGGCGGCATCGAGCTTCCAGACGGGGTACGTCGCCGGGTCGAGCTTCAGCGCACTGCCTGGCGCCCAGTTGCCGAGCGCGGCCTGGTTGCCGGTGACGTAGATGTTCTGGCCGAGCTGGGTGGTGGCGTTGACGCCGAAGGAGGCGCCGGACTGGCCGGTACCGGGGTCCGGGGTCGTGCCGCCGCCGGAGCAGGTACGGGCGTTGACGTGCAGGGCGACGGCGGTGTTCGCGCCCAGGGTGGCGGTGAACTGCCCCGAACCGTTGACGGTGACACCCTTGCCGGACTGGACGTCGCAGTAGTCACCGGCGGGCAGCGAGGTCTGGAACGTACGGCTCAGCGAGGAGCCCTCGTGGTTGATGGCGACGTACGCCTTGGAGCCCCGGCCGAAGGCGATCTGGTCGCCGCCGTTGTCCCACCAGTTCGAGACGGCCTGACCTCGGGCGGCGTTGCGGAAGCCGACCATGGAGGAGATCTCGCGCCAGGCGTGCTGGCACTTCCAGCCGTCGCTGTAGCAGGCGTTCACCTGGCCGCCGTTGGGCGGGCCCGCGTCCTTGTCGGACCACTCGTAGCCGGAGTGGACGTCCGGGGAGCCGTAGGGGTAGGCGAGCATGAAGACGCTCGCCAGGGTGTAGTTGGCGCCGTCCTTGTAGCTCAGGGTGTCACCGCCGCGCTCGGTGTCGTGGTTGTCGACGAAGACCGCCGACTTGCCCGACTCCATGAAGCCCCAGCCCTCGCCGTAGTTCTTCAGGTTGGCGAGGTTCTCGTTGTTGAAGACCTGTTTGAGGCCGCGGCCGTAGCGGAATTCCTGGACGTCGCCGCTGCCGAGGTACTCGGTGGGCGAGACGGCCTCGCCGGCCCCGTGGATGGCCTCGTGCTTCCAGTACACGCCGGGGTTGCTGAGCCTGGACTTGATGTTGGCGAGGTCGCCGGCCGGGATGTGCTTGGCGGCGTCGATACGGAAGCCGTCGACACCGAGGGAGAGCAGGTCGTTCAGGTAGCCCGCTATCCTGCCGCGTACGTACTCCTCGCCGGTGTCCAGGTCGGCGAGGCCCACCAGTTCGCAGTTCTGGACGTTGCCACGGTCACCGTAGTTGTTGATCTGCGACTGGCAGTCGTTCATGTCGTTGACGGAGTAGGTGCCCGGGTAGTCGTACTTGCTGTACGAGGACCCGCCCGTGCCGGTGCCCGATCCGGCCGACATGTGGTTGATGACCGAGTCGGCGATGACCTTGACGCCCGCGCCGTGACAGGCGCTGACCATGTTGGCGAAGGCCGTACGGTCGCCGAGCCGGCCGGCGATCCTGTAACTGACCGGCTGGTACGAGGTCCACCACTGGCCGCCCTGGATGTGCTCCTGGGGAGGCGAGACCTGGACGTATCCGTAGCCGGCCGGGCCGAGGCTGTCCGTGCACGCCTTGGCCACGGAGTCGAACTTCCACTCGAACAGCACCGCGGTGACGTCCTTCTCGCCGGGCGGTGCGGCTTGGGCGGTCCCGGCGCCGAGCCCGGCGGGGACGACGAGGACTGCGGCACTCGTGGCGAGCGCGAGCGCGGCAGACAAGGGTCTGCGTGCCATGACGTTCCTCCTGCGGTGGGGGAAAGTGCGGGGATGGCGGAGCAGCCTCACGTGGCAACGCGCCGTGCCGTCAAGGCTCATGAAGGTTCTTGCAGCAAGGATGCAAAACTTCGTGTGCGGCAGACCGTACGAGCCCGACCTGCCCTGGTCAACCCCCTGGACATGACGCGATTACGTCCCGCTCACATCCGCGAAACCCTGGAGAAAAAGTCCTGCAAGGTCTTACGCAAAATATTGCGGAGCTGTTAAGTTCGTCCCGACTCCGGCCCGGCCGGCCGGGGGTCCGGCACCCCGGACCCCACGCGCCCGGCCGACCGGGCCGGTCACCGCGTGGAGAGGTCCGGACGTCGCTTCCCCGCCGGCCCATCCCGGGCCGACTTCCGGACCCCTCCCGCGCGTTGCCCGCGCCGGACACCGTGATTGGGAAGCTGCGGACACCCGAATACCCCCATATCGGGCCCCTTCCTGTCCGCAACCTCCCGACGACTAGGTGCGGGCGTCTCGTACGCTCTTCCGGTGCGTCGAGAGTGGGAGGCGACTGGTGCGCGATGCTGTGGTGACCCCCGGAGGGGACCGGATCCGATGGGTGGAGCTGCCCGGACAGGAGCCCGCCCGTGTCCATGTGCACGGCCTCGGCGCCACCTCCCCCGCCTACTTCGCACAGGCCGCCGCCCACCCGCTGCTCACCGGCCGCCGGTCTCTGCTGGTCGACCTGCTGGGGCACGGCATCAGTGACCGGCCGACGGACTTCGACTACCGCCTCGAATCACACGCCGACGCGCTGGCCGCCGCCCTGACGCACGCGGGTGTCACCGGCGCGGAGTTGGTGGCGCACAGCATGGGCGGCTCCGTCGCCGTGGTCCTGGCGGCCCGCCACCCGCGGCTGGTGTCGCGGCTGGTCCTGGTGGACGCGAATCTCGACCCCCTGACGCCCGTACCCGGCGCCCCGGGGAGCAGCGGGATCGCCGCGCTCCCCGAGGCCGACTTCGTGGCGGGCGGGTGGCGGCAGATTCGCGACCTGGCGGGTCCGCACTGGTGGTCCACGATGCGTCTGGCCGGCCTGGAGGGCCTCCATCGCAGCGCCGTGCACCTCACCCGCGGCACCACTCCCACGATGCGCGAGCTGCTGCTGGAGCTGACCATCCCCCGCACCTACCTGTACCCGGAGGCCGACGGCGCGCCCGCCGGGGCCGGGGCGCTCGCCCAGGCCGGTGTGCGGGTGGTCCCGGTCCCGGACTGCGGGCACAACATCATGCTGGACAACCCGGACGCGTTCGCACGGGAGACCGCCGCCGCGCTCTCGGCTTCGGCCTGAGGCCGCGGGGGCAGAGGTGGCGCCGCTCAGGCCCCGCCGGTCCGGAAGCGGCGCCGGTACTCGGTCGGTGTCGTGTCGAGCCGGCGGCGGAACGCCCTGACGAGGGTGTCGACGGTGCCGAATCCGCACGCGGACGCGACGCGTTCGAGAGTGGCGTCGGTGGATTCGAGCCGGCTCCGCGCCGCCTCGACACGGGCCGCTTCGATGTAGGCGTGCGGAGTCGTGCCGAGTTCGGTCTTGAAGATCCGGGTGAGCTGCCGGTCACTGATGTGGGCGTGTTCGGCGAGGTCCGCGACGGTGAGCGGCCTGCCGATGTTACGCATGATGTGGTGGCGGAGGTCTTCGATACGCCGCGTCGTGGACAGCTGTTCCAGGGGAACGCTGAACTGACTCTGGCCGCTCGGCCGTTTCAGGTACATCACGAGCTGCCGCGCGACGCTCAACGCGATGGCCTCGCCGAGGTCGTCGGCGATGAGGGCGAGTGAGAGATCGAGGCAGGCGCTGATTCCCGCGCCGGTCCACACATCGCCCTCGCGGATGAAGATCGGATCGGCGTCGACCTCGACGGCCGGATGGTCGGCGGCGAGCTGCTGCGCGGTCGACCAGTGGGTGGTGGCGCGTTTGCCGTCGAGGAGTCCGGCGGCCGCCAGGATGTGCGCTCCGACACAGACGGACGTGACCCTCCGGGTGCGGTCGGCGAGTTGCTTCACCCGCGCCACCACGTGGGGGTCGGTGAGCGGGTGCACGCGGCGGCGGCTGTCGATCTCGACCGCGCCGGGCACGATCAGGGTGTCGATGCGCTTCGTGGACAGCTCGTCGAACGTGACGTCCGGGAGGACGCGTACCCCGGCGCCGGTGGCGACCGGATCCAGGGTCTCGGCGGCGAGGACCACCTCGTAGGCCGCCGCTTCGTCCGACTCGCGTCGAGCGAGGGAGAACACCTCCGGGGGGCCTGTGACGTCGAGCAGGTCGACGCCGGGGAAGAGGACGACGACGATCAGCCGTCTGACGGTGCTCATGAGACTCCCGGGTCCGGTGAGGTCGATGTCGGTTTCTGCAGGTTAGATGACATTGCCGACACGTGGTGAGGGCCCTAGCGTCGTAGGCGCAGGTCATCGCACCGGTGAGCTGTTCTCCGACGTTCGACCCCAAGGTGGTTCCCCATGCCCAGAACGACGCTGCGCCGGCTCAACGGTCTCGACGACACCCCCGCGAAGCTCGCCGGATCGACCCTGGTCCTCATCGACTACCAGAACACCTACACGACCGGTGTGATGGAGCTGGACGGCTGGCAGGCCGCGCTCGACGCCGCCGCCGAGCTGCTGGCCCGGGCCCGCCAGGAGGGCACGAAGGTCATCCATGTCATCAACGACGGTGGCGAGGGCACCCCGTACGACATCCGGGCCGAGATCGGCCGGATCCACCCCCAGGTCGCACCGGTCGACGGTGAGCCCGTCGTCGTGAAGCGGGCACCGGACGCCTTCGTCGGTACGGACCTGGGCCGGCACGTCGACGCCGCGGGCAGCACCGATCTGGTCATCGCGGGGTTCATGACGCACATGTGCGTGGCCTTCACCGCCCAGGGCGCCTTCCTGCGCGGCAACCGCCCCACCGTCGTGGCCGACGCGAGCGCCACCCGGGCGCTGCCGGTCGCCGGCACCGAACTGGACGCCCACCAGGTGCACTACAGCGCGCTCGCCACCATCGCCGACCTGTACGGGGTCGTCGTGCCGTCACATAAGGAGCTCACCTGAGGCGGCAGGTGGGGGGGCAGGGCGGAGCCACACAGGCGCCTGGGCGTGCTCAGTGGTCGCCGGTGTGCGGGCGCACGGGGCGTGGCAGTGGCTGACGCCAGTCGCCCAGCGCCGTGAGGAGGACCTGGCGGGCGAGATCGCGTATCTCGCTCCACGCCGGATCCGCGGACAGCGCGTCGGCCCAGAGGCCGGTCCGGCAGGCGGTATCGATCTCGCCGAGGCGGCGGCCTATGGCCCGGAAGGAGCGCAGGTTCTGGGGCGCGAAGGCTCCGCGCTCCGTGAGTCCTTCGGAGATGCGGCAGAGGAGCTCCAGCTCGTCGACGACGTCCTTCGTCTCCAGCTCACGCTCGCGCAGCCAGGCAAGCTGATCCGGGGCGTCGGCGGCGAGGAGCGCGGTGAAGCGCAGCACCCAGGTGCGCAGGTTCGCGTCACCGAGGTGGTTCATCCGTGCACGACCACGGTTATCGGACCGGTCCTTGCATGCGGATCGGCGGAGGGCTCCTCACCGAAGATCTCTTCGGCGGTGGTGGCATGGATGGCGCGGATCAACCACTGGCTCAGAAGTTCCGGATCGGTGCAGGCCGTGACCTTCTCGCGGGTTCCGTCGCTGATCTCGATGCCCCGCACGCCAAGGACGAGCAGGACGTCCTCGGCTCGGCCCTGCGCGAGGCCCTGTGCGCGGCCCTGTGCGCGGCCTTCGTCGCGGATTTCCTCGGAGAGCGGCGAGGTGTAGAAGGAGAGATCCACGGCCACCAGGTTCCTCCACTGTTGCACGGCAGGGCGGTTGCCCAGCCCTTGTGCGATGAATTCGACGAGTGGTTCGACGATCGGTTCCGGTGCGTCGCGCAGGGCGACGGACATCGTCTTCAGTATGGCATCGACGTCCGGATTGTCGGCGTGTGTGATCGCCGAGAGCGTGGCGAGCGCAAGGTCCTTCCGGGCTTCCGCCACATTCGTGATGACGGGCATGTTGTGCGGCCCCGCCACGAGGGGGCGGGTGGTGACGGTCGGCCATTGGGGCCTTATGTCACCTGAGTGAGTGACGAAGCACGCATGGGGGCGGGTTGGGTCGGAAAGGGTCATTTCCCCGAGTTCTTTCGGAGGAGCGCCTCGCGGTGGACCGCGAGACCAACCCCAAGTCCCGGCCCGGTAGCCGGCCGGTTCCGGTCCTTTTGCTCACCGTGGGGGGTGCGGCAGCCGCACCGTGACGGTCAGCCCGCCGGTGGGGCGAGGCGCGAGGTCGAGGGTCCCGTCGTGGGCGCGGACGATGCTGTGCACGATGGCCAGGCCGAGGCCGGCGCCGGCATGCTCGTCGGTGCGTACGCGTTCCGTTCCGCGCCGGAAGGGTTCGGTGAGGGTCGGTACCAGTTCCGGCGGGAGCCGACGGCCCGTGTTCTCGACCCGCAGCACGCTCGTGTCGCCGTGCGCCTCGGTGTGGACCCTCACGGTGCCGCCGGTGGGCAGGTTGTGGACGACGGCGTTCTGGACGAGGTTCGTCACCATCCGCAGCAGGAGCTCCGCGGAGCCGCTGGTGCGGGCCGCTCCCCCGGTGACGTCCAGCGTGATCCGGCGGTGTTCGGCGAGGGGGAGCAGGGTCTCCGCCGCTTCTTCGGCGGTGAGGGAGAGGTCGACGCTCTCGCGGGTGAAGTTTCCGCGGTCGCTGCGGCCGAGCAGCAGGAGGGCCTCGGTGAGGTCGATCGCGCGCGTATTGACAGCCTGCAGGCGTTCGAGGAGTTCGCCGCGGTCCCGGGTGGGGTCCCTGCGGGCGACGTCGAGCAGTGCCTGCGAGATGGCCAGCGGGGTGCGCAGTTCGTGGGAGGCGTTCGCGGCGAACCGTTGTTGCTCGGCTACATGCGACTCGAGCTGTTCGAGCATGGTGTCGAACGCGTCGGCGAGTTCACGGAATTCGTCCTGGCGGCCTTCCATGCGGATCCGGTGGGCCAGTGATCCGTCCGCGGCCAGCCGCGCCGCGGCGGTGATCCGGTTGAGCGGTGCCAGCATCCGGCCGGCGAGGACCCATCCCCCGGCGAGGCCGATCACGAGCAGGAGGCCCATGGCCACGGCCGCGGCGGGGGCGAACATGCGCACGAGGAGGTAGCGGTTGGGTGAGATCCCCAGGAGGCCCTGGGAGTTGTCGGGGACGTAGCGGAGCAGGAACACCCACACCACGGCGAGCAGGAGCGCGCCGGCGACGGCGAGGAACCCGGCGTAGCTGAGGGTGAGTTTCAGCCGGGCGCTGAGACCTGGGCGTCTACGCATGCGGACTGCCGGGGGCGGTGGCGGCCGTACCGGTGTCGATCCGGTAGCCGACACCGGGCACCGTGGAGATGATCCCCGGTTCGCCGAGCCGTTTGCGCAGTGCGGAGACGGTGATGCGGACGGCGTTGGTGAAGGGGTCGGTGTTCTCGTCCCAGGCCCGTTCCAGCAGTTCCTCGGCGCTGACGACCCCGCCCTCGGCGGCGACGAGGACCTCCAGCACGGCGAACTGTTTGCGGGTGAGCGCGACATAGCGTCCGTCGCGGAAGACCTCACGGCGGAAGGCGTCGAGCCGCAGGCCCGCGATCTCGCGGACCGGGGGCCGGGCGTACGCGCGTCTGCGGTCGAGTGCCCTCAGCCGGAGGACGAGCTCCCGCAGCTCGAACGGTTTGGTGAGGTAGTCGTCGGCGCCGAGCTCGAACCCGGAGGCCTTGTCGTCGATCCGGTCGGCGGCGGTGAGCATGAGGATCGGGATGCCGCTGCCCGAGGCCACGATGCGCCGGGCGACCTCGTCGCCTGAGGGGCCGGGGATGTCGCGGTCGAGGACCGCGAGGTCGTACGAGTGGACGCTGAGCAGTTCCAGGGCGGAGTCACCGTCGCCGGCGATGTCGGCGGCGATCGCCTCCAGCCTCAGACCGTCACGGACGGCTTCGGCCAGGTAGGGCTCGTCCTCCACGATCAGTACGCGCATGTCCGAAGCCTAGGCAACGCACCGTATCGCCGACGTATGCGTGGAGGTGTGCACACCGGAAGCGTGCTTCAGCCCGCCCGGGTGGCCGCCGGCACAGGGCAGGGCCGGTCCGACGGCGCCTGCGCCGTGGTGCGCCACCAGCGGCGCGACGCCAGTCCGGCCAGCACGGCGCCGGTGGCGTTGACGAGTACGTCGTCCACGGAGGACACCCGGTCCAGCCGCAGCACGTACTGCGCGGTTTCGACGAGGACCGAGCAGCCCGCCCCGAGCGCCAGGATCCGCGGGACGGACGCCAGTGCGGCGAAACGCATCGGCGCGAAGAATCCCAGCGAGGCGAAGACCAGCAGGTTGCCGACGATCCCACCCGGACCCATCGTGACCAGGTCGCGCAGGGGAATCAGGCTCGTCCGTCCGGGGACGACGCCGGCTCCGGCGCCCGGCATCATGGTCAGCCAGACGAACGGCACCGTCCCGTGGACCATGCCGACCTCGGCCAGCGACATCCGCCACGCCGGCGTGCCGTCGGCTCCGCGCCGAAGCCGTGCCAGAGCCCTGACCACGAGCGCGGAGAGCGGCAGTGCGACCAGCGTCATGAGCACCACTCCGTTGAACGTGTCGAAGCAGCCGTGCCACCGTCCGGACATGCACGCCGGGGCGGACATCATGAGCGGCCGCCGCACGACGAACAGAGCGCTCGCCAGGCCGAGAGCCGCCAGCCCCAGGAGCACGACCGTGCGCGTGCGGCGGGGCGGTGGTGCCGGCAGGGATGCGTTGTCGTTCATGACCCCATTGGAGCGGGAGGGCCGTCGCGCCGGCGTATGCGGTTCTCGATACGCCCGCGATATACGCCCGTTCCCTGCACCGGGGAGCGCGAAGGGCCGGGTCCCCCCTCCGGACCCGGCCCCGCTTTCCGCGCCCGTTCAGGCGGCGCGCGCCGCCGCGGTGGATCCCCGTACGACCAGCTCCGGCTGGAACACGTACTCCGTGCGCTGCACGGGGCTTCCCGCGATCTCCTCCAGCAGCGCGCCGACCGCCGCCGCCGCCATCGCCTGCACCGGCTGGCGCACCGTGGTCAGTGGCGGGTCGGTGAAGGCGATGAGCTGGGAGTCGTCGAAGCCGACGACGGAGACGTCGCGGGGTACGTCGAGGCCCCTCCCCCGGGCCGCCCTGACCACGCCGAGCGCCATCAGGTCGCTGCCGCAGACGATGCCGGTGCAGCCCGCGTCGAGCAGGGCGCCTGCCGCGACCTGACCGCCTTCGACGCTGAACAGGGTGGAGCAGACGAGGAGTTCGGCCTCCTCGCGGTCCATGTCCAGCAGTGAGACGGCCGCGTCGACGAAGCCGTCACGCTTGCGGCGCGAGGGCACATAACGCTGCGGCC
Source organism: Streptomyces sp. NPDC091271 (assembly GCF_044757505.1). NCBI lineage: Bacteria > Bacillati > Actinomycetota > Actinomycetes > Kitasatosporales > Streptomycetaceae > Streptomyces > Streptomyces sp. NPDC091271. Next base: position 1,016,660 of record NZ_JBIVVD010000003.1, on the reverse strand, counting down.
CGATCGCCAGGCCGACCCGCCGGTGGCCGAGCTCGGCGAGATGGCCGACGGCCATGCGTACGGCGGCCTGGTCGTCGGGCGAGACGAACGGGGCGCTGATGCGCTCGTTGTAGCCGTTGATCAGGACGAACGGCACACCCCGGTCGGTGAGCGCGGCGTAGCGCGCCGGGTCGGCCGAGGTGTCGGCGTGGAGCCCGGACAGGAAGACGATGCCGCCCACGCCACGCTCGACGAGCTGCTCGACGAGCTCGTCCTCGGTGGCGCCGCCGGGCAGCTGGGTGCAGAGCACGGGCGTGTAGCCGTGCCCCGCGAGCACCTGCTCCACCGACTGCGCGAACGCCGGGAAGATCGGGTTGGTGAGTTCGGGTGTCACCAGCCCGATCAGTCCGGCGCTGCGCTGCCGCAGGCGTACGGGCCGTTCGTAGCCGAGGATGTCGAGCGCCGCGAGCACCCGCTGACGCGTGGTGTCCGCCACGCCCGGCTTCCCGTTCAGCACCCGGCTGACGGTGGCCTCGCTGACCGCGGCCTGACCGGCGATGTCGGAGAGCCGCAGCGCCGGTCCGGTCCTGGGTGCGGGGACGGTCACACCGTCCACCACACCGTGGTGTCCGCGGGCAGCTCGACCGTGTCGCCGTCGGCGGTCACCGGGCCGCTTGCGAGCAGCAGGGTGCCGGGGGCGGGGATCCGTGCCGGCGCGCCCGTCGTGTTGACGGTGCAGACGAAGCCGGGGCGGCCGAGGGCGAGCACGCCCTCGGGGGCGTCCAGCCACTCGACGTCCGTGCCGGCGCCGAGGCCGGGGTGCTCGCGCCGGGCGGCGATCGCGGCGCGGTACAGCTCCAGCGTGGAGCCCTCCGTTCCGGTCTGCGCCTCGACGGAGAGCTCGCCCCAGCTGTCGGGCTGCGGCAGCCAGCTGCCTCCGTCGCCGAATCCGTACGAGCTGCCCTCGCGGGTCCACGGGATCGGTACCCGGCAGCCGTCGCGGAAGCCGTCCTGGCCCTCGGCGCGGAAGAAGGACGGGTCCTGGCGGGCCTCGTCGGGCAGGTCGGTGACGTCGGGGAGGCCCAGCTCCTCGCCCTGGTAGACGTAGGCGGAGCCGGGCAGGGCCAGCATCAGCAGGGTTGCCGCGCGTGCCCTGCGCAGACCGAGCTCACGGTCACCGGGGGTCCGGATCTGGGTGCCCAGGCCCGGCGGGTTGCCGAAGCGGGTGGTGTGCCGGGTGACGTCGTGGTTGGAGAGCACCCAGGTGGTGGGGGCACCCACCGGACGCATCGCGTCGAGCGAGGAGTCGATGACGGTGCGCAGCTCGGCGGCGTCCCAGGCGGTCGACAGGTACTGGAAGTTGAAGGCCTGGTGCATCTCGTCGGGACGCACGTAGTTCGCGGTGCGCTCGACGGTGGGGGTCCACGCCTCGGCGACGAGAATGCGGTCACCGGGGTACTCGTCGAGGATCGTGCGCCAGCTGCGGTAGATCTCGTGCACACCGTCCTGGTCGAAGAACGGCATGACATCGTTGCCCAGCAGCTTCAGCTGGTCGTGCGATCCGAGGTCCGGCAGGCCCTCCGCCTTGACGAGGCCGTGGGCGACGTCGACGCGGAACCCGTCGGCGCCCATGTCGAGCCAGAAGCGCAGGATGGAGCGGAACTCGTCGGCGACGGCCGGGTGTTCCCAGTTGAAGTCGGGCTGCTCCGGCGCGAAGAGGTGCAGATACCAGTCGCCGGGGGCCCCGTCCGGGTCGGTGGTCCGCGTCCAGGCGGGGCCGCCGAAGATGGACTCCCAGTCGTTGGGCGGGAGTTCGCCGTCGGTGCCCTTGCCGGGGCGGAAGTGGTAGCGCTCGCGCAGGGCGGAGCCGGGGCCCTCGGCGAGGGCGCGCTTGAACCACTCGTGCTGGTCGGAGGAGTGGTTGGGGACCAGGTCGACGATGACGCGCAGGCCCAGGCCGTGAGCCTCGCGGATCAGGGCGTCGGCGTCGAGGAGCGTGCCGAACATCGGGTCGATCGCCCGGTAGTCGGCGACGTCGTAGCCCGCGTCGGCCTGCGGCGAGGCGTAGAAGGGGCTGAGCCAGACGGCGTCCACACCGAGGTCCCGGAGGTACGGGAGCCGCGCGGTGACACCCGCGAGGTCCCCCATGCCGTCGCCGTTGCCGTCGGCGAAGCTGCGCGGGTACACCTGGTAGATCACCGCGTCCTGCCACCAGCCGGTGCGGTGGCCCGGGGCGTCGTCGGACGTGCCGGTGGAGGGGGCAGCGAGGTGCTGGGTCATGTCGTCCCTGGGGTGTCTGGGGTGGGGGGCGGCGCCGGGACCGGGTCGGGGATCCGGCGCCGCCGTGACGGGTGCGGTCGTACGGTCGTGCGGGACTGTCAGCCCTTGACGGCTCCGGCGGACATGCCGGTGACCAGGTGCTTCTGCGCGAAGAGGAAGACCAGCGCGGCCGGGATCGCGATGAGCACGGACGCCGCGGTCATCGGGCCCCACTGGGCTCCGTACTGGTTGACGAACTTCTGCAGTCCGCCGGCGAGAGTGAGGTTCTCGTCACCGACCATGAACGCGGAGGCGTACGCCACTTCGCCCCAGGCGGTGATGAAGGAGTAGAAGGCGGTGACGGCGAGGCCGGGCTTGGCGAGCGGCAGGATGAGCCGCCAGAACGTGCCGAACGGGGTGAGTCCGTCGACCTGGCCCGATTCGTCGATCTCGCGCGGGATCGTGTCGAAGAAGCCCTTCATCATCCAGGCGCAGAAGGGCACCGAGATGGTGAGGTAGGTGATGACGAGTCCGGCCGGCTGGTTGAGCAGGCCCATCGTCGACATGATGTTGTAGATCGGCACGATGAGGACGGCCACCGGGAACATCTGGGTGACCAGGAGGGTCCACATCAGCCCGCGCTTGCCGGGGAAGCGGAAGCGGCTGACGGCGTAGCCGGTGGTGGCGGAGACGAAGACACCGATGACGGTGGAGAGCCCCGCGACGATCACGGAGTTGGCGAACCAGCTCAGGAACTCGGTGTCCTTGATCAGGTTCGTGTAGTTCTCGAAGGTCGTCTCTTTGAAGAAGTCCGTGGTCGAGGCGAACTTCGCGGGCTTCAGCGAGGTCAGCAGGACCCACAGCACCGGGAAGACCGCGATCACCGACGTGACGATCAGGGTGAGGTGCAGGGCCAGGGAGGCGGCCGGCGAGCGGTCGCCGCGCTTGCGGGGCTTGCGGGCGCCGTGCCGGGCGGGGGTTGCCGTAGCGGGGGTTGCCGTAGCGGTGGTCACCAGTTGTCTCCCTGCGTGCGGAGCACTCGCCGGTACACCATGGCGAAGAGCATCAGGAGTACGAGGATCAGCACGCCCCAGGTGGAGGACTGCGCGAAGTCGCGCGGGCTGATCTCGAAGGAGAATTTGTACGCCTGGGTCACCAGGATCTGGGTGGCCTCACCGGGTCCGCCGCGGGTCAGCAGGAAGATCACCGGGAACATGTTGAAGGTCCAGATGGTGGAGAGCAGGACCACCGTGGTGGAGACCGGGCGCAGTCCGGGCAGTGTGACGTGGCGGAAGCGCTGCCAGGCGGTGGCACCGTCCATCTCCGCGGCCTCGTACTGCTCCGAGGGGATCGACTGGAGCCCGCCGAGCAGGGCGACCATCATGAACGGCACACCGAGCCAGACGTTGACGGCGATGACGGAGAACTTGGCCCAGGTGGGGTCGTTCAGCCAGGGTATGCCGTCGATCCCGGCGCCGCCGAGGATCTTGTTGAGCAGCCCGTTGTTCTCGTTGTAGAGGAAGCGCCAGGCGAAGACGGAGACGAAGCCGGGGATGGCCCAGGGCAGGATCAGCGCCATGCGATAGGCGGAGCGGCCGGCGATCCTGCGGTTGAGGATGTTGGCCAGGGCCATGCCCAGGCAGAAGGTGATGGCCACACAGGAGACCGTCCACACCAGCGTCCAGCCCAGCGTCCCGAGGAACTGGCTGCCGGTCAGGGCGTCGGCGTAGTTGTCCAGGCCCACGAACTCGTAGGTGGCGGGCATCTCGTTGACACCGATGGACCGGGCGACGTTGCGCTCGTTGGCGTCGGTCAGCGACAGCCAGATACCGCGGACCAGCGGGTAGCCGATGATCACGCCGATCACGAGCACGACCGGGGCGACCATGGTCCAGGCGTACCAGTGGACCGAGAGGGCGCGCCGGATCCTGCTCGGCGGCGGGGGGTTGCCAGTACCGCGGCTCCGGCCGCGGGCGACGTCGTCGCCCGCGGCCTTCGCCACCGACTGGCTGGTGTGGACAGCCATCAGTCGGCCTGCCTTCCTGGGTTACTTCCAGCCCTCGAGGAGCTTGCGGTAGGAGTCGCCGGTCGCCTTGGCGGCCTTCTCCGGCGTGGTCTGGCCGGTGAGGACCTTGGTGTACTCGACGTTCAGCGGGGCGAAGAGGCTGCCGGTCTCCGGGATCCAGGGACGCTCGACCGCGGTCTCGACGACCGGCTTGAAGAACTGGACGATCTCGCTGTCCACGGCCTCCTTCTTGGCGTACGCGGAGGTGCGGGTCGGCAGCAGGTTCAGCTCACCGGCGGTCTGCGCCTGGGTCTCGACCGAGGTCATGTACTCGACGAACGCGTAGGAGGCCTCGATGTTCTTGGAGCCCGCGTAGACGCCGAGGTTGTGGCCGCCCTGCGGGGCGCCCTGCGCGGCGGAGCCGGCCGGCACCGTGGAGATGCCGAGGTTCGCCTTGTCGGTGAACTCCTTGCCGGTCAGCGTGTCGGCCACGGCCCAGGGGCCGTTGATCATCATCGCGACGTCGCCGTTCTTGAACGACGACATCATGTTCTCCCAGCCGTCCGTGGCGTCGGTCTTGGCCGCCCCGGAGTCGACGAGGTCCTTCACGACGCCGAACGCCTTGGTGCCTTCGGCGTTGTCCACGGTGACGGTCTTCGAGTCGGCGTCGACCAGGTCGCCGCCCTCGCCGTAAAGGAAGGAGAGGAAGTAGTACGAGTCGTCGCCGCGCAGGTACAGACCGGTCTTGCCGGTCTTGTCCTTGATCTTCTTGGCGATGCTCTTCAGGTCGGAGATCTTCGCGGGCGGCTTGACTCCGGCGTCCGTGAACATCTTCTTGTTGTAGAAGATGCCCATGGAGTCGATCACCTGCGGGACGGCGAACGTCTTGCCCTTGTACTTGGTCGACGCGGCGGCCTGCTTGAGGAAGTCGCCCTCGTCCTTCAGCGCCGCGGTGCCGTCCAGCGGGGCCAGGTAGCCGAGGTCGGCGAACTCGGGGGTCCAGGCGACCTCGGAGCGGATGACGTCGGGGGCGCCGGAACCGGCCTGGGCCGCGTTCTTGAACTTGTTCTGCGCCTCACCGAAGGGGACGTTGACATACTTGACGTCGACCTTCGGGTGCTTCTTCTCGAAGCCCTCGGCGATCTTCTTGAAGACCTTGTCCTCGCTGCCGACGTTCGAGGTGTCCCACCACGTCACCGTGCCGGAGAGCTCGCCCGAGCTCTTGCTGCCGCCGGACTCGTCGTCGCTTCCGCAAGCGGTCGCCGCGAGCGCCAGGGTCGCGACCAGGGCGGTGGCCGTTATGCCACGTCGCATCTGAACTCCTTCAACTGCCGTACCGCTCCGTCGCGGCGCCGGGTCGACGTGAACGTAACAAGGATGAAAGACGACCGAAAGACTTTGCGGAAGATTTCTGCAAGCACCGCTGATCGTTACATTGGCGTGTCCGCAAGGTTGCCGTCAAGCCTCTTGACTGGAGCTCTCCCACCCTGCCCACACCTGGCCAGACTCGTTGCGGCGGCTGTACGACGATCCGACCGAGGTGGCCGGTACGGCGCCCGCAAGGTCTTGCAAGATGTTGCTGCGGTGAGGACTCCGACCGGTGATCGCCGGGGCGGATGGCCCGAATCCCGTGCATGGTGGGCAATCCGACACGCGCCCGGTACAGTCCAGTGCCATGACCGCACGGCTTGCCGATATCGCAACTCAGGCGGGGGTCAGCGAAGCGACGGTCAGCCGCGTTCTGAACGGCAAGCCCGGTGTTGCAGCGGCCACCCGTGAATCCGTCCTCGCGGCGCTCGACGTCCTCGGGTACGAACGCCCCGTCCGGCTGCGCCGGCGCAGCGCCGGTCTCGTCGGGCTGATCACGCCCGAGCTGGAGAACCCGATCTTTCCCGCGCTGGCCCAGGTCATCGGTCAGGCGCTCACCAGGCAGGGCTACACGCCGGTGCTGGCGACGCAGACGCCGGGCGGCTCCACCGAGGACGAGCTCACCGAGATGCTGGTCGACCGCGGCGTCTCGGGGATCATCTTCGTCTCCGGACTGCACGCCGACACCTCCGCCGACATGCAGCGTTACGAGCAACTGCGCGCGCAGGGTGTGCCCTTCGTGCTGGTCAACGGCTTCTCCCCCAAGGTGCAGGCCCCGTTCATCTCCCCCGACGACCGGGCGGCGATGCGGCTGGCGGTGACACACCTGGTGGCGCTGGGGCATCAGCGCATCGGTCTGGCGGTCGGGCCCAAGCGCTTCGTGCCGGTGCTCCGCAAGATAGAGGGATTCCACGCCACGATGCAGGAGCAGCTGGACCTCACGGCCGATGCCGTGGAGGAGCTGATCCAGCACTCCCTGTACACGCTGGAGGGCGGCCAGGCGGCCGCCTCGGCGCTGATGGAACGCGGCTGCACCGCGGTGGTGTGCGCGAGCGACATGATGGCGCTCGGCGCGATCCGGGCGGCTCGCCGGCAGTCGATGGAGGTGCCGCGTGACCTCTCGGTGGTCGGGTACGACGACTCGCCCCTCATAGCGTTCACCGATCCGCCGCTGACCACGATCCGGCAGCCGGTGACGGCGATGGGCCAGGCCGCGGTCCGCACCCTGCTGGAGGAGATCGGCGGCACGCCCGCACCGCACAGCGAGTTCGTGTTCATGCCGGAACTGGTCGTACGCGGTTCGACAGCCTCGGGCCCGGGCCCCTCCTCGGCACCCCGCGCGCGTCGGTAGCGGTCTAAAGTACTGGACGTGCGGCCGGAACCCGACCGGAGGATCATCGGGCAGAGGGGGACGTATCTGGCAGACTCTGCGCCTATGGGTGAATCGCACGTGACCACACAGGAAGACCGCACGGCGGCCACCCCGTCACCCGTCGCGGACGGAACGACGACGTCCGGTTCGACGAGAGCGATCACCCCCTCACCTATGCGCAGCCCTCACCTCTTCCTCCGTTCGCTGCGCGCGCCGCGCCGCCCGCGTCTCTGGTTCGAGATCCTGCTGATCGCGGTCAGTTACTGGCTCTACTCGCTGGTGCGCAACGCCGTTCCGGAGCAGAAGGCCGCGGCACTGCGGAACGCCGACCGGATCTGGTCGCTGGAGCACACCGTCGGCCTCGCCTTCGAGGAGACGGTCAACCAGGCCGTCAATTCGGTGACATGGCTGATCGTGTCGATGAACTACTACTACGCGACCCTGCACTTCGTGGTGACCATCGGTGTGCTCATCTGGCTCTTCCGCCGCCATCCGGGCCGCTACGCCGCCACCCGGCTGATCCTCTTCGCCACCACGGCGGTGGCCCTGCTCGGCTACTACGTCTTCCCGCTGGCACCGCCCCGGCTGATGACCGGCGGCGGCTTCATCGACACGGTGATGCTGCACCAGACGTGGGGTTCGATGGCTTCGGGCAACTTCAAGCACATGTCCAACCAGTACGCGGCGATGCCGTCCATGCACATCGGCTGGTCCCTGTGGTGCGGTCTGACCATCTGCGTCCTGGCGAGGGCCCCCTGGGCGCGCATCCTGGGCGCCCTGTACCCGGTGGCCACGCTGGTCGTGATCGTGGCGACGGCGAACCACTTCTGGCTGGACGCGGTGGGCGGGATGGCCTGCCTGGCGTTCGGTGTCGCCCTCTCCTGCGCCTGGTACGGCTCGCTGCCGCACCGGCTGCCGGAGCGGGTGGGGCGCCGCCCCTCCGCGAGCCGTCTGCGCGCCCTGCGGAGGCCGCCGTCCCGGGCGCCCGGGCTGAAGCCCCGGGCCGGCACGGAACCCGCCGGGCCGGGGGCGAGGGCTGCGAGCCCGGCCGGCGACTGAGGGCATATGCCGGCCATCGGGGGGATGAGCGCTGCGGGCTCGGCTTTCCGGGGTCACCCGCCGGCGCCGTAGAACCGCTCCTCCACGACGGCCCGGGCCCGCCGGGTGATCCGCCGGTAGTCCTCCAGCATGTCCCCCGCGTGCCCCGGCTCGTAGCCGAGGTAGCGGCCCACCGCCGCCAGCTCACGCGGGTTCGAGGGGAACGTGTCGCCAGGCCGCCCCCGCACCAGCATCACCGCGTTGCGCACCCGCGAGGCCAGCACCCACGCCTCGTCCAGCGTCTGGGCCTCCTCGGCCGGGATCAGCTCCGCCGCGCACGCCGCCACCAGCGCCTCCCGCGTACGCGGGGTCCGCAGGCCGGGCTCCGACCAGCCGTGCTGCATCTGCATCAGCTGGACCGTCCACTCGACGTCGCTCAGGCCACCACGCCCCAGCTTCGTGTGCAGCGTCGGATCGGCGCCGCGCGGCATGCGTTCGGACTCCATCCGTGCCTTGAGCCGCCGGATCTCCCGGACAGCGTCGTCCCCGAGCCCTTCCATCGGGTACCGCAGGGGGTCTATGAGGTCGACGAAGGCGCGGCCCAGCTCCTCGTCCCCGGCGACCGGGTCGGCGCGCAGCAGCGCCTGGCTCTCCCAGATCAGCGACCAGCGCCGGTAGTAGGCCTCGTACGACTTCAGGGTGCGGGCCAGGGGCCCGGTCTTCCCTTCCGGCCGCAGGTCGACGTCGATGAGGAGCGGCGGGTCGGCGGTCGGCAGCTCCAGCAGCCTGCGCATCTCCGTGACGACGGCGTTCGCGGCCCGGGCCGCCTCCTCGTCGCTGACGCCCTCCCGGGGTTCGTGCACGAAGAGGACGTCGGCGTCCGAGCCGTAGCCCAGTTCGTGCCCGCCGAAGCGGCCCATGCCGATGACGGCGAACCGGGTCGGCAGGGTGTCGCCCCACTTGTCACGGACGGCGGCGCGCAGCGCACCGGACAGCGTGGCGGCGTTGAGGTCGGTGACCGCCGAGCCGACCCGGTCGACGAGGGCGCCCGGGTCGGATTCGGCCGGGTTCTCCTCCGTGCCGTACGAGCCGATGATGTCGGCCGCCGTCGTCCGGAACAGCTCCCGGCGCCGCACCCCGCGCGCCACCGCGACCGCCGCTTCGGCCCCGGGCGCCCGGCCGACCGCGGCCAGCACCTCCTGTTCCAGGTGGTCCCGGCTGCGCGGCTTCAGCCCTTCGGGGTCGCCGAGGATGGCGACGGCCTCCGGGGCGCGCATCAGCAGGTCGGGGGCGAGGCGGCCGGCGGAGAGGACCCGGGCGAGGTTCTCGGCCGCGGCGCCCTCGTCGCGCAGCAGCCGCAGATACCACGGGGTCTTGCCGAGGGCGTCGGACACCTGGCGGAAGCCGAGGAGCCCGGCGTCCGGGTCGGCGGAGTCCGCGAACCAGCCGAGCAGCACCGGCAGCAGTGTGCGCTGGATCGCGGCCTTGCGGGAGACGCCCGACGAGAGGGCCTCCAGGTGCCGCAGCGCGGCGGCGGGATCGGCGTAACCGAGGGCCTCCAGGCGGACCACGGCGGCCTTGGCGCTGAGCCTGCTCTCGCCGGGGGCGAGCTGGGCGACGGCGTCCAGGAGCGGCCGGTAGAAGAGCTTCTCGTGCAGCCGGCGTACGACGGAGGCGTGCCGCCGCCACGCCCGGTTGAGCTCGGCGACCGGGTCCGTACGCAGCCCGAGGGAGCGCCCGAGCCTGCGCAGGTCGGAGTCGTCCTCGGGGACCAGGTGGGTGCGGCGCAGCCGGTAGAGCTGGATGCGGTGCTCCATGGCGCGCAGGAAGCGGTAGGCCTCGTCCAGCTGCGCGGCGTCGGCGCGCCCGACGTATCCGCCGTCGGCGAGGGCCCGGAGGGCCTCCAGCGTGGAGCCGGCGTGCAGGGTGCTGTCGCTGCGGCCGTGGACGAGCTGGAGCAGCTGGACGGCGAATTCGACGTCCCGGAGCCCGCCGGGGCCGAGCTTGAGCTCCCGGTCGACGCGGTCGACCGGGATGTTGTCGACGACGCGGCGGCGCATCTTCTGTACGTCGCCGACGAAGTTCTCCCGGTCGGCGGCCTGCCACACCAGCGGGGACACCGCCTCGACGTAGGCCGCGCCGAGCTCGGGGTCCCCCGCGACCGGCCGGGCCTTGAGCAGGGCCTGGAACTCCCAGGTCTTGGCCCAGCGCTGGTAGTACGCGAGATGCGAGGTCAGGGTGCGCACCAGGGGTCCGTTGCGGCCCTCGGGGCGGAGGTTGGCGTCGACGGGCCAGATCGTGCCCTCGACGGTGGTGTCGGAGCAGATGCGCATCAGGTGGGCGGCGAGCCGGCTGGCGGCCTGCATGGCGCCGCTCTCCTCCGCGCCGTCGACGGGCTCGGCGACGAAGATGACGTCGACGTCGGACACGTAGTTCAGCTCGTGTCCGCCGCATTTGCCCATCGCGATGACGGCGAGACGGCACTGCGCGGCGTCGGAGGGCGCGTCGGCACGGGCGATGTCGAGCGCCGCCCGCAGGGTGGCCGTCGCCAGGTCGGCGAGCTCCGCTGCGACCTCGGCGACATCCGTCGTCCCGCACACGTCCCGGGCCGCGATGGACAGGAGGGACCTGCGGTAGGCGACCCGCAGCGAGTCCGGGTCGACGGCGTCGCCGAGCATCTGCTCGAACTCGGGGACCCCGGGGTGCAGGTCGGTGGCCTCGTAGGTGACCAGCACCTGCCAGTCGCGCGGGTGCCGCGCCAGGTGGTCCCCGAGCGCCTCGGAGGCGCCGAGGGCGCCGAGGAGCCGGTCCCGCAGCGGCTTGGCCGTGACGAGCGTGTCCAGCAGGATCTGCCGTTCGTCGGCCTCCTCGGCCTCGACGAGCCGTACGAGGCCGTGGAGGGCCAGATCGGGGTCCGCGGTCGCGCCGAGCGCCTCGAAGAGGACGGGATCGGCCCGTACGGACGAGAGCTCGGGCAGGTCCAGCAGCCGTTCGGCGGCGGACGGATCGGTGAAACCGTGCCGCAGCAGTCGGGTGAACGTACTGCTCCTGCGTCCCGGCACCGTCGTCATCCCGTGTCTCCTGCCGCCGATCCCTTTTATCCGCCCTACGAGCCTAGCCCCGCACCGATGAATCCGGAGCGCGGGCGGAGTCCGCACTACAGAGGCACGATCGACGAAAAGTCCACGGACACCGCCCTATCGCTCCTGGAGACCCGAAATGCCGGAGAAGGACACCGCCGCCCCCGAGACCGCCCTGGACCCGCACTACAGCAGCGAGGGCGCCACGGCCCGCCCCTGGGCGGAGGCGGTCGCGCTGCTGGACCGCGCGGAGCTGTACTGGCTCTCCACGGTCCGGCCCGACGGCCGCCCGCACGTCACCCCGCTGATCGGCCTCTGGTCGGACGGCGCGCTGCATTTCTGCACCGGGCCCTCGGAACGCAAGGCGCGCAATCTGGAAGCCAACCCGGAGGTCGTCCTGACCACGGGCGCGAACACGCTGAACGAGGGGTTCGACGTGGTGGTCGAGGGCCGGGCCGCCCGGGTGACGGACGAGCCGCGGCTCATCGCGCTGGCCGAGGCCTGGGAGGCGAAGTACGGCGCCGAGTGGCACTTCGGCGTCACGGACGGCATGTTCTCCAACGGGGCGGGCGGCCGTGCGGAGGTCTTCGCGGTGGCCCCCCGCACGGCCTTCGGCTTCGCCAAGGGCGACCCGTACGGTCAGACGCGCTGGCGCTTCGCCTGATCCGGGCGCGCTGCCCCGCTACCGGGGCCTGGTCCCGATGACGACGGTGGCGTACAGCTCCTCGGAGACGACGACACGCGCGGCGAGACCGCTGCTCCCCACCGTCTCCTGGGCGCGCGCAGCCTGCCGCTCGCTCGTCTCGACCAGCAGGCTGCCGCCCGGCGCCAGCCAGTCGGTCGCCTCGGCGGCGACGCGCCGCATCACGTCGAGCCCGTCGCCGCCTCCGTCGAGCGCCACGCGCGGTTCGTGGATCCGGGCCTCGGCCGGCAGCAGCTCGACGTCGTCGGTCGGTACGTACGGCACGTTGGCGAGCAGGACGTCGACCCGTCCGCGCAGCGACCGGGGCAGGGGCTCGAAGAGGTCACCCTCGTGGACGGTCCCGTATCCGCCCACGTTGCGGCGGGCACAGCTCACAGCGGCGGGTTCGACGTCGGCGGCGTGCAGTTCGACCTCGCGCAGCGACGACGCGAGCGCTCTGCCGAGCGCACCGGTACCGCAGCAGAGGTCGACGACGACCGCCCGGTCGGGCGCGAGTGCCGCGGCCTGCTGCACGAGGAACTCCGTACGCCTGCGGGGCACGAAGACCCCGGGGTCCACGGCGATCCGCAGCCCGCAGAACTCGGCCCAGCCGAGCACGTGTTCAAGCGGCAGACCGGCTACGCGGCGTTCCAGCATGGTGGCGAGTTCGGCGGGGCCGGCCGCCGTGGAGAGGAGGAGTTCCGCCTCGTCCTCGGCGAAGACACAGCCGGCGGCGCGGAGCGTGGTGACGAGCGTGGAGAGGGTGAGCGGCGGAGCGAATTCCTGCATGGGGCGGAGCCTTTCGGGATGACCGATGGGCGCTCCGCGATCGCTCAGGCCCGGTCGGCCACGCGACGGCGAGGGGTGAGCGCCCAGCCTGCTGAAGCGGTAATGGGTCTCACCTCCTGGGTCGGTCCCGTTCTCGGGGAGGATCACACTACCCGAACGGAGCGGCGGCTCACCGTCCGCACACTCCTCCGGGGGACCGGTGGGCGCCGGGCGTGTGCCCGTAGGCCTGGCGGAACACGTCGATGAAGGCGCTGGCGGACGACCAGCCGCAGGCGTGCGCCACGGTGGTGACGGGGGTGCCCTCGGCGAGGAGGACCAGGGCCCGGTGGAGACGGAGCTGGGTGCGCCACTGGGGGAAGGTCATGCCGAGGTCGCTTCTGAAGAGCCGGGACAGGGTGCGGTCGCTCGCGCCGATCTCCCTGCCCAGCGCGGCGAGCGTGCGCGGGTCCCCCGGGTCGGCGTGCAGGAGCGCGCACAGGGCCCGCAGCGCGGGGGCGGTGGGGGCGGGCAGGTGCACGGGTGTCTGGGGCGAGGCGCGCAACTGGTCGAGCAGCACCGCCCGTAGCCGTCCGCGGGCCGGGCTCCCGTCGTCGGGTGCACGCGTGTAGGCGAGGATCAGTTCGCGCAGCAGGGGCGCGACCGTCAGCACGGCCGGCTCGTCCAGGCCGAGCGGGTTCTCGGTCGCGGGCAGCCCGACGAGGTGGAGTTCGAGCGCCCCGTGGGCCTGATGGGCGTGGACGGTTCCCGCCGGCACCCAGACCGCACGGTTGGCGGGCGCGACCCACGTTCCCGCTCCGGTGGTGACGGCCAGTACTCCACGGGCCGCGTAGACGATCTGGTGGTCGTCGTGGCGGTGGGCGCCGATCGCGGCCCCGGGTGAGACCCACTGGCTGCGGGTGGGCGCCGTCGACTGGTGGCGGACTTCCGGCATCAGTCGGCAGTTTATCGGAAGTGCGACAGGGTGCGGGGCCGTGACGATGGCGCCGTGAAAGCGAACAGAACGATCCTCCTGTTGTCGGCCGGGCACGGCTGTGTCGACGTCTACCAGGGCTCCGTGGCCGCGCTCATCCCCTTCTTCGTCGCCGAGCGGTCCTACACCTACGCGGTGGCCTCCGGCATCGTGCTGGCCGCATCACTGCTGTCCTCGGTCGCCCAGCCGCTGTTCGGCATGCTCACCGACCGGTGGGCGCTCCCCTGGCTGCTGCCGGCGAGCACGCTCCTGGGCGGCCTGGGGGTCGCGCTGAGCGGCATCGGCGGCTCGTACGCCCTGACCCTGGTGTTCGTCGCGGTGTCCGGCATCGGTGTCGCGGCGTACCACCCCGAGTCGGCGCGCGTCGCACGGATCGCCTCCCTGGGCAGCCATACGGCGATGGGCTGGTTCTCCCTCGGCGGCAACATCGGCTTCGCAGCCGCTCCGTTCATGGTCACCGCCGCGATCGCCACCGGGGGCCTGCGGTTCACGCCGCTGCTGGTCCTGCCGGCCCTGGTGGGCAGCGTGCTGTGCCTGCCCGTACTGCGCGCCCTGACGCGGGCCGACACGGCTGCGGCGAAGGGGAGTTCGGCGCCGCCGGCGACCAGGGCCCATGACGACACCGCGTCGTTCGTCAAGCTGTCACTGGCGGTGGCTTGCAGGTCCGTTGCGTTCATGGGCCTGAGCACGTTCATCGCGCTCTACGCCCGCCAGCGTACGGGCGGCGGCACGACGGCCGGCACGGTGGCGCTGTCCGTGCTCTACCTCGGCGGGGCGGTGGGCACCGTACTCGGCGGGCGGCTGGCCACGCGGTTCGACCGGGTCACCGTGGTCCGTGGCTCGTACCTGATCAGCATCGCCGCCGTCGCCGGCACCGTCCTCGTCCCCGGGCCGCCCCTCTATCTGTTCGTGGCGCTGACCTCCGCGAGTCTCTACGTCCCCTTCTCGCTCCAGGTGACTCTCGGTCAGGACTACCTGCCGTCACGGGTGGGCACGGCGAGCGGGATCACCCTCGGCCTGGCCGTCAGCGTCGGCGGCGTCGCAGGCCCTCTGATCGGGGCGCTGGCGGACGCCACGTCCCTGCGTACGGCGCTGATCCCGCTGATCCTCATGCCTGCCCTCGCCCATGTGGCGGTGCGTGCGCTCCGGGAACCGCCCGTGTACCGGTCGGCGACGTCCCCGCCGGTCCGCCAGCGGCAGCCGTAGGCGGCTCCTCGAACCTCGCGGTCCGCCTCACACGTCGGCGCCCCGGTCCGCTCGCGCGGGTCCGGGGCGCCGTTCGTACGGGTCGCTACGGGTCAGAGGTCCACGCTGTCGCGCAGCTTCGTCGGCGTCAGGAAGAGCGTCGCGATGACACCGACCACCGCGATACCGGCCGAGATCAGGAAGATGTGGCCGGTCGCGTCACCGTACGCGGCACGCACCACTTCCTGGATCTCCGGCGGCATGGCGGCGATGTTCAGCGTCGAGCCGCCCGAGGAGGAGGCGGCCGGATCGACGCCCAGCTTCGTCAGGCCCTCGGTGATCTTCGTGGCGATCTGGTTGGCCAGCACCGCGCCCAGCACGGAGACACCGATGGTCCCCCCGAGCGAGCGGAAGAAGGTGATCGCACCGCTGGCGGCGCCGAGTTCGCTGAACGGAACGGTGTTCTGGACCACGAGCACGAGGTTCTGCATCGACATGCCTACGCCGATGCCGACCGCCAGCATGCCCAGCGACACGATGACGAGCGAGGTCTCGTGGTCGATCGTGGACAGCCCCAGGAAGCCGAGGGCGAGCACGATGACGCCGGTGATGATGTACGGCTTCACCTTGCCGGTCCTGGAGACGAGACGGCCCGCGACGGTGGAGGAGACGAGCACGCCGAGCATCAGCGGAATGGTGAGCAGCCCCGCCTCGGTCGGCGAGTTGCCACGCCCGATCTGGAAGTACTGGCCGAGGAAGACCGCGCCGCCGAACATCGCCATGCCCACCGCGAGGCTCGCGATGATGGCGAGGGCGGGGTCACGGCGGCGTATGACGTGGAGCGGGACAACCGGCTCCTTGACCCGTGCCTCGACGAAGACGGCCGCGGCGAGGATCAGGACGCTCGCGCCGACCATGGCACCGGTCTGCCAGGAGATCCAGGCGAAGTTGTTGTCGACGAAGGTGACCCAGAGCAGCAGCAGGCTGACGCCGGCGGCGATGAGGGTGGCCCCCAGGTAGTCGACCTTGGCGTCCGGGCGGCGGATCTCGGTGAGGTGCAGGGTGCGGGTCAGCAGCACGAAGGCGACGACGGTGAACGGTACGGCGATGAAGAAGCACCAACGCCAGCCGAGCCACGAGGTGTCGGTGATGAATCCGCCGAGCAGCGGCCCGCCGACGGTGGCGACGGCCATGACCCCGCCCAGGTAACCGTTGTAGCGGCCGCGCTCCTTCGGGCTGATCATCGCGGCGATGATCACTTGGACGAGCACCTGGAGGGCGCCCATGCCGAGGCCCTGGATGACGCGGAAGCCGATGAGCTGCCCGGTGGACTGGGCGAAGCCGCAGGCGATCGACGAGATGACGAACAGGCCGATGGATATCTGCAGCAGCAGCTTCTTGCTGAACAGGTCGGCGAGCTTTCCCCAGATCGGGGTGGAGGCCGTGGAGGCCAGCAGGGTCGCGGTGACGACCCAGGTGTACTGGGACTGGGTGCCGTTCAGCGATCCGATGATCTGCGGGAGGGCGACCGAGACCACTGTGCTGCTGATCATCGCCACGAACAGCACGATCAGCAGCCCACTCAGGGCGCGCATCACGTGGCGGTGGTCCATGGGCACGGCCTCTGCGGGCGCGGCCGTCTGTGCGCTCACGCGCAACCTCCGGAAGATTCGAAAAGGAAGAGTGCAAGGGAAGGGGAAGCGGAGAGGAAGCCTTCATCTTACATGCACACTGGGCAATTTTGCTCAGTGTGCAAGTTCGAGGCGGCGTAGATAATGGCCTCATGGAAAGCCCTGTGGGACTGCGGGAACGCAAGAAGGCGGCCACCAGGCAGGCCGTACACGAAGCGACGATGCGGCTGACCGTCGAGCACGGCTTCGACCACGTGACGGTGGAGGCCGTGGCCGACGCGGCCGGCATCTCCCGCAGGACGTTCTCCAACTACTTCACCAACAAGGAGGACGCCCTCCTCTACGGCGAGGAACAGCTCATCGGGTCGCTGGTCCGCGCTGTCCGCGACCGCCCGGCCGACGAGCCGGCCTGGACGGCGCTGAAGGCCGCGGTGACGGAGTTCTCGGAACGCGTCGCACCCCCGGAGCGGGAGTGGGCCGTCCGCACGAGGCTGGCCATGCGCCATCCCTCGCTCCTGGCCCGCCAGCTCGCCAATCACGCGGCGCTGGAGCGGGACCTGGCGGACGCGATAGCCGTACGCCAGGGCCCGGGGAGCGGCCCGGTCCGTCCGGTGGTCCTGGCGGCCGCGTTCCTCTCCTCGCTGCGGATCGCGATGCGGATGTGGATCGAGGAGGACCTGGTCCGGCCGCCGGGCGAGGTGATCGACGAGGTCCTCGACGAGATGGCGCGGAGCTTCGGCTGAGGGAGCCGTGCGGCCCGCAGGCCGTCACCCACGACCCTCGGGCCGGGGTGCCTGCTCAGACCACGACGCGGAAATGCGTGGTCAGCCGGCCGTCGTCTCCGAGGACGTGGAAGGCGAGCCCGGGAGGCTGATCGCGGTCGGCGGCACCGTCGCCCTCCCACGGCATCCGCAGCGTCCAGGTGATCGCCGGCCCCACGATCAGAGGGCGCCCCGCGAAGGTGGAGGCCGCCGCCGTGTGGGCGTGCCCTGCGAGGACGGCGGCGACCTGCGGATGCGCGTCGAGCAGGCCCGCCAGGTCACCGGGGCGTTCGAGCATGCAGGAGTCGGGCAGCGGGTGGTGGAGCTCGACGGGCGGCTGATGGAAGGCGACCAAGGCCCGTGCGTCATCCGGCAGTTCGGCGAGGGTGGTGTCGATCCAGGCCAGGGTCTGCTCGTCGAGGCGCCCCTCGTCGCGTCCGGGGATGGTGGAGTCGCACATCAGGATCGCGACGCCCCCGATGTGGTGCACCCGGTTGACCGGTCCTGCGTCGGGCGACTCCCCCAGCAGGGCCTTCCGGTAGGCGGGACGCACGTCATGGTTCCCGGGGCACGGAAGGACCGGGAAGGGCGCGGCCAGGATCCGCGCGGCCTCCTCGTACTCGGCCTCCGCACCGTGGTCCGCGATGTCCCCGGTGACCAGCACTGCGTCGACGGGGCGGGGCAGGGCCCGCAGGTGGTCCATGACGCGCACGGCGCGTCGGGTCGCCCTCTCGCTGCCGTCCAGATGCAGGTCGCTGATCTGCGCGAGCAACACGGCCACGTCTCCCCCTAATGGTTATTCCCAGTTATCCGTTAGGGACCCTAGAGTGTGCGTGCCATCTCGATCAACAGGTACGGGCAGGAGCGGGACCGCATGGAGCGCTGGGCGGCACTGGAGCTGGCGAGCACGATCCGCCACGACGGCGAGGGCGGCGTGGCGGACGATCTGGCTACCGTCCAGGGTCTGAAGGACTGGCTCCGCCGGCAGCAGGCGCTGCTGGACGGCCACACCCCCGCCGACGAGGGGACGGTGGACGAGGACCTCAGGGTCCGCGTCGTCGAGGTACGGCGCGCGGTGCGCGCGCTGTTCGCCCGCGCGGTCAGCCCCGCGCGCCCCAGCCCCCCGGACGCCCACCGGCTGATGCCGGCCGACCGTGCGGTGACGCACCTGAACGCGACGGCCGCACTCGTGCCGGTGGTCCCCCAGCTGGACTGGCCGCCCGAAGGCTCCCCTGATGTACGCCTGTCGGCCACGCGGGACGACCCGCACGCCCTGCTCCTCGCGGCCCTCGCACGGGCGGCGGTCGAGTTCCTCGGCGGCCCACGGCGCGAACAGCTGCGCGCCTGCACGGCGCCTCGGTGCGTCCGCTACTTCGTGAAGGGCCACGGCCGCCAGGAGTGGTGCAAGCCCTCCTGCGGCAATCGCGCCCGCGCGGCCCGCCACTACGACCGCCACCACCGGGCGCAGGGCGGAACGGCTGCCTAGTTCCGGACGACGCCCGCGACATCGAGCAGCCGGTGCATGAGCCCGGCGGGCAGTGCGGGGTTGCCGGCCGCCGAGCGTGGCAGGCCGTCTGCGCCGAGCAGTTCGACGAGCCTGGAGTGCGGAAGGCGGGGGTCGGCCGCCGCGTGGCGGCACACCATGTCCTCCTCGTCGTACGAGAGCCGGTCCACGAGCTCCGGCTCCGCCTCCGGGTCGAAGAGGGCCGCGTACCGCAGCCGGTAGTTCGGGTCGTCCGCGAACCGGGCCAGGCCGGGGCGCGCGAAGTTGCGGCGATACGCCAGCCTTCCCCAGCTGAGCCCGCGCCAGTCGGCGAACATCTCCACCAGCAGCTCGTGCGGGGCGTGGTCGTTCTCGCAGAGCATCAGCCTGACGAAGTAGTCGTCATCGGCCGCCAGCCGCTCGACCACATCGGCGGGCAGCTCCGGTGCGCACGTGACGCCTCGGCGTAGCAGGACGTGGCCGGAGGCCGCGATCTCCCGCAGCGCGTCCGGGTCGCCGAAGCGCTCCTCCACCCAGGGCGGCACCGGTGCGCGGCCCAGGGGCACGGTGTAGTCGATCGCCGCCCGCTGCGCCTCGGTCACATCCGGGCGGAGGGACACCGTGAGACGGACGAAGGGCTCGGGGTCGGCGGCCAGCCCGAGAGCGAGGGCGGTGGGCACATGTGGGTTGCGGGCGACCCCTATACGCAGCGAACTGTCCTCGTGGGCCGCGAGGAGCTCGGCCAGGGCCGTCTCGACGGGCGCGGTGGACGCGGCGTCACGGCGACGGCGTTCGTCCGGCTCTGCGAGAAAGCCCTCGACGGTCGTCGGCAGGGGTACATCGACGTGCGTGGCGCGTGCGACCGCCTCGCGCACCAGCGGATCGGGGTCGGCCTCGGCCGCGGCCCGGACCTCCGGGCGCAGCCGGGGCCAGCTCCAGGAGCCGATGGCGGCGGCTCGGACGCGGGGGTCGGGATCCTCGGCCAGCACGAGCCGCGCCTGATCGGGCAGACCCCGCAGCCCTGCGGCCCAGTACCGCATCCGGGCCTCCGGGCCGGTGGCGAGGCGCACGGTCAGCTCGGCCGGCAGCTCGACGCCGAACTCGCACGCCGTCATCGCCGCGATGCGCCGCACTCTCGGTTCCGGGTCCTCGACCAGCACGGCGAGCACAGCCGACGGCGCGGAGCGGTTCTCGGCCAGCATCGCGCGGACCCGCGGGCCGGGGTGCGCGACGGCGGCCCGCGCCGCCTGGGGCGGCAGCCGGTAGTAGGGCAGCCAGTGCCGGGCCTCGGGCAGCGGGTCGACCGTGAACACACGCCGCAGCACCTCGTCCGGGGCCGCGCGGTTCATGGCGAGCCCCAGGATCCACTCCGCGTGGAGATCGCTGTCGGCTTCGAGCAGCCGGAGGGCATCGACGCGGTCCGCTTCCGACGCCTCCGGCATCCCGAACGCGACCCGTGCCGGCTGATCACCTTTGTGCACCATGGAGCGATCTTCTCAAGGGCGCGTACGGATGGATCCACGATGCCCGCCAAGCCCCGCACAGCCACCGTCCCCGGCCCCTGCGGAGGCGCGACCCTGAGCCGCTTGGCCACGGCCGCCCCGCCGAGAACCGGTCACAACCCCCGAAGCGCCTCGCGGAGATCGTCGTAGATGCTCCAGCAGATGATGCTGCCGTCGTCGTTCAGGCTGCCCATGTACCAGAGTTCGTCGTCCACGGCCTTGACGATGCAGAGTCCGTGGAAGCCCAGGACGATCTCCGGGTGAAGCCGCAGGTCCGGTACGGGCCAACTCGTCATCACCGTACGCTCGATGTCGAGGGGCGTGGCTTCCCGGTCGCCGGAGACGTCCCGGATCTCCTCCAGTGTCCAGCCCGCCGGCAGCCGCTTGCCCATAGTCGTCATGCGCCACAGTCTCTCCCGGCCACCGTACGGTTTCGGGCCGACGGTGTGCCACCGCCGGCCCGAAGTCACTTACGTACGACGGGTTCCGCTACAGCACCGGCAGCAGGTTCTTCAGCTCGAAGGCCGTGACCTCGCTGCGGTACTCCTCCCACTCCTGCTTCTTGTTGCGCAGGAAGAAGTCGAAGACGTGCTCGCCCAGCGTCTCGGCGACCAGCTCGCTCTTCTCCATCAGCGAGATCGCCTCGCCCAGGTTCTGCGGCAGCGGCTCGATGCCCATCGCGCGGCGTTCCGAGTCGGAGAGGGCCCAGACGTCGTCGTCCGCGCCGGCCGGGAGTTCGTAGCCCTCCTCGATGCCCTTGAGGCCCGCGGCGAGCAGCACCGCGTACGTCAGGTAGGGGTTGGCACCGGAGTCGATGGAGCGGACCTCGACGCGGGCCGAGCCGGTCTTGCCGGGCTTGTACATCGGGACGCGGATCAGCGCGGAGCGGTTGTTGTGGCCCCAGCAGATGTACGAGGGGGCCTCGCCGCCGGCGCCCGCGGAGCGGCTGGAGCCGCCCCAGATGCGCTTGTACGAGTTGACCCACTGGTTGGTCACGGCGGAGATCTCCGCGGCGTGCTTGAGCAGCCCCGCGATGAAGGAGCGGCCCACCTTCGACAGCTGGTACTCGGCGCCCGACTCGTAGAAGGCGTTGCGGTCACCCTCGAAGAGGGAGAGGTGCGTGTGCATGCCCGAGCCCGGGTACTCCGAGAACGGCTTCGGCATGAAGGTGGCCTGCACGCCCTGCTCCAGCGCGACCTGCTTCATGACCAGGCGGAAGGTCATGATGTTGTCTGCGGTGGAGAGCGCGTCGGCGTACCGCAGGTCGATCTCCTGCTGGCCGGGGGCTCCCTCGTGGTGGCTGAACTCGACGGAGATACCCATCGATTCGAGCATGGTGATCGCCTGGCGGCGGAAGTCCATGCCGACGTTCTGCGGGGTGTGGTCGAAGTAGCCGGAGCTGTCGGCCGGGGTGGGGCGGCTGCCGTCGACCGGCTTGTTCTTCAGCAGGAAGAACTCGATCTCCGGGTGGGTGTAGAAGGTGAAGCCCAGGTCGGAGGTCTTCGCGAGGATCCGCTTGAGGACGAAGCGCGGGTCCGCGAACGACGGCGAGCCGTCCGGCATCAGGATGTCGCAGAACATCCGGGCGGTCCCGGGGGCCTCGGCGCGCCACGGAAGGATCTGGAACGTGCCGGGGTCCGGCTTGGCGATCATGTCCGATTCGTATACACGGGCGAAGCCCTCGATCGCGGAGCCGTCGAAGCCGATGCCCTCGTCAAAGGCCTGTTCGAGCTCGGCCGGGGCCACGGCGACGGACTTGAGGTAACCGAGAACATCGGTGAACCACAGCCGTACGAAGCGGATGTCGCGCTCCTCAAGCGTCCTGAGGACGAATTCCTGCTGCTTGTCCATAGCCACATCCTTGCAGTTCAGACGGTCCGTGCACCACCGCCCGGGGTAGGGGAGACACCTCAGTATCACGACCCGGGATTTCACCCAGATTACGCACACGGTGTGAGAGAGAGCACGCGGCCACCCACTACGATCGGCGCCCATGGTGTGCAAGGGCTGTAGCCGCTCGGCCACGGCCCGCCACGGCCAGGTTTTCCCGTTCCGCCCCCGTCCCTCCCGACCCCTTGGCAGAAGGACCTGACGTCATGAGCTTCGACCGCAGGAACCGCATAGAGCAGATGCGCAGTGCCGACCGCGCGCGCGACCGCCGCAACCGGGTCGTCGCCATAGGCGTGAGTGCCGTCGTGGTCGCCGGCCTGCTGGGTTTCGGCTCGTACATGCTCCTGGAGAAGTCCGAGGCGAAGGAGAAGACCGAGGAGACCCAGGCGCAGGACTCGAAGCAGACCGAGCAGGAGAAGAAGGAGCTCGCCGCCGGACCGATCGCGGGCGAGAAGACGTGGGACGCGGCGAAGCTGGGCCGTGACCACGTCACCACCGACGTGGAGTACCCCATGGAGCCGCCCGTCGGCGGGAACCACAATCCGGCCTGGCTGAACTGCGACGGCGTCGTATACGAAAAGGCCGTCCCGAACGTCAACGCCGTGCACGCCCTGGAGCACGGCTCGGTCTGGGTGACGTACAACGGGAAGGCGGCCGGGGACGACGTCACCGAGCTCGCGTCCCGCGTCAAGAGCACTCCTTACTCCCTGATGTCCCCGTACGAGGGCCAGGCCGGGGCGATCATGCTGAGCGCCTGGGGCAAGCAGGTCACGGTGGACAGCGCCGACGACCCCCGGGTGGCCGCCTTCTTCGCGAAGTACGTACAGGGCGCGCAGACGCCCGAGCCGGGCGCGCCCTGCACCGGCGGGGTCGACGGGTGAGCCCGTCGCGCAACCGGCGTACGCAGTGGGTCGCGGGGTCCGCCGTGGCCCTCGCCCTGCTGTTCGCCGGCGCGGCGACGGTCGCCTCCGCACGGGGAGACGCGGAGACCCCCGGGCCCCGCACGCCCTCGGCGCGGTCCGCGGACGCGGGTTTCGCGCGGGACATGGCCGTCCACCATCAGCAGGCCGTGGAGATGTCGTTCATCGCGCGGGACGCGACGGGGGACGAGGACGTACGGCGTCTCGCGTACGACATCGCCAACACGCAGGCCAACCAGCGGGGGATGCTGCTCGGCTGGCTCGATCTGTGGGAGCTGCCGAAGACGGCGCCCGACGGGCAGGGGCCGATGGCCTGGATGCCGGACGGCGGCCACAGCGGCCACGACATGGACGGTATGGCGGGCATGGATCACGACGGCGCCCTCATGCCCGGCATGGCGACCAGGACCGAGCTCGACCGGCTCCGGGCTGCCCGTGGAAAGCAGGCCGAGGTCCTCTTCCTGCAGCTGATGACCGACCACCACGAGGGCGGCGTCGCGATGGCCCGTGGCTGCGCCGAGCGGTGCACCGTGCCCGTGGAGAAGCGCCTGGCCCAGGGCATGGTCGAGGCCCAGCAGTCCGAGCTGGACCGGATGGCGGACATGCTCGCGGCGCGCGGGGCAGCACCCCGTCCCTGAGCGCGGGACCGGCTCGGCGTACGCCCGAACGGGTGACAGCGTTCGCGTACGCCGGGCGGGCCCGCCATGGTGGAAGGACTCGGGGACGTACAGCAGTGCCCATCGGCACGCAGGAGGCAACCCCATGACCACGGCCAAGGACATCATGCACACCGGGGCCCACTGGATCCCCGCCCACGAGACGCTCGACCGCGCCGCCCAGATGATGCGTGACCACAAGGTGGGGGCGCTCCCCGTCTCCGCCAACGGTGAGCAGGACCGGATGGTCGGGATCATCACCGACCGCGACATCGTGATCGGGTGCGTGGCGTCGGGGCACGATCCGTCGAAGGTGACGGCGGGCGAACTCTGCGAGGGCACCCCGCGCTGGATCGAGTCGTCGGCGGACGTCGACGCGGTGCTGGAGGAGATGCAGAGCCACCGCATCCGCCGGCTCCCGGTGATCGAGGACAAGAAGCTGATCGGCATGATCAGCGAGGCCGATCTGGCGCTCCACCTCTCGGACGAGCAGGTCGCCGGCTGGGCGGAGATGGTCTACGCCCGCGCCTGACGCCCAGCCCTCGGTGGCGTACGCACCCGCCCCGCACACGCCCGCCGGCCCGGCCCCCTCACCTGCGTGAGGAGCGCCGGGCCCTCGGGTGTCGGGGCGGCGGGCTCGGGGCATCGGGTGTCGGGGCGGCACGCTTATACCCGCCAGGGGTACGGTGCGCAATATGTCTGAAATGCCCACTCGTCGCGCCGTGCTCGGCGCAGGTATCGCCCTCGCGGGAACAGCAGGCCTCGCCTCCCAGGCCGTCGCGTCCCCGGCCCGCACCTCGCCCGTCCGCGGCGCCCCCTCCCCCACGCGCGCCGCGGAGCAGTACGTCACGCCCGACGGCCCGGAGGTGGTGGACGCCGAGACCCGGCGGGGCGCGGGGCCCCTGCGGAAGGTCTCGCTCACCGCCGCCGCGTCCCGCTTCGAACTGGGCGACGGCCTCACCGTCCCCACCTGGGCGTACGGGGACCGGCTGCCCGGTGAGGCGATCCGGGTCACGGCGGGCGACACCCTGGAGCTGGCCCTGGCCAACCATCTGACGCAGTCCACCACGATGCACTGGCACGGCCTCTCGATCCGCAACGACATGGACGGGGTGCCGGGTCTGACGCAGCAGCCCGTCAAGCCGGGCGCCGAGTTCACCTACCGCTTCGCGGTCACCCGCCCGGGGACCCACTGGATCCACCCGCACTCCGGGGTCCAGCTCGACCGGGGGCTGTACGCGCCGCTGATCGTCGACGACCCGAAGGAGCCGCTCGCGTACGACAAGGAGTGGATCGTCGTCCTCGACGACTGGCTCGACGGCGTGGACGGCTCCACCCCCGACGCGGTCCTCGACGAGCTCACCAAGGGGCGGGGCGGCAGCCACGACGCGGCCGGTCACGACAAGGCGGCCGCCGCCGAGGACGAGGGCCCCTCCCGCCTGCTGAAGGGAACGGACAGCGAACTGCTCGGCGGCCACGCGGGGGATGTCGACTACCCCCACTATCTGGTCAACGGCCGCAGGGCACAGGCGCCTTCGGTCTTCGAGGCGCGGCCCGGCGACCGCATCCGGCTGCGCGTCATCAACGCCGGCGGGGACACCGCGTTCCGGCTCGCGCTCGGCGGCCACCGGATGACCGTGACGCACACGGACGGCTTCCCTGTGCGGCACACCGGAACGGATGCCCTGCTGCTCGGCATGGGCGAGCGGTACGACGTGCTGGTGACGGCCGGGGACGGGGTGTTCCCGCTGACCGCCCTCGCCGAGGGCAAGGGTGCGGCGGCCCTGGCCGTGCTGCGGACGGGGGCGGGAGCGACACCCCCGGCCACCGTGCGGCCCGACGAGCTGAAGGGCGAGCTGATCACGGCCGACCGGCTGGCTCCGGACGAATCGGTGGCACTGGCGGAGCGTGAACCCGACCGGACCGTGCGGATGACGCTCACGGGCTCGATGGCGGCGTACGACTGGGGCTTCGACGGCAAACGCTACGACCCTGCGGCGCGGCGGCCCGTCCGGGCCGGGGAGCGGGTGCGCCTGGTCTTCACCAACCGCACCTCGATGTGGCACCCCCTCCACCTCCACGGCCACACGTTCGCGCTGGCCGGCGGGGCCGCACTCGGAGCCCGTAAGGACACCGCCGCGATCCTGCCCGGGCGCTCGCTGACGGTCGACTTCGACGCGGACAACCCGGGGCTGTGGATGCTGCACTGCCACAACGTCTACCACGCCGAGGCGGGGATGATGACGGTCCTCGGCTACCTTCGCTGAGCCGCCCGGCCAGGCGCCGTCCGGAGGCGGTCCGCCGCCTCCGGACGGGAAGGCCAGGACATCGCGTCAGTCAGACGATTACACTGGCGGGGTGCCTCAACTACGTCTCGCACTCAATCAGATCGACGCGACCGTCGGAGACCTCGCCGGCAACTCCGAGTCGATCGTCCACTGGACCCGGCACGCCGCCGAGCAGGGCGCCCACCTGGTGGCGTTCCCCGAGATGGTGCTGACCGGCTACCCCGTCGAGGACCTGGCCCTGCGGTCGTCCTTCGTCGAGGCCTCGCGGAAGGCGCTGCGCGCGCTCGCCGCCCGCCTCGCCGACGAGGGCTTCGGGGAGGTGCCGGTCGTCGTCGGCTATCTCGACCGCTCGGAGCACGCCGCGGCACGCTACGGCCAGCCCGCGGGGTCCCCGCGCAACGCCGCCGCGGTGCTGCACCGCGGGCAGGTCGCGCTGAACTTCGCCAAGCACCACCTGCCCAACTACGGCGTCTTCGACGAGTTCCGGTACTTCGTGCCGGGCGACTCGATGCCCGTCGTGCGGGTGCACGGCATCGACGTGGCGCTCGCGATCTGCGAGGACCTCTGGCAGGACGGCGGCCGCGTCCCCGCCGCGCGCGCCGCGGGGGCCGGGCTGCTGCTGTCCATCAACGCCTCACCGTACGAGCGCGACAAGGACGACACCCGGCTGGAGCTGGTCCGCACGCGGGCGCGGCAGGCCGGATGCACGACGGCGTACCTGGCGATGATCGGCGGCCAGGACGAGCTGGTCTTCGACGGGGACTCCATCGTCGTCGACAAGGACGGCGAAGTCATCGCCCGCGCACCCCAGTTCGCCGAGGGCAGTGTGATCCTCGACCTGGACCTTCCGGCCGCCGCGGCGGAGGCTCCGTCGGGGGTCGTGAACGACGGGCTGCGGATCGACCACGTGGTGCTCAGCGAGAAGCCGCTGCCCGCCTACGAGCCGGAGCTGGCCGGCGGGTACTCGGAGCGGCTCGACGACGAGGAGGAGCTGTACTCGGCGCTGGTCGTGGGCCTGCGCGCGTACGCCGCGAAGAACGGATTCAGCAGCGTCCTGGTCGGGCTCTCGGGCGGCATCGACTCGGCGCTCGTCGCGGCGATCGCCTGTGACGCGCTGGGGGCTCAGCGCGTGTACGGCATCTCGATGCCGTCGAAGTACTCCTCGGACCACTCCAAGGGCGACGCGGCGGAACTGGCCCGGCGTACGGGGCTGAACTTCCGCACCGTGCCGATCGAGCCGATGTTCGACGCGTACATGGGGTCGCTGGGGCTCACCGGTCTCGCCGAGGAGAACCTCCAGTCGCGGCTGCGCGGCACGATGCTGATGGCCGTCTCCAACCAGGAGGGCCAGATCGTGCTGGCGCCGGGCAACAAGTCGGAGCTGGCGGTGGGGTATTCCACGCTGTACGGGGACTCCGTCGGCGCGTACGGGCCGATCAAGGACGTGTACAAGACGTCGGTCTTCCGCCTCGCGAGGTGGCGCAACCGCGCCGCCGAGGAGCGCGGGCAGACCCCGCCCATCCCGGAGGCGTCCATCACCAAGCCGCCGAGCGCCGAACTGCGCCCGGACCAGGTGGACACCGACTCGCTGCCGGACTACGACGTGCTGGACCGGATCCTGGAGCTGTACGTCGACCGGGACCAGGGCCGGGAGGCGATCGTGGCGGCCGGGTTCGACGAGGCGCTGGTGACGAAGACGCTGCGGATGGTGGACACGGCGGAGTACAAGCGGCGGCAGTACCCGCCGGGCACGAAGATCTCGCCGAAGGGCTTCGGCAAGGACCGCCGGCTGCCGATCACCAACCGCTGGCGCGAGTCGGGCTGAGGCTGGGGGCCGAGGGTGTGCGGGGCGGGCGGCCTCCGTGGCGGCTCAGCGGAGCAGGGCGCCCCGCAGGGTGATGCCGTGCCGCGTGCGCAGCCGCCGCAGCTCCCACAGCGCCAAGGCGGTGACGGACAGCGGGCCTCCCAGGGTGAGAGCCAGCCGCACGGCGAACGGCACACTCCCGTAGGCGCCCTGGAAGATGTCGAAGAGCGCGACCTCCCAGACGAGCAGCGTCGCGAGCAGCGGGGGGACCGTCTCGTGGAGGTCCGCCGTCCGGAAGACGTGCACGAGCGACTGCGCGATGCCGTAGAGCACGAAGGGGGCGAGCCACAACAGCCAGGCGCCCAGGGCGAACAGCAGCACGACCCGCTCCGGCGACGCCGTCCAGTCCGTCTCCTCGGTGACGAGGCCCAGCCCGGTGATCAGTCTCGGCGCGGCGAGAGCGACGAACAGCGCGAGCAGCGCTCCGGCGGGCTTGGCCACGCGGCGCAGGAACAGGCCCCGGTTGGGCGGGCGGGCCGCCGCGATGAATACGGCGACGGCGACCGGGAAGGTCACCGCCAGCACGATGAGGGTGGTGCGGATCTGGGCGAAGCGGTCGTCCACCACGGCGTCGGCGTCCGATGCCAGACCGTAGGACACCAGCATCCACACGATGGCACCCATGCCGAGGACCGTCCGCAGGATCTGCGCCTTCTTCACCGCCGGGTCGTGCACACGGTCCGGCCGGGACGGCGTGAACACGGCGCGGCCCACAGCGATCGGATTGAAGAGACGTCCGAAGGTCAGCCGGCGCGCCGGCTGTCCACCCCCGTACGGATTCCACGGCGCTCCGCCCCCGTTTGCGCTCATCCCCCGGCCTTCCTGTCGCCAGCTTGTGGACCTCACCAGGAGAATACGCACGTCTGGGGGCGTGAAACCGCCTCTGTTCCGCTGCAGTTGCGCTGCGGTCGTGTACCGAAGGCGACCGGTGATGCCTAAGGCATCTGCCCGATGCGGCCGCACCACCTCAGTCACCAGCATGGCCAGGAGCGCGCCCCGGCCGGGAGCGCGGGTCAGCAGGGTGCGGGGGGGGTGGACGGTGGCATCGGTCGCGGTGGTACGGGATCGCACGGCCCGGCTCTGTCTCACGGGTCTGCTCGTGTCCGGGTTCGGCACGTCGGCGATGTGGCTGACCGCGGGCATCTGGGTCAAGTCGCTCACCGGGTCGGACAGTCTGGCCGCCCTGACGGTGTGCGCGATGTGGGCACCGGTCCTCGTGGGCCCCTCCCTCGGGGCGGTGGCGGACCTGGTGCCCCGCAGGCTCCTGCTGGTCACGGTGAACCTGGCGATGGCGGTGTTGATGGCCTCGCTGCTCCTCGTCGGCCCGGACCACCGGATCGGTGCGCTCTTCGCGGTCCTGCTCGTCTACGGCGCGAGCGGCGTGCTCCTGGACGCGGCGGAGGCCGCACTGGTGGCCCGGGCGGTCGACGTCCGGCTGCTGGGCGACTTCAACGGGCTGCGTACGACGGCGAACGAGGGCATGAAGCTGCTGGCACCTCTCGCGGGCGCCGGGCTGTTCGCGCGGTACGGCGCGGTCCCCGTGGTCGTCCTGGACGCGGTGACGTTCGCCCTGGCGGCGCTGGTCTTCGCGCGGCTGCGGGTGCGGGAACCGGCCGGGGCGGCCCGGAAGAGGGCACGCCGGGGCGGTACGGCGGCGGGCATACGGCTGCTGCGCGGCTCGGCGGCCCTCCGGCCGCTGGTGTACGCCGGAGCGCTGACGATGCTGCTGGCGGGGCTCAACGGCGCGGCGGTGTACGCCGTCGTCGAGACGCTCGGCCGTCCGCCGGCGTACGCCGGAGTGCTGTACGCCTTCCAGGGCGCGGGCTCCGTGGCCGTCGGGCTGCTGGCCGGGCCCCTGCTGCGCCGGATGCCTGAGCGGGGCTTCGCGGGGGCGGGGATCGCGGTCTTCGCGGTGGGCGTGGGCGCGCGGGCGCTGGGCGGTGACGCGGTGGCCCTCGCGGCGAGCGCGGCGATCGGAGCCGGGCTGCCCTGTGTGCTGATCGCCGCGATGACGGCGGTGCAGCGGGAGACCCCGGACGCGGTGCTGGGCCGCACGGCCGCGGCTGCCAACTCGCTGATGATGGTGCCGAACGCGCTGGCGCTGGCGGGTGGCGCGGGGCTGGTCGCCGTGGTGGACGTCCGGCTGCTGCTCGCGCTGACAGGGCTCGCGGGGCTGGTCACGGCAGCCCGGCTGGGCTCCGGCCGGCGCGTGTCCCGCGCCGGCCCGGAACCGTCGTAGCCCTCAGGAGGAGTGCGTCTCCACCGACTCGCGCGCCTCGGCGCGGGCGCCGGACGCCACCACGCGCGAGGTGCCCGGGGCCCGGTCGAGGAAGCCCGCCGTGACCGCCACGGCGAGACCCGCCACGGCCAGCACCGCGCCGACCAGGGCCGGAGAGGTCCAGCCCCAGCCCGCCGCGATGGCGACCCCGCCGAGCCAGGCGCCGCCCGCGTTGGCGAGGTTGAAGGCCGAGTGGTTGGAGGCGGACGCGAGCGTGGGGGCGTCCTTCGCCTTGTTCATCACCAGCATCTGCAGCGGTGTGGTCGTCATGAAACCGACGCCGCCGAGCAGCACCACCATGACCAGCGCGGCCCACTGCACGTGCACGGTGAAGGGGAACACGACGAGGACGACGGCCAGGGCGCCCAGCGAGCCGTAGAGGGTGGGACGCAGCGCCCGGTCGGTCAGCGGCCCTGCCGCCAGTGCGCCGAGGGTCATCCCGATACCGAAGAGGGCGAGGACGAGCGTCACGGAGGACTCGCCGAAGCCCATCGCCTCGGTCGTCATGGACGAGAGGTAGGAGTAGACGGCGAAGACGCCCGCGAAGCCGAGGACGGCGGTGAGCAGGCCGAGGATGACCTGCCGGTTGCCGAGCGCGCTCAGTTCACGGCGTACGTTCTGGTGCGCCTCGACGGGGATCTGCGGGACGAGGCGGGCGAGGGCGGCCATCGCGGCCAGCCCGATCACGGCGACCACCATGAACGTGGCACGCCAGCCGAGGTGCTGTCCCAGCAGGGTGGCGGCGGGCACGCCGACGATGTTGGCCACGGTCAGGCCGAGGAACATCGTGGCGACGGCGCGCGCCTGGCGCCCGTCCGGCACGAGGCGTGCGGCGACGACCGCGCCGACCCCGAAGAAGGCGCCGTGCGGCAGCCCGGCCAGGAACCGGCCGGCCAGCAGCCAGCCGAAGTCGGGGGCGAAGGCGGAAGCGAGGTTGCCTACGGTGAAGACGGCCATCAGCAGGAGGAGCATCCGCTTACGCGGGATCCTGGAGCCGAGACCGGTGAGCAGCGGGGCACCGAGGACGACGCCGATCGCGTACGCCGAGACGAGGTAACCGGCGGTGGGTACGGACGTTCCCAGATCGTCCGCGACGTTGGGCAGCAGCCCCATCATCACGAACTCGGTGGTGCCGATGCCGAAGGCGCTCACAGCGAGGGCGAGCAGGGCCAGGGGCATGGAGAAGACCTTTCGGGCAGGGTGACCACGCGGGCCGTGCGGCGGCCGGGTGGCGGGCGGTATGTGCGGGAGCGTCGGCTTCGTTGCCGGGACGGGTTATGTACCCCGTCGGAACAAAGTCTCTCAGACGTTTTATGCCCGGACGTGAACATGCCGTTGCGTCGGGGTGTGATGTCTGCGTCACTCACCGGCGCCGGCCGCCACCCGCCCGCCACCCATGCCGGCCGGGCATCCGCAGATCCCGCCCCTCACACCCCGCCGGGGAACGCGTACCGCACGTCCGTCAGGCGCTCCGACAGCTCCCAGAGCCGGCGGCCCGTCGCCGGGCCGGCCGACGCCGGTGAGGCGGAGTTGGCGCGGCGCGAGGGATCCGGTGCGGAGGCCGGCCTGGCTGCACAGCTGGCCGCCGGGACGGCCCTGGTCGCCTTCAACACGGTGCTTCGGAGCTGGTGCGACGGCGACGGAGCGGAGGACCCGGCCGCTCTCACCGACCGGGCCTTCGCCGTCATCGCTCCGGCGCTGGACCCCTCCGGGCGCTGAGGGCTCCCCGTACGGCGTCCGACGACAGCGACAGCACCCCCGCACCCGCGAGCGCCAGGCACATCAGCAGGGCGCTCACCCAGACCGGGGCGCGGAAGCCGAAGCCCGCGCCGAGGGCCAGGCCGCCCAGCCAGGGGCCGGCCGCGGCGCCCACGTTGAAGGCCGCCGTGGCGAAGGAGCCGGCCAGCGTCGGGGCGTCGGGAGCCAGGTGGAAGACCCGGGTGATCAGCGTCGTTCCCGTACCGAAGGCGAGCGCCCCCTGGAGCAGGACGAGGGTGAGGGCCGCCGCCGGGTGGGCCGCGGTCAGGGCCAGCGCTGCCCAGCCGGCGGCCAGAGCCGTCATACCGAGCCCGATGACCGCGTGCGGGCGGGCGTCGGCCAGGCGCCCGGCCAGGGTGACACCGGCGAACGAGCCGACGCCGAACAGCGCGAGCACCACGGGCACCCGGCCCGCGCCGAAGCCGGTGACCCGGGTGACCAGCGGCTCCAGGTAGGAGAAGGTGCAGAAGGTCGCCCCCTGCACGAGCGCCATCACCAACAGGGTCAGCAGCAGCCGGGGCCGGGCCAGGGCGCGCAGTTCGCTCCGCGCGCTCACCTGCCGCGGTGCGTCGTCGGGCCGGCCGCCCGGGACGGCCGCCAGCAACGCGCCGGCGGCCGGTACGGAGACGAGGGCCACGGCCCAGAACGCC
This sequence comes from Streptomyces sp. NPDC091271, assembly GCF_044757505.1. Taxonomy (NCBI): domain Bacteria; kingdom Bacillati; phylum Actinomycetota; class Actinomycetes; order Kitasatosporales; family Streptomycetaceae; genus Streptomyces; species Streptomyces sp. NPDC091271. The sequence continues at coordinate 984,252 of NZ_JBIVVD010000003.1, read as the reverse complement.
GAGCGCCAGCCCCACAGTTCACCGAGCGCCGCCCCCGCCGGCACACCCACCACGCACGCGACGGTGACCCCGCCCACGACCACGGCGGTGGCCCGCGCCCGCCGGTGCGGGCCGGCCATGGCCAGTGCGGTGACGAGAGCCACCGCCCAGAAACCGGCATTGGCCAGCGCCCCCGCGACCCGGGTGGCGAGCAGCACCCCGTAACTGGAGGTCAGCGCGCCGACGACATGGGTGGCGACGAAGACGCCGAGGAAGAAGAGCAGGGCCCGGCGCCGGGGCCAGCCCCGGCCGGCGAGCGCGGTGAGCGGCGCGCCGACCACCATCCCGACCGCGAAGGCCGAGGTCAGCAGCCCGGCGGCGCCGAGCGAGACGTGCAGGTCACCGGCGATGCCCGAGAGCAGGCCGGAGAGCATGAACTCCGAGGTGCCCTGGGCGAAGACCGCCAGCCCGAGGACGTAGACAGCGAATGGCATGAGAAGGGAACCCCTTGTACGGAACCGTCGGAGGAACGAGCGGTGTGCAGGGGGATGCGGGCCGCGCCCGTCGTCACGCGCTCAGGCGCGAGGACGGCGACACGGTGGAATGTCCGGTGTTCCTACGGGACATGAGAGCCGGCCCACACCGCCGCGGACGATCCGGCGGTGGTCGACGACGCGACGGGGCGAAGCCCGGTGACCACTGGGTCGCAGGGCTTACGGCGTCACGGACGGGGCCACCGGCGGACCGGCGGCCGGAGTCTGTCGGACTCGGGGCTGGACATGGGTGGGAGCGTACCGCGTCCGTCGGAGGCGGCGCTCACAACTGCACGCGGGCCGCGATCGGGAGGTGGTCGCTGTCCGTGGCGGGGAGGGTCCAGGAGGCGAGGGGTTCGACGCCCCGGACCATGATCTGGTCGATCCGCGCCATCGGGAACGCGGCGGGCCAGCTGAAGCCGAACCCGTCGCCCGCCGCGCCCTGGGTGGAGCGCATCTGGGAGGTGACGGCGTGCAGCGAGCGGTCGTTCATCGTGCCGTTCAGGTCGCCGAGCAGGACCACCCGCTCCACCGGTTCGTCGGCGATGGCCTCGCCCAGCGCGTCCGCGCTGTCGTCCCGCTGGTTGGCGGTGAAGCCCGCGTTCAGTTTGACCCGTACGGACGGGAGATGGGCGACGTACACCTTGACCGGGCCCTCGGGGGTCGTGACCGTGGCACGCATCGCGCGGGTCCAGCCCAGCTTGATGTTGACCGGGCTGGAGTCCGTGACGGGGTACTTGCTCCACAGGCCGACCGTTCCCTGGACGGAGTGGTGCGGATAGCGGTCGGCGAGCGCGTCCTCGTACGCCGCCACCTTGCCGCCCGGCAGCTCCTGCAGGGCCACGATGTCCGCGCCGGAGCCGGCGACCTGCTGGGCGGTGCCAGCGGGGTCGGGGTTGCCCGCGTTGACGTTGTGCGTGGCGACGGTGAGGTCCCCGCCTGCGCCCGACTTGTCGTCGAAGAGCAGACCGCCGAAGAGGTTGAGCCAGACCGCGACGGGCAGGACGAGGGCGATCACCGCCGTCGCCGAACGCCTGACGAGACCGAGAATGAGCAGCAGCGGAACGAACACGCCGAGCCAGGGCAGGAACGTCTCGATGAGGCTGCCCGTGTTGCCGACGGTGTTCGGGATCTCGGCGTGGAAGACCATCACGACGGTCAGGAACACCGAGCAGAGCGCCAGGATGATGCCGCGCCGCCAGATGCCCCGGTCGGAGGCCAGTCTGTGACGCAGGGCCCGGAGCCGGGAGCCCGGCCGCGAACCCGCGCCGGCTTCTTCGGTGTCCGCCCTGTACGCCTGCACCATTGCGCTCGTCCTCACTGCCTTGCCGTACACATCACCGCGCCTCCCGACCCTAGGCGATGAGCGACGCGGTTATCGCCGTCGACGACGGCCGTACTGCCATCAGGACGAGAGATCCGGACCGGCGAGTTCCGGCCATGATGACAAATGCGCGGCTTGTGACAGAACCCTCACACAGGGGCGGCCGTCGGTTCCACGGCTGTGACCTGCGCCTTCGGTGAGCGCGGCGCCAGGCCCTGGAGGAGGGCCGAGATGATGCGGTCGACAAGGTCCTCCGGCAGGGGCGCCTCGGGGCGGTGGACGGTGCGGACGAGCATGGGCCCCAGGAAGAGGTCGTTCATGAGCTCCACATCGAGGTCGCCGCGGAGCTCCCCCGCGTCCACCGCCCGCTGCACGGCGGCCAGCATGGCGGCGCGTCGCGGGCCGAGGACGGTGGTCTGGTACTCGGTCCAGAGCCTCGGGTGCTTCTTCATCTGCACGAACACGTTGTGCAGGAGGGTGGAGGTGCGCTGGGCGAGACTGCGCGTACGCATGGACTCCAGCATGATGCGCAGATCGTCCAGTCCGGCGGTGCCGGAGACGGCGGGGTCGGCGGGCTCGATGTCGCGCAGGACGTCGACGAAGAGCTCCTCCTTGCCGCTCCAGCGGCGGTAGATGGTGGCCTTGCCGACCCCGGCGGTACGGGCGATGCGCTCGATGGACAGCCCGTCCAGGGTCTCCCCCGTCTCCAGCAGCTGCAGGACGGCGTCGAGGATCGCCCGCTCCACGGCCGCACTGCGGGGGCGGCCCCGGCGCGGCTCCGCGTCCTGGCAGGGCGGGCCCACCGGTCCCTCGGCCGGGTCCTGCGCCGGGTTGTGTGCCGCCTGCCGCACGTGGGCCGCCTCTCGCTGCGCCGTCCGCCGTTCGCTCTTCGCCGTACGTCCCGATTCTCTCCGACCGGCCGGGGGCAGTGCGACTCCGCCGGCCGGAACGGCGGGATCAGGACCGGCGCGCCGGAACCTCGGTGGCCTCGGGCGTCCGGCCGGGGCCGGCCGGGTGCGGCTTCGGCTGCGCGGCCTGCCGGCCGGGCAGGAAGGCGGCCACCACCGCCGCGCCGATCAGGGCGACCGCCGCCGAGCCGAGCGCGGTGACGTGCATCGCCCCGATGAACGCGTCGTTCGCCGCGGCGATCAGCGGCTTCCCGGCCGGGCCCAGCTTCTGCGCGACGCCGAGGGTCGCCTCGATGGACTCGCCCGCGACGTCCCGCGCGGCGGCGGGCACGCCGTCGAGGTGCCCCTCGATGTCACCCCGGTAGACCGTGGAGAGCACCGAGCCGAGCACCGCGACGCCGAGCGCCCCGCCGACCTGGCGGAACGTGTTGTTGATGGCGGAGCCCGAGCCCGCCCGCTCGCGGGGCAGTGCCTGCATCACGGCGACGGTGACCGGCGGCATGATGTGGGCCATGCCGGTGCCCTGGACGAAGAAGACCAGGCAGAGGACCCAGAGCGGGGTTTCCGCGTCGAACAGGGCGAAGGCCGCGAGACCGGCCGCGACGAGGAGCATGCCGACGGTGCAGACCGCCCGCGCCCCGAACCGGTCGACGACCAGCCGGGCACGCGGCGCGAAGACCATCTGCGCGGCGGCGAGCGGCAGGATCAGCAGTCCGGACTCCAGCGCGGTGTAGCCGCGCACGCTCTGCAGGTAGAAGGCGGAGAAGAAGGTGACGCCCATCAGCGCGAAGAAGACCAGCGCGATGGCGGCGACCGCGGCGGAGAAGGCGGGCTCGCGGAAGTAGGAGATGTCGATCGACGGGTGGGTGCTGCGCTTCTCGTGCAGGACGAAGCCCGCCAGGACCAGCAGACCGCCGATCAGCGGTGCGAGGACGGTGACGTCGGTGAAGGAGGCGAGTTCGCCGCCGCGGATGATGCCGTAGACCAGCAGGACCAGGCCGACGATGGACAGGACGACCCCGAGCGGGTCGACGCGGCCGGGGGCGGGATCCTTGGAATCGGGCACGAGGACGGCCATGGCGACGAGCGCGACGATCACGACGGGCACGTTGACCAGGAAGATCGAGCCCCACCAGAAGTGCTCCAGGAGCGCCCCGCCGGTGATCGGGCCGATCGCGATGCCGAGGCCGACGCTGCCGGCCCAGATGCCGATGGCCTTGGGCTGCTCGTCACGCTCGAAGACGTTCATCAGGACGGCGAGGGTGGCGGGCATCACGAACGCCGCGCCGAAGCCCATCAGGGCGCGCCAGGTGATGAGTTCGCCGGGCGAGGAGGAGAGTGCGGCCAGGGCCGAGCCGATGCCGAAGACCAGGATCCCGGCCAGCAGGACCTTCTTGCGGCCGATGCGGTCGCCCAGCAGGCCGGCGGTGAAGAGCAGACCGGCGAAGACGAGCGTGTAGGAGTTGATCGCCCACTCGAGCTCGCTCTGGGTGGCGCCGATCCCGGTCGGCGCGGGGCTGGCGATCGTCTTGACCGCGACGTTCAGGATCGAGTTGTCCAGAACGACGATGAGCAGGCTGAACATGAGGACGCCGAGGATGAGCCAGCGGCGGCGGTGGACCGCCTCCGGGACACGGGGCGTGGCGGCAGGGGCGCTGGACGGTATGGACATGGCCCAGACTCTAAACGACTTACAATACGAGACCGTCTCGTATTGGAAAGACTTTACCCGGTTGCCGGACACCGTTCACCGGGCGCGGTGGGCCCACTTCCCGGGAACGCTTCCGGGATGCCACCATGGAAGGGATCCGGGGACGCCGTCAGGGCGCCTCGAGATGACGAAGGAGCCGTTGGCCATGTCGCTTCAGGCTGCGCAGAACCAGTCCGCCACACCTCCCGCGGGCCCCACTCCCGGTGCCGGTAAGGCCCTGTACGGGGGGAAGAGCACGCGCCGCATCACCGTCCACGACATCACCGCCGCCAGTGAGCGCGGCGAGAAGTGGCCGATGCTCACCGCCTACGACGCGATGACCGCGTCCGTCTTCGACGAGGCCGGCATCCCGGTCATGCTCGTCGGCGACTCCATGGGCAACTGTCACCTCGGCTACGAGACCACCGTGCCCGTCACCATGGACGAGATGACCATGCTCTCGGCCGCCGTCGTGCGGGGCACCAAGCGCGCCCTCATCGTGGCCGACCTGCCCTTCGGGGCGTACCAGGAGGGGCCGGTACAGGCCCTTCGCAACGCCACCAGGCTGATCAAGGACGCCGGTGTCGGCGCGGTCAAGCTGGAGGGCGGCGAGCGCTCCCACGAGCAGATCCGGCTCCTGGTCGAGGCCGGGATCCCGGTCATGGGCCACATCGGCCTGACCCCGCAGTCCGTCAACGCGATGGGCTACCGCGTCCAGGGCCGCGGCGAGGAAGCGGCGCAGCAGCTGCTGCGTGACGCGAAGGCGGTGCAGGACGCGGGCGCGTTCGCCGTCGTGCTGGAGCTCGTCCCGGCCGAGCTGGCCGCCGAGGTGACCCGCACCCTGCACATCCCGACCGTCGGCATCGGCGCCGGGCCCGACACGGACGCGCAGGTGCTGGTCTACACCGACATGGTCGGCCTGACCGGCGGCAAGGTCCCGCGCTTCACCAAGCAGTACGCGAACCTGCGTCAGGTGATGGCCGACGCCGCCAGGGAGTACGCCGAAGAGGTCGTCGGCGGCACGTTCCCGGCGGCGGAGCACACCTTCCACTGACGCTCTCACGACCACTGCCGCACCACCGACAGCCCGCCGACTTCCCCCATCGGCGGGCTGTCGCCTGCTGTCGGCCCGCTGTCAGCGACATGTCGGTGACTTGTCGGTGACGGCTGGTCTGATGGTGTCCATGACGCGAAACGACAAGAACCTCAGGGACGGCAGGAACGCCGTCGAGGTGCGGGGGCTGGTCAAGCACTACGGCGAGACCAAGGCGCTGGACGGTGTGGACCTCGACGTACGCGAGGGCACCGTCCTCGGCGTGCTCGGCCCCAACGGCGCCGGAAAGACCACCCTCGTACGCTGCCTGTCCACCCTGATCCTGCCCGACGCGGGGCACGCGGTGGTGGCGGGCTACGACGTGGTGAAGCAGCCCCGGCAGCTGCGCCGCACCATAGGCCTGACCGGGCAGTACGCCTCGGTCGACGAGAAGCTCTCCGGCTGGGAGAACCTCTACATGATCGGGCGGCTGCTCGACCTGCCGCGCAAGAAGGCCAGGTCCCGCGCCGACGAGCTGCTGGAGCGCTTCTCCCTCACCGACGCGGCGAAGAAGGCCGCCATGGACTACTCCGGCGGCATGCGGCGCCGGCTCGACCTGGCCGCCTCCATGATCGGCAGCCCGGCCGTGCTCTACCTGGACGAGCCGACCACGGGGCTCGACCCCCGTACGCGCAACGAGGTCTGGGACGAGGTGCAGCGGATGGTCGCGGAGGGAGCGACCGTGCTGCTCACCACCCAGTACATGGAAGAGGCCGAACAGCTCGCCAGTGAGCTCACCGTCATCGACCACGGAAAGATCATCGCCCGGGGCGGTGTCGACGAGCTCAAGGCCAAGGTCGGCGGCCGCACCCTGCAGATCCGGCCCTCCGACCCCGCCGAACTGGCCGCGATGGCGCAGGCGCTGCGCGAGACCGGTCTCGACGGCGTCGCCGGCGCCCAGGCGGTCCCGGACGAGGGACTGCTCTACGTACCGATCCTCAGCGACGAGCAGCTGACGGCCGTGATCGGCCTGCTCGGCACCCGGGGCTTCTCACTCGCCCATGTCGCCACCGCGCTGCCCAGCCTGGACGAGGTGTTCCTCGCCATCACGGGCGACAAGGCCACCGTCACCGACACGATTCCCCAGGAGGTCGCGGCATGAGCACGACGACACTGACGCCCACCCCCACCGACGCGGCCGCGTCCGCACCGGCCGGGAAGCTCCACGACGAGGGCCGGATCGGGCTGCGGAACAACCTGCGCCACATCGGGGCGCTGGTGCGGCGCAACCTGCTCCAGATCAAGAAGGATCCGGAGTCGATGTTCGACGCGCTCCTGATGCCGGTCATCTTCGTGCTGCTCTTCGTGTACGTCTTCGGCGGCTCCGTCGGCAGCAGCCTCGGCGGTGACCGGCAGGACTATCTGAACTACCTGATCCCCGGCCTGATGGCGATGATGGGCATGAACATCGCCATGGCGGTCGGTTCGGGAGTCAACGACGACTTCCGCAAGGGGGTCATGGACCGGTTCCGCACGATGCCGATCGCCCGCTCCTCGGTGCTCATCGCCAAGATCGTGGTCGAGCTCGGCCGGATGACGGTCGCGACGCTGATCCTGCTGGGCATGGGCTTCGCGCTCGGCATGGAGCTCCAGGGATCGGTGCTCGGGCTGATCGGGGCGATCGCTCTGGCGGCCGCGTTCGGCGCCGCCATCATGTGGATCTTCATCCTGCTCGGACTGAGCATGAAGACGGCCCAGGCCGTCCAGGGAATGGGGATGCTCGTGATGATGCCGCTCCAGTTCGGTTCCTCCATCTTCGCCCCGACGCAGACGATGCCCGGCTGGCTCCAGGCGTTCACCGACTACAACCCGCTGTCCAACCTGGCGGACTCCGCGCGCGGACTGATGATGGGCGGCCCACTCGGCAACTCGGTCTGGCTGACGCTCGGCTGGACCGTGGTCATCACCGCGGTGATGGCCCCGCTCGCGGTGTCGAAGTTCCGCAAGAAGTCCTGACCCCCACTCAGTCCGCGGACGCGTCGACGAGGGCGTTGGCCTCCTCCAGGGAGAGGCCGACGCCCTCGGCGTACGCCGTCTCGTAGGCGGCGTCCCCGAGAACACCGCGGACCACTTCCTCGGCCGCGGTGCAGTTGTCCCGCTCCATCGACGTCGGCACGTGCCCTGTCGGCAGCAGCCCCCTTCCGGCGGCCAGCAGCCGCGCCGCGGTGACGGCCCGGCGCTCTCCGCCGAGCCCGCCCAGCGCCCGCGCCACGGTGACCAGGTAGTGCACGTTCATCTGCGGCGCCACCATCTGCGACAACCGGTCGTCGGACCGCGCCAGCGCCTCCCGGCTCCGGGCCAGGGCGTCCGCGTACAGCCCCTCCTGGCTGTCCAGCCAGGCCATGCCGCCCAGCACGAACGCCTGGAAGAACTCCACCGAGGACGCCACGTCGAACTCCCCTTGCAGCGTGACGAGTTGTTCACGGGCCTCGGCGGTGCGCCCGTCCGCCCCCAGCAACATGGCCAGGAAGAACCGGGCGAACGCCGTCCCCTCGTGGCCCGCGTGCCGCCCCTCGACGAGCACGTCCCGGAAGATCACCTCGGCCTCCGGGCCGCGGCCGAGCTCCACCAGCGCGGCGGCGTACCGGGTGCGGAGCACCAGCACCTGGGACCTGGCACCGAGCTTCTCCGCGTAACCGATCGCGGCCTGGTAGTCCTCGGCCGCCCGCGCGAAGTCGCCCGTCTTCTCGTTGGCCTCGCCGCGTGAGGAGAGCGCCTCCGCCGCGCCCCAGTCGTCGCCGAGACGGCCGAAGATGTCCAGGCTCTCGTCGGCGTCCGCATGCGCCTCGCCCGCCCAGTCGGGGCGGTTGGCCAGCATGTTGGCCCGCACCTGGAGCGCGGAGGCCAGCTCCCACTCGTATCCGAACTCCCGGGACGCGCGGACCCTCTCGTTCAGCAGCACGCGCAGATCCGAGATGTCCCCGGTGAACATGACGGCGAAGAACCAGAGCGAACCCGGACTGCGGCAGGTCTGCGGCTGCCCGGGCCGGTAGGTGGCGGCGATGACGCGCAGGCGCTCCATGCCTCTCGCGTTCATCCAGGCGTCCATCGCGTCGTCCATGCCGGCGAGCTGGACCAGCGCCACCTGACGCCGCGCCTCCTCCAGCAGCTCGGGGCCCATCGGCGGGGGCGCGTCGGTGCAGCGCTCGTGGAGGGAGGGCGCGGGGCGGGCGGGCCCGGCGAACGGGTCGGGGCCCAGCTCGGCGGCGGCCTCGGCCCACTGCAGAGCGTCGCTGCGCAGATCGCGCATCTGCCAGTACCAGGCGAGCGAGAGCACCATGCAGAACGATTCCTGCTCGTCGCGGGCGGCGATGGCGCGCCGCAGGGCGGTGCGCAGATTCTCGTAGTCGCGCTGGAGCAGTTCGAGGGCGGCGAGCTGTCCCGCGCCCCGGAGTTCGGGGTCGGTCGTACGGGCCAGCTCCCGGAAGAACACGAGGTGCCGGCGTTCGACGGCGTCCCGCTCCCCCGCCTCGTCGAGCCGCTCGGCGGCGTACTCACCGACGGTCTCCAGCAGGCGGTAGCGCATCCGGCCGTCCGCGGCGGGGGCGGCGACGACGAGGGACTTGTCGACGAGCGAGCCGAGCACCCCGGCGACGTCGTCCCCCGGCCGGTCCGCGCAGACGGCCTCGGCGGCGGCGAGTGTGCAGCCGCCGGAGAAGACCGACAGCCGGCGCAGGGAGGTGCGTTCGTCCTGGTCCAGGAGGTCCCAGGACCAGTCGACGACGGCCCGCAGGGTCTGCTGGCGCGGCAGCACGGTGCGGCTGCCGCTGGTCAGCAGACGGAAGCGGTCGTCGAGGCGGTCGGCGATCTGACGCGGGGTGAGCATGCGCAGCCGGGCGGCGGCGAGTTCGATCGCGAGCGGGAGCCCGTCGAGGCGGTGGCAGATCTCGGCGCAGGCCGCCGCCGTCCGCTCGTCCGCGTCGACCCGGAAGCCGGACAGCGCGGCGGCGCCCCGCTCGGCGAGCAGGCGCAGCGCCATCGGGTCGGGCAGCGGGTCGACCGGGCGGACGAACTCGCCAGGTACGCCGAGGGGTTCGCGGCTGGTCGCGAGGACGGTGAGCCCCGGGCAGTGGGCCAGCAGATGGTCGGCGAGGGCCGCGGCTGCCCCGATGAGGTGCTCGCAGTTGTCCAGGAGCAGCAGCATGCTCCGCCCGGAGCAGTGATCGGTGAGCCGGGCGAGCGGTTCGCCCGCGCCGCGCTCGGCGGCGCGGAGCTCCTCGGAGCCGGCCCCGCGCAGCACGGTCTCGCGGCCGCCGAGCGCGGTGAGGACGGCCTCCGGCACCGCTTCGGGGTCGTCGACCGGCGCGAGCTCGGCCAGCCAGACGCCGTCCGGCCAGGCGTCGGGGTCGTCGACGGACTCGGCGGCCTCCTGGGACAGCCTGGTCTTGCCCGCGCCGCCGGGGCCCAGGAGGGTGACCAGCCGGGCCCGGGTCAGGTCCTCGCGCAGGTCGGCGATGTCCGCGTCACGCCCCACGAAGCTCGTGAGCCTGGCCCGCAGATTGCCCGGTCGCGGGGCGAGGGGGGCGGCGGGAGCGCGCGCCGGGGCGGGCGGGTCCTGGTGCAACAGCCCGTCGTAGAGGGCGCGCAGTGCGGGGCCCGGGTCCGTGCCGAGCCGGTCGGCGAAGAGGGTGCGCACCTCGTCGTACGCCGAGAGCGCCTGCGCGGTGCGTCCGGCGTCCCTCAGCGCCCTGATCCGGAGGGCCTGCAACGGCTCGTCCAGCGGGTGGTCGGCGCAGAGCCCGGCGAGTTCTGGCAGGGTCTCGTCGGCACGGCCCTGCGCGAGGACGGCCTCGACGCGGGTCCGGCGCGCGTCCAGCCGCCTGGCCTCCCAGCGGGCCGCCGCCACGGCGCGGTCCGGCAGGTCGGCGAGGGCGGGCCCGCGCCACAGGGCTAGCGCCTCGTCGAGGACGGTGGCGGCCTTCACCGGGTCGCCGTCCTGCAGCGCCCGGGCCCCCTCGGCCGTGAGCCGCTCGAAGCGGTGCAGGTCGACGGCGTCCGGATCGGCGGCGAGGCGGTAGCCGTTCGCCGCCGATTCGACCGTGTCCCGGCCCAGCGTCCGCCGGAGCCGGCCCACGAGTGCCTGAAGGGCGCCGGGGGCGTCGGCGGGCGGATCGCCGTCCCAGACCTCGTCGACGAGCACCCCGGCCGGGACCGCCCGGCCGGGGGTGAGGGCGAGCACGGTGAGCAGGGCGCGCAGCCGCGCCCCGCCGAGGGTGACGGGAGTGCCGTCGGAGCGGAGAGCGCGGGTGGTACCGAGGATGCCGTAGTGCACGCGCCCATTGTCCGTGAAGGCTCCGCCCTCCGGGGAACTGCCACCCACCCGTGAGACGTTCTCGCGGTGTCACCCGTACTCTCGGGGGCTCCAGCCGCCGTCCAGCCCCAGGAGTGCCGCCGATGACCACCGCGTTCCGCCGACCCAGCGACCGGCGGGTCAGCCCGATCTTCCTCGGGATCGTCGCCGTCATGGCCGTGTCGGGCTGGGCGGTGTGGACGGGCTTCGCGGAGCAGACCGGCTTCGCGGTCTTCCTCTTCGTCACCGCGGCCTGGATCGTCTCTCTCTGCCTCCACGAGTACGCGCACGCGCGCACCGCGCTGCACAGCGGCGACATCTCGATCGGGGCGAAGGGCTATCTGACGCTCAACCCGCTCAAGTACACCCATGCCCTGCTGAGCATCGTGCTGCCCGTGCTGTTCGTGATCATGGGCGGCATCGGCCTGCCTGGCGGGGCCGTCTACATCGAGCGGGGCCGCATCAGCGGGCGCTGGAAGCACAGCCTGATCTCGGCGGCCGGCCCCCTGACGAACGTCCTGTTCGCCATCGTCTGCACGGCGCCGTTCTGGCTGGGCGCCCTGGACGGTGTTCCGCTGTCCTTCCGGCTCGCGCTGGCGTTCCTCGCGCTCCTCCAGGTGACAGCGGCGATCCTGAACTTCCTGCCGGTCCCGGGCCTCGACGGCTACGGCGTGATCGAGCCCTGGCTGTCGTACGGGATCCGGCGTCAGGTGGAGCCGTTCGCGCCCTTCGGCCTGATCGCCGTCTTCGCGCTCCTGTGGATCCCGGAGGTCAACGGATTCTTCTTCGACGCCGTGGACGCGCTGCTGCGGGGGCTGGGCGTCAGCGAGGTCGAGACCTACTGCGGGCTCGACACCTACCGCTTCTGGCAGGAGTGGTTCGGTGACCAGGACCCGGGCTGCGCGCTGATCCGCTAGCGGGCGACGGCTTCGGATTCCGCCTTGTGCCTGCGCAGGTAGAACCACGCCATGTTCGACGAGAGGCCGGCCAGCAGCACCCATACGACGCCGATCAGGATGCTGCCCTGGACGAAGGAGACCACGGCCGCGGCGACGGCGAGGACACAGACGATGCTGGCGTAGAGAGCGAGGCGGGGCATGAGGGCTGGTGCTCCTGTCCGGGGATGGTGCGCGGTCCCGTCCAGTGTCCCTCATGCCCGGTTCTGCTCCGGTCACGGGCTCACACGTCGGTGGTGCGCAGCCCCGCGTGTGCCTTGTAGCGGCGGTTGACGGAGATCAGGTTCGCCACCAGCGACTCGACCTGGTGCGCGTTGCGCAGCCGGCCGGCGAAGATGCCGCGCATGCCGGGGATGCGGCCCGCGAGCGCCTGCACGGTGTCGGTGTCGGCGCGCGCCTCCCCCAGCACCAGCACATCGGTGTCGATCTCCTCGATCGTCTCGTCCTGGAGGAGCACCGCCGACAGGTGGTGGAAGGCGGCGGTGACCCGGGAGCCGGGCAGCAGGGCGGCGGCCTGCTCGGCGGCGCTGCCCTCCTCGGGCTTCAGGGCGTAGGCGCCCTTCTTGTCGAAACCGAGCGGGTTGACGCAGTCGACGACGAGCTTCCCGGCGAGCTCCTCCCGCAGGGACTCCAGTGTCTTGGCGTGGCCGTCCCACGGCACGGCGACGATCACGATGTCGCTGCGGCGCGCGCACTCCGCGTTGTCCGCGCCCTCGACGCCATGGCCCAGCTCCGCGGCGGCGGCCTCGGCCCGGTCGGCGGCCCGGGAGCCGATGACGACCTTCTGCCCGGCGCGGGCGAAGCGGTAGGCGAGGCCGCGGCCCTGGGGGCCGGTCCCGCCGAGTACTCCCACGGTCAGGCCTGACACATCGGGGAGGTCCCAGGGGTCCTTGGCGGGGGGCTTGGGGGCGCTGCCGGCGTCATTCGTAGTCATGGCGCCGACCCTACTGCCAGGTAGCGAGGCGGGACCCTCGGCTCGTCGCTGTGCGACGCGCATCACGGCGGGAGTTCCCGTTCGGGTGGATCGCAGGCGATCGGGGCGCCGAGGGGCCGGGAGAGCGGCATGATGCCGGGCCATGGATGCCGTACGTGTCGCGTTGCTGCGTGAGGTGCTCGCCGGGACGGAGTGGCCGGCGGCGGCCCGGGGGTTCGCCCGGACCCTGCGGGCGTCGGTCGTGCCGCAGGGCGGCGGGCTGCTGCTGGTGGGAACCGAGGTCTACGAGCCGTGGCACATGGCCGCGCACCTGGTGGACGAGTCCACATGGTCGGGTCTGCCGCAGCTGAGGCCCACGCTCGTACGCCACCGGGTGGAGCCGGACGACCCGGTGCACCTGGCCGTCGGTCTGGGCCGGATCGAGACGGCCGGGCGCGGCGAGACGCTGCTCGTGGTGGCGCCCGAGCAGCCGGACGGCGGCCTGCTGGAGCGGGTGCACGACGCGCGCCGCGCGGGGGCGACGGTGCTCGCGCTGGACGGCGGCGACCCGGAGGTGCGGGGCCTCGCCCATGAGGCGCTGACGGTCTCCGACGGCGACGACGTCGACCTGGACACGGTCCAGCACCTGGTCAGCGCGGCCGCCGGAGAGAACGGCGCCCCGTCCCCCCGGGGCCGCCGCACGTTCCGCGACCGTCTCTCCCGCCTGGCCGACCAGCTGACGGCCCCACCCCCGGCCCGCTGGTGAGGGGCCCGGCCGGGGTGAATTCGGTTGCCGGGAGGACCGGGGGCGGCAGAACATGACCCCCCGTGACCTCTCGTCTGCTGCCCGATCTCTCACCCTGGCGCTCCTCCGCCGACTTCCGGCTGCTGTGGATCCAGGGGCTGATCACCTACTTCGGCAGTTTCATGGCCCTGATCGCGCTGCCGCTCCAGATCAAGGACCTCACGGGGTCGCCGCTCGCCGTCGGGGCGATGGGCGCCGTGGAGCTCGTACCCCTGGTGGTCTTCGGGCTGTACGGAGGGGCGCTCGCCGACTCGTCCGACCGGCGCAAGGTCATCCTCGCCACGGAGGCCGGGCTCGGCCTGCTGGCCGTCGTACTGCTGGCGAACGCCCTCGCACCCGAGCCCGCGCTCTGGCCGCTGTACCTGGTGGCCGGCGGGGTCTCCGCGCTGGCGGGGCTGCAGCGGCCCGCGCTGGACTCGCTGATGGCCAGGATCGTCCCGCACGGCCAGCAGACCGCCGCCGCCGCGCTGAACTCCCTGCGCTGGCAGGTCGGTGCGATCGTGGGCCCCTCGCTGGCCGGCGTGGTGGTGGCCTACGCGGGGCACGCCACCGCGTACGGCGTCACCGTCGTCACGTTCGGCGTCTCGGTGCTGTTCTGCCTGAGGCTGTCGTCGGCGCCGCCCGCCCGTGACGCCGAGAAGCCGTCGCTGCGTGGGATCGCCGAGGGTGCGCGGTACGCCTGGAGCCGTCCGGTGCTGCTGGGGACGTACGCGATCGACCTCGCCGCGATGTTCTTCGCCTTCCCGAACGCGATCTTCCCGTTCCTGGCGGACGAGCTGGACGCGGAGTGGTCCCTGGGCCTGATGTATGCGGCCGGGTCCGTGGGGTCGTTGCTGCTGGGGCTCACCAGCGGCTGGACCTCACGGGTGCGTCGGCACGGACTCTTCGTGGTAGGCGGCGCCGCGGTGTGGGGCCTGGCGATCGCGGCGGCGGGATGGTTCGGGAACATCTGGCTGGTGCTGTGCTGCCTGGGGGTCGCGGGCGCGGGCGACATGCTGAGCGGGCTCGGGCGCTCCACGATCTGGAACCAGACCATCCCCGACGGGCTGCGGGGCAGGCTCGCCGGGATCGAGGTCCTCTCGTACAGCGTCGGCCCTCAGCTCGGCCAGGTCAGGGCCGGCGCGATGGCGGGCTGGACGGGGACGAGGACCGCGATCTGGTCGGGCGGTGTGGCGTGTGTCGCCTCGGTCGCGCTGCTGGCCGTGGCGCTGCCGAGGCTCCTCACGTACGACTCCGAGACGGACGAGGACGCCGCACGGCGGCGTGCCGTGGGCGTCCGCCCGGAAGAGACTCCGACGGCCTAGTGGGGCGGCCTAGTCGGGCGCCTCGTCCGTCGGCCGGTCCGTGCGGTCGTGCCACTTCGGGTCGGTCTCCCACTCCAGGTTCCGCTCACGCGCCGTGTCCATCGCGCGCTGGGCCTCCCCCGGGGTGGCGTACGGGCCGAAGCGGTCCTTGCCGGGGCACTCGGGGCCCTCCTCGACCTTCTTGTGTTCCAGGCAGTAGTACCATTCGCCCGGTTTGCCCACCGTGCGCTTCTTGAACAGGGCCATCGCAGGATCCTTTCCTCTTTGCCATGGTGCCCCGGGGGCGCTGGTTAGACTCGCTGACATGTCTGGCCAGTCGCTTCTCGTACCAGGGGAGATCACTCCCGTCCGTTCCGTACCCGGAAAGATCCGGCGCCCCGAGTACGTGGGGAAGCCCGCCCCCACGCCGTACACCGGGCCGGAGATCCAGGACTCCGACACCGTGGAGCGCATGCGGATCGCGGGCCGTATCGCGGCGCAGGCGATGGAGGAGGCGGCGAAGCTCATCGCGCCGGGGGTCACCACCGACGAACTCGACCGGGTCGCCCATGAGTTCATGGTGGACCACGGGGCGTACCCGTCGACCCTCGGTTACCGGGGCTTCCCGAAGTCGCTCTGCACCTCGCTCAACGAGGTCATCTGCCACGGCATCCCCGACTCCACCGTGCTGCGGGACGGCGACATCGTGAACCTCGATGTCACGGCGTACATCGGCGGCGTGCACGGCGACAACAACGCCACCTACCTCTGCGGCGACGTCGACGAGGAGTCGCGGCTGCTGGTGGAGCGCACCCGGGAGTCGCTGAACCGCGCCGTCAAGGCGGTGCGGCCCGGCCGGCAGATCAATGTGATCGGGCGTGTCATCGAGTCGTACGCGAAGCGGTTCGGCTACGGGGTGGTGCGGGACTTCACGGGGCACGGGATCAATTCCTCGTTCCACTCCGGTCTGATCATCCCGCACTACGACAGCCCGCACGCGACGACCGTGATGCAGCCCGGGATGACCTTCACCATCGAGCCGATGCTCACGCTCGGTACCCATGACTACGACATGTGGGACGACGGCTGGACCGTGGTGACGAAGGACCGGAAGCGGACCGCGCAGTTCGAGCACACACTGGTGGTGACCGAGACCGGAGCGGAGATCCTCACGCTTCCGTAGCGCGCCGCTTTTGCCGACAGGCAGTCGGGAACCTGTTGACTTAGGTTTGCCTAAACAGGAGGATCGGCGTATCGGTGCGCGGCGGCATGTGCGGCTGCTACCGGTTCATACGTTTCTGTCCGGACTTCCCGTCCCCCTCGGTCCCCGGAGGCCCGCCTTGGACTCGACCGCCACCGCCACGCCCTTCTCGACTCTCATCCGCACCGCTTCGCACGAGCAGCACACGGAGGCCGAGTCCTCGACCTTCATGAGCGACATGCTCGGCGGACGGCTCGGGGTGGACGCCTACACGCGCTACACCGAGCAGCTGTGGTTCGTCTACCGGGCACTGGAGGACGGCGTGGAAGCCCTGCGCGAGGACCCGGTCGCCGGGCCCTTCGTCCAGCCGGAGCTGATGCGCACGGCCGCCCTGGAGCGCGACCTCACCCACCTGCGGGGCGCGGGGTGGCGCGAAGGGCTGGAGCCGCTGCCCGCCACCGCCGCGTACGCCGCGCGGGTCGCCGAGTGCGCCCGCGAGTGGCCCGCCGGGTACATCGCGCACCACTACACCCGCTACCTGGGGGACCTCTCGGGCGGCCAGATCATCCGTGGCACCGCGGAGAAGACCTGGGGCTTCGACCGCAAGGGCGACGGGGTCCGGTTCTACGTGTTCGAGCAGATCTCCAACCCGGCCGCCTTCAAGCGGGAGTACCGGGAGCTGCTGGACGCGGTGAAGGCCGACGACCTGGAGAAGCAGCGCATCATCGACGAGTGCAAGCGCGCCTTCGCGCTGAACACCGCTGTCTTCCGTGAGCTCGGCGAGGTCTTCCCGCTCAGCGCGTAGTCAGGACGCGGACACGAGAAGGACGCGGCCGCCGATCTCCATCGTGCCGTCCGGCGCGGGTGCGGTGAGGATCTGGGAGCCGCGCCCTTGCGTGATGTTGAGGGCCCGGCCGAGCTCGGCGCTCAGCAGCATGGCCGCCGCACCGGTCGCCTCGTCCTCGTCGATGTTGTCGCCCCGGCGCGGGAAGGCCCGTGCCCGTACGCGCCCGGCGGCCTCGTCCTCCCAGGCCCAGACGTAGAGCCAGCCCTCGCCGGGCGGCGGCCCCGTCAGAGCCTCGACCTCGGCGACGGACGCGTAACGCTCCAGCGTCCTCGGCGGCGCCCATTCCGGGCGGGCCGTGATCCAGGTGAACTCGCCGTCCTGGCGGGCCGTCACGTCCCCCACGGGCAGCTCCAGGACCTCCAGGTCGAGCAGCCAGGCCGCGCCGACGAGCGGATGCCCCGCGAACGGCAGCCGCAGCCCGGGCGTGCGGATGTCGACGGTGCCGCGCTCCGGGTCGTCCACGAAGACCGTCTCGCTGAAGCCGAGTTTCGCCGCGAGCACCTGCCGGGACTCGTTGTCGGGATACCTGCGCCCGTCGCGTACGACGCCCAGCGCGTTGCCGTGGCGGCCGTCCGGGCCGCAGAACACGCGCAGTACGTCGATGCCGTCGGGTACCTCGAAGTCGTCCACCTCCGCATTCAAGCACCGTGCGCGGCCCACCGGCCCCGGGCGACGAAGCCACCCGGGGCCCGGGGGTGCTCCGGCCCACGGGCGGGAGCGACGCTCGCCGCACCGAAAAGGCTTGCTTGACCCGCCCTTGACCTTCCTGTGGGCTTCCCATGAGAGCGCCGTGATCGGGGCGTTTCCGGTCCGGACGAGTGAGACCTGAATCACGCGGCCGAGGGGGACGGGCGAGGTAAGGCCCGGTTAAGTTAGGCCCGCCTCACCTACTTTCGTCCGCACCACTTCCCGCTCTTTCACCCTTGTGGAGCCCCGCATGCGAGCCGTTCGTTCCTCTGTCGTCACCGCTGTCGCCACGGTGGCCGCACTGACCGCCGTCACGGGCTGCGCCGAGAAGAGCGACGGCAAGGGCGACGCCGCCGTCCAGGTGGTCGCCAAGGACGACTCCTGCGAGGTCTCGTCGAAGAAGATCCCGGCCGGCCACGTCGAACTCGCCGTCGAGAACAAGGGGTCCAAGGTCACCGAGGTCTACGTCCTCTTCCCGGACGACCGGATCGTCACCGAGCGCGAGAACATCGGCCCGGGCACCAAGGCGAAGATCACGGCGGAGATCAAGGCCGGGACGTACGAGATCGCCTGCAAGCCCGGCATGAAGGGCGAGGGCATCCGTCAGACGGTCGAGGTCACCGGAGGGAAGGCCGCAGCGCGCAGCCCCGAGATGGACCGGGCCGTGGCCGGCTACCGCACCTATGTGCAGGCGCAGGCCGACGAGACGCTGCCCAAGGTGAAGGTCTTCACCGACGCCGTCGCCGCGGGCGACGTCGAGGCGGCGAAGAAGGCGTACGCCGGCTCCAGGATCGGCTGGGAGCGTACCGAGCCGGTCGCCGAGTCCTTCGGTGACATCGATCCGAAGGTCGACGTCCGCGAGGACGGCCTGGAGGACGGCCAGAAGTGGACCGGCTGGCACCGCCTGGAGAAGGCGCTGTGGCAGGACGGGAAGCTCGGCGCCGAGGAGAAGGCTCTCGCGCCCACCCTCCACAAGGACCTGCTGGACTGGCAGAAGCGGGTCGGCCGGGCCGACATCACCCCGACCTCGATGGCCAACGGCGCCAAGGAGCTCCTCGACGAGGTCGCCACCGGGAAGGTCACCGGCGAGGAGGAGCGCTACAGCCACACCGACCTCGTCGACTTCAAGGCGAACGTCGAGGGCGCGGAGCAGTCCTACGAGCTCCTCAAGCCGATCGCGTCCAAGAACGACGCGGCGCTGACCGCCTCCCTGGACAAGCAGTTCGCGGCGCTGAACACCCTGCTGGACAAGTACCGCACGGACAAGGCCTCCTACGACTTCACCTCGTACGACAAGGTCGGCAAGGCGGACCGCAAGGAGCTCTCCGACGCCGTCAACGCGCTCGCGGAGCCGCTGTCCAAGCTGGCCGCCGCGGTCACGAAGTGAGCGGGGGCCTGATCATGACCGAGGACGAGGACTCCGACGGCGCCCCCGCCCCGTCGCGACGCGCGCTGCTCGGCTGGGGCGGTGCCGGACTGGCGCTCGGCGCCGTGGCGGCGGGAGGTGCCGTCGCGTCGGTGCGTTCCGGCGAGGGCACCGATCCGGCCTCGGACAGCGGCGCGGCGGTGCCCTTCCACGGGGCTCACCAGGCGGGGATCGCCACCGCCGTCCAGGACCGGCTGCATTTCGCCTCGTTCGACGTGACGACGGAGGACCGGGCCGAACTGATCGCCCTCCTCAAGGAATGGACCCGGGCCGCGGAGCGGATGACAGCCGGGCGTGCCGTGGGAGAGGGGGCGTACGGGGGGCCGGCGGAGGCCCCGCCGGACGACACGGGCGAGGCGCTGGGCCTCAGGCCGTCCCGGCTGACGCTCACGCTCGGTTTCGGCCCGTCCCTGTTCGACAGGGGCCGCTTCGGCATCGAGGGCCGGCGGCCCGAAGCCCTGGTGGATCTGCCGAAGTTCCCCGGCGACAACCTGGACGCCGCCCGCAGCGGCGGGGACCTGTGCGTCCAGGCGTGCGCGGACGACCCGCAGGTCGCCGTGCACGCCATCCGGAATCTCGCCAGGATCGGGATGGGACGCACCGCCATACGCTGGTCGCAGCTGGGGTTCGGCAAGACGTCCTCGACGACGCCCGGCGCACAGACTCCGCGCAACATGATGGGGTTCAAGGACGGCACCCGGAACATCTCCGGCACGGACGACGCCGCGCTGAAGAAGCATGTGTGGGCGGACGGGACGGGCGACGCCGGGTGGATGGCCGGGGGCTCTTATCTGGTGGCCCGGCGCATCCGCATGCACATCGAGACGTGGGACCGGGCTCCGCTGCAGGAGCAGGAGGACATCTTCGGCCGCGACAAGGGTGAGGGCGCCCCCGTCGGCAAGGCCAAGGAGCGCGACGAGCCGTTCCTGAAGGCGATGCTGCCGACCGCGCACGTGCGTCTGGCGCACCCGGACACCAACGACGGGGCGACGATCCTGCGCCGCAGCTACTCCTTCACCGACGGCACGGACGGTCTGGGCAGGCTCGACGCGGGACTGTTCTTCCTGGCCTACCAGCGGGACGTCCGCACGGGCTTCATCCCGGTGCAGCGCAGCCTCGCCGCCGGGGACGCGCTCAACGAGTACATCCAGCACGTGGGTTCGGCGGTCTTCGCCGTTCCGCCCGGCGTCCGTGACACGGACGACTGGTGGGGCCGGGCACTGTTCTCATGACCTACACCGTGGAGGGACCGGCATGTTCGGCAACTATCTGATCGGCCTGCGCGAGGGACTCGAGGCCGGTCTGGTGGTCTGCATCCTCATCGCCTATCTGGTCAAGTCCGGCCGCCGTGACGCGCTGCGCCCGGTGTGGATGGGCATCGCCATCGCCTGCACGATCTCGCTCGCCTTCGGCGCCGCGCTGGAATTCGGCTCCCAGGAGCTGACCTTCGAGGCGCAGGAGATGCTCGGGGGGTCGCTGTCGATCATCGCCGTCGGACTCGTGACGTGGATGGTTTTCTGGATGCGGCGTACCGCCCGGCATCTGAAGAAGGAGCTGCACGGCAAGCTCGACACGGCACTCTCGATGGGCACTGGCGCCCTGGTGGCCACCGCGTTCCTGGCGGTGGGCCGTGAGGGCCTGGAGACCGCCCTGTTCGTGTGGGCATCGGTGCGGGCGAGCGGTGAGGGTTCCTCGTCGCCGCTGATCGGGGTGCTGCTCGGCATCGCGACCGCGATCGTGCTGAGCTGGCTGTTCTACCGGGGCGCCCTGAGGATCAACCTGTCCACGTTCTTCACGTGGACCGGCGGCATGCTCGTGGTGGTGGCGGCCGGTGTGCTCGCCTACGGCGTGCACGACCTGCAGGAGGCCCGTTTCCTCGGCGGCCTCGAGAACAAGGCGTTCGACATCACGACCACGATTCCGCCGGACAGCTGGTACGGCACCCTGCTCAAGGGGGTCTTCAACTTCCAGGCCGATCCGACCGTTCTTCAGGTCACGGTGTGGGCGCTGTACCTCATCCCGACGCTCGTGCTGTTCCTCGTCCCGGTAGGGTTCAGGCCGTCAGTGCGGATGACGGAGCAGAAGGCGCAGAAGGCGACGGATGACAAGGCTGGGGCGGCTGGCGGCGGGGCTCGCGACGACGACGGTACTGGTCGTGACGGCGAGCGGCTGCGTGACGGTGCACGGTGAACTGGAAGTCGTGCCGGGAGCGACGAAGTCCGAGGCCGCGAAGGCCCTGGAGGACTTCCTCGTCGCGTACAACGAGGCGGACAAGGCCTACGATCCGGCGCTCGACGAGGACCGGGTGACCGGTTCGCTCGGCGCGATCAACCAGGCCGGTCTTGCCGCACGGCGGAAGAACAGTCCGGAGGGCAACGCGGACCACAAGCCTCTGGAGCTGACCGACGCCTCCTACGTCATCCCCAAGAAGGCGGGCTGGCCGCGCTGGTTCGTCGCGGACACGGACTCCAACCGTGACCAGGACGGCGGGAAGCAGGACACCCGCTGGCTCCTGACGTTCGTCCGCACCGCGCCGGACGCGCTGTGGAAGGTCTCCTATCTGGCGGTCGCCTCCGCGTCCGAGATCCCGAAGTTCCGCAAGGACGCCGACGGCTGGGCGGAGCCGGTGCCCTCCGCGGACAGGGACGCGACGCTGGCGACCCCGCCGGCGGAGCTGAGCACCACGTACACGGGCTACCTCAAGGACGGCGCGCCGGACGTGTTCGCTCCGGGCTCGATGACGTCGGGCTGGCGGGAAGCGCGGAAGAACACCCGCAGGGCGGGCTTCTCCTACCAGTACGTCGACCAGGCGCTGGATTCCGGGACGTACGCGCCGCTGGGCCTGACGACGGAGGACGGCGGGGCGCTGGTCTTCTTCAGCAGCAAGCACTTCGAGCGGCAGACGGCGGCCGAGGGACTGCGGCCGACCGTCACCGCGGACGTGGAGGCGCTGCTGACCGGCGAGGTGAAGAGCACCCTCACCAAGGAACGGGTCTCCAGCCAGCTGGTCTACGTGCCCAAGAAGGCCGCGGGAAGCGCGGACGCCAAGGTGCGCGTGCTGAACCGGCTGCCCGGTCTGATCGCGGCGCAGGGCTCCTGATCCCCACGGCGGCGGTCACGCCTGGGGCGGGTCCCGCCGGGCTGAGTGGCTGAGCCGTTCCGCGAAGGCTTCGAGGAGGCCGCGCAGCTCGTCCGGGCGTTCGATGACGAACGGCCGGTCGAGCGAGGCGAGTACGGCGGGCAGCCAGTCGAGCCGTTCCACACGCAGTTCCACCCGGGACCAGCGCTCGGTCCCCGTGTCCCCGTCTCCCGGGGACGGCGGTTCCTCCACGATCGCGATGCCGGCGGGAAGCCGGGCGTGGATGTGCTCGGCCGTGCCCTGGACGCGGAGGGTCACCTCGTGCCGGTACGGCGCCGTGGCGAGCGCTGTCAGCAGGCGCTCCGCCGGATCGAGCCCCTCGGGTGGCTCGAACGAGCCCGGCAGGGTCCGCACATCCGTGATGCGGTCCAGCCGGAAGGTCCGGTCCTCGCCCGCCGTGGGATCCGCGGCCGTCATGTACCACTTGCCCGAGTGGGCGACGAGTCCGTGAGGGTGCAGCGTGCGTTCGCCGCGGCGGCCGTCCGACGAGGTGTAGCGGATCGAGATCGGCCGGTGGTGCTTCACCGCGTCGGCGACGGGGAGCAGGATCGCGGTGTCCGGGGCGAGCGCTTCGCCGGGCGGAGCGGTGAAGGCGAGGGCGCCGAGCACGGCGTCGAGCCTGAGGCGCAGCCGCTCGGGCAGTACCCGCCGGATCTTGGCCGTCGCCGTGTCGCTCGCCGTGCCGGTGGTGGAGGCCGGTCCGGCCCGTCGCCCGGCGACGAGGCCGAGCAGCACGGCGAGCGCCTCGTCGTCGCTCAGCATGAGCGGGGGCAAGCGGTGGCCGGGGGTGAGCCGGTAGCCGCCGTAGCGGCCGCGCACCGACTCGACGGGCACGTCGAGGTCGATGAGGTGGCCGACGTAGTGCCGCACCGTGCGTTCGTCGACGCCGAGCCGGTCGGCGAGTTCGGACGCGGTCCTGAGGCCTCCGGACTGCAGGAGTTCCAGCAGGGTGAGCACGCGGGCGACAGGACGGGGCATGTCCGCAAGTCTCTCCCGGATACCGGGCGGGTTCCGCCCGGTATCGGTCGTAGCGTTCGGTCGGAAGCACCGAACGACCAGGAGAGCACCCATGAACTTCGTCTCTGTCCGCATCATCACGGGCGCCATCGCCCGCCTCGTCGACTTCTACGAGCGTGTCACCGGAGTGCCCGCCGACTGGTCCACCGAGGACTTCGCCGAGATCAGGACCGCCTCGGCCACCCTCGCGATCGGCAGCACACGCACCGTCCCGCTGTTCTCACCCGGCTCCGCCGGCCCGGCCGACAACCGGAGCGTCATCCTCGAATTCCTCGTCGACGACGTGGACGGCGTGTACGAGAACCTGACCGGGATCGTGGAGGAGTTCGTCAAGGAGCCCACCACGATGCCCTGGGGCAACCGCTCACTCCTGTTCCGCGACCCGGACGGCAACCTCGTGAACTTTTTCACCCCGGTCACGCCCGGCGCTGTCGAGAAGTTCGCCCGCTGAGGGTGGGGCGTCAGCGGCTGAGCGGCCAGGCCACCGCGTCGTGGTCGAGGTCGCTCGCGTCGGCCGTGTCCGCGTACTGCGCGCAGGCGTCGGTGAGCGTCTCCAGCAGGGTCAGCGGATCGGGCAGCGGGTTCTCCGGGCCACGGATCCAGTGGACGTCCAGCTCACCGGGGAGCCGCGCGGGCGGCAGGAGGACATAGCTGCCACGGCAGTGCCAGCGGAGGCCGGGATGCTCGTCCATGGTCTCGGGGTGGCAGTCCAGCTCGCAGGGCCACCACTCGTCCTCGTCGTCGGGGGTGCCCCGGGTGGCGGTGAAGAAGAGCATCCGGTCGGTGCCCGACTGGGCCACCGGGCCCACGTCGATGCCCGCGGCGATGAGCCGGTCGAGGGCGCCCCGCCCCGCCGTGAAGGGGACGTCGAGAACGTCGTGGACCAGGCCGGTCGCGGTGATGAAGTTGGCCAGCGGCTGGTTGGCGGCCCAGCGCTCGATCTGGGCGCGGTCCGTCGTGGACTGCGTCTGCCAGGCGAACGAGATGGGGTGCCGCGCGGGGGTCGGACAGCCGATGCGCTCGCACGAACATCGGTATCCGGACGGGTGCGCCGCGGGTGAGATGGGCATTCCTGCCTCGGCGACAGCCAGGATCAGCGCCAGCCGCGCCGCGTCGTCGGCTTCCGGCTGTGGCTTCGGCCGCCTGCGCAGCCACTGGGAAATCCTGCCCTCTGTGCCGCGATAGCGGCCGGAATCGGCGCCCATCTATCCCCTCACCTCAGCGGTTACCTCTCCATGGTCCCACCATCCTGCTCCTCGGGTGGCCAGAGTTCCGAAGCGGGGTGCTCGGGCGGTTGCGCAGAGGGCGGTCCACTCGTACGGAATGTCACGGGATGCGCCGTCGGACTCACGGCTGGATCAGGAGCCCCCGCAGGGTGAGGTCGACGACCTGGTCCGCGTACGCGTGGGTGAGGGGAAGGGTTCTGAGCAGCCAGCGGTGGGTCAGCGGGGCGATCAGGAGCTCCAGCGCGATCCTCGGATCGATGTCCGCGCGCACCTGGCCGGCCTCCTGGGCGGCTCGCAGGCGTGTGACGTACAACTGGAGCTGCGGTTCGAGCAGATTTCCGACGAATTGTGCGCCGAGTGCGGGGTCGATGATCCCCTCGGCGGCCAGGGCCCGGGTGGGTGCCGCGCTCACCGGGTCGTTCAGCCCGTCGACCGTGGCCCGCAGGACGAACTTGAGGTCGGCCGCCAGATCGCCGGTGTCGGGGATCCCGTACGCACCGTCCTCGCCGGCCTCGCCCAGCTCCTCCGAGCGGCGGGCGCTCTCCTCGAGGAACGCCTCCAGGAGTACGGCCGCCTTCGAAGGCCACCAGCGGTAGATCGTCTGCTTGCCGACCCCGGCCCGTGCGGCGATACCCTCGATCGTCGTCCGCGCGTAACCGATCTCGCCGACGAGTGCGAGCGCGGCGTCACAGATCGCTCGGTGGGAGCGGTCGCTGCGACGGCTGGAGTCCGGGGGCTTCTGAGCTGCCATCCGGCCATCCTAGAGCCGGACGGTCCGATACGTATCGTCTTGCCTGCCCCGATACACGCCTCCTGCCCGGCGGGCACGCGTCACCCCCCGTCGCCGCCCGCCCGCGCGAACCACCCGAACGGATCACAGCGCAACGGCCCGGCACGGCGCACCATGAACTCACGCACACACCCGTGCGCATCCCACCGTTCCGCGGCCGAACGCCGCCGTTCGCGAGGAGCCTGCATTGACCCGTGACGCCACCCCTCGTCGCTATCTGATGTGCGCCCCGTCCCACTTCGAGGTCACGTACTCCATCAATCCGTGGATGGATCCGTCGAAACCCGTGGATCTGCCCCTGGCCACCACCCAGTGGGAGGACCTGCGCGACCGCTACCGGGCCCTCGGCCACACCGTCGAGCTGCTCACTCCCCGCCCCGACCTGCCCGACATGGTGTTCGCCGCCAACGGGGCCACCGTGATCGACGGCAGGGTGCTCGGCGCGCTGTTCGCCTACCGGGAGCGGTACGCGGAGGCCGAGGCGCACCGGGAGTGGTTCCGGGCCAACGGCTTCACGGAGATCCACGAGCCGGCCCATGTCAACGAGGGCGAGGGCGACTTCGCCGTGACCGCCTCGTACCTGCTGGCCGGGCGGGGCTTCCGGTCCAGTCCGCTCTCCCACGACGAGGCACAGGAGTTCTTCGGGCGCCCGGTGATCGGCCTCGATCTGGTGGACCCGCGCTACTACCACCTGGACACCGCGCTGTGCGTACTGGACGACGCGGCGGACGAGATCATGTACTACCCCGGGGCCTTCTCGCCGGGCAGCCGGTCCGTGCTGGCCCGGCTCTTCCCCGACGCGCTGCTGGCCGAGGAGGCGGACGCCGCCTCCCTGGGCCTCAACGCGGTCAGCGACGGGCGCCATGTGCTGCTCCCGCAGGCCGCGATCGGGCTCTTCGACCCGTTGCGGGACCGGGGCTTCGACCCGGTCCCGATGGATCTGGGCGAGCTGCTCAAGGGCGGCGGCAGCGTGAAGTGCTGCACCCAGGAGCTGCGGGCCTAACCCTCCTCGGGCGGCGGCCAGGCGTCGCCCCACGCGGTGTCCCGGGCGGCACGGTAGAGCGCGCCGTGCCGCTTGGTGACCGTGGCGCGCTGGAGACCCTCATCCTTCGTGCAGAGCTCCAGCAGCACCTGCCCCTTGCGGATCTGCGGCCTGCGGGTTACGCGTGCGGCGACCGGGTCGGTGGCGAACCTGGTCGCCACGACGTAGCTGAACTTCTCGTCCTCGTGGCTGAGCGAGCCGCCCTTGACCTGCCGGTGCAGCGAGGAGCGGCTGACCCGAGCCGAGAAGTGGCACCAGTCCGTGCCGGGTTCGATGGGGCACGCGTCGTCGTGCGGGCAGGGCGCGGCGACGGTCAGCCCCGCGGCGATCAGCCGGTCGCGGGCCTCGATGATCCGGCCGTAGCCGTCGGGGGTGCCGGGCTCCACGATCACCACGGCCTGCGCGGCGCCGGCGACGGCGTCCACCAGAGCGGCCCGGTCGGCGGGGGTGAGCTCCTTGAGTACGTAGCTGACGGTGGCCAGGTCCGTGGGGGCCGGCTCCAGCGCCGTCCCGATCCTCGCCCGCTCCCAGGCGGCGTCCCGCAGCGCGGGGATGCCCGAGGCCCCGGCCAGCTCACGGCCGAGCGCGAGGGCCGGTTCGGACCAGTCCAGGACCGTCGTCCGCGGCCCGTCCCAGGCCCCGGCGACCGCCCAGCTCGCCGCGCCCGTGCCGCCTCCGAAGTCGGTGTGGGTGACGGGCGCCCAGTCCGGCGCGGCCTCGCGGAGTGCGGCGAGGCAGGACCGTACGGCCTCGAACGTCGCGGGCATCCGGTAGGCGGCGTAGGCGGCGACGTCCGAGCGGTTCCGCAGGATCGGGGCGTCGGTCGGGGTGGTCCCGCGGTAGCTGGCGATCAGCCGGTCGACGGCCTGCGCGGCCTGCGTCGGGGGCAGCCCGTCGAGCAGGGCGGCCAGCGCGGCACGCAGGGCTTCCGCGGTGGGGAGGGTGGCGTTCACCGCCGAATTGTAGGCGCAGCGGGCCCGCCCCCCGCAGTCCGGTGGTCCGGCACGGAACCGGGACGTAACGGGTACAGAACCGAACTGCTTTTCTCCTGGGGCCCGTTGCTACGCTGGCCGACGCCGCGTCGGGAATCGCTCAGGGACCGGCCGGCTCATCGGGGGGACCTTGAGGCAGAGAATCGTGCGTCTGGCGCTGGTGGGCGGGGTGCTCGTGCTCGCCCTGCTCCTTCTGACGGCCACCTGCCGGGGCGGCGGGGCCGGCACCGAGGGCGACGAGGGACCGGAGAAGCCCGTGAAACGGAGCACCGGCCCCGCGACACGACTGGACGTCCCCGCGGAGTACACGACGGGGCGCGGCTGGGAGGTCGTCGGCGCCGGACCCGACTACGCCGTCTCGCACACGACGGGCCGGCTGGCCTACCTGGTCGAGTCACCCGGGGACCGTTACCGGCTGCGGACCCTGGACACGGAGACCGGCCGGGCCGGCTGGAGCGGTGAGGCCTGGCGGCCGCCGGACGCGCTGAACTTCCCGAAGCTGCTCACCGTCGCCAAGGACGACCGCCAGTTCTTCGTGGCCTGGTCCTACGGGAAGGCGGGTGAGGGGCCCGCGCCCGAGGGGAGCCTCGTCTCCCTCGACGTGTACGACGTGGTGGACGGGGAACGCCGGCGCGTCGAGGTGCCGTGGACCGGTGCGCCGACCGTCACGGCGACCGGCCCGGGCATCCTGATCAGCGACGGCCGGGCGAACAGCGCGGTGGTGGACCCGGTCAGTGGTGAGGTGTCGCGGACCCCCGCTTCCGCGGTGACGTATCCGAAGGGCTGCGCGGCCTGCGAGCAGCTCACCGAGGTGCGCGGGCAGACGGCCAAGGGCCTCCTGCTGAGCGGGGTACGCGAATTCTGGGTGCGGGGCGGCTGGTTCAGCAGGAGGAGCGCGCCGAAGGGAGCGGACCCGGCGACGGGGGTGCCGACCTCCGTGGCACCGGGCCTGATCCTGGCGCGGTGGCAGCTCGCCGAGGGGGCGAAACGGGCCGGCACCCACCAGTTGTGGGCGGTGCACGACGCGGAGAGCGGGAAGCCGGTCGTCTCGGTGGAGTGCCACACACCGGCCATAGAGCCGGGGCGCTACCCGCGGGCCGTCGTCTCGCCCTCGGGCGGCTACCTGGTCGCGGGAAACCTTGCCTTCGACCTGGAGGCGAAGAAGGGGCTCTGTTTCGAGGAGGAGGACGGGTCGGCGCGGCTGACGTTCGCCTCGGTGACGGACGGCGGCAGCGCCTACGGCGCGACGACCGCACGGGACGCGGACGAGGCGCTGGAGGGCGACGGGACCGGCCCGGTCACGATGAGCTTCACGACCTGGTCCGTCGAGGCGCTGCCTCCGAACACGCGGCTGCCGGAGATGGAGACCTCGGGCGTAGGCGTCTTCCGCTGGACGGACCGCAAGAACCGGCTGCACCTGCTGGGCTATCCGCGCGTGGGCTGAACCCCTGCAGGTAGGCGCCCTGCCGACCGACCCTCCGAGGGATCCACCAGGGCGAACCGCTGCGGCCAGATCGTCTCGCCCCTCACGAAGCTCAGGAGCTCCCGGCCCCGGTCGTCCGTGCCGAGGGGGCGGGGAGCCGCCCGGAAGCCGGACTCGTGGAGATGGGTGAGCAGTGCGTGCACCGCCGGCGTCCAGGGGCCCGCGGGGCGACGGACGGTGTCGCCGACACGGACGATGCCTGCGCTGACGTTCCCGCCGGACAGCGGTTGTTCCTCCTCGGCGTGCATCGCCGGAGTCCGACGGATCGCTCCTGCGGCGGCAATCGGGTTTTCCGGGCACACGCGAGGCCCGGGCGGTCGTCCCGCCCGGGCCTCGTGTGCGTTCCGCCCCGCCGGGGAGCGGTTCAGCCCTTGACGAGCCGCTCCCGCGCGGCGCCCGTGGTCCGCCACGGCCGGCACAGCAGCAGGAAGGACAGCACCGCGGACAGGGCGCAGACCACCTGCACCACGGCCATCGGCACGGCGGTCTTCTCACCGGCGATCCCGACGAGGGGCGAGGCGATGGCTCCGATCAGGAACTGGGACGTGCCCAGCAGCGCGGAGGCGGAGCCGGCCGCGTGCCTGGTGCGCATCAGCGCCTGGGTGTTGGTGTTCGGCATCGCGAGGCCCATCGCGGACATGAGCACGAACAGCCCGGCGGCCACCGGCACAAGGCCGACCTCGCCGAAGACTCCGGAGGTCATCAGCAGCAGCGCGATCGCCGCGACCGAGATGACGGCGAGGCCGAAGCCGAGCGCCTTGTCCAGGCTGACCCTTCCGACGAGCAGCTTGCCGTTGATCTGGCCGACGGCGATCAGCCCGACGGAGTTGATCCCGAAGAGCAGGCTGAAGGTCTGCGGGGACGCGCCGTAGATCTCCTGGACGACGAACGGGGACGCGCTCACGTAGGCGAAGAGCGCGGCGAAGGCGAGGCTGCCGGCGACCATGTAGCCGGTGAACACCCGGTCGGCCAGCAGCCCGCGCATGGTGCGCAGCGCGTCGCCGACACCGCCGGTGTGGCGCTGCGCCGCCGGCAGTGTCTCGTGGAGCCACTTCCAGACGACGAGGGTGAGCAGCACGCCGACCAAGGTGAGGACGACGAAGATGCCGCGCCAGTCGGTGAACTGCAGCACCTGGCCGCCGATCACGGGCGCGATGACCGGCGCGACCCCCGAGATCAGCATCAGGGTGGAGAAGAACCGGGCCATCTCGTCGCCGTCGTACAGGTCGCGTACGACGGCCCGGGAGATCACTATGCCGGCGGCTCCCGCGAGGCCCTGGAGGAGGCGGAATCCGATGAGGAGTTCCGCGGTGGGGGCGACGGCGCAGATCGCGGTCGCGATCACGTAGACGACCATGCCGAGGAGCAGCGGCTTACGCCGGCCCCAGCGGTCGCTCATGGGGCCGACGACGATCTGGCCGAGCGCCATGCCCAGGAGGCATGCCGTCAGGGTGAGCTGGACGGTCGCGGCCGGTGCGTGCAGCGCGTCGGTGACCTCCGGGAGCGCCGGGAGGTACATGTCCATCGAGAGGGGCGGCAGTGCGGTGAGCCCGCCCAGCACCAGGGTGACCAGAAGTCCGGCGCGCCGCGCGGTGGTCGTGGAGGTGGCCGGGATGCCCGGCGCTGTGGTCGTGGAAATGGCCGGGACACCCGCAGCGGTGGGGGTGGCGGTGGCCTGGGCGCTGAGTGCGGCGCCCTTGCTGCTCGTCGGTATGTGCTCGTCTTCTTGCTGGGCCCGGCTCACGCCGTTGTCCGGCATCCTCGTCTCCGCTTCGTTGAATCCACATCTATGCTCTCAGCTCAGCCGTAGTGGTCGATACCTTTTTGCGTGGGAGCGGGCGGGCATGAGTGGGACTGTGCGTTGGGGTGTACTGGCGACGGGCGGCATAGCCGCGACCTTCACCGGGGATCTGCTGGCGATGGAGGACTCCGGGGCCGAGGTCGTGGCCGTCGCGTCCCGGAGCGAGGCCTCCGCGAAGGCGTTCGCCGACCGGTTCGGGATCGAGCGGGCGTACGGCAGCTGGGCGGAGCTCGTCGCCGACGACACCGTCGACGTCGTCTACGTCGCCACCCCGCACTCGGCGCACCGGGAAGCGGCCGGGCTCGCTCTGCGGGCCGGCAAGCACGTGCTGTGCGAGAAGGCGTTCACGCTCAACGAGCGTGAGGCGCGGGAGCTGGTGGATCTGGCCCGGGAGCGCGGGCTCTTCCTGATGGAAGCCATGTGGACGTACTGCAATCCGCTCATCCGCCGGATGACCGAGCTGGTGGCGGACGGCGCGATCGGCGAGATCCGCACGGTGCAGGCCGACTTCGGCTTCGCGGGCGACTTCGGCGCCGAACACCGGCTGCGCGATCCCGCGCTGGGCGGCGGCGCGCTGCTGGACCTCGGGGTCTACCCGGTGTCGTTCGCGCAGCTGCTGCTGGGCGAGCCCGACCGGGTGCAGGCGGACGCGCTGCTGTCCCCGGAGGGCGTCGACCTGAACACCGGGATGCTGCTGGGCTGGGACTCGGGCGCCACGGCGCTGCTGAGCTGCTCGGTCGTGGGGAACCTGCCGACCGTCGCGTCGGTCACCGGGACGGCGGGGCGCATCGACTTCCCGCAGGGCTTCTTCCACCCGGAGCACTTCCTCCTCCACCGGGCGGGCCGGGAGCCCGAGAAGGTCGTCACGGGTCCGGGCCCCCAGGGCCTGTCGGGCATGCAGTACGAGGCGGCCGAGGTGACGCGCGCGCTGCTGGCCGGCGAGAAGGAGTCCCCGCTGGTGCCGCTCGAGGGCTCCCTCGCCGTGATGCGGACGCTCGACGCGGTACGTGACCGTGTCGGCGTCCGCTACCCCGCGGACGAGCGCGCCTGACCTCGTGCGGGGCCGGGGGCCGGGTTACGCGGGGGTGAGCCCCGGGTTCCCGGCCTCGGTCACGAAGGAGGCGGCCGTGGTGACCGGCGCGCCGGGCGTGGTGACCGCCGACACCGTACGGAAGTCGGCACGCGCCTGCTCCGTGCCGAGGGTGACGAGCGCGTAGCCGCGGCGGCCGTTGTAGAACTTCATGTGCGGGTTGGCCTGGGTCAGGTTGTTCCAGTTGGCCGGCTTCTCGGAGCCGTCCTTGCCGCTGGCGATCGAGGTGGCCACGACCTCCGTGCCGACGGTCCGGGACGCCGGGTCGTCGAAGTCCTTCTTGAGGTCGAAGGCGTAACCGACGTGCACGTCACCGGTCAGGACCATCAGGTTCTCGATCCCGGCGGCCTGCGCACCGTCCATGACGCGCTGCCGGGAGGCCGGGTAGCCGTCCCACGAGTCCATGGACAGCTTGTAGGCGTCGGTGGGCACGTCGCGCCGCTGGGCGAAGGTGACCTGCTGCGGCACGACGTTCCACCGGGCGTCCGAGGTCTTCCAGCCGTCGAGCAGCCAGCGCTCCTGGGCGGCTCCCGTCATGGTGCGCGAGGGGTCCTCGGATTCCGGTCCGGGGACCTTCCAGCCGTCGCCGTACGCCTGGTTGCTGCGGTACTGACGGGTGTCGAGGATGTCGAACTGGGCGAGCCGCCCGAAGCGCAGCCGACGGTAGAGCCGCATGTCGGGGCCGGTGGGGCGCTGCGGGGTGCGCAGCGGCTGGTTCTCCCAGTACGCGCGGTAGGCGGCGGCCCTGCGCAGCAGGAACTCCTCCGGGGGGACGCTGTTCTCAGGGGTGTCGCCCGCGTAGTTGTTCTCGGTCTCGTGGTCGTCCCAGGTGACGACGAAGGGGTGCGCGGCGTGGGCGGCGCGCAGGTCCGGGTCGGACTTGTAGAGGCCGTACCGCATGCGGTAGTCCTCCAGCGTGAGCGTCTCCCGGTTGTAGTGGTCCGGCAGGACCCGGTCGGTGTAGTTACGGGCGCCGCCGACCGAGGTGACCGCGTACTCGTAGAGGTAGTCGCCGAGGTGGAAGACCACGTCGACGTCCTCGTCCGCGAGGTGCTGGTAGGCGGTGAAGTAGCCGTCGTGGTACGCCTGGCAGGAGACGGCGGCCAGGGTCAGGGAGCTGTTGCGGGCGCTCCGGGCCGGGGCGGTGCGGGTGCGGCCGGTGGGGCTGGTCCAGCTGCCGGCACGGAAGCGGTAGTAGAAGTTCCGGTCGGAGTCGAGGCCGTCCACGTCCACATGGACGCTGTGCCCGAATTCCGGGTGGGCGGTGGCGGCTCCCCGCCTGACGACCCGCCGGAAGCGCTCGTCGCGGGCGAGCTCCCAGCGGACCTCGACGCGCTCGGCGGGCAGCCCGCCGTCGGCCTCGTACGGGCGGGGCGCGAGTCTCGTCCACAGGAGCACGGATTCCGGCAGCGGGTCCCCGGACGCCACCCCGAGGGTGAACGGGTCCTCGGTGATCTTCCGGGCGTCGAGCTCGGCCGCGGCCGCCGTGCCCGCACCGGGCAGGTCGACCGCGAACGCCAGCGCCGCGGCGGCACCGGTGACGGTGAGGAAACGGCGGCGGCCCACACCGGATCCGAGCCGCTGCGCGGCGAGGCGCAGTTCGGCGGAATGGCCGTGCTGACCGGGCGTCCTGCTGATCTGTGCGGGTGTCATATGCCCCTCCCCTGCCGGATGTTGTCAGAGGCATTGGAGTGCGGGGCGACGACGGGCCGTTGGCGGGTACACAACATCCTTATGGCGGTGTGATGAGCACCGGGTGCCGGCCACCGCGAAACCTCCCGTACGCTGCCGGGCCATGAACGCTGAGCAGAGAATCGCTGTCGTCACAGGTGCGGGATCGGGGATCGGCAGGGCCGTCGCTGTCACCCTTACGGGTGCGGGCTGGACGGTGGCCCTGGCGGGCCGGCGGGGAGCCGCCCTGGAGGAGACCGCCGCCGCGGCCGGCCCGGGCACCACGGTGTGCCTGCCCACCGACGTGAGCGACCCGGACGGGGTGGCGGCGCTCTTCACCTCCGTACGGGACCGCTTCGGCAGGCTGGACCTGCTCTTCAACAACGCGGGCACGTTCGGGCCGCGCGCGAAGCCCGTCGAGGACCTCGCGTACGAGGACTGGCGGACGGTGGTGGACGTCAACCTGACGGGGACGTTCCTGTGCGCGCAGGCGGCGTACCGCCTGATGAAGGAGCAGGACCCGCAGGGCGGCCGGATCATCAACAACGGCTCCATCTCGGCCCACGCGCCGCGTCCGCACTCCATCGCCTACACGGCGACGAAACACGCGGTGACCGGCCTGACGAAGTCGCTGTCGCTGGACGGGCGGCCGTACCGGATCGCCTGCGGGCAGATCGACATCGGCAACGCGGCCACCGACATGACGGAGCGGATGAGCACGGGGATCCTCCAGGCCAACGGCGAGGTCGCCGCCGAGCCGGTCATGGCGGCGGACGATGTGGCCCGGACGGTCCTGCACATGGCGGAGCTGCCGCTGGAGGCCAATGTGCAGTTCGCGACGGTGCTGGCGACAGCGATGCCGTACGTCGGCCGAGGCTGATCCACTCAGGTCCACCTGGATCCACGCTTGCCCGGACCGCGCCGGAACTCGCCCCCGAATGACAGAGTTTGCGAGTTTCCCTCTCCCGGTCCGAGCAAGCGCATGCTGCCCGTATGCTGCTGACCTTCACCGGATGCACACAGAAGGACCACAAAGCATGCGCATACGCACCGCCGCGCCCCTCGCCCTGGCCGCCGCCACCGCCCTGGCCGGCTCGCTCCTCGCCACCGCCCCGGCCTCGGCGGCCTCCCACCAGGGCGGTCTGCACCTCGGCAAGATCCAGTACGACAGCCCCGGCAAGGACACCCGGACGAACACGTCCCTGGTCGCCGAATACGTGGACATCCACAACAACGGCAAGTCCAAGCTGCAGCTCAAGGGCTACAAGCTGAAGGACAACACCGGCTACACGTACACCTTCCCGAGCTTCGGCGTGGCCGCCGGCAAGACGGTCCGGGTCCACACCGGCAAGGGGAAGAACTCCGCGGCCCACGTGTACTGGAACCGTGGCTCGTACGTCTGGAACAACACCGGCGACAAGGCCCGGCTGATCAAGCCGAGCGGTGCGCTCCTGGACTCCTGCTCCTGGGGGAAGGGCACCGGCGTGAAGGTCTGCCACTGACCACGGTGAAGGGGCCGCCGCGGCCGGGGGGTCCGCCGAGCGGCCGGGGGTGGCGGTCCGGGGTGTCAGGACCCCGGACCGCCACCCCAAGGAGCCCCGGACCGCCACCCCAAGGAGCCCCGGGCCGCCACCCCACGGAACCCCGCAGCCGCCCGGGTGCTTGGAAGGCCGCGGGCGGGAATGCCCGGCCACGTCTTCCGGTTGAGCTGCGACATGAGCGCACACACCGCCACCGACGTCCTCCGCTACACCGCGTTCTCCACCGATCCCGACGGGGGCAATCCGGCAGGGGTCGTCCTGGACGCCTCCGGGCTCGACGACGCGGCGATGCTCGCGGTGGCGGCGGAGCTGGGCTACAGCGAGTCCGCCTTCCTCACCTCGCCGGACGGCCTGGGCGGGTACACCGTCCGCTACTTCAGCCCGAAGGCCGAAGTCCCCTTCTGCGGCCATGCCACGGTGGCCGCCGCCATCGCGCTCGCCGAGCGGGACGGCCCGGGCGATCTGGTGTTCTCCACCCCCGCCGGTCCGGTCCCGGTCACCGTCGTCCGCGAGGGCGACGAGCTCCGTGCCACCCTCACCAGCGTCGAGCCGCACACCACGGACGCCGTCCCCGAGGACGTGGCGGAGGCCCTGGCAGCCCTGGACTGGCCCGCCGGCGAACTGGACGCCGCGCTGCCGGCCCGCATCGCCTACGCGGGCGCCCGCCACCTGGTGCTGGCCGCCGCGACCCGCGAACGGCTGGCGGACCTCTCGTACGACTTCGCCCGGCTGGAAGCCCTCATGCAGCGGCTCGATCTGACGACGGTCCAGCTGGTGTGGCGGGAGTCCGCCACGGTCTTCCACGTCCGCGACCCTTTCCCGGTCGGCGGCGTCGTCGAGGACCCG
This sequence comes from Streptomyces sp. NPDC091271, assembly GCF_044757505.1. Lineage (NCBI taxonomy): Bacteria > Bacillati > Actinomycetota > Actinomycetes > Kitasatosporales > Streptomycetaceae > Streptomyces > Streptomyces sp. NPDC091271. The sequence continues at coordinate 948,679 of NZ_JBIVVD010000003.1, read as the reverse complement.
GCGACGGGCGCGGCGGCCGCGGCGTTCGGCGCGTACGCGCGCGAGCTCGGTCTCGTCCCGCACGACGCGGTCCTCACCCTGCACCAGGGCGCCGACATGGGCCGGCCCGGCACCCTCACCGTCGAACTGAGGCCGGGTGACGCACGGATCAGGGTGTCCGGGACGGGGACCCGTATCGGCTGAGTCCTGCGGCGACGCGGGGGCAGGGCTCAGCTCACGTACACACCGGCCCGCGCAGCCACCGCCGCGGCCTCGGCCGCCCGGTCGGCGGCCGCCTCGTCGAGGGGGTCGCCGCTGGCCAGCAAGCGGTAGTAGAGGGGCGCCGACACCGCCCGGATCACCTCGCGGGCATCGGTCCCCCTGGGCAGCTCGCCCCGCTCCACCGCCGCGTCGACGCAGCCGGCCCACTCCTCGATGCGTACGGCGTAGAAGCGGTGCAGGGCCTCGGCCGTCCGGGCGTCGCACGTCGCCGCCGCGACGACGGCGGTGAAGAGGGGGCCTTGGCGCGCGTCGGTCAGCGTGCGCACCACCAGCCGCGCGTTGGACCGGAGGTCCTCGTCCAGGGACCCCGTGTCCGTACGCGGGACCGACTGCTCCGCCATCTCCGTCAGCAGGTCGGCGACCAGTCCCGCCGTGGTGGACCAGCGTCGGTAGACCGTCGTCTTGCCGACCTCGGCGCGGCGGGCCACGTCGGCGAGATCGAGCCCGTCGAAGCCGTGCTCGACCAGCGCGTCACCGGCCGCGCGCAGCACGGCCTCGCGCACCCGGGCCGTACGACCGCCGGGCCTGACCGTGCCCGGCTCCACATCCCCTGCGTCCACGAAAGGCCTCCAGTCCCGTCACCGGTTCACGCCACGAGACAGTACACGCTAACGGGAACACAGGGCCGTTAGCTTTCGCAGGTTCGCCGTGTGAGTCGGGCGGGTGAGTCGGGCCCGGGCGGCGGGGCGCGGGCGCGGCAGGATGACGGCATGGCACCACCGCTGACCGTTCCCAGCATGACCGCCGGACCCGACTTCGTCCTGCGCCCCTGGGAGATGAGCGACCTGCCCCTCGTCCGCGAGGCGGCGGAGGACGACTACATCCCGCTGGTCACCACGATCCCCACGCCGTACTCCGACGAGGCGGCCGAGGCCTACGTCAGGCGTCAGTGGGACCGGGCCGCCGACGGGGACGGATATCCCTTCACCATCGCGCGCACGCGGGACCGGCGGCCGGTCGGCTCCATCGGGCTCTGGCTCGCGGACGCGGCGGCGGGCCGGGCGACCCTCGGCTACTGGATGACGACCCCGGGCCGTGGCCAGGGCGTCGCGGGAGCGGCCCTGCGCACGGTCACCACCTGGGCCCTGCACGAGCTGGGCATCCCCCGGGTGCAGCTCCTCGTCGAACCCTGGAACACGGCCTCGGTACGGACCGCCGAGAGCGCCGGCTACCGGCGCGAGGGTCTGCTGCGCGGCTGGCAGGAGATCGGGGGCCGGCGCCGGGACATGCTGATGTACGCCCGGCTGAACGGCGACCGCCCTTCCGATGACCGGTCACCCACCGTGAGCTGAACACGAGACGTTACGATCACGGGCACCGCGGCGGTTCCGCGGTGCCGCAAGCCACCGAAATCCCCGGGAGAGCCGAGCCTTGTCCGAACCGCGTATCGGCGTGTCCATCGTGACCATGGGAGACCGCCCGCAGCAGGTCGAGGCGCTGCTGGCGTCGGTGGCCATGCAGGACGCGCGCCCCGCACGTGTGGTCGTCGTGGGCAACGGCTCGCCGCTCCCCGACTACAGCTCCTTCCCCGGTCTGACGGGGCCGGCCGGGGGCGTGACCATGCTCGAACTCGACGAGAACCTCGGCTGCCCCGGCGGCCGCAACGAGGCCCTCGAGGTGCTCGCCGCCTTCGGTGACGTGGACGTGGTGATCGAGCTGGACGACGACGGCCTCCTGGTGGACAAGGACGTGTTCAGCAGGGTCCAGGAGTTGTACGCCGCGGACCCGCGCCTCGGCATCGTCGGCTTCCGCATCGCCGACGAGCACGGTGAGACCCAGCGCCGGCACGTGCCGCGTCTCCGTGCCAAGGACCCGATGCGCGGCGGCCAGGTCACCGCGTTCCTCGGCGGCGGCCACGCGCTCTCCATGCGGATGCTCGCCGAGACCGGACCCTGGCCGGCCGAGTTCTTCTTCACCCACGAGGAGACGGACCTGTCCTGGCGGGCGCTCGACGCGGGCTGGAAGATCCTCTACGAGCCCGGCCTGCTGCTCCAGCACCCCAAGACGTCCCCGGCCCGCCACGCGGTCTACTACCGCATGACCGCCCGCAACCGCGTCTGGCTGGCCCGCCGCAACCTGCCCCTGCCCCTGGTCCCCGCCTACCTCGGCACCTGGATCCTGCTCACCGCGGCCCGCACCCGCTCGGCCACCGGCCTGCGCGCCTGGGCGGCCGGCTTCGTCGAGGGGGTGCGCACCGAGTGCGGCGAACGGAACCCGATGCAGTGGCGCACGGTGTGGCGGATGACGCGCCTGGGCCGCCCGCCCCTCGTCTGACCGCTCGGCCCCGGCCGCCCGCCGGTACAGCACGTCCTGCACCTCCTTCACCCGTTCCGGAAGCAGCCTCCCCATGCCCCGCCGCAGGGTGTCGGGCCGCAGATGGAGCCGGGACGGCGGCGGGTTCCGCCGCCGTCCCGGGGCGGGAGTTGCATAATGCCGCCTTGAGGCACCACCGACCGCCCGACCGAGGAGTCCAGCCATGGCTTTGACCCACACCGAGCGTGAGCAGTTCCTGGCCGAACCGCATATCGGCGCACTGGCCGTGGACGCGGCCGAGGAGGGGCGGGCCCCTCTCACCGTGCCGATCTGGTACCAGTACGCACCCGGTGGCGACCTGTGGATCATGACGGGGCGCGACTCCCGCAAGGGGACCGCCATCGCCCGGGCGGGCCGCTTCAGCATCATGGTGGACCGCCTCACGCCGACCATCCGCTACGTCTCCGTCGAGGGCCCGGTCGTCGCCACGCTCCCCGCCACCCGCGAGCAGCTGGTGGAGATGTCCTCGCGCTACCTCCCCGCCGAGAAGGTCGAGGGCTACGTCGACTTCGCCTGGAAGGAGCACGGCGCACAGGTGGTCATCCACATGCGTCCCCAGCGCTGGCTCAGCTCGGATCTGGGCCAGGTCTGAGCCTGCGGCGTACGGGCGTGGAGGCGCCGGTTCCGGAAAATCTTCTTCGAGACGATCTTGCGGCATAGATCGTTTAGGGTCTGGGCAGCATGAGGGCGCACATGATGAGCCATCAATTTGTGGCTCAAAACGTGCACTTCAAGTCAATGGGCGTCATTTTCGATCGCCCGGTCACGGGGCGGGGGCCTGTGAACTGTCTCAAGAGAGGACCCGCCACATGCCGCAGGACGTCACATTCGACCTCCCCTTCAAGACCCCGGTGAGCGAACACCTGGCGTACGCACGGGAGCGTCACCTGCGCTGGGTGTGGGAGATGGGCCTGGTGCGCAGCCAGGCAGGTTTCGAGGAGTACCAGTCCTGGGACCTGCCGCAGGCGGCGGCGCGTACGTACCCCTACGCCTCACCCGAAGACATGGTCGTCCTGATGAACTGGTTCTCCCTGGCCTTTCTCTTCGACGACCAGTTCGACTCCGGAAGCCCGGACCGCGCGGACCGGATAGCGGAGGTCGCGCGGGAACTGATAGCCACACCGCTGCGCCCCGCCGGGACGCCTCCGCGCGTGCTCTGCCCGATCACCCTGGCCTGGTCCGAGGTGTGGGCCCATCTCTCGGATGGCATGTCCCTGACCTGGCGTACACGGTTCGCCGCCTCCTGGGGGCGTTTCCTCGTCGCCCACACCGAGGAGGTCGACCTGGCGGCCGAGGGCCGTGCGGGGACACTCGGTATCCAGGAGTACGCGGAGTTCCGCCGCCGTACCGTGGGCATCCACCACAGCATCGACGCGGGTGAACGCAGCCGCGGCTTCGAGGTGCCGGCGCAGGTGCAGGCGCACCCGCTGATGGTCAGGATGCGGGACCTGGCCGCGGACACGATCGGCTTCATGAACGACATCCACTCCTTCGAGCGCGAGAAGCGCCGGGGGGACGGTCACAACCTCATCGCGGTCCTGCACCGGGAGCGCGGCTGCACGTGGGAGGAGGCCGCCGCCGAGGCGTACCGGATGACGACGGCGTGCCTCGACGAGTACCTCGCACTCGAGACGCACGTCCCGGGGATGTGTGAGGCGCTCGGCCTCGGCCCCGAGGAGCGGGCCCAGGTCCGGATGGGTGTGGAAGCCATCCAGCACTGGATCAGCGGCAACTACGAGTGGGCGCTGACCTCGGGCCGGTACGCCGCCGCGAAGGAGGGGCCGGCCGCCACGGCGGAGCTGGCGGGCCGGGGATCGCTGGACGATCTGCTCACCGTCTGACACACGTGTCCCCGCCCGGCCGGAGGATCCGGCCGGGCGGGGACACGTGGCGCGGTCAGACGGCGGTGAACTCGACCGGAAGGGTGTCCAGACGCGCTTCCCAGGTGGAGGCGGTCGAGGTGAGTTCGCCGGCGGGTACGGACAGACGCAGTCCGGGCAGCCGGTGCAGCAGGGTGTCGACGGCGGTCTCGATGATCGCCTGGCCGATGTTCTGGGCGGGGCATTCGTGCGGACCGCCGCTGAACGCGAGGTGCGACTGGTTGCCGTGTACGGAGACACCCGAGTCGGGGCGGATGTCCGGGTCGAGGTTGCCCGCGGCCAGCCCGAGCACCAGCAGGTCGCCCTCCTTGATCTGCGTACCGCCCAGCTCGACGTCCGCGGTGGCGAAACGTCCCGGGAGGACCGCCAGCGGCGGCGTGCTCCACATGACCTCCTCGACGACCTCGGAGACGGCCCGCTGGCCGCTGACGAGCCCCGAGAGCCGGGCGGGGTCGGTGAAGACCGCCTCCAGCACCCGGGCCAGCAGGTTGCTGGTCGTGGTGTGCGCGGTGATCAGGACCAGACGCAGGTGGCTGAGGATCTCGCCCTCGTCGAGTCCGGCGTCGTGCGCGAGCAGCCCGGTGGTGAAGTCGGGCCCGGGTTCGAGGCGCTTGCGCTCGGCGAGCTCCCCCAGGATCTCCATGATGCGGTCGTTGTGCGCGAGGGCGTCCGGACCTCCCTTGATGACCTGGGCGCAGGAGACCGCGAGGCTGCGGCCCTCGGCGGCCGGGAGCCCGAACAGCCGCGTCAGGACGAGCATCGGCAAATACTCGGCGTACTCGCCCACCAGGTCGGCACTGCCCTTCCCGGCGAACGCGTCGATCTGCTTGTTCGCGAAGTGCGTGACGTGGCGCCGGATACCGCGCCCCGCCAGGGTGTCCAGGTTGTCGGTGACCGCCCTGCGCAGCCTGCGGTGCGGCTCACCGTCCTGGGAGACGCAGTCCGGACGCCAGCCGAGCATCTGCATCAGCGGCGAGGTGTCCTCGACCTCCCCCTCCTTCCAGTCCCGCCAGATGCGCGAGTCCCGGCTGAACTGGAGGGGGTTGTCGAGCACGCGCCGGCTCTCGCGGTAGCCGAGGACCAGCCAGGCGCGGACGTCCCCCTCCAGGAGCACCGGTGCCACGGCTCCGTGTTCCTTGCGCAGCCGTCCGTAGATGCCCTGCGGGTCGAGCGCCGCGTCCGGCCCGTACAGCCGGGTCAGGTCGTCGGCGCCGCCGTGCATGACGGGGCAGCCCCGGGCGGCTTCCCCGTCGGCCGGGTGGTCGGTCATCGGGGCTCCAGAGCGACGGCGGAGCGTGCCTTGAGGTGACGTATCAGCGCGATCAGCACGTCCCGGCTGGAGTTCCGGTCACGGGCGTCGCAGGTCACGACCGGCGTGTGCTCCGGAATGTCCAGGGCGTCCCGGATCTCCTCGACCGGATGGTCCTTGGAGTCGGGGAACACGTTCAGGGCGATGACGAAGGGCACGTCCTGCCGCTCCATCTCCTCGATGGCGCGGAAGCTGGAGGCGAGCCGGCGGGTGTCCACCAGGACGACCGCTCCGAGGGCGCCCTTGAACAGGCCGTTCCACAGGAACCAGAACCGCTCCTGCCCCGGGGTCCCGAACAGGTACAGCACCAGCTCCTCGTTGATGCCGATCTTGCCGAAGTCGAGGCTGACGGTGGTCTCCTGCTTGTCCGCCACCCCGATCAGGTCGTCGACGTCCACGCTGGCCTGGGTCAGCGTCTCCTCGGTGGTGAGGGGCTTGATGTCGCTGACCGAGCGAACCAGGGTGGTTTTCCCGGTGCCGAAACCACCGGCGATCATCACCTTCACCGAGCGGGTGCCGCCTCCCGCCGTCTGCCGGTCGGGATGGTCAAAGCCTTTGAAGTCCACTGAGTACCTCCTCAAGGAGCGCGAGGTCGGGCCCGCGGCCGGCTCCTGACGCCGGGATGGGATCACGGGCTTCGACGCGGCCTGCGTCCAGCAGATCGGCCAGGAGCACCGCGAGAATGTTGAAGGGCAGTCCGAGGTGGGCGCCGAGTTCGGCCACCGACAGCGGATCGCGGCAGCGCCGGAGTATCTCCTCGTGCTCGTGCTGCAGACCGGTCCCGGCCGCGGTACGGGAGATGATGAGTGTCGCCACGTCCAGGGTCGACGCCGAACCACCCGGTCCGCTGCGCCCCCCGGTGAGGACGTAGTAGCGCTCGAGACCGGGCGGGTCCGTGGGCCGGCGGGGACCACTCATCCAGAATTCTCCTCCAGGCGCGGACTCGTGCCGAGGAGCTCACCCATCCTCCGCGCCAGATCCCTCATCTGATGGCCGAGCAGGCCCTGGTCGAGCCCCTCCCTGGCCAGCACCCCGAGGTACGTCTCCACACCGGCCCGCACCACGAAGAGATGGCCGCCGTCGACCTCGATCATCGCCAGGCGCAGCTGTCCCGCGTACGTGGGGAATTGCTCGGCCACCGGCTGCGCGAGCGCCTGCAGCCCCGCGACCACGGCGGCGAAGCGGTCCACGTCGTCGGGGTCGTCTGCGCCGTAGGAGGTGATGGCCTTGCCGTCGCTGGAGGCCACGAGGGCGAAACGTATCTCCCGGATACTCTCCGTGAGATCGCGGAGCGCCCAGCTCACGTCGGTTCCCTGTTGCGTCATGTGGACTAGTCGCTCTCTTCAGTGCGGTTGGACTCACGGCCGGCAGTCGTCTCGCGGGCGCCCGGGCCGGCGTCCGCGGTCGTCGCCCCTGGTGGAGCGCTTTCGCGCCCGGCCGTGGCGAAAGCGGCGAGGCCGGCGAACGAGGCGTCCGGCGGCACGGCGACCACGGACTCCGTGGTCCGGTCTGTTCCGCCCGGCCGGGCTGTCGGGGGGTCCGCCCGCCTGCTCCTGCGTCGCGGCAGGCCGCCGGGCGTGGTGTCCATGGCGTCGATGGCTTCGGTGCTTTCCACGGGCACGGCGGCCCGGGCCGGCTCGGGGACCGGCTCGGCCCTCTCGACGGCGGGCTTGGCCGGCTCGGTGACGGGGGCGGGCAGATGGCTGAAGTACTTGTGGGGAACCACCACGACCACCGAGGTGCCGAGCCACGGCGAGTCCGCGAAGGTGACCCGGATGCCGTAGCGGCGCGCGAGGGCGCCCACCACGCGCAGGCCGAGGTTGGCGTCCTCCGAGATGCCGCCCAGGCCGGGGCCCTGCGCGGTACCCGCGATGGCCTGCTCGGCCTCGCGCTTGCGCTCGTCGCTCAGCCCCTTGCCGGCGTCCTGGATCTCGATACCGACGCCGTTGGGCACCTCCTTGCCGGAGACGACCACGGGCTCGGTGGGCGGCGAGTAGCGTGCCGCGTTGTCCAGGAGGTGGGCGAAGATCAGCGTGAGGTGGTCCACCAGACCGCCGTCCACACCGAGTTCGGGCAGGTGACGGACCTGGACGCGGTTGAAGTCCTTGATGCGTCCGATGCCGCCGCGGACCACGCTGAGCAGTCGCTGCGGCTCCTGCCACTGGCGTCCGGGCCGGTCCGAACCACCGAGTACGCCGATGCTGGCGGCGAGACAGTCGGCGGGGCCGATCTCCTGGTCCAGCTCCATGAGGCCCTGGGCCACGGCGGGCAGCCGCCCGTGTTCGCCCTGCATCTCGTGGAGCCTGCCGCGCAGCCGGCCGGTCAGCACGTGGATCCGGCTGCCGATGCCGACCACGGCCTGCTCGGCCGACGTGGAGCGGTTCAGCTCCTCCTCCACGGCGAGCAGCGCGGTCCGCTGGACCCTGCGCAGTGCGGCGCGGAGCTCCGGACTCGCGTCGGCCTCCTGTGCGGCCTCGGCCAGGATGTCGTCGATGGCCTCGCCGTCCCGGAGCCGGGTCACGGCTTCGGGGAGGTGGCTGTCGCCGAGCCTGACGACGACGGCCTGCTGGAGCGCGAGCCGCTCCTCCGTCGCGCGGGCCCGTTCGGCGATGCCTGCCTCGTACGCCTGGGTGTGCTCCGCGAGCCGGGCCTCGAAGGTGGCCGCCTGCTCGCCCAGCCGCGCCTCCAGGGCGGAGCGCTCGGCCGCGAATCTCTGCTCCCGGCCCCGCACATCCGCGTACAACTGCTGGGAGTGCTCGGCCTGGGCCGAGCGGAAGTCGTCGTTCGCGCGGCCGAGCCGGGCCCGGGTCCGCACGAGGAGCCGTACACAGACCGCGCCGGCGACGGTGACCGCGGCCCCCGCGAACGTCGCGGGTATCTGGACCTCATCGGGTCCCGCCACTGCGGTGACGACGGTTCCGGCTCCTAAGGCCAGCGGCATCAGCCACCAGCCGTACCAGGAGACCGGGGCACGTGCCGCCGGGGGTGGAGTGGCAAGTTCCATCTGCATCCTTCGAGAGCAACACATTCGAACAGGGGGGAGTCGCGCACACGCCGCAACGCCGCACGCGGAGCGGGCAGCGCGGCGGCGGCCGAGTGAGTTCGAGTCAACTCGCCGCGCCGCAGGGGAGCCTATCGGGTTACGGACGCAAGTGATCAACTCCCCTCCGTATACCGGAAGGTATGGGATCGGCCGCCGGCCGGAACCCGACGGCGGCCGTGGCACCGGCACGGATGAAGGCGTCACCACGGGGTACGAAGCGGAGGAGGCGCGGACGGCCCCGCCCCGGGCGGGAGTCCGGGAGGGCAGACGGGCGGGGAAGAAGGGGCAGATTCCCCGAACCCCTCCGGACATCCGGGTGTGCCCCTGGGCTTGCTGACACGGGAACCGGTGCGGCCCTACCGTCGACTGGTGGACCTATGGACTTCTTTGGAACCCGCGTCGACCACGGTGGATCCGGGCAGCAGTACGACCGTCCGGCTGCGGCTGCGGAACACCGGCGACGTCGTCGACGAGTACCGCTTCGAGCCCGTAGGCGACATCGCCCCCTGGATGACCGTGGAACCGCAGACGGTCCGGCTCTATCCGGGTACGACCGCGACGGTGGAGCTGACGATCGCGCCGCCCCGCACTCCGGACGCGACGGCCGGGGCGAATCCGTACGCGGTGCGGATCACACCGACCGAGCATCCTGAGGCCACCACGGTCCCCGAGGGCAACGTCACGATCACCCCGTTCACCGAACTCAGGGCCGAGCTGGTCCCTCCCACGGTCAAGGGGCGCTTCCGGGCCCGGCCCAAGCTGGCTGTCGACAACCTCGGGAACACCAAGCTCACCGCGTCGGTCAGCGGGAGCGACAACGGGGACGCTCTCTCGTACGACATCCGCCCGGGCAGCATCCAGGTCGAGCCGGGACGTGCCGTCTTCGTCGACGCGACGCTGAAGCCCCGCCAGATCACCTGGTTCGGGTCGAAGGAACAACGCCCCTACACGCTGGCCGTCCAGAGGTCCGGGGCGCAGCCCGTCGACGTGGACGGCACCTACGTCCAGCGAGGGTTCCTGCCCGGGTGGCTCGCCACGGCACTCGGTATCGCCCTGGCCCTCGCCATCACGTTCGTCGTCATCTGGCTCGCCTACAAGCCGCAGGTACGCAGCCTCGCCACGGAGAAGGTCGCCGACTCCCCGGTCAGCACCCTGCCGCCGTCCGCTTCGCCGCCGGCCCCGCCGTCGCCGCAGGCCGAGTCCAAGGCGCCCACTGCTGAGCCCACACCGGAGAAGGAGGACACCGGCGCGGACGCGCCGAAGGAGCCCGCCGGCGGTGGCGGCGGCGCGGAGCCCGAGAAGCAGCCCGCCCCGGCGCCGGGCTCCCACATCATCAGCAAGTCCGCCGGCCTCTGCATCGAAGCCACGGGCCAGGTGAACGGCGAGGCCAGGGACGGCACGCACCTGACGGTCTGGAACTGCAAGGAGAGGGCCAACCAGAAGTGGGAGTTCCTCGGCGACGGCACCGTTCGCTCGCTCGGCATGTGCATGGACGTGGCCTGGGGCGCCAAGGAGGACGGCACCGTGATCCAGCTCGCCCGGTGCACCGGCGTCCCGGCTCAGAAGTTCGTACTGAGCGGCGAGGGGGACCTGGTCAATCCGCAGGCGAACAAGTGCGTGGACGCGAAGGACGGCGGTCGCGCCGACGGGGACGTTCTGCGGCTGTGGACGTGCGCCGGAGTGCCTCACCAGAAGTGGCGGATCGAGGGCTGACCGCGCGCGCTGCGGGCGAACGGTCCGTCCTTCAGGTGGTGCGGTCGGTGTTGATCTTCACTTGGCTCTCCGGTGAGGTCGCAGCCGTGGGCGGTGACGACCGCCGGGCCGTGCGGGGAGGTCCGGGACCGGCGAATCCGGTGCAGTCTGTTTACAGGCTCCGTCCCGACCGGTAAGCAGGCACCAGCACTGTGCGAAGTAGTCCGGTGCTGTTGGTAGTTGGTCGGTTCCGATACGGAGGACTGGATGAGACGGCGAAACCTACGTGCCGGCCCCATGGCGCTGATGTCGGCCACGGTCAGCGCCGCACTGGCTCTGAGCTCGGCCGGCCCGGCGAGCGCATTGCCTGACAACGTTGTCGGACCTCATTCCGGTCCCGCGGCCACGTCATGGACCGTGCAGCGCGGCGGGCCGACCGCGGTCGTCACCCTCGACCGGGCCGACGGCTCGCTGGACTTCTCCGTCCGGCGGAACGGACGGACGGTCCTGGAACCCGCACCCGTCGGTGTGGTCACCGATCAGGCGGATCTGACCTCGGGACTGCGCCTGCTGCACCGTGACAGCCGGACGGTCGACGAGAAGTACACGACGACCGTCGGCAAGCAGCTCCGGCGGTCCGTCCACATGAACGAGTCGCGGTTCGCCTTCGAGGGGAAGGACGGTGCACGCCTCGATCTGGTGGTCCGGGCCGGCGACGACGGCGTGGCGTACCGCTATGTCCTGCCCGGCGGGGACGGCGTGACCATCGAGCACGAGGCCTCCGCCTTCCAGCCCCCGGCCTCGTCGCCGGCCTGGCTCAGCCACTACGCCGCCCCTCACGAGCAGCCCTACGACCGGACCACCGCGGCCTCCGCAGAGAGCGGCGAGTACGGCTACCCGGCGCTCTTCCAGGTGGGTGACCAGAACGTCGTACTCGCCGAGTCGGACCTCGACGGCCGGTACTCCGGGAGCCGTCTGGTGCACGAACAGGGCACCGGACGCTACGAGGTGGCGCTGGCCGACGAGGAGGTCCACGCGGACGGGCCGCTCACCACCCCGTGGCGCACCGCCGTCATCGGCGATCTCGCGACCGTCGCCGAGTCCACCCTCATCGACGACCTGGCGCCGCCGTCCCGGATCCGCGACACCTCCTGGATCGAACCCGGGAAGGTCGCCTGGTCATGGCTGGCCGGGTTCGGCGCGGCCCAGCGCAGCCTGGAGACGCAGGAGAAGTTCGTGGACCACGCCGCGGCGCACGGGTGGCAGTACGCCCTCGTCGACGACGGCTGGAAGACCACGGACTGGATGCCGCAGCTCATGGACTACGCGAAACAGCGCGGAGTGAAGATCCTGCTGTGGATGCACTGGACGGACCTCGACACCGCCGCCGAGCGTGACGCGCAGCTGGACAAGGTCAAGAGGTGGGGCGCCGCCGGCCTCAAGATCGACTTCATGGACTCCGACACCCGTGAGCGCTTCCAGTGGTACGACGACATACTCGAAGCCACGGCCGAGCGTGAACTCGTCGTCAACTTCCACGGCTCCACGATCCCGAACGGCATCCAGCGCACCTGGCCACAGGTGTTGTCGATGGAGGCGGTGCACGGCGCCGAGCAGGGCGACGTCCGGGCCGACAACATCGCGACGCTGCCGTTCACCCGTAACGTCGTCGGGTCGATGGACTTCACCCCGATGGGTTTCCAGTTCGGTCAGCGCAACACATCCGATGCGGCGGAACTGGCCCTGTCCGTCATATTCGAATCAGGTCTGCAGAACTTCGCAGGCAGCATCGCGGAGTACCGGGCCCGTCCCGAACTGACCCGATTCCTGGAGCAGGTACCGACGGTCTGGGACGAGACGGAGCTGCTGAAGGGCAGCGCGCCCGGCCGGAGCGCCGGCTTCGCACGACGCAGTGGCGCCCGATGGTTCTTGGGCGAGATGGCCGCGGGTGCGGCTCGTACCCACCAGGTGCCGCTGGACTTCCTGGGCGGCGGGAAGTGGCGCGTCGACGTGGTCCGCGACGGCTCGGACGGTCTGGTCCGGGAGAGCCGACTGCTCACCCGCCACGACACCCTGAAGGTGCCGGCTGCCGAGAACGGTGGGTTCGCCGCGATCGTCTGCCGTGCCGTGCCGGGCCGGTCCGGTTGCGACGAGCCCGTACGCCACGTCCCCTCGGGCACGCTGACCGTGGACCCGCAGCAGACCGCGGCGGACCCGGGCGCGGAGGTGGGGCTCGACGGCAGCTTCGCCGTCGACGAGTTCGGTCCGGTCACCGATGTCACGCTCAGCGCGGAGGCCCCGGAGGGCTGGAGCGTCGAGGGGCCGGGGGCGACCGCGGCCGAGCTGGCCACCGGTCAGCCGCTGACCGCGGACTGGCGGATCACCGTGCCGGAGCAGCCCGCCTACGGCTGGACGGAGATTCCGGTCACCGTCACCTATCGGGACCCGGCCGCGGGCGCGAAGGCGCCGAAACTGAGCCTGCAGAGGCAGGCCCGTGTCTTCGTGTCACCCCCCGGCATCGACTACGTCAGCGATCTCCCCTTCTCGGATGAGAGCAACGGCTGGGGCCCGGTCGAGCGGGACACGTCCAACGGCGAGTCGGCCGAGGGCGACGGGGGCCCGCTGCGTATCGGCGGCCGGACCTACGACAAGGGGCTCGGCGCGCACGCGTCCTCCCAGGTGACGGTCGACCTGGGCGGTGCCTATGACCGTTTCAGCGCCGACGGCGGCATCGACGAGGAGAAGCCGGACAAGGGGTCCGTGGTCTTCGAAGTCATCGGCGACGGGAAGGTGCTGGGCACGAGCGAGGTCATGGGCCCGGATGACGCCGCCCATACCTTCGACATCGACGTCACCGGCGTGCAGCGGCTGACCCTGCGTGTGACGGACGGCGGCGACGGCAACGACTCGGACCATGCGGACTGGGCCGACGCACGGCTGCGCATCGCCGCCGGTACGGCCCGCCGGTAATCGGACGGGCCCGGCGAAGGCACTGTTCGTCGGTGGAGATCTGCCCGGGAGTGAGCCCCTTCGCGCACAGCGAGGGGGCCGTTCCATCCAAGCCGGTCAGGGGCGAAACCGCTGGTAGCGGCAGACGAGTCGGGCTGTACGCCGGGTTCTGTCGCCCGGTCGCCTCGCGGCGGCCGGGGAGACGGCCATCCATCTAGGACCGGCATTGCTGCCGGTCTCGTGCGGTCTACCCGCGAACTCGGGCGGGCAGCCCTCGGACGTTCGCGCAGGAGCACCGGAGTGCTCCCTCTTGACCTTGCTCCGGGTGGGGTTTACCTAGCCGCCTGAGTCGCCTCAGGCGCTGGTGGTCTCTTACACCACCGTTTCACCCTTACCGAGGACCGAGGTCCCCGGCGGTCTGTTTTCTGTGGCACTGTCCCGCGGGTCACCCCGGGTGGCCGTTAGCCATCACCCTGCCCTGTGGAGCCCGGACGTTCCTCGGGAGGATCCGGGGATCCTCACGCGGCCGTCCGCCCGGCTCGTCTGCCGTGGTGACCATGCTACCCGGCGGGGCCGGCGGTGAAGGCCGCGATGCCGGCCTCCCAGGCCGCCGAGAGGTCGGCGCCCGGGGGGAAGCGGCCGTTGAGCTCCAGGACCACCATTCCGTGGGCGAAGGCCCAGGCCGCGCGGGCCCGGTCCTCGTCGCCCCCGGCGGCACGGAACAGCGGGGCCGCCGCCGCGTCCGCCGCCCCCGTGGCGGGGAGGGTGCGGCCCATGGTGAGGAGGTAGAGGTGCGGGTGGGCCAGGGCATAGGTGCGGTACGCGGTGGCGAGCGCGGAGAAGGAGCCCGGGGCGGCCGCCTCGGCCGCCGCCATGACCCCGGCGGTCTCCCGGAGCATCTCGGTGGCCAGCGCCGCCACGACGGAGGACTTGTCCGGGAAGTGTTTGTACAGGGACGGCGCCTTGACGCCCACCCGGTCCGCCAGCCGGCGCATGGTGAGCGCTTCGGGGCCCTCCGCCTCCAGCAGGACGCGCGCGGCGGCGATGATCTGCCGGGGTCTGCCGGCCGCGGGGGCGGTGGCGAGGTCAGTCACGCATGAGACCTTCCCTGGTACGGAGTCGCTACGCAGTCCGCAGCCGAGGACGTGATCGTACGAGATGCGGACAAGCCGCCCTCACTCGGGCGCGAACAGCACCTTCGAGGAGCCGGGGTCGGCCTGGGTGAGGCGGACCCGCAGTCGTTCGCCGAGGGGGAGCGGGTCCTCGGACTCGATCCGGGCGACGATCGCGGGGTCCTCGATGTGGACGGTGCCGACGGCCGGTTCGTTGTCCTTGACGTCGGTCACGTAGCCGTCGAAGACCTCGCCGACCTTGTCACCGAGCAGCGCCGCCTCGACGAGGTCGACGCACTCGCGCTCCACGGTGTTCGCGCGGCGGGTGCCCTCGGCCATCTCCTTCGGGAGCCCGGGCAGCGCCCGGAGCACCCATTCCGGCGGCTGCCGTCCGGCGACCGCGGCGAGGCACAGCTCGGCGGCGTAGCGGTCGACGAGGCGGCGCAGCGGTGCGGTGCAGTGCGTGTAGAGCTCGGCGACGGCGGCGTGCACGGCGGGGGTGGGGAGGTCCCCGTGTTCGAAGACGGAGTAGCCGGCGCCGCGCAGGAGCGTGGTGCACTCCTGGAGGAAGGCCGCGTGGCTGCCCTTCGAGGGGTCGAGGGAGCGCACCACTTCGGCGTACGGCACGTGGTGCGGCCAGTCGATGTGCAGGGCCTCGGCGGAGCGCCTGAGCCGGGCGACGGCGCCGTCGGGGGCGACCGGCAGCGTACGGAGGATGCCGGTGCCCGAGTCCCGCATGAGCCCGGCGGCCGCCATGCCGGTGAGCAGGGAGATCTGGGCGTTCCAGCCGTCGGCGGGCACGGGCACGCGGTAGTCGAGGTCGTAGCCGCCGTCGCGTTCGACGATCTCCTGCTCGGGCACGTCGAGCGAGATGCCGCCCCGGGCGATCTCCTGCTGTTCGCGCAACAGACCGATCTCCTTGAGCAGGGCGAGGGGCTCCTCGGCCGTTCCCGCGTCGATCTGCCGCTGGACGCCCGCGTAGTCGAGCTTCGCGCGGCTGCGCACGAGGGCCCGGCGCACGTCGGTGGCGACCGTACGGCCCTCGGTGTCGAGGTCGATCCGCCAGAGTGCGGCGGGGCGGGTCTCGCCGGGGAGGAGGCTGGCGGCTCCCTCGGAGAGCACCGGGGGGTGCAGGGGAACCTTGCCGTCGGGGAAGTACAGGGTCGTCACCCGCCGGTGGGCCTCGCCGTCCAGTGCTCCGCCGGGCCGGACGAAGGCGGCGACGTCGGCGATCGCGTAGTGCACGCGGAAGCCGTGCGGGCGCCGCTCCAGATGCATCGCCTGGTCGAGGTCCGTGGAGTCCGGCGGGTCGATGGTGAAGAACGGCAGGTCCGTGGCGTCCAGGTGGCCGGAGACGTCAGGGGCCCTCGCCGCCTCCGCGGCCTCGGCGAGGACACCGGGCGGGAAGCCGTCGGCCAGGCCCAGTCCGGTGCGCAGTGCACGCAGGGCCGCCCGCAGCGGGGTGCCGTCTGCGCCGGTCATGTGGAGGTGGCGGCGGGGCATGCCACCGAGCGTAGGCCGGAGCGGTGGGGTCGGCATCCCGGTCTCCGGGGCGGGCTCGGGTGGGCCGGCCCGTACCCTTGCCGGGGGCTCCCACGCGCCGCGGAGCCCTGTGCCGCGTGTGAAGGAGAACCCCGTGCTCGTGCTGTTGCCGCCCTCCGAAGGTAAGGCCGCTTCGGGGCGCGGGGCACCGCTGAAGCCGGAGTCCCTGTCCCTGCCGGGCCTCGCCGACGCCCGGGCCGAGGTACTCGACGAGCTGGTCGAGCTGTCGATGGCGGACGAGGAGAAGGCCCGCGAGGTGCTGGGCCTGAGCGAGGGGCTGCGCGGCGAGATCGCGAAGAACGCTGAGCTGCGCACGGCCGGGACGCGGCCCGCCGGGGAGATCTACACGGGGGTGCTGTACGACGCCCTCGGCCTGGCCTCGCTGGACGCGGCGGCCAAGCGGCGTGCCGGGAAGTCACTGCTGGTCTTCTCCGGGCTGTGGGGTGCGGTGCGGGTGGGTGACCGGATCCCCTCGTACCGCTGCTCGATGGGGGTGAAGCTGCCGGGTCTGGGAGCGCTGAACGCGTACTGGCGCGCCCCGATGGCGTCGGTCATGCCGGAGGTGGCCGGGGATGGGCTGGTCCTGGATCTGCGCTCGTCCGCGTACGCCACGGCGTGGAAGCCCTCGGGCGAGGTCGCGGAGCGCACGGCGAGCGTGCGGGTGCTCCAGTCGCAGATGGTGGACGGGGTGGAGAAGCGGTCCGTGGTCAGCCACTTCAACAAGGCGACGAAGGGCCGGATGGTCCGCGATCTGCTCCTGGCCGGGGTCCGCCCGAAGGGCCCGGCGGAGCTGGTGGAGGCGGTGCGCGACCTCGGATACGTGGTGGAGGCGCAGGCCCCGGAGCGTGCGGGGCGGCCGTGGGCGCTCGATGTGGTGGTCACCGAGATTCACTGATCCACCGTCGGCCCACCGCGGTCGCGTTGCACCATACGCAACGCGCGTTGCGCAGTGTGCGGTTCTCGCGGCAGGATGGCCCCATGACCTCCTCCGCGCCCGCCGCCGTGTCCGCCTCCGTCCTGGACCTCGCCCCCGTCGTCCCCGTCGTCGTGCTGGAGGACGCGGCCGACGCGGTGCCGCTGGCCCGCGCGCTCGTGGCGGGCGGACTGCCCGCGATCGAGGTCACGTTGCGGACGGCCGCCGCGCTCGACTCGATCCGGGCGATCGCCGCGGAGGTCCCCGACGCCGTGGTCGGCGCCGGCACGGTGATCTCCCCGGCGCACGTGACCGAGACCGTCGCGGCCGGAGCGCGCTTCCTGGTCAGCCCCGGCTGGACGGACGCCCTGCTGGACGCGATGAAGGCGTCGGGCGTGCCCTTCCTGCCGGGCGTCTCGACGACGTCCGAGGTGGTCGCGCTGCTGGAGCGCGGGGTCACGGAGATGAAGTTCTTCCCCGCCGAGGCCGCGGGCGGCACCGCCTATCTGAAGGCGCTGGCGTCCCCGCTCCCCCAGGCCCGGTTCTGCCCGACGGGCGGCGTCTCGCTCGCCTCCGCGCCGTCGTACCTGGCACTGCCCAACGTGGGATGCGTGGGCGGCAGTTGGATGGTTCCGGGCGACGCGGTGGCGGCGAAGGACTGGGCGCGCGTGGAGCGGCTGGCCGCGGAGGCGTCCGCACTCGGCGGCCGCTGAGCCGCTACTGCAGGTGTGAGGTGTCGTTGAGGAGCCTCAGCGACGGGTTCCCGTCCGAGTAGTACGCCACCGTCGAGACGGACGCGGGCGAGAGCTCCATCCGGAACAGCGACTCGGGCGGTGCGCCCAGGGCGAGCCGGACCAGGGTCTTGATCGGGGTGACGTGCGTGACCAGCAGCACCGTGCGGCCCGCGTAACGGGCGATCAGCCGGTCGCGCGTCACCGACACCCGCTCCGCCACCTCGGCGAAGCTCTCGCCGCCGCCCGTGGGCGCCGCGTCGGGGGACGCCAGCCAGGTGGTGAGGTCGGCGCCGTGACGCTCCCGCACCTCGCCGAAGGTGAGCCCTTCCCAGACCCCGAAGTCCGTCTCGCGCAGGCCTTCCTCGATACGGACCTGAAGGCCGAGCCTGGCCGCCACGGCTTCCGCCGTCTCACGGCAGCGCCGCATCGGGGAGCTCACGACCTCCTGGACCGTGCCCCGGGCCGCGAACGCCTCCGCCGCGCACGCGGCCTGGTGGCGGCCGGTCTCCGAGAGCTCCGGATCGCTGCCGCCGCTCCCCGAGAACCGCTTCTCGGGCGTGAGGGCCGTCTCGCCGTGCCGGAGCAGGATGAAGGTGGCGGGCGCGCCCATGTCGGGTGCGCTCCCCCAGCCCACCTGCGGGGTCGCTGACGCACTCTGCGGGGCGGCCTCCGAGGGGCGGGCGGCCGCCATGGCGGCGCGGACCTTCGCAGCGCCGGCCGCCGCGTCGCCGGGCGGTCCTGACCGCGGCGGCGGATCCGGGACGACCAGCGTGCGCACCGTCTCCACGTCGGCCGTCGAGGCCGCCGGGTCCCACTGCTCACCCCGCCTGCCCGCGTCCATCGCCTCGTTGGCGAGCCGGTCGGCGTGCTTGTTCTCCGCGCGCGGGATCCACTCGTAGGTGACCGAGGAGGCGGGCAGGACACGCCCGGCCTCGGCGGCGAGCGGCTTCATGTCGGGGTGCTTGATCTTCCAGCGGCCCGACATCTGCTCGACCACCAGCTTGGAGTCCATCCGGACACGGACCTGCACGTCCGTGTCCGGGAAGAGCTCCTTCACCGCCTTCAGGCCGGCGATCAGGCCCTTGTACTCGGCGACGTTGTTCGTCGCGACGCCGATGTATTCGGCCTTCTCGGCGAGGGTGTGGCCGTCGGCCGGGTCCACGACGACAGCGCCGTAACCCGCGGGTCCCGGGTTGCCCCGGGAGCCCCCGTCGGCCTCGACGACCAGCTGGCGGGGAGCGGACATTACAGGCCCGACTCCGAGGTGCGTACGAGGATGCGGTGGCAGTTCTCGCAGCGCAGCACGGTGTCGGGGGACGCGGCCTTCACGTCGTTGACCTCGGTGATGTTCAGCTCCAGGCGGCAGCCCTCGCAGCGGCGCTGGTAGAGCCGTGCGGCGCCGACGCCGCCCTGCTGGGCGCGCAGCTTGTCGTACAGCTTGAGCAGGTCGGCGGGGACGGCACCCGCGACGACCTCGCGGTCCTTGGCCACGGTGGCGGCCTCGGCGTCGAGCTCCTGGGAGGCCGCCTCCCGGCGGGCGGTCGCGTCGTCCACCTTGGCCTGGACCGCGCTCACGCGCTCGGTCAGTTCGGCGACGCGCTCCTGGGCGGACTCGCGGCGCTCCATGATCTCGAGGACGACGTCCTCCAGGTCGCCCTGGCGCTTGGCCAGCGAGGTGATCTCACGCTGGAGGCTCTCCAGGTCCTTCGACGAGGAGACCGCGCCGGAGTCGAGCCGCTGCTGGTCGCGGACGGCGCGCTGGCGCACCTGGTCGACGTCCTGCTCCGCCTTGGTCTGCTCGCGGGTGGTGTCGCTCTCCTCGGTCTGCGAGGCGACGAGCAGGTCGCGGAGCTGGGCGAGGTCGCTGTTGAGCGACTCCAGCTCGGCGTGCTCGGGCAGCGAGGTGCGCTTGTGGGAGAGCTGCGACAGACGTACGTCGAGTGCCTGGACTTCGAGGAGTCGGATCTGGTCGGCGGGCGCGGCGTTCAGTTGGGGGCTCCAGAAGAGTGGTGGGTGGTCCAGGGGTCGGTGACCTGCTTCGAGACATGGACCCGCAGGTCCCATCCGTGGCGGTCGGAAATAGCGTCGAGCTGCGCGGCGGCCTGCTCGCACCATGGCCATTCGGTGGCCCAGTGTGCGGCGTCGACGAGGCCGAGCGGCGAGTGCTGGACGGCCTCGGAGGCCGGGTGGTGGCGCAGGTCCGCGGTGAGGAAGGCGTCCACACCGGAGGCGCGTACGGCGTCGAAGAGGCTGTCGCCGGAGCCGCCGCTCACCGCGACCCGGCGCACGGGTGCGTCGGGGTCGCCGGCCAGCCGGACGCCCTGCGCGGTGGCGGGCAGCCTGGCGGCCGCGCGGGCGGCGAAGTCTCGGAGGGTCTCGGGGTGGTCGAGCTCGCAGATCCGGCCGAGCCCGCGGCGCCCTTCGGCGTCGGTGGGGTCCGGCACGAGGGGGCCCGTGACCCGCAGGTCAAGGGCGCCCGCGAGGGCGTCGGAGACCCCGGGATCGGCGGTGTCGGCGTTGGTGTGCGCGACATGCAGGGCGATGTCGTGCTTGATGAGCCCGTGCACGACCCGGCCCTTGAAGGTGGAGGCCGCGACCGTCGTCGTGCCCCGCAGATAGAGCGGGTGGTGCGTGACGATCAGCTGGGCGCCGAGGGTGCGGGCCTCGTCGGCGATCTGCTCGACGGGGTCGACGGCGAAGAGGACCCGGTCGATCTCCGCTCCGGGATCACCGCAGACCGTGCCGACGGCGTCCCATCCTTCGGCCCGCTCGGGAGGCCAGAGGGCGTCGAGCTCGGCGATGACTTCAGACAGACGGGGCACGTAGGAAAGGCTACCTGTCCGCCGTGGCCCGGCGCCCCTGGCCGCCGGGGCCCGTGCAGCGGGACCGGCGGCCAGGGGCGAATCGTTACAGGGCGAGGCCGTTCGCCGTCACTTGACGAGGTCGGCGCGGAGGTCGTCGAGGACCAGGTTCGCGGAGGTGACTCCGAGGCCCAGGTACCAGGTCTCGTCCGGGACGTCCTCGGCCTGGCCGGCCTTCACCGCGGCGAGGTTCTTCCACAGCGGGTTGGCGCGGGCGGTGTCGCGCTCGGTGGCCTTCGCGTCGCCGTACACACCGGTGAAGATCCAGTCGGCGTCCGCCTGGTCCATGTTCTCGGAGCTGATCTCCGCGGCGAGGTCGTCGATCTGCTGGTTCTTCGGCCGCGGCAGGCCCACGTCCTGAAGGATCGTGCCGATGAAGGAGGCCTTGGCGTAGAGCCGGATCTTGTCCGGCATGTAGCGGACCATGGAGACGGTCGGCTTGTCCGGGCCGATGTCCGCGCCGAGCTTCTTCGCCTTCGCCTCGTAGGCCGCGAGCTCGGACTCCGCCTTCGCGGTCCTGTCGAGCGCGGCGGCGTTCAGGAGGTAGTTCTCCTTCCAGGTGAATCCCGGGCGGATGGAGAAGACGGTCGGCGCGATCTTCGAGAGCTCGTCGTACTTGTCCGCCGCGCGCAGCTGGCTGCCGAGGATCAGGTCCGGCTTCAGACCGGCGATCGCCTCCAGGTTGAGGCTGTTGATCGTCCCGACGCTCTCCGGGTTCCCCGCCTCCTTCTTCAGGTACGACGGGATGGCGTCGTCGCCCTCGGACGGGGCGTAGCCGACGGGCTTCACGCCGAGCGAGACGACGTTGTCGAACTCGCCGACGTCCAGCACGACCACGCGCTTCGGCGCGGCTTCGAGCTTCGTGCTGCCCATGGCGTGGGTGAGCGTCCGGGGGAACTCACCGGCTTCGGCGTCGGTCCCGTACGCCGCCGTCTTCTTCGCCGCGTCGGCGAAGTCCTTGCCGCCCGTGGCGACGGCCGCCTTCTTGTCGCCGCCCGTGTCGCCGCCCGCCGCCCCGCCGGCCGTGTCGTCGCCGCCGCACGCCGAGAGGGAGAGGGCGGCCGCCACCGCGAGACCGATCGCGGCGGTGCCGCGGCGCCTGAAGGACATGTTCTGCTCCAGTTCGGGACATACACAGGAAATTCTTAGGGAAGGCGAACCTTAGCCCGCACGGAACCAGCAGCACAGCTGCCCCCCGCTTCGCAGGCGAACAGGGACATCGGCACCCTTATGTGTGAAGTGGCGTGGCTCGTGTTGTCCGGTGGGGAGTGCGAAACCTAGCTTCGGTTGCCGGAGGTGACCGGACCATGACTGCCTGTGCCATCGAGGACGAGACCGCCGGAGCCGCGAGGACCACCGCGGCGACCGGCCCCACACCCGAGGCCACGGAGCCCGACGGGCCGGCCGAGCCCGTGAAACCCCTCGGCGCGGGCGCCCCGGACGAGGGCACGGACCCGGCCGGAGCGGGTACGCCGGACGGGGACGCCGATCCGGGCCGGGCGCGGACCGGCCCCGATGGGGCTGCGGCACCCGCCGGATCCGGGCCGCACGGCACGATCGCCTCCGCCGGTACGGGCCCGCGCGACGCTTCCGTACCGCCTGTTCCCTCCGGACCACCGGTCCCGTCCGAGCCGCCCGCTCCCCCCGCCCCGTCGGCACCACCCGCGCAAGCCGCGCCCCGTGTGGACCATGCCGAAACGTCCCGCCCCCGGACGCCGTCGCGCCTCGTGCCGCCCGCGCTCACCCTCGCCGCCGACCACGCGTACGCGGCGCGGCTCACCGCGGCCGGGGATGCCGAAGGGCCGGGCTGGTACCCCGAGCGCTGGACGCTCGACGGCCCGGAGCCCTACGCCGTGCCCCTCCCCCTGGACCAGCCGGAGGACGCCTCCTCCGACGTACTGCCGCTCTCGGACGGGCGGGTCCTGATCCGGCGGGAGGTGGAACCCGGCACGCACACGTTCTCCCTCCTCTACCCGACCGGGCCGGGCACGGGCGAGGTCTCGCTGGGCGCCCTCGACTGCCCGGAACTCGCGCTCCTCCCCCCGTCCCCGGACGGCATGAGCGCCTGCGCCCTGCTCCCCGGTGAACGCTCCACCGGCGTCTGGCTCGTGGCGGGCGGCGCGTTCGGTCCCGAGCGTGTCGCCGATGTCCCGGGACGCTGTTCGGGCGGCGTCTGGCTCGACCGCGAGGGCCGGCTGCTGGCGCTGGACCGGCAGATGCCGGGCGGCGGCCCCGTGAAGGCGGTCGTCGTGGACCTGGAGCGTGGCGGGGAAGTGACCCCGCTCCTGCAGATCGCGCCGGAGAGCAACGACCGCCTGTTGATGGCCGACGCGGACAGCGGCCTGCTGCTGGTCCGGTCGGACGCTCCGGGCCACGACCGGCTCGGCTGGGGCGTGCTCGGCAGCTGTCTCCCCATGCGTTTCCCGGAGTGCCTGCGCACACCGGTCGGGACGCTGACACCGTTCGCCGTGCAGCCCGGCCAGATGCTGATGCCGGAGAGCTGCGCGGTGGCCCTGCGGATCGACGGGGCGGCGGGCAGCTGGGTGGGGCTGTGGCGTCCGGCGGGACGCCGGCTGCACCAGTTCGCGGCGCCCGGCGGGTGGCTGACCGGATCCGGTTTCTGGACCCGGGAAGGGGTGCTGCACCTGCCGTACTCGCAGGAGGGCACCCCCTGTGCCGTGGCGTTGCTGGAGGCTCCGGTGGACGAGCCTCACCCGGCCGCCGCGTTCGCGACGAACACGTCCGACGCCACCCCGGCCCGCGGGGTGTGCACGCCCGTTCCCCTGGGGCAGGCGCCTCTCACCGGGCGTAAGGCACCTGGATAAACTCGCCTCCGGGCTACGCAGCCGTTCCGCGCGGAAGCGACGGTGACCGTGCCGGGGTGGCGGCGGGCTGCGACACACACGTAAGCGATTGCAACGGGGAGACTTCCCACATGTCTGAAGCCCGAACCGACACGACCCAGACGCGTCCGCCCGAGGCGGACGCGGAACGGGCCGAAGCCGGCGGCTACGGAAAGCACCGAGGAGGCGCATCCGCGGAGAGCGTGACCGCGCAGCCGCACGGCCGTCACCGCCGCCCCTCCGAAGGGGGTGGCAGCGCGGCGGCCTGAACCGCCCGTACGGCACGCGGGAGCCGTCGCAGCCGCCCGGCTGCGGCGCCTCCCGCGTCACCGCCACATCCCGGCCCCAACATCCCGCGGACCAAGGACATTTGTCATCGCGGACTCCGTACACCCGCCCCTGCCGCGGGGAGTCCCAGATCCGTAGCGTCGTCGTCATGACGCAGACAACGGGGACCACGAGGACCGGGCCGGCGGTGGAGTTCACCGCGGCGGTCAAGACGTTCGGGAGGGCGGGGCGCACCGTCCGGGCCGTCGACGGGATCGATCTCTCGGTCGGGCGGGGCGAGACCGTCGCCCTGCTGGGCCGTAACGGCGCGGGAAAGTCCACGGCCATCAGCCTGCTGCTGGGCCTGAACGACCCGGACTCCGGCACGGTGCGCCTTCTGGGCCGCACTCCCGACCGGACGGTCCGAGCGGGGCTGGTCGGTGCGATGCTCCAGGACGGCCGGCCGATCCCCCGGGTGACGGTGGGTGAGCTGGTCCGCTTCGTCGCCTCCCTCTACCCACGCCCGCTGCCCGTGGCCGAGGCGCTCGCCCTCGCGGGGGTGACGGAGTACGCGGACCGGCGCGTGGACAAGCTGTCCGGGGGCCAGATCCAGCGCGTCCGCTTCGCCGTCGCGCTGGCCGGCGACCCCGAACTGGTCGTGCTGGACGAGCCGACGGCCGCACTGGACGTGGAGGCGCGGCGCGCGTTCTGGGTCTCGATCCGGTCCTTCGCGGAACGCGGCACCACCGTCCTGTTCTCGACACACCACCTGGAGGAGGCCGACGGGAACGCCGACCGGATCGTGGTCCTGCACGGAGGCAGGGTCGTCGCGGACGGCAGCGGCGAGAAGATCAAGCGGTCGGCGGGCGGCGGTCTGGTCTCCATCGACCTGCCGGGCCGTTCCGCCGCGGGACTCGGATCGCTCCCCGGTGTGGTGGGCGTCGAGGTGCGCGGGGGCCGGGCCCTGCTGCGTACGGACGACTCGGACGCCACCGTCGTCGAGCTGGCGCGGATCGGCGCGGTACACGGTCTCCAGGTCGGCAGGGCCACCCTGGAGGACGCGTTCCTCTCCCTCACCGCTCCTGTGGCCGACCAGGTGAAGGAGGCCGCGTGATGTTTCCCTACATCGCACTCGAGATCCGGCGGACCCTGCGTGACCCCACGTTCCTGATCTTCGGGACGGGCATGCCGGTGATGATGTATCTGCTCTTCACCAATCTCGGCGGCAGCGGCACCTACGACGACTGGAAGGCCGCGTCGATGGTCGGCATGGCGGCGTACGGGGCGCTCGGCTCCGCCATGGCGATCGGGACGGGCATCGCGTCGGACAAGTCCCTGGGCTGGCTGCAGCAGTTGAGGATCACACCGCTGGACCCGTGGCGCGCGGTGACGGGCCGCGCGATCAGCGGTTCGGTGACGGTCCTGCCGACCGTCCTGACCGTGCTGCTGGCCGGGGCGCTCGTCAACGGGGTGCGGCTGGCGGCCTGGCAGTGGGTCGCGCTGGCGCTGTTGCTGTGGATCGGCGCGCTGCCGTTCACCCTGCTCGGCGTCGGCAACGGGTACCGGCTCACCCCGCAGGGCACCGGCGTGGTCAACGTGGCCTGTCTGATGGGCTTCGCACTCGTCGGCGGGCTGTGGTTCCCACTCGGCGTGTTCCCCGGATGGCTGCGCGCCGTCGGCGGGTTCACCCCCGCGCACGGGTTCGCCGACCTGGGCTGGTCGACGATCGCCGGGCACGCCCCGGGGGCCGGGTCCGTGGCCGTACTGGGCGGGTGGCTGCTGCTGTTCGGCGGTTACGCCGTGATGTCCTACCGTCGGTCGGCGAGGACCGTGTGAGTGGAGTGACCGTGTCCAGGAAGACGAAGAACAGGAAGACGAAGAAGAGGAACAGGCGGCCCGGCCCGCCCGGACCGTACGCCCTGCTGCCCACGCTGCTGATGGGGCTCGGCGCGTTCTCCAACCTTCTGCAGGGCGAGACGTCGAACCCCTGGATCGGCGGTATCGGGCTGCTGGCCTTCAACTCCCTCTACATCTCGGTGGTGTTCCGGGGTTTCGACAGGAGGAGGCGGGAGAGCGCCACGTCCTACGCGCTGCTGACGGCGATGGGCGCCCTCACGTTCGGTCTCGCGATCACGTACGGCGGCAACTGGCTGCTGTTCTTCCCCTTGTTCTCCCTGGCCTGCGGGACGATCCTGCGCGGCCGGCGGCTGGGCATCTGCCTGATCGCCCTGGCCGGGTGTGCGTGCGCGGTGGCCGTGTGGCGCGGCGACCACGTGTCGGAACCTTGGACGATCGGTTACGGCACCTTCATCTCCGGGGGTGTGACCGCCGCGATCCTCACCCTGTCCGAGACCGTGGTGGAGCTGCGCGCGACCCGGCAGGAGCTGGCACGGAGCGCCGTCGAGCGGGAGCGGCTGCGCTTCTCGCGCGACCTGCACGATCTGCTCGGCCACACCCTGTCCGTGGTCGTCGTCAAGTCCGAGGCGGCCCGTAGGCTCGCTCCGCACGACCTCGACGCCGCGCTCGCCCAGGTCTCCGACATCGAGTGCGTGGGCCGCGAGGCCCTCACCGAGATCCGTGAGGCGGTGACGGGTTACCGCCAGGGCAGCCTGGCCACCGAGCTGGACCGGGCCGGTCCGGTACTGGCCGCCGCCGGGATCGAGCAGGCCGTCCACCGCTCGGGCCCGCCGCCCGCCCCGCGGACCGACGCGCTGCTGGGCTGGGTGGCGCGGGAGGCCGTCACCAACGCCGTACGCCACAGCGGCGCGACCCGCTGCGAGTTCGTCCTCGACTCCACATCCGAACGGGTCCGGCTGACGGTGACGGACGACGGCGCCGGCCCCGGACGGCCCGTGGGCGCGGCCGGCGGTACGGGCCTGAGGGGACTGGCCGAACGGCTGTCCGCCGCGGGCGGCTCCCTGGAGGCGGGCCCGGGCCCTGACGGCGGCTTCGTCGTGACCGCGGAGCTGCCGGCCGAGGCACCGCACGGCCCCGGGGAGCGGGACTGCGGCTGAAGGG
Source organism: Streptomyces sp. NPDC091271 (assembly GCF_044757505.1). Taxonomy (NCBI): domain Bacteria; kingdom Bacillati; phylum Actinomycetota; class Actinomycetes; order Kitasatosporales; family Streptomycetaceae; genus Streptomyces; species Streptomyces sp. NPDC091271. The sequence continues at coordinate 921,942 of NZ_JBIVVD010000003.1, read as the reverse complement.
CGCGCCACCGGGCGAGGTGGTGGCGTCGAGCCTCCGCCGCCGCCCCGGCGGCCTACTCTGAGCCCGTGAACGAGATGCCGCAGGACCACCGCCCCACGGGGTCGGTACGCATCCTGCTCGCCGAGGACCAGGGCATGATGCGCAGCGCGCTCGCCCTGCTGCTCGGGATGGAGCCGGACTTCGAGGTGGTCGCCCAGGTGGCCGCCGGGGACAGGATCGTGGACGAGGCGCTCCTGTCACGCCCGGACGTGGCGTTGCTGGACATCGAGCTCCCGGGCCGCAGCGGCCTGGACGCGGCCGCCGATCTGCGTACGGAGGTGCCGGACTGCCGGGTGATGATCCTGACGACGTTCGGCAGGCCGGGCTACCTGCGGCGTGCCATGGAGGCCGGAGCCTCCGGCTTCCTGGTCAAGGACGGCCCCGTCGGGGAGCTGGCGAAGGCGATCCGGCAGGTGCTGGGCGGTGAGACCGTGATCGATCCGGCGCTGGCCGCCGCAGCGCTGGGCGCGGGCCCGAGCCCGCTGACCCCACGGGAGCGGGACGCTCTGAACGCCTCGGTGGACGGGGCGACGGTCGCCGACATCGCCGCGAAGCTGAGCCTGTCGGAGTCCACGGTCCGGAACTACCTCTCCTCGGCGATCGGCAAGACGGGCACCCGTAACCGCATGGAGGCGATGCGCGCGGCACGCCAGGAGGGCTGGCTCTAGCCTTCCGGGGAGTGCAGCGCCGCCGGCGTGGGTTCCTTCCCCGGGCGGCCCCCGGCCCGCGTGTCCGGGCGTCCGGCGGTGGTCCCGTCCCGGCGGCCCGGCAGCCAGAGCAGCATCATCGCCGCCCCGCACACCAGCACCACGGCGGACGTGCGGAAGGCCAGCGCGTATCCGTCCGTGATCTCCGCCGCCCCCGTCGAGCCCGCCGTACGGGCCGCCGCGACCGTGGAGAGCACGGCGAGGCCCAGCGCGCCGCCCATGGTGCGGGAGGTGTTGATCAGCCCGGAGACGAGTCCGGCGTCGCCGGGTGCCGCACCGGAGGTGGCGAGCGTGGCCAGCGGGGTGGAGGCCAGTCCGGAGCCGGCCATCATCAGGATCCCGGGGAGACAGACCGCGGTGAGGTAGGAGCCGTGCACCCCCATCGTGGACTGCCAGCCGAAGCCGGCGGCGGCGGTCAGGGCACCGGCCACGGCCAGGGGCTTGGCACCGGTCCGCGCCATGATCGCGGGGGCTGCCTTCGCCCCGATGAAGACGGCGGCGGAGCTCGGTACGAGCGCGAATCCGGCTTCCAGCGGCGTGTAGCCCAGGACGTTCTGGGCGTAGACGGTCATGAAGTACCACATGCCGAACGTCGCCGAGCCCAGCAGCAGCATCGACACGTTCGCCGCCGAGACGGCGCGCACCCCGAGCACCCGTAGCGGCATCAGCGGCGCGGCCGTCCTGGCCTCCACGAGGACGAAGACGCCGAGCAGGGCCAGGCCGCCCAGGAGGGGCACCAGGGTGGCGGCGGCGGTCCAGCCGGCGGCTTCGGTCTGCACGATGCCGTACGCCGTCGTCGCCAGGCCCGCCGTGACGAGCACCGCGCCGAGCAGGTCGACTCGGCGGCGGTCGCCCGCCCTGCCCTCGGCCAGCCACACCGCCGCGCCGGCGATCACGAGGGCGCCGACCGGCACGTTGATGAGCAGCACCCACCGCCAGGAGAGGAGGTCGGTGAGCACCCCGCCGATCAGTCCGCCGGCCGCTCCCCCGCCCGCGCCGACGGCCATCCAGGTGCCGATAGCCCTGGACCGTGCGGGGCCCTCGGGGACGGCGGCGGTGAGGATCGTGAGGGTCGCCGGGGACAGTACGGCGGCGCCGAGTCCCTGCCCGGCGCGGGCGGCGAGGAGCTGCCAGCCCTCCTGCGCGAGCCCGCCGGCCAGGGAGGCCGCGGTGAAGAGGGCGAGCCCGGTCAGGAACATCCTCTTACGGCCGTATATGTCCGCGGCCCGGCCCCCGAGCAGCATGAAGCCGGCGAAGGCGATCGAGTAGGCGTTGACGACCCACTGGAGTCCGGGCCCGCTCAGGCCGAGGTCGGTGCGCATGGACGGCAGCGCCACATTGACGACGGACACGTCGAGGACGACCAGGAACTGCCCGGCACAGGCGGCCGCGACCACGGCCCATGTACGGGTTCTCGATCGTGCGGCCGGCCGTGCGGGCGGGGAGACGTCAACCATGGGTGTCATACTCGCAGGCGTCCCGTGCCCCGTACATCGGTTTCCGGGCCCCCTTCGGTCTCATCACCTCTCCGCCTCCTGGCGTAGGTCCTGCGCCGACTTCCCCGTTTTTACGCCGCGTTCACCGGAATATCGCAGGCACAGGGAAGTGTTCAACATGCACACACTTGGCGGCCGGCGCTGCCCGTCGGCGCGCTGCCGCATGCTCCACCCCAGCTCGATCTTCTGCTTCTTCCCCTGCCCGGAGGCCACACGTATGCAACGGACGACGAACGGACAGCAGGGCTCGCGCGCGGCGCTCCCCGGCCCGCGCGGGGGCAAGGGCGGCGGCGTCGTACCCGTACTCGCGTTCGCGGGGATCACCGTCGCGGTGATGCAGACCCTGCTCGTCCCCGTGATCAAGGACCTGCCGTCCCTGCTCGGCACCGACCCGGCGAACGCGACCTGGGTGATGACGGCCACCCTGCTCGCCGGGGCCGTCGCGACCCCGATCATGGGGCGGCTCGGCGATCTGTACGGCAAACGGCGGATGCTGCTGGCCAGCCTCGCCGTGATGGTGGTGGGCTCACTGATCTGCGCGTCCACCGACAACCTCGTGATCATGATCGTCGGCCGGGCCCTCCAGGGCTTCGCCATGGGTGCCATCCCGCTGGGGATCGGCATCATGCGCGACGTGCTGCCGCGCGAGAAGCTCGGCTCCGCGATGGCCCTGATGAGCTCTTCCATAGGGGTGGGCGGCGGACTCGCGCTGCCCGCCGCCGCGATCGTCGCTCAGCACGCCGACTGGCACGCGCTCTTCCTGGCCTCGGCCGGGCTCGGGGTGCTGGCCATGGGACTGACCGTCCTCGTCGTGCCGGAGCCTCCGCTGCGCGCACCGGGCCGCTTCGACCTCGTCGGGGCGCTGGGGCTCGCCCTGGGCCTGGTCTGCCTGCTGCTGCCCGTGACCAAGGGCGGCGACTGGGGCTGGACCTCTCCGCTGACGCTCGGTCTGGTCGCCGCGTCCCTGGTGATCCTGTTGCTGTGGGGCCTGTTCGAGCTGCGCTCCCCGGCACCGCTGGTCGATCTCCGCACCAGCGCACGCCGTGAGGTACTGCTCACCAACCTCGTCTCGATCATGGTCGGGGTCGCCTTCTACGCCGTCTCCCTGGTCCTGCCGCAGCTGCTCCAGCTGCCCGCCTCGACGGGTTACGGCCTGGGGCAGTCCATGGTGGTGGCGGGGCTCTGCGTGGCGCCGCTGGGTCTGACCATGATGTTCGTCGCCCCGCTGTACGCACGGCTCTCCGCCCGCCGCGGGCCCAAGACCACGCTGATCCTTGGCATGCTGGTCATCGCCGTCGGTTACGGGGCGGGGCTCGGCCTGATGAGCGCCGCCTGGCAGACGGTGGTCATCGCGGTCGTGCTCGGCGCGGGGATCGGGCTCGCGTACTCCTCGCTGCCCGCCCTGATCATCGGCGCGGTCGACGCGTCGGAGACGGGTGCGGCCAACGGCCTGAACACGCTGATGCGGTCGATCGGCACCTCGCTGTCGAGTGCGGTGATCGGCATGGTGCTGGCGAACACCTCGGTGCGGATGGGCGCGGTGGACGTCCCCACCATGGAGGGCTTCCGGACCTCGTTCATGATCGCCACGGGGGCGGTGCTGATCGGCCTCGTGCTGGCGGCGTTCCTGCCGGCGCAGCGGAAGGCGCACCCGGTGCTGCTGGCCAGCAGCGCCGGCGACGCGCTCGCCGCGGCCGAGCCCGCCCCCGTGGCGGCGCCGGTCAGCGCGCCGGAGCGTCGAACCTCGGCTCCGTAGCCAGCAGCCGGGACACATCGGTTCCGGCCGCGAGCTCCTGCGGCCGGACACCACGCGTGAACAGCCGTGCGGGCCGCGCGCCCTGGACCGTCGCCGTCCCCTCCTCGACGCGGAGCCAGGAGCCCTCGCGCAGCCCGAGCACGGGGACGTCGTTCTCCTCGAGGAATTCGGTGAGCCGCTCCTCGCGGGTCTCGCCCTTGTGGGTGCTGTCCGGGTCCGGGTCCAGGTAGTGCGGGTTGATCTGGAACGGGACCAGGCCCAGTGCGTCGAAGGACGGCGGCTGCACGATGGGCATGTCGTTGGAGGTCCGGAGGGTGGGCGCCGCCATGTTGGTGCCCGCGCTGGCGCCCATATAGGGCAGCCCGCCCCGTGCGGCGTCCCGCACCGCCTCGCGCAGGCCGGTGCGGTACAGGGCGTCGAGGAGCCGGAAGGAGTTGCCTCCGCCGATGAACACGGCGTCCGACGCGGCGAGTTCGGCGAGCGGGTCGGCGCCCTCGTGGACGCCGCGCACGCGGATCCCGGACGGCTCCAGCGCCGCGCGGACCCGTGCGGTGTACGCGTCGTGGTCGGCCAGCGCGTAGGGCACGAAGGCCAGTCGCGCGTTCGCCGGAAGGAACGCCGTGACGGTGTCCAGGGCGTGTTCCAGGTAACCGCAGCCGTACTGGGTGGAGTTGGAGAGCAGCAGCAGATTCACGGGTGTTCCTCGTGCGTAGGGGCGGGATCGGCGATCGGACAGGGCTCAGGCGGTACGGGGCCGTCCCGCGCGGGACTTCGGCCGCTGGGGCGGGTGGGTGAGCCGCTGCTCCAGCAGGTGGGCGGCGTAGCGCAGGGCGTCGAGCCGGTCCTCGGGGGCACCCCGGAAGCGGTCCTCGCCTCCGCCGAGGCTGAGGCTGCCGTAGGGCTCGCGCCGGAGGAACACCGGCACGGCGACGGTGGCGATGCCGGTGTCGTACTCGCCGACCGTCCAGGCGAACCCCTGGGCCCGGACCTTCATGAACTCCTTCTCCAGCAGATCCGGGTCGGTGACGGTCCGGTCGGTGAACCGCGCCATGGGGCGGCCCCGGAAGAGCCGGTGGCGCTGGTCGTCGGGCAGGTAGGCGTAGAAGGACTTGCTGGTGGCCCCGGCGTGCGCCGGATAGAGCTCCCCGACCAGCGGGTAGTAGCGCAGCGGCCCGGTCTCGCCCTCCTCGGCGGCCACGCACCGCATGTGGAAGTTGTCCGGGAGACAGAACAGGACGGTGTCGCCGGTGGTCCGGCGGAGCTCCTCCAGCACCGGGCCGGCCAGCAGCTCCAGTGACCCCGAGCGCTCCCAGAGCCGGCCGAGCCGCAGCACTGCGGGGCCGATGCGGTAGCGGCGGGTGACCGGGTCGGACACCAGGAAGCCGCGGCCCGCGAGCGTGGCCAGCAGGCGCTGGGCGACCGAGGTGTCCCAGCCGAACTCCTCGGCGACCTCGGTGACGCCCCAGTCGGGCCGGGTGCGCTCGAAGGCGAGCAGCACCAGGAGGGCCCGGTCGACGGTCTGCAGCGCCCCGGCGGGGGTCCGGCGGTCCGGATCGAAGTCGGCCATCAGCAGCATCTCACCATTCAGACCTGAATTGCAGATAACGGGAAAGCATTGCGTTCCACGGTAGCGGATCCCGAATGTTGCTCCAGCACCCCGCCCCGCGCTTCCCCGTAGGAGCGCCGGGCGGGTGTCCCGCTCCGGAGAAAGGCCCCCCATGCTCAAGTACGTACTGGACATCGTCGAGCTGCTGGACGACCCGCAGGTCAGCGGCAAGTCCGTCGTCAAGTACCTCGACTCCGTCGCCGGGGCCGCGGGCTCGGCGGCCGAGGTCACGACGGTCACCGGCGACCGGGGGGCGACGGACTTCGTACTCGTCCGCGTCCCGGGCACCCACGGGCGCACCTCGGGCGGCAGCGCCCGGACCCTCGGTGTGGTCGGCCGGCTCGGCGGCGTCGGCGCCCGGCCGGAGGTGACCGGGCTCGTGTCCGACGCCGACGGCGCGGCCTCGGCGCTCGCCACGGCAGCCAAGCTGCTGGACATGCGGCGCCGGGGTGACGCCCTGCCCGGCGACGTGATCGTCGCCACGCACATCTGCCCGAACGCCCCGACCGAGCCGCACGACCCGGTTCCGTTCATGGGGTCCCCGGTGGACATCGCCACGATGAACCGGCACGAGGTCACCGGCGAGATGGAGGCCGTGCTCTCCATCGACACCACCAAGGGCAACCGGATCATCAACCACAAGGGCCTGGCCCTCTCGCCCACCGTCAAGGAGGGCTGGGTGCTCCGGGTGTCCGAGCAGCTCGGCGAGCTGCTCGCCGTGGTGACCGGTGAGCCGTTGGTCACGTACCCCGTGACCACGCAGGACATCACCCCGTACGGTAACGGTGCGCACCACATCAATTCGATTCTCCAGCCCTCCACCGCGACCGCTGCTCCGGTCGTCGGTCTGGCGGTCACCTCGGCCGCCGCGGTGCCGGGCTGCCAGACGGGCGCGAGTCACGAGACGGACATCGCGTCCGCCGCCCGGTACGCCGTCGAGGTCGCCAAGGCCTTCGGCGCCGGAACCCTGGACTTCCACGACGCGGTGGAGTTCGACAACCTCGTCAACCGCTACGGGTCGCTGGCTCATCTGCAGACCTTCGGCCGCACCACCCAGGAGTCCTGATGGCATCCGACAGCCGGGGCGCCGCCACGGCCCCCGAGGCCAAGAGCATCGGCAGCGACGACTACTCGCTCTCCCGGGTGCCGCGCGACAAGCGCTTCGGCTTCTGGTCGATGCTTCTGCAGTGGCTCGCCCAGTCCGGGTCCATCTCCCAGTTCACGCTCGGCGCCACCATCGGTGTGGGCATGACCTTCGGGGACGCCTTCCTCGCCTTCACGCTCGGCGCGGTGATCCTGGAGATCGTGATCTTCGCGATCGGCCTGGCCGGGATGCGCGAGGGCCTGGCCACTCCCATGCTGACCCGCTGGGTGGGCTTCGGCCGCAACGGTTCCGCGCTGGTGAGTTTCGTCATCGCGGTCAGCCTGGTGGGCTGGTTCGGTGTCCAGAACACGATCTTCGGCGACAGCGTCTCGGCGCTCCTCGGCGGCCCGTCCTGGATGTGGTGCGTCATCGCGGGCGTCGCCATCACCACCCTGGTGATCTTCGGCTTCCGCTACATGGCCCTGTTCGCGAAGATCGTCACCCCGCTCTTCTTCGGCATGGTCGCCTGGTCGGTGATCACCACGCTGAACGACCACTCGCTCGGCGACCTGGTCAGCTCGCCGCCGCCCGGTGAGACCATCCCGCTGGCGGTCGCCGCCACCGCGATCGCCGGCGGCTACATGACCGGCGCCATCGTCTCGCCCGAGATGACCCGCTACAACAGGAAGGGCTCGCACGTCTTCGTGCAGAGCGCCTCCTCGATGATCCTCTCCGAGTACATCGTCGGCATGGTCGGTGTGCTCCTCGGCCACCTGGTGAAGTCCAGCGAGGTCTCGCACATCGTGCTCTCCACCTCGGGCGCGTTCGGCGTGATCGTGGTCCTGATGTCCACCGCCAAGATCAACGACTGGAACCTGTACGGCTCCTCGCTCGGCGTCGTCAACTTCTTCCAGGTCGTCTTCGGCAAGCGGCTGCACCGCGGCGTCGTCACCGTCGCCCTCGGAGTCGCGGGCACCCTCCTCTCCGCGGTCGGCATCATGACCCACTTCACGGAGTTCCTCTCCCTGCTGGGCGTGATGATCCCGCCGATCGGCGGCATCGTCGTCGCGGAGTACTGGGTCGTGAAGCGGATGCGGCGGCCGCTGGACGAGACCCGCGAGGCGCAGACCCTCCCCGCGACCTCTCCCACCTGGGTGCCGATGTCCCTGGCCATCTGGCTCGCCGCGTTCTGCGTCGGCAAGTTCTACGACGGCGGCATCCCCGCCCTCAACTCGCTGGCCACCGCCTTCCTCCTGTACTGCGTGCTCGGCCTGCTGGGCTGGGTCAGGCCGTACGGCACCTCCGCCCTGGACGACGACGCGCACACCCCCGCGCCCGCCGCCGCCCACGTCACCACCCCGACAGGAGCAGCATGAGCATCGTCCCCGCGTCCGAGCAGGCCCAGGAGGAGGTCGTCGGTCTCTGCGCCGAACTGATCCGCTTCGACACCTCCAACCCGACCAGCGACGAACGCGCCGCGGCGGACTGGGTGGTGGCCCGGCTCGCCGAGGTGGGCATCGAATCCGTGCTGGTCGAGTCCGCTCCCGGCCGGGCCAACGTCATCGCGCGCGTCGCGGGCGCCGACCCGTCACGGGGCGCCCTGCTCGTGCACGGCCACCTCGACGTCGTACCCGCCGACGCCTCCGAGTGGCAGGTGCCGCCGTTCTCCGGGGAGATCCGCGACGGCTATCTCTGGGGGCGCGGCGCGATCGACATGAAGGACACGGTCGCGGTCATGCTGGCCACCGCGCGGCACTTCGCCAGGACCGGCACGCGGCCTGCCCGCGATCTGGTCCTCGCCTTCCTCGCCGACGAGGAGGCCGGCGGGAAGTTCGGGGCGCACTGGCTGGTCGAGCACCGCCCCGAGCTCTTCTCCGGGGCCACCGAGGCGATCGGCGAAGGAGGCGGCTTCTCCTTCGCGATCGACGACACCCGGCGGCTGTACCCGATCGAGAACGCCCAGCGCGGCATGGCGTGGATGGAGCTCACCGCCACCGGCCGGGCCGGCCACGGCTCCTCCCCCAACGACGAGAACGCGGTCACCGACCTCGCCGAGTCCCTCACCCGGATCGGCCGCGAGACCTTCCCGATCCGGCTGATCGAACCGGTCCGCGCCCTGCTGGAGGAGGCCGCGCGCCTCTACGGTGCGGAGTTCGACGAGGACGACATCGAGGGCACCCTGTCCCGGCTGGGGCCGGTCGCGGACTTCATGCAGGTGGTGCTGCGCAACAGCGCCAACCCCACCATGTTCGACGCGGGTTACCAGACCAACGTGATCCCCGGGAAGGCGACCGCCCGCGTCGACGGCCGCTTCCTGCCGGGCCACGAACAGGAGCTGATCGACACCATCGACCGGCTGCTGCTGCCCTCCGTCAGCCGCGAGTGGGTCAACCACGACATCGCGATGGAGACGACGTTCGACGGGCCGCTGGTCGAGGCGATGTGTGACGCGGTCCGCGCGGAGGACCCGGACGGCTATCCCGTCCCGTACTGCAACCCCGGCGGCACCGACGCCAAGGCCTTCACCCACCTGGGCATCCGCTGCTTCGGCTTCAAGGGGCTGAAGCTCCCGCACGACCTGGACTACGGCCGGCTCTTCCACGGCGTGGACGAGCGCGTCCCGCTGGAGGGCCTGCGCTTCGGCGTCCGGGTCATGACCCGGCTCTGGCAGAGCTGCTGACCTGAACCGGCAGCCCTGCCAGGGGCCCCGACCCGGGCCCACCCCACCCGTACGCCCCCGCCGCTCGCCGCGCCGGGGGCGTACGGCACGATGGGACGCCGTCCGATCCACCGCCCCACCAGGAGGAACCCCGTGGCCGCCGAGTCGCCCGCCCGTCCCGCCCCGGAGGTGCTCGCCGCCTTCGAGGCGGCCAAGGGGTTCATGCCGGTCCACGAAGGGCTCGCCCTGTACGCCGCCGCCGTCGAGGCCGCCGCGCTCGGGCTCCCGCTCCTGGAGGTCGGCACCTACTGCGGGCGGTCCACGATCCTGCTGGCCGACGCCGCCCGCGCCGCCGGGCTGACGGCGCTCACCGTCGACCACCACCGGGGCAGCGAGGAACAGCAGCCCGGATGGGAGTACCACGACGCGTCGGTGGTGGACCCGGAGATCGGCCTGATGGACACGCTGCCCACCTTCCGGCGCACCCTGCACCGCGCGGGCCTGGAGGAGCACGTGGTCGCCCTCGTCGGACGGTCCCCCCAGGTCGCGGCCGTCTGGGGCGGGGCGCTCGGCCTGGTCTTCATCGACGGCGGGCACACCGACGAGCACGCGAACGGCGACTACGAGGGCTGGGCCCCGAAGGTCGCCGACGGCGGTCTCCTGGTCATCCACGACGTGTTCCCGGACCCGGCGGACGGCGGCCAGGCCCCCTACCGTGTCCACCAACGCGCCCTGGCTTCTGGGGCGTTCACCGAGATCTCGGTCACGGACTCGCTGCGCGTCCTGCGGCATACGGGGACGGGGCTCTGAGGGCACGGATAGCATCGCGGACGTGCGTCACGAAGACTTCCCTCCCCCCACGCCCCGCCGCGGGCCCGTGCTGGCCGCCGCGGTGCTGGCCGGCGTCTGTCTGACCGCCGCCGGGTGTGCGGGCGACGGCGGGCAGGGCCCCGGGGCCGGGCCTGAGAGCGCGTCCCGGTCCGCCGCGTCCACCTCCTCGCCCCGGCAGTCGTCCGCCCCGGCCGCGACCCCGTCCCCCGGGCCCACCTCGGCCAAGCCCGCCCCCCGGGGCCCGCTCACGGGCCGGACCGTGGTGATCGACCCCGGGCACAACCCGGGCAACCGCGACCACACCCGGGAGATCAACAGCCAGGTGGACATCGGCACCGGGCACAAGGAGTGCGACACCACGGGCACGGCGACCGACGCGGGTTACGCGGAGGCCGAGTTCACCCTCGACGTCTCCCGCCGGCTGCGCACGCTGCTGGAGGAACAGGGCGCGAAGGTCGTCCTCACCCAGGACGGCGACCGCCCCTACGGCCCGTGCGTCGACGAGCGTGCGCGGATCGGCAACAAGGAGCGGGCCGACGCGGTCGTCTCGGTCCACGCGGACGGTTCCGCAACCGGGAACCGTGGATTCCACGTCATTCTCCCCGCAGCGGTGAACGGGGACGGCGCGGACACCGCGAAGATCGTTGCCCCTTCGCGTGAACTGGGAGTACGGATTGCCGGGAATTTCGTACGCGTTACCGGAAGCGCGCCTTCCAATTACATCGGCGACAACACGGGGCTGGACACCCGGGACGATCTCGGCGGCCTGAATCTGTCGACCGTGCCCAAAGTGTTCATCGAATGCGGCAATATGCGTGATCCGAAGGACGCCGCCCTGCTCACCAGTTCGGGCTGGCGACAGAAAGCCGCTCTCGGTATCGCCGAGGGCATCGGCAGCTATCTGAAGAGGTAGTTCTGCGGTGATAGTGGCGACATTGGGGGGATAGCCCGTCCGCGGTCCGGGCAGCATCACAACCCGCCCGGGCAGACGATACATTCATCCGTACGATGGGGAGCCGCCCCCGAGCTTCGCGCCGTAACCCGCCGATCGGGCGGCATCGACGACCGCCCCGACGAGACGACCGACTAAGGACCTTCACGTGAATATCCGCTCCCTCACTCGAGGCGACGGCGTGGTGATCGGAGCAGCGGTCGTGCTGTTCGTCGCCTCTTTCCTCGACCTCTCCGGCTACGACTGCCCCTCGGGCGTGGACTGCTCGGGCTACAGCGCGAACGCCTGGGACTCGCTCTCCGTCCTGATGGGCATCTACCTGGCCGGCATCATCGGCGCCGCGCTGCTGATCGTCAGCCGCGCGATGCCGGGCCGCAAGGTGGCCGGCTTCGAACTCGGCCAGTTCGGCGCCGCGTTCACCGTGTTCTCCCTGTGGACCATGTTCTGGACCATCATCGACGCGGGTGACGCGGGCGCCGGCCTGATCCTCGGACTGCTGGCTGCCATCGTGCTGGCCGGCGCCGCGGTGGCCGCTCCGCTGGTCCCCGCGCTCAAGGCCCCGCTCCTCGGCGCACCGCGCCCGGCGCAGGCCGTGCAGCCGGCATACGGCCAGCAGCCCGGCCAGGGCTACGGCTACCCCGGTGGCCAGCAGCCGTTCGGCGCGCAGCCGGGCCAGCCCCAGCCGTACGGCGCCCAGCCGGGCCAGCCCGGCCAGCAGGGTCAGCCGGAGCACCAGCAGCAGGCCGCGCAGCAGGCTCCGCAGGGCGGTGGGGCACCGGCCGGTGACTTCACCCCGTTCTGGTTCGCGGTCCCGGTGGCCCGCCCGCTGTACGGCGAGGACGGCGCCCCCAACCCGATCGCGGAGCTCGCTCCGGGTACGTGGTACCTCGCGGTGGAGCAGCGTGGCCCCGGGCTCATCGCCCAGACGCAGGACGGCCGTCGTGGCGTCCTCCAGGACACCACGGGCATCCAGCGCGGCTGAGCCGTCGGACGCGAGTGGCCCCCGCCCGAAAGGGTGGGGGCCACTGCCGTATCCGGCGCAGGAAGGTCAGCCGGTCAGCTGCGAGGTCGACGGGACCTTGTTCTTCACCTCGGCGCCCGCGCTCTTCCCGGCGTCCTTGACGCTGTTGATGACGCTCTCGAAGGCCCCCACGTCCCCGGCGCCCGCCTCGCCCTTGCCCATCCTGGTGGCCACGTCCTTGAGCGAGGCGATCCCGGCGGTCAGCGGCGCGACGGCCTTCGACAGGAGCGGGTCGCCCTTGGCGTTCTCCGCCGCGGCGTCGAGCCGGTTGTACGCGAAGGCGCCCGCCACCCCCGCCTTGACCATGGCGAAGGTGCGCCCGTCCGCGCCCTTCTTGAACTTCCCCGCCCGGTACGGCTTCACGATCCACTGGTACGCCGCCCCTGCCGCCAGGCCCGCGTTGGCCACGAAACGCGCCTTGGCGTACTTCTGCTTCTGCGCCGACGTCGTGGGGCTCGGGCTCGCGGAACTGCTGGCGGTCCGGGTAGCGCCGTCGTCGTCCCCGCAGGCGGTGGTCCCCACCAGGAGGGTGCAGGACAGCATCAGCGCCACGACGAGCCGGCGGAGCGGTACGGAACGGGGCACGGCGGGCCTCCTGACCAGGGTCATCACGGTGAGTGACGCGGGCCGGCACTCGCCGCCAGGCTCACCCGTGCGGGCGCGGGCCGCCACCTGGCGCACGCCGTACGGGTTTCACCCGACGTAAAGCGGCAATCCGGAGACCATGTCTCCCAGAACAGGCACAGGAAGCAGCACCGCAGCACGCGTCATAGCCGTCGTCGCGGACATCATGGCCTTCATCATCATTCTGTGGATCCTGATGTACCTGCTCGACGCCAACCGGGGTAACGACCTGGTTCAGTTCGTCCAGGACTCGGCCCGCTGGCTGGCCGGCTGGTCGTACGACCTGTTCACCTTCGACGAGGCGTGGGCGCGCGTCGTCACGGGCTACGGACTGGCCGCCGTCGTCTACCTGTTCATCGGTCACGCCGTGGCGGGCCGGGTCCGCCGCTTCTAGGGTCCTTCGTCTTCCAGGGTCTTTCGTCTTCCAGGGTCTTCCGTCCGGACGAGAGGCCCTAACCCACCCGGCAGCAGTCCGGTTCCAGCCCCGCCGGCAGCCGTTCGCCGCTGAAGACCGCGGTGGTCGCCTCGTCCCCCCCGAGCGCGGCCACCGCGAGCAGCAGTGATCCGGCCGTCCAGGTGGTGAGTTCCTCGGGCCATATGGCCCGCTCGCCCTCGAAGACGTACCCCGTCCAGTAGAGGCCGCCCTCGGCCCGCAGGTGCTGGATGGACTGCAGGATCTCCAGGGCGCGGTCCGACTCCCCCGTCACCCAGAGCGCCAGGGCCAGTTCGCAGCTCTCGCCGCCCGTCACCCACGGGTTGGGGAGCACGCAGCGCACACCGAGTCCGGGGACGACGAAGGCGTCCCAGCCGTCCTCGATCCGCCGGGTCGCGGCGGCGCCGGAGACCGCGCCACCGAGGACCGGGTAGTACCAGTCCATCGAGTAGCGGCTCTTGTCCAGGAAGCGCTCGGGGTGGCTGCGGATCGCGTGACCCAGGGCCCCGGCCGCCAGCTCCCAGTCCGGCTGGGCCTCCTCACGCTGCTCCGCCAGTGCCAGCGCGCAGCGCAGCGCCTGGTACACGGAGGAGGAGCCGGTCAGCAGGGCGTCGCCGACGGGTGTGCCGTCGGCCTCCCGCTTCCAGCCGATCTCCCCGCCGGGCTGCTGGAGCCGCAGCACGAACTCGACCGCGGCGAAGACCGTCGGCCACATCCGGTCGACGAACGCGTCGTCGCCGGTGGCGAGGTAGTGGTGCCAGACGCCGACGGCCACGTAGGCGCAGAAGTTGGTCTCGCGCCCCAGGTCGGTCGGCCTGTCGGGATCACCGTCGTGGTACGCGGCGTACCAGGAGCCGTCCTCGTTCTGGTGGCGGGCCAGCCACGCGTAGGCGCGGGCGGCGGCCTCGTGCTCGCCGGCCGCGTCCAGCGCCATCGCGGCCTCGGTGTGGTCCCACGGGTCGAGGTGGTGGCCGCGGAACCAGGGCAGCGCCCCGTCCTCGCGCTGCACGGCGAGCAGCGCGGCCACGGTCTCTGCGGCCTGTTCGGCGGTGAGGACGCCCGGCAGGACGAGGTGTTCGGTCTGCTCCGGCGTGCTCACGCCTCGGCCTTCGGCAGGTGCGGCTTGGTCGCGTAGGCGACGAAGCTCTTGCCGACGACCGGGTTGAGCAGCTGCTCGGCGACCCGGGTGGCCAGGGGCTTCTTCATGATGTCCCAGACCAGCAGCTTGTGGTACGCGCGCACCGGCAGCGCCTTCTCGTTGTCCACGCCGAAGGCGCACTTCAGCCACCAGTAGGGGCTGTGCAGCGCGTGCGCGTGGTGGGTGCCGTAGGGCTTGAGTCCGGCCTCGCGGATCCTGCCGAGCAGTTCGTCGGCCTTGTAGATGCGGATGTGTCCGCCCTCGACCTCGTGGTACGCGTCGGAGAGCGTCCAGCAGACCTTCTCGGGGCCGTAGCGGGGCACGGTGATCGCGATCCGGCCGCCGGGCTTCAGCACCCGGACCATCTCGGCGAGGACGCCCTTGTCGTCGGGGATGTGCTCCATCACCTCGGAGATGATGACGACGTCGAAGGAGGCGTCGGGGAAAGGCAGGTTGAGCGCGTCTCCCTCCATCGCGGTGGCGGTCGCGCCCGCGGGTGCCTCACCGGCCTCCTTCATCGCGGCGAACCACTTCGCGACCTCGCGGATCTCCTCGCCGTTCTGGTCGAGGGCCACCACCTGGGCGCCGCGCCGGTAGCACTCGAAGGCGTGCCGGCCGGCGCCGCAGCCCAGATCGAGCACCCGGTCGCCGGCGGCGAGCGGGAAGCGGGTGAAGTCGACGGTCAGCACGGGGGCCTGCCTTCGAGGTCGGAGGTACGGATTCCGGGAGCCACGGGGGTCGTCACCTGCGGGCCCCCCGGGCTGCGATCGACTGACGGTACAGCTCGACGGTGCCGAGGGCCGCCTTGGCCCAGGTGAAGTTGGCCAGCACCCGGGCGCGGCCGGCCTCGCCGAGGCGGGCGCGCAGCTCGCGGTCGCCGAGGAGCCGGCCGAGAGCGGCGGCCAGTGCCCCCGCGTCGCCGGGCGGCACGGCGAGGCAGGTCTCCCCGTCGGGCCCGGTGACCTCCGGGATGGCGCCGCCGGTGGTGGCCACCAGCGGGGTCCCCGTGGCCATGGCCTCGGCGGCGGGCAGCGAGAAGCCCTCGTACAGGGAGGGGACGCAGGAGATCTGGGCGCTGCGGACCAGGTCGACGAGTTCGGCGTCGCTGATGCCCTTGACGAACTCGACGGCGTCCTGGAGCCCGTGGCGCGCGATGGCCCGGGCGACGGGGCCGCGTTCGGCCCGCTTGCCGACGACCACGAGGTGCGCATTCGGGTTCTCGGTGCGGAGCTTGGCGAGGGCCTCCACCAGGTGGACGAGGCCCTTGAGCGGGACGTCGGCGCTGGAGGTGGTGACGATCCGTCCGGGGACCTCGGCGACCGAGGGGTCGGGCGACCAGAGGTCGGTGTCGGCCCCGATGTGCACGACCTGGATACGGTCCCGGCGCACCCCGAGGTGCTCGACGATCTCCTGCTGCGACGAGCCGGAGACGGTGAGGACGGACGGCAGGCGGCGGGCGACGCGCTTCTGCATGCGGGTGAAGCCGTACCAGCGGCGCACGGCGAGCCGGCGGCGCGCCGATCCTGCGGCGTCCAGGTCCAGCCGGCGGTCGACGGTGATCGGGTGGTGGATCGTCGTGACGAGGGGTGCGCCGATGTCGCCGAGAAGGCCGTAACCGAGTGTCTGGTTGTCGTGCACGACGTCGAAGTCACCGCGCCTGGCGAGGAGATGACGGCGCGCCCGCAGGCTGAAGGTGAGCGGCTCGGGGAAGCCGCCGGTCCACATGGTGGCGACCTCGGCGAAGTCGATCCAGTCGCGGTACTCGCCGCGTCCCGGGGTGCGGAACGGGTCGGGCTGGCGGTAGAGGTCGAGGCTCGGCAGCTCGGTGAGCGGGACGCCCTCGTCGAGCACCGGATAGGGCTGGGCACCGATCACTTCGACGCTGTGGCCGAGCCGGGCCAGCTCGCGGCCGAGGTGGCGGACGTAGACGCCCTGGCCGCCGCAGAAGGGGTTGCCCTTGTAGGTCAGGAGCGCGATGCGCAGACGCCGGTCACCGTCGGTGCCCGCCGTGTCGCCGCCCGCGAAGGGGCCCGTCTCTATGGCCTCAGCGGTCACACTCGGCCCCCTTCTCACTACGTTCGCCGGAGCGTAACCGGTCGCGCTAATCTAGAACAAGTTTCAGACTGGGTGGTTCAACCCGCACCGAATCTACCGGCAGGTAGCGTCGGCGTGACGGCCGCATCAGGTGATTCGCGCCACGGCGGCCACACTGGCATGCTGTGCGCGCCCGGAAACAGACGCCCGGCCGGACAGGGAACCGGTTCTCCCTTTTTGGATGGGGACGACAGATGACAGCGGAAGCCAGGCCTGGGGAGCCTCCCCTGACGGAACGCCAGGAGGCCCGCCGCCGGAGCATTCTGCAGGCCGGTGCCCAGCTCGCGGGGCGCGGCGGTTTCGAGGCCGTGCAGATGCGTGAGGTGGCGGACGCCGCCGGGGTCGCCCTGGGCACGCTGTACCGCTACTTCCCGTCCAAGGTCCATCTGCTGGTGGCGCTCATGCAGGACCAGCTCCGGCATCTGCACGTCACGCTCCGCAGACAGCCGCCCGCCGGGGACGACGCCGCCGAGCGGGTCGCGGCGACCCTGATGCTGGCCTTCCGGGCACTCCAGCGCGAGCCCCATCTGGCGGACGCCATGGTGCGGGCGCTGACCTTCGCCGATCGCGGGGTGAGCCCGGAGGTGGACGCCGTGTCCCGGCTGACGACGGCGATCGTCCTGGACGCGATGGGGGTCGAGGACCCCACGCAGGAGCAGCTCTCCGTGGTCCGCGTCATCGAGCACACCTGGCACTCGGCGCTGATCACCTGGCTGTCGGGGCGGGAGTCGATCGCACAGGTGAGGCGGGACATCGAGACGGTGTGCGGGCTGATCGACCTCCCGGCGGACACCCGCCGATAGGTGCCCATGTGCGGCACCCACACCGGCACCCACCCAGGTGAGGTTCCCTGCACCATGTCGACGGCGCCACGGTGTTCGTACGGTTCGGCCGACATCACCCGAACCACGCCGAGGAGCCGGTCCCCATGCGTCGCAGAGCCGTAGGCACCATGCAGAGAAGAACCCTGACCGCGACCGCTCTCGGCGCCGCCGGCCTGCTCCTGGTGGGATGCACCGCCGCCGGGCAGGCGGGCAGCGGGTCCGGGTCCGGCAAGGGCGGGGACGAGGCCGTGAAGGTGGGCCTCGTCTACTCCCGTACGGGACTGCTCGCCGCGTACGGGAAGCAGTACCGCGACGGGTTCATGGCGGGCCTCGACCACGCGACGAAGGGCACCGGCAAGGCGGGCGGCCACCCGATCGAGGTCACCGAGCAGGACGACGCGGGCGACCCCGGCAAGGCCGTCTCCGCGGCGAAGAATCTGATCGGCAAGGGCTACAAGGTGCTGGCCGGCACCACCGACTCCGGCGTCGCGCTCCAGATGGCCCCGCTGGCCGCCCAGAACAAGGTGCTGTACGTCAACGGCCCGGCCGCCACGGACGCGGTGACCGGGATCAACGCGTACACCTTCCGCTCCGGCCGGCAGTCCTACCAGGACATCCTCACCGCGGGCACCATGCTCGGAGACCCGAAGGGCAAGAAGGTCACCGTCCTCGCGCAGGACTCGACCTTCGGCCAGGCCAACGTCGCCGCCGTCAAGGCGGTCCTGGGCGCCGAGGGGGCGAAGGTGGGCTCCGTGCTCGCCCCGCCCAGCGCCACGGACCTCACGCCCTTCGCCCGGCAGGTGAAGGCGGGCGGTCCCGACCTGGTCTTCGTCGCCTGGGCCGGCGCGACCGCCCCCGCCCTGTGGACCGCGCTGGACCAGCAGGGCGTACTGAGCGCCGGCAAGGTCGTCACCGGGCTGGCCGGGACGGCGTCGTACCCGGTCTTCGGCGCGGCCGGCGCCAAGGTCTCCTTCCTCGCCCACTACTTCCCCGGCGCGGGGGGCGGCAACGCCGTGGAGAAGGCCATGCTCGACGGCGTCGAGAAGGCGGGCGGCACCCCCGACCTGTTCAGCACCGACGGCTTCACCGCGGCCCAGATGATCGTGCGGGCCGTCGAGGAGGGCAGTGCCACCGACACCGCCGCCATGGTGAAGGCCCTGGAGGGCTGGAGCTTCGACGGGGTGAAGGGCAGGCAGCAGATCCGCGCCGAGGACCACGCGCTGGTGCAGCCGATGTTCGTGGCGAAGCTCAACGGCACCGGAGCCGCCGCCGAACCCGAACTGGTGAGCACCCGGCCGATGGACGAGGTGGCCCCGCCCGCGAAGCCCTCGGCGGGCTGACCCGTGACCGTATCCGGCACCGCCACCGCGCGGGACGAGGGGGCGCGTACGGGCGCTCCGGTGCTCCGGCTGGACGGACTGGGGTGGCGCGTCGGCGGGGCGGCCATCGTCGAGGACGTCACGCTGGACGTCCGGGAGGGTGAGTTCCTCGCCTTCATCGGGCCCAACGGGGCAGGCAAGACCTCCCTGTTCAACCTGATCAGCGGAATCCTCCCGCCCACCACGGGCACCCTCGCGCTGGACGGCGCGGACCTCACCGGACTGCCCGTCCACACCCGTGCGCGGCGCGGGATCGGGCGGACGTTCCAGACGTCCAGCCTCTGGCCGCAGATGACCGTGGCCGAGCACGTCCGGCTGGCGGCGCAGGCCAGGAAGGGCGGTTCGCACCGGCTCTGGCGGCGCGCTTCCCCGTACACCGCCGAGGTGAACGGCGTGCTGGAGCGCACCGGCCTCGGCCACCGCGCCGGGGCCACGGCGGCCGAGCTCTCCCACGGCGAGAAACGCAAGCTGGAGCTCGCGGTGCTGCTGGTGGGCGAACCCCGGCTGATGCTGCTCGACGAGCCGATGGCCGGGGTGAGCGCCGAGGAGGTCCCGGCCCTCACGGAACTGATCCGGACGCTGCACCGCGACGAGGGCCGCACCGTGCTCATGGTCGAGCACCACATGGACGTCCTGCTGGGACTCGCGGACCGGCTGGCCGTGATGCACCACGGCCGCCTGCTCGCCCTGGACACCCCGGGTGCGGTGACCGCCGACCCGGTCGTCCAGCAGGCCTATCTCGGGGAGGGACTGTGACACCGCCCGCACTGCTCCGGGTACGGGACCTGCGCGTGCTCATCGGCGGCCGGCACATCCTGCACGGCGTCGACCTGGACGTGGCACGCCACGGCGTGACGGCGCTCCTCGGCCGCAACGGCGCCGGCAAGACCACGACCGTCCGCGGCGTACTCGGCCTGGTGCCGCGCTTCGGCAGCGTGCTCCTCGACGGCGAGGAGACCGTGGGCCTGCCCACCCACACTTTGGTCCGCCGGGGCATCGGTTACGCCCCCGAGGACCGGGGAGTCTTCGCGGGGCTCACCGTCGCCGAGAACCTGCGGCTGGCCGAACGCCGGGGCGCCGACGGGCCCGCGTACGGCCTGGTCCATGAGCTCTTCCCCGAACTGAAGCTCCGCGAGCGACAGTTGGCGGGGACACTCTCAGGCGGTCAGCAGCAGATGGTGGCCATCGGCCGCACCCTGCTGGGCGGCAACCGGCTGATCATCGCCGACGAGCCCACCAAGGGCCTGGCCCCCAAGGTCGTCACCGAGGTCGCCCAGGTGCTGGAACGCGCCGCCGAGGCGGTGCCGGTGCTCCTGGTCGAGCAGAATCTCGCCGTCGTCCGCAGGCTCGCCGCACACTGTGCGGTGCTCGCCGACGGGCGGACGGCCCACCAGGGCGAGGCCGCCGCACTCCTGGGCGACGCGGAGGCCACCCGCAGACTGCTCGGCGTCGGCAAGGGCCCGCTCACCCCGACCACCGCGGAGGCGGATTCCTGATGTCCACCATCGTGCTGCTCACCATGACCGGACTCGGTCTGGGGGCGCTCTACTTCCTCGTCGCGTCGGGCCTCTCGCTGATCTTCGGCCTGATGGACGTGCTCAACTTCGCCCACGGGGCGCTGCTCTCCATCGGGGCGTACGGCACCTGGTGGGCGGCGTCCGGGAATCTGCCCGGCGCCGGCCCGGGCGGCTGGGGCTTCGCCCTGGCGGTCCTGTTCGGCACCGCGGTGGGCACGATCGCCGCCGTGCTGCTCGAACTGGCCGTCGTACGCCCCCTCTACACCCGGCCCCGGGAGCAGGTGCTCGCGACGGTCGGGGTGGGGCTGGCGGTGCCCGCCCTGCTGTCGGGCATCTGGGGTTCGGACGCCCGGACCTTCCCCGGGCCCGAGGCCCTGTCCGGCACCTTCGGGCTGCTGGGCGCGGACGTGCCGGTCGACCGGCTGGTGCTCGTCGCGGCGGCCGTCGTCGTCCTGGCCGCGCTGCGGCTGTTCCTCGGCCGGACCCGGCACGGCCTGGTCGTGCGCGCCGGGGTCGAGGACCGGGCGATGGTGACGGCGCTCGGCATCGACGTCCGCAAGGCGTTCACGCTGGTCTTCGCGATCGGTGGCTGCGCCGCCGCGCTGGGCGGTGCGCTCGGCGGGCTGTACTTCGGCTCGGTCGACCCCCGGCAGGGCACCTCGCTGCTGATCTTCGCGTTCGTCGTCGTGGTCACGGGCGGCATGGGCTCGGTGACCGGTGCGGCCGTGGCCGCCGTCGTCATCGGCCTGGTCCAGCAGTTCGCCAACTACTACACCGCAGCGGGCCTCGGCGACTTGGCGGTCGTCGTCCTGCTCGCCGCGCTGCTGCTCGTCCGGCCGCGCGGACTGACCGGGAGGCTCGCGTGAGCACCGCCACCACACCCGCACCCGCCGCCGTGACCACGGCGCCCGGGCGGAACAGGCCCCGGCTGCTGCGCTGGTGGCCGGTCGCCGTCCTCGTGCTCCTGGTCGTCGCGCCGTACAGCGCCCTGCCCGTCCCCGGTCTGCTGGACGGCCCGCTCGGCAGCCCGGGCAGTCTGCAACTGCTGGCCACCTGCCTGCTGTTCGGCGCACTCGCCACCGGCTACGACCTGCTGCTCGGCCGTACGGGGCTGCTCTCCTTCGGGCACGCGCTGTACTTCGCGGCGGGCAGCTACGCCACGAACATGTTCCTGCTGGAGGCGGGCCTCCCGTTCGCCGTCGCCGCGGTCCTCGGACTGTGCTCCGGCACCGCGCTCGCCCTGGTGCTGGGCTCGGTGTCCCTGCGGGTCACCGGCATCGGCTTCTCCATGGTGACGCTCGCCTTCGCACAGGCCGGCTCGATCCTCGTGTCCCGCAACCCGGGCGGCCTCACCGGGGGCGAGGAGGGCCGGGCCGCCCCGGCGGAGCTTCTGCCGTCGTGGCTGGTCGGCATCGACCACACCGCGAATCTGTACTGGATCGCGCTCGCCTACCTCGTCCTCACCCTCGGGGTCGTCCGATGGGCCGTGCGCTCCCCCACCGGCCGGGTCTGGGAGGGCATCAAGGAGAACGAGCGCCGGGTGGAGGTGCTGGGCCTGAAGCCGTACGGATTCAAGCTGACGGCGTTCGTCCTGGCCGGGGCGCTGGCGGCGGTGGGCGGGCTCGTCCATCTGCTGCTGACCGGCGGATCGACGCCCCAGACGACGACCTCGGACTTCACCCTGTCGCTCCTGGTGATGGTGGTGCTGGGCGGCTCGGGCACCCGCTGGGGCCCCATGGTCGGCGGCATCCTCTACACCTGGGCCGACCACCGGCTCGGCGACCTCGCCGGCTCGGGCGCGGTCGCCGATCTGCCCGCGGTCCTGCGCGTACCGCTCTCCCAGCCGCTGTTCCTGCTCGGGGTGCTGTTCGTGGCCGTGGTACACCTGCTGCCCGGCGGCCTGGCCCGTCTCCCGTCCCGTCTGCGCAGGACCCGTGAGGAGCACCGATGATCCCGTACGAGGAGATACACGTCCCCGTCACCGGCGGTGAACTGGCCGCCCTGCGCTGGCCCTCCCCCGATCCGGACGCACCCGTGGTCGTGGCCCTGCACGGCATCACGGCCAACGCGCTCTCCTGGGGAGCGGTGGCCCGCGTGCTCGCCGGCCGGGCCACGCTGGTCGCCCCCGACCTGCGGGGCCGGGCCGGCAGCGCCGGGCTGCCCGGCCCGTACGGCATCGCCGCCCACGCGGACGACGCGGCCGCCCTGGCCGGGGCGCTGGGCCGGGAGCGGGTGGTGCTGGCGGGTCATTCGATGGGCGCGTTCGTCGCCGCGCTCGCGGCCGTACGTCATCCGGGGCGCTTCGGCCCCCTGGTGCTCGTCGACGGCGGGTTCGGCTTCCCCGCGCCCACACATCTCTCGGCGGACGAACTGCTGACGGCCGTGATCGGGCCGGCCATGGACCGGCTCTCGATGACCTTCGCCGACCGGGACGCGTACCGCTCGTTCTGGCGTGCCCACCCCGCGTTCGGGGACGGGGACTGGTCGCCGGAGGTGGACGCCTACATCCAGCGGGACCTGAAGGGCGAGGAGCCGGCACTGCGGTCGGGCTGCCGGCTGGAGGCTGTGCGCACGGACGGCGGGGGCCTGTTCCAGGACGAGGTGCTCGCGGCCGTGCACGAACTCCCCGGGCCCGCGACCCTGTTGTGGGCCCAGCGCGGACTGATGAACGAGGAACAGGGGCTGTACGACGAGTCCCGGCTCAGGGCGGCGGGCCAGCCGGGCACGGAGGTCAGGGCGGTGTGCGTCGAGGACGTCAACCACTACACGGTACTGACGGGCGAGAAGGGGGCCGGCCGGATCGTCGACGCCCTGCTGCGGGCGGCGCTCCCGCACTGAAGGCGGCGGGCGGCCGGGCACTCAGCCCTCCCGGCCGCCCGACAGGAGGTGCAGCCGCAGGGCGAGTTGGAGCTCAAGCGCACGGTCGGGCTCGTTCCAGTCGCGGCCCAGCAGCACCTGGATCCGGTCGAGACGCTGCACCACCGTGTTCACATGGACGTGCAGCTCGTCCTTGGCCCGGATCAGGCTGCCGCCCGCGCCGAAGTACGCCCGCAGCGTCCGTACGAGATGGGTGCCGCGCCGTTCGTCGTAGCGCAGCAGCGGGCCCAGCACCGCTGTCACGAAGCCGTCCACGTCCTTCGCGTTGCCCAGGACGACGCCCAGGAAGCCGAGTTCGCCGACGCCGGCCCCCTCGCCGCCGCGTCCCAGCACCCGCATGGCGCGCAGACAGCGGGCGGCTTCCGCGTAGGCGGCGGCGAGTTCGCGGGCCCCGCGCGCCGGGCCCGTACCGGCGACGGTGACGGGCTCCTGGACGAGGTGGCCGAGCTGCGTGGCCGCCGCGCGTGCGGCGGCGCCCGCCGGCGTGCCGTCGGCGTCGCAGTCGATCAGCAGCACGACGGTGCCCGCGTGTTCGGCGCTCACCCCGTGGATGTCGCCGCCGAACAGATACCTCATCGCGGCGCCGCCGAGCCTCTCCCTGGCGGACGCCTCGGCGACCAGCACCAGATGCGGCCGGTCCAGGTCGATGCCGAGTCTCCGGCCCCGCTCGGCCAGCCCGGCCGGATCGCGCTCCGGGTCGCCGAGCAGGTCGCTGATCAGCTCGCCCCGTATGCGGTTCTCGGTCTCGGCGACCGTGCGCCGCAGCAGCAGGAGCAGGCCGGTGACGACGGCGGCGCGTTCGAAGAGCCGCCGGTCGGAGTCGTCGAGCCGGTCCGGCCGGTGCAGCACCAGGCTGGCGAGGAGCTCCTGGCCGGCGAGCACGGCGCAGATCCACCGGCCGTCGCGGTGCACGGCGCGCGCCCCGTGACGGGACTCGTCCGCGGTGCCGGCGAGCCACCCGGCGTCCATGCTGTCGGCGGCGAATCCGGTCCCGTCGGGTCGTACGGCGGCCAGCGGGCGCCCGCCGGGGTCGTGGATGGTGAGCGGGCTGTCGAGCAGTCCGGCGACGGACACGGCGACGTCCTTCACGTCGCCACCGCGCAGCACCAGGTCGGTGAGCCGGTCGTGGGCCTCCTCGGCGCGCTGCATGGCGGCCGAGTGCGCGCGTACGGCGGCGTTGGCCTCGGCCAGTTCCGCGTTGGCGCCGGCGAGTTCCGCGAGGGCGGTCCGGGTGTCGTCCAGGGCCCGGGCCGTGTCGATCGCGATCGCGGCGTGCGCGGCGAGCGAGCAGAGCAGGGCCACCTCGTCGGGGCTGAAGACCCGCGCGGCCCGGTCCGCCGCGAAGAGCACCCCGATGACCTTTCCCGTGCCGCCCCGGCTGGAGCCGAGGAGCAGGGGGACACCGAGGATCGCGACGAGACCTTCGTCCAGCACACCGGCGTTGATGTTGCGGGTGTGGTGGAAGCGCTCGTCGGTGCGGTAGTCGGGGGTCGCGTACGGGCTGGCGGTCTGCGCCACCAGGCCGCCGAGCCCTTCGCCCAGTTCGAGCCGGAGCCGCTGGAAGAGCACGGACACCGATCCGTCGGTGACCCGCATGTAGGTGTCCCCGGCCTCCTCGTCGGGGAGCGTGAGATAGGCGGTGTCGGTGCCGAGCAGCATCCTGGCCCGCCGCACGATCGCCTTCAGCACATCGTCCAGGTCCCGGGAGGCCGCGAGGTCGCCGGCCGTGTCGAAGAGGGCGGTGAGCTGGAGCTCCCGGCGCCGGTGCTGGCGCAGGGCGCCCCTGATCCGCAGGGCGGTGGCGGCCGCCCGCTCCACCTCGGCCAGGTCGGCCGCGGGCACACCGGCGGCCCTCGCCTCCGAGGCGACGGCGCCGAGCTCCTCGGCGGGCGCGTCGTCGGCCAGCAGGTCGAGGAGGCGTGCCAGGAGGGGCGCGGCGGAGGGGGACGGTTCAGACATGGGCGGCCATCGTTCTTCCGGCTTCCGTGGGCGTTCGGGCGTCAGTTGGCGGTCCAGCCGCCATCCATCGTGAGGGAGCTTCCGGTGATGTGCGCCGTGCCGGGGCCGCACAGCCACAGGACGGCACCGGCCACGTCGCCGGGCTCGATCAGCGACTTGAGGGCGCTGCGTTCCAGCAGCACCCGGCCCACCACCTCCTGTTCGGAGATGCCGTGGCTGCGCGCCTGGTCCGCGATCTGGTCCTCGACCAGGGGAGTGCGGACGTAACCGGGGCTGACGCAGTTGCTCGTCACGCCGTGCGGCGCCGCTTCGAGTGCGACCACTTTGCTGAGCCCCTCCAGTGCGTGCTTGGCCGAGACGTAGGCCGACTTGTAGGGGCTGGCGCGCAGTCCGTGCACGGACGAGATGTTGACCACGCGGCCCCAGCCGCGTTCGTACATGCCGGGGAGCGTGCGGCGCAAGATGCGGAACGGTGCTTCCACCATGACGCGGTGGATCAGCGCGAAGGTGTCCGGCGGGAACTCGTGCACGGGCGCCACGTGCTGCAGCCCCGCGTTGTTGACCACGATGTCCGCGTCGGCGGGCAGTCCGTCCACCGCATCGGCCACGGAGAGGTCGGCCACCCAGGGCGTACCGCCGATCCGTTCGGCCAGGCTCTTGGCGGCGTCGCCCGCCTTGTCCACCACGTGCACATGGGCTCCGGCTGCGGCGAGTGCCTCCGCGCAGGCCAGTCCGATGCCGCTCGCGGCCCCGGTGACCAGGGCGGTGCGTCCGGCGAGAGCGGAGGGGGCGAGGGGGTCGTGCCGGGAGGTCAGGGAAGTCTGCATGGGCGTCACCGTAAGGACGTCGCGGTCCGCATCACACGGGGTCGGTGCACACACCCCGGTGCGGCCGCATGGTGGCGGAGTACATGGTGCGGGCCGGCGGCCCCGCGCGAACCGGCGGTCCGGGACGCGTGCGCAAGAGGAGCGCCGCACACAGCGGTACGCGGCCGGTGTCCGCCTGCCACATGGGCGGCCGGTCCCCCTGCTCATAGGTTCCGGCAGCAGTCCGCACGTCCGACCGCACGTCCGACGAGGAGGCCCCACCGTGCGCCCACCGATCCTGCGACGCCTGCTCCGCCGCGTCGCCTCCGTCGCCGCCCTGACCCTGCTCGCCGCGCACCCGGTGTCCGCCGTCGCGGCGCCCGCGGCCCCGGCGGCCGCCGGTCTCCAGCAGGTCACGGGCTTCGGCTCGAACCCCGGCAACCTGCAGATGTTCGCCTACACCCCCGGCAACGTCGCCGCGGGCGCGCCCCTGGTGGTCGCGCTGCACGGCTGCACCCAGTCGGCCAACGCGTACTACACCAACTCGGGCTGGACCAAGTACGCCGACCTGTGGGGCTTCGACGTCGTGTTCCCGCAGACCACCTCGGCGAACAACGCCCTGTCGTGCTTCGGCTGGTTCGACCAGGCCGAGAGCACCCGGGGCCGGGGCGAGGCGGCGTCCGTCGTGCAGATGGTCGAGTACGCGAAGCAGACGTACGGCTCGGACGGCCGCCGGGTCTACGTCACCGGGCTCTCGGCGGGCGGCGGGATGACCGCCGATCTGCTGGCCGCCTACCCGGACGTCTTCGCGGGCGGGTCCGTGGCCTCCGGGCTGCCCGCGCAGTGCGCGACCAGCCAGGCCGCCGCGTCGGGCTGCCAGACGGGCCCGCAGAAGCTCTCCCCCGCCCAGTGGGGCGACAAGGTGCGCAACTCCTACCCGGGCTGGACCG
The DNA here is from genome assembly GCF_044757505.1 of Streptomyces sp. NPDC091271. NCBI lineage: Bacteria > Bacillati > Actinomycetota > Actinomycetes > Kitasatosporales > Streptomycetaceae > Streptomyces > Streptomyces sp. NPDC091271. Next base: position 895,190 of record NZ_JBIVVD010000003.1, on the reverse strand, counting down.
GCCCCTGGCCCCGGGTCGCGATCTGGCAGGGCACCTCCGACTACACGGTCTACCCGGCCAACGCCACGGCGCTGCGCGACCAGTGGACCGATGTCTGGGGCATCGGCCAGACCCCGTCGGGCACCCAGAGCCTGCCCGGCAACACCACCCGGAGCGTCTACGAGGACGCGTCGGGGCAGCCCGCCGTGGAGACGTACTCCGTGTCCGGCATGGGACACGGCCTGCCGGTGAGCCCGGGGTCGGGCGCCGAGCAGTGCGGGTCGACGGCCGCCTACTTCCTGAACACCATCTGCTCGGCGTACCACACGGGCGTGTTCTGGGGGCTCGACAAGGACGCACCGGGCGGTGGGGACGGGCTGCCGGCCCCCGCCGGTCTGAAGGTCACCGGGGTCACGGACAGCAGTGCCTCACTGGCGTGGAACACGGTCCAGGGCGCGGCCTCCTACGCGGTGTACCGCGACGGCGCGAAGGTGACCACGACCGCGTCGACGTCCTTCACGGACACCGGGCTGACCGCGGGCACCTCCTACCGCTACACCGTGACCGCGACCGACTCCTCGGGGGCCGCCGGGGCGGCCTCGTCCGCCGTGACCGCGACCACGTCCGGCGGTACGGACCCGGCGCGCTGCTTCACGGCGACGAACTACGCCCATGTGACGGCGGGCCGGGCCCACACCTCGGGCGGCCACGCCTACGCGAACGGTTCGGAGCAGGACATGGGGCTGTACAACGTCTTCGTCACCCACACCCTCAGGGAGTCGCCCGCGGGCCACTTCGTGATCGCCGACTCCGGCTGTCAGGCCGGGTCCTCGTAGTCGTCCCTGACCTTCCCCGGAAGGCGGCAGCCGTCCTCGACGGCGGTGAGGGACACGGTCCGTCCGGCGTTCTCCACCGCGTAGTACCGGGCGTACAGCTTCCAGCCCCGCTTGGCGAGGGTGCGGTAGGTGACGTCCTGCTCGGCATGGCTGGAGACGATCTCCCAGTCGTGCTGCCGCAGCCGCATCACCGTCGCCTCGAAGGCGCCGGCGGCGTCCGCCGCCGGCGCGTAGCCCGTCCAGGGCGCGACGCAGCCGTTCCAGTCGCCCTCCGGCAGCCGGGCCGTGGAGGTGTCGCCGGGCGGCAGGCCCGCGGCCTCGGCGAAGCCGGCTATCTCGTCGGCGACCGTCCGTGTGGTGAAAGGCGGGGTGGGGGCCGGGGAAGGGGGTGGTGCGCTCTCGCTGTCACTGATGAGGCCGCAGCCCGTGGTCACCGTCATGAATCCGGCCGCCACGGCGGTGACGGCCGCCGTCCTTCGTCTGCGCACTGGTGCTTCCCACCGGTCGTCCCAACCCCACGGGCACGCGCCCGTGTGACCCCCCGCCGGAGTCTCGCATGGGGTCTGACCTGCTGGGAAGGCCCTTCGCCCAGGGAGTGCGGCTGTCCGCCCGGAGGGGTTCGAAAGCGCCCCGGTAGAGTGGGCGGATCGTCATCATGCCCGTACAGGGGGAAGCCGGTGCGAATCCGGCGCCGACCCTTCCCCGAGCGCTCGGCCAGCTCGAGCAGGGGAGAAACCCCATTCGAGAGGCCCAGTCCGCCATGTCCGTACGCCGCCGCGCGGCAGCGCTCGCGATCACCGCCGTGCTCTGTGGAGCGGCCGCCCCGGTGGCGGTCGCCGCGCCGAGTCCGACCCCGTCCACGCCTGAACTCCCGGCCGGGCTGTACGGCACCGAGGACCCGACGTACGACGGGGTGTGGCGCCAGTCGCTCGCCTTCCTCGCCCAGAAGATCGAGCTGGTCACGCCCGCCACGCAGTCGGTGGACTGGCTCGTCGGCCAGCAGTGCGACAGCGGGGCCTTCCCCTCCTACCGCGACGCCTCCAAGCCCTGCGACGCGAAGACGGTGGCTGACACCAACGCCACCGCGGCGGCTGTCCAGGCCATGGTCGAGCTGGCCGTGCACCGTGAGGTCGTGGACAACGGCGTCAGCTGGCTGAAGTCCGTACAGAACGAGGACGGCGGCTGGGGCTACAACCCGGGCAGCCCGAGCGACGCCAACTCCACCGGCGTCGTGGCCGGGGCACTGGCGCGGGCCGGTGTGCCGCTCGCCGAGGTCACCAGGAAGGGTGGCAGGACGCCGTACACGGCGCTGCAGACCTTCGCGCTGCCCTGCGGGGGCAAGGACGGCGGGGCGTTCGCCTACCAGCCGGACAAGAAGGGCGAGCTCACCGCCAACGCGGACGCCACGGCGGCCGCGGTCCTCGGCGCGATGGGCAAGGGCATGGCCTCGGGGAACTACAACGCGGCCAAGGCGCCCGTCTGCGCCGGGGGTTCCGGTCTCACCCCCGAGCAGTCCGCGCAGAACGGCGCCTACTACCTGGCGAAGACCCTCGCCGGGTCGGGTCATCTGGAACTGCCGCCCATGCCGGGCGCCGAGGAGTCGGCGCCGCGGCCGGACTTCGGCAACACGGCCGACGCGGTCGTGGCGCTGGCGGCGGCCGGCCACAAGGACAAGGCGGCCGGAGCGGTCGCGTATCTGGAGAAGCACGCCCAGGGCTGGGCGAAGGAGGGCGGCCCCGCCGCCACCGCCCAACTGGTGCTCGCCGCGCACGCGACCGGCACCGACGCACGTGACTTCGGCGGCGTCGACCTCGTGAAGCAGCTCAACACGACGGGCCCCGCGCCCGCCGCGACCGCCGTTCCCTCGCCGACCGCGACGGCGCCGGAGAAGCCCGCGGACACGAGCAGTGACGACGAGGGGCTCGGCCTCTGGTGGATCATCGGCATCGGTCTCGCCTTCGGCGCCGGCATCGGCTTCCTGCTCAGCGGACGCCGGAAGAACCAGCAGCTGTGAGGCGCCCGCTGCGGACGGCGGCGGTGCTCCTCCTCGTCGGCGCCGTCCTGGCCGTGCTGGGCGCGGGGAGCGCGCAGGCGGCCGGTTACCGCTACTGGTCGTTCTGGGACAGTGACGGCGGGAAGAGCTGGACGTACGCCACCCAGGGGCCTTCCGTCGTCCGGCCGGACGACGGCGCGGTGCAGGGTTTCCGCTTCTCGGTGAGCGCGGATTCCCAGGACTCGGCGCAGCCGCGTCGCGCACCCGGCTTCGGGGCCGTCTGCGCGGACACCCCGGCGAAGGACGGCCTGAAGCGGGTCGCGCTGGTCATCGATCCGGGGACGGCCGAGGACGCACCGGACGGCGAGAAGCCGCCCGCGCCGCGTACCGCCTGCGCCCAGGTCGCACCGGACGCGAGCACCGCCGAGGCGCTCGCCTCGGTGGCGAAGCCCCTGCGGTACGACAGCGCCGCGATGCTCTGCGCGATCTCGGGCTATCCGCGGTCGGGCTGCGGTGAACAGGTCGACGGGCGCTCCGGCGGGCCGGAGTCCAGCGTTCCGGCCACCGCGTCCGCCTCCGGCGCCGGCGGTGCGACGGCCGGTGGTTCCGACGGCGGCGGCCCGTCGGTGGGTGTGCTCACCGGCGTCGGCGCGGTGCTCGTCCTGGGTGTCGCCGCTGTGCTGCAGGCCCGCCGCCGCCGATGACCCGCTCCACCGGCCCGGCCCGGCTCCGCCCTGCCCTGCGCGCCCCCGGGGCCACCCGGGGCAACGCGCTGCCGGCCGGGGCCTGGTGGCTGTGGGCGCTCGGGCTGGCGACCGCCGCGTCCCGTACGACCAACCCGCTGCTGCTCGGGCTGCTGGTGGGCGTGGCCGGCTATGTGGTGGCGGCGCGCCGCACGGACGCCCCGTGGGCCCGTTCGTACGGGGCGTTCATCAAGCTCGGGCTGGTCGTCGTCGGCGTACGGCTGGTGTTCTCCGTCGTCCTCGGCTCCTCGGTCCCCGGCACGCATGCCCTGTTCACGATGCCCGGGGTGCCCTTGCCCGACTGGGCGCAGGGGATCAGGATCGGCGGCCGGGTCACGGCGGAGCAGGTGGTGTTCGCACTGTACGAGGGCGCGAAGCTGGCCACCCTGCTGATCTGCGTCGGGGCCGCGAACTCGCTGGCCAACCCGGCCCGCCTGCTGAAGTCGCTGCCCGGCGCCCTCTACGAGGTGGGCGTCGCCGTCGTCGTCGCGATGACCTTCGCGCCGAACATGGTCGCCGACGTGGCGCGGCTGCGGACGGCCCGCAGGCTGCGCGGCCGCCCGACCGGCGGGGTCGGAGCCGTGCTCCAGATCGGGCTGCCGGTGCTGGAGGGCGCGCTGGAGCGGTCGGTGGCCGTCGCGGCGTCGATGGACGCGCGGGGGTACGGGCGCACCGCGCAGGTCCCGCCCGCCGTCCGCCGCACCACCCATGTGCTGACGCTCGGCGGGCTGCTGGGTGTGTGCGCGGGGACGTACGGGCTGCTGGCCGCACAGGGCGCCGCGCACGGGCTGCCGTTGCTGCTGGCCGGGCTGCTCGCGGCGCTGGCCGGGCTCAGGCTCGGCGGGCGCCGCTCGGTGCGTACCCGCTACCGGCCGGACCGCTGGGGCGTACGCGCCTGGCTCGTCGCCGCCTCGGGTGCGGCCGTCGCGGCTGCGATGATCTGGGCGGGCGCCGCCTCCCCGGACGCCCTGCGTCCGGGCGTCGTCCCGCTCACCGCCCCCGTCCTGCCGCTGTGGCCGGCCGCCGCCGTGCTGATCGGGCTGCTGCCCGCCGTGGTGGCCCCGCTGCCGCCTTCCCCCTCGGACTCCAAGGAGCGCTCATGATCCGGTTCGAGAACGTCTCGGTGCGGTACGAGGGCGCGGAGCGCCCCACCCTGTCCGGGGTCGACCTCACGATCCCCGAGGGCGAACTGGTGCTGGCCGTCGGCCCGTCCGGTGTCGGCAAGTCGACTCTGCTGGGTGCCGTGTCCGGTCTCGTGCCGCACTTCACGGGCGGGGTGCTGACCGGCCGGGTCACCGTCGGCGGCCGGGACACCCGGACCCACAAGCCGCGTGAACTCGCCGACCTGGTGGGCACGGTGGGCCAGGATCCGCTCGCCCACTTCGTGACGGACACCGTGGAGGACGAGCTGGCGTACGGCATGGAGTCGCTGGGCCTCGCCCCGGACGTGATGCGCCGCCGTGTCGAGGAGACGCTGGATCTGCTGGGGCTGGCGGAGCTCCGCGACCGGCCGATCGCCACGCTCTCCGGGGGCCAGCGGCAGCGGGTCGCGATCGGCTCGGTCCTCACCCCGCACCCCAGGGTCCTCGTTCTCGACGAGCCGACGTCCGCCCTGGACCCGGCGGCGGCCGAGGACGTCCTGGCGGTCCTCCAGCGGCTGGTGCACGACCTGGGCACGACGGTGCTGATGGCCGAGCACCGCCTGGAGCGTGTGGTGCAGTACGCCGACCAGGTCCTCCTGCTGCCCGCGCCCGGCGCCGCCCCGGTGATGGGCGCGCCCGCCGACATCATGGCCCTCTCGCCCGTCCGGCCGCCGGTGGTGGCGCTGGGCCGGCTCGTGGGCTGGGACCCGCTGCCGCTGTCGGTGCGCGACGCCCGGCGCCGTGCGGTGGACCTGCGGGAGCGTCTCGCGGATGTGGAACCGCCGGCGCGCGAGACCCCGGCGGCCGCCGCGGTGGCTCCGCTCCCCGCTCCCCCCTCCGTCCGCCCCGGCCTGCTGGGCCGGCTGCTCGGCCGCCGCCCGGCCGCGGCGCCCGCGATCCCCCCGGTCCTCGACGCGGTCACCCGGGTCGAGGGGCTCGGGGTCCGGCACGGGCGGGTCCAGGCGCTGCGCGGGGTGACGCTGTCCGTCGCGCCGGGCGAGACCGTGGCCCTGATGGGCCGTAACGGCGCGGGGAAGTCGACGCTGCTGACGACCCTCGTCGGGATGACCGAGCCGACCACGGGATCCGTCCTGGTCGGCGGCCTGCACCCGTCCCGTACGCCGCCGCGCGACATGGTGCGCCGGGTCGGGCTCGTGCCGCAGGAGCCGCGCGACCTGCTGTACGCGGACACGGTCGCCGCCGAGTGCGCGGCCGCCGACTCCGACGCGGGCGCGCCCGGGGGCAGCTGCCGGGCCCTGGTCTCCGAGCTGCTGCCCGGGGTGCCCGACGACATCCACCCCCGTGATCTCTCGGAGGGCCAGCGGCTCGCGCTGGCCCTCGCCCTGGTGCTCACCGCCCGGCCCCCGCTCCTCCTCCTGGACGAGCCGACGCGGGGGCTGGACTACGCGGCGAAGGGGCGGCTCGTCGGCGTACTGCGCCGGCTGGCCGCCGAGGGCCACGCGATCATCCTGGCCACGCACGATGTGGAGCTGGCGGCGGAGCTGGCCGACCGGGTCGTGATCCTGGCGGACGGTGAGGCCGTCGCCGACGGCCCGACCCGGCAGGTCGTGGTCTCCTCGCCCGCGTTCGCCCCGCAGATCTCGAAGATCCTGGCGCCACGGGAGTGGCTGACCGTGTCGCAGGTGCGCAGGGCTCTGGAGGCTCTCGCGTGACGGCCCGGTCCACTCGCCCGGTCAGGCTCGGTCCGCACGCCGTCGCCGCCCTCGTCCTGATCAGCGCCGTCGGGCTGGTCGCCTTCGGCTGGCCGCTGCTGGCGGGGGCGGACTCCGGTCTCGCCCACGCGCAGGACGCGCCGTGGCTCTTCGCCGTCCTGCTGGTGCTGCTCGTCGGGGTGGTCCTCGCGACGATCGCGGACTCCGGTCTGGACGCGAAGGCCGTCGCGATGCTGGGCGTCCTCGCCGCGGTGGGTGCGGCACTGCGTCCGCTGGGCGCGGGAACGGCCGGCCTGGAGCCCATGTTCTTCCTGATGGTGCTGAGCGGCCGGGTGCTGGGCCCGGGCTTCGGCTTCGTGCTCGGCTCGGTCACGATGTTCGCCTCGGCGCTGCTCACGGGCGGGGTCGGGCCGTGGATGCCGTTCCAGATGCTGTCGATGGGCTGGTTCACCATGGGCGCGGGCCTGCTGCCGGGCCCGGACCGGCTGCGCGGCCGGGGCGAGCTGCTGATGCTGGCGGGGTACGGCTTCGCGGCGGCGTTCGCGTACGGCACCGTGATGAATCTGTACGGCTGGACGATCGTGCCGGGGCTCGGCTCGGGCATCTCCTTCGTCCCGGGCGACCCGCTCACCGAGAACCTGGTCCGCTTCCTCGCCTACTGCACCGCCACCTCGATCGGCTGGGACCTGGGCCGCGCCGTCCTCACGGTCGCCCTGACGGTGGCCATCGGCCCCACGCTGCTGAGAGCCCTGCGCCGGGCCACCCGCCGCGCCGCGTTCGACGCGCGGGCGGACTTCGACGCGCGGGCGGACTTCGAGGCGCTCCCGGACTGATCAGTCGGCCAGTGCGTGCTGCGCGGCGAGCCTGACGGGGGCGTTCCTGGCGCCGTACCCGTCGTATCCGCCGACGCGTTCGACGAGTTCGAAGAAGACGCGGCCGGTCGTCACGGTGTAGCAGTGCCGGAACTCCCCCTTCCCGTCCCGGTCGTAGAGGATGCCGAGTTCGCGGTAGGTCTCCAGCTCGCCCGGGGCGAAGTCGTAGTGCGCCGCCAGGTCGTCGTAGTAGTTGGCGGGCACGGGCAGCATCCGGGCGCCGGCCGCGAGGGCGCGGCGGACGGCGGTGACGAGGTCGTCGGTGGCCAGGGCCACGTGCTGGGGGCGTCCTCCCCGGGCCGGGTCCTGGGTGGGGGACGCCCCCACGCCGAGGGCGATGCGCACGGTGCCGTCCTCGTTGCTGACGGCGCGGCTGCGGAGCAGGCCGTACGGGTCGGCGAGGTCGACGCTCGCGTGCGGCTGGAGACCGAGCACCCCGCGGTGGAAGAGGGTCGCCTCGTCGAAGTGGTGCCAGGGCTGGGTCAGCGCCACATGGTCGACGCGGGTGATCCCGACCGGGCCGGGGGTGTGCGGGGTGGGCGCGAAGTCACCGGTCCAGCCGGCTCGGGCGGTGCCCTCTTCCGTGTCCTGTGGACGGTCGGTGACGCAGAAGAAGAACTCGGTGCCGTCGGGCGCGGCCACCGCGTCCAGCGGGGCGTCACCGGGGGCGCGGCGCCGGGGCAGGACGGGGGCGAGCAGCGACTCGGCCCGCGCTGAGGCACCCGACGGGTCGGGGCTCTCCAGGCCCACCGCGGTGAGCGAGGGCTCCGGCCGGTGGCTGCCGGTGTCGGTGTTGAGCAGGATGCGGGCCTCGCCCTGTTCCCAGAGGTCCACCGGCTTCCCGGAGTGCCTGGCCGTACGGGAGAAGCCCAGCGCCGTCAGCAGGGGCGCGATCCTGGCCGTGTCGGCCGTGGCGATCTCGACGAAGGCGAACCCGGTGGGGACGACCGGCGCCGGAGGCGCGGTCAGTCCGGCCGACTCCTGGAGCAGTGTCAGCGAGCGCAGGGCGTCCACCGCGGTGCGGCCCGCGTCCGCCTGGCGGAAGACGTCGTTGAACACCTCCAGGGAGAGGGGCCCGTCGTATCCGGCGCGGACGGCGGCCCGCACCAGACCGGTGACGTCGAGGTCGCCCTGGCCCGGGAAGCAGCGGTGGTGGCGGCTCCACTGCAGCACGTCGAGCGACATCTGCGGGGCGTCGGCGAGCTGCAGAAAGAAGATCTTGTCGCCGGGGATGGCCTCGATCCCCGCGACGTCGGAGCCCCGGGCCAGGATGTGGAAGCTGTCCAGGCAGACCCCGAGGGCGGGGTGGTCCGCGGCCTCGACGATGCGCCAGGCGTGCTCGTACGTGCTGACATGACGGCCCCACGCCAGCGCCTCGTACGCGACGCGGATGCCCGACTCCTGCGCGAGGTCCGCCAGCCGGCGTAGCTGCTCGGCGGCGAGGGCGTCGTCGTCCACGGCGTGGGGCGACACGCTGGAGCAGACCAGGACGGTGTCGGCGCCGAGCCGCCGCATGAGCCGGAACTTGTGCTCGGCGCGCCGCAGGTTGCGGGCGAACTCGTCGGCGGGGACGGCCTCGATGTCGCGCATCGGCTGGAAGAGGTCGATCGTCAGACCGAGGTCGGCCGCCCGGTCCCTGATCTCCTCGGGGCTCAGCGGGCTCCCGATCAGGTCGTTCTCGAAGATCTCCACGCCGTCGAAGCCGGCGCGTGCCGCCGCGGTGAGCTTCTCGGTGAGCGTGCCGCTGAGCGAGACGGTGGCGATGGACGTGCGCATGTCGGTCCTCCTGCGGGCTTCCTGCGAGTTCAGTGGGTGGACGTGAGGTCGGCGATGTCCGCGAGCATGCGGGCGGTGTCGGGTTCGCGGCCGGTGAAGAGCCGGAAGGCGTCGGCGGCCTGGTAGGCGGCCATGCCCCCGCCGTCGAGGGTCGGGCAGCCGATCGCGCGGGCCGTGCGTACGAGCGTGGTCTCCAGCGGCCGGTAGACGACCTCGGCGACCCACAGGCCGGGGTGCAGCAGTTCCTCGGGGAGCGGGAGCCCGGGGTGGGCGGCCATGCCGATGGGTGTGGCGTTGACCAGGCCGTCGGCGCCTGCCGTCCGTGCCGCGATGTCCAGGAGGTCCGCCGCCGCTGCCCGGCCGGGGCCGAAGTGGCGGTTCAGGGAGGCCGCGAGCGCGGCGGCACGGTCGGGCAGGGCGTCCAGGACGGTGAGCCGGCCGGCGCCGAGGGCGAGGAGGGCGTGGGCGACAGCGGCTCCGGCCCCGCCCGCTCCGAGCTGCACGACCCGCTCCAGCGGCGCGTCGGGCAGACCGCGCGCGAAGGAGGCGGCGAAGCCGGTCGCGTCGGTGTTGTGACCGATCGCGAGGTCACCGTCGAAGACCACGGTGTTGACCGCGCCGAGCGCCTCGGCCTGCGGCGAGAGCGCGTCGAGGTGGGCGAGCACCTGCTGCTTGCAGGGATGGGTGACGTTGAGGCCGTCGTAGCCCATGTCGCGTGCGGAGCGGACGAGTTCACCGGTCCTCTCCGGCGGTACACCGAGGGTGCCGATGTCAATCAGGCGGTAGAGATAGCGCAGCCCCTGCCGGTCCGCTTCGCGTTCGTGGAGCGCGGGGCTGAGCGAGGGGCCGATGCCGGAGCCGATGAGGCCGACGAGATACGAGTCCGGGCTCACCGGTTCTCCTCCAGTAGCTGGGCGAGGTGGGTGAGCGCCAGGGCGTATCCGTGGGCACCCGCCCCGCAGATGACGGTGTCGGCGACGGCCGAGACGTGACTGTGGTGGCGGAAGGCCTCCCGCCGGTGGACGTTCGAGAGGTGGACCTCCACGACCGGCAGCTCCACGGCGGCGAGCGCGTCACGGACGGCCACCGAGGTGTGGCTGTACCCGGCGGGGTTGATCACGATGCCCCGGTACGCGGTGCGGGCTTCGTGGATGGCGTCGATGAGCACCCCCTCGTGGTTGCTCTGCCGGCAGTCGGCGCGCAGACCGAGGGCCGCCGCCGTGTTCCGGCAGAGCTCGTCGATGCCGGCCAGGGTGTCCTTGCCGTAGACCTCCGGCTCGCGCAGGCCCAGCAGATTGAGATTGGGGCCGTTCAGCACGAGGACCGGGACGCCAGGGGGCGGGGCCGGGGTGTTCGGCATCGTTCACTTCCTGTGGCTGTGTCGACGTAATGTACGGACTGGTTAGTTAGTCATACCGAAAGATGGCCGCCCAGGGAAGACCCCGGGCCGAATCAGCCTCCCCGGGCACCCGCTCTAGAATCGCGAGCACGCACCACCTGCCGCGAAGGATCCGGATGACAAGCACCGAAGGACCCGCCCAGCCCGTCGTGCGGACCCGTGACGCGGCGCGCACCAAGGACGAGATCCTCACCGTGGCGACGCGGGAGTTCGCCCGCATCGGCTACGCGGGCGCCCGGGTCGACGAGATCGCCGCCCGCACCCGCACCACGAAGCGGATGATCTATTACTACTTCGGCGGCAAGGAGCAGCTGTTCACCGCGGTCCTGGAGCGGGCGTACACCAGGATCCGGGAGGCGGAACAGCTGCTCGACGTCGAGCACCTCGACCCCGTGGCGGCGGTGCGCCGGCTGGCCGAGGTGACCTTCGACCACCACGAGGACCACCCGGACTTCATCCGGCTGGTCAGCATCGAGAACATCCACGAGGCCGAACACATCGCGGCCTCGGCCGAGTTGAGCCGTATCAGCTCCCCGGCGATCGAGGTCCTGCGGCGCATCCTCGACACGGGGCGCGCGTCGGGGCTGTTCACGGCGGATGTCGACGCCGTGGATCTGCACGCGATGATCAGCTCGTTCTGCTTCTTCAGGATCGCGAACAGACACACCTTCGGCGCGCTCTTCGGCCGCGACCTCGTGGACACCGGCCGGCGCGAGCACTACCGGACCATGCTGGGCGACATGATCATCGCGTACCTCACGGCAGACCGGGCGGAGTAGGACCCGGACCTTTCAGGGAGGAAGGGCCGGATTTCGCGCGAACCGGGACCTGGATTCCGTGCGAACTCTTGACAGCGGCGACAACTGCTCGCAACATCCGTAGCCATCCGCAACTAACTACCTAGTGCGTTAATTAGCCGGGTCCGCTCGCCTCTCCCCCGCACGGAACGTCCCCCGAAGGAGCCCGACGTGACCGCTCACGACCCTTCCGCCGGTCCCCCGCCCCAGTCGCAGGCCCAGCCCCGTAAAGCAGCGCTCGCCGCCTGGATCGGCAGCGCGCTGGAGTACTACGACTTCTTCATCTACGGGAGCGCGGCGGCGCTGATCTTCCCCGAGGTCTTCTTCGACGAGTCCGATCCGGCGAACGCGACCCTGATGTCCCTGGCCACCTTCGGTGTCGCCTACGCGGCCCGTCCGGTCGGCGCGCTCTTCCTCGGGCACATCGGGGACCGGCTCGGCCGCAAGAAGATCATGGTCTTCACGCTGATGCTGATGGGCCTCTCGACGTTCCTCATCGGCTGTCTCCCCACCCGGGACCAGATCGGCGGGGCGGCACCCGTCCTGCTCGTCCTCCTGCGGATCCTTCAGGGCATCTCCGCGGCGGGTGAACAGGCCAGCGCCAACTCGATGAGCCTGGAACACGCGCCCCAGCACCGGCGCGGCTACTTCACCAGCTTCACCATCAACGGGACGCAGGCCGGGCAGCTGATCGCGACCCTGGCGTTCATCCCGGTCGCCGCCCTGCCCGAGGAGCAGCTCCTCTCCTGGGGCTGGCGCATCCCGTTCTGGCTGAGCGTCGCCGTCGCGGTCACCGGTTACGTCATCCGGCGCACCCTGGAGGAGACCCCGGTCTTCACCAAGCAGGCGGCGACCGAGGGCGTGGCGAAGATGCCGCTGGCCGTGCTGCTGCGCGACCACTGGGCCGACGTGCTGCGGGTCGTCGCGGCCTCCGTCATCGCCACGGTCAGCACGGTCTTCACCGTCTGGGCGCTGTCGTACGCCACCAGCGACGCCGTCGGCCTGGGCCGCACCGGCATGCTGTGGGTGGGCGCGCTGGCCAACGTGGTCGCCCTGTTCACCATCCCGCTCTGGGCACGGCTCTCCGACCGCATCGGACGCCGGCCGGTCTTCCTCGTCGGCGCCGTGGGCAGCGCGGTGGTGATGCCCCTGTACCTGTGGGCGATCTCCACGGGCAGCTATCCGCTGGTGCTGATCCTGGGGGTGCTGGTCTTCGGCGTCGTCTACAGCGCGGCCAACGGCATCTGGCCCGCCTTCTACGCCGAGATGTTCCCCACCCGGGTCAGGCTCTCGGGCATGGCGATCGGCACCCAGACCGGTTTCGCCATCGCCGGCTTCGCCGTGGCCTTCGCCTCGCAGATCGCCGGACCCGACGGCGACAACTGGGCCGGGGTCGCCGTCTTCGCCGCCGCGCTCTGCCTGCCGCCGGTCGTCGCGGCGTTCTCCGCCCGCGAGACGGCCCACGTGGACACGGAACAGCTCGGGGAGCGCGGCGGCACCGTCGCCACGGAGCCCGGAGTGTCGGTCAAGGCCTGATCCCCCGCACGGCACCGCCCCGCCGCCGGCCCTTTCGAGTGGCGGACCCGCCGCCGCGGGCGGACCCTGGGTGGACGCGACGATCCATGGCGAAGGGGTGCGGGGCCGGCTCGGGAGGGCCGCCCCGCACCCCTTCGGCCTGCGTCCGCCCTATGCCTTGCTGCCCGCCGGTTCGGGGGCCGGCTCCCCGGCCGCGGATCCGGCCGCGCGGTCCGGCCGCCCGTCCGCACCGGGGGCGGCCTGGAGCCTGCGCGGCCCCGACAGGGCGTACGTCAGCCCGAAGCCCGCGGCCACCACCGCCGCACCGCCGGCCGCGTCCAGCACCCAGTGATTGCCCGTCGCGATGATCGCGGAGACCGTGAACAGCGGATGCAGCAGCCCCAGGACCTTCATCCACGCCTTCGGCGCGAGCAGGGCGATGACCACACCGCACCACAGCGACCAGCCGAAGTGCAGGGACGGCATCGCCGCGTACTGGTTGGTCATCGCGGTCAGCGCCCCGAAATCGGGGCTGTCGAGGTCCTGCACACCGTGGACCGTGTCGATGAAGCCGAGCCCCGGCATCAGACGCGGCGGTGCCAGGGGGTAGAGCCAGAAGCCGACGAGGGCGAGGACCGTGGCGAAGCCGATGGTGCTGCGTGCCCAGCGGTAGTCCGTGGGCCGCCGGACGTACAGCACCCCGAGGATCGCGAGCGGCACGATGAAGTGGAACGTCGAGTAGTAGTAGTCGAAGAAGTCCCGCAGCCAGGGGATGCCGACGACGGTGTGATTGGCCCAGTGCTCGATGTCGATGTGCAGCCACTGCTCCGCCGAGTGGATCTGCCGCCCGTGCTCCTCGGCGGTCGAGCGCCCGGCGGTGGCCGCCAGCCGGACCTTCGCGTAGGCGGAGTAGACGACCCTGATGAGCAGGAGTTCCAGCAGCAGGTTGGGGCGGCTGAGCACGCGCCGCCAGAACGGCAGCAGCGGCACCCACGCGTGACGCGCCGGGACCGGCTTCGCGTAGTCCGTGGGGATCGGGTGCTGCCAGTAGGGCGAGGTGCGGGACAGGAACGGCACGGCGCAGGCCGCGCCGAGCGCGGCGACGAGCAGCACGTTGTCGCGCACGGGGAGGACCACGCCGACGTTGGGCAGCAGCATCTTCCCCGGCAGGGTGAGGACGAGCACCACGACCGCCGGCCACACCAGCCGGTCCGAGGCCCGGGTGCCGGCCCGGCCGACGACGGCGAGCAGCACCCAGAGAAGCTGGTGCTGCCAGGCGGTGGGAGAGACGGCGACGGCCACGCATCCGGTGATCGCGACGGCCAGGAGCAGCTGCCCGTCCCGGGCGTAGTGCGCCGCGCGGCGCAGTCCGAGGAAGATGACGGCGGCGGCGAGGACGAGGAACAGGGCGATCTCGAGCGGGCCCTGGAGCCCGAACCGCAGCAGCGCGCCGTGCAGGGACTGGTTCGCCAGGCTGTCGGGGCGGTCCCCGAGTCCGGCCCCCGCGAGATGGTGCACCCAGTACGCCCATGAGTCACGCGGCATCACCGCCCAGGCCAGCGCGGTGCAGACGGCGAAGGTGGCACCGCCGGTCGCGGCGGCCCTGCGTCTGCCGGTGAGCCAGAACAGCACGGCGAAGAGCAGGACGGCGGGCTGGAGGGCCGCGGCGACACCGGTCAGCACGCCGGGGAGGCGCTCACCGCGTACGGCGAAACAGGCGAGGAGCACCAGCAGGACCGGCAGGATGCTGGTCTGGCCCAGATGCAGGGTGGTGCGGACGGGCAGCGACACCATCAGCAGGGTGATCGCGACGGGCGCCGCCAGGAACGCGGTACGCCTGCTCACCGGCGCTGGCAGGGCGCGGACGGCGACGAAGCCCAGTCCCACGACGAGCAGCAGCGAACCGAAGGTCCACACGACACCGAGGGCCTGCTGGGCGGAGACCGTCAGCGGCTTCAGCACCAGTCCGGCGAACGGCGTCCCGGTGAACCGGCCCGGGTCGTACAGGGACCCCGCGATGTGCAGGACCCCGGTCGCGCCGGTCCAGGTCTCCAGATCGGTGAGGCGTTCACCGGGCGGCCGCCGGAGCACCACCGCCACCTGCCGTATCGCCAGGACACCGACGAGCAGCCAGAGGACGGCTCTCGCCGTAGCGGCTCTCGCCCCCGGATCCGCCGCCGCGTCCCCCCGCACACTGCGCTCCACATCTGTCACGCTGCGCCGACCCTCCCGTTTTCATGCACTGTCCCCTCGGCCCGGGTATGTGCGGATGAAGCCTCGCATTGCCCTATGAGGTAGACACCATCAACCCCCACTTAGCCTGACCGTCACCACTGATTTGCCGAAAGAATGCCCGAATACGACTGGGCGCCCCTCGGGCGACGCCCGTCCTGGGTCGGGGTCAGGCCTCGTACGCGGGGATGTCCGCCTGCCAGCCCGCGAAGAGGGGGACGTCCGAGGAGCCGTCCAGGACGACGATCCCGAAGGGCCGGTCGAAGGCGATGTGCCGCACCACCCGCGGCCTCGGGGCGGCGGCCCGCGTTGCCACGACCGTGACCGCCGCGGCCTCCACGCCCTTCTCGGCGATCTTCACCACCGCTTCCTGGACCGCCTCGGAGATGTGGAGGCGCACGGGTGACAGGCCGGAGAAGTCCGCCGCGGCGGCGTCGGTCGCGAGGCGCACGCCGAGCGCCGGCAGCTGAGCGGTGATTCCGATCCTTGTCCGCAGGGTGAAGCGCGGCAGGGCCCAGGTCACCGCGTCCGCGTCCGCGTGCACCGGGTGCCGCGATTCCTCGGGTGCCCACGCCAGGGGCAGCACCCGGGCGGCGCCCTCGCCCGGTGCCCCGAGGACGAACCTGACCCGCGCCGGTGCCGCACCGCCCGGCTCCGAGGAGCAGCGCAGCTCGACGACGTACGCGCCCGACGTCGTCCACGCGTCCCCGCGCAGGACCGGCGCGTGCATCGTCGGCACGGGCCTGCTCGTACCCGCCGCGTCGGTGAAGGCGACGTCACGGGTGCGGGACCTGTCGAACGGCGTCTCCCAGAACGCCTTCAGGGCCAGCACGTTGACCAGGACCAGCGCGGCTTCGCCGCCGACGTCCAGCGGCAGCCGCGCGATCAGGCCGCCCGTCCGTTCGCGGACCCATGCGTCGATCTCCGCGGCGTCGACCGGGCCGAACGCGACGTCGGGCAGCGACTGTTCGTACTCCGGGTGGAGCGGCACGCCGTTCCATACCCGGGTCGCCGCATTCAGCGCCTCGGTGCGCTCCCAGTCCCGCGCCGCCTCCGTGACCACGGCCGCGGCCTCCGGGCCCGCCACACCGAGCAGGGTGCGCAGCTCGGCGGCCGTCTCCGTACGGGCGCCCGCGGCGAGGGCCGTCAGGGCCAGCCACAGGCCGGCGGGCGAGCACAGGAAGCCGCCCCCGCCGGGCCGCGCCAACTCCTGTGTCCACTGCTCCCCGAGCCGCTGGACGGCTGCCGTCCTGGCCGTGTCCCGCATGTTCACTGCCCCCTGCACCTATTAATGGTTCGTCATCCCGTCACACCCTGGACAGAATGTACGAATGACATGGACCGTGACCCCCGAACACTTCGGCAGCCCCGAGGCGAGCCTGCTGCGGCGGGACTACTACGACGAGGTGGCGAGCCGTTACTGGGGCCGTCCGGCGACCACGGCGGAGATCGACGACGGGCTGAGGGACGACGGCGTCGACCGGCTCGCCCCGCCCACCGGGGAGTTCCTGGTGGGCAGGTACGACGGCAAACCGGGGAGCTGCGCGGGCCTGCGGCTGGTCGACGCCGCGACGGCGGAGCTGACCCGGGTGTACGTCCGGCCCGCCTTCCGCTCGACGGGCGGTGGCGGCCTGCTGCTCGCGGGCATCGAGAGCGCCGCGCGGGCGTACGGGGTGCGGCGGATCCGTCTCGACACCCGTAACGACCTGGTGGAGGCGCGCGGGCTGTACGCGAAGCACGGTTACGCGGAGATCCCGGCGTTCAACCAGGGCCCCTACGCGGAGCACTGGCTCGCCAAGGAGCTCTGAGTCCCTCCGTCCGTCAGCCCACCGAGTGGTCGCGGCGCGGTTCGGGCATGTGTGGCCGCTCCTTGCTCGACCCGCTCACCTCGGACGACAGCTCGGTCACCAGCCGGATCAGGTCGGTGGGCCGCTCGGGGCCCCACCAGTCGCCCAGGAGCTCGGCCAGGGACTCCTCGCGGGCGTGCGAGAGCTTGACCACGGCCTCCGCGCCCTTCTCGGTGAGCACCAACTGCATGCCCTCGCGCCGGGCGAAGCCGCGCCCCTCCACCTGGCGGGCGGCCGAGGTGATCACCCTCAGCGGCACGGGGGCGACCTCGGCCAGCCGGCCGGGCTCGACGGTGCCGTGGCGTTTGATGCGCAGCAGCAGCCAGCTGGCGGCGGGCTGCAGGTCGTATCCGGCCTTCTCGGTGATCTTCTCGTAGATCTCCCGGCGCCCCTCACGGGTGGCGAGCACCGAGAGGGCGCGGGCGCATTCGTCGTACGAGGAGCGCTGGACCGGGTTGGAGGCCAGGGTCTCGCTGGTGTCGGGCGCCGTCACCGATCCACGCAGGGGCTCCTCCTTGAGGAACCAGGCGAAGACGAAGGCGACGAGGACCACGGGCACGGCGTACAGGAAGACGTCGGTGATCGAGGTCGAGTAGGCGCTCAGCACCGAGGGGCGCAGGTCGGCCGGGAGCCGGCCGATGGCCCGGGGGTCGGCGGCCAGGGCCCCGGCGTCGACACCGGGCGGCAGGGAGCGGCCGCTGAGCGCCTCCTCGAGTTTGCCGGAGAGCCGGTTGGTGAAGATGGTGCCGAACACGGCCACGCCGAAGGACGCTCCGATGGAGCGGAAGAAGGTCGCCCCGGAGGTGGCCACGCCGAGGTCCTCGTAGCCGACGGAGTTCTGCACGATCAGCACGAGCACCTGCATGACCAGGCCGAGTCCGGCGCCGAAGACGAAGAAGCAGAGGCTCATCGTCCAGGTGGAGCTGTTCTCGGACAGGGTGTGGAGCAGCAGCAGGCCGACCACGGTGAGGGCGGTGCCGGCGATCGGGAAGACCTTCCAGCGGCCTGTCCGGCTGACGATCTGGCCGGAGCCGGTCGAGGTGATCAGGAGGCCGAGGACCATGGGCAGCATGTGCACACCGGACATGGTCGGGGTGATGCCGTGCACGACCTGGAGGAACGTCGGCAGGTAGGTCATGGCGCCGAACATGGCGAAGCCGATGACGAAGCTGATGACGGCGACGAGGGTGAAGGTCCGCTTCCGGAAGAGCTTCAGCGGCAGCACGGGTTCGGCCGCCCGGCGCTCGGCCGCGATGAACCCGACGAGCAGCACCACCGCGAGGACCGCGAGGACGATGATCTGCGGGGAGGCCCAGGCCCAGGTGGTCCCGCCGAGTGATGCGACGAGGACCAGGCAGGTGGCGACGGAGGCGATGAGGAAGGTGCCCAGGTAGTCGATGGTGTGCTTGGTGCGGCGGACCGGGATGTGCAGGGCAGCGGCGATGACGAGCAGCGCGACGACGCCGACGGGCAGGTTGATGTAGAAGACCCAGCGCCAGCTGAGGTGCTCGGTGAAGAAGCCGCCGAGCAGCGGTCCCAGCACGCTGGTCACCCCGAACACCGCTCCGAACAGGCCCTGGTACTTGCCTCGCTCGCGGGGGGTGACGATGTCGCCGACGATGGCCATCGACAGCACCATCAGTCCGCCGCCGCCGAGCCCCTGGAGGGCGCGGAAGCCGATCAGCTGCGGCATGTTCTGGGCCATGCCGCAGAGCGCGGAGCCGACGAGGAAGATGACGATGGCCGTCTGGAAGAGCTTCTTGCGCCCGTACTGGTCGCCGAGCTTGCCCCAGAGCGGGGTCGCCGCGGTCGCCGCCAGCATGTAGGCGGTCACCACCCATGACAGGTGGTCCAGGCCGCCCAGTTCGCTGACGATCGTGGGCAGCGCGGTGGACACGATGGTCTGATCGAGTGCGGCGAGCAGCATGCCGAGGAGCAGTGCGCCGATGGACACCAGGACGTTCCGTCGGGACCGCCCCTCACCTTCCGCCAGAGGTGGCGGGCTCAACTGCTGGGCCATGAGCATCTCCTCGGGTCCGCTTCCCTCCATCCTGTCCGCTCTGTTCCGTTATGGCCTGCCGAGCGGCGGTACGGGCGTTGGCCGTCCCCGCGGCGGCCTGCATAATCGCAGGCAGTTCGATGGGGAGGGGAACCCACAATGACCGGACATGTATGCCCGGAGTGCGGTGGCGAGCGGGGCGCGAGACCGGGGGCGGGGTGCGCCTGCGGGGCCCGTACGGCCGAGCGGGACGCCCGGTCGGCGGAGATCGCGGCGGCCGAGGACTTCGACCCGCTGCGGATCCGGCCGTATGTGACGCTGAGCAGCGACGACACCCAGGACTCCGGCGCCCCGGCGGCGGAGACGACGATGCCGCTGTTCCTGGACGGCGTGGGGGACGGAGCGCCGGGGCCCGGGGCCGCGCCGGGCGCACCGCCCGGCGCGGTCGCCGCGGACGAGACCCGTCGGCGTACGGCCGCGGCCTATGCGGGTGGTGGCCCCGACCCGGTGCGACCGCGCCGCCGGCGGCCGTTCGCCGTCGTGGCCGTGGGGGCGGCGGTGGCCGCGGTGGTGGGCACGGCCGCTTTCGCGAGCGGGCTGTTCGACGAGGAGGACCGCCGGGACACGGCGCTGACCGAGATCACGACGAGCGCGCCGGCCACGAGCGACGGGCCGGCCGCGTCCGTGTCGGAGTCCCCGTCCGCGTCCCCTTCGGCCACACCGTCCGGGTCCGCGTCGGCATCACCCTCGGCGTCCGCCTCGCCTTCGGAGAGCCCGTCGGCGTCACGTTCGGCCACCGCTTCGAAGTCGCCGTCGCCCTCCGTGTCCGCGACGAAGGCGCCCGCCCCCACCACGGCCGTGGCGGCGCCGCCCGTCGAGGAGGCGTCCGGGGGCACGCTGCGGCGGGGCGACCGCGGCGCGGAGGTCTTCGAGCTCCAGCGGCGCCTGCAGGAGGTCTGGGTCTACCGGGGGCCGGAGGACGGCGACTACTCGGAGCGGGTGGAGGACGCCGTCGCCGAGTTCCAGCGGTGGGTGTCGGTCGAGGGCGACCCCACGGGTGTCTACGGCCCGGAGACCCGCCGCGCCCTGGAGGCGCAGACGAGCGGCGACGGGCGCCGGTCCTGAGCGGCCGGGCGCGGGTGCCCGTCGGTGCGGGCTCCACGACGCCCCGGGCCGCAGGACTGGCGTTTCGGCGCACCTTTTTGTATCGTGGTGGAACAAAGTAGCCTCCGCTCGTTCTCCCTGACCGGCGGGCGGGGCTACTTGTTTTCTTCACCGCAGCTACGAGCTGTTCCCCCGCGCTCTGGAGCATGCCGATGTCGGCCACCGTCCTCGAAGCCCGCGCCCTCCTGTTGGACATGGACGGCACTCTTGTGAACTCCGACGCGGTGGTGGAGCGCTGCTGGCGCCGCTGGGCGATCGCACAGGGGCTCGACCCCGAGGCGGCGCTCAAGGTGGTCCACGGCCGGCAGGGGTACGCCACGATGGCCGCCCTGCTGCCGGACCGCCCCATGGAGCAGAACTACGCGGAGAACCGGATCATGCTCGCCGAGGAGACCGCCGACACGGACGGCGTGGTGCCCATCGGCGGCGCCACCGCCTTCATGGCCTCGATCGCCGGCCTCCCCCACGCACTGGTGACCTCCGCCGACGAGGCGCTCGCCCAGGCCCGGATGTCGGCCGCCGCCCTTCCGGTGCCGGAGACCCGCGTGACCGCGGAGATGGTCGGCGCCAGCAAGCCCGACCCCGAGGGCTTCCTCAAGGGCGCGGCCGAGCTGGGCTTCGACCCGGCGGACTGCATCGTCTTCGAGGACTCCGAGGCGGGCATCGCGGCGGGCCGGGCGGCCGGCATGCGCGTCGTGGGCGTCGGCCCGCGCGCGGCGGCACTCTCCCCCGACGCCCACGTCGAGGACCTGACGCGACTCCGGGTGGAGACGGGCGCGGACGGCTCGATCCGTCTGCACATCGACACCCCGTAACCCTTTCCCCGGTCCGCCCTTCGAGGACGGCCCCGCTCGGCTTACAGCCCGAGCGGGGCCGTCCTCGTCTCACTCCCGGTGCAGCACCCCCCGGGCGACCAGCTCCAGCACCAGTGCGACGGCGACCGTCTGCACCGCCATCAGCGCCACCAGGACGAACAGCTGAACGGCGCCCGCCTCCACCGGTGAGGAACCGCCCAGCAGCATGCCCACGAAGGCCCCGGGCAGGGTGACGAGCCCCACGGTCCGGGTCTGGTCCAGCCCCGGCAGCAGTGCGTCCGAAGCGGCGGGGCGGGCGATCTCCAGCCTGGCGTCCCGGTCGAGCAGACCGAGCGCCATCCCCGCCTCCACCTCCCCGCGCCGCACCTCGAGCTCGTCCAGCGCGCGGCGCCCGCCGAGTACGGTCGCGGTGAGCGCGCCCCCGATGAGAATGCCGGTGACCGGGATCAGGGCGATGCCCCGCACCGGAAGGAGCCCGGTGAGCAGCAGCGCCACCACCACCGGCACGACGCCCGCCGCGATCGGCACGGCGGCCCACCACCAGGTGCGGTTACGGGTGATCCGCCGGCCCGCGGTGCGCACCGCGACCGCGAACATCAGCACCAGGAAGCCGAGCAGGGGCCCCAGGGAGCGCACCACCCAGCCGATGAGCAGCGAGACGACGGCCAGCTGGACCGCGGCCCGCAGCCCGGCGACGGCGATCTCACGGGACCTGCCCAGCGAGGCCCACGCGGCGACGGCGGCAGCGCACACCAGGAGCACGGCGAGCACGACACCGAGGGCGGGACCGACCGGAAGCAGCACCCGGCAACCCTAAGGGCTGGCGATCCGTCAACCTCCGTACTCGAACAACCTTCGGACGGGACGTCAGACCGACCGTCCTACCTCTTGATGTGACGTGCGCATGTCGTCACTCTGTTACCTGGCGACCACCCCGACGAAACCCGGCGCCGCCACGATGGTCGGGCTCGACAGGTCGCCCGCTCGACATCCCCCCACACCAAGGGAGTTCACATGTCCGGTATCTACGCGCGTCGCATAGCCGTCGTCGCCGCCTCGGCCGCGCTCGCCGCCACCACCGGGCTGCTCACGGCCCCGACCGCCCAGGCCGCGATGCCCACCCCGGTCAGCGCCTCGACCGCCCGTACGTATCTGGGTCAGCTCACCGTCTCCACCGAGGGCTCCTCGTCCGGCTACAGCCGCGACAAGTTCCCGCACTGGATCACCCAGTCGGGAGCGTGCAACACCCGCGAGGTGGTGCTGAAGCGTGACGGCACCGGGGTCGTCCAGGACTCCGCCTGCGCCGCGACCGGCGGCAGCTGGTACTCGGAGTACGACGGCGCCACCTGGACCGCCGCGTCCGACCTGGACATCGACCACATGGTCCCGCTCGCCGAGGCCTGGCGCTCCGGCGCCAGCGGCTGGACCAACGCGGAGCGCCAGTCCTTCGCCAACGACCTGACCCGCCCTCAGCTCATCGCGGTCACCGACAACGTCAACCAGTCCAAGAGCGACCAGGACCCGGGTGAGTGGCTCCCGTCACGCACCACCTACCGCTGCACCTACGCCCGCGCCTGGGTGCACGTGAAGCACTACTACGACCTCACCGTCGACTCCACCGAGAAGAGCGCCCTGCAGTCCGTCCTGAACGGCTGCTGACCGCCCTCCCGCCCCGGCGGAACCCGCCCTCCTCCGTCGCCCCGTACCCTACGGAGCCATCGACGACGGCGACGCGAGGAGGGCACACATGGCCGGGCTACGCCTGGGACCACTGCTGAGGTACGTCGACTGGGAGTCCGGCTCCCGGGCGACGGTCTGGGTGGAGGCGACGAGGCCCTGCACGGCGGAGGTCCGCTGCGCGGACGGGGCGGGCGGGGCCTCCCCCACGTTCGCCGTCCAGGGGCACCACTACGCCCTGGTGGTGGTGACGGGCCTGACCCCCGGCTCGACCACTCCGTACGAGGTGCTGCTCGACGGCCACCGCGTATGGCCGCCCGAGGACTCCCGCTTCCCGCCGAGCACCATCAGTACGCCCGCCGTGGACCGGCCGGACGACGTGGATCCGGTCCGGGTCGCGTTCGGGTCCTGCCGCTGGGCGGCCCCGCCCGCCCACGGGCACGACGCCATCGGCCCGGACGCGCTCGACGCGCTGGCCACCCGTCTCGCCGCCGAGCCCGGCGCCGTACGCCCGGACGTCCTCCTGCTCCTCGGCGACCAGGTGTACGCGGACGAGACGTCGCAGGCCACCCAGCGACGGCTCGCCGCCCGCCGTGATCTCGACGAGGATCCCGGCGCGGAGGTCGCCGACTACGAGGAGTACACCCACCTCTACGACGAGTCCTGGCGCGACCCGGACGTGCGATGGCTGCTCTCCACGGTCCCCAGCTGCATGATCTTCGACGACCACGACGTCATAGACGACTGGAACACCAGCGCCGCCTGGGTCCAGGACATGCGTCGCACGCCGTGGTGGCACGAGCGCATCGTCAGCGGGCTCATGTCGTACTGGGTCTACCAGCACCTCGGCAACCTCTCCCCCGACGCCCTGGAGGCCGACCCGGTCTACGCGGCCGTGCGCGCCGCCCCGGACGGCACCGAGACCCTGCGCGACCACGCGGCGGCGGCGGACGCCGACCCCACACTGACCCGGTGGAGCTACCGGCGTGTTTTCGGCCGAGTACGGCTGCTGATGGTGGACACCCGGGCGGCCCGGACCCTGGAGGAGCAGCAGCGGTCGATGCTCCGCGAGGAGGAGGAGCGGTGGCTGCGCGACGAGGTGCTCGCGGACCCCGGCGCGTACGACCATCTGCTCATCGGCACCTCGCTGCCGTGGCTGCTGCCGCCTCTCATACACGAGGCGGAGACGTGGAACGCCGCACTGTGCCGAGGGGACCGGGGCGAACGCTGGGCGCGCCGCGGGGAGAAGGTGCGGCGGGCCGGTGACCTGGAGCATTGGGCCGCGTTCCCGGAGTCCTTCCGCCGCCTGTCGGAGCTGCTGAGGGAGGCGGGCAGCGGGCCGGACGCGCCCGCGACGGTTTGCGTGCTCTCGGGCGATGTGCACCATGCGTACATCGCCGAACCCCAGTGGTCCGGCTCCGCCCCGGACGGCGCTCCCGCCGCACACGTCCTGCAACTGACCTGCTCTCCCGTCCACAACTCCATCCCCGGGTACGTACGCGCCGGCTTCCGTTTCGGCTGGAGCCGGGTGGGCCGGTGGCTCGGGCGTGCGCTGGCGCTCCACGGACGGACGGGAAGCCCGCCCATGCGCTGGCGCAAGACGGGTGGGCCGTGGTTCGGCAATCAGCTGATGACCCTCACCCTGCACGGCCGGAAAGCCGCGCTGACATTGGTTCAGGCCAGAGCCAGGCCCACGGGAGCACAGCTCGAGACGGTTCTGGAGCGCTCACTGACTTCGAACGAATGACCAATTTTCAGCCAGTCGACAGAATGTTGAACTTGCAAGTAATAGTGAGGTCACCCTAACCTGATGGGCCCCGATCGGTTCACGTCCCCAGACCGAAGGAGCCCCACCCCCCATGTTCATACGCCTGAACCGGGCCCAGCCCTACGCACTCGGCCTTTTCCGCGTCGTCATCGGCTTTCTCTTCGCCTGCCACGGCGCCGCCTCGCTCTTCGGAGTCCTGGGCGGCTCCATGGGCGGCGGCACCGTCCCCGCCGGCACCTGGCCGGGCTGGTACGCCGCGGTGATCCAGCTCGTCGGCGGCATCCTGGTCGCGCTCGGCCTCGGTACCCGCATCGCCGCTCTCGTCTCCTCCGGCTCCATGGCCTACGCGTACTTCAAGGTGCACCAGCCCGAGTCGCTGTTTCCCCTGCAGAACGGCGGCGAGGCCTCGGCCGTCTTCTGCTGGGCCTTCCTGCTGCTGGTCTTCACCGGCCCCGGCGCCATCGCCCTGGACCGGCTGTTCACCTCGCGCGGCGGCTCCGCGAGCGAGAGCGAACCCGCCCGCGAGAAGGCCCCGGCCGTCTCGGTCTGACCCCACGCTCCCCACGCCCCGGCCCCCCTCCTCCCGAGGGGGGCCGGGGCCGTACGTGACCTGCGCGACATCGGCCGCCGAGCCGGTGAATACCAGGTGAACCGGATGAACAGCAGGCGTACGCTGTACAGCTGGCCCTGCCGCTCCTGCCGCTCCCCTGCGACGTCGCGGCGTTGACACGGAACACGGGAACGGGGAGTAGAAAGTGCTCGAGAGTGTGGGTGCGCTGACAGGCAGCCCATGGATCTACGCGGTGGTCGCCCTCTCGGTACTCCTGGACGTCTTCCTGCCCGTCCTCCCCAGCGGCGTCCTGGTGATCACCGCGGCCACCGCCGCGGCCGCGAGCACGACCACGGTCACCGCCGCGGCCGGTGAGGCCACCCGCCACGTGCCCTCACTGCTGGTGCTGACCCTCTGCGCCGCGACCGCCTCCGTGCTCGGCGACCTCGTCGCCTACCGCCTCGCCTGGCGCGGTGGCGAACGCCTCGACCGTGCCATCGCCCGGTCCCGCCGCCTCACCTCCGCCCAGGAGCGCCTCGGCGCGGCCCTGAGCCGCGGCGGAGGGGCGCTGGTCGTCGTCGCCCGCTTCGCCCCGGCCGGCCGCTCCGTCGTCTCCCTGGGCGCGGGCGCCGCTCACCGCAAGGTGAAGGAGTTCCTGCCCTGGTCGGCCGTGGCCGGAGTTGCCTGGGCGGTCTACAGCGTGGGCCTCGGCTACTTCGGCGGCCAGTGGCTTGGCGCGGGATGGCTGGGCACGGCCGTCTCCGTCCTCGCCCTGTTCCTGGCGGGCGCACTCGCGGCGGTCGTCGTCCGCCGCCCCGCGCACACCTCAGCCGCACCGGTCGCCGGAGCCCCGGCAGGGCCCTGACGTCCCCGTGCGGGTCGCTCAGACCCGGGCGGCGCCCCGGATCTCCAGGCCGTCCAGCAGTCGCTGGGTGGCCTCGGTGATCTCTTCGACCGCGCGGTCGAAGACCTCCTGGTTGTGCGCGGCGGGCGCACGGAAGCCCGAGACCTTGCGCACGTACTGCAGGGCGGCGGCTCTCATCTCCTCCTCGGTGGCCTCATCGGGGATGGACGGTGGACGAAGCGTCTTGATGCTGCGGCACATGTCTCCAGTGTGCGACGCGCCACTGACAACGCGCCTGCGGACCTATGGACCCGGCCCGTCCCCGAGCCGCTGGAGCGCCGGGACGACGTAACTCCCGTCGAGAACCGCCTGGCCGGGGAGGTGGAGTCGCAGCACAGGACGGAAACCGCCGGCCGGCAGCGGCAGCCAGTTCGCCGCACCGGCCGCGTCCGCAGGCGGATCCGCGGACAGGCTCAGCGTCAGCGATCCGTCGTCGCCGTGGACGAGCCCGGGCGTCCGGTCCCCGATCGCGTACCGGTCCGCGGCGTTCGTCACCAGGTGGCCGCCCGGGCTGTCGTACACGGTCAGCGACCAGAACGCCCCGGCCGGCGGCGGCTGTGTGAAGTGCAACGCGTAGCTGTGGGCCCCGTCGAGCGGGCGGCCCAGGGAGTCGCGCGAGGTGTGTGCGTACACCGCCTCGTACCCATGGGGCAGCCAGCGCCCCCGCCGGGCCGCCACCGCCCTCACCAGGTACGACGCCTCCCGGTCGAGGATCTTCCACTCCGGTGAGCGGAGCGTGCCGACTCCGAAGTGGTCCAGGTTGTAGTCGCGCAGGTGCGGAATCATCCGCCAGGCACCCGGGGCGCCCTCGGCCGCGACGGTGTGCGGGCGGGCCGCCTGCTCCACCCGCAGCCTTCCCAGCGCGAGCCCCCGCCGCAGCGCGCGTACGAGGCCGGGCCCCGCCGACACGTACGGCGAGATCCCCTCCTCCAGGAGCCCCAGGGGCTGGAACCGGTCCTGGTAGGCGCGGTCGGCGGCGGCGGGCGGGAAGTCGGCCATCCAGACCCGGAGCTCTTCGAAGAACCGCAGCTCGCCCGGAACCCCCGGCTCGGTCGCCGGGAGCCCGGTCCGGTGGGCGCGGTCGCCGAGATGCGTGAGCGTGAGCTCCTGCTGGAGCGCCCTGACCCGGGGCATGTCCTCCGGTCCGTCGCAGGCGAGCCGGCCGAGCACGGAGACGACGGAGGTGGGCGCGTCGATCACCCCGGACACCACGTCGGGGACGGTGCCGGCCCAGCCGGGCGGCACGACCATCCAGTCGCCCTCGTCCGTGCCGGTGGCCCGGGTGCCGAGGTAGGCGAAGGCGTTGCCCCAGGCGTCGACGAACTGGAGGACGTAGTACGCCCCGCCGGTGTCCGGGACGTGCAGCCTGACCGGCCCTCCGGAGAGGTCGAGCTGGGCGAGCGCGTCGACGAGGTCGGCCGGGGCGTACGGGGTGTGCCTGCCAGGCGTGGCGGGCCCGTCCGCGTGGGCGAAGTCGTTGAAGGGCGCGGGTGCCGGCGTCCCGCAGCCCTCCTGGAGACAGGCCTGGACTGCCGACAGCTGACGGACGAGCGGGGATCCGTAGACGTACGCGTCGGCGGCGAGCGCCGTGACCGCGTCCGGCTCCGAGCCGCCTCGCCCCGGGTTCACGTCAGATGACCGGCTTCGCCCGGTGGGCGCACAGGGCCCAGATCACGAAGGTGTCGAGCGCGATGGAGATGATCGCCCACACCGGCTGGTACGGCAGCCAGATGAAGTTGGCGATCAGGTTCAGGGCCGCCAGCCCGACGCCCACCCCCCACGCCCAGGCCGCGCCCTTGAGGATGCTCCATCCGACGAGCACCAGGAGCACCCCGAGGATCAGGTGGATCCAGCCCCAGGTGGTGATGTCGAACTTGAACGTGTAGTTGCTGATGCGTGTGTACACCTCGTCGGACGCGATGCCCGCGACCCCCTTGACGATGGCGAGGATGCCGTCGACGAGGAGCACGATCCCCGCGAACAGGACCCCGGTGGCCGCCCACGGGCTGCCGGGGGCGGAGGGGCGCGAGGAGCCGGGGGCGGACGCTGACTGGGCCATGGGATTCCTCCACTCGACGGGCCGCGCCGCATCACGGCGCGCAGATCCGACCCTGTGCGACGACCTCACCGGCCACGACCCGGCCGCGCCCGTTCGGGTGACAGCGGTGTGCTCCACGACGCTTCACGGGGCTCACCCCCAGGTCTCGAGGTCTCCGCCCCGCCACTCGATCAACTCCGGTTGGTCCAGGTCGATCTCCTCGGCCCCCTCGGCGAGCCCGGCCCGCCGGAGGAACGAGGCCACGTCCCCGCGCCCGTGCGCCAGCCCGACGATCTGCCCGCGCACGGTCACCCGTCGCCCACCGGTCGGTGAGGGCGGGTACACGATCACAGGCGGATGTCCGGACATGCCTCCACGGTCCCCCGTGCCTCGTCGCCTCGCATCCCGGGGCCTTCCGGGCCTGCCGGCGGCCGGCGCCGCAGCAGGAACGGTGTGGTCAGCAGCAGGACCGCCGCTGCCGCGATGGCTGCCGGGCGCCGACGACGGGCGGCCGGCACACCCCATACCGCCGTGACCGCCGCGATCCCCGCCGTGCTCGTCACCGTCCACGCCGTCAGGACGCGCGCCACACGGTCGGCCGGTACGCGTTCGAGCCGATGGGTGGCGAAGAGCGTGTTGAAGACGCCCATGCACGCGATCGGCTCGGCCACCCTGCTGGACGCGCTGGCGGACTCCGACGACCTGGCCACGCTCGTGGGCGCCGGTGACCGCCACGTCTGGCCGGCCGGCCACGACCTCCGCCGCATCCCGGTCCGCGGCCCGGCCCCGGTCTGCCCCCACGCCCCCGCCCTGGTCCGCCGCCGGAGCAACCCCCACCCGGCGCTCGCGGCACTGCGCGCGTACCTCGCGGCGGTACGGCCGAAGGCGGAGGGCGAATCGTGGACGCCGGGCTGGTCCAGGAGATGAGCCGACGGCCCCACGAACTACGTTCCGACAGCCGCCTGTTGTGACCTAGGGTCACCCGTATGAGTGCAGCCGTAGCAGCCATGGTCGCCGCAGTCGTCGGCGTGCTCGGCACGCTCTTCGCCCCGGTGATGACGAGCTGGGTGACGAGGCGCCAGCGCACGGCGGACGAGCTGGCCGAGGAGAGGCGGAGGAACTTCGAGGACCGGCGCACCGCGTACACCTCGATGAACCGTGCGACCCGCCACTTCCACACCCTCCTCAAGGACGCCCTGCACCGCGTGCGTGACGGGGTCTGCACCGACGACGACCGGGCGAGGCTGGAAGAAGCCCGGCGCGACTACCGCGACCGGTACGCCGAGGCCCAGATGATCGTCCCCGGTGTCGTCCTGGCCGCGTCCCGCGAGCTCAACGTGGTCCTCGCCGGGGTGGACGCCGCACTCAAGCGCGTCGACCGAGGTCTGTCCCGCGAGAGCGAGACGGCCGACCGGCTGCTCCTGGACCTCAAGGCGGCTGATCCGCAACTCACCGCCATGCACCGGCTCATGCGCCAGGACCTCGGCATCTCAGACTGAGCGGCCCTCGCGGTAGAGCCGGGTGGCGAGGGCGATCGCGGTGTGGGTGGCGGGGTGGGTGGTGTGGGCGCGCCAGATGAGGTGGACGGGGATCGGCTCGGCGTCGCGCAGCGGGCGGTAGGTAATGCCGTCGCGGCGGTACTGGGCGGCGGTGGCCTGGGGGGTCAGCCCGATGCAGCGGCCGGTGGCGATGGCGGCGAGCCAGTCGTCGATGTCGTGGGTGTACTCGACCGAGGGCCGCTCCTCCTCCGGCCACAGGTCCAGGGCGGTGGTGCCGGTCCGGCGGTCGATGGCCAGGGTGCGGCCGGGAATCTCGGCCAGGCGGATGCTGCGGCGGCGGGCCCACGGATCGTCGGAGGCCAGAGCGACATGGCGGGCCTCGTGGCCGATGCACGCGTGGGACCACGGCTTCAGGTCGATCGGGGCGCGGATGACGGCGAGGTCGCAGAGCCCTTCGGCGAGGCCGCCGGTAGGAGTGTTGTGGCGGATGAGGCGCAGCTCCGTCTCGGGGTGCTGTTCGTGCCAGCGGCGCTGGAACTCGGTGGTGTGCGGGCCGAAGGCGGACCAGGCGTGGCCGATGTGCAGGCGGGTGTGGCCGGTGGTCGCTTCCCGTACGAGTTCGTCGGCACCGGCGAGCAGCATGCGGGCGCGGGCCAGCGCCTGCACGCCCGTGGCGGTGGGGGCGACGCTGCGGCTGGTGCGGTGCAGCAGCCGCACCCCGAGGAGGCTTTCGAGACCGGCGAGTGTGCGGGAGACGGCGGCCTGGGAGATGCCGAGTTCGTGGGCGGCGTCGGTGAAGCTTCCGGTGTCCACGATGGCGACCAGGCACCGCAGGTGCTTCAGCTCCAGGGCGGCCGCCCTGTTACGCGTCTCATCCATACGCTCAGCGTATAGGTGAGCGGCTGGATGCATTTTGCGTATGGCGACTGCGCTCCCAGGGTGAGGGGCATGAAGCTCGACACCCCCGATGCGGTGCCCCGGCCCGCCTCACCAGCCGGCCTCGCGTGCCCTCCCACGGACCGCGCGGGGCGCGGGGCCGCGGTAGCCCTGATGCTGGGCAGTGGCCTGTCCAACCAGACGGGGGCCTCGGTCGCGGCGCTGGCGTTCCCGGTGCTGGGGCCTGCCGGGGTGGTGGCCGTACGCCAGTGGGTGGCCGCCTTCGTGCTGGGGGCTGTCGGCAGGCCTCGGCTGCGGCACTTCACCCCGGCGCAGTGGCGTCCCGTGCTGGGCCTCGCGCTGGTGTTCGCCGGGATGAACCTGTCCCTGTATCTGGCGATCGACCGGATCGGGCTCGGAATGGCCGTCACGCTGGAGTTCCTCGGCCCGCTGACCGTGGCCCTGTCGGGCTCCCGCCGCCGTGCCGACCTGGTCGCCGCGCTGGCGGCCGCCGGCGCGATCGCGGTCCTCACGCGCCCCACGCCCTCCACCGATTACCTGGGGATCGGCCTGGCCCTGCTGGCCGCGACGTGCTGGGCCTGCTACATCCTGCTCAACCGCACCGTGGGAGCCCGCCTGCCCGGCCTGGAGGGCTCGGCGGCCGCGGCCGCCGTCTCCGGCGCCCTCTACCTGCCGGTCGGGGCGTGGGCGTTGTGGCACCGCCCGCCCACGCCCGCCGCGCTGGGCTGCGCCCTGGCAGCCGGGGTGCTCTCCTCCGCGGTGCCTTTCCTGACCGACGTGGTGGCGCTGCGCCGCGTCCCGGCGCACTTCTTCGGCGTATTCATGAGCGTGAACCCGGTCTTCGCGGCCCTGGTCGGTCTCGTCGTCCTCGGACAGCGCCTCGACGCCCTCGCCTGGCTCGCCATAGCCGTGATCGTCGGCGCGAACACCGTCGTGGTCTCCACCGCGCACCGTTCCACCGCTCGCCGGAGCGCCACGTGAAGTGCCGCTCAGCGGCGGGCGGCCGGCTCTAGGGTGGTGGTCGCGGAAGTACGCCGGCCGTCGGCTTCGCGGGGCCCGGGCGTGGGGGGACAGGCCGGGTGGCCGGAACGGGACGCAGGGCGGAGAAAGCAGTGACAGCAGGCAGCCGCGGGGTACTGGGAGTCATCGGCACGGCCACCGACGGGGTGGAGACGCTGCGCACCGGGCTGGTCGAGCCGGCCATCGCGCTGGGCTGGCAGGTGGCCGTGACGCTCACACCGAACGCCGGGCGATGGCTCAGGGCGAACGGGGAGTGGGACCGGCTGGAGTCGCTGACCGGCCTGCCGGTGCGGGACACGCCCCGCCTGCCCGCGGAGCCCCGCCCGCACCCGGTGGCCGACTGCTACGTCGTCGCACCGGCGAGCGCGAACTACGTGGCCAAGCTCGCGACGGGTATCGCCGACAACCAGGCCCTTACGCAGGTGAGCGAGGCACTCGGCACGGCCGGCGTCCCGGTGGTGGTGTTCCCCCGGATCAACGCCGCGCACGCGCGCCACCCGGCGTGGGAGGGGCACATCGGGACACTGCGCAAAGCGGGCGTCGAGCTGGTGTACGGGGCGGACGTCTGGCCCTTGTACGAACCGCGGCAGGGCCCGGAAGTACGGGAGCTCCCGTGGGCGGCGATCCTGGGACGCCCGGCTGTGGGCCCGCGTTGACGCCGGGCCTCCTCAGGATGGCCCGAAGTGCACGGGCCGACGGGCGGGGTGGAACATGGCAGGCCGGGTCGCAGCGGTGAGCAGCAACGGGACGTACGTGTTCAGCAAGCCCGACCGCCCCTCCAGCACGCTGCTCGCCGGCCTCGGCGTCGAGGGGGACGTCCACGCGGGCGAGACGATCCGCCACCAGTTCCTTCCGACGGGCACCCTGCTGCACCTCGGCGCGGAGGCGGTGGTGGAGGTGACGGGCCTGCGCAACCCGTGCGCGAAGATCAACGACTTCCGGCAGGGCCTACTCGGGGAGATGTTCGCCATCGATCCGGTGTCGGGGGACTTCACGTTCAGGTCCGGCGTCATGGCCGTGGTGCGCCACGGCGGCCCGGTCCGCCCGTACGACGCGGTGGAGGTCGAGCTACCACCGGCCCCGCACCGCCCGCTGGAGCGCGTCTGAGGGTGGCGGCTCCTACGAGCTCGGCGCCGAGCCGGTCCGTCGCTCATGACGCACGCGTGCGAGGTGATGGGCCTCGCGCAGCAGTCGGCGCACCGCCTCATCGGTCCGCCCGCCCGGATTCACCACCGCGAGCCAGCCGACGGACCCGTAGACCGGGTGTGCGATCACGGTGTCGGTGACGCTCGGGTCGCCCTCCGGGGCCGGCTCGCGCGGCGCGTGGCCGGTCCAGTCGCTGAACGTGTCCTTCCCGGCGGCGACGTTGACGCGGAAGGTGTCCGGGCGGTCCAGGCGCGACTGCTCGTCGCCCGGGTAGTTCTTCGTCACGATCGTCGCGAACGGCTGGGTCGCTTTCGGCGCGACGCCGTCGGGCGCGTAGGAGAAGAACGTGTCCCCCCAACTGATCTCGGGTGTTCCGTCGCCGGGTGCAGGCCTGACGGCCAGGACGCCGCCGAGGCCTTCCACGAAGTCGGTGATCTCGTCGATGGTCATGTGCTCAAGCGTTTCACTAAGGTGCTTGTGGAGGCTTTGGACGGGAATCCGGAGGAGCGGCGGGTGTCAACCCTCAAGTCGTCGGAAATGCGCACGGTAGATGTCGCGCGGCGGGCGGGGTACTCCGTCCAGCAGATCCGCAACCTCGAACGCGACGGAGTTCTGCCGCCGGCGACGCGTACGGCCTCGGGCTACCGGGTCCACGGGGAGGCGCACGTCCACTCGGCGCTGGCCTACCGGGCGCTCGCTGCCGCCACGGGCCCGGTCGAGGCCAAGCGGATCGTGCGCGCTGTCCACACACGTCCGGTCGGTGAGGCACTCGCACTGCTCGACGCGGCACACGCCCGGCTCGACCGGGAGCGTAGGGACCTGGAACTCGCCAAGGAGGCCGTGACGGCGATCTCCGCCGAACTGATCGAAGACGTACGCCCGTCGGACTCGATGGGCGTCTCCGAACTCGCCGCCGCGCTCGGAGTGCGCCCGTCCACGTTGCGGCACTGGGACGCCGAGGGGCTGGCCGTTCCGGACCGGGTGCCTCCACGAGGGACGCGACGGTACTCACCCGTACAGACCCGGGACGCCCGGATCGTGCACCAGCTGCGCAGCGCCGGCTACCGGATCGAGCCGCTCCGGGCCTTGATGCCGAGCCTGCGACGCGGGCCCGGCAGGGAGGAGGCCGGAGCCGCGCTGGCCGCCCGGGACGCGAGCATCGCGGCCCGCTCCCGCGCCCTTCTCGACGCCGCTGTACCGCTCCGATCGATACTGACGCTCCGTCAAGAATCGGGCTAGAGAGGCCGTGTCACCACGGAGGGCCCGACACCGTCCGGTGTCGGGCCCTCCGAGCGGACAAGCGCGAGGCGGGGCGCCTGGCCGGCGCCCCGCCCCCATGCGTCAGGCGTGCGAACCTGCCTTGCGACGGCGTACGACGAACACCGCGCCCGCACCGATCGCCAGGGCCGCACCGCTCGCGAGCGCGAGCTGCGAGGTGGCGGAGGACGAGCCGGTGGCGGCGAGGCTGCCGCCCGCGGGACTGGCCGACCCGGCGCTCTGCGGCTTGACGTCCGAGGTGTTCGGCTTGGTCGTGCTGGGCTTGGCGTCGTCGACCTTGCCGGGCTTGCTGCCGGCGGCGGCGATCATGAACTCGTAGCCCTCGAGGTCCGGGCTTCCGCCGCAGGTGCCGTTGTCGTTCCAGTAGTCACCCGCGACGAAGGTGACGCCGTTGCCCGCGGGGGCCGAGGCGTCGACCGTGAGGCGCAGCTTGATGTCGGCGTGGGCGCCGGCCTTCAGCGGGCTGATCTTCTCGATGTAGTTCTCGTTGTCGACGTTCTTCCACTTCGAGGACGAGGCGGTCGACCACTGCAGGTGCACCAGGTGGTCGAGGTCGTTGAGCCCGCTCCGGTCGGTCGCGTGGGCGTAGACGAACGGGAACACCTCGTCCATCGTCTTCTCGGTGCCGTTGGTCACCCGGAGCTTGAAGTTGACCTTCGTGCCGGCGACGACCGTGGACGGCAGACCCGTGACGACCGTGGTGAGCTTGGCCTCGGGGACGCAGGTGTCGTCCTCCCCACCGCCCTCGCCGCCCTCGGCCTCCTCTTCCTTCGCCTTGGCGAGCGCCGCGTCGGCGGCGGTCTTGTCGGCGAGTGCGGCCTCGGTGGCCTTCGTCGCCTCCCTCAGCTTCTGGCGGGCTTCGTTCTGGTCGACGGCGAGTGCGGTCCGGGCCGTCACGACCTCGGCTTCGGCGGCGTCCTTGGCCTCAGCGGCGGCCTCGGCGGCGGTCTCGGCCTTGGCGAGCTTCTCCGTAGCGGCGAGCTTCTCCGCGTCGGTCGCTGTTTCCGGGAGTGCCTCGACCTCGGCCTTGGCGTTCACGACCGCCTGGTCGGCGTCGGTCTTCGCCGTACCGGCGGCCGCCGCCACTGCCTCGGCAGCCTTGGCGGCCACGGCCAGGGGGGCGGTGTCGGACAGCGCCTCGTCCAACGCCGTCTTGAAGGCGTTTTCGGCCGCCACGGCGTCGTCGTACGCCGTCTGCGCTGCGGCGGCGGCCTTTTCCAGCTCCGCGACGGACGGCTTCTCCTGCGTCTGCGCTGCCGGCTTGTCGTCGGCGAACGCGGGGGTGACCGACAGCAGCAGCACAGGCGTGGTCACTGCGGCGGCAACAGCTGTGGCAAGTATCTGGCGAATCTTCACTAGAGCCCTTCGAGGTCCGAAAAAGAGAGAAGGGGTCGCAGCGGAATGGGACACGCATACGCGACTTGAGGTGATCGTATGACCAGGAGAGCGGTCGGCCGTCACACTTTCTTCACTCCCTCGTACCGGTGACACCACCCCGAGGCAGACAGAAAAGACGAATGGGTGCAGTTGCTTTCACTACCTGTGCTTTCACTGTGAGGAACGCCACACCCCCCTGAAGCACCCCTCCTCGGCCGACCGGATCAGCAAAGATCCCGCCGGTTTCCGGGGTTCGCCTTCACCGCCGGTGCGACGCTACCGCCGATAGTCACCGGCCTCGGCTCCGAGTACGTCCAGAAGAGCCAGGGCCTCGGCGTCAGGGGACCCCTTGGGTGCGCTGTAGAGCACGAGGTGCTGGTCACGGTCCGCGAGAGCGAGTGAGTCGCAGTCGACGGTGATCTCCCCGACGACCGGGTGACGGAAGGTCTTCGTGAGCATCGGCGCGGCCTGCACATCGTGCCGCTCCCAGAGGCGGACGAAGTCGGGGCTTGCGTCGCGGAGTTCGTCAACGAGGCCCGTAATCTCGGGGTCCGTCGGGTACCGGGCGAGAGTCGCACGCAGATCCTTGACCACGTGGTGCCGGAACTCGGCCGCGTCGGAGACCCCGTACAGCGTCGCCCCAGGCCCTGCCTGTCCGAGGAACGCCCGGCGTGCGAGATTGCGGTCGTCGGGGGCGAGCCCGCCGAAGTCCTCCATGAGCGCGGCCGCGAGGTCGTTCCACGCGAGCACCTCGAACGCGGCGGACACGACGATGGCCGCCGTCTGCGGCAGCCGCTCGATGAGCGCGAGGATGCTCGGCCGGACGTCGCGCCGGTGCAACCTGGTGCGGGTCGGTGCGGTGCCCGCGAGGACATGGAGATGGTCGGACTCGGCGTCGGTGAGCCGCAGCGCGCCGGCGATCCCGGCGAGGACCTCGCCCGACGGCCGCGGCGCCCTTCCCTGCTCCAGCCGGACGTAGTACTCCGTGGAGATGTGCGCGAGGACCGCGGTCTCCTCGCGGCGCAGACCCGGCGTCCGACGCCGCGGTCCGGAGGGGAGGCCGACGTCCTCCGGCCGGAGCCGCTCGCGACGGCTGCGGAGGAACGCCCCGAGCTCCTGCTTGTTCATGGTCCAAGTCTGCACAATGCGCGGCGACGGATCCTGGTACAGCTTGTGCCTGCATCCGGCCCGGTGGCCGGACCGACACTGCCCTCATGACGAACCACACCGACATCGCACCCATCGGCCTGCTCGCCGGCAAGGTCGTGTTCATCACCGGCGCCAGCCGTGGCATCGGGGCGGCCGCGGCCCGGCTCTTCGCCTCCGAGGGCGCCTCCGTCGTGCTCGCCGCCCGCAGCACGGACGCCCTCGACCGCGTCGTCACCGAGATCCGCGCCGACGGCGGCGGCGCCGACGCCGTCACCCTCGACCTCGCCGACCGTACGAGCATCCGCGCGGCGGTCGACCGCGTCGAGGAGCTGCACGGACGGCTCGACGGCGCCTTCAACAACGGCGCGGCGATCCAGCAGCCCGGCCCGCTCGACACCACGAGTGACGAGGACATCGACGAGCAGTTCGCCGTGAACTTCCGCTCGCACTGGACCGCCATGACCGCCGAGGCAGCGCTCATGCGACGGAACGGCGGCGGAGCGATCGTCAACACCTCGAGCATCGGCAGCCGCCGCGCGAACCCCGCCCTCCCCGCGTACGGCGCCATGAAGCGCGCGCTGAACAGCATCACCGAGACCGCGGCTGTGACCTGGGGCCCTCAGGGGATCCGGGTGAACGGCATCACCCCCGGCGGCACCGCCACGGAGATGATCGACGCGTGGGAGGCCGTGTCCCCGGGCATCATCGAGCGCAACAAGGCGGCGACCCCTCTCGGGCGCATGGCCGAGCCCCGCGAAGTGGCCGAGGCAGCCGCGTGGCTGCTCAGCGACCGCGCCTCGGTGGTGACCGGCGCGATGGTGCCGGTCGACGGGGGCGCCGGCGCCTGAGGGCTTCCTGGCATACGCGGGGCGGGGGTTGCCCCCGCCCCTGCGTCAAGGTTGGAACCTGACCGCGCGACGGAGAACAGCACGTCCCCGGCCCGGCTCGCTCCGCCGACCGGAATCCCCGTACACAGCCGTCCGCCGCATCTGCTGCCGGCACCGGGCCACCGCCCACTCTCAGCTCAGACATGCAGGGAGGGCCGGTAGACGAGTTCCTGGGTGTGGCCGTCGAGCGTCCGGTGCTCGATCAGCTCAAGGTCGAAGTCGGCCGCCCCCTGGAAGATCGGGTCCAGCCCGGTCTGCCCGGTGATCACAGGGAAGAGCGTCACCTGGACGCGGTCGACCAGACCGGCGGCCATCAGCGCCCTGTTCATCGACAGGCTGCCGTGCGAGCGCAACGGCACCTCGGACTCCTTCTTGAGCCGAGCGACGACGTCGACGGCGTCGCCGCCCGCAACGGTCGCGTCCGGCCAGTCGAGGGGCCCGTCCAGCGTGGCCGACACCACCGTTGCCGGCAGACTCCTCATCCGCGTGACCCACGGGTCGTGTACGTCGGACTCCTCGCTGCTGGACGCCACCATCTGCGCGAACGCGCGATACGTGTTGGCCCCGAAGACCATCCGCTGGTCCTCGCGGTACAGATCGAGGCGGCGGTCGAGGAGCTCGGGGCCTTGCCTACCCCAGTAGCCGGTCCAGTTGCCGCCGGCGGCACCGAAGCCGTCGAGGCTGGAAAACACGTCGAATGTGTAGGTGGCGGCCATGGTGCTCTCCTCGGCTGCGATGCGTCGCGTATGTGGGTAAAGACTGGAAACCACGGCGAAACTCATCGCTTCCGGACGCCTGGACGTGCGGATACGGCCACCCCGGGTGCGGCCCCAGGAATTGATGCCGCACCCGGGAAGGGTTGAGGGTCAGCGCATTCGGCGAAATGTCACGGGCTCTCGGTGAAACGGACGGACCAGGCGTAGCCACTCAAGCTGTCGTGCGGGACTCGCCGGACCTCTCTGACCTGGCAGCTGTCGTGGGCGTACTTCAGGGCGAAGCGATCGTGGCGCTGCGTGTCGGTGAGGTCCTCCATGGACAGAGGTGCTCCGACAACGAGGTCCTCGTGAAGGACTTCGTCCGTGGCGGCCCCGTTCGAGCAGGCCGAGCAGTGATGCGTTTTCGGTAGGGCCATACGCCCAGTGTGCTCCTAACCCGGAGCCTCCGGCATTCGCAGCGCATACGGCCGCGCTACACAGCACCTCAAGGGCTGACGTCTCGGTCGACGCGGCCGGGCCCCGCCACGGCCCTGGAGGGTCCCCGAGCCACAGGCGGGGACCGAGAAGTACCGATCGGAACGTTCCTGATGACGAATGGAACCTCAACGCCACGCGTGGCGGATCTTCAACCGTCCGAATCCCATGGTTCCGGAGATTCGGATTTCCGGCCCACCGGGGCGGGAGCGCCGCGTGGTCCTGTAACGCGAGTCCTTCCACCCGGTGTGCAGACCTTCGAGGTCGACGACCGCGTCGCGGGGCACCGTGATCTTGGCCTTGCCGGTGCCGAGTTGCAACTCGATGTCGACCACCGAATGCTCGATGACCGCCCGGGACAGGTCCAGATACACCCTGCCGAATGCGGACTCGACTTTCAGGCTCCGAGGTACCCGCCATACGCCGCGCCGCTGAATCCGTCCACCGGCGGCGGCGATCGTGGACGTGGTGACCGCCTTCTCCGCAGGGAGCGCGGCCAGAACCGACACGAGCTCACTGCGCGACGTGACGGTGAGCACCTGGTGCAGGCGTTCGTCCAAATCGTCGTGCGAGATATGCCCTTCGGCGTACGCCTCCTGCAAACGTCGCACGGCCGTGTCGCGGTCGTCGTCGCTGATCAGTGGCGGCCGGTCTTCCGGCATTGCGGTCACCGTTGCACTCTACTGCCGTGCCGGCGATGCGAACGGGCCAAATCCAGAGGATGGGGAGCGGCCGCCACTCAGGCCTCGCCCTGAGGTCTCTACCCGAGCGGGGTCAGTGCAAGAAGTAGGACCAGAACGGAATCGAGGCGTACTGATGGTCTTCGGGAGTCGGAGCGGGGCGACCGAACTCGTGGTGCCAGTAGTCGGCCAGATCGGTTCCGTAGTAAATGATGTCAGTCTGATACATCGACAACACTGGCGTACCAGTGCGGTCCGGATCGGCCAGCAGGCACCTGTGGGAAAAGATGGGCACCATCACCGGGACCGTAGCCAAGTGTGTGCGAGCCACCTTCAGCGCGTCCTGGGTGTCCGCCGGCCGCGGGTCCCACTCCGGGTGCCAGAACCGGTTGTGTTCCACGTCGAAGAGCACCCCGTTCACCGGCCAGGCCAGACGCTCCGCCAGATCCTTCGGGTCGCCGTCTCTCCAATCGGGCCAGCTACTGCTTCCCGTCGGCAGTCCCGCGCCCAGCAGCGTCCGATGCTCCGGAGCGAAACGGAACCCCCAGCGCTCCTCGACCTGGTCAAGTTCCCGCTCACTCATGCCTCGCTCGATTTCGACTCGGGCAGGAAGCATCGCGAGCAACGACTGTGCGTCGTCTGAGGTCAGCGGCTTCTGGGGGCTGATCGGAGTCATGCGTGGAACGGTAGGCCACCCGGGGGCCGTGAGCAGGCGGATTTCTGCCGCCACCGAGGGTGGGGCAGCGGGACGAGGCCCAGGCACGTGAAGCGTTCGGTGATGACGTCGGCGAACGGGTGGAGTTGATCCCAGCTTGCCTCCTGCGGGCTCACGCAAGGGCTCGCAACGGGCACGAGGGCGTACGCACCCAGACCTTGGAGGCATACGGCCACGGGCTGCACGCCGTGCAGTACGAGGAACTCACAACTGGCCCTGGTGGCAGCTTGAGGCGGGCCAGTCGGCAGGCAGCGTGTAGCGCCAGCCCGGCCGCCAGGCGGGCGGTGCTTGGAGCAGTTCGTCCAGCGGTGTTCCGGCGAGCAGATGTTCCAGTGCCCATCGGTTAGCAGAGTGGGCGATCACGAGGATTCTGCCGCCGTCCCATTTGGTGGCGATGTCGTGGAGGAAGGCGCGGGTGGCCGTGGCGACCTGGCGGTAGCTCTGGCCTCCGGGAAACGGTTCGTCGATGTGCTGGGCTCGTTGGGCGGCGATGAGGGAGAGCGGGTGTCCGTTGAGCTCGCCGTAGTTGCATTCACGTAGTCGGATGTCCTGGCGAATCGGGGGCCGACCGTCGGGGAACGCGATCCGGGCTGTCTGGACGGCTCGGTGCAGGTCGGAGGCGAACACTGCTGCGAAGCCTTCGCCGGGTCGGCGCTCCCCCAGCTCCCGGGCTTGGCGGCAGCCCAGGTCCGAGAGCCGGCCCGGGAGCCAGCCGGTGGCGATGCCGGCCTCGTTGTCGGTGGTGGTGGCGTGGGTCTCGTAAACGATCTCTACTGCCATCAGAACTCCTGAATGTCCTTGACAGGCCAGGCTGCACGAGCAAGCGGGCGGCTCCCCACCATGCCACCGCCGATCCGGTGAACCGAGGCGGTCAGAGCCCTGGCTGGCCCACGGCAATTGTTGTCGGAGCGCGCAGTCGCCGCCAGCAGATGAGTGCGCATCCGAGGGTGAGGAAGGCTTCGTGGATGTCGTCGCGGATCTCCCAGCGGATCCGTATTCGGCGGAACCAGTGCAGGTGGGCGAATCCGCGCTCAACTACCCATCGCCCACCGAGCCGTTGTCAGTGCCGACCTCTAAGGTCTCAAACGCGCGGTCGGCTTCCGGGGGTTCCAGCTCTGAAATGAATGGTTGCATCCCCGGCCTGTCTGGGGGCGGCCCGGAGAGTCGTCCGGGACCTAACCGATGGTCGGGCTTCGTCGATGGCCAGCAGATGACCTGCCAGAGCCGGCCGCGCGCACTGCCCCTCGTGGGCGTGCTCGACGTCAGGCCGGATCAGGGACGGACAGGGAAGCAACGGGCCGGGGATGAGCCGTCGGCAGGCACTGGGCCGCGCGTCGCCAGGACTTCGCCCGTGTCGGCGAACTCCCAGCGGGTCGCATACTGCCCGTCTTTGAACGGCCATTCAACGCGGACGACAGGGCGGCTCAACAGGTTCTCGAACCAGCCGGCGCACCGCTCCGCGAGCTCCTCGACCGTGCCGACCGCCCGGAAGAAGCCGTGCCCGGGTGACTCGTAGACACGACGGGGCGGCAGTGCGCACTGCCACGCGATACCGGGACACCACTTCAGAGGCCCGGGAGGGGTTCTGGTGCGGCGGTCGGCGATGTGAGGGACCACCCGTCGAGCCGTGGACACCTCGATGCCCGCCAAATTCGTTGAGCCCTCCCCCGCGATCGTGTTGGCTGGCGGCACCGAACTGTCAGTACCGCAGGTATCCGCTTGGCTGTAGCAGGGAGCCGCACGTGCAGGACATTGTTGTCGACCCCGTTGCCCACAATCGGGCAGCCTGGGACAAGTGTGTCCAAGACGGCAACGAGTGGTCGAGGCCGGTGAGTGCTGAGGATGTCGAGCGCGCCCGCACGGGCGACTGGTCGATTGTTCTCATCGGGCATGAGCCGGTCGACCGCTCCTGGCTGCCGAGGGACCTGACCGGCAAGGACGTGTTGTGCCTGGCCTCCGGCGGTGGCCAGCAGGGTCCGATCCTTGCCGCCGCAGGGGCGCGGGTCACGGTATTCGACAACTCACCCCGCCAGCTCGGCCAGGACGAGATGGTGGCAGCCCGCGACGGACTTGAGCTGCGGACCGTCCTGGGCGACATGCGCGACCTCAGCGCCTTCGGCGACGCAGCATTCGACGTCGTGTTCCATCCGGTGTCCAACCTGTTCGTACCGGACTTGGCACCGGTGTGGCGTGAGTGCTTCCGCGTCCTGCGGCCGGGCGGAACTCTGCTCGTGGGCTTCCTCAACCCTGATGCGTACTTGTTCGACCACGAGGCGCTCGACGAGCGCGGCGAGCTGATCGTCGTGCACAAGCTGCCCTACAGCGATGTCACGCAGTACTCCGCCGAGGAACGCGCCACGAAGTTCGGCGCGGATGCCCCTCTTGAGTACAGCCACACCCTCACCGACCAGATCGGCGGGCAACTCGCCGCGGGGTTCGTCCTCACCGGCTTCACGGAAGCGCCGCACCAATCCAACGCATCCGCTCCATACATGTCGAACTATTTTGCGACGCTGGCGGTCAAGCCCGGCTGACCCGGCCGTGAGGCCGGCCGAGACGGCTGTGTCTCCGAAACCAAGTGAAGCGCTTGCCGACCCGGCCCTCACTGACTTCGCTGAACCGCTACCCGCAGCGGAATGAGAACCCGGAGCGGTGCCCCTGGTCGGCAAGCGAACGGCCCCGGCCACTGCCACAACTCTCGGCCATGCTGTCGCTTGCAGGTACTGGTCGTCGGTGTCGTCCGGAGCCTGCGGCGTTGAGGGCGGCGCCCAGCTGACGCATGAGTTCGGCCTCTTCCTCGGTCCGCAGACTGGTACCGAGGTACGTCTCTGGTTGGTCGGCGTCGCAGAAGTCGTCGAAGAGCACGTGAAAGAGACGGGTCGAGTTACACCGTCTGCTGTCACGGAGGGTTGGCCAGAGCCAGCACGGCTGGCACGAGGTGGACGCGGAAGTTCGCTGGGCGGTGCCTGTCCTCGGTCACAGGCCGGAGCCTAGGTCCGTCACCGGGAGTGTCGATTCCGGGTCGCCGGGAGTGCAGGGCTCCGCGTGATCCGGCTGCACGATGCCCGGCACGGCTGCGCGACACTGCTGACCGCTGCCGGCGTCCCGCCCCGCGTCGTGATGGAGATCCTCGGGCACAGTCAGATCGCGGTCACGATGAACATCTATGCCCACGTCGTCCAGGACACGCAGCGCGAGACCGTGAGTCACCTCGATCGCATGCTGAAGCGGCAGGTCCCGACCGTGGATGACCACACCCGTTGATGTCAGAAGTAGATGTCAAAGGCCCCCAACCATGATCGGTTGGGGGCCTTCGCACTGGTGGGCGCGGACGGTTTCGAACCGCCGACATCTGCTTTGTAAGAGCAGCGCTCTACCCCTGAGCTACGCACCCGTGGATGAGGCAACAGGTTACATGCCCCCCGCCCCCCGGCGGCAATCCGGTTCCCGCCGGGCACGGCCGGGCCCTCGGACCCGCGTACGGGGGTTACCCCCACCCCCGAGACGGTAGCCGTCCGGATCGTCGCGGGGGTGGGCCCGTACATACGGTGTAGCCACAACGCCGGCGCTCTCAGGGGGACCCGACACCATGACCATCCGTACACGACGCACCGACGCACTCGTGGCCGCCGCCGGCACCGTGCTCCTCGTGGCCGCGCTCAGTGGCTGTGGGAGTGCGAATGCTGACGACGCTGCCGCCGAACACAAGTCGTTCGCGTTCAGTGGGGACGCGCTCACCATCGACGCCGACAACTCGACCCTCGATCTCGTGCCCGCCGACGTGGAGCAGATCGAGGTCACCCGGCGGGTCGACG
This sequence comes from Streptomyces sp. NPDC091271, assembly GCF_044757505.1. NCBI lineage: Bacteria > Bacillati > Actinomycetota > Actinomycetes > Kitasatosporales > Streptomycetaceae > Streptomyces > Streptomyces sp. NPDC091271. The sequence continues at coordinate 851,818 of NZ_JBIVVD010000003.1, read as the reverse complement.
GGTGGGTCGTGCTGGGCAGTGGGCCGGATCCCGTGTGGAAGCTCGAAGGGGACGAGCTGCGGCTCGAGGTGAAGTGCCGGGCGGTGATCAGCAACTGCGAGGCGCACCATGAGGTGAAGGTGCCCCGCGGGCTGGCCCTGACCGTGCAGGGGGACAACGGGAAGATCACCGCCGCCGGCTTCAGTGCCCCGCTCAAGATCTCCGCCGACAACGGCGGCGTCGACGTTCGGGACATCTCCGGGCCGCTGGAGCTGACCTCCGACAACGGCTCCGTCGAGGCCGAGCGGATCTCGGGGAGCTCCGTGGTCGCCCGCTCGGACAACGGGTCGGTGCGTATCGGGTTCACCCGGGTCCCGAACCTGGTGGACACGGTGAGTGACAACGGGAGCATCTCCATCGACCTGCCGGCCGGAAAGAGTGCGTACGCGGTGTCCGCCGAGGCCGACAACGGTGACGTCTCCGTCAAGGTGCCCCGCAGCGAAAGCAGCAAGCACGTGGTGAAGGCGCGCAGCGACAACGGTGAAGTCACCGTCCGAAGTGCGAACTAACCGGCCCGTGCGTTCGTCCTAACTGGTGCGAGAATGAACCGGGCAGGGCGAATCGGCACGGGAGAGGGATGTGACGGCGACACACACGCGGCCGCAGGCGAAAGCGAGTGTTGGTTCCGCCGTCAGGGACGTCCTGGTGCTGATGCTGCTGCCGGTCCCCCTGGTCGTCGCCACGCTGCCCGGCGCCTTCGCCGGCGGGGGTACGCGCCGTTGGTTCGGGGGGCGTGGGGAGAACCAGCGGGCCGACGCGCAGGCGGCGAAGGACGCGGCGGCTGCCGCTTTCTACGAGCTGGACACCGCTCAGCGCGATCTGCGGATCTCGATCGAGACGATCACCGCGGTGGACAGTTCGCCCCGCGCCCGCAAGGCCGCGGACGACTTCGCGGCGCTGGGCCGGCGGATCGACGAGGTCAGCCACGAGTACATCACCGCGGTGGACGCCCATGACCTCGACCGGGACGATCTGGAGCCTTCGGCGGCGGCCGGTGCGCGGACCCAGCTGACCCGGGCCAAGGACGATCTCGTGCGGGTCAAGGGTGAGCTCGACCGGTTCGCCCAGGGGCTCGGGACGCTGCTCAGCAGTGCGGAGACCCAGCTCGCGCGGCTCGCTCCCGCTGTGGAGCGTGGCCGCCAGGCGCTGCTCGCGGCGAGCAACGCGCTGGACGCGGTGCGCGCGTCAGGGCTGCGGGCGGACGATCTCGCGGCCCGGCTCGCGGCCCTCGCCCCGGAGCTGACCAAGCTCAACCAGGGCGCGGGACAGCACGGTGTTGCGGAGACCCTGCAGCGTGCGGACAAGGTGCTGCGGGACGCCGAGGCGATCCGTGCGGAGGCGGACCAGCTTCCCGCGCGGGCCGCCGAGATCGACCGCAGGCTGGTGTCGCTGCGCACCCGGGCCCAGGCGCTGACCACGCGCGCCGGGCAGGTCGAGCCGGTGCTCAGCGAGCTGCGGCGGCGCTTCTCGGCCGCCTGCTGGCAGGACCTGCAGCCGGTTCCCGAGCAGGCGGCGGTCAGTGTCCGGCAGGCCGAGGCGAAGCTGGCGGAGGCCGCCGAGGCACGGTCCGAGCAGCGCTGGCCGGATGCGACGTCCCGGCTGAGTACGGTCCGGGCGCTGCTCAACGCGACCGACGAGGCGGTGTCCGCAGCCGGGGACCGGCTGCAGCGGCTCGACGCGGTGGCGAAGAACCCGCAGGCGGAGATCGATCGCACCCGGTTCGCGATCCGGGACGCCCAGCGTCTCGCCATGGCCGGGCGCAACACGCCCGACCCGCGTCATGCCCGCCCGCTGGACGACGCCGTGGCGCGGCTGGAGCGGGCGATCGAGGGGCTGGACGGGCGCCACCCCGATTACTGGCACTTCCTCACGGAGACCGAGGCCGTGCGGCAGACGGCGACCCGTGTGGTCTCCGCGATCCGCGAGGAGCTGGGCGGCGGCACCTGAGCTCGCCGGGGCGGGCGGGCAGGGGCTGAGTTGTCCCCGGCGGCCCGTGGACCGATCCTGGAGGTACGCAGCGGCTTCCGCTGAGGCGTCCCTGGCCGCACTCGGCCGAAGGAGGCCGTCATGGCCACTCACGTCCTGCATCCCACGCGCCGGCCGGGCAAGCCCGCCCACCGCAAGGCCGTCCTCGACGACCATCTGCCCGTCGACCACCGCCTCAGCCGGGTCTACCGGGTGGGGGCGGGCCTGATGGGCCTTCTGCTCGTCGCTTTCGGCATCCTGGGGCTCATCGACCGTATCGGCTTCTTCGACACCGGCGGCGACACGGTGGCGGGCCTCAACACCAACGGTGCGCTGAGCATCCTGTCCATCTGTGTCGGGCTGCTGCTCTTCGTCGGCATGGTCATCGGCGGGAACTTCGCCTCGACGCTGAACATGGTCCTGGGCATCGCCTTCATCCTCAGCGGCTTCGTGAATCTGGCGCTGCTGGACACCGGGATGAACTTCCTGGCCTTCCGCATGCAGAACGTGCTGTTCAGCTTCGTGGTCGGGCTGCTGCTGATGATGTTCGGCATGTACGGAAGGGTCACCGGCGGTCTCCCCCACGACAATCCGTACTGGCGCGCCCGCCACCCCGAGCAGGTCGCGAGGGAGGAGCGCCGCCCCCGCGCCCCGATGCCCGAGGTCGCGAAGGCGAAGAGGCTCTAATCTGGGGCCATGCCTCGTTACGAGTACCGCTGCCGCCCCTGCGGCGAGACGTTCGAACTCAGCCGCCCGATGGCCGAGTCATCCGATCCCGCTTCCTGCCCCGCCGGGCACGAGGACACCGTGAAGCTGCTCTCCACCGTGGCGGTGGGCGGCGGCTCTGCCTCCTCCGCGCCCGCTGCCGCACCCTCGGGCGGGGGCGGCTGCTGCGGTGGGGGTTGCTGCGGCTGACCGTTCCTATCCAGTGTGCATGAGTGAGTCCTGGACCCACTGATGTGTTCTGGGCGCGTCCCGAACGGTGTTGGATGCGCTGGGTTGCCGCTTTCGCATCCCGTTCGGCGGCACGCCTCCAGGGGCGTGGTCCGTTGAGCTGGTGCGGCCGGCCCCCACCAGGCGGCCGCTGAGGCCGGCCCCCACCTGGCAGCTGGTGCGGCCGGCCCCCATCTGCCCTCGCCGGGGCAGCCCCGCTACTTCTTGCGCGAGAGCGTCAGTCCGTCCGCCACCGTCAGCATGACGCTCTCCATCCGGTCGTCGGCGCGGACATGGTCGTTGAAGCCCCTGATGGCGGCCGTGGCCCCGGTCGCCAGCGGGTCGGTGACGCCTCCGTGGAAGAGCACGTTGTCGGTGACGACAAGCCCGCCGGGGCGCATGCGCGGGACCAGCTCCTCCCAGTACGCGATGTAGTTGCCCTTGTCCGCGTCCAGGTAGGCCATGTCGATGTGCGGCTCGGCCGGCATCGCGCGCAGGGTGTCCAGGGCGGGCGCGATCCGCAGGTCGATCCGGTCGGCGACGCCGGCCTTCTCCCAGGCCTCGCGGCCGTACGCCGTCCACTCCTCGGAGATGTCGCAGGCGATCAGCACGCCGTCCGCGGGCAGCGCCTGGGCCATGGACAGGGCCGAGAAGCCCGTGAAGGTGCCGACCTCCACGATGTACCGGGCCCCCGTCAGCCCGACGAGGAAGGCGAGCAGCGGGCCCTGCTCCTGTGCGGACTGCATACCCGCCTGGTCGGGCAGCTCGGCGTACGTGGTCTCCACGAGCTCGCGCTGCACCACGTCCAGCGGAGGGTTGTGCGCCAGTGTGTACGCGTACAGCTCGTCGGTGATCTTGGTGTTGTTGCCCTTGGTCATGCGCATCTCCTCCGGTCGGCGGCCCGACCAGCTTGCCGAAGATCGCTCGCGCGCGCTCAGCAATTCACCCGCGGGGGTCGGCGGCGCGCAGGAAGCGGCGGAGGATCTCCTCGCCCGCGGCGCCGCCCCTCTCCCGGAGCACCTCGGTGTTGGGTGCGCCCCAGCCGCAGTCGGCCAGCTCGCCGTGGCCCGGGCGCCAGGCCCGGTCGGCGGCGAGCAGGAGGTCGGCGTCCAGGAGCGAGTCCCCTGCGGCGAGCGTCAGCGTGGCACCACTGCGGCGGGCCACCTCGTGCATGGCGGCACTTTTGGTGAGCGGCTTGGGGACGGCGTAGATCTTGCGGCCCTGGAGTGAGACGGTCCATCCCTTGGTGTCCGCCCAGGCGGACAGCTCCTTGACCCAGCCCTCGGGGAGGGCTCCGCGGTCGACGACGAGGTAGGCGAAGAGGTCCTCGGCGACCCGTTCCTTGAGCAGCCAGGAGGGGTCGCCCGCCGCCTGGAGGTGGGCACGGACCTCGCCGAGGGAGGCGCACTCCCCGGCGATACGGCGGGCCACATGGGCCTGCCAGTCCGGGTCGGAGACGCCGTCGACCAGGATGTGCCCGCCGTTGGCGCAGATGGCGTACCGGGGGGCGGGCCCGGGCAGGTGGATGCGGCCGTACTGCTCCCGGGTCCTGGTGGTGGTCGGGACGAACACCGTGGTGCGGGCCAGCTGGTCGAGCAGTGCTGCGGCCGTCTCCGTCATGTAGCAGAGGGGGGCGCCGCCGTAGACCTCGACGCAGAGCAGGCGGGGGGCCTGCTCGTCCGGCATGGTCAGCTGGAGCGAGGCCGCCGAGTAGATGAGGGTGCGGTCCAGGTCGCTGGCCACCAGCGTCACGGGGTCGTCCCCGGAGGTGCCCGTGGTCGCGTCGTCGGGCGTGTTCGCGGTCTCGCTCACTTCGCCGTCACCGCCGTGCCGTCCGCGCCGGTGGCGCCGCGGGTGTACTTGGGGTGGATCAGTCCGACGCAGGTGTACGGGAGTTCTCCGACCTCCTCGACCGGGACGCCGCGCTGCTCGGCGAGCAGCCGCACATGGTCGAGGTCGGCGCCGGCTCCCCGCTTGGCCAGGATCTTCCAGGGAACGCGGCGCAGCAGCACCCGGGTCGTCTCGCCCACGCCGGGCTTGACCAGGTTCACGTCGTGGATGCCGTACTCCTCGCTGATGCGTTCGACGGCGGCCCAGCCCTCCCAGGTGGGGGCGCGGTCCGCGGCGAGCAGCTCCTTCGCCTCGGCGTCCACCGCGTCGCCGACCTCGTCGAAGCGGGCGGCGACCGTGTCCAGGAAGAGGCCGGAGACGTCGGCGCCGGCGAGCTCGCTGTAGAACTTCGCGCCGTGGAAGTCGTGCGGGCCGACCAGGTCGGAGCGCAGGACCGTACGGGAGATCAGCCCGGACACCGTGGAGTTGAGGCAGGCGGACGGGATGAGGAAGTCCTCGCGCGTCCCGTACGTCCGTACGCAGCCGCCCGGGTCGGCCAGTACGGCGATCTCCGGGTTGAAGCCGCCGAACTCCTCCAGGGCGGCGGCGAGTTCGCGGGTGATGGCGCCCTTCCCGGTCCAGCCGTCGACGAAGACGACGTCCGCCGGGTCGTGGTGGGCGGCCAGCCAGCGCAGGGCGTTGGCGTCGATGCCCCGGCCCCGGACGATGGAGACGGCGTAGTGCGGCAGGTCGAGGCCGTGCCGGTGCTGGGCCCACCGGCGCATGAGGACCCCGACGGGGGTGCCGGCCCGGGCGAGGGAGACCAGGACGGGGCGGGGGCCCCTCTCCGCCAGGACGGTCTCGGTGACGGTGCCGACGGCCCGTGCGATGCGGGCCGCCGAGGTGTCCAGGGCCGCCTTGAACAGCTCCTGGTACTGCGGGCTGGGCTGGTACTCGACTGGCAGCGACTCGGCGTAGTGTGCGCCGCCGCTCTGGATCGCCTCCTCGCGCTCCTCGGTGGGGGCTTCCAGGGCTGTGTCGGAGAGGTCCTGGAGCAGCCAGCCGACGTCGTCCGCCGCGTAGGAGGAGAAGGCGGGTCCCCGGAGGGGTTCGGGCAGCATGGCGGCTTCCTGCCTGTGGGGGGTCGGCGACGGCACGTACGAGGGGACGACCGCGAGCACGACCTGGTCGGTGTGGCCGGCGAGCCGGGCCAGCAGCCCGTCCGGGGCGTGCAGGGCGGGGGTGTCGGCGGTGGAGTCGACCACCACGACGACGGCGTCGAAGCCCGCGCCCGCGACGTTGTACGCGTACCGGTCGCCCGGCCCGTCGGCGGGGTCGTCGTGGGCGGGGAAGACGAGGCGGCTGCGTATGGCGTAGCCGGGGTCGTCGACGGCGAGGACGGGCGAGCGGGTGGTGGTGGAGTAGCGCACCTCGGCCGTGGTGGCGTCCTCCAGCGCGGTGGCGAGCCGCAGGGGCGCGTACATCAGCTCCTCGAAGCCGAGGACGAGCACCTTGCGGGCGTCGCCCACGGCGTCGGCGATCCGGGCGGCCATGCCCGGCAGAGCGGCTTCCAGGGCCGCGCGGTGGACGGGCGTGAAGCCGTGGCGTCCGCCGTCGGGTACGCCGGCGGGCCAGTCCAGGGCGACGCGTGCGGGGGCGGTCCGTGGCGCGGGGGGCTCGTCCGGCGCATGTCCGGCTTCGTGCGCGGCCACCAGGTCCCGGCCCTTCTCCAGGACTCCGTCGGGCAGGCGCACGGTGCCCCGGGCGCGGGCCACCAGGTCGACGCGCGCACCGATCTCCTCGGCGAACTCGGCGAGCCGCCCTTGGTCGGCCTCGGAGCGCATGTCCACCAGGGCGACGATGACGTACCGGTCGCGGGGGTAGCGCGCGTGGAGGGCACGGACGGTGTTGAGCACGGTGTTGCCGGTGGAGAACTCGTCGTCGACCAGGACCAGCGGCGAGCCCTCCGCCGACGCGCTCAGCAGGTCCGGGTCCTCCGGCAGCAGCAGATGGGAGGTGGCGTGCGAGTGCGCCTCCTCGAAACCGCCGGCCTGTGCGACGCCGGCGACGGGGCGCCGGGTCGAGTGGAGGTACGGAGCCACCCCGAGCCCGTCCGCGACGGCGTGGCCGAGGCCCGTGGCCGTCTCCGCGTAGCCGAGGACGACCGCGCGGCGGGCCTCCGCCTCCCCCAGCAGGTTCCGCACCCGCTCGCCGAGCTCGAAGCCCACGCCGTGGACGACGGACGGCCGCTGCGGCACGTGCTTGCCCAGGATGTTCGACACGAGCAGGTGGGCCCGCTTGGGATTGCGGCGCAGGGCGAGGCCCAGCAGCTCCCGGAGCTCCCCGTCGCCGACGAGCTCGACCCCGAGCCGCTCCGCGACCCAGTTACCCGACCACTCCACGTCCACTGCCTCTTCTTCCCGTATCTGCTCGTCCGCTCGCCCGTATACGCCCATGTCCGCGCTCAGGCCGTCACGCCGGCGGCCAGGAGCTCCACGAAGCCGACGTCCTCGCGGGCCACGCCGAAGACCTCGGCCCGCAGGAGGGTCCGCTCGGCCCAGGCGCGGTGGGGCTTCACTTCGTTCATCTTGTTCGTGTACGCGGAGCGCAGCACTCCGCCGCCGCCCCGCTCCGGCCGCAGGATGTCCTGCGCGTCGCTGTACTCCTCGTGGCTGACCACCGACAGCGCGTGCACAGGCAGGACGTGCGACGGATGGATGCAGGTCTTGCCGAGCAGGCCGTTGGCCCGGTCCAGCTCGATCTCACGCAGCAGCCCGTCGAGGTCGTGCTCGATGAGCGCGGTGCGCAGCTCCTCGGCCTGCCCGAAGGGGCTGCGGCGCAGCTGAGGCTTGAACATCCGCTCCTGGAGCCGGAAGTACTCCCACACGGGACCGGTGATGGTGAAGCCGGTGCCGTCCGACCGGCCCAGGACGTTGACGACGTCGCCGATGACGGCGCCGACGATCTGGACGTCGTACGCCGTCATGTCGGGGGCCCGGCGCAGACCGTAGGCGGAGCAGAAGTCGGTGACGCCGAGCCGCAGCGCCAGGACCCGGTCGCGGTACTTGTCGACGGTGCGGGAGATTCCCCGCAGGGTCTCGCCCCTGGTCTCCAGGTGCAGCAGCTCGGGCGATTCGAGGACGGGCATCGCGAAAAGCCGGTGCCCGCCGCTCGCCTCGGCCGCGGTGAGCGCCTCCAGGAAGAGCTCGCCCCGCTCCTCCGTGAATTTCGGAAGTACGAATCCGGACAACAATCGGGCGGAGCTGCCGAGCCGTCGTACGAGGTCGGAAATCTGCTCCGGCTCGCGGACCCTGATGAAGAGCAGCGGCACGTCGGCGTCCCGCGCCTCGAGGTCGGCGAACTGCCGGACCAGGTTGGCCTCGGCACCGACCACTTCGGCGTCGTCGATGGAATCCTCCAGGCAGAGCACCATGGAGACCACACCCTGACCGCCCTGCTTGATCACGTCATCGGCCAGCCTGGGCCGGTTCGCGGGGCTGTAGAGCGTGGCCCCGAGGGCCGTGGACAGCAGGCGGGAGGAGGAATCCGCGTCGAATGCACACGGCTCCCTGAAGAACAGATCCTCCCGGACAGCGGGCGAGATATGCCCGAAATGACGCATGTGATTCCCCCGTACTGCCTGATGGGCCGGATAAACGTATGGCCGGTAATAGTACGTTCGGGGAGGTGTCGCCGGTTCCCCGTCCTTATGAACTTCAGGTGTCCCCGGCGTATCTCATACCCCGTGCGGCGCGCCTGCGTGCCCCTCGCGAACCCTGCCTGGCCTACTGGTTCGTACCCCCGCGTTGTCCGGACACCACCCCAGCAGGCAGGATGACCGCCATGACGCACGCGATGCTGAAGGGCTCGAACGTCCCTCTCGACGCCATGGCCGTACGGGCCGTGCTGCGATGGACCCCGGGGGCCGGGGTCCCTGATGTGGACGCCTCCGCCCTGCTGATCGGCCCCTCCGGGCAAGTGCGCTCCGACGAGGACTTCGTCTTCTACAACCAGCCGCGGCACCCGTCGGGCCTCGTGCGGCGCCTGCCCAAGCGCAGCGCTCCCGAAGGGCTCACGGACACGATCGAGGCGGACCTGTCGGCGCTCGACCCCTCCGTGGAGCAGGTGGTCATCGCCGCGTCCTGCGACGAAGAGGCGTTCGAACGCGTGACGGACCTGCGGATATCGCTGTACGACGCGGCGTCCGCCGACGGTGAGCCGCTCGCGATGTTCGATGTGCGTGCGGAGACCGGCGAGGAGACGGCCATCATCTGCGGCGAGCTGTACCGGCGCGGTGACGGCTGGAAGTTCCGGGCGGTGGGGCAGGGATACCCGACGGGCCTCGTCGGGCTGGCCACCGCCTTCGGGATCTCGGTGGACGAGGCGGAGGCGGCCTCCGAAGCCGGTCCGGCGGCCGTGCCCAGCGCTCCCGACGGGTCCGCGCCGGAGGCCACCGCGCCCTCGCCCGACTCCCAGGCCACGGTCCAGCACCAGCAGCCCGCGTACGGCTACCCCCAGCCGTCCGTGGCGCCCCAGCCAGCCTACGGCTACCCGCAGCAGCCCGCGGCGGCCCCTCAGCCCGCCTACGGCTACCCGCAGCCCGCCCCGGCCCAGCCGACGTACGGCTACCCGCAGCCCGCAGCGGCGGCGGCGCACGCCGCGGACCCGAATTTCGTGCTTCCCCCGCAGGGCCCGCAGTTCCTCCGGTCGTGAACCGGAGGCGCAGCCGCCCTTCACGGCGCGCACTCAGGCCCGCGTCTTGTAGCCGCGTCCCCACTGCATGCCGAAGCCGTACATCCGGTCCAGCTCCGACTGGAAGCCGTACACGAACTTCACCTCGCGGCGCACGATCAGCTCGCCCTTGACGTTCTCCACCGTGAACACCGCGCAGGAGCGGGCCTGCGGGGCCCGTTCGTCCAGCTCGATCTCGATGCGCGGGCCGTTGCCCGGATAGAGCGTCACCTTGGCGTGCGTACGGTCGAAGGCCGGAGTCTGGTCGTAGATGTACACGAAGAACAGCAGGCGCTTGAGCTCGTCGCGCTTGTCGAGGTTCACGTAGACCGTCTCGCCCGACGGCGCCCCGAAGCGGTCGTCACCGCTGAGCCTGATGTACGGCGCCACGTTCAGGTCACCGATGAGGTTGCCCAGGGGCTGCACAACGCCCTTGGTGCCGTCCGCCAGTTCGTACATGCAGCCCAGGTCCAGGTCGACGTTGACCATGCCCTGGGTGTGCGCCTGGACCACGTCGGGCTGGAAGAGCTTCAGTGGACGCAGCAGCCGGCCGCTCTGCCGCGACCTTCCGCCGAAGTCCGACGTACGCATCCGCCACGACAGGTTGACGCGCAGGTTGCCCGACAGGGCGCCCTGCTTGTTCAGCGAGACCGTGGCGTTGCGCTTGGAGAGCACGATCGAGTTCGTCGCGGAGTTACCCGACTCGAACTGCGCGGCCCGCCGCGGAAACAGGCCGTCCCAGAAGGCCATCCCAACCCCCATTTGTATCGGTAGTACCGCCCGGCCCCGCACCTGCGGCTCACACCCCGCACGTCACTGCGGGGCGGCCTCCGGGCCGGGTCCGGGTGTTCCCGGAGAACCGCCACCGTGGCCGCCCCGCAGAGAGAGCGTTCCTCAATCCTTACCGGGTCACACCCCGGAGGACACTTCCGCCTTGGAATCGGAGCCGTCGCCGCCGGCCGCGGCGATCGCCTTGTTGCGCCGCACCGAGGACCAGAAGGACCAGGCGATCAGGATGACCCCGACAGAACCGGTGATGAGCTCGTTGATCTCGTACTGGATGGTGACGAGCAGGATGACCGCGAGGGCGCCGATCGCGTAGTGCGCGCCGTGCTCCAGGTAGACGTAGTCGTCCAGGGTGCCCTGGCGGACCAGGTACACGGTGAGCGAACGGACGTACATGGCGCCGATACCGAGGCCGAGCGCCATCAGGACGATCTCGTTGGTGATGGCGAAGGCGCCGATGACACCGTCGAACGAGAAGGACGCGTCGAGGACCTCGAGGTAGAGGAACATGAAGAACGCGGCCTTGCCGGCGAGGACCACCGCGGAGGGGGACTTGCCGGACTTCCTGGCCTCTTCCTCGGCCTCGTGCTCGCGTTCCTCCTCCTCCTCGAGCTTGTTCTCGAAGAATCCGGAGAGACCGCCGACCACGAGGTACGTGATCAGACCCGCGATGCCGGAGAGCATCACGGTCTCGGCCTTGTCGGCGTGCCCGCCACCGTGCTGGTGGGCGTGGGTCGCGACGGTCATGGCCGCGATCAGCAGGACGATCAGCGCGACGCAGACCGACAGCATGTCGACCTTGCCGAGCTTGGCGAGCGGGCGCTCGATCCAGCGCAGCCACTGGATGTCACGGTCCTCGAAAATGAAGTCGAGGAAGATCATGAGCAGGAACATCCCGCCGAAGGCGGCGATGGACGGGTGGGCGTCCGTCACCAGTTCCTTGTACCGCTCGGGGTCATTGAACGAGAGATCAACGGCCTCGATGGGTCCGAGCTGGGCGCTGATGGCCACGATCACGACGGGGAAGACCAGCCGCATACCGAAGACCGCGATGAGCACGCCGACGGTGAGGAAGATCTTCTGCCAGAAGGCACTCATCTTCTTCAGGATTCCGGCGTTGATCACCGCGTTGTCGAAGGACAGCGAGATCTCCAGGACCGACAGGATCGCGACGACGCCGAATGCCTGCCACCCCCCGTAGAACACCGCTGCGACCAGGCCGAGCGCGGTAACCGCGAACGACCAGCCGAAGGTTTTCAGAAGCACTGGCTACCCCATCGTGTATGTAACGGGTCTCCCCCGGTTGAGTACGGGGCTCCCCCGCGCCGTGCGCGGCTTTACGAAACGTTGACCCCGAAGTCTAGAGCGATGCCCCGCAGCCCTGACGCGTACCCCTGTCCGACTGCACGGAATTTCCACTCGCCGCCGTAGCGGTAGAGCTCACCGAAGATCATCGCCGTCTCCGTCGACGCGTCCTCGCTGAGGTCGTACCGTGCCAGCTCCTGGCCGTCCGCCTGGTTCACCACGCGGATGAAGGCATTGGCCACCTGACCGAATGTCTGCCCACGATTGTCGGCTTCATGGATCGAAACCGGGAAAAGAATCTTGTCGCAGTGCGCCGGCACCTGCGTGAGGTTCACGATGACGGATTCGTCGTCGCCGTCACCCTCCCCCGTGAGGTTGTCGCCGGTGTGCTCGACGGAGCCGTCGGGGCTGGTGAGGTTGTTGTAGAACACGAACCACTCGTCGCCGAGGACCCGGCCCGACTGGCACAGCAGTGCGCTGGCGTCGAGGTCGAAGTCGGCTCCCGTCGTGGATCGTGCGTCCCAGCCGAGCCCGACCAGCACCTGAGTGAGATCCGGTGCGGCCTTGGAGAGGGAGACGTTGCCTCCCTTGGCGAGCGTGACGCCCATGGTGTGTCCTCCCCGAGTCGATGGACGGTATTGCGGCCCGGCAGGGCGCCAGACGGACGCGGGCGCTCTGCCGAGCGCGTCCGGCGCCGCACATGGTGCGGCGCCGGACGCGATGGAGCTGTGGGTGTCCGGAGGATCCTCCGGACCGGCTCAGACGTTGACGCCGAAGTCCTGCGCGATGCCGCGCAGACCCGAGGCATATCCCTGGCCGATGGCACGGAACTTCCACTCCGCGCCGTTGCGGTAGAGCTCGCCGAAGACCATGGCGGTCTCGGTCGAGGCGTCCTCGCTCAGGTCGTAGCGGGCGAGCTCGCTGTTGTCGGCCTGGTTCACCACGCGGATGTACGCGTTGCGGACCTGGCCGAAGCTCTGCTGACGGCTCTCGGCCTCGTAGATCGAGACCGGGAAGACGATCTTGTCGACGTCGGCCGGGACGCCGGCCAGGTTGACCTTGATGACCTCGTCGTCGCCCTCGCCCTCACCGGTGAGGTTGTCGCCGGTGTGCTCGACCGAGCCGTCGGGGCTCTTGAGGTTGTTGAAGAAGACGAAATTCCCGTCGCTGCCGACCTTGCCCTCGACGTTCGTCAGCAGCGCGCTGGCGTCGAGGTCGAAGTCACCGCCGGTGGTCGTCCGGGCATCCCAGCCCAGACCCACGATGACCGCGGTCAGGTTCGGCGCGGCCTTGGTCAGCGAGACGTTGCCGCCCTTGCTGAGGCTGACTCCCACGAGTCCTCCAAAAGTTTTGAGAGGGCCGGCAGACACCAGCGCCCCCGTCGTGCGTTGGCATCGGATCAACGATTGGATCCTAGTGACCGGTTCCCGGCCAAAACAGGCTTTTGGCCGGTCGCCGCCAGGAGATCCCCGCATCCGGCAGGTCGCAAACCCCGGATCCCGCACATCACGGACTCCGGAGCGCCCGGGATCAGAGCGAGTCGAGTGCCTTGGCGTAGTCGTTCAGGTCACGCGCGTCCGGCAGGCCGTTGACGACGGTCCAGCGGACCACGCCCTCCTTGTCGATGATGAACGTGCCGCGCACCGCGCAGCCCTTGTCCTCGTCGAAGACGCCGTATGCCCGCGAGGTCTCCCCGTGCGGCCAGAAGTCCGAGAGCAGCGGGTACTCCAGCCCCTCCTGCTCGGCGAAGACGCGCAGGGTGTGGATCGAGTCGTTGGAGACGGCGAGCAGCTGGGTGTCGTCGTTCTCGAACCTGGGCAGCTCGTCGCGGAGCGCGCACAGCTCCCCCGTGCAGACACCGGTGAAGGCGAAGGGGTAGAAGAGCAGCACCACGTTCTTGGCACCGTGAGAACCCTGGAAATCAGAGAGCTTCACGGTGCGCCCGTGGTTGTCCTTCAGCTCGAAATCCGGAGCCTTCGTGCCGACCTCGATCGCCATGTAATACGCATCCCTTCACGAACGTCACACTTCCCCGGCCTGGGCCGTCCGGGTGACACCCACCCTACGCAGCGTCCCGGGCGGTACCCGGGCAGGTCCGCACCGGCGCGTACGAAGGCCCCCGACGGCGTGATGCCGTCGGGGGCCCGCGGTGGTGAAAGAGCTCTCAGCGCTTGGCCGGGGCCCCCTTGGGAGTGACCAGACGGCTGCCCGTCCAGTCCTTGCCCGCGCTGATGCTCTTGGTCTGGGCGAGACCAGCTGTCTGGGCAGCCTCGTTGATGTCGCTCGGTTCGACGTATCCGTCGCGGCCGGTCTTGGGCGTCAGCAACCAGACCGCCCCGCCGTCCTCGATCAGACCAATGGCATCCACCAGCGCGTCCGTAAGGTCGCCGTCCTCGTCACGGAACCAGAGCAGGACGACGTCAGCGACGTCGTCGTAGTCCTCGTCGACGAGTTCCTGGCCGATTGTGGCCTCAATGCCCTCACGGAGCTCCTGCTCGACGTCGTCGTCGTAGCCGATCTCCTGGACCACCTGTCCGGGTTCGAACCCAAGCCTTGCGGCCGTGTTGGTCCGTTCCTCCGCGTGGTCCGCGGTCGCGCTCACGGGTTGCCTCCTGATCATGTTTCGGAAAATGCTTCAGCCACGCGCGTGCGCGGGGCATTGGCCGTAGTCCACACGGGCTCGGCGAATCGCGCAAGTACCCGGCGTCCGAGACCGCCTAAACGGTGACGTTCCCTGCCACGTCGCCGCAACTACCGGCATGTCTCTCGCGGGGCCGGAAATGGTGTCCGGACCCTTTAGACCGACCGCCTGTCGGTCTTACGTCCTTCCTCAGCTTATGCCGTTTCGCTCCGGCATTCGGATTCGAACGGGCTTTGGGAACGCTTGGCCGGGTTGGGCGTATGGTTGCGGTTTGGGCAGGACTGCTCTCGCGCTGCTGGTACTGGTGCCCGGACACGGCGTCCTGGAACCTCGTGTTACCCCACAGTAGAGATGACGTCCGGCTCCTCGCGGTACACGATGGAGGCGGCGTGCAGCAGCCGCCCGGGGGTACGTTCCCCGCGTACAGGCCCCCGAAGAGCACCACCGAACAGCGAAGGAACAGCGTGGCTTCCGGATCCGATCGCAACCCGATCATCATTGGCGGCCTTCCGAGCCAGGTCCCGGACTTCGATCCTGAAGAGACCCAGGAATGGCTCGACTCCCTCGACGCCGCCGTCGACGAGCGCGGCCGTGAGCGGGCCCGCTATCTGATGCTCCGGCTCATCGAGCGCGCGCGCGAGAAGCGCGTGGCCGTGCCCGAGATGCGCAGCACCGACTACGTCAACACGATCGCCACGAAGGACGAGCCCTTCTTCCCGGGCGACGAGGAGATCGAGCGCAAGGTCCTCAACGCGACCCGGTGGAACGCCGCGGTGATGGTCTCCCGCGCCCAGCGCCCCGGGATCGGTGTCGGCGGCCACATCGCCACGTTCGCCTCCTCCGCCTCGCTGTACGACGTGGGTTTCAACCACTTCTTCCGCGGCAAGGACGACGGCCTGGGCGGCGACCAGATCTTCTTCCAGGGGCACGCGTCCCCGGGCATCTACGCCCGCGCCTTCCTGCTCGACCGGCTGAGCGAGGCCCAGCTCGACGGCTTCCGCCAGGAGAAGTCGAAGGCGGGCCACGCGCTCTCCAGCTACCCGCACCCGCGGTCGATGCCGGACTTCTGGGAGTTCCCGACCGTCTCGATGGGCCTCGGCCCCCTCGGTGCGATCTACCAGGCGCGGATGAACCGCTACATGGAGGCGCGCGGCATCGCCGACACCTCCAAGTCGCACGTCTGGGCCTATCTCGGCGACGGCGAGATGGACGAGCCCGAGTCCCTCGGCCAGCTCTCCATCGCCGCCCGTGAGGGCCTGGACAACCTCACCTTCGTGGTGAACTGCAACCTGCAGCGCCTCGACGGCCCGGTGCGCGGCAACGGCAAGATCATCCAGGAGCTGGAGTCGCAGTTCCGGGGCGCCGGGTGGAACGTCATCAAGCTGGTCTGGGACCGCACCTGGGACCCGCTGCTCGCGCAGGACCGCACGGGCATCCTGGTCAACAAGCTGAACACGACCCCGGACGGCCAGTTCCAGACGTACGCGACCGAGACCGGGGCGTACATCCGTGACCACTTCTTCGGTGACGACCCGCGGCTGCGGGACATGGTCAAGGACATGTCCGACGACCAGATCCTGCACCTGGGCCGCGGCGGTCACGACCACCGCAAGGTCTACGCGGCGTATGCGGCGGCCAAGGCCCACAAGGGGCAGCCGACGGTGATCCTGGCGCAGACGGTCAAGGGCTGGACGCTCGGACCGAACTTCGAGGGCCGCAACGCGACCCACCAGATGAAGAAGCTCACGGCGGACGACCTGAAGCGCTTCCGTGACCGTCTGCACATCCCGATCGCGGACAAGCAGCTGGAGGACGGCAACCCGCCATACTACCACCCGGGTCGCGACTCGGAAGAGATCCAGTACATGCACGACCGCCGCCAGGGCCTGGGCGGTTACGTCCCGACGCGTGTGGTGCGGGCGAAGCCGCTGCCCCTTCCGGACGACAAGGCGTACGCGACCGCGAAGAAGGGTTCGGGTCAGCAGTCGATCGCCACGACCATGGCGTTCGTCCGTGTACTGAAGGACCTCATGCGGGACAAGGAGATCGGCAAGCGCTTCGTGCTGATCGCACCCGATGAGTACCGCACCTTCGGTATGGACGCGTTCTTCCCGAGCGCGAAGATCTACAACCCGCTCGGTCAGCAGTACGAGTCCGTGGACCGTGAGCTCCTCCTCGCGTACAAGGAGTCGCCGACCGGCCAGATGCTGCACGACGGCATCTCCGAGGCCGGCTGCACGGCCTCGCTGATCGCCGCGGGCTCGGCCTACGCCACGCACGGTGAGCCGCTGATCCCGGTGTACGTCTTCTACTCGATGTTCGGTTTCCAGCGGACCGGTGACCAGTTCTGGCAGATGGCCGACCAGCTCTCGCGCGGATTCGTTCTGGGCGCGACCGCCGGCCGTACGACGCTGACCGGTGAGGGGCTGCAGCACGCCGACGGCCACTCCCAGCTGCTCGCCTCGACGAACCCGGCGTGTGTCTCCTACGACCCGGCGTTCGGGTACGAGATCGCGCACATCGTCAAGGACGGTCTGCGCAGGATGTACGGCGAGGACAGCGAGGACGTCTTCTACTACCTCACCGTCTACAACGAGCCGATCCAGCACCCGGCCGAGCCCGCCGACGTGGATGTCGAGGGCATCCTCAAGGGCGTGCACCGCTACCGCGCCGGTGAGCAGGGCGAGATCCCGGCCCAGATCCTGGCGTCCGGCGTGGCGGTCCCGTGGGCGGTCGAGGCCCAGCGGATCCTCGCCGACGAGTGGAACGTGAAGGCGGACGTCTGGTCGGCGACCTCCTGGAACGAGCTGCGCCGTGAGGCCGTGGACGTGGAGCGCCACAACCTGCTCCACCCGGAGGAGGAGCAGCGCGTCCCCTACGTGACGCAGAAGCTCTCCGGCTCCGAGGGCCCGTTCGTGGCGGTCTCGGACTGGATGCGTTCCGTGCCCGACCAGATCGCGCGCTGGGTTCCCGGTGCCTACCAGTCGCTGGGAGCGGACGGCTTCGGCTTCGCCGACACGCGGGGAGCGGCCCGCCGCTTCTTCCACATCGACGCGCAGTCGATCGTGCTCGCGGTGCTGACGGAGCTGGCCAAGGAAGGCAAGATCGACCGTTCGGCGCTGAAGACGGCGCTGGACCGCTACGAGCTGCTGGACGTGGCCGCCGCGGGCCCCGGCCCGGAGGGTGGCGACGCGTAAGGAGCCCACGGTTCCGGAAGAAGGGCGGCGGGCCCTGGCCCGCCGCCCTTCGGCGTTCGCTCAGCTCTCCCAGATCTTGAAGGCCCGGACCGCGTACGGCGACCTGGGTACCCAGGTGCCGCCTCCCGGGTACGTCTCGAACTCGCCGGTCTCCGCGCACTCGGCCGACTGATAGGTGGTGACGGGCCGCCCGGTGCGGTTGACGAGCGCCTGGGCGTGGCGTCCCTCCGGGAGGGGGACGCAGCTCTCGATGTCCACGGTGGACAGCTCATGGACCTGCCTGTCCCCGGTGAAGTCGGACTTCGCCCAGAGACAGAGCTGCCCCGCGCCGCACGGCGCGAGCCCCGCCGGGGCGGACTGCGGGGCGCTGCGGGAGCGCTCCTGGCCGGCGGGTCCGTGGTGGGCGGCCGGCGCGGCGCCGGAGGACAGGGCCGTGGCCGGGACGAGTGCGGTGGCCGCCAGGGTGGCGGCGAGGACGGTCTTGCGCATGGTGGATCAACCCCCGTGGTCGAGCGAGCCGGGCGGCTCGCCATGTCCGCACTCTGACCTGCGGAAGTATGGGCCGGGAAGGGGCCGGCCTGCGGACCACCCTGATAGGCGACAGCCCCGCCGGAACTGTCCGGCGGGGCTGTCGGGTGCGCTGTGTTGACGCCTGGGGCACAGGTGCGGCCCGGAGCGGGCCAGGTGTCTTCGAGGGCTCAGATGTGGCCCGCGCCCATTCCGGCCTCGGCGTTCTTGCCCCGCTTGGTGAGCGTGGCGACCAGGGCGGCGGCCACCGCGACGATGCCCGCGACCATGAAGGCCGAGCTCATGCCCGACACGAAGGTGTCATGGGCGACGCCCGTGATCTTCGCCGCGATCTCCGGCGGGGTGTCGGGTGCGATCGGCGGCATACCGACCTTGATGGCGGCGGAGGCCTGGTCCAGCTGCGCCGAGTCGACCGGCGGGAGCTCCGCGGCCTTCCAGTTGTCGTCGAGCTTCGCGTCGACCTGGGCGGCCATGACGGCGCCGAGCACGGCCGTGCCGAGGCTTCCGCCGACCTGCATGGCGGCCTGCTGGAGTCCGCCCGCGACACCGGAGAGCTCCATCGGGGCGTTGCCCACGATGACCTCGGTCGCGCCGACCATGACCGGCGCGAGGCCGAAGCCGAGCAGCGCGAACCAGAGCGACATGGTCAGCGTCCCGGTGCCGATGCTCAGCTGGGACATGCCGAACATGGCGATCGCGACGGACACCATGCCGCCGACCAGCGGCACACGCGGCCCGAACCTGGTGATCGCGGCGCCGGCGAGCGGTGAGCCGACGATCATCATTCCGGTCAGCGGCAGCAGGTGCAGACCGCTGTCGACGGGGCTCATGCCGTGGACGTTCTGCAGGTAGAAGGTGACGAAGAACAGGCCGCCCATGAAGGCGAACGCCATCAGCACCATAAGGACCACACCGGCGGACAGCGGCACGGAGCGGAACATGGCCAGCGGGATCAGCGGCTCGCGGACGTTCTTCTGGGAGAGCGCGAACACGAGGAACAGGACGAGGGCGGCGCCGAGGAAGCCGAGGGTCTTCCAGTCGCCCCAGCCCCACTCGGAGCCCTTGATCAGCGACCAGATCAGGCAGAACATCGCCTGCGACAGGAGGACGATGCCGCCGATGTCGAAGGACTTCGGGGCGTTCTCGGCGCGGTGGTCCCTGAGGATCACGAGGCCGAAGAGGAGCGCGATCACTCCGACGGGGACGTTGATGAAGAAGACGGACTCCCAGCTCACGTGCTCCACGAGCACGCCGCCGAGGATGGGCCCGCCCGCGGTCGAGGCGCCGATCACCATGCCCCAGATGCCTATCGCCATGTTCAGCTTCTCGGCGGGGAAGGTGGCGCGCAGCAGGCCGAGCGCCGCCGGCATCAGCAGCGCGCCGAAGAGTCCCTGCAGCACCCGGAAGAAGATCACCAGGGAGACGCTGCCGGAGAAGCCGATGGCCGCCGACGCGGCGGCGAACCCCGCGATGCCGATGAGGAACGTCTGCCGGTGACCGAAACGGTCACCGAGCTTGCCCGCGGTGATCAGGGAGACCGCGAGGGCGAGCATGTAACCGTTGGTGATCCACTGGACGTCGGCGAGCGAGGCGCCGAGGTCCTGCTGGATGGCGGGGTTGGCGATCGCGACGATCGTGCCGTCGAGCGCCACCATCATCACGCCGATGGCGACGGCGAAGAGCGTCAGCCAGGGATGGCCGCGCAGCCCTTTCACCGGTGCGGGAACAAGGGTGTCTTCGGGCTCCCGCGGTGCCTTCTCGACAGTGGTCTGACTAGTCATGCGCAGGACGTTATGTCAGCTACTGACACTTGACAAACCAATTCACAAGACAGTAACTGTCACGTAGCTCACAGGTAGGCTGATCAGGGAAAAGCAGGGAAAAGGGGTCCGGTACGTGACACGCAGGCAGACAACCGGGGTTCCCACGCCGGGGGCTCCGACGGGGTTGCGCGAACGGAAGAAGAGGCGCACCCGCGAAGCCCTGCTGCACACCGCCCTCAGGCTCTTCACCACACAGGGCTACGACCGGACGACGGTGGACGAGATCGTCGACGCCGTCGACGTCTCCCAGCGCACCTTCTTCCGCTACTTCGCCAACAAGGAAGCCGTCGCCTTCGCCGTCCAGGAGGCGGTGGACGCGCGCTTCCTCGCGGAGCTGCGTCAACGTCCCGCCACGGAAGCCCCTTTCGAGGCAATGCGCCGGGCGGCCCTGGACGCCTGGAAGACCATCGCCGAGAGCGACGACGACGTCACGGTCGAACTCCAGATGCGCGCCTACCGGGTGATCGAGTCGACTCCCGCGCTGCACGCCGCCCATATGCGCCGCCACATCGGCCTGGAGCACCAGACCGCCATGCTGATCGCGGAGCGTGAGGGGATCGACCCGGAGGCGGATCCGCGCCCCCGAGTGGCCGTCGCGGCGTTCTCCGGGGTGATGCGGATGACCGGACAGCTGTGGGGCCGCCGGAAGGACGCGGGGGTGGAGGCGCTCCGGGAACTGACCGAACTCCACCTGGACCAGCTCGGACCTGCGCTCTCCGGGAGCTGGCGCGCCGCGTAGGCAGGTTTACGCGGACCGCACAGCTGTGCCGCACCCCTCACCGCTTCCGCATGGCCGAACTCACAATGCCCCTGCTCCGCATGCCGATTCGCGTGTGCGACGGGCTTCGACCGCGTCGGATTGTGGATCCGGCGCACACGGAGCGTAAGAGACGGACGGTCAATTCCCCGCGGTCGAGTGATCCGTGTCACCCCTGCCACGGCGCCACGCGCGCGTCTCCTAGGGTGGGGCGCAGTGACTTCCTTCGACTCCTCCCCCACTCTCACCGCGTGGCGCGCTCTGCTCGCCATCGCGGTCGTGTTCGTGATGCTGGCGACCACCGGATGGACCGCTGTGCGTCATCAGCACTCGTCAGCGCCGCGCGAGACGGCGCTCGCATCCTGGGCGAAGGACCGCATAGCCGGTCACGCCCTCCCGGACGTGAGCGCCCCGGCATACCGGCTGGCGCACTTCTTCGCGACGCTCACGGTGGGCCAGCAGGTCGCCCTGGCCGACAAGTACCCGCTGGTGGTGGGGAATCTGAACGGCGCTCCGGTCACCCTGCGCTACCGGGCCAACCGGCACGCGCTGGTGCAGGCGGAATCGGCCGAGGAACAACGGACACAGGACACACGTCTCTCACCGGACGGGCGCCATCAGGCCGCGCTCCGGCTGGCACGTTTCCGGTCCATGCTCTCCGGCGACCGGCAGTTCCTCGCCTTCGATCCGTCGGGCCGCGGCCGGGCGGCCGAGGTGCTCGGCGACCTCGACCGGGCCGAGCGGGTCTCGGTCGTCGTCCCGGGGGTCGACACGAATCTCCTGACGCTGGAGCGCACCGGCATCAAGAAGAACGCGGCGCCCGTCGGCATGGCGCAGTCGCTGTACGCCGCGGAGCGCTCGGCGCTCCCCGGTTCGCGTACGGCGGTCATCGCGTGGGCCGACTACACGGCGCCCGTCGGGATCGGCATGGACTCCGCGCTGGGCGGGCTCGCGGCGGAGGGCGCGGAGCGGCTGAACGGACTCCTGGACGCGCTGCCCGGCACGTCGGACGTCTCGCTGTTCTGCCACAGCTACGGCTCCGTGCTGTGCGGCGTGGCCGCACGCGAGCTGCCGTCCAGGGTGTCCGACATCGCGGTGGCCGGCAGTCCCGGGATGCGGGCGGACAGCGCCGGCGCCCTGCACACCGGGGCCAGGGTCTGGGCGATGCGGGACAGCGACGACTGGATCGCGGACGTGCCGAACATGGCGGTCGGCGGGCTCGGACACGGCGCCGACCCGGTCGACCCGGCCTTCGGCGCGCGGATCGTGTCGGCGAACGGCGCGATCGGGCACAGCGGCTATTTCGAGCCGGGCACGGAGAGTCTCAGCAACTTCGCCGCGATCGGCGTGGGCGCCTACGACTCGGTCAGCTGTGCGAGCTCGGATGGTGCGTGCCATCGGGAGATTTCCGGTGAGACAGAGGTCTGACGCGCGTAGAAAGACGTCTGACGCGCGTAGAGAGCGGCGAACGGCCTGCCTGCTTGGTCGCGATTGCGCCTGTACCGAAGGGGGGACGTGCGGGCCTGTGCCACATACGATGAGGCACATGGGTGATGTGCTGGCCGGAATTCATGCCACCTGGGAGTTCGACACCGACTCCGTGCTCATCCGCTTCGAACGGGGAATCCGCACGCCGAGGCTCTTCCAGAGTCTGCGTGAACGCCGCATTCCGTACGCGGCGTTGTCTTCGGTGACGCTGACCCCGGGCAAGCGGGGCACGGTGGTCCTGCGCGCGGTGCCGAGACCAGGTGCCGATCCACTGCTCGCGGCTGCGGCCGGGCAGCTCAAGGAGGGGAACGACCCCTACCGCCTGGTGCTGCCCGCCGAACGCGAGACGCTCGCCGAGTACTACGCCGACGAGCTGCGCGCCCTGCTCGGATCCGAGGCGTCCCTGCCCGCCGAACGCTTCATGGTGACGGCGCCCGAGGCGCCGATGCACTTCAAGGCGTACGACGGCCGGGCCGGATTCGACGGGGCCCTGGTCTCCTTCCGGTGGTTCTGGACGGGGGCGTCGAGCGCCAAGTGGAAGGCGGGCGACCAGACGTTCCCCGTGGCGGAGCTGGGCGGGATCGAGTGGCGTTCACCCGAGGCCTTCGAGGGATATCTCCGGCTGCTGCCACGCGGCGCGGCGGCGGACTCCGACGCGGACGGACCCGGACCGGACCCGGTGCCCGGCGGGACGCCCGTCCGCGCCCAGCCGGACCAGGATCCCGCCGCTGTGGTGTTCGGCCTGGGCTACGGGCCGGTGCACGAGTCGCTGCCCTTCGCCGCGGCGGTCCTGGAGTCCGTCCGCCGCACCCAGTCGGTGCCGGTCGCGACCGCGCCGGTCCCGGTGGGCGGCGCGCGGCGCGACCCCGCGGACATCGCGGAACGGATACGCCACCTCGGGGACCTGCACCAGGCGGGCCTGGTGACGGACGCGGAGTACAGCGCGAAGAAGGCGGAGCTCCTCGCCGAGCTGTAGGCCGCACCCCGCCGTCCCGCTCCCGGAACGGCACCGTCCCCTACCTGGGTACGGGGCGGGCGGCCGGCGGTCCACCCCCCGGTATGACGCCACCCGGCACACTCCGCGCCTACTCTGACCCGATCATGCCCCCATCTCCCACCGGGCCCCCGCCCACCGACGGTCTGCTGAGCGCCGCCCGCCGCAATCTGCGCGAGCTCGCCCACGGGCTGTCCCACGCGTCCCACCCGCCGACCCCGCTGTTCGCCGACTCCCCGAGGCGCTGGCTGCGGCTGCTGCCGTACGTGGCTGTGGTCGCGCTCACCGCGATCTTCATCCCGGTCACGATCCAGGTGCTGGCCAACGACTACGGGGTGCCCGGCGCGCTCGCCGGAGCCCTGGCCGTCGGACAGGCCGCTCCCCTGCTCATGCTGGCCCACCGGCCGCTGCAGGCCTGGTGGATCGTCTTCGGCGCCGACATCGTGGGCGCCCTGGTGCTGCTGGGCCAGGGGCTGCGCCCCGACGCCCTCTGGCCGTGGACCCCTCCGGGCCTTGTCGGCTACCTCTTCGTGCTGCTGGCCCTCGGGCTGCGGGAGAGCCGGCGGACAGCCATCGGCGTCTGGCTGGCGACGGGCGCGGGGGGCCTTCTGCTGTATCTGTTCAGGACCTCGCACGGCAACACCAGCGCGCTCCTCCTGTTCATCCTCAGCAGCGCGGTGCTGGTGATCGGGGCGGCGGTACGCGAGCGGAGCGAGGCCCAGCGACGGCTCGTCGAACAGGAGACGATCAGCGAGGCCGAGCGGGCGCAGCGCACGCTGCTGGAGGAGCGCACCCGGATCGCCCGCGAGCTCCACGACGTGGTCGCGCACCACATGTCGGTGATCACGGTGCAGGCCGACTCGGCGCCGTACCGGGTCGAGGGGCTCTCCGAGGAGGCGCGGGCGGAGTTCGCCTCGATCGCGGCCGGGGCCCGGGAGTCGCTGGCCGAGATGCGCCGGCTGCTGTCGGTCCTGCGCAGCGACGGCAGCCGGGGCGAACTCGCCCCGCAGCCCGGACTCGACCGGGTGCAGCAGCTGGTGGAGGCGACGGTACGGACGGGGCTCCCGGCCGAGCTGTCGATGGCGACGGACGTGCGGGAGGCGCTGGAGCGGGGCGGAGTGCCGCAGGCGGTGGACCTGTCGGCGTACCGCATCGTGCAGGAGGCGCTGGCCAATGTGGTGCGGCACGCGCCGGGCGCGCGGACCCGGGTGTCGGTCACGGCGCGCGACGGTCATCTGACGGTGCTGGTCGTGAACGAGGAGGCGGGGAAGCCGGGTTCGCCGCTGGAGACGTCGGGGACGGGACACGGGCTGGTCGGCATGCGGGAACGCGTACGGTTGACCGGCGGCACACTCGACACCGGGCCCCTGCCGGACGGGGGCTTCCGGGTGGCCGCGCGGCTCCCGCTGCCACCGGACCGGCCGCCCTCTCCATCCGTGACTCCGGAGGAATCGTGACCATCCGCGTGATCATCGTCGACGACCAGGCCATGGTGCGGGCCGGGTTCGCCGCGCTGCTGTCGGCGCAGAGCGACATCGACGTGGTGGGCGAGGCCCCGGACGGGCGCCAGGGCGTCGACGTCAGCAGGTCGGTGCACCCGGACGTCGTCCTGATGGATGTCAGGATGCCGGAGATGGACGGACTGGCCGCCGCCCGCGAGCTGCTGAGCCCGCCGAGGGGGGTGGTGCACCGGCCGAAGGTCCTGATGCTCACCACGTTCGACGTCGACGACTACGTCTACGAGGCGCTGCGCGCCGGCGCGTCCGGGTTCCTCCTGAAGGACGCACCGCCGGCGGACCTGATCTCGGCGGTGCGGGTCGTGGCGGCGGGCGACGCGCTCCTCGCGCCGTCCGTGACGCGGCGGCTCATCGCGGACTTCGCACGGCAGCGCCCGGCTCCGCCGTCCGGCGGGCCGGCGCTGCGGCTGAACGGTCTGACACCGCGCGAGACGGAGGTCCTGGAGCTGATCGCCCGGGGCCTGTCGAACCAGGAGATCGCCGCGCGGCTGGTGCTGGCCGAGCAGACGGTGAAGACGCACATCGGCAAGGTGCTGGCGAAGCTCGGGCTCCGGGACCGGGCACAGGCCGTCATCTTCGCGTACGAGTCGGGGCTGGTGGCTCCGGGCGAGGCGTAGCCGCCCCTGCCGCCGGCCCCCTGCTCGACGGGGGGCTGTCCCCCCGTACACCCCCTACCCCGGTAGCACCGGACGGTTGGCTCCCCGGTGTGACGCCCTGTCACCCATCGTCTTCCTACCTTCCTCTCCGGCACACCGAACGGTGCGCCGGATCCGTAAGGGGAGGGCACGATGCGCCGATTCGCGAGGACGCTGGCCGCGGTCGCACTGGCGACCACCGTGGTGGCGGGGACGGCCGGCTGGGCGTCCGGGAACACGCAGCGGGCGGTGACGGGGCCACCGCCCGGCAGCGCCTCGTGGCGTGCCGACGGGGTGCTGGGGCGGGAGTTGCCGGATCCGGGCCGTGCGACGCCCGAGCAAGTGCGAGCGTTCTTCCGGGGGTTGAGTGCGGCCGAGCAGCAGGTGCTGCTGGAGCGGCATCCGTCGGTCGTCGGCAATCTGGACGGGGCGCCGCTGGAGCTCCGCTACCGCGCCAACGCCCTTGCGCTGAGCGCCTCCGACGATGCGCGGTACGCCGGACTCGCCGCGCCCGGCCGGCAGATCCTCGCCTTCGACCCGCGGGGGCGCGGCCAGGTCGCCGAGGTGTTCGGGGACCTGCGCTCCGCGCGGCATGTGTCCGTCGTGGTGCCCGGTTCGGACATCGACGCGGGGACCTTCGACCGGCGCGGCGATGTGTACGGCACCCCTGCGGGCATGGCCAAGTCCCTGTACGCCGGCACGGGTCCGGGCAGCGCGGTGATCGCCTGGGCCGGTTACACCACCCCGGTCGGCCTCGGGCTGGACGCCGCGACGGGCACGCTGGCCGAGGCCGGGGCGGAGCGGCTGACCCGGTTCACGGCGGGGCTGGCGGCCGACGGGCTGCCCGCGCCGGTCGTGTTCTGCCACAGCTACGGCTCGGTGGTGTGCGGGCTCGCGGCCTCCGGCCTCGGCGCCACGGACCTGGTCGTGCTCGGCTCCCCCGGGATGCGCGCGGACGACGTGGCCGGTCTGCACACCGGGGCACGCGTCTGGGCGGCCAAGGACGACACCGACTGGATCGACGACGTGCCGCATGTCCGGGTGGCGGGTCTGGG
Organism: Streptomyces sp. NPDC091271; assembly: GCF_044757505.1. Taxonomy (NCBI): domain Bacteria; kingdom Bacillati; phylum Actinomycetota; class Actinomycetes; order Kitasatosporales; family Streptomycetaceae; genus Streptomyces; species Streptomyces sp. NPDC091271. The sequence continues at coordinate 825,594 of NZ_JBIVVD010000003.1, read as the reverse complement.
TCACGGCGCCGACCCGGCCGGCGAGGGGTTCGGGGCGCGACGGGTGCCCGCGGAGGACGCCGAGGGCCACACCGGCTACTTCGCCCCGGGCACGGACTCGCTCACCGCCTTCACCACGATCGCCCAGGGGGTCTCCCGATGAGCGCCCGGCAGCTGGTCTCCCGGATCGACGCGAGCACTCCCGCCCACCGCGACCGCGCGGTCGACGGGCTGCGCGCCCTGGCGCTGATGGCCGTACCGGCCGGTCACTGGCTGCTCGGCGGGTTCGGCCTGGACAGTGAGGGCGGCCTGCACAACGCCAGCCCGCTCTCCACGTTCGCCGTGTTCTCCCCGGTGAGCTGGGTGCTCCAGATGCTGGGCGTGTTCTTCCTGGTCGGCGGCTACGCCTCCGTCCTCTCCTACCACCGCCGTCCGTCCACCACCGGCGCGTGGCTGCGCGGCCGGATGGCCCGGCTGGGCAGGCCCGTGCTCGGTGTGACCGCCGTGTGGGCGCTGATGATCCCGGTGCTGTACGCCGCCGGCGTCCCCGAGGACACCCTGCGTACGGGGGCGAAGCTGGTGATCCAGCCGCTCTGGTTCGTCGGTGTGTACGCCGTGGTCACGGCACTCACGCCGTACTGCGTACGGCTGGCCCGGCGGCTCGGCGGCTGGGCGGCCGCCCCGCTGATCGGCTCGGTCGCCGCGGTCGACTTCCTGCGCTACGGGCCGTTCGCGGACGCCGTGCCGTCCTGGCTGAGCCTGCTGAACATCCTGCCCGGCTGGCTCTTCGCCTATCAGCTCGGCGTCAGCTGGGGCGAGGGCCGCCTCTCCCGGCGAGGTGCCCGGCTCCTGCTCGTCGGCGGCACGGCCCTCTTCGCCGTGCTGCTGCTCGCCTTCCACTACCCGGCCTCGATGGTCGGCGTGCCCGGCGAGGCCCGGACCAATTCGCATCCGCCGTCGCTGCTGGTCCTCGCGCTGGCCTCGGCACAGAGCGGTGCGGCGGTCCTGCTGCACGGCCGGATCGGCCGGGCGCTGCGCCGCCCCGCGCTGTGGGCGCCCGTGGTGGTCGTCAACCTGTCGGCGATGACGATCCTGTGCTGGCACCAGACGGCGATGCTGGCCGCCGCCGTCCCGGCCTCCTTCGCCGGCGCCGTGCCCGGGCTGACCACGGACCCGGACTCGATCGGCTGGATCCTGGCACGGCTGGCGTGGATGCCGGTGTTCGCGGGCCTGCTCGTGCTGATCTCCCGGTACGCCCGCAGGTTCGAGGCGCCCTGGCAGACCACCGGCCGGACCGCGAACGCCCGCCGGGCAGCGGCCGGGCTGCTCGCGGCGGGCTTCGCGGTCTTCGCGCTCCGGCTGGCCTGAGGTGCTACTCCCGCGCGGTGGCCGTGTTGCTCATGTCCGGGTAGCGGTCCCCCGCCACCTGGCCCGCGATGGGCTCCAGCAGTTCCAGCTCCTGCTCGGTCAGCGTGAGCCGGGTCGCCGCCACGTTCTCCAGCAGACGGCTCCGCTTACGCGTACCGGGGATCGGCACCACGGTCAGGCCGTGTACCTGGGCCCGCTGCTGCACCCAGGCCAGGGCGACCTGCGCGGCCGTCACGCCGTGCGCCGCCGCGATCTTGTGCACCGGCTCCAGCAGTGCGGCGTTGGTCTTCGCGTTCTCACCGGTGAAGCGCGGCTGGTGCTTGCGGAAGTCGTCCTCCCCCAGGTCCTTGGCCGCGTCGGCGAACGCCCCGGTCAGGAAGCCGCGGCCGAGCGGCGAGTACGGCACGAGGGTCACCCCGAGCTCGACGGCCGCGGGCACGGCGCTGCGCTCAACGTCCCGGCTGAAGAGCGACCACTCGGACTGGAGGGCCGCGATCGGGTGCACGGCGTGCGCCTCGCGGAGCTCGTCCCCGGTCACCTCGCTCAGCCCGAGCTGCTTGACCTTGCCCTGCTGCACGAGCTCGGCCATCGCGCCCACCGATTCGGCGAACGGGACGAGCGGGTCGCGGCGGTGCATGTAGTACAGGTCGATGACATCGGTACCCAGCCGGCGCAGGCTGGCCTCGACGGCCTGGCGGATGTACGCGGGGTCGTTGCGCACACCCCGGTAGTGCGGGTCGTCGTCCCTCCGCTCGATGGCGAACTTGGTCGCCAGCGTGATCTCGTCGCGGTGCGCCCCGACGAACGGCGCGAGGAACGTCTCGTTGGCGCCGCTCCCGTAGATGTCCGCGGTGTCGAAGAGGGTGACGCCGGCCTCCAGCGCCGCCTCCAGGGTGTCCCGGGCGGAGGACTCATCGGTGGTCCCGTAGAACTCGCTGATCCCCATGCAGCCGAGCCCCTGGACACCGACCTGCGGGCCTCCGCCGGCAAGCTGTACGGTCGCGATCTTTCCGGTCTCGCTCATGTGGTCAGGCCCTTTCCGATTCCGACGCCGCGCGGGCGCCACCATAGAAGTCGATCTTGAAGTCGAGCACGGCGAGCGTCCCCTGGAGTTCCGCGATCCGTGTCCTGACGTCGCGCCGGGTCGCTTCCAGCAGTTCCTGCCGCTCGGCGAAGGTGTGGTCGCCCTCCCTGAGCAGTTCCGCGTACCTGACCATGTCGGCGACCGGCATTCCGGTCAGCCTCAGCTTGCCGACGAAGGTCAGCCAGTCCAGGTCGCGGTTGCTGAAGCGGCGCTGGCCCGTGTGGGAACGGTCGACGTGGGGCATCAGCCCGATCCGCTCGTACCAGCGCAGCGTGTGGGCGGTGAGCCCGCAGAACGCGACGACCTCGCTGATGGTGTAGTGGTCCTGGCCCTCGGGGCGCGGATGCGCCTTCGGGGCGGAAGCGCGGGTGTCCGTCCGTGCGGAACTGCTCTCCATCACCGTCATGACCTCCACGCTAGAACGTTGGAGTGCACTCCAAGCAAGCGCAATCGGGTGGCGATCCCGGATTCGGCTCCCGTTAGTCTCATACGCATGCAGAGCCTGGCGATGATCGAGAACTGGCCCGTCCCCACCGCGGCAGCCGCCGTCGTCACCTCGGACGGCACGCTCCTGGGTACCCATGGTCCCACCGCGCACCGCTTCCCGCTGGCCTCGGTGACCAAGCCGCTGGCGGCCTACGCGGCGCTGGTGGCCTACGAGGAGGGCGCCGTCGAGCTGGACGAGCCGGCCGGCCCCGAGGGCTCGACCGTCCGCCACCTCCTCGCGCACACCAGCGGCCTCGCCTTCGACGAACACCGGGTCACCGCGCCTCCCGGCACCCGCAGGCTCTATTCCAACGCCGGCTTCGAGGTGCTCGGCGACCACATCGCGAAGGCCACGGAGATCCCGTTCGCCGAGTACGCCCGCCAGGCCGTCCTGGAACCCCTGGGCATGACGTCGACGTCCCTGGAGGGCTCCCCCGCGAAGGACGGCGTCTCGACCGTGGACGACCTCGTGCGCTTCGCCGCCGAGGTACAGGCCCCGCGCCTCCTCGACCCGCGTACGGTCCTGGAGGCGCAGACCGTCGTACACCCCGGCCTCAAGGGCGTGCTCCCCGGTTACGGTCACCAGAACCCCAACGACTGGGGGCTCGGCTTCGAGATCCGCGACTCCAAGTCGCCGCACTGGACCGGGCTTTCCTCCTCCCCCGCCACCTTCGGCCACTTCGGCCAGTCCGGCACGTTCCTCTGGATCGACCCGGCGGCGGGAGCGGCCTGCGTCGCGCTGACGGACCGGGCCTTCGGACCGTGGGCGGCCGAGGTCTGGACGCCGTTCAGCGACGCGGTGCTCGCGGAGCTCGCCGCCTCCCGCTGAGCGCACTCGAACCACACCGTCTTCCCGCATCCGTCACGGCGCTCCTCCACGCCCCACTTGTCGACGACGGCGTCCACCAGGAGCAGCCCCCGGCCGCCCTCGTCGAGCACGTCCCCGTCCACAGGGAGGGGCAGCCGGGGGCACGCGTCCGCGACCTCGACGCGCACGCCCCCGGCGGGGAGCAGGAAGATGAAGACCTGGCAGCGGCGGCCGGGAACATGCCGTACGACGTTGGCGATCAGCTCGGTGAGGGCGAGCTCCGCCGCGTCCGCCACATCGAGCAGCGCCCAGCGGGTGAGGTAGAGCCGCAGGATGCGGCGCAGATGACGGGCCGAGTGCGCGCCCATCGCGAGATCGGCACGGTAGACAGCTTCCATGTCACCGGTCCGGGTGCCGGATACGTGATTCATGTCACCAGGATGCAGTGGGTTGATTACTCTCGGCTACGACTTGGAACAAACGCCGCCAGGCGTTGGAGCGAGAGGCACCCGCCGTGGCCCATGTGCAGTCACTCGACCCGAGCGCATCCCCCTTGGACTTCTACGGCTGGGAGCTGCGCCGCCGACGGGAGGCCGTCGGCCTCAAGCAGGGCCAGCTCGGCGAGATCATCTTCTGCACGGGTTCACTGATCGGCCAGATCGAGACGACGAAGAAGGTCCCGACCCGCGACTTCTCGGAGCGCCTGGACGCGGCGCTCGGCACGGACGGGGTGTTCTCACGGCTGGTCGGCCTTGTCCTGCGGAGCCAACTGCCGACGTGGTTCCAGCCGTACGCGGAGATGGAGGCGCGGGCGACGTACATCTCGACGTACCAGGCGCAGTTGGTGTACGGGCTGGTGCAGACGGAGGAGTACGCGCGGGCGGTCCTGGCCACCGGTATGCCCGACGACCTGGAGGGGCTCGTCTCAGCCCGGATGGAACGTCAGCGGATCCTGGAACGGGAGCAGCCGCCGCTGGCCTGGGCGATCCTGGACGAGGCGGTGCTGCACCGACCGATCGGCGGGCGCGAGGTGATGCGGAACCAACTGGCGCGCTTGTTGGAGTTCACGAGGCACCGGTGGATGCGGATCCAGGTGCTGCCGTTCGTGACAGGCGAACACTCAAGCCTGGCGGGGTCGTTCACTGCCATGCGCTTCGAGAACGACCCAGACATCGTCTACACGGAGGACCTCATCTCCGGCCACATGACCGCCAGCCCCGAAGCCATCAGGGAGGCCGCGCGCCGTTACGCTCACTTGCAGGCCGCTGCCCTCTCCATCGAGGACTCGGCGGCACTGATCACCCGTGTGATGGAGGAGCGTTATGGCAACCGGCCGGAACCTGAAGAGCGCGCCGTGGCGTAAGTCCAGCTACAGCGGTAACACCGGCGGCGAATGCGTCGAGTGCACCGTCACCGGCGGCGCAGCCTGGCGGAAGTCCTCGTACAGCGGGAACACCGGGGGCGACTGCGTCGAGGTGGCCGAAGGCTGCTCCGCATCCGTTCCCGTCCGCGACAGCAAGAACCCCGCGGGCCCCGTGCTCGTCATGAGCACCGCCGCCTGGCAAGCCTTCGTGGACGGGCTGCGCTGACCGTCGGTCACGCGGCGAGGGGGACCCAGGCAGGGCCCTCCTCGGTCCGTCGGACGTGCCCGAACGGTACGTCGGCGAAGTGGATGCCGAAGCCGATCGTGTCGGAATCCTCCAACTCGGCCACGAGGGCGCGCCGATGGTCAGCGGCGCGGGCCGGATCGTGGTCGAACGCGCACGACCACTCGGGGTGGCCGACCTGGACCGGTGAGTGCAGGGCGTCCCCGAAGGCGATCAGCCGCCGGCCGCCCGAGGTGATGACGAACTCCGCGTGGCCCGCCGTGTGACCTGCGGCGATCCGGACCCGTACGCCGGGGAAGATCTCCTGCCCGTCCACCACGGTGCGGACGCGCGGCGCCAGACCGTCGACCTCCTTCGCCATGCCCTGCTCCTCCAGCAGGCCACGCTCGGCCCACTCCGGCTCGGTCACCAGATACTCGGCGCCGACCAACGCGGGCCGGGCCTCCCCCGGGGCGGGGAGCCAGGCCCAGCCGATGTGATCCGGGTGCAGATGACTGAAGGCCACCGCCTCGATCTCCTCCGGCCCACGCCCGAGTTCGGCCAGACTGTCGAGGAGCGCGCCTCCGTAGATGTCGCCGCGAGGACCGACCGGATCCGCCTCCAGCGCCTGCGGCCCGAACCCTGCGTCGATCAGCAGTGCGCGACCACCGTTCTCCACGAGCAGGCCTCCGAGGCTCCCCGCGAGAGTGCCGGACGCATCCAGGAACTCGGGGTGCGCGGCCCACACGTCGTCGGTGGTGTCGGGGAGCAGCGCACGCGGCCTGAGCCGCACGACGCCGTCCGGGACCACTGACACTTTCGTCTCCCCGAGCCACACCGAGCGGACAACCCCCGCCCGCCGGAACCGCTCGATTTCATCAACTGCCGTACCGCTTATGGCCCTTGGCCCTCCCGATTGGCGACGATCCCCACCATAAGCATCAAGCTCGAATCATGCAAGCTTGAAATATACTGTCTTGATGGAATCACCTAGGATGGCGTCCATGACGACATCACCGGACGCGCACGCCATCGCCGAGCGGGAGCTGTGCGGCCTGGTGAACGGGCTGGCCCAGCGGATCGCCGATCACGTACGCACGCGCGCGGTTCCCCTGGGGCTCACTGCGGCCCAGGCCACCGCACTGCGCGAGATGACCGGCCCGATGACCATGCGCGAGCTCGCCGAACGCATGAGCTGCGAGCCCTCCAACGCCACGTTCGTCGCGGACAAGCTGGAGAAGCAAGGGCTGGTCGAGCGCCGCGCGCATCCCACGGACCGTCGGGCCAAGCACCTGGTGCTCACCCCCGAAGGCGGCGCTCTCCGCGAGCGGCTCCTCGAATCCCTCGTCGAGGACTCACCGCTGGCCGGACTCTCCGCGGAGCAGCAACGCGCCCTCCAAGGCCTGCTCGAACAGGCTGTCCTCCACCACTGAGAGCGGACGCGCCGCCGGAGTCATCGCGGTGCACCCGCGCCCGAACGCCGGTACCGTGCAGGCGTGCCCGCCTCCGCGCCCCCTGTCCTCTTCCTCGATGTCGACGGGCCGCTGATCCCGTTCGGCGCTACCCGGGAGCAACTCCCGGACGGATATCCCACCTTCGGGGAGGGCGGACCGAATCCGCTGATCGCGAGAATCGATCCTGACCACGGACGCCGGCTGAGGGCGTTGCCGTGCGAGCTGGTGTGGGCCACGACGTGGATGTCCGACGCGAACGACTGCATCTCACCCTGGCTCGGACTGCCTCAACTGCCCCTGGTGGAATGGCCGGACCCGGCCCCCGAGGACGAACCGAAGGGGCTGCACTGGAAGACCCCCGGACTCGTCCGGTGGGCCGCCGGGCGCCCCTTCGCGTGGGTCGACGACGAGATCACCGAGGCCGACCGCGCCTGGGTGGAGGCACACCATCCGGGGCGGGCACTTCTCCACCGCGTCGAGGCCTGGCGCGGCCTCACCGGCGCGGACTTCGCCGTACTGGACGCTTGGCTGGGACCCGGCCTCGGATAGGTTCGACCGCTATGCGATCACACTATTACGACATGGACTTCCGGGACCGGGCCGGGAAGACTTCCGGGACCGGGCCGGGAAGACCCGCACCTGGGGCCTGCTCCTGCTGGCCCTGGCCGGGGTCCTCTGGGTCTGGTGCGCCATGTTGCTGATGCTGCCGTACGAGGCCGGCACCGCCGACTGCAAGGCCCCGCTGTTCACGGAGAGGGGCACGGCCAACACGGGCGAGTACGGCAGCCGCTGCGCGAAGGAACGCGACTGGCCGGAGGTCCTGGCCGTACTCGGAGCCTCCGTACCGGTCTCGGTCGCCGGCGGATCGCTCTTCACGATCGGCACGGTCTCGCGCCGGATGAGCGCCCACGGCCAGGCCATACGTGAACTGGACAAGATGACGAACACGCCGAAGGACTAGGCGTGGAAGCCGGGCGGGGATGTTCGGGCTGAGCGTGCCGGCGCCGACCCGGCAGGGACGTCCGGGGCCCGCGCCGCCTCTCTCGACTACGCGACAACCACGACTGCACCCCGTGCAGCCGTGCCGTCCGGCCAGGTCCACCCGGCGACGATGCCTGCCGGCGACGCCTGCTCGGCCTCCGTCGGCCGCAGGACGCGGTTGACCCGGACGTCCTGGGCGTCGTCGGGGCCGGCTCCCTGCACGGTGACGGTCGGGTCGGGGGTGTCGCTCAGGGTCAGGTGCTGCGGCATCGCCTCACCGCGCAGGAGCGCGCGCAACTGCGCCGTCACGACCGGATCGTGGACACCGTCGTAGATCCACCGGGTGCCGAGCACCCCGTGCTCGGAGGTGCCGATCAGCGCCTCGCCGGGGGCGTCTTCCAGCGGCTCGCCCCGGTAGGCCAGCGGGACCGCGTAGGCCACTGGCTCCGGGGCGGCGGTGTCCACCACGACCATGAACTCGATCCCGACCGCGCCGTCAGGGTCGTCCAGACGGAACCCACCGGCCCGGTCCAGTTCCGGCGGCTCCTCGCCGCCCACGTACCAGTCCTGCCGGGGCAGCCAGTCGGTGAGCAGCTCCAGCTTGGTGGGCGTCATGTTGGTGGCGTGGATAACGGCCATGCGGGCTCCTTCAGCGTGCGCGGGCCTCCATCCTGCCCGGTGTCCTCGTACCGGTGGAGGCGTGAGGTGTGGCGCGGGTGAGGAGGTTGTGCCGCCGGCGATGTTCAAGGGGTGCAGGGTCACGGGTCTGTCCCAGGCGCCGGCGACCGCGGTCAGGAGCCCGTAAGCCGCCCACGGCCCGCCTGACGGCGCTTCGCGACTGGCAGCGAGCCCCCGTACCGCACATTCGCATGTAACGGGCACGTATTAGGGAGCGGCCGGGAGGAACGTCCCATGGGCTGCTGAGGGTCTTGGTGAGCAGTAAGGCTCGCTCATACCGAGCGGACGGCACCGACCGCAAGGAAGAAACGATGCGCACCAAGAACCTCACCCTCGCCGCTCTCGTCCTCACCGCGGGACTCTCGCTCACCGCCTGCCAGGGGAACGAGGACTCCGCCACGAGCACGAGCGAGTCCGCGTCCTCCTCGGCCGAGCTCTCCGGAACCTCCGGGGGCGGCAGCGCCTCCGACGAGAAGGCCTCGACCGGCGGTGACGAGTCGACCACCACGCAGTCCGCCGAGGGCAGCGGCAACGGGCAGATCAACACCGGCCCCTGCCAGACCGCGAACCTCGCGTTCGGCACCGCTCACGGCATGGGCGAGGGCGACCTCCTCGTCAGCCTCAAGAACACCGGCGACGCGTGCACCCTCAAGGGCTTCCCCGGAGTCGACCTGAGGTCCGAGGACGCCTCCGGGCCCCTCAGCGCCAAGCGCAGCGAGCTCGACGCCCCGGTCGTCAACCTCGGCAACGGGGAGACGACTCGCTTCACCCTTCACTACCCGTCGGCCGAGGGCTCGGGCGCGTACGTCAGTGCCATCGAGGTCACCCCGCCCGACGAGACCCACTCCAAGTCCCTGCCGGTCTCCCTCCGCCTCCAGATCGCCGAAGGCGCCGACCAGAAGGTCACGGTCGACCCCGTAGGCACCGGCAAGCAGTAGGACGACGGTCGTTGGAAAGATACGGACCGCCCAGCTCCCTGAAACGGCCCGATTTCTGTCCGTAAGTTCCCAGTGAAGCCTTGGGGTTGTCCACCAGGTGGTGGACACGGGGTTCAGTCGGGAGGTCGTTTCGGGGGTGGGGGGTCTCCGGCCAGGCTTTCCGGCATGAGACAACTACCTGTACGCATGGCCCGATGGAGCGCCCGGCACACCGGGCGGGCGATCGCCGGCTGGTTCGCGTTCGTCGTCCTGTGCCTCGTGGCCGGCATCGCGATGGGGACCAACCAGGCCACCACCGAGGACTTCTGGGTCGGTGAGGCGGGACGCGCCGAGGCGATGGCCACCGAGGGCGGCCTGGAGCGCTCCCCCACCGAGCGGATCATGATCCGGGCCAGGTCGGGGCAGCTGGACATGGCAGCCGCCGGTGCGGCGGCGCAGGACGTGACCGCGCGGATGCGGGACCTGCCCGAGGTGGAGAGCGTGGCCGCTCCCGTCGGCTCGGAGGACGGCAAGGTCCTGCTGGTATCGGTGGTCCTGAACGGCCCCGAGCTGGAGGGGAAGAAGAACGTCGTACCGCTCCTGGAGCAGACGGCGGCGGTGGGTGCGGACCACCCGGACCTGGTGGTGGAGGAGACCGGGTCCCCGGCCATCAGCAAGGGCGTCAACGACCAGCGCGGTGAGGATCTCGCACTCTCCGAACGCATCAGCCTGCCCGTCACCGTCATCACCCTGCTGATCGTCTTCGGCTCGGTGATCATGGCGGGCGTGCCGTTGCTGCTGGCGCTCTCCTCGATCGCCGCGGCGATCGGGCTGTCCATGGTCGCGTCGCACGTCATGCCCGACGCCGGGGTCGGGATGAACCTCATCCTGCTCATCGGCCTGGCGGTGGGCGTCGACTACACGCTCTTCTACCTGAAGCGTGAACGTGAGGAACGGGCCCGCGCGGGCGGGCTACTGAGCTCCGAGGCGCTGGTGGAGCTGGCCGCGGCGACAGCGGGCAGGGCCATCGTGGTCTCGGGGCTCGCCGTGATCGTCTCCACGGCCACCCTGTATCTGGCCACGGACGTCATCTTCTCCTCACTGGCGACCGGGACCATCCTCGTCGTGGCCGTCGCCGTCGCCAGCTCGCTCACCGTGCTCCCCGCGCTGCTGGTCAAGATCGGCCACCGCACCGAACGCCGCGCCGCCCGCCGGGCGAAGCGCGGCAAGCCGGCCCGCACCGAAAAGCCGGAGACCGGGCGGGTGTTCGGCGCCCTTCTGCGCCCCGCCCGGACCCGGCCCGTCCTCACCCTGTGCCTGTCGGTCCTCGTCATGCTCGGCCTGGCGGCGCCCGCGCTCGGCCTGAAGCTCGTCGACCCGGGCAAGGACACCTTCTCCCGCGGCATCCCGGCCATGCAGGTCTACGACAGGCTGACCGGAAGCTTCCCCGAACTCTTCGTCACGCACGAGGTCGTCACCCGCTCCACCCCGGAGCGGGCCGCGGAGGTGAAGCAGGCGCTGGTGGACCTCGGCCGGCGCGTCCAGGCGGATCCGCTGTTCACGGAGCGGGTGAAGGACGCGGAGCCCACGGTGCGTACGTCGGCCGACGGCCGGATCAGCGTGCTGGAACTCTCGGTCCCCCACCCGGCGCCCTCCGCCGAGGCGATCGAGTCGCTCGAACACCTCCGGCAGGACCACATCCCCGCGACCGTCGGCCAACTGTCCGAAGTCGAGACGGGGGTGAGCGGCGACGTGGCCCGGGGCCAGGACTACGTGGCTCACGAGAGCGACAAGCTGCCGCTGGTCCTCGGGTTCCTGCTGCTGATGACCTTCCTGATGACCGTGTGGGCGTTCCGCTCGGTGGTGATCGGCGCCATCGGCGTCGTACTCAACCTGCTGTCCGCCGGCGCCTCCCTCGGCATGCTGGTCCTGGTCTTCCAGGGGACATGGGCGGAGGGCCTGCTGGCCTTCGACTCCCTCGGGGCGATCGCGTCCAGGGTGCCGCTGTTCCTCGTGGTGATCCTCTTCGGCCTGTCGATGGACTACCAGGTGTTCGTGGTCAGCCGGATCCAGGAGGCCAGGCAGAACGGCCTGTCCGCCCGGGAGGCGGTGCTGGAGGGCATCAACCGGTCGGCCAAGGTGGTGACCAGCGCGGCGATCGTGATGGTGACGGTGTTCGGCGCGTTCGTGGCCCTGCACCTCACCGAGATGAAGCAGATGGGCTTCTGCCTGGCCGTGGCGGTCCTGCTGGACGCCGTGGTCATCCGGCTCATGATCCTGCCGTCGGTGCTGCTGCTCCTCGGCGAGCGTGCCTGGTGGCCGGGGCGCCCCGGGCGGCGGGGCGAGCGGGCCGAGGTCCCTGCCGCCGGGCTGCCGGCGGAAGTAGGCTGACGCGGTGAAGCAACGGCCGCAGCCCGAGATCGAGTTGACCGTACCGTCGCTGCACCGGTGGAACGCCGTGTTCTGGGTGCTGCTGGGCGTGGTCCCGCCGGCCGTCGCGGTCGCAGACGCGCCCGACACGACGAGGTATCCGGTGCTGGCGCTGCTGGTCGTGCTGGCCCTGTCGTACGGCGCGGTGGGGCTGTTCCCCGGCAGCCCCGTCCTGCGCCCCCGCCCCTACCTGTACGTCCTCGTCGTGGGCCTGGGCGCGATGTCGTACCTCCTGGACGGCGGCGCGGCGCTCTACGCGGTGACGCTGCCGCACTTCTGGATCTACACCACGAGCGCGCGTGCCGCGATCGTCCTCAGCGGGGTCGCCGCGGCGGGCGTCGTGGCCGGCAACGTCGTACGGCAGGGTTGGGACGGGGAGTTCCTCACCGGCAACGTGATCTTCACGGTCATCGGCTACGCGGCCGGCGTGCTGATCGGGCTGGGCGTACGCCACATCACCGAGGACGCCGAAGAGCGGGCCCGCCGGCTGAACGCCGAACTGGAGGACGCCCGGCTCCGGCTGGTCGAGGCGCACCACCGCCAGGGGGCGGCGGACGAGCGCGAACGTCTCGCGCGGGAGATCCATGACACGCTCGCCCAGGGCTTCGCGTCCATCATCGTGCTCGCGGAAGCGGCCAGATCCGGTCTGGAGAACGACCCGGGCCGGAGCGGGAAGCAACTGCTCGCGATCGAGAACACCGCCCGCGAGAACCTCGCCGAGGCGCGCGTCCTCGTCGGTTCCGCCCCGCGGAGCGGTGTCGCCGCCGGCTCGGTGGCGGACACCCTGCGGCGGACCCTGGACCGCTTCACCGAGGACACCGGGATCGGCGTCGCCTCCGAACTGCCGGACGTCGCCTGCGACCAGCAGACCCGGATCGCTCTCCTGCGCTGCACCCAGGAGTCCCTCGCCAACATCCGCAAGCACGCGGCGGCCTCCGCCGTGGAGGTGGTCCTCACCGCGCAGCCGTACGGGGTGGAGCTGGAGATCACCGACGACGGCCGCGGCTTCGTGGCCGAGGACTCCCACGGCTTCGGGCTGCACGGCATGCGCAAGCGGCTGGCCGAGCTCGGCGGTGAGCTCACCGTCACCAGCTCGGTCGGTGACGGCACACGTGTCCTGGCCATGATTCCCACCGACGGACAGGGCTGAAATGACACAAGGGGCAGCGGAGAAGAAGCTCCGGATCATCGTGGCGGACGACCATACGGTGATGCGCGCCGGGGTCGTCGCCCTGCTGGCCGACGAACCCACCATCGAGATCGTCGGCGAGGCCGAGGACGGGCGGGCGGCCGTCGGGCTCGTGGAACGGCTGGAGCCCGACGTGGCGCTGATGGATCTGCGGATGCCCGTCCTCGACGGGACGAGCGCCACCACGGAGATCGTCGCCGGGCCCGCCCGGACCCGGGTGCTGATCCTGACCACGTACGAGACCGACGCGGAGATCGAGCGCGCCGTCGAGGCCGGCGCCATCGGCTACCTGCTCAAGGACGCCACCCGCGAGCAGTTGGTGGACGCCGTCCACTCGGCGTCCCGGGGCGAGACGGTGCTGGCTCCGCGCGTCGCGGCGCGGCTGGTGGCCCGGATGCGGATGCCGGCCCCGGTGACGCTGACGAGACGGGAGGTGGACGTGCTGGGCGCGGTGGCGGACGGGCTGTCCAACGTGGAGATCGGCCGCCGGCTGGTCATCACGGAGGCCACGGTGAAGACGCATCTGCTGCGGGTCTTCGCCAAGCTGGACGTCGGCGACCGCACGCACGCGGTGGTGACGGCGCTCGAACTGGGACTGCTGGAGCGGCGCCCGTAGGCCCGGCGGGGTCGGGTCCACGGGGGCTGCGGGACGGTCAGCGGGTGACCAGGACCTTGCTGAGCAGCGGCAGATGGTCGGAGGCGGCCGGGTCGGTGTGCACCACCCGGGTGACCAGGGGCGTCGCCCCGCGGTTCGTGTAGATGACGTCGATCCGCTTGGCCGGGGCCTCGGAGGGGTGGGTCGCGCCGTCACCGCGCGGGTGCGGCGACCGGGCCCACGCGTCGGTGTAGGCCTTCTGCAGCGGCTGGGACTCCGGCGCGGTCGGCAGCGCGTTGAAGTCGCCCACCAGGATCCCCGGCTTCGTCGTCCCGATCAGCTCCACGACCTGGCCGGCCTGCGCGAGGCGGTCGGTCTGCGAGCTGGCGGACAGGTGGGTGTTGTAGAACTCCACCTTCCTGCCGTGGACGTCGATCGTGGCGTGCAGCAGGCCGCGTTGCTCCTGATCCGGCGACTTGAACAGCCAGGTGTTCTCCGAGGCGGTGATCGGGTAGCGGGACAGGATCGCGGTGCCGTACTGCACGCGGTGGCCGCCGGGGGCCGGCGGGGCGTTGTCGATGTTGGCGCCGAACACGACGTGGTAACCCAGCGCTTCGGCGAGTGCGGCGGACTGGTCGGCCCACTCGCTGCGATCCGAGTAATGGTTGTCGACCTCCTGGAGGCCCACCACGTCGGCACCGCTCTCGCGGACCACGCGGGCGATCCGACGGAGGTCCAGCACGTCGTCGGTCCCCTGGGCATGGTGGATGTTGAACGACATGACGTCCAGCACGCGGGCACCGGGGAGGGGCGCGGCGTCGGCGGCCGATGCCTGGGCGACGGATCCCGCGGCGGCGAGCGCGACGACGGTGGCGATGACGGACAGGGTCCGGCGGAACATGGGAGCCTCCTGGCACGGGGTCACGGACGGCCCCGATCATGGCCGGGCCCACTGGCGCCCGCGTGGCCGCGAGGTGAAGATCCTCCCCCCGGCGGATGCCGTCGGGGTGCGGACCCCGCAAGGAGCTCCCGTCCGCCCCGCATCACACCGAGGCGAGCTCCCAGAGCAGCACCTCGGCCTGCTCCAGCGCCTCGGCCTCCAGCCCCCGGGACTCCGTGATCCGGGCCGAGTCGCCCGGCCCCAGTTCCTCGCCCGCGAGGAGCACACGGCCCCGTACGACGTGGACGTAGACGCCCGCCGCGTCGGGCACGGCGGTTCGCTCGCCCTCGGTCTGCCGGCGCACATGGAGCATGGCGCCCGCCTCGGGGAGGGCGTAGGGGGTGGAATCGGCGATCCCGGCGACGTGCGTGTAGGAGGGCTCCCCGCCGGCCCGCAGAGGGGCCAGCCACATCTGGATGAACGTCAGCGGGTGTTCCCCGTCGTTGCGCTCGACATGCCGCACCCCGGCGGCCGAGCTGAGGTGCTGGACGTCCCCGGCCCGTACGACGGTGGCGTGCGAGGCCGAGTCGCGGTGGGTGAGTTCGCCCTCCACCACCCAGGTGACGATCTCGGTGTGGCTGTGTGGATGCTCGTCGAAGCCCGCGCCCGGGGCGAGACGCTCCTCGTTGCAGGCCAGGATCGGGCCGAAGCGCAGATTGTCCGGGTCGTAGAACCGCCCGAAGGAGAACGCGTGCAGGGTCTCGATGCCCGCGGAGTCACCCGTGGCCGGGTCCCCGCCGCGGAACCGGTCCCCGGAGCGGCGTACGTACATCACGCCACCAAGGTATCCCCGTCGGCCGGTCTTCCGCCCCGCCCCTCCGGTCACCTGTCCCGATAAGGCAGTCTTGTGTGCGTGCCCCAACCCGATCCTGAGCAGCCCGCCTCGCATGACCCGCATCTCCACGCCGCGACCCTGAAACGCCTGGAGCAGTCCTCCGGCCGGCTGGCCGCGAACGCCATCGCCCGCATGGACGAGACGCTGCCGTGGTACCGGGCGATGCCACCGGAGAACCGGTCCTGGATCGGCCTGGTCGCCCAGGCCGGTATCGCCGCCTTCACCGAGTGGTTCCGGCATCCGGAGACACCGCAGGCGATCTCCACCGATGTGTTCGGCACGGCTCCGCGGGAGCTGACGCGGGCGATCACCCTGCGACAGACCGTCGAGATGGTGCGCACGACGATCGAGGTCATGGAGACCGCGATCGAGGAGGTCGCGGCGCCCGGTGACGAGTCGGTGCTGCGCGAGGCGCTCCTCGTCTACGCGCGCGAGATCGCCTTCGCGACCGCGCAGGTCTACGCGCAGGCCGCCGAGGCCCGCGGTGCGTGGGACGCCCGCCTGGAGTCGCTCGTGGTGAACGCGGTGCTGTCCGGCGAGGCGGACGAGGGCGCCGTGTCCCGGGCCGCCGCCCTCGGCTGGAACTCCCCCGAGCATGTGTGTGTCGTCCTCGGCACCGCCCCCGAGGGTGACAGCGAGCTCACGGTGGAGGCGATCCGTCGGGCGGCCAGGCACGCGAAGCTCCAGGTCCTGACCGGGGTCCTCGGACACCGTCTGGTGGTGATCGCGGGCGGCAGCGACAATCCCCTGAACGTCGCGAAGTCGCTGATCGGACCGTATGCGGCCGGCCCCGTCGTCGCCGGGCCCGTGGTGCCCGACCTCCTCGCGGCCACCCGGTCCGCGCAGGCCGCGGCCGCCGGTCTCAAAGCCTGCTCGGCGTGGCAGGACGCTCCGAGGCCCGTCCTGTCGGACGATCTCCTTCCTGAGCGTGCGATGGCGGGAGACCCCGCCGCGCGCGATCAGCTGGTGGAGGAGATCTACAGACCGCTCGAAGAAGCGGGTTCAGCACTTCTGGAGACGCTGAGTGTGTATCTGGAGCAGGCGAGCAGTCTTGAGGGCGCGGCACGGATGCTGTTCGTGCACCCCAATACCGTGCGCTACCGGCTGCGACGTGTGACCGACGTCACCGGCTGGTCACCCTCCGACGTCCGTTCCGCGTTCACGCTGCGGATCGCCCTCATCCTGGGGCGCTTGGCCGCCGGGGACACTCAGTCCTAGACTTTTGTCGAACTTCAACAATTCCCCTGACGGTTCTTCGTCCCTGTCCCCACGGGCATCCGGGGCCGTCCACAAGAGAGAGTGTGAGGGTGCTCGTACTCGTCGCTCCCGGCCAAGGCGCTCAGACGCCCGGCTTCCTGACTCCCTGGCTCGAACTCCCCGGTGCCGCCGACCGCATCGCGGGATGGTCCGACGCCATCGGGCTCGACCTTGCCCATTACGGCACGAAGGCCGACGCGGACGAGATCCGCGACACGGCGGTGGCCCAGCCGCTGCTGGTCGCCGCGGGTCTCCTCTCCGCCGCCGCCCTGGACGCCTCCCCCGGCGTCGTCGCCGGCCACAGCGTCGGTGAGATCACCGCCGCCGCGCTGGCCGGTGTCATCGACGACGAGGCGGCGCTCCGATTCGTACGCACCCGAGGACTCGGCATGGCCGAGGCCGCCGCGGTGACCGAGACCGGCATGGCCGCGCTCCTCGGCGGGGAGCCGGACGTCACGGTCCCGCACCTCGAGAAGCTGGGGCTCACCCCGGCCAACGTCAACGGCGGCGGGCAGATCGTCGCCGCCGGCACCGCGGCGCAGATCGCCGCGCTGGTCGAGGACAAGCCCGAGGGCGTACGCCGCGTGGTGCCTCTCAAGGTGGCCGGCGCGTTCCACACGTCGCACATGGCTCCGGCCGTGGACAAGCTGCGTGAAGCCGCCACCGCCCTGACGGTCACCGACCCGAAGATCACGTACGTGTCGAACGCCGACGGGAAGACGGTCGCCACCGGCGACGAGGTCATCTCGCGGCTCGTCGGCCAGGTCGCCAACCCGGTCCGCTGGGACCTGTGCATGGAGACCTTCGCCGAGCTCGGTGTCACCGCCCTCATCGAGGCCGCGCCCGGTGGGACCCTGGTCGGGCTCGCCAAGCGCGCGCTGCCCGGTGTGCGGACCCTCGCGCTCAAGACCCCCGACGACCTCGACGCGGCCCGCGCGCTCATCTCCGAGCACGCAGGCGCCTAAGGAGCCCGAGAGCATGTCGAAGATCAAGCCCAGCAAGGGCGCCCCGTACGCGCGGATCATGGGTGTGGGCGGCTACCGCCCGACCCGTGTCGTGCCCAACGAGGTGATCCTCGAGACGATCGACTCGTCCGACGAGTGGATCCGCTCCCGCTCCGGTATCGCCACCCGGCACTGGGCCTCCGACGAGGAGACCGTGTCCATGATGTCCGTGGAGGCCTCCGGCAAGGCGATCGCGGACGCCGGCATCGATCCCGGGCAGATCGGCGGAGTCATCGTCTCCACCGTCTCGCACTTCAAGCAGACCCCCGCCGTCGCCACCGACATCGCGCACAGGATCGGCGCGGGCAAGCCCGCCGCGTTCGACATCTCGGCCGGCTGCGCGGGCTTCGGCTACGGCCTCACGCTCGCCAAGGGCATGATCGTCGAGGGCTCGGCAGAGTACGTACTTGTCATCGGCGTCGAGCGGCTCAGCGACCTCACCGACCTGGAGGACCGCGCGACGGCCTTCCTGTTCGGCGACGGCGCGGGCGCGGTCGTGGTCGGCCCCTCCCAGGAGCCGGCCATCGGCCCCACGGTCTGGGGCTCCGAGGGCGACAAGTCCGAGACGATCAAGCAGACCGTGTCGTGGAACGACTTCCACATCGGCGACGTCTCGAACCTGCCTCTCAACGAACGGGGCGAGGTCAAGTTCCCGGCCATCACGCAGGAGGGCCAGGCGGTCTTCCGCTGGGCCGTCTTCGAGATGGCGAAGGTCGCCCAGCAGGCGCTGGAAGTGGCCGGGATCTCCCCGGAGGACCTGGATGTCTTCATTCCGCACCAGGCGAACATGCGGATCATCGACTCGATGGTGAAGACGCTCAAGCTGCCGGAGCACGTCACGGTCGCCCGTGACGTGGAAACCACCGGCAACACGTCGGCCGCCTCGATTCCGCTCGCAATGGAGCGGCTTCTGGCGACCGGTCAGGCCAAGAGCGGCGACACGGCGCTCATCATCGGCTTCGGGGCGGGTCTCGTCTACGCCGCGACGGTCGTTACCCTCCCCTAGGCACACCGGACCTTTCGGTCCGCACGCCCGAACCCTGCAGAAACATATCGAAGGAGCGCCAACATGGCCGCCACTCAGGAAGAGATCGTCACCGGTCTCGCCGAGATCGTCAACGAGATCGCCGGTATCCCGGTCGAGGACGTCCAGCTGGACAAGTCCTTCACCGACGACCTGGACGTCGACTCGCTGTCCATGGTCGAGGTCGTCGTCGCCGCCGAAGAGCGCTTCGACGTCAAGATCCCCGACGAGGACGTCAAGAACCTCAAGACGGTCGGCGACGCCGCCGACTACATCCTGAAGCACCAGGGCTGATCCCAGCCCGTCCCGTGTGTCGCCACCCGGCGGTGGCGCCGCTGATTCACGACCCTCTACACGTGGAGAAGATTTTCCAGTGAGCCCGACCAATCGCACCGTGGTCGTCACCGGTATCGGCGCAACCACTCCGCTGGGTGGCGACTCCGCATCGACCTGGGAAGGTCTGATGGCCGGCCGTTCCGGCGTCAAGCCTCTCGAGGGCGAACGTTTCGCCGAACTGCCCGTCCGGATCGCCGCCCTCGCGGCCGTCGATCCCGGCGAGGTACTGCCCCGACCGCTCGCCCGCAAGCTGGACCGCTCGGCGCAGTTCGCGCTGATCGCCGCCCGTGAGGCGTGGGCGGACGCCGGCTTCACCGGCAAGGCCGGTGAGGACGAGAAGATCCAGCCCGAGCGCCTGGGCTCGGTCATCGCCTCCGGCATCGGCGGCGTGATCACCCTGCTCGACCAGTACGACGTGCTCAAGGAGAAGGGCGTACGCCGCGTCTCCCCGCACACCGTTCCCATGCTCATGCCCAACGGCCCGGCCGCCAACGTCGGCCTGGAGGTCAACGCCCAGGCGGGTGTCCACACTCCGGTCTCCGCCTGTGCGTCGGGCGCCGAGGCCATCGGGTACGCCGTCGAGATGATCCGCACCGGCCGTGCCGATGTGGTCGTCGCCGGTGGCACCGAGGCGGCCATCCACCCGCTGCCGATCGCGGCCTTCGCCAACATGATGGCGATGTCCAAGAGCAACGACGAGCCCGAGAAGGCCTCGCGTCCGTACGACACGTCCCGTGACGGCTTCGTCCTCGGCGAGGGCGCCGGCGTCGTGATCCTGGAGTCCGCGGAGCACGCCGCCGCGCGTGGCGCCAAGGTCTACTGCGAGGTGCTCGGCCAGGGTCTGTCCGCGGACGCCCACCACATCGCGCAGCCCGAGCCCACCGGGCGCGGGATCGCCGCCGCGATGCAGAACCTGCTGGACTCGACGGACCTCAAGCCGTCGGAGGTCGTCCACCTCAACGCGCACGCCACGTCCACGCCGCAGGGCGACATCGCGGAGATCAAGGCGCTGCGTGCGGTGCTGGGCGACGACCTGGACCATGTCGCGATCTCCGCCACGAAGTCCATGACGGGCCACCTGCTGGGTGGCGCGGGCGGTATCGAGACCGTGGCGACGGTCCTGGCGCTGCACAAGCGGATGGCGCCGCCCACGATCAATGTCGACGACCTCGACGAGGCGGTCGACGCGGACGTCGTGCGCGGTGAGCCGCGTGCGCTGCCGGAGGGACCGATCGCCGCGATCAACAACTCGTTCGGCTTCGGTGGCCACAACGTGGTGCTGGCGTTCCGTTCGGTCTGACCGGCTGATCCTGCCGCGAGGCCCGCTTCCCCCTTCGGGAGGCGGGCCTCGCGCATGTGCGCGCCGTCGCGGGGGCGGCGCACCGACACGTCCGACCAGCGAGGGAAAGACATGCACACGACGATCAGCCCGTTCACGCTCGCGTACCTGAAGGAGAGGCAGCCCGTCGGGCTCACGAAGTACGGCTGGCAGGGCACCTCCGCGGAGTTCGGCGACATCCGGGTGGTGTACCCGGCGGGCCGGGACACTCCGGACGCGATCGTCACCGAGGCGCGCGGCGGGCTGATCCCCACGGCGGTGTTCGAGACACGGGGCCCGCACGCGGAGATCGTGTCGATGCCGACCCTGAACCGCTCGACGCTCCGTGTCGGCGACGGGCTCGTGCGGATGAGCCGGAACCGGTGGGCGCCGACACACCGGGGGCGCGCCCTGCGGATGACGTACCTGGGCGATGTGTACGTGCTCAGGGCGGTCGGCCGCCGGGCGTACGAGCTGTCCCGGAAGCCGGACTCCGAGGACCCGGGCTCCGTCGTCACGGTGCGGCAGTCCGGCCTCGGAAACGGCAGGCGGATGACCGTGCGGGCAGGTGGACGCGTCCTGCCCGCCGACGTCGCCCTCGCGGTCCTCTTCACCGGGGTCGACCGGTCCGTGCTGACCCGGCGTGGGGCGGTCCGGGCGGGCCTCTCCAGGATCTTCAACTTCTGGGCCGAGTCCCAGGCCTGAGTGCCGGCCCGGTGCCCCGCCCCGGACCACATGCGCAGAGGGCCGCGGCCAAACGTTTCTGCGCACTCCCCGGCCAGGGCTCGGGGCCTGAACAGGCCCCTGCTACACCACCTGGTGCAGCCACCGCACGGGCGCGCCCTCACCGGCGTGGCGGAAGGTCTCCAGCTCGTCGTCCCACGGCTTGCCCAGGAGCTTGGCGACCTCGGCCTCCAGGTCCGTCTCACCGTTCAGGGACCGCGCCAGGGCCGCCCGCAGCCGGTCCTCGGGGACCAGGATGTCACCGTGCATGCCGGTGACGGCGTGGAAGATGCCGAGACCCGGCGTGGAGCTGTAGCGCTCGCCCTCCGCCGTGGCGCACGGTTCCGCCGTCACCTCGAAGCGCAGCAGGTCCCAGCCGCGGAGGGCCGAGGCAAGCTCCGACGCCGTGCCCGCCCGGCCCTTCCAGGAGAATTCGGACCGCCAGGTGTTGGGCGCGGCCGGCTGTCTGGTCCAGTCCAGCTGGACCCTCACACCGAGTACGCCCGCCACCGCCCATTCGACATGCGGGCACAGCGCGCGCGGTGCGGAGTGAACGTAAAGGACTCCACGTGTCGTCACCGGGACCTCCAGTGTGGGACGAGGTTCGCCTTCCCCAGCGGCCTCGCGCCCGTACGGTCTCTTCCCGGCCGGCTCCCGAGGTTGTCATCAGTAAACAGCATCGGGAGTGAATCTCCAGAAAAGGGACAGTATGTGACGTGAGATAACTTACCGGACCCGCCGATTCGTCCGCGGGCCGGGCGGGCGCCACTGGCTCGACGGGGAAAAGCTACCGTGCGCCGGGGTCGGGTGTGTGACGTACCGTCGGTCCCGGGCCCCTGATTCGCCCAGCACTCACCCGCGAGGGCGCGAGGGCCCGCCACCTGGGGCTGTCCGGGTGTGCCAGGGGCACAATCACCCGTGTGACCGAAGGGGAAACAGGGATGCCTGAGCGTTCGCCACGCCGCCGTGCCCGCGGCGCCGCGGCCACTCTGGCGGCGGTCGCGCTCGTCGCCGCGGCCGCGCTCGCGGGCTGCACCTCCGACGGGGGCACGGAGTCGCGGAGCACCCCGGGCGCCCGAAGCCCCTCGCCGACGCCGGCGTGGGACGCGAGCCCCGCCTCCATCGCGGCCGTCGGGGACTCCATCACCCGGGGCTTCGACGCCTGCTCGGTGCTGGCCGACTGCCCCGAGGTGTCCTGGGCGACCGGGACCGACGGCGGGGTGCGCAGCCTCGCCGTACGCCTCCTGGGGGCGTCGAAGGCGGCCTCGCACAGCTGGAACCACGCCGTGTCGGGGGCCAGGATCGCGCAGCTGCCGGAGCAGATGGCGCTGGCCGCGAAGGACCGGCCGGGGCTGGTCACGGTGATGATCGGCGCGAACGACGCCTGCCGGGACTCGGTGCGGCTGATGACTCCGGTGGCCGACTTCCGGGCCTCCTTCGAGGCGTCGATGCGGCAGTTGCGGGCCTCGGCCCCGAAGTCGCAGGTGTACGTGTCGAGCGTGCCGGATCTCAAGCGGCTCTGGTCCACCGGGCGGGAGAACCCGCTGGGCAAGCAGATCTGGAAGCTGGGGATCTGCCGGTCGATGCTGGGCGACGCCGACGACATGGGGACGGCGGCCGTCGCGCGGCGCGACGCGGTGCTGGCGCGGGTCGTCGCGTACAACGAGGCGCTGCGGGACGTCTGCGCGCGGGACGAGCTCTGCCGCTACGACGGCGGGGCGGTCTTCGACTACCGGTTCACCGGTGCGCAGCTCAGCGAGTGGGACTGGTTCCACCCGGGACGCAACGGCCAGGCCAGGCTGGCAGAAATCGCTTACCGCGAGATCACGGCGGCCGGTCGGCCTTAAGGTTATTGATCATGACTACGGGTGCAGCGGTACACAGCGAAGACTTCTCCACGCTCGGCGACGGCACACCGGTCCGGCGCTGGACCCTGGAACGCGGGGGCGTGCGGGTGCGGGTGCTGACGTACGGCGCCGTGGTGCAGTCCGTCGTGGTGCCCGGGCGGGACGGCACCCGGGCCGAGGTGGCCCTGGGGCTGCCGGACGCCAAGGGGTACGAGACGCACACGGGCCCCTATTTCGGCGCCACCGTCGGGCGGTACGCGAACCGGATCGCGGGCGGCTCCTTCGTCCTCGACGGGCGGACGCACCGGGTGACACCGAACGAGGGCCGCAACACCCTGCACGGCGGCGAGCGGGGTTTCGACAAGCGGGTGTGGGACGCCGAGGAGGTTCCGGACGGTGTGCGGCTCTCCCTGGTCTCCGGGGACGGCGAGGAGGGCTTCCCGGGGCGGCTGGAGGTCTCGGTGACGTACACCCTGGACGAGGACGGCGCGCTGCGGATCGCCTACCGGGCGACGACGGACGCGCCGACCGTGGTGAACCTGACGAACCACACGTACTGGAATCCGGCCGGCACGGACAGCGGGAGCGCGCTCGGGCACGAACTGCGGGTCGCGGCAGGGCGGATCACGGCGGTGGACGAGGAGTCGATCCCCACGGGCGAACTCCTGCCGGTGGAGGGGACCCGGTTCGACTTCCGGGAGCCGAAGCCTGTGGGGCCCGGCTACGACACCAACTACGCGCTGGAGGAGACCGGCGACGATCCGGTCGCCGAGCTGTACGACCCGGCGTCCGGCCGCCTGCTGACGGTGCGTACGACGGAGCCGGGGCTCCAGCTGTACACCGCCGACCACATCGACGACGGTCCGTTCGGGGCGTGCGCGGGGATCGCGCTGGAGACGCAGCACTTCCCCGACTCGCCGAACCACCCGGAGTTCCCGAGCACGGTGCTGCGGCCGGGCGAGGAGTTCGTCTCCACGACGGTGTACGGGTTCTCCGTGCGCTGAGCCTCAACTCCCGCTGGTCCGGCCCGTGTCAACACCGGTCGACCAAGATCACCACCGGGTGAATCAGAGCGGTGGGCGCGCGTCCACGACGGTCTCGTCAGGTCCCGCACAGCAGGGTGATCAACATGACCTCACCTGTTGATGAATCGTCCCCCACCCTGCCTTCCCGCCGTGCCGTGATCGCGGGCGCCACGGCCGGTGCCGCGGCCCTCGCCGTGACCGGCGCCGCCCCGCCCGCAGGGGCCGCGGCGCCCCGGGCCACGGCCGCCGCGCCGGAAGCGGCGCCCGGATCCGACCGGGAAGCCGCTCTCCTCGTCGCCCGCGCCATCCTCGTACGCGACGAGAACGACCAGGACCTGGTGCCCGGTTACCGTGAGGTCCTGCTGGGCAAGGGCCTGCCCCGCACCCGTGCCGCGCGCAAGAAGGTGCTGGTCGTCGGTGCGGGACCGGCCGGACTCACGGCGGCGCGGCTGCTCCACGAGGCCGGTCACGACGTCACCGTGATCGAGGCCAACGGCAACCGTGTCGGCGGCCGCATCAAGACCTTCCGGGCCGGCGGCCACGAGCAGTCGGAGCCGCCCTTCGCCGATCCGAAGCAGTACGCGGAAGCCGGCGCCATGCGCATCCCGGACAGCCACCCGCTGGTCACCGGGCTGATGGCTCATCTCGGGCTGAAGACCCGGCGCTTCCACCTGACCGACGTGGACACGGAAGGGCGTCCCGCCAACCGCACCTGGATCCATGTCAACGGCGTCCGGGTCCGCCGCGCCGACTACGCCGCGAAGCCGCAGGCGGTCAACCGCTCCTTCGGCGTCCCCGCGGCCCACGAGAACACCCCCGCCTCGCAGATCGTGCGGGACGCGTTCGCCCCCGTACGCGCGGAGATCGAGGGCAAGGAGGGCAGCGCCCTGGTCGACGGCTGGGCGACCGTCCTCCAGCGTTACGGGCACTTCTCGATGTTCCGGTACATGACCGAGGTGGCCAAGCTCGACGAGCGCACCGTCGACCTCATCGGCACGGTCGAGAACATGACCTCGCGGCTCCATCTCGCCTTCCTGCACAGCTTCATCGGGGCGTCGCTGATCAGCCCCGCGACCTCCTTCTTCGAGCTGCCCGACGGCACCGCGACCCTGGCCGACGCGATGTACGCGCAGGTGAAGGATCTGGTGCACCTGGACCGCCGGGCCACCCGGATCAGCCACTCCGAGGACGGGGTGAGTGTGGAGACGGTCTCCGAGGGGCGGGGCGGTCCCGTCGTCCGGGAGACCTTCACCGGCGACCGGGCCATCGTCACGGTGCCCTTCTCCGGGCTGCGGCACATCCCGGTCGCCCCGGCGCTCTCGTACGGCAAGAGGCGCGCGATCACCGAGGTCCACTACGACGCGGCGACCAAGGTGCTGCTCGAATTCAGCCGCCGCTGGTGGGAGTTCGACGAGGCGGACTGGAAGCGTGAGCTGGAGGCCGTACGTCCCGGTCTGTACGACGCCTACCGGCTGGGCAAGGCCCCGGCCGACGGCTCGCTGCTGGGCACGCACCCCTCCGTACCGAGCGGCCACATCCCGCCGAACCAGCGTGTCCACTACGCCGCTTGCCGGGCCACCGCCCGCAATCAGCCGGAGGCGGCCCACGTCATCGGCGGTGGCTCGGTGACCGACAACGCCAACCGGTTCATGTACCAGCCCTCGCACCGGGTCGAGGGCAGCGAGGGCGGGGTCCTGCTCGCCTCGTACAGCTGGGCCGACGACGCCCTGAAGTGGGACTCGCTGGAGGACGACGAGCGCTATCCGCGCACCCTGGGCGGCGTGCAGGACGTGTACGGGCAGCGGATCGAGGTGTTCTACACGGGCGTCGGCCGCACCCAGTCCTGGATGCGTGACCCGTACGCGTACGGCGAGGCGTCGGTGCTGCTGCCCGGCCAGCACACCGAGCTGTTCCCGGATGTGCGGACGCCTGAGGGTCCGCTGCACTTCGCCGGCTGCCACACGTCCATCAAGCCGGCCTGGATCGAGGGCGCCCTGGAGTCCGCGGTCCGGACGGCGCTGGAGGTCCACGGCGCCTGACCCGGTGCGGAGCCCCCGGACCCGACCGGTCCGGGGGCCTCCTCAGTCCTTGTGGAGGGTGTACGGCGACGAAGGAACCGGCTCCGGGTCGGTCCCGGGCGGCGCCGTCAGCTCGCGGGCCAGCAGCGTGGCCCCCGCGACGGCGCCCGGCATCAGGAGCACGGCCACGAAGGGGACGAGGAAGGCGAGCACGAGCGGGACCCCGAAGCCCAGGACCATCATGCGGCGGCCCCGCAGCAGCGCGAGCCGGTCCTTCAGGACCATGCCGCGGCGCTGGAGGGCGACGCCGGTGAGCTCCTCGGACAGGAAGTAGCCGGAGACGCAGAAGCCGAGGACGGGGATCACGGTCTGTCCGACGACGGGGATGAACCCGAGGGCGAAGAGCAGCACCCCGTAGAGCGCGACGCGCAGCAGGATGCGGACGGAGTCGCGGGCGGAGATCCACAGCTCGCGCCAGAGCGGCAGACCCGACTCGGGCACCTCGCCGCCCTCGCTGCGGTCGACCTCCTCGGAGAGCGACTCGTAGAACGGCTGGCCGACCAGCAGGGTCACCGCGGTGAACGTGATGACCGCGAGGAATGTCCCGAACACGAAGACCAGGACGACCAGGGTGTTGCGCAGGAGCCCCAGCCAGGGCGAGGACCAGTCGTCGGCGAACGGCGTGGCCCAGGCGACGAAGTCGTCGGCTCCGTAGCCCAGTCCGACCAGCGCGCCCGCGTAGACGACGAGGGTGACCAGCGCGGGCAGCAGGCCGAAGCCGAACCACTTGCCGTGTCCGAGGACCCAGCGCTGGCCCTTGATCACGTACCCGAAACCCGCCCCGAGATCACTCATGGCGCCAGCCTACGTGTGCAAACCATTGACACGTCCCCTGGCCCGTCATTACCGTCACGCCAGCATTTCGAACGAGTGACGAAATACCGAACACGTTGAGAGGCATCCCTCGTGCGCATCACCGGAATCAGTACGCATGTCGTCGGCACGCCGTGGCGCAACCTCACCTACGTCCAGGTCCACACCGACGAGGGTCTCACCGGAGTGGGCGAGACCCGGATGCTGGGCCGCACCGACGCACTGCTCGGCTACCTGCGTGAGGCCTCGGCCAACCACATCAACGGCTCCGACCCGTTCGCGATCGAGGACCTCGTCAAGCGGATGAAGTACGGCGACTACGGGCGCGCCGGCGAGATCGTGATGTCCGGCATCGCGGTCATCGAGATGGCCTGCTGGGACATCAAGGGCAAGGCGCTCGGCGTCCCCGTGTGGCAGCTGCTCGGCGGGAAGGTCACCGACCGGGTCAAGGCGTACGCCAACGGCTGGTACACCACCGAGCGCACCCCGGAGGCGTACCACAAGGCGGCGCAGGGAGTCGTCGAGCGCGGTTACCGGGCGCTGAAGATCGACCCCTTCGGCACGGGCCACTTCGAGCTCGGCCAGGAGGAGACGCGTTACGCCGTGTCGCTCATCGAGGCCGTGCGGGACGCCATCGGGCCAGACACCGAGCTGATGCTGGAGATGCACGGGCGGTTCAGCCCGTCGACGGCGGTGCGGATCGCCCGCGAGATGGCGCCGTTCACGCCGGCCTGGCTGGAGGAGCCGGTGCCGCCGGAGAACCTCAGGGCGCTGAGCAAGGTCGCGGAGAAGGTCGACCTGCCGATCGCGACCGGTGAACGCATCCACGACCGGATCGAGTTCCGCGAGCTCTTCGAGTCGCAGGCCGTCGACATCATCCAGCCGGACGTCGGCCACATCGGCGGCATCCTGGAGACCCGCAAGCTCGCGGCGACCGCGGAGACCCACTACACGCTCGTCGCCCCGCACAACGTGGGCGGTTCGGTGCTGACCGCGGCGAGCCTCCAGGTGGCCGGCTGCACGCCCAACTTCAAGATCCTCGAGCACTTCAACGACTTCGCGGACGCCGACATCAAGAAGGTCGTCAAGGGCGCCCCGACGGTCGACCCGGCCACCGGCTGCTTCGAACTCTCCGACGCGCCCGGGCTCGGCGTGGAGCTGGACGTGGACGCGGCGGCGGAATTCCCGCAGCAGCAGGCGCGGTTCGACCTGTGGGCGGACGGCTGGGAGAAGAGGCAGCCCAAGTGACGTCACGCTCCCGCTCGTTGACCGTGGACCGGCCCGGCAGCCACACGCTGACCGAGGGGCCGCTCCCGGAGCCGGGCCCCGGTGAGGTCAGGGTGCGGGTCGCCGCGGCCGGGATCTGCATGAGCGACCGCGAGGTGTACGACGGCCACCGCGACCCCGCCTATGTGCGCTATCCCGTGGTGCCGGGTCACGAGTGGTCGGGGACCGTCGACGCCGTCGGCGAGGGCGTCGATCCCGCGCTGACCGGACGGCGCACGGTCGCCGAGGGTTTCCGGGCCTGCGGGCGCTGCGAGCGGTGCCGTTACGGGGAGACCTCCCTGTGCACGGCGGGGTACGACGAGACGGGATTCACCCGGCCCGGCGCGTTCGCCGACCACCTGGTGCTCCCGGCGCGGCTGCTGCACCCGCTGGCCGACGACGCCGATCTGCGTGCGGCGGCGCTGCTGGAGCCCGCCGCGGTGATCGCGGCGGCGGTGCGGGCCGGGGCGCCCGAGCCGGGTGAGCGGATCGCTGTCCTGGGCGCGGGCACGCTCGGCCTGCTGGCCGTGCAGCTGCTGGCCGCGGTCTCGCCCGCGGAGCTCACCGTGATCGACCCGAGGGAGGGACGGGCCGCGCAGGCCCTGGACTTCGGGGCGAGCGAGGCCCGGGTCCCCAAGGAGGCCGAGGAGGTGCGGGGCCGCTACGACCTGGTCGTGGAGACGGCCGGGGCGCCGTCCACCGCGGCCGACGCGTGCCTCCTGGCGCGGCGCGGCGGGCGGGTGGTGCTGACCGGGATGTTCACCCCGGGCGCCGCGGGTATCGAC
This sequence comes from Streptomyces sp. NPDC091271, assembly GCF_044757505.1. Classification (NCBI taxonomy): domain Bacteria; kingdom Bacillati; phylum Actinomycetota; class Actinomycetes; order Kitasatosporales; family Streptomycetaceae; genus Streptomyces; species Streptomyces sp. NPDC091271. Next base: position 796,788 of record NZ_JBIVVD010000003.1, on the reverse strand, counting down.
CCGGTGCACCTGTCGCTGAGCCAGCTCACCGTGCGCAGCGTCTTCGGCGCTCCCTCGGCGGCCTGGTCCTACGCGGTGCGGGCGTTCACGGCCGGGCTGCTCGATCCGGCGCCGCTGATCACCCACGAGTTCCCGCTGGAGCGGTTCGCCGACGCGGTCGCGCTGGTGGGGTCCGGGGACCCGGAGACCGGGAAGGTGCTGCTGCGGCCGTGACGGGCCCGCCCTGATCCGTGTGCCGGTACGGCGGCGTCCTGACCGCCTCCGTACCGGCGCACCCCCAAAGACCCGAATGTCGTCCGAAATACCGAACATGAAGGACCAGTCGTGAACGACGCCCCTGTCTCTCCCCCCGGTGCCGCCGGCGCCCGCCGTCCCGGTGACGCCGCGCTCACCGCGCTCGGTCTCGGGCCGGCGCCCCTGTCCCCGGCCGACGCCTCCCCGCACTCCTTCCCCGACGGCGGGAGCTGGCGCACCGAGGTGCCGTCCGTGGAGGGGCCGGAGGCCCTCGGCGTCGTACTCAAGGAGTCCGCGAGGCTCGACGTCCCGGTCCACCGCATCAGCCAGGGCAGCGGCATCTGGATGCTGACCGACGCGGAGATCACCGAGATGGTGGAGGGCTGCGCCGAACGGGACATCGAGCTCTGCCTGTTCACCGGCCCGCGCGGCACCTGGGACACCGGTGCGTCCGTCCGTACGGACTCCGGTGGCGCCGGGCTGCGCTCCCGGGGGCACGACGCCCTGGCGGGCTGTGTGGAGGACGCCCTGCGCGCCACCGGGCTGGGAGTGAAGTGCCTGCTCGTGGCCGACGAGGGCGTGCTGTGGACCCTGCACCGGCTGCGTGAGCAGGGCGTCCTGCCCGCCGACACCACCTTCAAGGTGTCGGCGCTCATCGGACCGGTGAACCCGGCCTCGTACGCCGTGTTCGAGCAGCTCGGCGCCGACTCCATCAACATCCCGTCGGACCTGACGCTGGCCCAGTTCACCGAGATCCGCCGGGTCTCCCGGGCCCCGATGGACCTCTACATCGAGGCCCCGGACGACCTGGGCGGTTACGTGCGGATGTACGAGGTCGCCGAACTGATCCGGCGCGGCGCGCCGCTGTACCTGAAGTTCGGCCTCTCCAAGTCGCCGGGGATCTACCCGTACGGCCAGCACCTGCGGGAGCTGGCGCTGGCCACCGCGAAGGAGCGGGTGCGGCGCGGCCGGCTCGCGCTGGACCTGCTGGCGCGGCACGGGGCGGACGGCGACATGGCCGCGCTCGGCAGCCGGCTGCCGGGCCCGCTCAACCGGTTCGGAATCTCGTCATAACGCTTCGGAAACACTCTCCCCAAAAAAAGACAGAGCCGCGCACAATCCCACAACACCTGTTCTCGGTCGACCGCCCTCAGCCTTCCGGCACCACCGGACCGAGTCCTGACCCACATCAAGGATGATGACTATGCGCAACCGCAGAGCCGCACTTGCCGCCATAGCCTCCGCCGCCTCCCTCGCGCTCACTCTGACCGCCTGCGGCCAGAGCGGCGAGGGCGGCAGCGAGGAGAAGAAGGGCGGTGCCGACGGCGCCACCATCGGCGTCGCGATGCCGACCAAGTCCTCCGAGCGCTGGATCTCCGACGGCGCCAACGTCGTGAAGGAACTGAAGGGCAAGGGCTACAAGACCAAGCTCGTCTACGGCGAGGACGACCCGGACCAGCAGGTCTCGCAGATCGAGAACATGATCACGCAGGGCGTGGACGCCCTGATCGTCGCCGCGATCGACAACAAGTCCCTCGACAACGTGCTGCAGCAGGCCAAGGACGCCGACATCCCGGTGATCTCCTACGACCGACTGATCCTCGGCACGGAGAACGTCGACTACTACGCCTCGTTCGACAACGAGAAGGTCGGCGAGCTGCAGGGCACGTACATCGCGGACAAGCTCGGTCTGACGGACGGCAAGAAGGGCCCCTTCAACATCGAGCTGTTCGCCGGCTCCAACGACGACAACAACACCAAGTACTTCTTCCAGGGCGCGATGAACGTCCTCAAGCCGTACGTGGACAAGGGCGAGCTGGTCGTCAGGTCGAAGCAGACCGCCCTCAACCAGGTCACCACTCTCCGCTGGGACGGCGGCACGGCGCAGAAGCGCATGGACGACCTGCTGACGTCCAGCTACCGCTCCACCCGGGTCGACGCCGTCCTCTCGCCGTACGACGGCATCTCCATCGGCATCCTCTCCGCCCTGAAGTCGGACGGCTACGGCTCCAAGGCCAAGCCGATGCCCGTCGTCACGGGTCAGGACGCGGAGCTCGCATCCGTGAAGTCGATCATCGCGGGTGAGCAGACCCAGACCGTCTACAAGGACCTGCGCAAGCTCGCCGAGGTCGCCTCGAACATGGTCGACGCCGCACTGAACGACAAGAAGCCCGAGACCAACGACACCAAGTCCTACGACAACGGCGTCAAGGTCGTCCCCGCCTACCTGCTGCAGCCGGTCAGCGTCGACAAGGCCAACTACAAGGAAGCCCTCATCGACGACGGCTACTACAGCGAGAACGACCTCAAGTAACCGGGAACCCTCAAGGATTGGAAGGCAAGACCATGGCGGGACCCGTCCTGGAAATGCGCTCGATCGTCAAGACCTTTCCCGGTGTCAAAGCGCTTTCGGACGTCACACTGACCGTCCGTCAGGGCGAGGTCCACGCCATCTGCGGCGAGAACGGCGCCGGCAAGTCGACCCTGATGAAGGTGCTCTCAGGAGTCCATCCGCACGGCAGCTACGAGGGGGACATCCTCTTCGACGGCGAGGCCTGCCGGTTCAAGGACATCCGGGCGAGCGAAGAGCACGGCATCGTGATCATCCACCAGGAGCTGGCTCTGGTGCCGTACCTCTCCATCGCGGAGAACATCTTCCTCGGCAACGAGCACGCCAAGCGCGGACTGATCAACTGGAACGACACCCTCAGGCACGCCGGTGAACTCCTGCGCCGGGTCGGCCTCGACGAGCACCCCGAGACCCGCGTCGCCGACATCGGCGTGGGCAAGCAGCAGCTGGTGGAGATCGCCAAGGCGCTGTCGAAGAAGGTGAAGCTGCTCATCCTCGACGAGCCGACGGCGGCGCTCAACGACGAGGACAGCGGCAAGCTCCTCGGCCTGATCCTTCAACTGAAGGAACAGGGCATGACCTCGATCATCATCTCGCACAAGCTGAACGAGATCCGCCGGGTCGCCGACTCGGTCACGATCATCCGCGACGGGCGCTCCATCGAGACGCTCGACGTGAAGGCGGCGGAGACGACCGAGGACCGGATCATCAGCGGGATGGTCGGCCGCGACCTGGAGAACCGCTTCCCGGAGCGCACCCCGCACCACCCGGAGGAGGGGAGCGCTCCCGCCCTGGAGATCCGCAACTGGACCGTGCACCACCCGATCGACCAGCAGCGCAAGGTCGTCGACGACGTCTCGATCGAGGTGCGGCGCGGCGAGATCGTCGGTATCGCCGGGCTCATGGGCGCCGGCCGCACCGAGCTGGCGATGAGCGTCTTCGGCCGCTCCTACGGGCGGTACGCGGGTGGCACCGTCCTCAGGGACGGCACCGAGATCCGTACGAAGACCGTCCCGGAGGCGGTCAGGCACGGCATCGCGTACGCCACCGAGGACCGCAAGCACTACGGCCTCAACCTCATCGACACCATCAACCGGAACATCTCGCTGACCGCGCTGGGCAAGGTCTCCAAGCGGGGTGTGGTCGACGAGCACGGGGAACGGCAGGTCGCCGAGGGCTTCCGCACGTCCATGAACATCAAGGCGCCGACCGTCTTCGAGCCGGTGGGCAAGCTCTCCGGCGGCAACCAGCAGAAGGTCGTCCTCAGCAAGTGGATCTTCGCGGGTCCCGAGGTGCTGATCCTGGACGAGCCCACGCGCGGCATCGACGTGGGTGCCAAGTACGAGATCTACACGGTCATCGACCAGCTGGCCGCCCAGGGCAAGGCGGTCGTCTTCATTTCCTCCGAACTGCCGGAGCTGCTCGGCATGTGCGACCGCATCTACACGATGGCCGCGGGACGGCTGACGGGTGAGTTCTCGCGGGCCGAGGCCTCGCAGGAAGCGCTGATGCGTCAGATGACGAAGGACAAAGAGGTAACCCGATGAGCACGGACACGACTGCCAAGACACCGTCCCCCGCGCCGACAGGCGGCGGATCGGCCTCCGGCGGCGGCCTGCTGCAGCTGATGATCGGCGGCATGCGCCGCAACATGCGCCAGTACGGCATGCTGATGGCCCTCGGCCTGATCGTGGTGCTGTTCGCGGTGTGGTCGGGGGGCGACCTGCTGCTGCCGCGCAACGTCTCCAACCTGGTGCTGCAGAACAGCTACATCCTGATCCTCGCGATCGGCATGATGCTCGTCATCATCGCGGGCCACATCGACCTCTCGGTCGGCTCACTGACCGCGTTCATCGGCGCGATGTCCGCCGTGCTGATGGTCGAGCACGATCTCGCCTGGCCGCTCGCGGTGGTGCTGTGCCTGGCCATCGGCGCCGTCGCCGGCTCGGTCCAGGGCTTCTTCATCGCCTACCTCGGCATACCGTCGTTCATCGTGACCCTCGCGGGCATGCTGCTCTTCCGCGGTCTGACGGAGATCTTCCTGAAGGGCCAGACCCTCGGCCCCTTCCCGAAGGACCTGCAGAAGATAGCCAACGGCTTCCTGCCGGAGGTCGGGCCGAACACCAACTACCACAACCTCACCCTGCTGCTGGGCTTCGCGCTGATCGCCTTCGTGGTCTTCCAGGAGGTCCGCGACCGCAAGCGGCAGCAGGAGTTCGCCCTCGACGTGCCGCCGGTCAAGCTGTTCCTGCTGAAGCTGGTCGCCCTGGTCGCCGCCGTCCTGGTCGTCACGCTGCTGCTCGCCAGCTACAAGGGCGCCCCGGTCGTGCTACTCATCCTGGGCGTGCTGGTCGTCGGGTTCGGCTACCTGATGCGCAACGCGATCATCGGCCGCCACATCTACGCGATCGGCGGCAACCTGCCCGCGGCGAAGCTGTCGGGCGTGAAGGACAAGAAGGTCACCTTCCTGGTCTTCCTGAACATGGGCATGCTCGCGGCCCTGGCCGGTCTGGTCTTCGCCGCCCGGTTCAACGCGGCCTCGCCCAAGGCCGGCCTCAACTTCGAGCTGGAGGCCATCGCCGCCTCCTTCATCGGTGGCGCGTCGATGAGCGGCGGCGTCGGCACGGTCCTCGGCGCGATCATCGGTGGCCTGGTCCTGGGCGTGCTGAACAACGGTATGAACCTCGTCGGCATCGGCACCGACTGGCAGCAGGTCATCAAGGGCGCGGTGCTGCTGGCCGCCGTCGGCTTCGACGTCTGGAACAAGCGCAAGGTCGGCTCGTAACACCCGTTCTCACGACAGGAGTTGTTCATGACCTTCACCACCGGAACCAGCAGACGCACCGTCCTGGTGGCCACGGCCGCCACCGGGCTGGCCGTGGCGGCGGGCGCACCGGCCGCGCACGCCGCGGCCGGCGGGCGCACCCCGTCCAGGGAGCTCTTCGGCACGCTCGCCGACGGGACGAAGGTGCACCGCTGGACCCTCGCCAACGGCGGGACCCGGCTGAAGGTCCTGTCCTGGGGCGGTGTCGTCCACTCCCTGGAGACCCCCGACCGCAGGGGACGCACGGAGAACGTCGCGCTCGGCTTCGACAACCTTCCGGACTACGTGGCGAAGTCCCCGTACTTCGGCGGGCTGATCGGGCGGTACGGCAACCGCATCGCCGAGGGGCGTTTCACCCTGGACGGAGTCACGCACCAACTGCCCGTCAACGACGGCCCCAACAGCCTCCACGGGGGCGACCAGGGCTTCGACAAGCGGGTCTGGGACGTGGAGCCGTTCACCGGACGCGGTGACGTGGGGCTGGTCCTGACCCGGACCAGCCCGGACGGCGAGGCCGGCTACCCGGGCGCGCTCGCCGTCCGTGTCGTCTACACCCTCACCGCCCGGGGTGAGTGGCGCATCGACTACACCGCGACGACCGACCGCGCCACGGTCCTCAATCTGACCAGCCACACGTATTTCAACCTGTCGGGCGAGGGCAGCGGCAGCGTCGACGGGCATCTGCTGGAGCTGGCGGCGGCACGCTACACGCCGGTCGGGTCCACGCTGATCCCGACGGGCGAGCTCGCGCCGGTGGCGCGTACGCCGTTCGACTTCCGGCGGTCCCGGGCCATCGGGGAGGCCGTCCGCACCCCGCACGAGCAGGTGGGTTACGGACAGGGGATCGACCACAACTACGTGCTGGACAAGGGGATCACGGCCCGCCCGGAGTACGCGCTGACCGTGACGGACCCCGGCTCCGGCCGGGTGATGAAGATGTACACGACGGAGCCCGGCATGCAGGTCTACACGGGGAACTTCCTCGACGGCACGCTGACGGGCACCTCGGGGCGGGTCTACCGCCAGGGCGACGCGTTCTGCCTGGAGTCCCAGCACTTCCCGGACTCCCCCAACCAGCCGTCATTCCCCTCGACGGTGCTGCGGCCCGGTGAGACGTACCGCTCGACGACGGTGCACGCCTTCTCGGCCCGCTGACCGGTCACACGTACGGCGCCCTCCCCCGAGCGGGGAGGGCGCCGTACGGCGTTGTCACACCAGCCGGATCATGTTCCAGGACATCGGCTCCAGCACGGCCTTCAGCGTGCCGCCGGCCAGCTCCGTGCCCTCGGCGGTGTGCGGGACGACCCGCTCGGGCTCGGCAAGGGTGTTACGGGCCTCCGGGTCGGCGTCCGCGACGACCTGGTGCTCGGCGACACGGTCCAGATCCAGCCCCGCCAGGGCGACTTCGAGCGGCAGGACGGCGTGCTGGCTGCGGTTGACGGCGAACACCGTGACGGCACCCGTCTCCGGGTCGCGTACGGCGGTGGCGTGCAGCAGGTCCGTCTCGCCGTACTTCGCCGTCCCGTACGTGGGCGAGTCCACCCGTACGTCCAGGACCTGGCCCCGTCCGTACCGCGCGGCCTGGGCGAAGGGGAAGAAGGTGGTCTGCCGCCAGGCCGGCCCGCCGGGCTCGGTCATGATCGGCGCGATCACGTTGACCAGCTGGGCGAGGCAGGCGACGGTCACCCGGTCCGCGTGACGCAGCAGCGCGATGAGCAGGCTGCCGAAGACGACGGCATCGGTGACGCTGTAGTTGTCCTCCAGCAGCCGCGGCGCCTCGGGCCAGTCGAGGGGGTTCTCCTCCGTCTCCTGCTGGAAGCGCTTCTGGTACCAGACGTTCCACTCGTCGAAGGAGAGGTTGATCTTCTTCGTGGACTTCAGGCGCGCCCCCACGTGGTCGCAGGTCGCGACGACGCTCTCGATGAAGGACTCCATGTCGACGGCCGAGGCGAGGAAGGAGTCACGGTCGCCGTCGGTCTCCTCGTAGTAGGCGTGCAGCGAGACGTAGTCGACGAGGTCGTAGGTCTCGGCGAGCACCGTCGCCTCCCACGCCGCGAACGTGGGCATGGCGCGACTGGAGGACCCGCAGGCGACGAGCTGGACGGAGGGGTCGATCTGCCGCATCGCGCGCGCGGTCTCGGCCGCGAGCCGCCCGTACTCCTCGGCGGTCTTGTGGCCGGTCTGCCAGGGGCCGTCCATCTCGTTGCCCAGGCACCACAGCTTGATGCCGAAGGGGTCCTTGTCGCCGTGGGCGGCGCGGCGGTCGGAGAGCTCCGTGCCGGACGGGTGGTTGGCGTACTCCTGGAGCTGGATGGCCTCCTGGACGCCGCGGGTGCCGAGGTTGACCGCGAGCATCGGTTCGGCCTGCGGGCCGACCTTCCTGAGGAAGTCGATGTACTCGGAGAGGCCGAAACGATTCGTCTCGGTGGAGCGCCAGGCGAGGTCGAGGCGGCGGGGCCGCTCGTCGGCGGGCCCGACGCTGTCCTCCCAGCGGTAGCCGGAGACGAAGTTGCCGCCGGGGTAGCGGATGGCGGTGACGCCGAGTTCGCGGACGAGATCCAGGACGTCGGTGCGCAGTCCGGCCTCGTCCGCCGACGGGTGGCCGGGCTCGAATATGCCGTCGTAGACACAGCGGCCGAGGTGCTCGACGAAGGAGCCGAAGAGCCGGGGGTCGACGGCGCCGACGGTGAAGGCCGGGTCGAGGGTGAAGCGCGCGGTGCGGGTCATGGCTTCCTTACTCGTTCGATATTTCGGATGCTGCTCGTAACCTCGAACGGGACCGTAGAGTTCAACCTCCACGGTCGTCAATGCCTCTGCGCGCTTTTACGGATACGGGCGGCCGCACACGACCGAGGGCCGCACCCCTGTGACGGGATGCGGCCCTCGGACGTATGCGAGCAGGCTCAGCCGGCGGACAGCTCGACCTTGATGTTGCCCCGGGTGGCGTTCGAGTACGGGCACACCTGGTGCGCCTTCTCCACGAGCGCCTGCGCGGTGGCGGAGTCGACGTTCGGGATGGAGGCGCTGATCGCGACCTCCAGGCCGAAGCCTCCCGCCTCCGTCTTGCCGATGGAGACCGACGCGGTCACCGTCGAACCGGAGATGTCGGCCTTCTCCTGACGGGCGACCACGCCGAGCGCGCCCTGGAAGCACGCGCTGTAGCCGGCGGCGAAGAGCTGCTCGGGGTTGGTCCCCGCGCCGCTGCCGCCCATCTCCTTCGGCGGGTTGACGACGACGTCGAGCTTGCCGTCGTCGGTGGAGACGCGGCCGTCGCGGCCGTTCTCAGCGGTGGCGACGGCGGTGTAGGCCACGTCGATGTTCTGGATGCTCATGCGGTCATTCCTCCTGCTGGTGCGCCGCGACTCGCGCCCACGATCGCGACGGCCTGCGCCGAGCCTAGCGGGTGACCTCGGCGGATACCCGGGCCCGGACGCGGTAGGCATGATTCATGCAGACTTTCCTGCCGTACGCCGATTTCTCCCGGAGTGCCCTCACCCTTGACCCCCGCCGGCTCGGCAAGCAGCGGGTCGAGACGATCCAGGTGCTGCGAGGACTCACCGTCCCCGGCTACGGCTGGCGGCACCACCCGGCCGTCCACATGTGGACCGGGTACGAGGAGGCGCTCGTCCGCTACGGCCTGGACATGTGCGCCGCGTGGACCGCGGAGGGCAGGGCCGACACCTGTGCGGCGACCCTGCGCAAGGACCTCGCCGCCTCGCTCGGGCGCACCGCCGTCCGGTCCGCCGCGGAGCTCGCGGCGGCGGCCGAACTGCCCCCGTGGCTGGGTGACAGGGCGTTCCACAGGAGCCATCGCTCCGCGCTCGTACGCAAGGACCCGGGGTACTACCGCCCGCTGTTTCCCGGTGTGCCGACGGATCTGCCCTACGTGTGGCCTTCCTCGGACCGCGAGGGGCGATGACGGGCGGCCCCGGGCGCCGGTGGCGGGCCCGTGTCCCGGGGCCCGCCACCGGCAGGGAGCCGTCAGGCGTCCAGCGAGACGATCATCTTGCCGGTGTTCTCGCCGCGCAGCAGGCCGACGAAGGCGTCGTAGCCGTTCTCGATGCCCTCGACCTTGGTCTCGCGGTACTTCAGCTCGCCGGAGGCCAGCCAGCCGGCCACGTCCTGGACGAACTGCGGCTGGAGCGCGGCGTGATCGCCGACCAGGATGCCCTGGAGGCGGAGCCGCTTGCCGATGACGAGCGCGAGGTTGCGCGGGGCCGGGGTGGGCTCCGTCGCGTTGTACTGGGCGATCATTCCGCAGATCGTGGCGCGGCCGTGGAGGTTGAACGAGGAGATCGCGGCCTCCAGGTGCTCGCCGCCGACGTTGTCGAAGTAGACGTCGATGCCGTCCGGGGCCGCCTCGCGGAGCTGGTCCCTGACCGGGCCGTTCTTGTAGTTGAAGGCCGCGTCGAAGCCGTACTCCTCGACGAGGAGCTTGACCTTCTCGTCGGAGCCGGCCGAGCCGATGACCCGGGAGGCCCCCTTGATCTTCGCCATCTGGCCGACCTGGCTGCCGACCGCACCGGCCGCGCCGGAGACGAAGACCGCGTCGCCCTCCTTGAAGGAGGCGACCTCGAAGAGGCCGGCGTAGGCCGTGAGCCCGGGCATGCCGAGCACACCGAGGTAGGCGGAGAGCGGGGCGATCGAACCGTCGACCTTGACCGCGTGCTTGGCGGGGACGTCGGCGTACTCGCGCCAGCCGAGGCCGTGCAGGACGTGGTCGCCCACGGCGAAGCCCTCGGCGTTCGACGCGACGATCTCGCCGACCGCGCCGCCGTCCATGGGGTGGTCGAGCTTGAAGGGCGGGGTGTACGACTTCACGTCGTTCATCCGGCCGCGCATGTAGGGGTCGACCGAGAAGTGGAGGTTGCGGACGAGGACGCGGCCCTCACCGGGGGCGGCCACCGGCGCCTCGCGCAGCGCGAAATCCGAGGCCTCGGGCCATCCGTGCGGACGGGCGACGAGGTGCCATTCGCGGCTGGACGTGGGAAGTGCGGACATGGGCTCGGGTCTCCTCGATGTCGTGCGGGCGGGAAGCCGAAAAGCTTCAGGACATGAAACAACCATGCGTCCAGATATTTCACCTTGTCAAGTAATTCGGTACCCTGGGTGTCATGGCCACCTCGCGCACGGATCCGCTCACCCTCGACGTCATCCAGCTCATCGGTGGCGTCGTGGCGCGCTACCACGAGGAGTACGAGCGGGCCGCGGCCACACACGCGCTGACCGGCGCGCAGGCCAGGGTGCTCGGACTGCTGTCCCTGGAACCGATGCCCATGCGCAAGGTTGCCCGGAAACTGAAGTGCGAACCGTCCAACATCACGGGCATAGTCGACCGGCTGGAGGTCCGTGGCCTGGTGGAACGCCGCCCGGACCCGGCCGACCGGCGGGTGAAGCTCGCCGCCCCGACCGAGGAGGGCGTCCGGACGGCCCGGCAGCTGCGGGACGCGCTGGACTTCGCCCGGGAGCCGCTCGCCGAGCTGTCGGAGTCGGAGCGGACGGTGCTGCGCGACCTGCTGCGCCGGATGCTCGGCGAGGACGCGGCTTAGAACCTCTGCCGCGTCCGGAACCTCTGCCGCGTCAGAAGCAGAAGATGATCCAGTGGCAGGTCTCCGTCGGCGACGGGGTGGGGGTCGGGTCCTCCGACGGCTGCGGCGGCGTCGGGTCCACGGTCGGCTTCCCGGAGCCCGACGGCTCGGCCGGCGCTTCCGTTTCCCCAGGGTCCGCGGGCGCGGACGCGGACGGCGAGGCGGCCTCGGGGGCGGAGGACGACGGGGGCGCCCCGGGCGCCGTGGTGCGGGCCGGGCCGCCCGTCGCGGTCGCGGAGTGGGAGTCGGTGACCGGCACGACGGTGGGCGCCTCCACCGGGCCGGGATCGTCGGGGTCCGTGCTCGACGACGCGGACGGGACGGGCTCGGTCGCGGTGGCCGTGGCCTCACTCACGTACTCCGAGGCACCACTGTCGCCCTCGGGCTCCATGGCCAGCTCGGCGAGGCTCAGCGCGCCCAGCGCCAGCACCACGCCCACCGCCGTCAGCAGCAGCGCACGGCCACGCCGCCGGTGCCCCCTGCGGCGGCGACCGGCGCTGCCCCGGGCGCGGCGGCGGTGACCGGCGGCCCCGGACGCCTCAAGGGTCTCGCCGGGCGGCTCCGGGTCACCGCCGGAGGGACCCAAGACGGCGTAGGGGACCAGCGCGTCTGCGGGGGTCCCGCAACCGGCGCAGGCCAGCGCCCCGTTGAGGTGCCGTTGGCACGGGTGGCAGTAATCCATGGCGCCCGCAGACTAGACGTGCACGGAACAACACAGGAAGCCGCGCAGGTGAAAATCCTGTGTGGAATCCAGGAATCCGGCGTGGGCCGCCCGATACGTTCGACAATCGGCAGGATGGGGCCCATGACCGCTCCCGCCCCGTTCGGGCCGCTCCAGTTCCAGCTCGTCCTGCTGCGCCGGATGGCCGACCACCAGCCGGACCTCGTCGAGGACGCCCGCCATGAACTGAGCGCCTCCCTCGCCGAGATGCGGGAGGCGAACCGCCGCTGGCAGGCGATGCTGCGCGCCCCGCGCGGCCGGGGCGCGCTGCGCCGCTACCGCTCGGTCCTGGGCGAGCCCGAGTCGTCCGTACGCCGCGAGGTAGGCGACCTGGAGTGCGACGCGCTGCTGTGGCCGCTGCCGCTCTGGCCGGACCTGCGGTTCGAGGTGATGGCGGGCCCCGGCGGAGCCGTGTGGAACGAATGGCTGGTCCGCGCCCCGGGCGTGGCGGGCCCTGAGCTGCGTACGGCCGCCGACCTGCCCCCCTGGTCGTGCACCGTGGACGAGGTGGCCAGGGCGTTCGCCCCGGCGCGCCCCATGGAGGGCAGCGCGCCGACCCGCTGGGCACTGGCCTTCACCGATCCGGCCACGCCCGGCGGGCGGCCCCGCGTCGCCGAGTTCACCTGGGGACTGTTCCAGCGGCTGCTGCCTGACGGCCCCTGAGATCTGGCGCGCCGTCAGCTCGGTTCCCCCCTACGGCTCACCCAGCGCGCGCCGCCCCGGCCACGGCGCGACGATGCCAGGACAGCCGGCTGCCGCCGGTGCCCCCCGTCAGCGCTCTCGGGAGAACCTGCCGTGACCGTCAGTCTCGAACAGTTGCGCCGTTGCCATGTCGCCGTCGATCTCGGGGCCGCGAGGACCCGTGTGTACATCAAGGGAGTGGGGCTCGTCGTCGACGAACCCAGTGTCTGCGCCGTGAACACGCGCACCGGCTCACTCATCGCCGTCGGCGCGCTCGCCGAGCAGATGACGGGGCGTACGCCCGCGTACATCCGGGTGGCCCGCCCGGTCTCCGGCGGAACCGTCGTCGACATCGACATGGCGCAGCGCATGCTGCGCCATCTGCTCGGTGAGAAGCTCCGCCGCCAGCTGCGCCGCAAGCCGCGGCTGCGGGCCGCCGCCTGTGTCCCGCACGACGCCGATCCGCTGGCCCAGCGGGCGGCCGTCGAGACCCTCGTGGGGCTCGGCGCGCGGCGGGTGGAGCTGGTCGACACCCTGATCGCCGCGGCCATCGGCTGCGGACTGCCGGTGGAGCAGCCGACCGCAACCATGATCATGGTCTGCGGGGCCGCCACCACCCAGATCGCCGTGCTCTCGCTCGGCTCGATCGTGACGGCGGTACGCATCCCGATCGGCGGCGAGGCCATCGACCACGCGGTCATCCAGCATCTGCGCCAGCACCACGAGCTGATGCTGCCCAGCCAGTCCGTGCGCCCTCTGCAGCTGGCGCTCCGGGGCAACGGCCTCACGCTCGCCGGCCCCGCGATGACGGAGATCCACGGCCGTGACGTGGCGACCGGTCTGGCCCGTTCGGTCCAGGTCGACACCGCCGCCGTACGCCAGGCGATCCACGCCCCGCTGACCGCGGTGCTCGACGGGCTGGGGAAGGTGCTGCGTGACTGCCCGCCCGACCTGGTGGCGGACATCGCGGAGTCCGGGATCATGATGGTCGGCGGCAGCGCCCTGCTGCCGGGGCTCGACCAGATGCTGCGCGACGCCACGGGCGTGCCGGTGAACATCGCCGAGCGGCCCGACGTGTGCTCGGTGCTGGGGCTCGGCGCGATGCTGGACGGCACGGTCCAGCCGCTGGTCCTCGCCCCGCTCGCAGGCCGATAGCCGGCGGGCTCGCCGGTGGACGGGACGGATCTCGACCTGCGGACCACCCTCCAGCACATCGTGGACACCGCGACGGCGCTGGCCGGGGCGCGCTACGGCGCCCTGGCCCTCCTCCACGGGGAGGACCGCCATGTCACCGACCTGTTCACCACCGGCCTCTCCGAGGGCGAACGCCGCGCCGCGAGCCCGCTCCTGGACGGGCGTACGGGCATCCTCGGGGCCCTCGTGGACGAGGCCCAGGCCGTACGCGTCGACGATCTGACGGCCGGTCCGCACCCCCGCACCCTTCCGGAGCCGCTCCTCCCGATGCGCTCCTTCCTCGGAGCGCCCGTCCGGGTGCACACCGAGGTGCTCGGCAGCCTCTGCCTCACAGCCGGGCAGCCGGGGCGCTTCACGGACACCGAGTCGGCGCTGCTGCGGTTGCTCGCCTCCCAGGCCGCCGCGGCGATCAGCGGCGCCCATCTGTACGAGGCGGCACGGCAGCGGGAGCACTGGATCGAGGGCGCGGCGGCCGTCACCCGGGCGCTGCTGACCGGAGCGGGCACGACGGACGCCCTGACGACCGTCGCCGAGCGGGCCAGGGTGCTGGCCGGCGCGGCGGCCGGGGTGATCCTCCAGCCGACCCCGGGCGGCGGGATGGAGATCGTCGCCGCCTCCACGCTGGACGATCCGGCCGGCCTCGTCGGCACCGCCATCGAGCCGGGCTCCCCCGTCCTCGTGCAGCTGCTGGGCGGCGAGGAGGTCTTCATCGAGGACTCCGCGACGGACGACCGGATGACGACGCCCGTACGGTCCCGGTTCGGCCCCAGCATGATGCTGCCCCTGGAGAACGGGGGCAGGCTCATCGGCACGCTCGCCCTCCCCCGGCGGCGCGGTGAGGCCCCGTACACGGCGATGGACCGGCTGCTCGCCTCCCAGTTCGCCTCCCAGGCGGCACTGGCCCTGGTGATGGCCGACGCGCAGCACTACCGGGAGCAGCTGGCGGTCTACGAGGACCGCGACCGCATCGCCCGGGACCTGCACGACCTCGTCGTACAGCGGCTGTTCGCGACGGAGATGATGCTGGAGTCGACCCGCCGCAAGGACCTGGCGGGCGACACCGGGACCGCCGAGCTGCTCGGACACGCGGTCGACGAACTGGACTCCACGATCCAGGAGGTCAGGACCGCGATCTTCGCGCTCCAGCAGCCGCCGGCCGAGGCCCCCACGACCTTCCGCGGCCGGGTCCTGCGCGAGACGGGCGGAGCGGCGGCGGTGCTCGGCTTCCAGCCGTCGGTTCAGTTCACCGGCGCGGTGGACGCCCTCGTGAGGGAACCTGTGGACGGCGAACTGCTCGACGTGCTGCGCGGCGCGCTGGCGGCCGCGCACCGGCGGGCGGGGGTGTCGGCCGTCGAGGTCGAGGTCGACGCGACGGCGCGGCTGCCCGACGGGCGTGCGGCGGTGCGGCTGGTGGTCGCGGACAACGGGCGCGCCGAGGACGGCGAACGGTCACGGACCGTCACTTGGCAGGTGCCGCTCTGAGGGCGATCCGGGTGTTGGAGTGGGCGACGCCCGCGTCCTTCTTCAGCCGTCGCAGCAGCGTGTCCAGGGAGCCGGGGTCGGCCGCGGTGGCGCGTACGAGGTAGTCGTGGCCGCCCGTCACGTGCACCACCTCGGTGATGCCGGGCAGGGTCAGCACCGAGCGTTCGAACTCCTCGTTCGTCGTGTCGAGACGCAACGACACGTCGATGAAGACGACGAGGCCGGAGCGGGTGTCGGCGGCCGGGTCGACGATCACCGTGAAACCGCGGATCACCCCGTGGCGGCGCATCCGGCGCACGCGGTCACCCGCCGCGTTGGCACTGAGTCCCACGCGCACGCCCAGATCGCGGTACGAGATCCGGGCGTCCTCCTGGAGAATGCCGAGGATCTCTCTGTCCAACCGGTCCATACCGGTGATTGTCGCAGCTCGGGGCGGGAAACGGCGGGTGAGAGGCCCGTCCCGGGGCCGCCGGGAGGCCCTCCGCCCATGGGGCGTCTGCCGTGCGACGGCCTTACCCGGATGGCGCAGCCCACCGTGCCGCGCCCTGCCCTCCGCCCTTGACTTGCGGTGTGGAGACAACCGCCAAGCAGGCCCCCGCCCCGGACCGGAAACAGTCCGCCGCCGCCTACCGGAACCTGATCATGGCCACGATCGGATTCACGCTCACCTTCTGGGCGTGGAACCTGATCTCCCCCTTGTCCGGTGACTTCAAGGAGCGGCTCGGTCTGAGCTCCTTCCAGCAGTCGCTGCTGGTGGCGGTGCCCGTGCTCGTCGGCTCGCTCGGCCGGATCCCGGCGGGCGCGCTGACGGACAAGTTCGGCGCCAAGCTGATGTTCCCGGTCGTCTCGGCCCTCACGATCGTCCCGGTGCTGCTGCTCATCCCCGCGAAGGACTCCTACGGGGCGATGCTGGCAGTCGGCTTCCTGCTCGGGCTCGGCGGTACGACGTTCGCGATCGGCATCCCTCTGGTCAACTCCTGGTTCCCGCCCGCGAAGCGGGGTCTCGCGCTCGGCGTGTTCGGTATGGGTATGGGCGGTGTCGCGCTGTCCGGCTACTTCACGCCGAGGATCGCCAAGCACAGCGAGAACCTGCCGTTCTGGATCGTCGCCGGCGCGCTCCTCGTCTACTCGCTGCTCGCCGCGGCCCTCATCACCGACCACCCGGAGCGCAAGATCCCGGCGGACTCGCTGGCCCACCGGCTGGGCGAGGCGAGCCGGCTGCGGGTGACCTGGGAGCTGTCCGCGCTGTACGCGATCGGCTTCGGCGGCATCGTCGCGTTCGGGGTGTATCTGCCGACGTATCTGAAGACCTGGTACGAGATGTCACCGACGGAGGCGGGCACCAAGGCGGCGGGATTCGCCCTGGTCACCGTCATCTTCCGGCCGATCGGCGGCTGGCTGTCGGACCGGGTCCACCCCGCCCTGGTCACGGCCGGGGCTCTGCTGCTGGCCGCGCTGATGGCCATCGTCCAGGCCTTCGACCCCCCGCTGAATCCGCTCGGCACGGTCGCGCTGCTCTGCATGGCGGCCGGGCTCGGCACCGCGAGCGGAAGCGTCTTCGCCCTGGTCTCGCAGGTGACCCCGCAGGCCAAGGTGGGCAGCGTGACCGGCATCGTCGGCGCGATGGGCGGGCTCGGCGGGTTCGTGCCGCCGCTGGTCATGGGAGCGATCTACAGCGCGAAGGACTCGTACTCGATCGGCTTCATGCTGCTCTCCGACCTGGCGCTGGCGGGCGCCGTCTACGCCTACGGCCGGATGCGGACCATCCGGCGCGACGGCTGACGGCCCTCTTCGGGACTTCACGGAAACGGCCTAGGCTTCCCCAGGTGACCTCTCTTCTGCCCGCGCTGCGCGGAGCGTCCGGCCGGACGGACTCCCCCGAGGCTGTCCGGTTCGGCGAACACGTCCTGACCTACGCACAGTTGGACGAGGCGTCCGCGTCCCTCGCCGCCCGGATCTCCGGAGCGGGACGCGTCGCCGTCTGGGCCACGGCCACCCCGGAGACGGTGGTCGCCGTCGTGGCGGCGCTACGGGCGGGGGTGCCCGCCGTGCCGCTCAACCCGAAGACCGGCGAGCGGGAACTCACGCACATCGCCGCCGACAGCGCGCCCTCGGTGGTGCTGGCCGGGGCGGACGACGTACTGCCGTCCGCGCTGAGCGGTCCGGAGCGGCTGGATGTCGACACGGCCGCCCGCTCGGCGGAGGCCGGCCTCCCCGAGCCCTCCGCGGACTCCCCCGCGCTGGTCGTCTACACCTCCGGCACGACGGGCCCGCCCAAGGGCGCCGTCCTGCCCCGACGGGCGATCGCCGCGACGCTGGACGCGCTGGAGGACGCCTGGCTGTGGACCGGCGAGGACGTCCTGGTCCACGCCCTGCCGCTGTTCCATGTGCACGGGCTGATCCTGGGCATCCTCGGCCCGCTGCGCCGGGGCGGCTCCGTGCGCCACCTCGGCCGGTTCTCGGCGGAGGGGGTGGCCCGGGAGCTGCGCTCCGGGGGGACGATGCTGTTCGGGGTGCCCACGATGTACCACCGGCTGGCAGGCGCCCTGGACGGTCCGGCCGGGGCCGGCGACCTCGCGAAGGCCCTGGCGGGCGCCCGGCTGCTGGTCTCGGGCTCGGCGGCGCTGCCGGTCCACGACCACGAACGGATCGCGGCCGCCACCGGCCGGAGGGTCATCGAGCGGTACGGGATGACGGAGACCCTGATGAACACGGGCGTACGGGCCGACGGGGCACCGCGCGCCGGGACGGTCGGCCCGCCCCTGCCGGGCGTGGAGCTCAGGCTCGTCGAGGAGGACGGCACCGTGCTCCAGGACACCGCGTCCATCGGCGAGATCCAGGTGCGCGGCCCGAACCTCTTCACCGGCTATCTGAACCGCCCGGACGCCACGGCCGCCGCCTTCACCGAGGACGGGTTCTTCCGTACGGGCGACATGGCCACCGTCGACCCCGACGGCTATGTGCGGATCGTCGGACGCAAGGCCACCGACCTCATCAAGAGCGGCGGCTACAAGATCGGTGCGGGAGAGATCGAGAACGCCCTGCTCGACCACCCCGGTGTCCGGGAGGCGGCCGTCACCGGTGAGCCGGACGCGGACCTCGGCGAGCGGATCGTCGCCTGGGTGGTGCCGGCCGACCCCGGATCGCCCCCGGGCGAGAGGGAGTTGGCGGACCATGTGGCGGATCTGCTGGCCCCGCACAAGCGCCCGCGCGTCGTCCGTTACCTCGACGTACTGCCCCGGAACGAGCTGGGCAAGATCATGAAGAGGTCGCTCGGTGTCTGACCCCACGTGCGCCCGCCTGTCGGCGCGGGAGGCGATCGCCGCGGTCACCGGGAGCTTCACGGAACACCGTCCGGCCGAGCGGCCCGTCCCGCCGGACGGCCCGCTCGGCTGGAGCGGTTACGCGGAGTCCAGGGCGCGCGCCTCGGCGCGGACCGGCGAGGAGGAGTCCGTCCTGTACGGGACCGCCGTCGTCGGCGGCCGGGAGTGCGTCCTCGTCTCGTTCGAATTCGGCTTCCTGGGCGGCTCGTTGGGCGGGCACACCGGTGACCGCCTGGAAGCCGCGTACGCGCTGGCGGGCGAGCGGAGGCTGCCGCTCGTCTCCCTCGTCGCCACCGGGGGCAGCCGGATGCAGGAGGGCATGATCGCGCTCATACAGCTTCAGCGGGTGGCCCGCGCGTCCACGCGGCTGAGGGCCGAGGGGCTGGCGCAGATCGCGGTGCTCCGGGATCCGACGACCGGGGGCGGATGGGCCACCGTGGGGGCGGGCTCCGACGTGGTGCTGGCGCTGCCCGGTGCGCAGATCGGCTTCGCGGGTTCCCGGGTGCGGCCCGCCGACGCGGATCCGTACGCGTACACCGCCGAGGGGCAGCTCGCCGCGGGCCAGGTCGACGCGGTCGTCACGCCGGAGGAGCTGCCGGGGACGCTGGGCCGCTGGCTGGCCGCGCTGACGGTCGCGGAGCCGGTGCGGGCCGCCCCGGTGCCGGGCGCGCTGTCGGCCACGGGGCTGCCGGCGACCGGCTGGGACGCGGTGGAGCAGGCCAGGGCGGCGGCGCGGCCACGGGCCGAGGCCTATCTGGACGCGTACTTCGAGGACCGGCTGCCGCTGAACGGCGACCGGTGCGGCGGCAGGGACCCGGGGCTGCTCTGCGGGGTCGGTCTGCACGCCGGGCGCCCCGTCGCGTACGCCGCGCAGTGCGGCACCGCGACCCGCCCGGCGGGCTACCGTACGGCGGCCCGGGTGATCCGGATGGCTGACCGGCTCGGTCTCCCCGTGCTGACCCTGATCGACACCCCTGGCGCCGCCAACGACGCGGAGGCGGAACGGGCGGGCGCGGGCGCCGCCATCGCCGACGCCTTCGCGGCGGTCGCCGGGGCCCGGGTCCCCGTGACGACGCTCGTGATCGGCGAGGGCGGCTCCGGCGGGGCGCTGGCGCTGGCCGCGCCGGACAACACCCATGTCACGACGGACAGTTACTTCTCGGTGATCGCGCCCGAACTGGCGGCGGCCATCCTGAAGCGCGGCCCGGACGAGGTGCGGCCCACCGCCGACCAGCTCCGGCTGCGCCCCCAGGACCTGGTGGAGCTCGGAGTGGCCCGTTCAGTGGTCGGCCCCGCCGGGCCGGAGGGCTGAGACGCGCTCGGCGCGCCGCTCGGGCGACGGTTGGCTAGCGTGACAGAAAGGACCATCCGCCGAGTGAAGAGGGGTCCGAGTCATGGCCGCAGAATCCGAGGGCACTCCGTGCTGGGCCGACGGCACGTTCGGCGACCTCGAAGGGGCGAAACGTTTCTACGGTGAGCTCCTGGGCTGGACGTACACCGACTCGATGCCGGAGTACGGCGACTACACCCAGGCCCACGTGGACGGCAGGGCGGTCGCCGCGCTGTCGCCTCCCATGCCCGGCCAGGAGGCACCGAACGCCTGGTGTCTGTACCTCGCGTCACCGGACGCCGCCGCCACCACCGCGAAGATCCGCGAGTACGGGGGCCAGGTGCTGGTGGAGCCGATGCAGGTCGGCGACTTCGGGACGATGGTGCTGGCCACCGACCCGGGCGGGGCGGCCTTCGGGGTGTGGCAGGCCGGCAGCCACGAAGGTTTCGAGGCCCGGGTGGTGCCCGGCGCCTTCGCCTGGGCCGAGATCTACACCCGGGAACCGGCGAAGGCTGACTCCTTCTTCCGGTCCGTCTTCGGATACGGCGTGAAGCAGCTGGACGACGACGCGATCGACTTCTCGCTCTACGACCTGGGCGCCGACCCGGTGCTCGGCCGGATGAAGATGGGTGAGGAGTTCCCGCCCCAGGTGCCGGCCCATCTGAACGTCTACTTCGGCGTGGCCGACTGCGACGCGGCGGTGGAGAAGGCGAAGTCGCTCGGGGCGGAGCTCCGCTTCGGTCCGATGACCATCCCGTTCGGCCGGTTCGCGTCCCTGACGGACCCGCAGGGCGCGGTGTTCTCGCTGTTCGACCCCACGACGACCGGGGGCGAGATGCCGGGCGTCACGGACGCCTCCTGACCGGTCCCCCGGCCCCTACGGCTGCGGATCGCGTGCGTCGTACCGGGCGAAGCCGCGCCAGCGAAGCCCCAGCACGCACACCACCAGCACGCACGCGATGCCGCCGCCGGTCACCGCCACGGCCGGTGAGGTCAGGTCGGCCACGGAGCCGGCCACGAGATCCCCGAGTCGTGGGCCGCCCGCCACGACGACGATGAACACGCCCTGCAGCCGGCCGCGCATGTCGTCCGGCACGGCCGCCTGGAGCATGGTGTTGCGGAAGACCATCGAGACGGAGTCCGCGCACCCGGCCAGTGCGAGCAGGACCAGCCCGGGCCAGAGCTGCCGGGTGAGCCCGAACACGGCGACGGCTCCGCCCCAGCAGGCCACGGCGATCAGCACCGCGAACCCGTGCCGGTGGACGCGGCCCAGCCACCCGGAGAAGACGTTGCCCAGCAGCGCCCCCAGCGCCGGGGCGGCGACCAGGAGTCCGGTGGTCTTCGCGTCGCCGCCGAACCAGACCACGGCGACCACGGGGAAGAGGGCACGGGGGTGGGCGAGCACCATGGCGCTCAGGTCGGTGAAGAAGGTCATCCGGAGATTGGGCCTCGTGCCGAGGAAGCGCAGGCCGTCCATGACGGACGCCCGCCGGGCGCCCTTCTCCCCCGCGGCCCGGTCGGGCAGCATCGAGGGCAGCCGCCACATCGCGTACAGCGAGGCCGTGAAGGTGACGGCGTCGACGGTGTACGCCGCCCGGTAGCCCCACCAGCCGACGATGAGGCCGCCGAGCATCGGGCCTGCCAGGCCGCCGGTGGTGGACGTCATGGCGTTGAGCGCGTTGGCGGCGGGCAGCTGTTCGGCCGGGAGCAGCCGGGCGATCATCGAGCTCCGGGCCGGGGAGTTGAGCGCGAAGCACACGGCCTGGAGGGCGACGACCGTGTAGAGCAGCCCCACGTGCTCGACCCCGGCGAAGGTCACCGCGGCCAGCACGAGGGAGAGCAGGAACGACCCGGTGGCGCTGAAGAGCCCCAGTCTGCGCCGGTCGACGGTGTCGGCGACGGCTCCGCTGTACAGACCGAGGAGCACCAGCGGGACGAGTGAGCAGAGACCGATCAGCCCGACGGAGAACGCGGACCCGGTGATGTCGTAGACCTGGAGGGAGACGGCCAGCGCCGTCATGCCCTGCCCGATCCAGGAGACGGTGTTCCCGAACCAGAGCCGCCGGTAGTCCGGGGAGGAACGCAGCGGCGTCAGGTCGGCGAGTATGCGGGTGCGGGATACACCTTGTTCGGCTGTTTCGGTCACAGGGGATGGTAACGGCCCCCTGTGGAGCGGGGGCGGCAGCGGTCTCCGGCCCCGGCCGCGGCTGAGCACGCGACAGCCATCGGCGCGCCTTCCAGCTGACGCGCACCCGCGGGCCGGTACCCCGAGCAGGCACTGCGGTCGTGCGCCGAAATAACCGAATCCGAACCCGCACCACGGGTGACCGGACGTGAGCAACGATGGGTTGACGGACAGGTGTCGCAAGGGAAAGGATCATCGAGCTCGAATTTGACAACGTTGTCGTACGAGAGGACCGGGATGAGAGTGCTGAAGCGCACCTTCACCGCCTTGTTGATCACCACCACCCTGGCCACGCTTTCCGTCACCTCCGGCGTCGCCGACGCCAGGGAGCAGGGACCGAAGTTCGCCGCCGACCCCACCACGCTCGTCGACACCTCGATCGGCAACAACGGTGACGGAACCACCTTCCCGGGCGCGGCCGCCCCGTTCGGCATGGTGCAGCTGAGCCCCGACACGCAGCTGAACAAGTACGCGTCCTACGACTATGCGCAGGACACCATCCTCGGTTTCAGCCACACACACCTCTCCGGCATCGGCTGTCAGACGATGGGCAACTTCCGGTTCATGCCGACCACCGGTGCGGTCACGTCGTCCGACCCGGCGCAGTACGGTGCGAAGTTCAGCCATGACAACGAGACCCGCGCACCCGGCTCCTACGGCGTGAAGTTCGACAACGGCATCCAGGCCGAGCTCGCCGCGACGGAGCGCACCGGCCAGCACCGCTACACCTTCCCCGCCGGATCGGGACCGGAGAACGTCCTCATCGAGGCCGGCGAGAGCAACGGCAGCACCTACGCCGGGGACATCAAGGTGGTCGGCCGGGACACCGTGGAAGGCTGGCTCCAGGGCGGCAACTTCTGCGGTGAGACCGGCAAGGAGCGCTACCGGATCTTCTTCAGCGCCAAGTTCGACCGGAAGTTCTCGAAGTTCGGCACCTGGTCCGACGGCACCCTCACTCCGAACCGGCGCGAGGCGTCGCGCGGCACCAAGCGCGCCGGCGCCTGGCTGACCTTCGACCCGGCCGAGGGTGATCAGGTCGGTACATCGGTGGGCCTGTCCTACACCTCGGTCGACGGCGCGCGCCTCAACCGCCGGGCCGAGCAGCCGAAGTCGTTCGACAAGGCCCGGACCGGCGCGCACGACGCCTGGCAGGACGAGCTGAACCGCATGCGCGTGGCAGGCGGAAGCACCGCCGACCAGCGCACCTACTACAGCGCGCTCTACCGCTCGCTGCTGCACCCGTCGATCGGGTCCGACGTCGACAACCGCTACCGCGGCTTCGACGACAAGGTCCACCGCGCGGATGCCACGTACTACCAGATGTTCTCGCTCTGGGACACCTACCGCTCGCAGAACCAGCTGGTGGCCCTGCTGCACCCGGACAAGGCCGCGGACATGGCCAGGTCCGTGCTGCGTATCCACCAGGACGGCGGCTGGCTCCCGCGTTGGGCGCTCGGCAACGGCGAGACCAACGTGATGAGCGGCGATCCCGTCACCCCGTGGATCGTGGACATCCACAACCGCGGCCTGCTCGACGACCGCACCTCGCGGCAGTTGTTCGACGCACTCTGGAAGAACGTCAACGAACTCCCCTCGGATCAGTCGGCCTTCCGCGGCCGTGACGGCAACCCGACGTACGTGGAGAACGGCTGGGTCGGTTACCAGGACCTGCCCGGCTACCTGTACGGCGACAGCCGCCAGGCGGGGTCGGCCACGCTCGAGTACTCGCTCGCGGACTGCGCGCTCTCCACGATGGCCGACGACCTCGGCTACAAGGACAAGGCCGCGGCTCTCGCCCCGCGCTGCGAGAACTTCACCAAGCTCTGGGACACCGACGTCACCTCGCAGGGCTTCTCTGGGTTCCCCGTCACGAGGAACGCGGACGGCACCGTCGCCGGTGACCCCGACCCCACCCAGCCCGGTGCGTTCCACGAGGGCACCGCATGGCAGTACCAGTGGCTCGCCCAGCAGGACCCCCAGACCCTCTTCGGTCTCATGGGCGGTCAGGCCAAGGCCGAGCAGCGGCTCGACACGTTCTTCGACATGCCGACCGTGCTCGCCGACCCGGCGAAGGCCGCTTCGGAGTCATGGGTGACCGGCGCGTACGACTACCACAACAACTTCGCCTTCAATCCCAACAACGAGCCCGATTTCCACGCGCCGTGGATGTACTCCTGGACCGGCGCACCGTGGAAGACCTCAGCCGTGCTGCGCGCGATGCGGACGCTCTTCACCGACAACGCCTACGGCATGCCCGGCAACGACGACCTCGGCTCCACCTCGTCGCTGCTCGTCTTCGCCATGGCCGGCGTCTTCGAGGCCCAGCCAGGTTCCGCCAACTACATCGTCAGCGCGCCTATGTTCGAGAAGGTCGAGATCCGGCCTGAGCACGGACGCAGGATCAGCATCGAGGCACCGGGCGCGAGCGCGTCGAAGCTCCAGTACGTGTCCTCCGTGGGCACGGACAAGGGCAAGCTGCGCCGCAGCTGGGTCTCTCACGAGGACCTGCTCCGCTCCGGCACGATCAAGATCAAGCTCTCCGGCAAGCCGACGAACTGGGGCGTCGACGCCGCCCCGCCGGCCATGGCCCCCAAGGGCTGAAGCCTCGGGGGCGGTTCCCTCCCGCGAGAGGGGCCGCCCCCCCCTACCGGCGCGGTGACCGCGCGGGTTCGCCCGTCCGGTGGTCAGCCATGAAACCGGCCAGAGCGGCAGCGACGGCGTCGGGCTGTTCGTCCGGGATGAAGTGTCCGGCGTCCCGCACGACGACCCCCGTGGCGCCGGGTGCCCAAGGCCTGATGGACGCCGCCATGTCAGGAATGGAGCCGTGACTGCTGGACATGCCGAGGACCGGCACCCTCAGGTGCTGTCGTTCAAGGATTTCGTGGTTCCTCCGCGCCGATTCGGCGGCATCCCTGTAGTAGGCCAGGGAGGCACGGAGTCCGCCCTCGGCGGCGACGGCCGCGGCGTACTGCTCGATCTCGGAGTCGTCGAAGGTGCCGGGGGAAAGGGACTTGGCCTTCAGGAACCAGCCCACGTACTCGCGTTCACGGCCCGCGAGCAGCGTCTCGGGCAGGTCGGGCACGAGATGGAACGCGAAGTGCCAGGTCTTCCAGGCCCCCTCGGCATCGGTCGGGACGGCGTCGGGGAGTGTGATGCCCGGGATGCCGGCGTCGAGCAGCGCGAGCCCGTGCAGCCGGCTCTCGTACTTCAGGGCGAGGGAGAAGGCGACCCACGCACCGATGTCGTGGGCGACCAGCCAGTACGTCGAAACTCCGAGCGCCTTCACCGCGCCGTGGACGTACGCGGCGACCGTGTGGGTGTCGTAGCTGCCGTCCGGCCGTTCGGAGTGGCCCTGGCCCGGCAGGTCGATCGCGATGACGTGGGACCGCCCGGCCAGAACCGGCATCACCTTTCGCCATGCCCACCAGCTCTGCGGGAAACCGGCGAGCAGCACGACGGCCGGGCCGTTCGGATCACCGCCCTCGACCACATGAAGGCGGACACCCTCCGCGTCCACCCAGCGGTGGTCGAAGCCGGGCAGATCGCGCAGTGGCAGGTCGTGGACCGTGCGGCCGGGGACGCGGGCGGTGAGTACGGGGTCAGCCATGGATCTTCTCCGTCGAACGCGAGAGCATGCGCCGAGCCTAGCCCATCTTGAACTGTTCGGTTCAAGATAAAATGGTGCGGCACGGAAACACGGCAGCAGGGAGGTGCGGCATGGCGGGGAAGAAGCGGTTCGACATCGGCACGGCGCTGGACGCCGCGATGATCCAGTTCTGGCGGGCCGGCTACGCCGCCACCTCGGTGGACGACCTGTCCCGGGCGACCGGCCTCAACCGCAGCTCCATCTACTCCTCGTTCGGCGACAAGGACGCGCTCTTCACGCGTTGCCTGGAGCGCTACACCACGCGTTACGGGGAGAAGTACGATGCGGCACTGTCCTGCGCCGCCGAACAGCCACTCGCAGCCGTGCGGGCGTTCTTCGGGGTCACGCTGGAACGCATCGCGGACCCCGGCCTGCCCGACGGATGTCTGGTGGCCCAGTCCGTCATGGCAACACCCGTGCTGAGTCCGGGCGTTGCGGCGCGCGCGCAGGAGGCGGTCGGCTTCCAGCGCACCCGGCTACGGGCCGCGATGGAGGCCGCCGGCCTGCACGACGGAACGGCCGGGACCTTCGCCGTCCACGTGGCGGCCGTGAACCAGTCCCTCGCCGTCATGAGCAGAGCAGGGGCGGGCGCGGAGGACCTGCGTGCCGTCGTCGACGTGACCCTCGACGCGCTCGCGCGGACTCTCGGCGCGAGCAGCCGGTAGCGCCGGGGGACGCCCCGGGCCCACCACCGGGGTCGCTTCTGCGCCACACGGCGTGAAGGTGGCGCAATCACGCGTTGCCGCCCCGTTCCGCGACGAGCAGCCTGGTGCGGGAGCGCTCCCATGCTGCCGCGGCCTGGCCGCGCTCGCTCTCCATGGAACCGCCACCGCGTGCAAGCACCACCGATGTGCGAAGACCACCGCTGCGCAAGCGTCCCCCCTCTCTGGAGCCGATACATGTCAAGACGCCGCTGGGCAGGGCCACTTCTGCTGGCCCTCCTGCTGACCGCTCCCCTCTCGCTCCCCGCCACCGCCGCCGATACCGTGCCGCCCCGGACGGGAGCGGCGGAAGCCACGTCTCCCGTCCCCCTCCCCTCGCTCAGCGCGACCACCACCCAGGTAGCCTCCGGACTGAAACGGCCCACCGCGCTCGTCGCCCCCGACGACGGCACGGACCGGCTGTTCATCGCCGAGAAGTCCGGCACCGTCCGCGTCTACCGGCCGGACACCGGCCTGGCCGCCACTCCGATCGTCGACATCAAGTCGGCCGTGGACGAGTCCGGCAACGAGCGCGGCCTGCTCGGCATCGCCGTCCCGCCCGACTTCGCCGACAGCCAGGACCTGTACCTGGCGTACACGGCGCTGCCGGACGGCGCGGTCACCCTCGCCCGCTACCGGCTCGACGAGTCCCGCCTGGAGGTCCTGCTCGCGCAGGAGCACGCCGAGAACAGCAACCACAACGGCGGCCAGCTCGCGTTCGGCCCGGACGGCGATCTGTACTGGAGCATCGGCGACGGCGGCGGCTCCGCGGACCCCCTCCGCGCCGCGCAGCGGCTGGACACCCTGCTCGGCAAGATCATGCGTATCGACGTGAGCCGGAGCTGCGGCGAACTC
The DNA here is from genome assembly GCF_044757505.1 of Streptomyces sp. NPDC091271. Classification (NCBI taxonomy): domain Bacteria; kingdom Bacillati; phylum Actinomycetota; class Actinomycetes; order Kitasatosporales; family Streptomycetaceae; genus Streptomyces; species Streptomyces sp. NPDC091271. The sequence goes on along the minus strand of NZ_JBIVVD010000003.1, from coordinate 769,674 downwards.
GCCTACTGCGTTCCCGGCGACAACCCCTTCGTGGGCACCCCGGGCGCCCGCGAGGAAATCTGGCTGTACGGGCTGCGCAACCCGTGGCGGTTCTCCTTCGACGATGCCGACGGCTCGCTGTGGATCGGTGACGTCGGCCAGGGCCGGTGGGAGGAGGTCGACCACCTCGCCCCCGGACAGGGAGGGCTGAACCTCGGCTGGTCCTGCTACGAGGGACTGGAGAAGTTCGAGGGCGGCGACTGCAAGGCCGGCGAGACGTACACCGAGCCGGTCTTCACGTACTCGCCGTACACCGGCGGCTGCTCGGTCATCGGCGGCCGCGTCTACCGGGGCGAGGAGTACGCCGACCTGGTCGGCGGCACGTACATCGCCACCGACTACTGCTCGTCCACGGTCTGGGCCCTGCGCCCCGACGGCGACGGCGGTTACGAGCAGGCGGAGATCGGGGAGATGCCCACCCAGGTGACGTCGATCGGAGCGACCGCCGACGGGGAGTTCTACGTGGTCAACGACCTGCCCGGTGGACTGCACCGGGTGTCGTTCGCGCAGGAGGAACCCACCTGCCGGGTGGACCGCACCGTGAAGGCCTGGGGCACGGGCACGACGGTCGACCTGACCGTCACCAACACGGGCACCACACCCGTCAACGGCTGGACGCTCGAATTCCCGCTGGCTCTCGGACAGACCGTCATCTCCGACTGGAACACGGACCTGACCCAGGGGAGCAACACGATCGAGGCGGCCAACGCCGCCCACAACGCCACGATCGCTCCGGGCGCGAGCATCACCCTCGGCTATCTCGTCGAGCACACCGGTGACGCGTCGTCACCACCGCGGTTCATGCTCAACGGGGACGCCTGCGCCCTCGGCGGCTGAGCAGCCGACGGGAGGGAAGGTCCTCCTCCGGAGCGCGGGAGTCGGGCGTCCCTCGATCGAGCCCCGCGACGCGTCAGGGGCGGTGCAGGGCGTTCGTCACGAGTTCGCGCGCGTAGTCGGCACCCTGCCCGCCGGGGCGGAAGAGAATGCGGTACATGATCGGCGCCACGACGCGGTCGATCACCAGCTCCGTGTCGGGCACCGGCTCGCCCCGCCGGACCGCACGGCTCAGCACGGCGTCGATCTGCTCCGCGGCGTAGGCGGAGCACCGGCCGGCGTTGGTGCCGTCCGGGTCGCCGAGGAGCGCGTCCCTGATGTAGGCACGCCCGGACGGAGAGGCCATCTCGTCGAGGAACTGCTCCGCCCAGGCGTCGAGGTCGGCCCGCAGGCTCCCGAGATCGGCCGGGTCGGTCTCGGGGCGCAGCCGCTCGACGGCGACGTCGGACAGGAGTTCCTGCAGATCGCCCCAGCGGCGGTAGATCGTGGACGGCGTCACACCGGCCCGCGCCGCGACCATGGGGACGGTCACCGCCTCGCGGCCCGCCTCACCGATGAGTTCACGGACCGCGGCGTGGACGGCCTCCTGCACACGTGCGCTGCGCCCACCGGGGCGGGTCATGGGCTTGGGACTCATACTCCCCACCTTAATGCGAATCCGTTGCTTCTAGCCGCCCGGAAAGTGATGCCGTGGGCTCCCGCGAGGCCACCGGTACCGCCGGGCCTCAGACGGCGACCGGGGCGATCCGCCGCCGGTCGGCCACCGCCTCCTCGTAGATCCGTCCGACCCGCAGGACCGTCGCGTCCCGGAAGGGCCTCGCCATCAGCTGCATGCCGATCGGCAGGCCGGCCCGGTCGTGGCCGACCGGGAGGGTGAGGGCCGGTACTCCGGTGATGTCGGCCGGGGCGGAGAGCCGTACGTAGCTGTCGGACACCGCTTCGGTGGTGCCGTCGGCCCACTCCACGGTGTCCCGGCCGGCCTCGGCGGCCGTCATCGGCACGGTCGGCGCGGCCAGGACGTCGATGCCGTCGAACATGCGGGCCCAGGCGTCGCACATCATCGTCCGGGCCCGCTGGGCACGCAGGTAGTCGCCGGCCGAGGTCAGTTCGCCGGCCTCCAGCAGGATGCGGACGTCCGGCGCGTACAGGCCGGGGGCGGCCCGCAGCGAACGCTCGTGGTAGGCGGTGGCCTCGGGAACCATCAGCCCCCACTGAACGGCCTGGATGTAGCGCGCCATCGGGATCTCGACCTCGACGAGCTCCGCCCCGAGCTCCGACAGCCGCCCGATCGCCTGGCGTACCGCCTCCTCGACGTCGGGCGACACCCGGTCGAAGTAGTAATTGCCGGGTACGCCGACCCTGAGCCCCCTCAGGTCACCTCCGCCGGAGAGGTCCGTCGGCGGACCGGACACGCTCGCGGGGTCGCGCGGGTCGTGACCGGCTGTCGCGGCCAGCACCAGGGCCGCGTCGTGGACGGTGCGGGTGAGGGGTCCGACGTGGTCCAGGGACCAGGAGAGGGGGGTGACGCCGGAGCGGGAGACCAGGCCGTAGGTCGGCTTGAGACCCACCACTCCGTTCAGCGCCGCGGGGACCCGGATCGAGCCGCCCGTGTCCGTGCCCAGGGCGAACGTCGCCGCACCCGCGGCGACGGCCACCGCCGATCCGCCGCTGGACCCTCCGGCCACACGGCTGTGGTCCCAGGCGTTGCTGGTCTGCGGCGTGGTCAGGCCGTACGCGAACTCGTGCGTGTGCGTCTTGCCCAGGAGGACGGCCCCGGCGGCGCCGAGCCGTTCCGCCACATGGCTGTCGCGCTCCGCGACATGCCCGGCCCGGACGTCCGAACTCGCCGTGGTGGGCATCCCCTTGACGTCGATCAGGTCCTTGAGCCCCATGGGGATCCCGTGCAGCGGCCCACGCGGTCCGCTGGTGGAGATCTCCCTCTCGGCACGCGCGGACGCGGCCCGGGCCGCGTCCGCGGCGACGGTGACATAGGCGCCGAGCCGTCCGTCGACCGCGCCGATACGACCGAGTACGGATTCGGTGAGTTCGACCGGGGACAACTCCCGTGCGCGCACCGCACGGGAGGCCTCGGTGAGCGACAGTTCGAACGGCCTCATCGGTTGTCCTCCTCTCCGGCCCGGTAGGAGGCTGCCGGCGGAGTGTCACCGAAGTCGAGTTCACGCAGCAGGGAGATGACGGAGTGGATGTGGTTGGCCGTCGCGGCCACCGCGTCGTGGCGGTCACCGCCGAGGGGGAGCCCCGCCCGCAGCGCCCCTCGGGCTGCTTCCTGGGGTGTGAGTTCGCTGGTCATGCGCGTCCTTCCGGTTCTGCACGGTGCGTCGGGCCGGGGAGCGCCCCGGCCCGGTACCACGTAAAAGCGAATCGTTTGCTTTAGACGAACGTAGGCCCTACGGTCGGTTAAAGCAAACCAATTGCTTTTAGCTGCAACAGGTGAGGAAGACCGCCATGCCCGCGACGTCGCCGACCAGCACCACACCCACCCCCCGGACGCCCGCATGGACCGTGGGCGACCACACCGTGCGGCGCATCGACGAGATAGCCCTCCCCGCCGAAACCGGCCCGTGGCTGCTGCCCGGAGCGACTGCCGGCATCGTCACCGGGACACCCTGGCTCCACCCCGACTTCGCCGACGAACAGGGCGCGCTCCGCCTGGCAAGCCACAGCTTCGCCGTCGAGGTGGACGGCATGCGGGTCCTGGTCGACACCGGCATCGGGAACGGAAAGCGGCGCGCCAACCCCGCCTGGCACGACCTGAACAGCGACTACGAAGCTCGACTGCGGTCGGCGGGCTTCGCCCCGGAGACCGTGGACCTCGTCATCCTGACCCACCTCCACACCGACCATGTCGGCTGGAACACACGGGCCGAGGGGGACGACTGGGTTCCCACCTTCCCCAACGCGCGCTACGTCACCGCCCGCACGGAATGGGACCACTGGGCCGGAGCCGAGATGGAGGAGGCACGACAGCAGATGTTCCGGGACTCGGTCCACCCCGTCCGGGACGCGGGCCTGCTCGAGCTCGTCGACGTCGCGGACGAGGGAACGGACATCGCACCGAGCCTGCGCCTGCTGCCCACCCCCGGCCACACCCCCGGGCAGATGGCGGTGCGGCTGAGCAGCGGGGGTGAGAACGCGCTGGTCACCGGCGACAGCATCCACCACCCGGTCCAGCTGTCGCACCCCGGGATCTGCAGCTGCGTGGACATCTCGCCCGAACTCGCCGCCCGGACACGGCGCCGGATGCTCGACTCACTCGCGGGCACGCCCACACTCCTGCTCGGCAGCCACTTCCCGCCACCCACCGCCGGACACGTGCGCCGCGAGGGTGACGCGTACCGACTGGCACCGGCGGCGCCGGTCCACGGCTGACCGGACGTCGAGCACCCGGGCGAACCCAAACCGGCGATACGTCTCACCTGCGGCTTTCTCGATGTAGCGGGCGTACAAGCCCTTTTCCGTCCGCCTGCGTCCCCCTCGACCCCGCTCCAGCGGAGGCGGTGCGGCGTTCGCCGTTCCGCATCCGCTGTGACGCAAAACCGATGGTCCTGGCCGTTGACGCTCCCCCGAGCTGATGACAACGTTGTCGGTCGCTCCGTACCGTGCCGTACCTCGAACAGGAGAGCTCCGTATGCGCTGGTCCCTCTCACGCCGTCAGGTCCTCGGCGCCTCCCTGGCCGCACTGGCCGCCGCGCCCGCGGCCACCACCGCCGCGTCGGCAGCGGCCCCGGCCGACGTCCGTTCCCGCTCCCGCTCCCTCTCCCGTGCGCGCGTCACGTACGACGCCCTGAAGAAGTACTTCGACACGGCGGACGGCACCGGACTCGTACGCGAGCAGTACCCGGCCGCCGCTGACGACCGCCCGTACTCCTATGAATGGCCGCTCTCCCAGGCCCATGTCGCCGCTCTCGACCTGGCCTTCGTGGACCGCCGCTACGCGCCGGCCCTGGCCGTCCGCGCCGAGGCGCAGGAGCTGTACTGGAATGCCGCGGGCGGCACCACCGGCCTCCCCGGTTACGACTCCTACCCGGTCGCTCCGCACGGCGACGGCGGCGACATGTTCTACGACGACAACGAGTGGGTGGGGCTGGCCAAGTCCCAGCTGCACCTGCAGACCGGCGACCGGGCGGCGCTCCGCCGCGCGGAGGAGATCTTCACGCTGGTCGAGTCGGGCTGGGACACCGACCCGGGCCATCCCGCCCCCGGCGGAGTGTTCTGGACCCAGGCCGACTGGAGTCACAGCCGTAACACCGTCTCCAACATGCCCGGCGCCCAACTCGGCATGCGCCTGCACCAGATCACCGGCAAGGGACGCTATCTGGAATCCTCCCTGCGCTTCTACGACTGGACCAACACCCACCTTCGGACCCCCGAAGGCCTCTACTGGGACAGCCTCGACCTGGCCGGCGCGGTCGACCGGACCATCTGGTCCTACAACCAGGGCGTCCCGGTCGGCGTCGGCGTCCTGCTGTACGAGGCGACCCGCGACCGGAAGTACCTGAGCCAGGCCCGGCGTACGGCCGAGGCCGCGTACACGCACTACGTGACCGAGGGCAGGCTGCTGACCCAGCCCGTCTTCTTCAACTCGATCTTCTTCAAGAATCTGCTGCTGCTGGAGTCGGTGACCGGCGGATCCGTCTACCGGCGGGCGATGGCCGACTACGCGGACCACATCTGGTCCGAGCAGCGGGACAGCGCCACCGGCCTGATGCGGTTCGACGACAGCGGGACCACCCAGGTCATCGAGCAGGCCGCCGCCACGCAGGTCTTCGCGGTGCTGGCCTGGCCGCGCGGCGCCTGGCGGACGCTCTACTGAGCCTGGCCGGCGCTCTGCCGCCCCCGTCCTGGGGGGGGCAGCAGAGTCCATGTCCTCGGACCGGCAGGCGGTGAAGCCGATGCGGCCTGCGGATCGGCGCTCCGGCCCCCACGATCACCCCATGAGTGGGAAGGCCTCGGCGAAGTGCGGCCGCCCGGAACCGTCGATGGTCTGCCCCACGACCTCGAGCCTGGTCAGACGTGGAGCGCCTTACGGAACGAGCCGCCGCGGCGCAGGGCTCGTTCGATGGTCTCCAGAGAGCGGCCCCGGGTTTCCGGGACCTTCGTCACGACGAAGACGATGCAGGCGACGTTCATCAGGGCGTAGACCATGAAGGTTCCGGACTGGCCGATGGTCCGGATGGCGGTCAGTGCGCTGAGCGCGATGACGAGGTCGAAGCCCCACAGGGTGACGGTGGCCAAGCTGGTCGCCGGGCCGCGTACGGCGAGGGGCAGGATCTCAGGCCCGATGAGCCACACCACGGCCTGCATGCCGATGCCGTTGCAGAGGATGTAGCCGAACAGGGCGATGATCACCGTCCAGCGCTGGGCGGGCGAGTCGACCGGGCCGAGGAAAGCGAGTGCCAGGACGGCCATGGCAATCGCCGATCCGGGCAGGAACCACAGCATCGTGCGCCGGCGGCCCGCCCGGTCCACCGCCACGGCTCCCACGACACCCGCCACCACGAGCATGGCGCCGATACCGATACCTGTCAGCAGCGCGGCCGAGTCCCCGAAGCCCGCGTCGACGAGGATGGTGGGGGCGTAGTAGACGATCGCGTTGATGCCGGTGAGCTGGGAGAAGGCGGCGATACCGACGGCGATCAGCAGGGCGGGCCGGACCCATCGCTGCCCCAGGTCGCGCCAGCGCCCGGACGTCGTGCCGTCGACGGCGGTGCCGCCGGTACCGGCGACCGCCTCGGTGATCTCCGCGATCTCCTTCCGGACCGCGTAGCCGTCCGGCCTCAGCCGGGCCAGAACCGCCAGCGCCTGGTCGGTTCTGCCGCGTCCGATGAGCCAGCGAGGGCTCTCGGGCAGGAACACCATGCCGATGCCCAGTGCCGCGGCGGGTACGACGGCCAGGGCGAACATGGTGCGCCAGCCACCACTGTCCGCCAGGGCCCAGCCGCACAGATAGGCGATGAGCTGCCCGATGGCGACCATCAGCTGGAACAGCACCATGAGCCGACCGCGGATCGGGGCCGGGGCGAGTTCGGCGATGTACACCGGCACCACGCTGGAGGCGCCGCCGACAGCCAGGCCGAGCACGAAGCGGGCGGTGACGAGACTGCCCACGCCCGGGGCCGCGGCGGCGGCCGCCGCACCCAGGGCGAAGACCACCGCGACCGCGACGACGACCTTGCGCCGCCCGTGCCGCACGGCCAGCCGCCCGGATACGAGTGCCCCGGCCATGGCTCCGAGCAGGATGACGCTGACGACGATCTCCTGCTCACGGGAGGTCAGGTCCAGGTCCTCACGCAGGTGCAGCAGGGCTCCGGAGATGATGCCGGTGTCGTAGCCGAACAGCAGTCCGCCCAGGGCGGAGACGGCTGAGACGGCGTAGACCGCGGCGGGGGTGCGCGGGGCGTCTTCGGCGGACAGGCGGTCGCGCCCGCCCTGCGCTGTCAGCTCAGGCATCGCCCATGACCAGACCCTCGATGGTGTGCTTCTGGGTGATCGGCTCCAACTCGTCGACGACCGGGCAGTCCAGATGTTGCCGGACGCGCTCGGGCAACGCCTCCCAGAAGGCGCGGGTCACGGCGGTGTCGTGCCGGTCGCCGTTGGATGCCTCCGGCCCGTCGACGCCCAGGACCAGCACGGGGCGGGACTTCGCGGAGTTGTTCTTCGTGCCTCGGTGGATGGTCAGGGCGCTGCGCGCCGAGATGTCCCCGCGCCGGGGGTACTTGCGCACGGCGCGCTCCTCGTAGCGCGGGTAGTGGGACCGGGGCGGGAACATACCGTGGCCGAATTCCGGGCTGTCGTCCCATTGCGTGCCAGGCGCGATCTCGAAGGGGCCCATGTCCTCCTCCGTGTCGACGGCGGTGACGTTGAAGGCCAGGGAGGTCAGCCGCCGCTCGGCACGGGTCTCCTCGGGGATGGGGAAGTCCCGGTGCCAGGGCTGGTTGACGGCGCCTTCGAGCGGCACGTCGAAGCCGAGCTCGACGATGCGGTAGTCGGCACCGAGCACGGCTTCGCAGACCGAGCGCACCCAGGGGTGGTCGACGAGTTCGACGAATCCGCGCAACTGCTCGGGGTGGACCTCCACGTAGTAACGGTGCGGTCCACGCCCGACGGCTCCGTCGGGCCGCGTCAGTGCCTCTTGGAAGGCGGCCTCGATGTCCTCGTGCAGGCGGTCGGCCCACTCCGCGGTGAACGCGCCCTTGCGGGCCGTGATGCCGTGCGCGTACAGGGCCTCGACTTCCCTGGTCACGTCCAGGTCGAGGTCGGCCGGGGACGTTCCCGGGTGCGGGTGCGGGCTCATGCGTGCCTCCTTGCGTCAGGACTGTCCGAGCCATGTTGCAGCGATGAATGCCACGTTGCAATAGGTGGTCGGGACAATCTTGATCGCCGTCGACGGCGGCGTGTCAGGATGGCGTGGTGACGAGCAGCCTGAAGGACGTAGCCGCCCGCGCCGGAGTCTCGGCGCGCACCGTGTCGAACGTGGTCAGCGGATCCGCGCGGGTCGCGGCGGACACCCGGCGAAGGGTTCAGGCAGCGATCGACGAACTGGGCTATCGCCCCAATCTCGCCGCGCGCAGCCTGCGGGCCGGGCGTACCGGAATCATCGGCCTGGCCATCCCCGAGCTGCACTCCCCCTACTTCGCGGAACTCGCAGGTCTGCTGGTGGAGGAGGCCCGGCGCCGGTCGTTGACAGTGATCATCGACCAGACGCGAGGCGACGCCGAGGCCGAACGCCGCCTGCTGACCGGCAGCGGCGGCCGCGTCATGGACGGGCTGATCATCAGTCCCTGGTCGCTGACCGCGCAAGAACTGGCGTCCACCGCACGGCCCCTGCCGATCGTGCTCCTCGGAGAGCGCAGTCCCCAGGGCTTCGCCGACCGCGTGGCCGTCGACAACGTCACCGCCGCGGACGAGGCGACCACCCACCTGCTGGCCCTTGGGCGCCGCCGTGTCGCGGCCATCGGCCTCCAGCCGCACCTGCACAACGGAACGGCAGGCCTGCGTGCCGAGGGCTATCGCAGGGCGCTGCGGCGGGCCGGCGTGCAGCCACGGCCGGAGTGGGAGGGAGCCGTCGACGCTCTGCACCGCGAGGACGGCGCTCTAGCCATGGCGAGGTTGCTCGACAACGGCGGGGCCCCGGACGCGGTATTCGCCTTCAGCGACGAACTCGCCCTGGGGGCGATACATCTGGCGCATCACAGGGGTGTACGGGTCCCGGAGGGACTCGCGGTCGTCGGTTTCGACGACATCGAGGACGGACGGTACGGCCGGCCGACGCTGACCACGGTCTCTCCTGACAAGCGCCAGATCGCCCAGATGGCCATGCAGTGCCTGGCGGACCGGATCTACAGCCCGGACAACGAGGTACCGCCCTCGGACCTCACGGCCCCGCATCGCCTGGTGGTACGTGACAGCACGGCCCCGCAGGCTCAGGCCGTCGGCACGTGATGCCGTCCCACTGATCCAGCTGTTCGAGCGTCACCTGAGCCGTAGTCAGTCATACTTGTCCGGTCATTCGCTGTAGTAGTTCGACTGGAGAGAGGTAGCCAACGGGTGAGCAGCGAGCGCCGTGGAGTGGGGAAGGTCTCGGTACGGCTCAAGTGGGATCCGAGCCCGTGGAATGAGTCACAACAGCATCTGGACATCATCGCCACCACCTACTCGAAAGCCGCCGCATACGGCCCGCCTGTCTACGTCGTGCACTTCGACAGCCGCTCACCGGACGGCACCATCAACATGAGTCGGCACAGCCGGACAGGGCAGGGTTTCGGCTACGTGGAAGAGATGACTCTGGAGCTCGATCGCCTCGCTTCCTCCTTCACACGGGTTGTCGTAGGTGTGGCGATTCACCAGAACGACGGCCGCAAGGCATTCGCCAACATCTCCAACGTCGGAGTTCTGGTCGTCGAGGGATATGACGAGCTCCTCAAGGACGACCTCTCTCAGGTCAGTGAATCCTGTGCGGCAACGGTCGCGGAGTTCGTACGGGACGCTTCCGGAGCGTGGACGTTTCAGCAGATGATCCGCGGGTTCGACAGTGATCCGGTGCTCTTCGCGGCCGAGATGGGCCGCTTTCCTCAGCCATAGGAGCTCGTACACGAACATGCTCGGGCCTTCTTGCAGGAACACGACCGCGCGCAGACGGTAGGCGCGGGCAGCCCAGCCGAGGCTGACGTCGCGGCCGGCGTCCGGCTGCCGCGGCGTGGCAGGCGGGTCCGGCGCCGGGGAGCGGCACAAGCAAGGTTCGGTCACTCGCCGTGGTGGATCCAGATCCGCAGCGGGCCGACCGGTTTGAACCCGACCCGGACGGCCGCCGCGAGTTCATCGCCCTGTTCGTAGCCGACGACGGAAAGGCCGGGGAACAGTCGGCCCACCGCCTGCAGCACGACCGGCCACCCGCCGTCGGGGCCACCCCCCTCCCGTGCGAAGACGTTGGAGAGGCCGACCATCTGCTCGCTGCGGCTCGCCACCGCGCCGGCGACCACGCGGCCGTCGGCGGACCGTCCGGCGAGCACGAACGTCTCGGGGTCGTCGAGCAGTCCGGGACGGAAGAGGTGCGCGTTACCGTCCCCGTCGTCCCAGGCGAGTGCCCAGGCACTGAGCCCCGCCCGGTCCCCCACCACGTCCCAGCGGAGCTCGGAGGCGGGGGCGGGCGTCCCTGCCGGGCGGTGGATCCACTGCGCCTCGAAGAGCACCTCGAAGCCGGCCTGGGTCAGGTCGAGGTCGGCGAAGCTGTCCTTGACCGAGGCACCGGCCGCCGCGGTACCGATCCGGGCCACCAGTGCGGTCCCGTCCGCGCCGGGCCCCAGCGTCACCGCGTCGGGGTAGAAGAGCGGGGTCCGTACCGGAGCGGCCCAGGCCTGCGACCCGAACTCACTTTCCAGCCCGTGCGATCGGCACATCGCCGCACACCACTCGGCGTTGTTGCGGGCGGCGGCCATCGCCAGGAACTGCTCAGGAGTCGTCACCGTGCGGATCATGACGACTGAGTCCCGGCCTGTCGAACAGTTTTCCACTCATGGTCTCCGGCTCCTCGAACAGCGCCGTCCAGCTCAGAGCTCAGAATTTGCCTCACGCACCGAAAATACGCTCTCCGGCGCGGTCGCCCAGCGGCGGACGCGGTCGCGAGAGAGGGCCTCGGAGCGCGTGCTGACGGGAGATCAGGTCGACTCGCGCACGACGAGTTCGTTCGGCATGATCACCGGCCCTGTGGGGCCGCCGTCGATCAGGCCGAGGAGCAGGTGGACGGCGGCGGTCGCCTGGTCGGCCATCGGGCTGCGCACCGAGGTGAGCGCGGGACTGGTGTAGGACGCGGCTTCTATGTCGTCGAAGCCGACGACCGCCACGTCTTCGGGGACGCGTCGGCCCGCTTGATGGAGGGTGCGCAGGGCTCCGATCGCCATCAGGTCGTTGGCTGCGAACACCGCGTCGAGGTCGGGATCGTCCTCCAGGAGCTGCCGCATGGCTTCGGCGCCGGAGGCTCTGGTGAAGTCGCCCAGTGCCACGATGGAGCGACGGCCGGTGTCACGCAGCGTCTGACGGTAGCCCTCGAGACGCTCACGCGCCTCGTACAGTTCGAGCGGCCCGGTGATGGTGGCGATCCGGCGCCGACCGCGCTCCAGGAGATGACGCACGGCCAGCGCCGCTCCGCCGGCGTTGTCCAGCGCGACGTACGGGACGTCCTGTGCGGAGGTGCGGTTGAAGGACACGACGGGCAGGCCCTGCCGGGCCAGTGCGGCCGGCAGCGGATCCGTACCGTGCAAGGCGACCAGGAGCACGCCGTCCACATGCCCGCCGGCGATGTACTGCACGACTCTGGTCCGGCTCCGGTCCGATTCCGCGAGCATGAGCACGAGCCGTTTGCCCGCCGTCTCGAGCTCTCTGCTGACGGCGCGGACCACGGCGGAGAAGAGGGGGTCGTCGGAGACGACTCCTTGGGGCGGGTCGGATACCACCACGGCGAGGGTGTCCGTGCGGCGGGTGACGAGATTGCGTGCCGCGCCGTTGGGCACGTAGCCCAACTCGTTCACGGCGCGCATGACGACGTCCCGGATCTGCGGGGCGACCGTCGTCTCGCCGTTGATGACCCGGGAGACGCTCGATTTGGACACGCCCGCTCGGGCGGCTACCACATCGAGAGTGGGGCGTTTCATACCTGTCCGTCCCCTGTGCCGCCGCCCGGGTTCGTGCGCGGGGCGGGTTTTCTCATCAGGGCGACCTCCGGCTCTGCGTCATGGCGATGCGAGCAGCGTATCCGCAGGCCGGGGCGACATGAGCGTGCTCGGAAAGGCGTCTCCTTCAGCGCCACCCCCGTGGCTGTCGGCGCGCCGCGTAGGCCACGAGGGACCGCTCCCTCCATGCGTCGTAGGTGTTACGTAGCTGTTTTTTCGAGGTGAATGAGGCCTTGACAGCCCTTACCAGTCCCTCCATCCTCCCTTCCAGGGAGCGCTCCCTGGCCTCCCCCACTTGAGGAGTCGCCCATGCAAGCGCCGCTGCGTCGCTTCAGCTTATTTTTGGCCCTCGCGGCCGCACTGCTCACTTTCATCGCTCTCCCTACTCCTTCCGCGCAGGCGGCGGAGGTGCTGCTCTCTCAGGGAAAGCCCACCACCTCCTCGAGTACCGAGGGAAACTTCAGCGCTCCTGGCGCCGTCGACGGCGACCCCGGGACGCGCTGGTCCAGCGCCTTCGCCGACCCGCAGTGGATTCAGATCGACCTCGGGGCGAGTGCCGGGATCAGCCGGGTCGTCCTCAACTGGGAAGCCGCGTACGGCACGGCGTTCAGGATCGAGGTATCGAGCGACGCGGAGAGGTGGACCGTCGTCCACCAGGCAGCGGCGGGCACGGGCGGCACCCAGAACCTGGCCGTTTCCGGCACCGGCCGCTACGTGCGCATGTACGGCACGCAGCGCGCCACCTCTTACGGCTACTCGCTGTGGGAGTTCCAGGTGTACGGCACCGCCGGCGGTCCCGGCGGCGACGCCGCCAGGCTGCTCTCCTACGGCAGGCCGGGCGCGGCTTCCTCTTCCCAGAGTGACCAGAACTGCTGGGAGTGCACACCGGCCAGGGCTTTCGACCGGGATCCGGCCTCTCGCTGGTCCACGAGCTCCACCACGGGATGGACCGATCCAGGCTGGATCTCCGTCGATCTCGGTGCGACGGCGCAGATCGACAAGGTCGTCCTGCAGTGGGATCCCGCCTACGCCAAGTCCTTCCAGATCCAGGTCTCGTCGAATGGAGCCGACTGGACACCGATCTATTCGACGACGTCCGGCACGGGCTTCAAGCAGACGCTGGCCGTCTCCGGCACCGGCCGCTATGTGCGCATGTACGGGACGCAGCGCGCCACCCCTTACGGCTACTCGCTGTGGGAGTTCCAGGTGTATGGCACCGGCGGCGCTCCGATCCAGCCTCCGCCCCTGCCGAGTGACCCCGCGAACCCCCCGCGACTGGTGTGGAGCGACGAGTTCGACGGCGCCGCGGGCGGCAAACCCGACTCCTCGAAGTGGAGGGCCGACCCGGGCACCGGGCCGAACAACGAGCTGGAGTACTACACCGACCACCGCAACGCCGCACTGGACGGGGCGGGACACCTGGTGATGGAGGCACGCAAGGAGGTCACCGCCGGATCGTCGTGCCCGCCCGACCCGCTGAGCGGCAGCACCACGTGCCAGTACACCTCGGCGCGGATGAACACCGGCGCGACGTTCCAGTTCACCTACGGGCGCGTCGAAGCACGCATCAAGGTGCCCAAGGGCAACGGTCTGTGGCCCGCCTTCTGGATGATGGGCGCCGACTTCCTGACGGGCCGGCCGTGGCCGTACAACGGCGAGATCGACATCATGGAGATCCTCGGCAAGGACGTGAAGACCGCTTACTCGACCGTCCACGCGCCCGCCTACAACGGCGGAGGCGGAATCGGCGCGCCGTACACACTGCCCGGGAACGCCGACTTCTCCGACGACTTCCACACCTGGGTCGCCGACTGGAACAGCAAGGGCATCACCTACAGCCTGGACGGCCGGACCGTTCTGACTCTCGACAAGGAGCAGGTGGAGCAGACGCGCGGGCCGTGGATCTTCGACCACCCTCACTACCTGATCCTCAACCTGGCGGTCGGAGGCGACTGGCCGGGCCCGACAGACGCCGGCACCCCCTTCCCCGCCAAAATGCTCGTCGACCACGTGCGGGTCTATCAGTAACCCCTGGCCGCCCGGTGACCGCGAAGGCCCCGGGCGGCTCCGCCCACCCTCTGCGGGCGGCGGTCCGAGACACCCGAATCCCCCTGCGGGCAGACGTCTCTGTCCGCCTCCCGCTCCTCCATCGCTGTACTTCGGCGAGATGCGGCCCCGTCACCCCTGATGCCCGTAAGGAAGTGAAATGCGCAGATATTCCGTCCATCTGTACACAGTGCTGGCGAGCGCTCTGGCGGTCGTGCTGGCCGCCGCCCTGAGCTTGACCGTATCGACCCAGCAGGCCCAGGCCGCGACGGTCACCGTCCAGGCCGAGTCCTACGCAGCCCAGTCGGGTGTCGCGTCGGAGGCGACCGGGGACATCGGGGGCGGGCAGAACGCCGCGTTCCTCGCCAACGGCGACTGGATGCGCTTCGACAGCGTCGACCTCGGCGCGGCCGGCCGGCTGACGGTGTCGGCCCGGATCGCGTCCGCCGTCGGCTCGGGCACGGTGGAATTCCGGACCGGCAGCCTGACCGGACCACTGCTCGCCGTCATACCGGTCTCCCCGACCGGCGGCTGGCAGACCTGGGCGACCCAGGCCACCGACGTCACCACCCATCCCACCGGTTCACAGACGGTGTTCGCCGTGCTGCGCAGCACAGCGGCCGGTGACTTCGTCAACATCAACTGGTTCTCCTTCGTCGGCGCGGGCGACAGCCCGGCGGCCGGATGGGTCCCCGTCGACCAGGCCAAGTGGGACGCCCAGCTGGCGCAGTTCCGTGCGATGACACCCGCCGCGGTGCCCGCCGGTATCGTCCGGGTCCCGGAGTTCAACGCCACCTGCTCCTACAGTCACTCCAAGCCGGACGACCCCATCGTCCTGCCGGGCCTGCCCGGTGCGTCCCACATGCACAGCTTCTTCGGCAACAAGAGCACCGACGCGTTCTCCACGACCCAGTCGCTGCTGACCAACACACCCACCAGTTGCACCCCTGCCGACGACCTCTCGGCGTACTGGATCCCGACCCTGTACGAAGGCGACAAGGCCGTCGAAGCCGAGGGCATGATCGTGTACTACGGTTCCCGGCTCGTCGACCCCTCGGCGACCGTGCCCTTCCCGCAGGGGTTCCGCATGATCGCGGGCAACGCCAAGACCCAGACGCCCACCCCGGCGGGCTCGCCGGGCCAGTACTGGTGCGCCGGCGAGGGCGGTGAGATCGGCCGCAGCGCCGACGGCAACTGGCCGCGCTGCGCCCCCAAGGCCCACCTCACCCACCAACTCGTCTTCCCCGACTGCTGGGACGGCAAGAACCTCGACAGTCCCGACCACAAGTCGCACGTGGCGACCACCTACGACGGCAAGTGCAGCGGCGCCTACCCTGTCGCCATCCCCAACCTCTCCTTCGTCGTCAGTTATCCGACCAGCGGCAGCACCGCGGGCTTCCGGCTCGCCTCGGGCATGGCATCGTCCATCCACGGCGACTTCTTCAACGCCTGGGACAACGCCGGTCTCGGGCACCGTGTGAAGGACTGCATCACCCAGAAGGCCAAGTGCAACTCCGCCGGCACATTCTGACCCTGTGGTCGGCATGCGCCATGGTGGTGGCGCTGCCGGCCGTCGGCTGCACCTCGCAGCCGACGGCCGGCGCGTCGCCGGGACCGGCCTGCAACGCTACCGACACCGCGTGGATCCTGTTGATGATCCCCATGACCGAGCGCGCACGGCTCCTGACCGATCTGGCTCCCTCCCGCACGGCGGACCCGGGCCTGGCCAAGCTGGCGGCGCAGACCGGATCGACACTGCGCGGAGACCTCCGCCGACTGCGCGCGGTGCTGCGTCTCTCAGGCGTCCCCGGTGAGCACGAGCGTCTCCCCCAACGGCCGTGGGACCTCTACATGACGCCCTCTCAGGCGATCGCCACAAAAGGCCAGGTCAGATGCATCTGAAGTGCGCCGACTGGTGGGGCGGGTGGGACTCGAACCCGTGGGCGTGACGCCTTTCACCTGCGGCGATGCCGGAGTAACGGACATAGCCACCCGTTTCCATCCGGCTACATCCCCCTCGATCCGGCTCGGATGGGGGTCGGTTAGGTGTTCGCCATCGTTTGACGACAGGCGGGACGGGTGGGCGACCTGTGAGGTTCGTCAGGCCGACCCGGTGAGTGGCGGATCAGTCTTCGATGGCCTGGTAGAGGGTGGTCCAGAAGTCGTGGATGAGCCGTGCCGAGTCCGGTGTGGACATCCCGGTCTGGGTGAGCAGGATGCCGACGAGCTGGTTGTGCGGGTCGGCGTAGGTGGTGGTGCCGGCGCCGCCGTCCCAGCCGAACTGGCCGACGGGCGCGTAGTCGCCGCGGTAGGTGCGCACCGCCATCCCGAAGCCCCAGCCGCCATGCTGTCCCTGGCCGTGCGAGAGGTGGACGACGTTGCGGGCCCAGGTCTCCCGGGCGGCCGCCTGCTCGGGGGTGAGGCGGTTGGTGGTCATCAGCTCGACGGCGGGCCGGGACAGGATGCGTTCGGTGCCGTGCTTGCCGTGGTTGAGCAGCATGCGGAAGTAGGCGTGGTAGTCGTCGGCGGTGGAGTCGAGTCCGCCGCCGCTGGACGGGAAGACCGGGGGCGTGCTGTGCCGTCCGCCCTCGGCCGGGTCTTCGATGGTGAACTCGCCGGTCTGAGGGTCGGGCGCGTACAGCGGCGGCAGCCGGTCGATCTTGTCGGCGGGGACGTGGAATGCGGTGTCCTTCATGCCCAGCGGGTCGAAGATGCGTGTCCGCAGGAACGTCTCGAAGGGCTGTCCCGTGACGCGGGCCACGAGCACTCCGAGCAGGTCGTCGCTGACGTTGTACAGCCACCGCTCGCCGGGCTGGTACATCAGCGGAAGGGTGGCCAGACGGCGTATCCACTCATCGGGCTCGACTGCCGGCAGCAGCCATCCGTTCTCGCCGTAGACCTTGTGCTCGAAGTAGGCGCTCATCATCGGGGAGCCCATCGCTGTCATGTCCAGCCCGAGCCCGCTGGTGGAGGTGAGCAGGTCCCGCACAGAGATCGGGCGTCGTGCCGGGACGGTTTCGCCCAGCGGGCTGTCGGGCCGCTTGAGGACCTGCCGGTCGGCGAGTTCAGGGAGCCATCGATCGATGGGGTCGTCAAGTCGCAGTCGGCAGTCGTCCAGCAGCACCATGGTCGCGGCGACCGCGACCGGTTTGGTGGTCGAGGCCATGCGGAAGATGGTGTCCCGGCGCATCGGTTCGCTGCTGTCATGGCGCATCGTTCCGAGCGCTTCGACGTGGGTTTCCTCGCCTCGGCTGACCAGGGCGACGAGCCCGGGAATCTTGTTGGATTCCACGTGACGTGCCAGTACCTCACGGAGCTTGCCCAGTCCGGCCTCGGAGAAGCCGTTGTTGTTCTTGGTCATCATGGATGTCCTCAAGTAGGTGTCGCTCTTGCGTGATCGTCACGGCGTGGCTCTCATGGGCTGTACCTGGGTGGATCTGGGGTGGCTGGCGTGCAACCGTGCGGGCAGCAGCCATTGAGCCGTTCATGACAGTTGCTGGCTCATATGCAGCCGTGGGCGGGTGGCGAGGAGCGGCTTGGCGGGCATGTCCGGTGGCCGCGCAGCACCGCAGGGGAGGGAAGGGGCGGCCCTGGACGCGTTGCGCCTGGCCGCCGTCAGGGCGTTCAGCCTTCCGTTCCGGCCTGTTCGCCGGTCGCGCGCTCGATGCTGTCGGTCAGCTGCTGGCGGGCACGGGCGGGGACGTAGCCACCGTCCGAGTAGTTCTCGGCGAACTCCTTGACGAACTCCGTCGGGTCCTGGCCGACGACCTCTCGGATCGGCGTCCCGTTGACCGCGGCCTGCTCAAACAGATCCGCGAGATCTTCGAACATCGACGCGTTGGCGTCGCCGTCGGTGGGGACGAAATGCATCAGGTGCCGCTCGATCGCCTCGACCGCGGCCCGATAGTTCTCGGGGAGTTCCGCGACCCGCGCCTTGTAGGCCCTCCAGCGCTTCTTGGGCCCGATCATCTTCGCGATGATCCCGCTCTTCTCTGTGTCGGACATGGTCACTTGTCTCCTTCGCGTAGCTGTTCCAGCCGTTGTGTGAGGAAGTTCCAGGTCTGCCAGAACTCTTCGAGGTACTTGCGCCCCTCGGCATTGAGGGAGTGCACCTTGCGTGGCGGCCCCTTCTCCGAGGGGACCTTCTCCACGTCGACGAGACCGCGCTTCTCCATCCGCAGCAGCAGCGCGTAAATGGTTCCTTCGGCGAGGTCGGAGAACCCCTGCTCCCGCAACCGCGTAGTGATCTCGTAGCCGTAGGCGGGCCGGCCGGACAGGGACGCGAGGATGACGCCTTCGAGCGTCCCCTTGAGCATCTCGCTGAGCAGCTTGGCCATGGAATACCTCCTTCCCGCGCTAGTTAGCGCCGTTGAGTACTGGTACACAGTAACGCTGACTACCGGTACTTAGCAAGAAGGAATAGCGGCGATGGCCCGA
This sequence comes from Streptomyces sp. NPDC091271, assembly GCF_044757505.1. Lineage (NCBI taxonomy): Bacteria > Bacillati > Actinomycetota > Actinomycetes > Kitasatosporales > Streptomycetaceae > Streptomyces > Streptomyces sp. NPDC091271. The sequence continues at coordinate 751,132 of NZ_JBIVVD010000003.1, read as the reverse complement.
GCTGCACCGTCCCAGGGCGACGGCAGCATCGATGTACTTCGTGGTCCAGAGCACGATGGCGTTGAGGACCAGGCCGAGCGCGCCGAACTGGTCCTCCATGCCGTCCCGGTACGCTTGGTGAATGGTGCCGCGCTTGCCGTGGCACACGTCCCGGGCCAGCTTGTGGCGGGACTCCTGCACAGTGAGCTGCCGGTTCATCTGCCGCCGGTAGGTGTCGTCGACCACCAACGAGACCACCGTGGCAGCCGCGGTCATCACGGCGGCGCGCGGGGCGACTCCTCCAGCGCCGCCCACAGCACGGCCACGTCCAGGTCCGTGCCGTGCTCCTCGACCAGCTCCAGTTCCTCGAACAGCACCTTCGCCGCCCGCGCCAGCGTGCGCGACGCCTTCTCCAACTGCGGCAGCGTCGACAGCCGCTCCCTCTCCGTCTTCCGCCCGGTTCGTCGCCCACGCACGTCCGTGATCACGGGCGCCCGGCCCAGCACCACATTCCGAGGGGGAGACTCATGACCGCACAACCGCTCGCAGGCAGGCAGGCAGGCAGGCAGGCAGGCAGGCAGGACAGCATTGGTGACCGGAGGGTCGCGAGGAGTCGGAGCCGGCATCGTCGCGCGCCTGGCGGCCGACGGCGCGGCGGTGGCGTTCACCTACGCCCGGTCCAACGAGCGCGCGGACGCCGTAGTAGCCGCCGCAATCGCGTCGGGAGGTACCGCGTTCGCCATCCGCGCCGACAGCATGCGCGAACAGGACGTCGAAACCGCTGTCACGCGGACCGTAGAGCGGTCCGGCAGCCTGGACATTCTCGTGAACAACGCCGCAGTGGGCTCCTTCGCGCCGATCACCGACCTGACGCGGACGATGCCCCGCTCGACCCCACCGACGACGAAGGCGAGCGTCGGCGTCCTTGCGCGGAAAGATCGTTTCCCGAGGCGAGGAAGGGCAAGCGGCCTGGGCCACGACGATCTCGTCCGGCGTGACGTCACCCCGGCCTGGGTGAACGAGTCATGGCTGACGGACATCACCGAACACCCCACCAGTGAGGCAAGACGCCTCGTCGTTGGAGTCGCCCGGGCGGTGGCCGAGGAGATCGGCGCCGACCGGGTCGGCATCCGCCTGTGTACCAGGCCGAGCAGAGCACCGCTCCGATCGACGTGACCGCCCTGGCGCACGGCCGTGGGATCGTTCAACGACGCCCCCACGGAGGCGTTGCTACAAAACCCCAGGTCAAAGCCGTTCAGAACTCATCTTTGACTCGCGGGGACCACGTTCGCCACACCGCCGTGAGGCGACCGCCACACGCAAAATACCCACGGAAAACGTGTTTCCGCAGGTCAGAACGTTTCCGCAGGGTAAAACTGGTGGGGCGGGTGGGACTCGAACCCAAAAGCGTGACGCCTCTCACCTGCGGAAACACCACAGAGGCGGACATTCACATCCTGCTGGATCCCGCTGCATCCGCCTCGATCCCCGGTAGCGGCCGTGCGGTGCGGTACGTACCGCACGGCTGCGGGGCATTTCGGTGCCCGCAGCGGGAGTCGGTCCGCCCGGCGCATCCGCTGCACGGCAGCCTCGGCCATCTCAGCCCCGTTGAATACGAGACCGCACTCGCAGCCTGACCACCACACCAATGGTGTCCGTCAAAGCGGAACAAGCTCAGGGATCGCACCCGAGGGAAGTCGGGCTCGCCGCAGGGGTGCTCTCCGATGCCATGGCCGACGCCGGGAGGTTCTCGCCCGGCGTGCGCATCTGCCTCCAGTCCCGCGGGGACATGCCGTATCTGCTGCGGAAGGCTCGGCTGAAGTGGGCGGCGTTGGCGAAACCCCAGCGCTGGGCCACCGAACTCACCTTCACCGGTCTCCCGTCGCCTCTTCCGAGCTCACGTCGGCATTCCTCCAGTCGGCGCTGCTGTATCCATCGGCTGACTGTGCCGTTCTCTCCTTCGAAGAGCTTGTGCAGGCGGCGGACGGACACATAATGTGCGGCCGCTATGGTCTCCGGGCACAGTCGGGCGTCCCCGAGCTGTGCGTTCACCCACCGCCGTATGCCGTCCGTCAGCTCGCGATCACTGTTCCGGGGTGCGCGTTCGGTCGCTTCGGCGACCAGGATTCCGACCAGGTCGGCCAGCTGGTTACGCAGCCGCTCTGCCACGCATTCTCCATACGGGTCCACCACTGTGCTCATGGTGGTGAGAAGGGGACCCAACAGAGCGGCGGTTCCCGTTGTGGTGGGGTACACCCGGCCGGATGTGCGCGCGAGCAATTCCTCGGAGCAGGGCAGTTGGTAGCGGGGCACGCGTAGCACGACCAGCTCACACCGGCTCGCCTCGGTCACAGTGACGGGGCGTTCGGAATCAATCAGGAGGAGACTGTCCGCGTCCAGCAGGACGGGCGACGCCGGGGTGAGCAGGAGCGTCCCTTCAACGGGTGCGCAGACCATGATGTCGCGGAGACCGGATTCGGCCGTCGGCGCTTCCGGCAAAGAACGCGCACCGCTGAGTCTTTCGCCGCTGATGATCTCGACGCGGACGTGAGGGGTCCCCGCCGCGCGCACACTGTCGCGCGCCGACTCGGGAAGAGGATGCGGAGACGGCGGGACGAAGTGCACTGCGAACTCCCCGGGGTCTACGTGCGGAGGGACCGGCGATACTTCTCACCTCTCCCAATCTCCTGCCTACGGGACGTCTCGGCGTAAGTCGTTTGACCTGCTGGTGTGCAGCAGCCATCGCAGCCGGAAGGCCGGGGGTGAGCGACGGCCCCCGCGGCCGGACCACCCGCGCACGGAGCGGCACGAGATCGTTCACTGCACGGCCCCCACCGGGCCGTGCCTCTTCCTACGCTCGTCCGACGCGCAGGCGGCGACCTGGCCGGTCCACGCGCCGAGTATCGGAAGGAAGCGATGCACATGCAGTTCGGGATCTTCACCGTGGGTGACGTCACCGGTGATCCGACAACAGGCCGAACCTCGGACGAGCACGAGCGCCTCAAGGCGATCACCACGATCGCGCTGAAGGCCGAGGATGTCGGACTCGACGTCTTCGCGATGGGCGAGCATCACAACCCGCCCTTCGCACCGCCCACCGGTGTCCACACTGCGACGGCGGACTGGGGAAGCGCCGGAGACCGGACCACCGACGAACTGCCCCGGCGGATCATGCGCGCGGGGCCACGGAACTGGCCGGCCTCCTGACGGACACGAACCCGCCCTCCTACGCTCCCGGGGAAGCGGACGACCTGGAGGGAATACGCATGTTCGAGACCCAGCTGCGGCAGGTCGGGGTGCCTCCCGCCTCGTAGGGGGGGGCGACACCGAGCTGTCGCGGTCCCCAGGGACGCCGAGTGCCTGCCGCGCGGCGGGGGCAGTCACCCGCCGGTGGTCTGCCCGGACGACATCAGTGTGACCAGCTCCTCCGCACGGGGGTGCGGAGGACGACTTGCGTCTGCGCCGGACGCGGTCGGACTCAGCTGCGGGGTTCCCGCGAGTCTCCACTGGCGCGGGGACAGTCCGTACACTCCCTTGAACGTACGGCTGAAGTGGGCGGGGGTGTGAAACCCCCATCTCCGTGCCACCGCCGAGATCGTCGGGGTGGCACGTCCGCGCCGCCCCAGTTCCCTCCCGCACTCCTCGACCCGGCGCTGTTGGATGAGCCGTCCTACCGTCACCCCCTCTCCTTCGAAGAGCCGGTGCAGGTAGCGCACCGAGATGTGATGGGCCTCGGCGACACGTTCCGGCGTCAGCTCCAGGTCACCCAGGTTGCGGTCGATGAACTGGCGGATGAGTGACACGAGATGGGTCCGCGCACTGCCCCGTGGCCGGTGCTCCTCGCCCAGTAGCTCATCGATCAGGAGGGTTACGAACCCGACCGTGCTTCCGGCGAGCAGATCACCGGCGCCCGAAGGCAGCTGGGCCGCGATCCGGGGCAATCGCTCCAGAAACGGGATCAGGAGACCGGCCACCCCCTCCCCGGGCGGGATCGCGCGGCCGGAGATCCGGTGCATGCGATCGGCGGGCTGCCCAAGCACCTGCTCGGGCAGGGACACCAGCAACAGCCGGAAAGGTTGGCGCTGTTCCAGCGAGAACGGCCGTCGCACGTCGATGAACGCCGCGTGCCCCGGAGGCAGTGCGGTGCTCCGTCCGTCCTGGGTGAGCGCGGCCATGCCCGACTGCTGCACGACGACGGCTACCTGAGTGCCCGGACTCCGGGCGATGAGACGAGGCGTACGCGTCACGCGCAACGGGCCTGCCGACAGCGACAGGAGACCCAAGTAGCCGAGGTGAGCGACCATCTGTGTGGGATCGGCGGGCGTCGCATCAGTGCCGGGAGGCGTCCGCAGCACGAACCGGACCGGGGCGAGCAGGTCGTCGAAGGCGTCATGCCACGCCCGCGGCGTCCCGTCGTCCGGTCTCTCCGTCAGTTCCCGCAGGAATTCCGTCACTCGCGCTCCTCGCGTCGGGCGGCCGCCGGCTGGGCGACCTGCCTCCTGAACGGGCGACGTGAGCGGTCACGCGCCTCTGCCTCATTTTCGGTGGGACGTGACGGCTCGATGTAGGTCATTTGACGTGCCTGCGTGAGCAGGTGCCTCCCGTCCCGGCCTCCTGGGACAACAGGTGTGCGCGGAGAGACATGTGCCGTTCATACGGTCGGGCGAGGAGGCGGTGGCCCGTCCGTAGGATGGAGGCCCGGGCCCGAGCGGAAGCTCTCGGCCACGGGCCTCGAAGGCCCTGTTGTCCGTCGACCTGGGGTAGCGCCCTCGCGCAGGAGTTCGCCGTGAAATATCTCTCCGGACCGCCACTGGTCCTCGAACGGCTGGCCCAGGCATTCATCGAGGCCCATGAATGCCCTGGGGCCCCGGCCGGCACGGAGCAGCCGTCCACGCCTGCGGTGATCGCCGCGTTGCAGGGCGAAGCCGATAACGGCCCCGGCATCGAGGAGGAGTGGCTGGCCCTGCCCGGGTGTGACGGGGAGCGCATCCGCGTGCGCATCCTGCGCCCGGCCGGGAGCGAGGGGCCCTTGCCGGTCGTTCTGTATCTTCATGGGCTCGGATGGATGTGCACCACCGCCACCGCACACCAACGGCTCCTGGAAGACCTCGTCCTCGGCGCGGACGCGGCCGTCGTCGTCCCCGAGTACGACCGGCCGCCGGCCGCACGCTATCCGGTGGCCGTGGAACAGGGTTACACCGTCGTCCGCTGGATCGCCGAGAACGGTGCCGACTGGGATCTCGACGGCTGCCGCATCGCCGTGGCCGGCGCCTCCGCGGGTGCCAATCTCGCCGCATCGCTGACCCTGCTCGCCAAGGAGCGCGGAGGCGTGGAATTCCTGCACCAGGTCCTGGTCTGCCCCGTCACGGACGCTGCCATGGAAACCGCTTCGTATCGCAGGTTCGCGGAGGGCTACTTCCTCGGAAGTGCGGCCATGCGGAGCTTCTGGCAGAGCTACGTTCCCGATGCCGCGCAGCGCAGGGAGATCACCGCGTCACCGTTGCTGGCGACCACGGACGATCTGCGGGGGCTGCCTCCCGCCCTGATCCTGACCGCCGAGGCGGACATCGTACGCGACGAGGGTGAGGCGTACGCGGCGAAACTGAGGGCAGCGGGCGTTCCCGTCGTCTCCATGCGCTATCACGGCACGATCCACGGTTTCATCCTGTTCGACGTGCTGAGGGAGAGTGACGCGGGGCGGGCCGCCCGGATCCAGATCACGGACACCCTCCACGTCGCCCTGCACCAGAGCCGCTGAGCCCGCGGTGCCGGCTCGCGTGCGCCCTTGGTAAAGACCTGTGCACAGCGTGCCGTCCCGCACGGGGTGAACGGACATAACGTCCCGTTGTGCCGCCCATCGGCGGTATCGCGAACGTCCACCCGAGGAGCAGGCCGAGCCATGACCGAGCACTTTCTTCCCGTCACCCCCGTACTGGAGCCTGCTGCGGCAGCCTTTGCCGAAGCCACCGCCCGACCGCCCTATCTGTTCCAGATGCCGCCTGCCGACGGCCGCAAGGCCGTCGAGGACGTCCAGTCCGGCCCGGTGGAGGCGCACTCCGTCGACGAGGAGTGGATCACCGTCGCGGCCCCGTCGACGGGCGTGGTCAGGGCGCGCATCGTCCGTCCCGCAGGTGCCGAGGGCGACCTGCCTGTCATCCTTTACATCCACGGGGCCGGTTGGGTCTTCGGCAGTGCCCACACGCATGACCGACTGGTGAGGGAACTGGCCGTCGGTGCCGGCGCCGCCGTCGTGTTCCCGGAGTACGACCTGTCTCCGGAAAGCCGCTACCCGGTGGCCATCGAACAGAACTGGGCCGTCGCCCGCTGGATCGTGACCGACGGAGCGGCCAAAGCCCTCGACGCCACCCGCATTGCCGTCGCCGGGGACTCCGTCGGGGGCAACATGAGCGCCGCGCTCACCCTGATGGCGAAGGAGCGGGGCGGAGTGCCCCTGCTGCAACAGGTTCTCTTCTACCCCGTGACAGACGCCGCGTTCGACACCGGTTCCTACCACCGGTACGCGGAGGGCTACTTCCTGCGCCGCGACGGCATGCAGTGGTTCTGGGACCAGTACACCACCGACGAGCGGCAGCGCGACGAGATCACCGCGTCCCCGCTGCGGGCGAGCCAGGCGCAGCTGACCGGCCTTCCGCCCGCCCTGGTCATCACCGCCGAGGCCGATGTCCTGCGCGACGAGGGTGAGGCGTACGCGAACAAGTTGCGCGGTGCCGGTGTCCCGGTGACCGCTGTGCGCTACCAGGGCATCATCCATGACTTCGTCATGCTCAACGCGCTCCGGGAGACCTACGCCGCACGGTCCGCCATCGCACTGGCTGTCGAGACACTGCGCCTCGCCCTCTCGAAGAGCTGAACCGGCGACGTGGGGAGGTGCGCGCGTGCCTCCCCCTGCCTCCCAGCCCGCTCGATCCCCTTCTGACAGGCAGGCAGCGAGATGCCCCTCTCCGACAGTGAACCGAACTCCCTCACCGGCAGGCACCACGAACCCGACCTGCGTGGCATGACCCGCATCAACCTGCGTCCGATCGCCTCACCGATGCCCCTCGGCTTCTACGCCGTGGCTATCGCCTCGGTCATCGTCGGCTGTTTCCAGCTCGGCGTCTTCGAAGAAGCGGCTCACCGGGCTGTGGCCTTCACCATCCTTCCCGCGTTCGTGCTTCAACTCCTGGTGGGAATTCTGGCCTTCGGGGCGAGAGATGTCCTCGCAGCGACCCTGATGGCCTGCTTCTCTGGAACCTGGCTCGCCAGCTCCCTGGTGCTGGCCTTCGAACCGCCGGGCGGGACAGAGGTGCTGGGCGTGCTCAACCTCGCTTTCACCGTCTTCGCGATCCTGATGGCAAGCGTGGCCCGGGCCAAACGAGCCCTGTGGCTCGTGCTGTGCGTGGCCGTGCCCCGTTTCGGCGTCGCGGCCGTCTTCAACCTCACCGGTGCCGCGTGGGTGGGCACCGTGTCGGGCGCGCTTGGACTGGTGCTGGCCGGTGTGGCACTGTACGCGGCCTTCGCGCTGATGCTGGAGGACATGCGCGGCGAGCAGGTGCTGCCGATCGGCCGCAGCGGCCCAGCACACCATGCCGTCGAGGGCGACCTCAGCGTCCAACTGCGCAACCTCGAACGCGCGGCCGGTGTCCGCCGCACCCTCTGAGGCAACTGGCCGCGCCAGTACGCCCGGTAGCTTGCCGATCAGGACTCCGAGGAGTGTCCATGCAGCCTATCCAGCATGTCGTCACGGCCCAGGTGTCGACGCCGGGGCATGCCGGGGGCCAGCTGACCGTATGGCTCCGTCATCAGCCCGACGACCCCCTCGCGGTGCGGCTCGATTTCGCCCCGTGGGGCGGAGCGAGGGAGTCCACAGCGACCTGGGTCTTCGCCAGAAGCCTGCTGATTGAGGGAGTCACCGCCCCCGTCGGTGGCGGCGACGTCCGTGTTCGCCCGGGCGGCGCCCAGGAGACGGAGGTGGAGTTGCGATCCGCGCGCGGCCACTGTGTCGTGCGGTTCCGCACGGCGGCCCTACGCTCCTTCTTCGCCCGGACCGAGCCCTGGCCCCTTCAGGTCGCTGCGCAGGTCGAGAGCGACCTCGACCGGTTGCTCGACGGCATCCTGCGCCACGCGTGAGGCACGCGGCCGGTCGCTTCGCCCTCCGGTCGCGACGAGCCCGCAACCCGCCCACCGCCCGTCACTTCGGAACGCTCACCTCACTCGTATCCGTCGCTTCGAAAGCGAGAGTCATGACGACCATGCCGGTCAGCGGAATCACCCCCGCACAGCACATCGAGGACAGGGACGCCGCGGACCTGGTCGTCCGCAACGCGAAGGTCTTCACCGGTGACCGGGACCACCCCGCCGCGGGAGCGATCGCGGTGCGCGGCGGCAGGATCATCGCCCTCGGTGACGATGCCGCGATCGCCGGACACGTCGGGCCACGAACCCGTGTGGTGGACGCTCTCGGCCGCCGGATCGTCCCCGGCCTGAACGACTCCCATCTGCACGTGATCCGGGGTGGCCTCAACTACGTCCTTGAGCTGCGCTGGGACGGTGTCCCCTCGCTGCGGCAGGCCCTGGCCATGCTGCGCGAGCAAGCCGGCCGCACCCCGAAGGGCCAGTGGATACGGGTGGTCGGCGGCTGGACCGCCGAGCAGTTCGCCGAACGGCGGATGCCCACGGTCGCGGAACTGACAGCTGCCGCCCCGGACACCCCCGTCTTCGTCCTGCACCTCTACCAGTCCGCCCTCCTGAACCGGGCCGCGGTACGCGCCGCCGGCTTCACCCGCGAGACCCCGGACCCCAGGGGCGGGCAGATCGTGCGCGGGCGTGACGGCGAACCGACGGGCGTCCTGCTCGCCGCCCCCAGCGCGCTGATCCTCTACTCGACGCTGGCGGCGGCCCCCACGCTCGGCGAGGACGACAAGAAGACGTCGACCCGGCACTTCCTGCGTGAACTGAACCGGTTCGGCCTCACCTCCGCCATCGACGCGGCCGGCGGGTTCCAGAATTTCCCCGACAACTACCGCACGGTGACCGAGCTGGCCCGGGACGGCGACCTGTCCCTGCGGATCGCCTACCACCTCTTTCCGCAGAACGCCGGTCAGGAGATCGAGGACCTCAAGCGCTGGATCGAGGCCGTACGCCCGGACCAGGGTGACGAGTGGCTCCGGCTGAACGGCGCCGGGGAGAACCTGACCTGGGCCGCCGCCGACTTCGAGAATTTCGCAGAGCCCAGACCCGAACTCGCCAACGGTTACGAAGGGGATTTCGAGAAGGCCGTCCGGCTGCTTATGGAGAACGGCTGGGGTTTCCGGCTCCACGCGACCTACGACGAGACGATCCGCCGCGACTTGGCGGTCCTCGAGAAGCTGGCGGCGGACGGCCTCTTCCCCGGAGCCAACCGGTGGCTCTTCGACCACGCCGAGACGGTGTCGCCGCAGTCCCTGGAGCGGACCGCCGCCCTGGGCGGCTCGATCAGCGTGCAGAACCGTATGTCCTTCCAGGGCAAGGCGTTCGTCGACCGATACGGCGCCGAAGCCGCGATGCGCACCCCGCCGGTCAGGGAGATGCTGGAGCTCGGCCTGTCCGTGGCGGCGGGCACGGACGCCACCCGGGTCTCGTCGTACAACCCGTGGGTGGCCCTGCACTGGCTCGTCACCGGGCGCACCGTGGGTGACCTCCGTCTGTACCCGCCGGACCGGCTGGTCTCCCGGGAGAAGGCTTTGGAGATGTACACCTTGGGCGGTGCTCGTATGACGGGAGAGAGCGAGGTGAAGGGAGTCCTCAAGGCGGGGTACTTCGCTGACTTCACCGTCCTGTCACACGATTACTTCTCCGTCCACGACGACGACATTCCGCACATCGAGTCCGTACTGACCGTCGTCGGTGGCCGCTTGGTCTACGCGGCGGCGGAGTACGAGGGGCTTGACGAAGCGGTGCCGGCGGTCAGTCCGTCCTGGAGCCCGGCGGCGTACTTCGGCGGATACCAGGCCACCGTGCCACCAGGGGTGTCGGGTGCGCGCCAGGCCGACCGGCTGGCCGAGGCGGTGGGGGCCTCGGAGCAGCACCGCCAGTGGCGGGTCGCCCGGGGCTTCGCCCCCGAGAGCGCTCCGGAGGTCTTCGACCCCTGCTTCGTCCTCTGACGCCGGCCCTCGTCCACGCCCCGCGCGCCCCCTTCACGAAGGCCCTCGCTGCCGCCGGCTCCCGGCGGCAGCGAGGGCCTTCGGCATGGGCGGAAAGGGCCGGCACCGCCGTGCAGCGTGGGAACAGATGCGGCCACCCATGGATAAGTACGGGGCACGGGCGCGCGCATAACGTCAGGAGTGAACAAGGGCCGCGGGCCGAAAGGCCGCGCCGCACGGACACCGTGATCCGGGCCGTCGCACCCACGTTCCGGCATCCCTCTTCGTTCCCTTTTCCCTCCCCGTCTTCGAAAGGACCTGTCATGGTCGACTTCGACAACGTCAAGGCCGCGCCCAGCCCCGATCTGCTGACGCCCGACAACGCGATGATGCTGTTCGTGGACCACCAGCCACAGATGTTCTTCGGCGCTGCCAGCTCCGACCGGGCCGGCGTCATCAACTCCACCGTGGGCCTGGCCAAGGCAGCCACCGTCTTCGACGTCCCCGTGGTGCTGTCCACCGTCGCCGCCGAGTCGTTCTCCGGGCCCATCCTGCCGCAACTGCGTGAGGTCTTCCCGAAGCACGAGATTGTGGACCGCACCACGATGAACGCCTGGGAGGACCCGGCCCTGGTGGAGGCCGTCAAGGCCACCGGCCGAAGCAAGATCATCCTGTCCGGGCTGTGGACCGAGGTCTGTCTGGTACTCCCCGCCCTCTCCGCGCTCGGCCAGGGCTACGAGGTGTACGTCGTCGCCGACGCGTCGGCCGGCGTCACGCCCGAGGCCCACGAGCACGCCATGCAGCGCATGACCGCCGCCGGCGCCATACCGGTTACCTGGCTGCAGGTGCTGCTTGAGCTCCAGCGCGACTGGGCGCGCGGTGAGACGTACGCCCAGACCCTGAACGTCGTGAAGGAGCACGGCGGCGCCTACGGGATGGGTGTCGTCTACGCCCAGTCCATGATCGACCCCAACGCCGCGGGCTGACCCGTCCGCTGACGGACACGACTCGAGGAGCACCACCATGGACATCGGTCTGCTGATCCTTCGGCTTCTCGCCGGGCTGCTCGTCGCAGGTCACGGAGTGCAGAAGGTGAGCGTCCGGCTGGGCGGCAACGGGCTGGCGGGCGGCGCGGAGGAGTTCCGGGAGGACGGTTTCCGCGGCGGCGCCATGACGGCCCTCGCGGCCGGGGGCACCCAGATCGGGGCGGGGCTCCTCCTCGCCTCCGGCGCCCTCACCCCCTTGGCGGCGGCCGGTGTCGTCGGTGTGATGACGGTGGCCCTGACCGTCAAACTGCCGCACGGCCTGTGGGTACAGAACGACGGCTACGAGTACCCCCTGGTCCTCGTAGCCGTCCCCGCCGCACTCGCGCTCACCGGCCCCGGGCGCTGGTCCGTGGACTCGGCCCTGCACCTCACGCCCTGGCCCGCCTGGTGGGCCGTCGTCGCGGTCGCCGGCGGGACGGCCTGCGGTCTCGCCGTGCGCCTCGCGCTGCACCGTCCGGCCCCGGCCGGCACCGGGGCCGGGGCCCCTGCCCGCCCCTTGGACATCAGGAGTTGAAGATGACGACCGCCCCCTCCCGCGGCACGCAGCCGCTGCTGCACCAGAAGGGCCACGAGGTCCAGGCATTCGGCACGGTCAAGCAGATGCCGGTCGGACTCTCTCACGACGGCAGGCTTTACGCCTGTCAGCGCCTCAACCGCCTCCTCGCCGACACCCAGATGCTGTACGCGCTCTACAAGAAGCACCACTGGCTCATGCGCGGCGCCACCTTCCACCAGCTGCACCTGTTGCTGGACCAGCACGCCGGACAGCAGCTGGCGCTCGTCGACACTCTCGCCGAACGCGTCCAGAGCCTCGGGGGCGTTGCGGTGGGAGACCCTCGGCACGCTGCCGAGATGACCCGTGTGCCACGGCCGCCCGACGGCGCGGAGGACGTGGCGGCGATGCTGTCGAGACTCCTGAAAGTGCACGAGACGATCCTCGTCGACGCGCGGGAAGCGGCTCGGCGCATCGCGGAGCTGGGCGACGACGGAAGCAACGACCTGATCGTCTCCGGCGTCGTCCGGACCGGCGAGGCACAGGTCTGGTTCCTCGCCGAGCATCTGGTCGACAGCCCGCTGACACGCCCCTGATTGCTTCCTGCGGCGTTCCCGTGCTGTCGGACACCTCCAAAGCTGCCGCCCTGTGGCACTTGCAGGAAGCCGTCACCCATGAACCCCCGGCGCACACGCCGAAGGCTCCCGCGCGCGCCGGGCACCACCGCCCGGCCCGTGGCCGTCCGTCCATCCGGTACGGCCACCCGCCCGTAGACCGCCCGCCGGGCAGGGTCCGTCCCGCCCGGCCCCTCCCCCACTCCGTTTCCTTCCCGTACCGACAGAGAGCGAACTCCCATGCCCCTTCCCAAGGCCGTGTCACGCCGCACGGCGATCACGGCCGGCGCGGCCGTGGCCGCGGCGGCTGCGATCACCTCCCCCGCCTCCGCCTCCGGGCCGGCAACCGCCGGCCGGCGGCGCTCCCGGTCGGAGAAGCCCACACTCGTCCTCGTCCACGGCGCCTTCGCCGACGCCTCCAGCTGGTCGCCCGTGATCGAACGGCTTCAGCGCCGCGGATACCAGGTGATCGCCCCGGCCAACCCGCTGCGGGGGCTGCACCACGACGCGGCCTCCGTCGCCGCCGTCCTGGCGAGCGTCGAGGGACCCGTGGTGCTGGCCGGCCACTCCTACGGAGGGGCTGTCGTCTCCGAGGCGGCGGCGCATGCCCCCGGCGTCGAGGCGCTCGTCTACATCGCGGCGTTCATGCCGGATGCCGGCGAGGTGCTCGGCGAGCTGTCGGTCCGGTTCCCTGGTTCACAGCTGGCCCCCGCGCTCACCCAGGTGCCCGCGCCCGCACCCGACGGGTCCGACGGAGTCGATCTCTACCTCAGAACCGACCTCTTCCACCAGGTATTCGCCCAGGACGTACCGCCCACCACCGCGCACACGCTGGCCGCCGTGCAACGTCCGCTGAGCGCCTCCGCCTTCGGGGACCGGGCTGCGGCCGCGGCTTGGCGCGACCTGCCCTCCTGGACCCTGGTCGCCACCCAGGACCGCGGCATCCCGCCTGAGCTGCAGCGGTTCCAAGCGCGGCGGGCGGGTTCGCACACGGCGGAGGTGCGGAGCTCGCACCTCCCTCTGTACAGCGCCCCCGACAACGTGGCCGATGTGATCCGGGCCGCCGCCGACAGCGTCCGGCCCTGACCAACACCCCTCTCCCGAAGGACGGTTACATGTCGCTCCCCTCCAAGGACTCCCACGCCCGTGACCTGGCTCAGGTGGAACGGGCCAATGCCGACGGCCGGGTCCCCGTCGTGTTCGTCCACGGCCTCTGGCTGCTGCCGACCAGCTGGGAACGATGGGCCGCCGTGTTCGAGGAGGCCGGTTTCGTCCCGGTCCTGCCCGGCTGGCCCGACGACCCCGAGACGGTCGGCGAGGCCAACGCCCACCCCGAGGTCTTCGCGGGCAAGAACGTGGGACAGGTCGCCGACCACTTCAGCGACCTCGTCCGCAAGCTCGAACACGCCCCGGTGGTGGTCGGGCACTCCTTCGGTGGGCTGATCACCCAGATCCTCGCGGGCCGGGGCCTGTCCCGGGCCTCGGTGGCCATCGATCCCGCCCCGTTCCGCGGCGTGCTGCCGCTTCCCCTGTCCTCGCTGCGCGCCGCCGGCGCCGTGCTCGGCAACCCGGCCAACTACCACCGCGCGGTGCCCCTCACCTACGAGCAGTTCCGGTACTCGTTCGCCAACGCCGTCAGTGAGGCCGAGGCCAGAGAGCTGTACGACACCTTCGCCGTTCCGGCCCCGGGCGAACCGTTGTTCCAGGCGGCGGCAGCCAACGTCAACCCGTGGACGGAAGTCCGGGTGGACACGCTGGCCGCCGACCGCGGGCCACTTCTGATCATCTCCGGCGAGAAGGACCACACCGTACCGTGGGCCATCGCCAACGCCTCGTACAAGAAGCAGCTGAGGAACAAGGCCGCGGTCACGGAGATCGTGGAGATGGCCGGGCGCGGCCACGCCCTGACCATCGACAGCGGCTGGCGCGAGGTCGCCGGCACCGCGCTCGCGTTCCTACGCCGCCATGTCGACACCGGGCACACCCCCCACGGCTGACCCCTCCGCGTTTACCCTCGGCCGGCCCGTGCCCGGGCCGGCCGAGGTCCGTCATGCGCTCACGGTTCAGTACGGTCCGGCGGCGTCGGCCCCGAACGCCGGAAAGCCGGGCCACCCGGTCATCGGTTCCAGGAAGCGCGGCGCCCCTGCCGCCAGGCGCGCGGCGAAACACCGTACGCGGCCTTGAAGGCGCGGCTGAAGTGAGACGGGGAACGGAACCCCCACCGCCGTGCCAGCGCCGCGATCGGTTCCTGGACCGCGGGAAGGCGGGACAGCTCACGTCGGCAGGCGTCCAGCCGCTCGGCCCTCACCCAGTCACCGAACCCGATACCCTCCCGGGCCAGGACCGCGTACAGATGCCGGACCGATATGTGGTGCGCACGGGCGACCGTGGCCGGAGTCAGGTCGTCCTCAGCCAGGTGCGCCCGTATGTAGGCGGTGATCCTCGCACCCAGCGACTCGTACGAAAGGCCCTCGGCGGTGCACGTCTCCGCCCCGGCCGTCACCGCGGCTCGCAGCAGTTCCAGGGTGGGCACCGCCAGCAGCTGAGCGGCGCTGCCGTCACGGAGCCGGGGATCGGCGGCCAGCCGCGCGAGATAGCTGGCGGTGAGCCCCGAGACAGTGCCGTCCGCACCGAGCGTCCGGGCCGCCGATCGGCTGACGAGGGAATCCGGCAACGCCAGGTCGCCCAGCGGTACCCGGAAGAAGTGCATGTTCACCCCCCGGTCGAACAGCAGGGTGTACGGGCGCCGCGTGTCGTAGAAGGCTATGTCGCCGGGGCTCAGGACCGCGGCCCTGCCGTCCTGGACAACCGTGCTGTCGCCGGAGACCTGGAGGCTGACGAAGAGGAAGGGCTCCTCGTCGGCGGTGGTCAGCCGCGGCGTGCGGTGCACGCGGGCGGGGTTGGCCCGCACGGTGGAGACCTGCAGTGGCCCCACGCCGCTGATGACCACGTCCGCGAAGACGGATTCCGGCCTGCGCGGCAGGTCGAGTTCGACGGGAACCACCTCCCGCCGGATCGTCTGGCGCAGGGCCTCCGCACGGTCCGTGAGGGCGACCTGCGAGGTAGCCCAATTCCTGGTGACCAAGTCCTCCTCACCTTCTTTCCTCGTACGGCGGTCTCCTGGCCGACGGTACGGATTCCGGGAGTGCCGATGCACTCCGAAGGACCGTTCGAGCACGTCGGGGACAGAAGTGTGCGGGCAGGGAACAGGGCGGCTGCGGGACGGCAACGCAAGGCAGACACGCTTCCGTCCCCGTCGTAGAGTGCCGTACGGCGTGCGGTCGATGGTGGTCCGCACTGGTGGGGTGAGGGAGTGCGGTGCCGATGGCTGACGGCGTGGAACTGACCGCACGACATCCGGAGACGGCCCTTCTGACAGCAGCCTTCGACGCCGCTCGGCGCAGCGACCGGCAAGGCTCGGCTGTCCATCTGCGGGGCGAAGCCGGTGTGGGAAAAACAGCGTTGCTCGACTGGGCGGCGGCCTGCGCGGAGGATCAGGGTTTCTCCGTCCTGCGCGCGGAAGGCGTCCAGGCCGAGGAGGGAACGGCGTTCGGGGCACTGCACCAGATCCTGCGTCCCCTCACCCATCGGCTCGATGTACTGCCCCGGCGATGGCGGGAGGCGCTGGATCTCGCCCTCGGCCTGGGCACCGGCCCGGCCCAGGGCGGCCTCCTGGTAGGCGCGGCGGCACTTGCGCTGCTCGCCGACGCAACCCGCAAGGGCCCCCTGCTCATCCTGCTGGACGATCTCCAGTGGGTCGACGCGTCGAGCGCCACCGTCTTCGCCTTCCTCCACCGCCGTATCGCCGAGCTGCCCCTGGTGGTGGTGAGCGCCGGCCGGCCCGGCGGGCCCGCCGCCGGCGGCTGGGCAGCGCGCGTGGTCGACATCGGCCCTCTCACCCCGAGCGACGCGGAACAGCTTCTACGCCGGCGCCATCCCGGACTGGCCACCGCGACGGTGGAATACGTCCTCGCGGAAGCCGTCGGCAACCCCCTGGCCCTGGTCGAACTGCCCCATCAGCTGGACCCGGGACCCGGGGACGACATCTCGCTGTCCCGGCGTACGCCTCTCAGACCCGGCCTCGAACGGCTCTTCCTGTCCCGGCTCACCCGCCTGTCGCCCGAGGCCGCGCGGGTTCTCCTGCTGGTCGCGCTCGGTGGCGGAACCGCCGCCTGGAACGTGGGCAGCTGGCTGCGGACCGTCGCTGGGGACCGGGCGGACGAGGTGCTCGACGACATCGAGGCCGGCGGCCTGGCACAGGTCGACCCGGTCGGACGACTCGTCTTCCGCCACCCCCTGGTCCGCACCGCCGTCATCGCCTGGGCGACCGAGGCTCAGCAACGCGCAGCTCACCGCGAACTCGCCGTGGCACTGGGGCCCGACGACCCTCGCCGGCCGATCCACGAGGCGGCCGCGACGACACAGCCCGACGACCGACTCGCCGCCCGTCTCCAGGAGGCGGGCCGGGCGCTCTCGGGGCGGGGCGGCGATGCAGAGGGGGCCCTCCTCCTGTACCACGCGGGCAAGTTGAGCACTGACGCCGAGGACAGGGCCCGGCGGCTGACGTGGGCGGCCGTCATGGCGGCTCGCGGTGGACGGCTCGCCTTCACCGCGTCACTGGTGGAAGAACTCCGGCGCGGAACGGTCCCCGCCGACATCGCCCCCCTGTTCGCCTATGCCGTGGTGTACGTAGACCACAGCCACCTCGTCGACTTCACGTCCTCCTTCACACTGCTGCCGAAGCTCCTGGACTCCCTCGCCGAGACGCCGGACACCGCCTTCCCCGGTCTGGCGGAACAGGTGTACTTCAAGCTGCTCCTCGCGGCGTCCTACACAGACGACACACAGGCCTGGCGAGCCCTCGCCAAGCACCGCCACCACATGTCCCCGACCGCCAGGCTGTGCCACCAGGTCTGGGCGGACCCGGCCAGGACGGCGCACGGCGCGTCCGGAGAACTGGCCCGCATCGCCGCCGGCCCGAGTGAGGAGCAGGGAGTCGGGAGCGCCTGGCTGGTGCTGTGGACCGCCACCGCTCTGGACATGGCCGACGCACCCCTGCGGCGACGGTTCCTCGGCCAGCACTCCTACGCGACCCAGGGCTCCATCGCCAAGGCCAAGGCTCGCCAGGACTACTTGCACGGGCACTGGGACCAGGCGGAGGTCTGCCTGCGCGAAGCGACGACCGCGGCCGAGCTGGGGTACCACTGCAACGCCTTGCTCTTGCGACACCTCTACGCGCACTTCTTGGCCGGACGGGGTGACGAGGCCGGTCTGCGTGAGATCGCGCTCACCATCGAACCCCTCGCGGCCCGTGCGGGCATGGTCCTCGTACAGCGCCAGCTCGCTCATCTGCACGCGCTCGCCGCGCTGGCCCACGGCCGCTACGAGGAGGCGTACACCGCTCTCCGCGCCGTCATGCCGCCCGGGGAGCTGCCCCGAGGGCTCCCCTGGTTCCAGCTGCCCTTTCTGGACTTCGTATACGCGGCCGTGCGCACAGGCCGTTCCGCCGAGGCACGGGCCCACCTGGCGGCGGCCCGTGAGGCACGGATGGCCGAGATCTCCCCGCATCACGCCTTCCTTCTGGCCGCGGCGGGCGCCCTCGCCGCACCGGACGACGAGGCGGACGACCGCTACGGGGAGGCGTACGCCGTCCCCGGCGCGGAGCAGTGGATCTTCGAGATGGCACGGTTGCGGCTCGCAGACGGAGAACGGCTGCGCCGCGCGCAGAGCCTCACGGCCCGCGACGCGCTGGGAGCGGCGCACCGGACCTTCCGTTCGCTGGGCGCGCTGCCCTGGGCCGAGCGGGCGGAGCGTGAACTGCGGTCGGCCGGGCATCCCGTGAGGGCGCCGGGCGACAGGCCGGGCCTCCTCACGGCCCAGGAACTGCGCATCGCCCGGCTTGCCGCGGACGGCCTGACGAACAAGGAGATCGGTTCTCTCCTCCGGCTGTCGCCCCGCACTGTCTCCGGACACCTCTACCGGATCTTTCCCAAGCTGGGGATCAGCTCGCGGGCGGCTCTCGCCTGGGCTCTGGGGGAGGACTGACAGGCGCACCGGCGGCTTCGGGGAGCCCGGCGCCACCGGAGGAGCGACCGACGGGCGTGATGACCCGTCGGGGCGGACCCGGGTCGGCGGGAGCCGTCCGTCGGGGAGCCATCGCCTTCGCCACAGCGGCCCGGCTGCTGATGCCGAGCTTCGGATAGATCTTGTAGAGGTGGCTGGCGACGGTCCGCGGGGAAACCCGCAGGCGCTCCCCGATGTCCCGGTTGCTCAAGCCGTGGGCCACAAGTCCGGCGATACGCAGCTCCTGAGGCGTGAGAGGAGCCGGCTCGACCGCCTTCAACCGGTTCGCGACGCGCAGCTCCTCGGCGGTGCGCTCCAGCCAGGGGCCGGCCCCCAGGTCGGCGAACAGCCGGTGAGCCGTCAGCAGACGGGCCCGTGCCTCGGCCCGCCGCCCGTGGCGCCTGAGCCATGCACCGTGGTGATGATGGACTCGGGCGAGCTCGAACGGCCACCGCTCGCCGTCGGCTGCGTACACCGCCTCGCACGCGGCGTCGACGTCCTCGGCTACGACGGCCTCGGCGGCGAGGAGAACGAACGCATGGTGAGGGGAGATCAGCCCCATCCGGGCGGCTCGGCCTGCTTCCACGTGACGGCGGGCCTCGACACTGCGCCCAGTGTGCACAGCCGCCTCGACGAGGTCGAG
Source organism: Streptomyces sp. NPDC091271 (assembly GCF_044757505.1). Lineage (NCBI taxonomy): Bacteria > Bacillati > Actinomycetota > Actinomycetes > Kitasatosporales > Streptomycetaceae > Streptomyces > Streptomyces sp. NPDC091271. The sequence goes on along the minus strand of NZ_JBIVVD010000003.1, from coordinate 732,173 downwards.
AAAGACCAGGTGGAACTGGCTCACGTCGGCCGGCAGCGTCCCCGGCGGGGTGAGGACCGCGGCGTGGGCGTACGCGCCTTCGTAGTCGCCAAGTGCCAGCGCGCACATAGCCCGCATCGCCCGGAGTCGGTGCCGGATCATGGTCAGTCCGCGGTCCACGGCCCACGGTTCCACCTCGGCGACGAAAGCCTCGACGGCCATCCGCTCGCCCCGGGCCGCCACGACGTAGCCAGCCTTGTAGCCGTGGACGCGTTCATTGAAGACGCTGCCCTTGGCCCGAGCCTGCGCGGCTGCCGCGCCGGAGCGCTCGACGCATCGGTCCCAATTGCCGCTCAGGTAGTCGTCGTGCGCGGACGCCGCCTCGATCAATGCCTCCGTCGCGCCCGGATACCGCCGAGCCGCCCACTGCCACAGCTCGGCCTGCTCACCGACGACGCCCAGACCACTCGCGGCGAACAACAGCAGCCAGAGTTCCGGCGCCGCCCGGTCAGCGGGACCGGCTGCCACTAGCCGCGCCAGCCGTTCCGCGCCACCGTGCGCACGGCGAGCCGGATCGTTCCACGCGTCGTACCCGAGCGCCACAATCTCGGGCGCGTCGCCGAGCCGGGCAGCGACCGCCTGCCAGGCGGACGGTTCTGAGGTGAACCCGGCAGCGAGCAGCAGCAGAAACAGACCGGGGAGACGCAGGGGGGCTTCGTCCGCCGTCAGCTGGTCCAACACCCGCGGCAGCAGCGCGAGGATCGGCCCGAAATCACCCTCAGTGTGCAACCGCACCTGGGCACAGGTGTAGTCGAAGAGATTCCGGTCCTGGGCACGCACCCCCTGCGCCCGGGCCTCGCCGAGCAACTGCGACGCCAGGGCGACCTGACTGCCCTGCGCCGCCGCGAACGCCGCCGCGACCAGCCGCCGGCTCCGGGCGGGGGCGCTGTCGCTGAGACTGGCGGCACGGGCGTGGAGGCGGGCCGCCTCGGTGAACCCACCGCGGGACTCCGTCGCCCTGGCCACCTTCTCCAGCGCGAGGGCCACGGTTTCGTCCGGAACGGCCGTGGCCTCGGCCAGGTGGGTCACCTGACGCACCTCGCCCTCGGCCAGCACCGCGGCCCAGGCGGCGTGCGCGCGCCGCCGTTCGACGCCCGGGGCGGATCGGACCAGGGCCGAACGCACCAGGGGGTGCCGGAAGCGAACCCGGCCGGTCCGGGGGTCCACGCTGACCACCTTTCTTCGCTCGGCGGCGGCAAGATGCGCGGCCACCGCATCGGCCCCCGCCGCGTCGGCGACCGACCCGACCAGCCGTACGGCCGGTTCGCCGTGCCCGGCCAGCGCACACAGCAGCAACACGAACCGGGTCTCGTGTGCGAGCCCCCGCACCCACCCGGCGAAGATCCGCTCCAGGCGCTCACTCAGCGGGAGTTGCTCCGGCAGCGGGAAATGACCGTCACGGTGCCCTGCGGCAAGCTGGGTGGGCAACTCGACCAGCGCCAGCGGATTGCCCGCCGCTTCCCGCAGTATCCGGGCCCGGGCGTCGGCCGGCAGACCGGTATGGGACACGTCCAGCAGCGCTGCGGCCCCGGAATCGCCCAGCGGTCCGAGCGCTGCCACGCACACCCCGGTGTCGTCGAGCCCCGGCCACGCGTCGTCCCGGATCGTCGCCAGCACGAGCACCGGGACGTCCGCCAGTCTGCGTTGCACGACGTGCAGGACGTCGGCGCTGGAGGCGTCGATCCAGTGGAGGTCGTCGACGAGTACCACGACCGGACGGTCCCGTGCCGCGGACGTCAGCAGATCCCACGTGGCCGTGGCCACGGCGTACGCCGGGGTGTCGTCCGAGGTGAGTCCCAGCGCCGCCTCCAGCGCTGCCAGGCCGGGCGAGGCCGTGTCCCGGGACTTTCTGGACTGCTGCAACAGCGGCCACGCCAGCTGGTGCAGAGCGGCGAACGGGACGTCCTTCTCCGCTTCGGACCCCGTCACCCGCAGCAGTCTCAGCCCGCGCGCCGCCGCCAGTTCCCCGGCCTGTCCCAGCAGCACGGTCTTGCCGATCCCCGGCTGGCCGCGCACCCAGACGGCACCACCGTGTCCTTCCCGGACCCGCTCGACCGCAGCCGCGAGTACCGCCCACTGTGCGCCTCGGCCCAGCAGCCCGGCCTCCAGCATCCGCGCCCCCTGTGCGAGGGGCGCCGCCTCCTCATCTGTCATCGGTCCCCCCGCTTGAAAATCCAGTGTCCTCGGCGTACCGCGCCAGCCATCGTGAGCCGCGGGCGGAGTCGCGACCATGGGCGGAGCCCGGTTGAGCACACTGGGGCAAGAAGAGGTCTTCGCAGATCAAATGGCCTGCACCAGGTGCACAATGAGACAACGCAGCTCGCAGGGAGGGAACATCGTGCTGCTGCTCGACCTGGCGGACGTCGCGCCGCGTGACCGTGTGGACGCGTTCCACCACGCGATGACCAACGAGTCGGTCCCCAACGACATCGCCCACGAGGAACCCGAGACCGGCATCCGGGCACACATGGAGCTGTGGCGGGTCGGCGGCCTCGACTGCTTCGCCACCCACAACTCCGGCTTCGAGCTACGACGCACACAACGGCACGTACACGACCAACGCAGCCGCCCCGTGGTCTCCGTCTCGCTCCAGACAGCCGGGGTCGGCCGCGCCGACACGGCAGGCACCCAACGCCTGCTCGGCCCGGATGACCTCTGCGTCTTTCATGAGCTGACACCACGCGTGTACGGCTGGAGCGGCGACGGTGCCAGCCGGGCGGTGGTTCTGGACGTCGACCGTCTGGGGCTGTCCGTCGAGACAGTGCACCGGGCGTCCCTACATCTGCGGGCCAGCCCGTTGCACGATCTCGTCCTCCGGCACGTCGAAGGCCTGCTGCGCGATCCCGGGCGAATCGAGGGCGACCCCGGAGCAACGGCTCTGGCGGGCGCCACGACGGAGCTCATCCGCGCACTGCTGCTGTCCGCTGTGCACGACGAATGCACATCACAGGTCAGATCCGCCATGGCGGACACCCTGGTGACGCGGATCATGGCCTACGCGGGCCGCCACCTCACCGAACCCGACCTGACCGCCGGGCGCATCGCTACCGCCCACGCCGTCTCGGAGCGCCATCTTTACGCCGTGCTGAGTGGTGCGGGCATCCAACTCGAACAGTGGATCATCACCGAACGCCTTACCAGAGCTCGCGAAATGCTTGCCTCCGACAGCTTCCGGCACCTGCCGATCGGCGCCGTCGCCGCCCAATGCGGCTTCATCAATGCCAGCCACTTCGCCCGCCGCTTCCGGGCAAAGTACGGCGTCACTCCGCGTGACTGGAGAAACCGACCCTGAGCTTGCCCCTGTCGGAGATCTCGACGTTCGCCCGGTGGCGGCTTGACCAGGGCATGCGCGGGCTGATCCGAGAACCGAGGCGCAACCGAGATGTCCTTAACCCTGCGAAGCATCCCGGCGGAGCAGTGACGCGCCCGCACCTACGTGCCATGATGCGCCTCAGGTCATGATCACCGCCGCGTCGACTGCGGATTCCTCCACCCCGACCGGGGCTCTCATTTTCATCGCAGTGCTGGGGATCGCAGCCGTTGGTTATGGAGGCAGGTGGGCTTTCGACCTGCGTGGTGCCGTGGGCGGCCCGACGACGCGCCGTCGGGCCGCTCCCGAACTGAAGGCGCAGCGGACTGGCAATCTGGGCATCGCCGACACCGACATCGTTCGGCCGTTGTTCTTCAGGCTCCTCAGCAGTGTCATCGCAGCGGGAGGACTTGTCCTGCTGCTCGCAGCCGCAGTTCTCGCAACCGCCTGAAGCGGGACCAGGAGTTCCCGCGAGATCGTGAGCTGCCGCCAGTCCGTCAGAGGCTCGTACGTACAGTGTGCCCACCGGACGACGGTCTCGTCCTCATGCTCGACTCTTCGGCATCAACCCGAAGCAGCCCTGCGGGGCAGGACTCGAGGACCCGCGGGTCCTGAACGACTCGCCGTTCAGGCGATAGACAGCCGTGGGAACCAGCCACGACGCTCTCTCAAGCGACCGACACAAAAGGCCAGGTCAGACGCGTCAAAAGTGCGTCGGCACGCTGCGCCAGCGGGCCAGTACCGCACGGCGCGCGGCTGGTACCGCACGGAAAACCGCCGCCAAATTCGCGTTTCCCCAGGTCAGATCGTTTCTGCCTGGGGATGCTGGGTGGGGCGGGTGGGACTCGAACCCACGGCCGACGGATTATGAGTCCGCTGCTCTAACCGGCTGAGCTACCGCCCCGTTACGGCGTGGCGCGTACAAGTGTGCGCGCCTTCTGCCGCAGCATAGCCGGTCATACGATCTCCTGCTGCGGATGGTCGGCTTCGCGTGACCATGAAGACTGCGCTGCTTGCTGCCCGGTTCCGGGCGGTGCGGAATCACCCCGAAAGAGTCACGAGCGCCCTCGCGCGGGCACACGAAAAAGGGCCCCGAGGGGCCCTTCTCCGTATCGCTCCCCCGACTGGACTCGAACCAGTAACCCTCCGGTTAACAGCCGAATGCTCTGCCAATTGAGCTACAGGGGATCGCGCTCCCCCGACTGGACTCGAACCAGTAACCTGCCGGTTAACAGCCGGCTGCTCTGCCAATTGAGCTACAGGGGATTGCTGCGTTGCCTCGAATCGTACCTGCCTGGCGGCTGCCGAGCGGCGCGCGTTCGCTGCGACACATACATTAGCGCAACCAGGGGGGTGCTCCGCCAATCGGTATCTCCCGGGGTGATCTCGGTGTGTGCGGGTAGGCGGGCAGCACACGTCGCACGGAGCGTAAGGAAGGGTGGCAGCCATGCGGTACCGGCTCACGTTCATCGCCGGAGCGGCGCTCGGTTACGTGCTCGGCACGCGAGCCGGGCGCGAGCGTTACGAGCAACTGAAGAAGGCGGCGCAGACACTGGCCGAGAACCCCGCTGTGCGGAACGCGGCGGAGTCCGCCGCGCACGGCGGCCGGGACTTCGCCGGCAAGGCGTACCACTCGGTGAGCGAGAAGGTCGGGGACAAGGTCCCCGTGTCCGTCTCCGACCGGGTGCGCTCGCTGCGGGAGCGCAACGGCCACAGCGGCAGCGACGACTGGGGCACGACGAACACCTGAGGCCCGTTCCGTACCGGGCACACGCCCGGTACGGAACGGTCCGCGTACGGAACGCTCTCCAGGTGCGGCAGAATCGTGCCCATGGGCATAGTGGCCGGCTTGGACAGTTCATCCGCCTTCACGCACATCGTCGTCTGCGACACGGACACCGGTGCGGTGCTGCGGCAGGGGTACGCCGCGCATCCCATCGAGGCCAAGGCCTCGGAGGTGGATCCGCAGGCGTGGCTGCTCTCACTCGGTGAGGCGGCCTCAGGAGGGCTGCTCGAAGGCGTGCAGGCCATCGGTGTGTCCGCGCAGCAGCACGGGCTGGTGCCGCTGGACCACCAGGGCAATCTCGTACGGCCGGCGCTGCTCGGCAACGACCGTCGGGCGCAGGCCGCCGCGGCGGATCTGATCGACGGGCTCGGTGGGCGGCAGCCCTGGGCCGAGGCCGTGGGTGCTGTCCCGCAGGCCGCACAGCCCGTGGCGAAGCTGCGCTGGCTGGTGCGGTCGGAGCCGGAGAACGCGCAGCGCGTCGCCGCCGTACTGCAGCCGCACGACTGGCTTGTGTGGCAGCTCCTCGGCCGGCCCGCCCGGCGTACGACCGACCGCGGTGCCGCGTCCGGCACCGGTTACTGGTCGGCGGGCTCCGGGTCCTACCGGCCCGATCTCGTGGAACTCGCGCTCGGCCATCAGGCCGCGCTGCCCGAGGTCCTCGGCCCGGCCGACGCCGCGGGGACGACTCCGGAAGGTCTGCTGATCTCGGCGGGCACCGGCGAGACGATGGCCGCGGCCTTCGGGCTGGGCGTCGCGGTAGGGGACGCCGTGGTGTCGCTGGGCGCCTCGGGTTCGGTGATGGCCGTGCACCACGAGGCGCTGGCCGACCCCACGGGGATGATCACCTCCTTCGCCGACGCGACCGGGATGCATCTGCCGGTGGTCCACACGTCGAACGCGGTACGCGCACTGCGCGGCACGGCCGAGATGCTGGGCCTGGAGGGCCTCGACGAACTGTCCGCGCTGGCGCTGAAGTCGACGCCGGGTTCCTCGGGGCTCGTCCTGCTCCCCTATCTGGAGGGTGAGCGCACCCCCCACCTGCCGCACACCGCGGGAACGCTGAGCGGGCTGCGGCGCGAGTCGATGAAGCCCGAGCACCTGGCGCGGGCCTCCTTCGAGGGGATGCTGTGCTCGCTGGCCGACGCCCTGGACGTGCTGCGGGACCGGGGTGTGGAGGTGCGGCGCGTGTTCCTGCTGGGCGCCGCCGCCGAACTGCCCGCCGTGCAGGCGCTGGCGCCCGCGTTGCTCGGAACCCAGGTCGTCGTGCCGCAGCCCGCCGAGTACGCGGCGCTGGGCGCGGCCAGGCAGGCGGCGTGGGCCCTCGGGGTCTCGGAGGGGAAGCTCGACCCGCGTACTCCCCCGGCCTGGCAGGGCGCGGCGGCGCAGGTGCTGGAGCCGGGTGAGGAGCTCGCCGTGGGCCGCGCGGTACGCCAGCAGTACGGGGCGACCAGGGACCAGATCCACCCCGGGGCGTTCGGCGGAACCGCCTGAGCGACGCGGTCCCGGAATTTGACCGGGACTTGGACAAAAGCGTTGGCAGTCGGGGTGGGGGGTGCCGGAGTATGGACCGGCCTCTGCCCTCGCCGACTCCGAGAGACTCGCGTGCTCATAAAACTCCTGCGGACCTATCTGGGTCCGTACAGACGTCCGATCGTGCTGCTGGTGTTCCTCCAGCTGCTGCAGACCTGCGCAAGCCTCTATCTGCCCAGCCTCAACGCGGACATCATCGACAACGGTGTCGTACAGGGTGACACGGGTTACATCCTGGAATTCGGCGGCGTGATGATCGCCGTCAGCATCATCCAGATCGTCTGCAACATCGGGGCGGTCTACTACGGCGCCCGGACGGCCTCCGCCCTGGGACGCGATGTGCGGGCCTCGATATTCGGCCGGGTGCAGTCGTTCTCCGCACGCGAGGTGGGACGGTTCGGGGCTCCCTCGCTGATCACCCGTACGACCAATGACGTGCAGCAGGTCCAGATGCTCGTCCTGATGGCGTTCACCCTGATGGTGTCGGCGCCCATCATGTGTGTCGGCGGCGTCATCATGGCGCTCGGCCAGGACGTCCCGCTGTCGGCGGTTCTGCTGGCGGTGCTGCCCGTGCTCGGCATCTCGGTGAGCCTCATCGTGCGGAGGATGCGGCCGCTGTTCCGCACGATGCAGGAGCGGCTGGACACGGTGAACCGCGTGCTGCGCGAGCAGATCACCGGCAACCGTGTCATCCGCGCCTTCATCCGTGACGGCTACGAGGAGGAACGCTTCCGCGGCGCCAACACGGAGCTCACGGACGTCGCGGTGTCGACGGGGCGGCTGATGGCCCTGATGTTCCCGACGGTGATGACGGTCGTGAACCTGTCGTCCATCGCCGTGGTCTGGTTCGGGGCGCACCGCATCGACAGCGGCGGGATGCAGATCGGGGCGCTGACCGCGTTCCTCGCGTATCTGATGCAGATCGTCATGTCGGTGATGATGGCCACCTTCATGTTCATCATGGTGCCGCGTGCCGAGGTCTGCGCGGAGCGCATCCAGGAGGTCCTGGAGACCGAGTCGAGCGTGGTGCCGCCCACCGCTCCGGTCACGAAGCTGCTCAAGCACGGCCATCTGGAGATACGGGGCGCCGAATTCCGCTTCCCGGGCGCCGAGGAGCCGGTGCTGCGCTCGGTCGATCTGGTGGCGAGGCCCGGGGAGACGACCGCGATCATCGGGTCGACGGGCAGCGGGAAGTCGACGCTGCTGGGTCTCGTACCGCGGCTGTTCGACGCGACGGACGGCGATGTGCTCGTCGACGGTACGGATGTGCGGACGCTGGATCCGGTCCTGCTGGCGAAGACGGTGAGCCTGGTCCCGCAGAAGCCGTACCTGTTCTCGGGGACGGTCGCGACGAATCTGCGCTACGGCAATCCGGACGCGACCGACAAGGAGCTGTGGCACGCGCTGGAGGTGGCACAGGCGAAGGACTTCGTGGAGCGGCTGGAACACGGGCTCGACGCGCCGATCGCCCAGGGCGGCACCAATGTCTCCGGCGGCCAGCGGCAGCGGCTCGCGATCGCGCGGACGCTGGTGCAGCAGCCGGAGATCTACCTCTTCGACGACTCGTTCTCCGCCCTGGACTACGCGACGGACGCCGCGCTGCGCGGTGCGCTGTCCCGCGAGACGGCGGGGGCGACCGTGGTGATCGTGGCGCAGCGGGTGTCCACGATCCGTGACGCCGACCGGATCCTGGTGCTGGACGAGGGCCGGGTCGTCGGGACGGGCAGCCATCACGAGCTGATGGACGGCAACGAAACCTACCGGGAGATCGTGCTCTCCCAGCTGACGGAAGCGGAGGCCGCCTGATGGCCGGGCCGGGCGGACGGATGATGGCAGGGCCCACGGAGCGGTCCATGGACTTCAAGGGGTCCGGGAAACGGCTCCTGAGACGGTTCAGCAGGGAGAAGTCCTCGCTGTATCTGATGCTGGGCGCGGGAACGCTGAGCGTGGCGCTCTCCGTGCTGGGGCCCAAGATCCTCGGCGGGGCCACCGACCTGATCTTCGCGGGTGTCGTCGGACGGCAGATGCCGGACGGCACGACGAAGGAGCAGGCCATCGACGGCCTGCGCGAGCGGGGCGACGGCGGGCTCGCCGACATGCTGACCGGGGTGGACTTCACCCCCGGCGACGGCATCGACTTCGGTGCGGTGGGCCAGGTCCTGCTGGCGGCGCTGGTGGTGTACGTCGGCGCGGGGCTGCTGATGCTGGTGTCGACGCGGCTGTCGATCCGGGTGATCAACCGGGTCGTCTTCCAGCTGCGGGAGGACCTGCAGACCAAGCTGGCGCGACTCCCTCTCTCCTATTTCGACCGGCAGCAGCGCGGTGAGGTGCTGAGCCGGGCGACGAACGACATCGACAACATCTCGCAGACGATGCAGCAGACGATGGGCCAGCTCATCAACTCCCTGCTGACCATCGTCGGCGTACTGATCATGATGTTCTGGATCTCGCCGCTGCTGGCTCTGGTCGCGCTGGTGACGATCCCGCTGTCCGTGTTCGTCGCGGCGCGGGTCGGCAAGAGGTCGCAGCCGCACTTCGTGGCGCAGTGGAAGGTGACGGGCAGGCTCAACGCCCACATCGAGGAGATGTACACCGGCCACGCCCTGGTGAAGGTCTTCGGGCGGCAGGAGGAGTCCGCGAAGGACTTCGCCGAGCAGAACGACGCGCTGTACGAGGCCGGATTCAAGGCCCAGTTCAACAGCGGGATCATGCAGCCGCTGATGATGTTCGTGTCGAACCTGAACTACGTGCTGGTCGCGGTCGTCGGCGGTCTGCGGGTGGCGTCGGGTGCGCTGTCGATCGGTGACGTGCAGGCCTTCATCCAGTACTCACGGCAGTTCTCGATGCCGCTGACGCAGGTCGCGTCGATGGCGAACCTGGTGCAGTCGGGGATCGCGTCCGCGGAGCGGGTCTTCGGTCTGCTGGACGCCGAGGAGCAGGGACCCGACCCGGAGCCGGCGGAGCGGCCCCAGGAGCGGCGCGGCAGCGTCTCGCTGGAGCACGTGTCCTTCCGGTACGACCCGGAGAAGCCCCTCATCGAGAACCTCTCGCTGAGCGTGGAGCCCGGCCACACGGTCGCCATCGTCGGCCCGACCGGCGCCGGCAAGACGACGCTGGTCAACCTGCTGATGCGGTTCTACGAGGTGACGGGCGGCCGGATCGTCCTGGACGGGGTCGACGCGGCGAAGATGTCGCGTGACGAACTCCGCTCGGGCATAGGGATGGTGCTCCAGGACACCTGGCTGTTCGGCGGCACGATCGCGGAGAACATCGCCTACGGCGCGTCGCGCGAGGTGACCCGGGAGGAGATCGAGGAGGCGGCGCGGGCGGCCCACGCCGACCGCTTCGTCCGTACCCTGCCCGACGGTTACGACACGGTGATCGACGACGACGGGGCCGGGGTCAGCGCGGGCGAGAAGCAGCTGATCACCATCGCGCGGGCGTTCCTGTCCGACCCGGTGATCCTGGTGCTCGACGAGGCCACCAGCTCGGTGGACACCCGGACCGAGGTGCTGATCCAGAAGGCGATGGCGCGGCTGGCCCACGGCCGTACCAGCTTCGTGATCGCGCACCGGCTCTCCACCATCCGGGACGCGGACGTGATCCTGGTGATGGAGAACGGCTCGATCGTCGAACAGGGCACGCACGAGGGGCTGCTGGCCGCCGAGGGGGCCTACGCCCGCCTGTACGCCGCGCAGTTCTCGGAGGCACTGGCCGAGGTCGACTGACCGGGAGGGGGCCGGGCTCGGTCCGGTCGGGGCGGGGCCGGCCGGTCTCAGTCGAGGTAGCCGCGGAGCTGGTCGGCGAAGGCGTGGTCCCGCAGCTTGTCGAGCGTCTTGGACTCGATCTGGCGGATGCGTTCGCGTGTCACGCCGAAGATCCGTCCGATCTCCTCGAGCGTGCGGGGCCGCCCGTCGTCGAGCCCGTAGCGGAGCTGGACGACCTTTCTCTCCCGCTCCCCGAGGGTGGAGAGCACCGCCTCCAGGTGTTCGCGCAGCAGGAGGAAGGCCGCGGACTCCACGGGTGAGGCGGCGTCGCCGTCCTCGATGAGATCGCCGAAGGCGACGTCGTCCTCCTCGCCGACGGGGGCGTGCAGGGACACGGGTTCCTGGGCGAGGCGCCGGACCTCGACGACACGTTCCGGGGTCAGGTCGAGCTGGGCCGCGACCTCTTCGGCGGTGGGCTCGTAACCGCGCTCCTGGAGCAGACGGCGCTGGACGCGCACGACCCGGTTGATCAGCTCGACGACATGCACCGGGACCCTTATGGTCCTGGCCTGGTCGGCCAGCGCGCGGGACATCGCCTGGCGGATCCACCATGTCGCGTACGTGGAGAATTTGTAGCCCCGGGCGTAGTCGAACTTCTCGACCGCCCTGATCAGTCCGAGGTTCCCCTCCTGGACCAGGTCGAGCATGGTCAGGCCCCGGCCCACGTAGCGCTTGGCCACGGAGACCACGAGGCGGAGGTTGGCCTCGATGAGCCGGCGCTTGGCCATCCGCCCCATGACCACGAGCCGGTCCAGGTCGAAGGCGAGCCGGGAGTCGGGGTCGGGGGTGGAGGCGAGCCGTTCCTCGGCGAAGAGCCCCGCCTCGACACGGCGGGCGAGGTCGACCTCCTCGGCGGCGCTGAGCAGCGGTATCCGCCCGATCTCCCGTAAGTACTGGCGGAAGAGGTCGGAGGTAGGCCCGCCCGCTTCCGGGCGGCTCCGCGGTTCCGATGCCTCTGGAGGCTCCACCGGTTCCTCCAGCACCGCTTGGGGCGTGCCCGCCGTCTCCGGGTGACGTGTGACCCGGTTCTGCGCGGGAATCGCCGGGACATGCTCGGTCGTGGTCGGCACGGTCCGGGTCTGCACGGGGGCGACCTCCAGGTGATCGCTGGCGGACCGCGGGGATGGAGGTCCGCCCCGGGCGGACCGGCCGCGCTCCGACGACTCAGGAACCGTCACCCAGTGTGGGGTACGACACATCGCCGCCACGAGGGGCGTGCGGTGACTTTTTGCGTCCGGAGAGTAACGGCGTGCTGATAGGCCTGTGCGGCATTGTCCCGCGACGCCGCGGGACAACTCCGCACAGGCCCTGAGGCTCAGAGGGCGTCGGCGCCGTGGCTCCGCAGCGACTGTGCGTACTGCTGGAGCACCCAGACCTCGTTCTGCGCGGCGGCCAGATGGTCCGGGGCGACATTGCTGCCGAGGCGGGCGAGGCTGCTCTGTACGTCGTCGATCCTGCGGTCGACGGCGCGGAGGCGGACCTTGACCAGGTGCTGGCCCGCGTACGACTCGTCGATGGTCTTGCCGTGGAAGACCTCGACCGCGAGCTCGGTGACGAGCTTGCGCACCGTGTCGTCGGGGGTCGCGTCGAGCACCTGGACCAGATACTCGCGGGTCTCGGCGACGCCCAGCTCCGCGCCGCCCGCCTCCGCGATGCACTGGCGTACGGCGGCGTAGGGCGGGGCGGTGAACTCGTCGACTCCGTAGGCGTCGAAAGCCGGGGAGACCAGGGCGGGCTTCTGCAGCGCGAGCTTGAGCAGCTCGCGCTCGGTGCGGTGCGCGGGACTGCGGAGGTTGAGCGCGGGGCCGGGCGGGGCGGCGGGGGCCTGGACCTGCTGGTGCTGCGCGTTGCCGGTACGCGAGGCCGACGCGGGTCCTCGCTGGTCTCCCCGCCCGCGGGCCCACTGGGCGAGCTGGTTGACCCGGTGGACGACGAATTCCTGGTCGAGGATGCCGACGAAGCCGGCGAGCTGGACGGCCACCTCCCGCTGGACGCTGCTCGTCTTGATCTTGGCGACGACGGGCGCGGCCTCGTCGAGCGCGGCGGCCCGGCCGGCCGGGGTCTCCAGGTCGTAGCGGCCGACGATCTGGCGGAGCGCGAATTCGAAGAGCGGGGTGCGGGGCTCGACCAGGTCCCGGACGGCGTCGTCGCCCTTGGCGAGCCGCAGGTCGCACGGGTCCATGTTGTCCGGGGCGATCGCGATGTACGTCTCGGCGGCGAACTTCTGGTCGTCCTCGAAGGCGCGCAGGGCGGCTTTCTGGCCTGCGGCGTCACCGTCGAAGGTGAAGATGACCCGGGCGCTGCCGTTGTCCATCAGGAGCCGTCGGAGGATCTTGATGTGGTCGTTGCCGAACGAGGTGCCGCAGGTGGCGATGGCGGTGGTGACCCCGGCGAGGTGGCAGGCCATGACATCGGTGTAGCCCTCGACGACGACGGCGCGGCTCGCCTTGGCGATGTCCTTCTTGGCCAGGTCGATGCCGTACAGCACCTGGGACTTCTTGTAGATCGAGGTCTCGGGGGTGTTGAGGTACTTCGGGCCGTTGTCGTCGTCGCGGAGCTTGCGGGCGCCGAAGCCGACGATGTCGCCCGAGGTGTCGCTGATCGGCCACATCAGCCGGCCGCGGAAGCGGTCGATGGGGCCGCGGCGGCCGTCCTGGGAGATACCGGAACTGATGAGCTCCTTGTCGCTGAAGCCCTTGCCCCGCAGATAGCGGGTGAGGTGGTCCCAGCCCGCGGGGCTGTAGCCGACGCCGAAGTGGGCCGCCGCGTCCTGGTCGAAGCCACGCGCGGCGAGGAACGCCCGGCCGATCTCCGCCTCCGGCCCGTTCAGCTGCTCGCGGTAGAAGTCCGCGGCGATCTTGTGGGCCTCGACCAGGCGGATGCGCTCGCCGCGCTGGTGGGAGGGGTTGTAGCCGCCCTCCTCGTACCGCAGGGTGATGCCCGCCTGGCCGGCGAGGCGTTCGACCGTCTCGGAGAAGGTGAGGTGATCGATCTTCATCACGAAGGCGATCGTGTCGCCGCCCTCCTGGCAGCCGAAGCAGTGGAACAGGCCCTTGGCCGGACTCACCTGGAAGGAGGGGGACTTCTCGTCGTGGAAGGGGCAGAGGCCCTTGAGGTTTCCACCGCCCGCGTTGCGCAGCTGAAGGTACTCGGACACGACGGCGTCGATCGGGACCGCGTCCCGGACCGCCTTCACGTCGTCGTCATTGATCCTGCCTGCCACGCGTGAAGTCTACGGGTGGGGCCGGGCATCCGGGACCGGCGGCAGCGGGGGCGCACCCCTGGGGCGCCGGCCCGTCCCGGATGCCGGGGCCACCGGTCAGAGCAGGGATTCCAGGGGTACCGAGGGGTCGCCCAGGGTGTCCGGGTCGACCGGCCGGGCGGCCTTGATCAGCTTCTGGATGCTTTCGGTGACGTCCCACACATTGACGTTCATCCCGGCGAGGACCCGGCGGTCCTTCAGCCAGAAGGCGATGAACTCGCGCTTGCCGGCGTCGCCCCGGATGACGACCTGGTCGTACGAACCGGGCGGGGCCCAGCCGGAGTACTCCAGGCCGAGGTCGTACTGGTCGGAGAAGAAGTACGGCACCCGGTCGTAGGACACGTCCTGGCCGAGCATGGCCTTCGCCGCGGCCGGTCCGCTGTTCAGGGCGTTCGCCCAGTGCTCCACGCGCAGCCGGCCGCCGAAGAGCGGATGGTCCACGGACGCGATGTCCCCGGCGGCGTAGATGTGCGGGTCGGAGGTACGCAGGGAGGCGTCGACGACGACACCGCCGCCCTCGGCCCGGCCCGCCATGTCGAGCCCCGCGGCCTCGGCGAGCGAGGTGCGCGGGGCCGCGCCGATCGCGGCGAGCACGTCGTGGGCGGGGTGCTCCTCGCCGTCGTCCGTACGGGCCGCGAGGACCAGGCCGTCCTGTCCGGTGATCTCGGTGAGGCGGGCGCCGAAGTGGAAGCGGACGCCGTGCTCCGCGTGCAGCTCGGTGAAGATCTGGCCGACCTCCGGGCCGACGACGTGGTGCAGCGGGGTCGGCGATGGGGCTACGACGGTGACCTCCGCGCCATAGCCGCGGGCCGCCGCGGCGATCTCCAGGCCGATCCAGCCGGCTCCGGCGATCACCAGGTGGCCGTTGTCACGGCCGAGGGCGGCGAGGACGTTGCGCAGCCGGTCGGAGTGGGCGAGACGGCGCAGGTGGTGGACGCCGACGAGGTCGGTGCCCGGGACGTCGAGACGGCGGGGCTCCGCGCCCGTGGCGAGCAGCAGCTTGTCGTAGTGGACGACCGTGTTGTCGCCGAGCTGCACGGAGCGGCCGGCCCGGTCGATGGAGGTGACCACCTGGCCGAGGTGGAGCTCGATGTCGGCGCCCGCGTACCAGGCGGTCTCGTGGACGAACACGGAGTCCCGCTCGTCCTTGCCCAGCAGGTATCCCTTGGACAGGGGCGGCCGCTCGTACGGGTGGTCGCGCTCGTCGCCGATGAGGATCACCCGGCCGCTGAAGCCCTCCGCCCGGAGTGTCTCGGCCGCCTTCGCTCCGGCGAGCCCTCCGCCGATGATGACGAACGTCCGATGTGCGTCGACCACTTGATGCCTCCTCGGTACTGTGCTGCGCGGCGCCGCCACCTGCGAGCGTCCCGCACGCAGCGTGATGGCGAAAGAGGGTGTGCCCCGATCAGGTCACCGCCGCTGGCATGTGGCCCGGTCATGGTCCAGTCTGCCCAACGCCCGTGAGTGTTCCGTGAAGGGACCGCGCGGAGGCGTCCGTGAGTGCGGCGATCTGGTCGACGAGAACCCTCTTGCGGGCCCGGTCGTCGGCGGCCGTCTCGTACAGGGCGCGGAACTGCGGTTCGAGTCCTTCGGGCGCGCGGGCGGTGAGCGCGGCCGCGAGCTCGGCGATCACGATCCGCTGATCGGCGCGGATGGCCTCCTGCTCGGCGCGCTGCATGACGTAACGGTCCGCGACGGCCTTGAGCACGGCGCACTCGTTGCGCACCTCGCGCGGGACGATCAGCTCGGCGCCGTACCTGCCGAGCCGGCCGGGCCCGTACGTGGAGTGGGTCGCGGCCTCGGCGGCGAGGCAGAACCTGCCGATGAGCTGGCTCGTCGCGTCCTTCAGCCGGGCCTGGGCGACCGCCGTGCCGTCGTAGCCGTGCGGCCACCACTCCTGGGCGGTGAGCCGGTCGAGGGCGTCGGCGAGCTCCTGGGGGTCGGTGCCCGCCGGGACGTACCGCCCGATGGCTACGCCCCAGATCTCCGCGCGCTCGGGCTCGGAGAAGAGGCAGCCGGGGTCGATGTGTCCGGCGTGCAGTCCGTCCTCGAAGTCGTGCACCGAGTAGGCGACGTCGTCGGACCAGTCCATGACCTGGGCCTCGAAGCATCTGCCGTCCTCGGGCGCGCCCTCGCGGGCCCAGGCGAAGACCGGCAGGTCGTCCTCGTACACCCCGAACTTCGGGGAGCCGGGGTCGGTGGGGTGCGCGCCCCGGGGCCAGGGGTACTTCGTGGCGGCGTCCAGGGCCGCGCGGGTCAGATTGAGCCCTACGCTGACGAGCCCCCCGCTGCGGGGATCGCGGACGAAGCGCTTGGGTTCGAGGCGGGTCAGCAGGCGCAGGGACTGCGCGTTGCCCTCGAAGCCGCCGCAGTCCGACGCGAAGTCGTTGAGCGCCTGTTCGCCGTTGTGCCCGAAGGGCGGGTGGCCCATGTCGTGGGAGAGGCAGGCCGCCTCCACGAGGTCGGGGTCGCAGCCGAGGGCGGCGCCGAGCTCCCGGCCGACCTGGGCGCACTCCAGGGAGTGGGTGAGCCGGGTGCGAGGACTGGCGTCCCAGGCCAGGCCGCGGGTGCCGGGCGTGACGACCTGGGTCTTGCCGGCGAGCCTGCGCAGGGCGGCGGAGTGGAGCACCCGGGCGCGGTCGCGCTGGAAGGCCGTACGTCCGGGCCTTTTGTCGGGCTCGGTGTCCCAGCGCTCGGTGTCAGCGGTGCCGTAGGGCGTGTCCCTGGGGTCGTGCGTACCGTCCATGTTCCCGACATTAGACGGACGGGCTGACAGGGAGGGTCAGGCGGTGGCGAGGAGGTGCGGGTGCGCCAGGGGTGCGTGGGCGGGCGCGGTGCCGGTGAGGGCCTGGTCGTAGCGGTGCAGCAGGAGGCGGGCCATGGCGGGGTGCGCGCCGAGAGGGGCGGCGGCGATACCCGGGGCGGCGGCGGCCGAGACGGTCGCGAAGCGGCCGGGGGCCGTGAAGTACGAGGCGAGGGCCACCCGGTGGCGGCCGCGGGCGGCGAGTGCGCGCAGGGCGGTGGGCACGTCGGGTGTGGACGCCGAGGCGTAGGCGGGCACGACGGGCACTCCGCCGAGGCGGTCGCTGAGCATGGCGGCGGTGCGGCGCGCGTCGACGTCCGAGTCGGGGTCGCGCGACCCGGCGGCGGCGAGCACGACGGCTGCGTCGCGGCTCGTGCCGTCCTCGTCCCGCCAGCCGGCTTCGGCCAGTCGCTCGTACAGGGCTTCGACGAGCAGCGGGTGCGGTCCGAGCGGGGCCGCCACCCGGGTCCGGAGGTGGCCCGCGGCCGCCGCGGCGAGGGGCAGGTCGTGCCGGACGTGGTGGCCGCGGCCGAGCAGCAGGGGCACGAGCACGGCGTCTCCCCGCCCGATGCCGTCCAGTGTGTCCGGCAGCAGGGGCTCGTTCAGCTCGATGTGGCCCAGCCGGACGTCGAGGGCGGGCCGCAGCTCCCGTACCCGGTCCAGGAGCTCCAGGACGGTGTGCAGGGCCTGCGGGTCCCGGCTGCCGTGCGCGACGGCGACCAGGGTGGGGGCGGATCTCCGGATGCGGTGCATGGGCCTGCGGGTTCCGTTCGGGGAGACGAGGCTGAGCTGGGTGCCGAGCTGGGCGGTGATACGGGTCAGGAGTTGCGCCGTGCTGTCGAGGGGCAGGGACTCACGAGGGTGTTCCGATGCCGTCTCCGTCATGGACCGATGGTGCCGGGCGGACGTTGCCGGGCCGTTTCGCACCGGTGACGAGTGTTTGCCTCCGCCTCACAGGGTGGGGGTCGTGGGTGTCGGCGCGTGTTCACACCGGAGCGTGAATCCGGATCGGGCGGCGAACCTTTCGCGCTCGCCGTTCGTCCCTTTCCTGAGGGATCCGGTACGAGCGCGGGGGGCGCGGGCATGCGGTTGAGGACACCGGGAGGGCTCCGTCGTGCGGGGCGCGTGGTGCTGGGAGGGCTCGCCGCCGCGCGGCCGCGGCTGCCGCGGACCCGGCGGGGGCAGCGGCGGCTGGTGCAGGCGCTGATGGTCGTCTGCTCGGTGGCTCTGGCGCCCGCGGCCTGGCTGCACACCACGGCCGACGCCCGGGTGCGGACGACGGCCGGCGCCCCGGCGCGGGAGGTCGCCGTGGTGTTCGGGGCGGGGCTGTGGGAGGGCCGGCCGTCGCCGTATCTCGCGCACCGGCTGGACACCGCCGCCGAGCTGTACAGGGCGGGCAAGGTCCGGGCCCTGCTGGTCACCGGGGACAACAGCCGCGTGGAGTACGACGAACCGGACGCCATGCGCACGTACCTCACGGCGCGCGGGGTGCCGGACGGCCGGATCGTCAGCGACTACGCGGGCTTCGACACCTGGGACTCCTGCGTCCGCGCCAAGAAGATATTCGGGGTCGACCGGGCCGTCCTGGTGAGCCAGGGCTTCCACATACGGCGGGCGATCGCCCTGTGCCGCTCGGCGGGGATCGACGCCTACGGGGTGGGAGCCGACGACGTACACGACGTCACCTGGTACTACGGCGGGACGCGGGAGGTGTTCGCGGCGGGCAAGGCGCTCCTGGACGTGGTGTTCGAGCCGGACCCGCACTTCCTGGGGCCGCGGGAGCCGGGGGTGGAGGAGGCGCTCGCGGGCGACCTCACGGCGGCGGGCGGGGCGGGCTGAGGTGTGCGTACCGGGGGCGTAACCGGACGCACCGGCACTCGTAATACCCACCTCGCACGCTGGGCGTATGGCCCGCACCGAGACGTCCACCCACTGCCCGTACTGCGCGCTCCAGTGCGGGATGAAGCTGCGACCGGTCACCGACGGCGGGGTGGTCGAGGTCGTGGAGCGTACGGAATTCCCTGTCAACCGGGGAGCCCTGTGCGGCAAGGGGCGGACGGCTCCCGCCGTCCTCGCCGCGGGGGTGCGGCTGACGGGGCCCCTCGTGCGCGGCGAGAGCGGTGAGCTGGCGCCGGCGAGCTGGGACGAGGCGCTGGAGAGGATCGCGGACGGGCTGCGCGTGACGCGCGCGGAGCACGGCGCGGACGCCGTGGGCGTCTTCGGCGGGGGCGGGCTCACCAACGAGAAGGCGTACGCGCTCGGGAAGTTCGCCCGGGTAGTGCTCGGCACCTCGCAGATCGACTACAACGGCCGCTTCTGCATGTCGTCGGCGGCCGCCGCACACCAGCGGGCCTTCGGTCTCGACCGTGGGCTGCCGTTCCCGCTGGAGGACATCCCCCGGACCGGGTGCGTGATCCTGGTCGGCTCGAATCTCGCGGAGACGATGCCGCCCGCGCTGCGCTATCTGACCGAACTGCGGGAGAACGGCGGCCGGCTGATCGTCATCGATCCGCGCCGGACCAGGACCGCCGAGCAGGCGGATCTCCACCTGGCGCCCCGGCCGGGCACCGACCTCGCCCTCGCGCTGGGCATGCTGCACCTGGTCGTGGCGGACGGCCGGGTGGACGAGGAGTTCGTCCGCGCCCGGACGAGCGGCTGGGACGGGGCCAGGGCAGGCGCCATGGCGCACTGGCCGGAGCTGGTGGAGCGCCTCACCGGGGTGCCGGTGCCGCAACTGCGCGAGGCCGTGGAGATGTTCTGCGGGGCGGAGAGCGGGATGGTGCTCACCGCGCGGGGCCCCGAGCAGCAGTCGAAGGGGACGGACACGGTCGGCGCCTGGATCAACTTCTGCCTGGCCACCGGCCGGGCGGGCCGTCCGCTGTCCGGGTACGGCTGTCTGACCGGCCAGGGCAACGGCCAGGGCGGCCGTGAGCACGGCCAGAAGGCCGACCAGCTGCCCGGCTACCGCAAGCTCACCGATCCGGCCGCGCGCCGCCATGTGGCCGGGGTCTGGGGCGTCGACCCCGATTCGCTGCCGGGGCCGGGGCGCAGTGCGTACGAGCTGCTGGACGCGCTGGGGCGGGATGTGCGGTCGCTGCTGGTCATGGGGTCCAACCCGGTCGTGTCGGCGCCGCACGCGGGGCACATCGAGGAGCGGCTGAAGTCGCTGGACTTCCTGGCGGTCGCGGACGTGGTGCTGTCGGAGACGGCGGCGCTGGCCGATGTGGTGCTGCCGGTGACGCAGTGGGCGGAGGAGAGCGGGACGACGACCAGCCTGGAGGGGCGGGTGCTGCTGCGGCAGCGCGCGGTCACCCCGCCGGAGGGGGTGCGCAGCGACCTGGAGGTGCTGAACGCGCTGGCCGGCCTCCTGGGGCACGGGAAGGGCTTCCCGGCCGATCCGGAGGAGGTCTTCGACGAGCTGCGGAGGGCCTCGGCGGGCGGTCCCGCCGACTACGCGGGCATCACCTACGCCCGGATCGCGGCGGAGGACGGGGTGTTCTGGCCGTGCCCGGACGAGGAGCACGCCGGGACGCCGAGGCTGTTCCTGGAGCGGTTCGCCACGGACGACGGCCGGGCCCGGTTCGTCCCCGTCACGCACCGGGCCGCCGCGGAGGAGACGGACGCGGAGTACCCGGTGGTGCTGACCACCGGGCGGGTCGTGTCCCAGTACCAGTCGGGGGCGCAGACCCGCCGGGTGGCCGAGCTGAACGCGGCCGCCCCCGGGCCGTTCGTGGAGCTGCATCCCCGGCTCGCCGAGCGGATCGGGGTGGCCGAGGGCGAGGACGTCGCGGTCACCTCGCGGCGGGGGCGGGCGGTGGCGCCGGCGCGGATCACCGTGGCGATCCGGCAGGACACCGTGTTCATGCCGTTCCACTGGCCGGGCACGGGCCGGGCCAACTCCTTGACGAATCCGGCGCTGGACCCGGTGTCGCGCATGCCGGAGTTCAAGGTGTGCGCCGTACGGGTGGAAGCGGCCGGCTGAGCCAGTCGCCGCCCGGTACGGGTGTGCCGCCGGTGCGCAGGGAGCGGGCGACTGCTGTGGCGGCGAGGTAGACCCAGGCGCGCACGGGCTCGGCGGAGCCTGATCCGGGCGCGTCCGGCAGCGGCGCGGGGACGGCCCGGCGGACCACCCGCTCGTACAGATTGCGCGGGTGGTCCGGCCCCAGGTACTGCTCCAGGTCGTCCAGGAGCCCGAGCAGTTCCGCGTACGCCCCGGGCGCGGCGGTGACCAGCGCGCCGTGGACGGAACCGTGGCCCTCGATCGCGTACGGATAGCCCGGGCCCTCATAGAGGAGGGCGCCCGGCAGCACGGCCGGGCGTTCCCCGCGGGTGCGGCCCCGGAGGAATTGGTCGTGATTGGGCTCCCCCGGGAGCAGCGTGCCGTATACGAAGAAGGGCAGCCGGACGCCGGTCACAGCGTCGCGTCGGGCGCCGTCTCCGCGGACACCCAGGCGAGGTAGCGGTCGTTGCCGCGCACGACGGGCGTCGCGATGATCTCGGGCGTCCCGTAGCCGTGGGCCGCGACGAGGTGGGCCTCCAGCTCGTCGTATCGCCCGGCCGCCGTCTTGAACAGCACCTGCCATTCCTCGGCGGTCTCGACGGCGTCCCGCCACCGGTAGACGGAGGTGACGGGCGCCGAGATCTGGGCGCAGGCGGCGAGCCGCGCGTCCACCGCGCCCCGCGCCAGGGTGTGGGCCTTCTCCTCGCTGTCTGTCGTGGTCAGTACGGTCAGCCATGCGGGCTCGGTCATCCGGGTCTCCTCGTTCGCGGTGTCCGTGCCCCTCGATTGTCGGCGCTCGCGGGGTCAGCCGGCGTACGGGTGCCGGGTCCTGGCCTCGCGCAGGGCGCGGCCCCACCAGACCAGCTGGTCGAGCATCCTCTTGGCCGCCCCGTCGACCTGGACCGGGTCCTTGTGCACGCCCCGGTCGTCGAAGAGCGCGCCCGCGTTGTGGAAGGAGACGGTGTCGCGGATGGAGACGGCGTGCAGTTCGGCGAAGACCTGGCGGAGGTGTTCGACAGCCCGCAGGCCGCCGGAGATTCCGCCGTACGACACGAACGCGACGGGCTTGGCCTGCCATTCGGCGAAGTGCCGGTCGATGAGGTTCTTCAGCGGGGCGGGGTAGGAGTGGTTGTACTCGGGGGTCAGTACGACGAACGCGTCGGCGTGTGCCAGCCGGGGGGCCACCTCGGCGGCCCCGGTGGCAGGCGGCTCGGTCTCGGCGACATCGATCAGCTCGGTCTCGATGCCCGGGTGGCCGGCCGCCCGCCCGAGGAACCACTCGGCCACGACGGGGCCGAAGCGGCCCTCACGGTTGCTGCCGAGGATGACGGCGACCTTCAGCGGGACGTCCTTCAGCGGGACGTCGGACGGTGTGGGAACAGCTGTGTTGAGGTCCATGCACCGCAGACTCACACCTCAACCATGATTGAGGTCAAGCGCCGTGGCGCGACACCTACGCTGGAGGCCATGACGATCTTCGCTCCGGACCTCTACGTCGAGTTCGACGGCCGCCCCGCCACCGGGGACGACCTGCGCATCCCGGCCTTCGCGAGCTACGGCCATTTCACCGCGATGCAGGTCAGGGACCGCACCGTGCGAGGCCTCGCGCTGCATCTGGACCGGCTGGACTCCGCGAACCGGGAACTGTTCGGCCTGCCCCTGGACGGGGAGCGCGTGCGTGAACTGATCGGGCACGCGCTCGACGGCGCCGGGGCACGGGACGCGTCGGTCCGGGTCCACGCCTTCATGCCCCCGGGCAGCGCGACGACGGTGCGGATGGTGACGGTGCGGGAGCCCGCCCGCGCGGACGGCGCACCGCAGAGCCTGATGTCGGTCCCGTTCGCGCGCTCCCTGCCGCACATCAAGCGCCCCGGCGAGTTCTGCCAGATCTATTACGGGCAGCAGGCCCGGCGGGCGGGGTTCGACGAGGCGCTGCTCACCTCGCCGGGCGGCATGGTGACCGAGGGATCGATCACCAACATCGGCTTCTGGGACGGCACTTCGGTCGTCTGGCCGGACGCCCCGGCGCTGACCGGCATCACCATGGCGCTGCTGGAGGGCGGACTCGAACGGACGGACCGGCCCTCGGTACGGCACGGAGTGACGCTGGACGGGCTGGACGCGTACCGGGCGGCGTTCGTCACGAACTCGCAGGGCATCGCGCCGGTCCACCGGATCGACGACACGCCCTTCACCGTCGACGAGGGCCTGATGACACTGCTCGGTCAGGTGTACGAGGACACCCCTCGCGACGCCGTCTGACCTCCCCGGCATGCGGGAGCATGGGGCCATGCAGATCCATATCGAAGCATCGGAACTCCCGGGTCGCACCTGCGGCCCCGACACCGACTTCGCAGGTTTCGACAACATCCACGTCGGCGTGCAGCGCAAGGACCGGCCCGGCGAACTGCTCGGCCTGCACCCGGGCGACGCGGCCCGCGCCTCCTGGACCCTGGACTGCACCGCCGCATCCACCGCGGAGGGCGTCGAGGTGTCGGGACCGTACGTCCAGAACCGGCTCGGAGGGCGCTTCGTCTATCTGTCCTGGGGCACCGTGGACGACTCCGGCCTCTTCACGATGTTCCGCCGCGCCAAGCTGATGATGAGCGACATCAGCCCTGAGGTCCTGGAGGCGGCCTCCCGGACGGGGCACCTCACCGCGCGGCTGCGCCTGACCGACGGCAGAGGGCAGCCGCGGTGCGCCCGCGTACGCCCGCCGGACATCGAGTGGTCCGCGACGGATGGGAGCGACCCTCGGGGGAGCTGAACCGCGAAGGGGAGAAGGACACCGCCCTCACCGGTCCCAGGGGGGGTGGGCCGGTGAGGGCGGTCGCCGTGGGGTCGGCGGGGGGGGTGCCGTCCCGTGGGGGGTAGAGACCGTTTGCCCGGCCGACACAGACTCATTCGTGTGACCTGCGTCACACTTACCGGGGGCGGGCTCACCCGATCGGCACCGGGCGGCGTGACCGGCCTCCGTCACCGCCGCGACCTGCGCAGGACCGGTCTCACGGCCGCGCTCCCCGCGTCCGTACGGGTGAAAGCTGACCACACGTCAGCATGCGGCCGGGGGGCGGGGCCACTTACCTCGGAGGCAGGACACATCCGTCTGCCCGGAGGATTCGCATGCGCAGCCCTGCCCGCCTCGTGACCGGTACCGCCGCCGCGGCCCTCACCGCCGCCGCGCTCGGCCTCGCCATCCCGTCCGCGCACGCGGACAGCCTCGGCAGACCCGAGCTCACCGCGGCGACGGCCGCGCCCGGCGCGGCGGACTGCGCCGCCGGGGAGGGCTCGGCGGACGTGGACGCGGCCGCCTTCTGCGAGAGCGGCGGGGCGGCAGATGACCTGGGGGCGCTCGAAGACCTGGAGCCCGGGGACCCCGGACCCGCTGACGGTCCGGATCCGCTCGCGGGCCTGGAGACGACCGAGGACCCGGCAGCGGTTCCGGGGTCCTCCTGGACGGAGACGGAGACCGAGGAGGAGGGCGGCACAGGGACCGGGGACGAGGCCGGAACGCTCCAGCGACCCGGGACCGGGGCAGGGACAGCCCCCGGTACGGGAAACCGCCCCGAACCCGTGCCCCCGCACGCGACCGACCCCGGATCCGCGAAACCGCCCGTGCCGCCGGGGCACAGGCCCACGACCGCACCCAGCCCCAGCCGGCCTTCCGGCCATGTCGGGACGGGTGTCGGCGGCAGCGCCGCCCCCGACACCGCCCAGCTCGCCGCGGGCGCCGGCCTCGTCGGAGCGGCGGCCCTCAGCGGCCTCTTGCTGATGCGCCGCCGCCGCGCCGACGGCCCACGTCACTGAGGACGGCACGCGTCACCGAGGACGACCCGCGAAGGACGAGACGTGGACAGGACGGCACTGAGAGCGAGGGCCTGGCTGGCGGGCGTCGCCGCACTGTGCGGCATATGGCTGGTCCACAACGGCGCGGTCGTCCGGACCGTCGCCCCCCAGCCGTCCACCGCCGAGGCCTTCGCGGCGGGCCCCGAGCCGCGCCCGGGCACCAGGGTCGCCGACCCACTGCGCCCCTCCGAACCGGTCAGGATCCGCATCCCCGGCATCGGCGTGGACGCGCCCATGACGGGCCTCGGGCTGACCGCCGACGGCAGCCTCGACGCACCGCCCGCCGGGAACCGCAACCTCGCGGGCTGGTTCGAGGGCGGCACACCACCCGGCGCCAAGGGCACCGCGATAGTGGCCGGGCATGTCGACAACGCCGAGGGGCCGTCCGTGTTCTACGGCCTGGGGTCCCTGAAGAAGGGGGCCGGGGTCGAGATCGACCGCGGGGACGGCAGCACCGCCGTCTTCTCGGTCGACGCGGTCGAGGTGTACGAGAACGACGAGTTCCCGGACAAGCGCGTCTACGGCGCCACTCCGCACGCCTCGCTGCGGCTGATCACCTGCGGCGGCGGCTTCACCCGCGAGACGGGCTACCAGGGCAACGTGGTGGCGTACGCCCACCTCACCGAGGTGCGCTGACAGCTCACACCAGCCGAGTCCGAGGCACCCTGACGGCCTTGGCCGAACGCTCAGGTCAGGCCGTCCACTGGTCGAAGCCGAGCTTGGCGACCAGCGAGAACACCACGACCAGCAGTACCCCGCGGACGAAGTCGCTGCCCTTCCTGAGCGCCATCCGCGCCCCGAGCATCCCGCCCGCCAGATTGAATACGGCCATCAGCGCGGCCAGCTGCCACAGGACCGTGCCCTGGTAGGCGAACATCGCCAGCGCCCCGCCGTTGGTGCAGACGTTCACGATCTTCGCGGTCGCGGAGGCGGTGACGAGGTCGAGGTGGAGCACCGCGGTCAGCGCCAGCACCAGGAAGGTGCCCGTGCCCGGCCCGAAGAGCCCGTCGTAGAAGCCGATGCCTCCGCCCACCAGCACGATCGCGGTGACCGTACGGGCCCGGGTGACCTTCTTCCCCGTGTCGCCGGCCGCCGCCGTGCCGAAGGACGGGCGCAGCATCACGAAGGCCGCGACCGCGAGCAGCACCACCATGATCACCGGACGCAGGACGTCGCTGCTGATGCCCGCGGCGAAGAACGCACCCGTCATCGATCCCACGAGCGCCATGAGCCCGATCCGCACGGCGGTGCCCACCCGCACCGGCGCCCTGCGTACATAGGTCACGGCGGCGCCCGAGGTGCCGACGATGGCGACGGCCTTGTTGGTGCCGAGTACGTGTGCGGCGGGGACGTGCGGGAGGCCCAGCAGCAGTGCGGGCAGGAGGAGCAGCCCGCCGCCGCCGACCACCGCGTCGATCCAGCCGGCCACGGCGGCGGCCAGGCAGAGCAGAACGAGGGTGGTCAGCGTTATCTCGGGCATGTCCGCGACCTTAGGCAAGCGATAGGTGCCCAGTCCAACCAGTTGCCCGGCCCTCACAGAGGGCCTCCGCGCGTGCTGAGCGCAAGGTTCCTCCCGGGAAACAGGAGGGATGCGGTCGGGTAACACCCGCCGCGCACTCTCGATGGCATGAGGACACAGACGGAGAACGCGGCACGGGTGGTGGTGATCGGCGCCGGGATGGCGGGCGCGCGGCTCGCCGCCCGGGTCCCCGGTGTCACCGTCATCGGCGAGGAGGCGCACGCACCGTACAACAGGGTGCTGCTGGCCGAGGTGCTGGCCGGCCGGTACGAGCCGGACGTCATCGCACTGCCGCCCGCCGAGGTGCGGCGCGGGGTGCGGGTCGTGCGGATCGACCGGGCGGACCGGCTGGTGCACTGCGACGACGGCAGTGTCGTCGGGTACGAGCGCCTGGTGCTGGCCACCGGCTCCAACCCGGTGCTGCCGCCGCTGCGGGGCCTCGGCCACACGCTGCCGGACGGAGTGCACCCGTTCCGCACCCTCGACGACTGCCTGGCCCTGCGCGCCGCGGTACGCCCCGGCGTGCGCGCCGTCGTCATCGGCGGCGGGCTCCTCGGGGTGTCGGCCGCCCGCGCTCTCGCCGAGTGCGGCGCCCAGGTGGTGCTGGCCCAGCAGGGCGAGCACCTCATGGAGCGGCAGCTGGACGCCGAGGCGGCCGGGATGCTTCGCCGCCACCTGGAGGGCCTCGGCGTCGAGGTGCACACCGAGTGCCGGGTGCGCGGACTGCGCTGCACCGACGGGGACACCCCGGCGGTGCGGGCCGTGGAGATGGCCGACGGCTACGAGCTGGAGGCCGAGATCACGGTGCTGGCCTGCGGGGTCCGCCCCAGGACGGGTCTGGCGCAGGCGGCCGGCCTGGAGGTCCGCAAGGGCATCGTCGTGGACGACGAGCTGCGCACCTCGGACCCGTACATCCACGCCGTGGGCGACTGCGCCGAACACGCCGGGACGGTCTACGGGCTGGCGGGCGCAGCGCTCGAACAGGCCGACGTCCTGGCCGAGGTGCTGGCGGGCCGCCCCGCCCGCTACGGGGGCACCAGGGCCCTGACCAGGCTCACCCTGCGCTCCCCCGCCGCGACCCCCGTCACCGCCGGAGCCGCCGGAGCCGCCGTCGTCTCCGGGGCCGCCGGCGGGCTCGACCTGGCCGCCTTCGGCGACTCCCGCCCGATGCCCGGCGACGACGTGATCCGGCTGGCCGACGCCACCCGGGGCGCGTACCGCACGGTCGTCGTCCGGGGCGACCGGCTGGCGGGCGGGGTGCTGTTCGGCGATCTCGCCGCGGTCGGCACCCTCGCCCGGACCTGGCAGGACGACGACGCCCTCCCCGCCGACATGTCCCTGCTCCACCTGCTCACCAACGACGGAGGCTTCTGATGCCGGTGTCCACTCCCCCGACCGCCCCCACCGCAGGCGTGCCGACGATCGTGGTCGTCGGGCACGGCATGGTCGGTCAGCGGTTCCTGGAAGCGCTCGCCGACCGCGGCCTGACCGCCGCCGCGGGCACCGCCCGGGTCGTCGTGCTCTGCGAGGAGCCCCGCCCCGCGTACGACCGGGTGCAGCTGACCTCGTACTTCTCCGGGAAGACGCCGGAGGACCTCTCGCTCGTCGAGCCGGGCTTCATGGAACGCCACGGCATCGAGCTGCGCGTCGGTGACCCGGCGGAGAGCGTCGACCGTGAGGCGCGCACCGTCACCGCGCGCTCCGGGGAGACCTTCTCCTACGACACGCTGGTGCTGGCCACCGGCTCGTACCCCTTCGTCCCGCCCGTCCCGGGCAAGGACGCCGAGGGCTGCTTCGTCTACCGCACCATCGAGGACCTCCTCGCGATCGAGGCGTACGCGAAGACCGCGAAGACCGGCGCGGTCGTCGGCGGCGGGCTCCTCGGTCTGGAGGCCGCGGGCGCGCTGAAGGGGCTCGGACTCGACACGCACGTCGTGGAGTTCGCCCCCCGGCTGATGCCGGTCCAGGTCGACGACGGCGGCGGCGCCGCTCTGCTGCGCACCATCGAGAACATGGGCCTCTCCGTCCACACGGGTGTCGGCACCCAGGAGGTCACCGCGGGCGAGGACGGCCGGGTCGACGGCATGTCCCTGTCGGACGGTTCCTCGCTCGAGACCGACCTCGTCGTCTTCTCCGCCGGTGTACGCCCCCGGGACCAGCTGGCCCGCGACTGCGGTCTGGCGGTCGGCCCGCGCGGCGGCATCGTCGTCGACGAGGAGTGCCGCACCTCGGACAGCTCCGTGTTCGCGATCGGCGAGTGCGCGCTGGCGTCGGACGGCCGGGTCTACGGACTGGTGGCGCCGGGTTACGAGATGGCGCTGGCGGTGGCCGAGGTGATCGCCGGCAACACGGCCTCCTTCACCGGCGCCGACCTCTCGACGAAGCTGAAGCTGCTCGGTGTGGACGTCGCCTCCTTCGGCGACGCGCACGGTGCGGCCGAGGGCTGCCTCGACGTGGTGTACGCGGACTCCCGCTCGGGTGTCTACAAGAAGCTGGTGATCGGCCATGACGGCACGCTGCTCGGCGGTGTCCTGGTGGGCGACGCCGACCAGTACGGCACGCTGCGGCCGATGACCGGCACGGTCCTGCCCGTCGCCCCGGAGCAGCTGGTGCTGCCGGCCGGCGCGGGCGGCCCTGTCACCCTCGGCCCGTCCTCGCTGCCCGACGAGGCCGTGATCTGCTCCTGCCACAACGTCACCAAGGGCGCGATCTGCGAGCACACCACGCTGCCCGAGGTGAAGAAGTGCACCAAGGCAGGTACCGGATGCGGGAGTTGCGTCAAGGTCATCGGGCAGCTGCTGCCGCAGCCCGAGGACCAGGGGCTGTGCGGCTGCTTCGCGTACACCCGCAGTGAGCTGTACGAGATCGTCCGCACCCTGGGCGTCACGACGTACGCCGATCTCCTCGACTCGCACGGCCGAGAGGCGGCCCGCGGCGGGGACGGCTGCGAGGTCTGCAAGCCGACGGTCGGCTCGATCATCGCCTCGCTGGCCCCGACGGTCGGCGCGAGCGGCTACGTCCTGGACGGCGAGCAGGCGGCGCTGCAGGACACCAACGACCACTTCCTGGCCAACCTCCAGCGCAACGGCTCGTACTCCATCGTGCCGCGCATCCCCGGCGGTGAGATCACCCCCGAGAAGCTGATCGTGATCGGCGAGGTGGCCCGGGACTTCGGTCTCTACACGAAGATCACCGGCGGCCAGCGGATCGACCTGTTCGGCGCACGCGTCGACCAGCTGCCGCTGATCTGGACCCGCCTCGTGGACGCGGGCTTCGAGTCCGGACACGCGTACGGGAAGTCGCTGCGCACGGTGAAGTCCTGTGTGGGGCAGACCTGGTGCCGCTACGGCGTGCAGGACTCGGTGAAGATGGCCATCGACCTGGAGCTGCGCTACCGGGGCCTGCGCTCGCCGCACAAGCTGAAGTCGGCGGTCTCGGGCTGCGCCCGGGAGTGCGCGGAGGCCCGCGGCAAGGACTTCGGGATCATCGCCACGGCGCAGGGCTGGAACCTCTACGTGGGCGGCAACGGCGGCGCCACCCCGCGCCACGCGGACCTGCTCGCCCAGGACCTCTCCGACGCCGAACTGGTCCGCCTCATCGACCGGTTCCTGATGTTCTACATCCGCACGGCGGACCGCCTGGAGCGCACCTCGACCTGGCTGGACCGGATCGAGGGCGGCCTGGACCACGTCCGTGACGTCGTCGTCCACGACTCGCTCGGCCTCTGCGACGAGCTGGAGCGGCTGATGGCCGACCACGTCCGCGGGTACCGCGACGAGTGGGCCGAGACCATCAACGACCCGGAGCGGCTGCGGCGGTTCGTCACCTTCGTCAACGCCCCCGACTCACCCGACCCCTCGGTCAAGTTCGTCCCGGAGCGCGACCAGGTCAAGCCTGACCTGGACATCCTCGCGGGCCCGGTGCTTGCCATCCGCACTCTTGAAGGGACTTCCTCCTGATGACGACCCAGACGATGGAAACGGCGCAGGACACCCGGACGATCCAGCTCGCGGACGGGGACGGCTGGCTGACGGTCTGCGACCGCGCGCTGCTGACCCCGGGGCGGGGCGTGGCGGCGCTCCTCCCGGACGGCCGGCAGGTCGCGCTGTTCGTGGACCGCGCGGGACGGGCGTACGCGATCGACAACCGCGACCCGTTCACCGGTGCGTACGTCCTCTCCCGCGGCCTGGTCGGCTCCGCCGGCGGGCGGCCGTTCGTCGCGTCGCCGCTGCTGAAGCAGCGCTTCGACCTGGAGACGGGCGCCTGCCTGGACGACGACGACGTCACCGTGCCGGTCTTCCCGGTCCGCGGGGACTGACTCCGGTCCGTTCACCGGCCGTTGACGCTCCGTCAACCACTCGCCTCTACTGTCCTGACGTTCGACCCGCCGGGCCGACCGGTCCGGCGGGCCCGCACGTCACCCGTGGAGTGATCGTGGAACGTCGGACCTTCTTGCGCACAGCGGTGATCGGCAGCTCGGCGGCGGCCTTCGGCGGCACCCTGTGGCGGGGTGCCGCATTCGCGGATCCGGCCCAGCCGGCCGCGGGCCCCTACGGTGCGCTGCAGGCGGCGAACGGCAACGGCATCCTGCTGCCGAGCGGCTTCACCAGCAGGATCATCGCCCGTTCCGGGCAGACCGTCCCTGGCACCTCGTACACCTGGCACAGCGCCCCTGACGGCGGTGCCACCTTCACCGACGGCAGCGGCTGGATCTACGTCTCCAACGCGGAGGTGTCCGCGAGCAGCGGCGGAGGAGCGAGCGCGGTGCGCTTCAACTCCTCCGGGACCGTCACCTCGGCGTACCGGATCCTGTCCGGCACGAACACCAACTGCGCGGGCGGCCGGACTCCTTGGAACACCTGGCTCTCCTGCGAGGAGGTCACCCGCGGCTTCGTGTACGAGACCGACCCGTGGGGGGTCGACGCGGCCGTGCAGCGCCCCGCGATGGGCCGGTTCAAGCACGAGGCGGCGGCCGCGGACCCCGACCACGGCTACGTCTACCTGACCGAGGACGAGACGGACGGCCGCTTCTACCGCTTCCGCCCCACCACCTGGGGCAATCTGTCCTCAGGCACGCTCCAGGTGCTGGTGGCGGGCACCGGCACCTCCGGCCCGGTGACCTGGACGACCGTCCCCGACCCGGACGGCTCACCCACCCAGACCCGCTACCAGGTCTCCGGCGCCAAGGTGTTCAACGGCGGCGAGGGCTGCTTCTACGCGGCGGGCACCTGCTGGTTCACCACCAAGGGCGACAACCGGGTGTGGGCGTACGACGCGAACGCCTCGTCCCTCTCGCTCGCCTACGACGACTCGCTCGTCACGGGCGGCGGGGCCCCGCTGACCGGCGTCGACAACGTCACCCGCGCAGCCTCCGGTGACCTGTACGTCGCGGAGGACGGCGGGAACATGGAGATCTGCCTGATCACCCCGGACGACACCGTCGCCCCGTTCCTGAGGATCAGCGGCCAGTCGGGTTCGGAGATCACCGGTCCGGCCTTCTCCCCGGACGGCCGGCGGCTCTACTTCTCCTCGCAGCGCGGCACCAGCGGGAGCTCGTCCGGCGGTATCACTTACGAGGTCACGGGGCCGTTCCGCAGCTGAGCGGGCTCCCCGGGGCGGCGGCGATGGCGCCGCTGCCCCGCACCGCCTTCAGGCCTGGCCACCGTTGGCCACGGCCTCGGGGGACATCCAGACGACCTCCCAGATGTGGCCGTCCGGGTCCTGGAACGAGCGGCCGTACATGAAGCCCATGTCCTGGGTCTCGTTGGCGGGCGAGCCACCCGCGGCGAGCGCGGCGTCGGCCATCTCGTCGACCTTCTCGCGGCTCTCCGCGCTCAGGGCGAGGAGGACCTCGGTCGTTCTCGACGCGTCGGCGATCTCCTTCTTGGTGAACTCCTTGAAACGCGGCTCGCTGATGAGCATCGAGAAGATCGTGTCGCTGATGACCAGGCACGCCGTCGTCTCGTCACTGAACTGCGGATTGAAACCGAAGCCGAGCTTCGAGAAGAAGTTCTTCGACGTCTCGAGGTCCTTGACCGGCAGGTTCACGAAGATCATCTGAGGCTGGGTCATGACGTGTCCCACTCTTCCGTCCGGCACTCTGGGTGCTCCCACGCTCTCCGTACGAGCGCTTACGAGAGGTAGACGACGGCGGCGCCCAGAACTCATCGCTCCCGGCGAGGGCAGTTCTCCGCGCGCCGTGGACCCGCGCCCCGGGGACGCATCTAGCGTCTCGGACCATGAGCGGATCGACGGGCAGAAGAATCACCGAGAAGCTGTCGGACGACGCCCTGCGCGGGGCCACCGGCCGGGACTGGGCGGACTGGTTCGCCGTACTCGACGCCTGGGACGCCACCCGGCGCAGCCACGCGGAGATCGCCGCGTTCCTCGGCACCGAACACAGGATGGGCGGCTGGTACGCCCAGTCGGTAGCGGTCGGGTACGAGCAGTCACGCGGTCTGCGCCAGGTCGGGCAGTCCTCCACCGGCGACTGGAACACCTCGGGCAGCCGGACGCTCGCGGCCGCTCCGGAGCGCGTGCTGGGCGCCTTCACCGACCCGGAGACCCGTGAACGCTGGCTGCCCGGCGTGGAGCTCTCCGTGCGCAGCCGGCGCCCGGGGAAGTCGCTGAGCGCCGGCTTCCGTGACGCGTCCGGGGACGCCGGGCGGCTCACGCTGTGGCTCCAGGAGCTGCCGGACGGCCGGACGCGCCTCGGTGTGGGCCACGAGAGGCTGGCGAACGCGGAGGCGGTCGCCCGGTACAAGGCGTTCTGGAAGGAACGCCTGGCCGCGCTCAAGGCCCTCTTGGAGGACGGGCCCCGCTGACGGTCAGGGCACGGCGAGCGGGGCTCCGCCCCTGAGCAGTTCGGAGCCCAGCGGGGTGAGGGTGTGCAGGACCGAGCTGCCGTGGCGCAGGGTGCGGACCAGGCCGGCCTCGCGCAGCACGCAGGCGTGCTGGCTCGCCGAGGCCAGGGACACCCCCGTCCTGCGGGCCAGTTCGCTCGTCGTGCAGCCGTTGCCTATGGACCGCAGGACCGCCGAGCGGGTGTGGCCCACGAGCCGGCCGAGCCAGGGGCCGGGTTCGGCGGTGGCCGGGGCGCCGGGGTGGGTGACCGGGTAGACGAGGACCGGCGGGAGGCGCGGGTCGCGGTAGACGACGGGGGTGCCCCGGCAGAAGTACGACGGCTGGAGAAGCAGGCCCCGCCCGTCGAGGCGCAGCTCACGGTCGACCGGGTAGTCCGACTCCAGCACGGGGGCCCGCCAGCGGATCATCGGCGGCAGGGTGGCCAGGAGCTCGTCCGCGCCACCGTCCAGCAGGGCCCGGCCCCGGACCGCGCGGTCGGCCTCGACG
The DNA here is from genome assembly GCF_044757505.1 of Streptomyces sp. NPDC091271. Taxonomy (NCBI): domain Bacteria; kingdom Bacillati; phylum Actinomycetota; class Actinomycetes; order Kitasatosporales; family Streptomycetaceae; genus Streptomyces; species Streptomyces sp. NPDC091271. Next base: position 698,961 of record NZ_JBIVVD010000003.1, on the reverse strand, counting down.
CTCGCCCGGATGTGCGGCCAGTACGGCTCGACCGCGGCGCGGTGGTAGGCGCGCAGGGTGGAGATGAGCCGCCCCAGCGGCTCCGTACGCCCTTCGGCCAGCACCTCCGGGAGGGCGCCGCCGGACGGCCGTCGCGCGTGGGGGGCGTTCCCCGCCAGCAGTCCGAGTTCCTCCCGGATGCGGTCCGCGGGTGTGTCGCGCAGGGCCTCCATTCCGGCGTCGAGCCCGAATGGCTCGGCGCCCGGCCCGCAAGGCGTCAGGAAGTCGGGAAAATATCCACGCGGCGGGACGACCGCGGACAGCAGACGTGCTTCACCATTCAACCGGGTACGGGATTCCTTCCGCCATTTCCCGAACACCGTGGAACCCCGCCGGTCTCTCAGCCGGTGAAAACTGAGAACGGTTTCCCACATCGCGTCCGGCCTCGTGGCCATCCGCACACGCGAAAGGTCCACCCCGGACACATGGATACGCAGCACCGATCCCCCACCTGTTGCACCCGCAATTGCCCCCACCGAAGCGTATGCACGGCGTCACAGGAGGTCACCACGGGGTTTCGGCCACAGTTGAAACGTCTCGCCCGTATTCCCGCCAGACGAAAAGCTGTACGACGTCGGGTACGCATCCGGCGTCACCGAATGAGCGGGTGAGGGCCGTGGGGGGCCTTGCCTGTTCGGCGGCGGTGAGCGACGGTGCGGCTCCGTACCCGGCAGGGGTAAGCGGGTGCGGCCCGGGGGTGGGGATCCCCGGGCCGCACCCAGGCCGTACGGCCCCGATTTGCGCACCGAATGGTGAAAAGCCAACCACTTTTAATGGTTCGCCGTTCAATTGGTTCGTCGCCAATTGGTTCGGTGTTCATCGGTTCGCCGTTCAATTGACGAAGCGGCGGCACCCCCGCACAGGGTGCCGCCGCTTCCTGGAAATCCGGTTTCCGCCGTGGGACCGATGAGGGTCTGCGTGGTCCGCCGGCGGTATCCGGAGTCGTGGCGGTCGCCGGCCGCCGGGCCTCAGCGGCTCCTCAGCGGCTGTCGCTGCCCCGCGATTCGGCGGCGGCCCGGCCCGCTTCCAGCCGGGCGACCGGAATGCGGAAGGGCGAGCAGGAGACGTAGTCCAGGCCCACCTCGTGGAAGAAGTGCACCGACTCCGGGTCCCCGCCGTGCTCACCACAGATGCCGAGCTTGAGGTCCGGGCGGGTGGCCCGGCCCGCTTCCACGGCGCTGCGCACGAGGGCGCCGACGCCGTCCTTGTCGATCGTCTCGAACGGTGACACCCCGAAGATCCCCTTCTCCAGGTACGCGGTGAAGAACGAGGCCTCCACGTCGTCGCGGGAGAAGCCCCACACCGTCTGGGTGAGGTCGTTCGTGCCGAAGGAGAAGAACTCGGCGGCCTCGGCGATCTGACCGGCGGTCAGCGCGGCGCGGGGCAGCTCGATCATCGTGCCGATGCTCAGCTTCAGCTCCGTACCGGTGGCCGCCTCGACCTCCGCGATGACACCGTCGGCCTCGTCGCGGACGATCTCCAGCTCCTGGACCGTGCCGACGAGGGGAATCATGATCTCGGCGCGCGGGTCGCCCTTGGCGTTCTTGCGCTCCGCCGCCGCCTCGGCGATCGCACGGACCTGCATCGCGAACAGACCGGGGATGACCAGACCGAGACGCACCCCGCGCAGGCCGAGCATCGGGTTCTGCTCGTGCAGCTTGTGCACGGCCTGGAGGAGGCGCAGGTCGTTCTCGTTGGCGTCCTTGCGGGACTCGGCGAGCGCGACCCGCACGGAGAGCTCGGTGATGTCGGGCAGGAACTCGTGCAGCGGTGGGTCGAGCAGCCGTACGGTGACGGGCAGCCCGTCCATCGACTCGAACAGCTCGATGAAGTCTGCCTTCTGGAGCGGCAGCAGCGCGGCCAGCGCGGCCTCCCGCTCGTCGTCGGTGTCCGCGAGGATCAGCTTCTCGACCATCTCGCGGCGCTCACCGAGGAACATGTGCTCCGTGCGGCACAGGCCGATGCCCTGGGCGCCGAAGCGGCGGGCCCGCGAGGCGTCCTCGGCGTTGTCCGCGTTCGCCCGTACACGCAGCCGGCGTACCCGGTCGGCGTACGCCATGATCCGGTGCACGGCGGCGACGAGCTCGTCGGCGTCGTCGGCGCCCGCGTGCATACGGCCCTCGAAGTACTCGACGACCGGGGAGGGCACGACCGGTACCTCGCCGAGGTACACCTTGCCGGTGGAGCCGTCGACGGAGACGAGGTCGCCCTCCTCCACGACGGTGTCCCCGACCGTGAGCCGGCGGCGCTTGGTGTCGACCTCGATCTCCTCGGCACCGCAGACACAGGTCTTGCCCATGCCGCGGGCGACGACGGCGGCGTGCGAGGTCTTGCCGCCGCGCGAGGTCAGGATGCCCTCGGCGGCGATCATGCCGTCGAGGTCGTCCGGGTTGGTCTCCCGGCGGATCAGGATGACCTTCTCGCCCGACCGCGACCACTTGACCGCGGTGTAGGAGTCGAAGACGGCCTTGCCGACGGCCGCGCCCGGCGACGCGGCGATCCCACGCCCCAGCAGGACGGTGGTGGCGGCGTCGTCGAAGCGCGGGAACATCAGCTGCGCGAGCTGGGCGCCGTTGACCCGCTGGAGCGCCTCGGCCTCGTCGATGAGGCCCTGGTCGACGAGCTGCGTGGCGATGCGGAAAGCGGCACCGGCGGTGCGCTTGCCGACCCGCGTCTGGAGCATCCAGAGCTGACCGCGCTCGATGGTGAACTCGATGTCGCAGAGATCCTTGTAGTGGGTCTCCAGCGTCTCCATGATCTTCATCAGCTGGTCGTACGACGTCTTGTCGATGGACTCCAGCTCGGCGAGCGCCACCGTGTTGCGGATACCCGCGACGACGTCCTCGCCCTGCGCGTTCTGGAGGTAGTCGCCGTAGACGCCCTGGTGGCCGCTGGCCGGGTCACGGGTGAAGGCGACGCCCGTACCGGAGTCGGGACCGAGGTTGCCGAAGACCATCGAACAGATGTTGACGGCCGTGCCGAGGTCGCCGGGGATGCGCTCCTGGCGGCGGTAGAGCTTGGCCCGGTCGGTGTTCCACGAGTCGAAGACCGCCTTTATGGCCAGGTCCATCTGATCGCGCGGGTCCTGCGGGAAGTCGCGTCCCGCGTCCCGGGTGACGATCTTCTTGAACTCCTTGACCAGCTTCTTGAGGTCGGCCGCGTCCAGGTCCACGTCGACGGTGACGCCCTTGGCCTCCTTCGCGGCCTCCAGCGCCTCCTCGAAGAGATCGCCGTCGACCCCGAGCACGGTCTTGCCGAACATCTGGATGAGGCGGCGGTACGAGTCCCAGGCGAAGCGCTCGTCGCCGGCCTGGGCGGCGAGGCCCACGACCGAGGCGTCGGAGAGGCCGATGTTGAGGACCGTGTCCATCATGCCGGGCATCGAGAACTTCGCGCCGGACCGGACGGAGACCAGCAGCGGGTCGTCGGCCTGGCCGAGGTTCTTGCCCATCCGCTTCTCGAGCGCGTCGAGGTGCGCACTGACCTCGTCGCGCAGCTCGGCCGGCTCGTCACCGCTGTCGAGGTAGACCTTGCAGGCCTCGGTGGTGATGGTGAAGCCCGGAGGGACGGGCAGCCCGAGGTTGGTCATCTCGGCGAGGTTGGCACCCTTGCCGCCAAGAAGATCTTTCAGATCCTTGTTGCCCTCGGTGAAGTCGTAGACGAACTTCTGGGGATCTTTGTGTTCCGACACGGGTCTCGACTCCTCGAGGACGCGGTGGCTGCCCTGACGGCGAGGAACATACCCAGATCGAAGGTGTCTGGGTACGGCCACTTGCGCGTCGTGAGGGCTCAACCACCCGTCCGCCAGCCAATCGAAAGTAACGCGCCGGTATACGGCGAAGGCGGCGTCCGTTCATCTCTCGAAGTCATCAACACGATGAGTATGCGATTTGATCCAATACGATGACACAGGGTAAGGGATGCTTTGATCGATCAAAGTAAATCCACCTGGCACCCAGTGCCGTCATTTGAGAAATACAGCAACCAGAAGAGCGCTCATCTGAGCCAAGCCACCCTCAGGGGTGGCGAGAATCACGCCCCCACCCGCGCTCAGATGTCATCATCCGGACGCCTCTCCGCCAACGGATGGTCACCCTGGAGCTACCGATGACAAACAGAGCGTGATCCTGCGAGTCCCTGAAGAGAGCGGGCACACACCCGTGCCGCGAAATCGCGTGGGAACGCACCGCATCCAAGCAGAAAAGCCCGCTCATGTGAGCGGGCCTTTCGATGGGGCACTCGGTGCCCCCGGTGCGAGGGCGGCGCTCAGCCGCCCGAAGTGTCCAGCTCCGCCTCGGCGCCCACGCCCGCGCAGTCGTACGGGTCCTTGAGCCAGCCGTCCGGGAGCGCCACCCGGTTGTTGCCGGACGTACGGCCGCGGGGGCCGTCCGCGCCGTCCGGCCAGGGCTGGTCCAGGTCGAGCTCCTGGAGCTGCCCGCCCAGCTCCTCCAGCGACGAGGTGACCGCGAGCCTCCTGCGCATGTCCGAGCCGACCGCGAAGCCCTTGAGGTACCAGGCCACGTGCTTGCGGAAGTCGATCACGCCCCGGCTCTCGTCGCCGATCCACTCCCCCAGCAGCGTCGCGTGGCGCAGCATGACGTCCGCGACCTGGCGCAGGGCGGGCGCCTGCCTCGTCCCCGTGCCCTCGAAGGCGCTGACCAGATCACCGAAGAGCCAGGGGCGCCCCAGGCAGCCACGGCCTACGACGACGCCGTCGCAGCCCGTCTCGCGCATCATCCGCAGGGCGTCGTCGGCGCTCCAGATGTCGCCGTTGCCGAGGACGGGGATCTCGGGGACGTGCTCCTTGAGGCGCGCGATGGCGTCCCAGTCGGCCGTGCCGCCGTAGTGCTGGGCGGTGGTCCTGCCGTGCAGGGCGACGGCGGTGATGCCCTCCTCGACGGCGATGCGGCCGGCGTCGAGGTACGTGGTGTGGTCGTCGTCGATGCCCTTGCGCATCTTGATGGTGACCGGGAGGTCGCCCGCCTGGGCCACGGCCTCGCGAAGAATCGCGCGCAGCAGGGGCCGCTTGTACGGGAGCGCGGAGCCACCGCCCTTGCGGGTGACCTTGGGGACGGGGCAGCCGAAGTTCAGGTCGATGTGGTCTGCGAGGTCCTCGTCGACGATCATGCGGACCGCCTTGCCGACGGTGGCCGGGTCCACCCCGTACAGCTGGATCGAGCGGGGGGTCTCGCTCGCGTCGAAGTGGATGAGCTGCATGGTCTTCTCGTTGCGCTCGACCAGCGCCCGCGTGGTGATCATCTCGCTGACGAACAGCCCCTTGCCGCCCGAGAACTCACGGCACAGGGTGCGGAAGGGGGCGTTGGTGATGCCGGCCATGGGGGCGAGCACGACCGGCGGCTGCACGGTGTGCGGGCCGATCCGGAGCAGCGGGAGGGAGGGGGCGAGCGTGGTCATGGCCCCATTGTCCCGTACGCGGACCGCGGCGCGGATGCCCGCCCGCTCAGGCCTCGGCGACGGACCCGGTGAGGGCCGCCGTGCGCGGCTCGGCGAGGGGCTCCGTGTGCGGGCCGGCCTGGGGCTCCTGATGCGGCTCGGCCTGCGGCTCCGCGAGGACCGACTCCATCAGCCGCTCCAGCCCGAGCCGTGACTCCTCGTCCGAGGGGACGTACGTCACCATGCGCGGGCCCGCCGAGGGGCCGAGCCACAGGTCGGTGTGGTCGAGCCTGAGCAGTCCCACCCGGGCGTTACGGAAGATCTTGGTGCGGTTCGAGGCTCCGACCACCTCGTGCCGGGCCCAGATCTCGGCGAACTCGGGTGAGGTGGCCTCCAGCCGCCGCAGCAGCGCCTTCCAGGCGGGCTCGGCCAGGTGCTCCGCCATCGAGGCGCGGAATTTGGCGGCCATCACCCGGTGCATGGCGGGCAGATCGACGACGGAGGCGCGCCAGTCCTCGTTGTTGTAGGCGAGCAGCAGGCAGTTGCGGTCCTCGGGCGCGACGGCGTCCAGGTCGCACAGCAGCCGGCCGTAGGTGCGGTTGTACGCGAGGATGTCGTACCGGCTGTTCTGGACGCAGGCCGGGAAGGGCTCCAGACGCCTGAGCATCTCGTGGAAGGCCGGGGTGACGCCCGTGCAGTCCGAGCCCGGCGCGGGGTCGACGGCCCCGGCGAGGGAGAAGAGGTGGGTGCGTTCGCTGCGGTCGAGCAGGAGGGCGCGGGCCAGGGAGTCGAGGACCTGCGGGGAGACCTGGATGTCGCGGGCCTGCTCCAGCCACGTGTACCAGGTGACGCCGACGGCCGAGAGCTGCGCGACCTCCTCGCGGCGCAGCCCGGGGGTCCGCCTGCGGCGGCCGCGGGGCAGGCCCACCTGCTCGGGGGTGATCCGCTCACGACGGCTGCGGAGGAATCCGGCGAGCTCGTGCCGCCGGATGTCTGTCTCGGGTACCTGGGCCGCCGCGGTCGTCATGCTCCCAGGGTGCCGAATGCCCGGGCGTATTGCCAGGTGCTCCGTGTACCAGGATAAGGAGACTCTGGTACCAGGCTGAGTACGGGTCCATCGTCGATGGCGTGAGTGAATCATCTGTACTGACCAACGCATCCGCCACCCGCGCCCCCGGCGCGCGGTACGACCACCCCGCACCGGTGCTCGGCGGGCTCGGGCTGTTCACCGTGCTGCTCGGCGCGGCGCTCCCGCTCATCGACTTCTTCATCGTCAACGTCGCCCTGCCCACCATCGACCACGACCTGGCCGCGGGCCCCGCTCTGCTGGAGCTGGTCGTCGCGGGCTACGGCCTCTCCTACGCGGTGCTGCTCGTCCTCGGCGGCCGGCTCGGCGACATGGCCGGACGGCGCAGGCTCTTCCTCATCGGGATGGCCGCCTTCGGTCTCACCTCCCTCGCCTGCGGACTGGCCCCGGACGCCTGGACCCTGGTGGGGGCGCGGGTGGCCCAGGGCGCCGCCGCGGCCCTGATGCTGCCGCAGGTGCTCGCCACCATCCAGTCGGGCACGACCGGCCACCACAGGGCGCGGGCCATGAGCCTGTACGGGGCGACCGCCGGGCTCTCCATGGTCGCCGGCCAGATCCTCGGCGGTGTCCTGGTCTCCGCCGCCCCGCTGTCCTCCGTCTTCGGGGAGAGCGCGGGCTGGCGGTCGGTGTTCCTGGTGAACGTGCCCGTGGCGGTGGTGGGGCTGTTCCTGGCCGTCCGCTCGGTGCCGGAGAGCCGCTCGGACCGGCCGGCGCCCGTCGACGTACCGGGCACGCTCCTGCTGGCCGTCTCCCTGGTGACGCTGCTGGCCCCGCTCACGGAGGGGCGGGCGGCGGGCTGGCCGCTCTGGACCTGGGTGTCACTCGGCCTGTTCCCGTTCGCGGCGGTGGCCTTCTACCGGGTGGAGCGGCGGGCCGACGCGCAGGGGCGGACACCGCTCGTGCCGCCGAGCCTGCTGCGGCTGGAGTCGCTGCGGCGCGGCCTGATCCTGGTCGTGCCGTTCTCGATCGGCTTCGGCGGCTTCATGTTCGTGATCGCGGTCGCCCTCCAGCAGGGACTGGAGATGGGCCCGGCCGCGGCCGGACTGTCCCTCGCGCCGATGGCCGCCGCCTTCTTCGCGGCCTCGCTGGCCGGCCCCCGGCTCGTACGGCGCTTCGGCAGCCGGGTGGTGACGGCCGGCGGGCTGATCCAGGGGACGGGCGTCGCGGTGCTGGCGCTGACCGTGTGGAGCTCCTGGCCCGGCCTCGGGCTGCTCGGCCTGCTGCCGGGCATGGCGATCTCGGGACTGGGGCAGGGGCTGCAACTCCCCGTCCTGATCCGGATCGTGCTGTCCGACGTGCCGTCCGACCGGGCGGGGGTGGGCGGCGGCGTGATGACCACCACCCAGCAGGCCGCCCTGGCGCTCGGGGTCGCCACGCTCGGGACGCTGTTCCTCGCGCTGGCACCCGGCTCGGGGATGCGCGACGCCCTGGTCGTGACGCTGCTGGTGCAGCTGGCGGCCGTCGTCCTGACGACCCTGCTGAGCCTGCGGCTGCCCCGCACGGTGAGGTGAGGGCGGACGGACACGGGCCCGGATCACCGAGGTGATCCGGGCCCGTGGTCGTACGGGTGGCGCGAGGTCAGCTCTCGGCCGGAGCGTCCTGCGCCGGTGCGGCCTCGGCGGCGGCGCGCTCACGCATCTTGCGCACCAGCTCCTGCTTCTTGTCCTCGGCGGCCTTGCGGTCGTTGTCGCGCGCGGGGCCCGCGCCCTGCTGTTCGGCGCGGGACAGCTTCTTGCGCTGTCCGCCCACGCCGAGGAGGTTGTTGCGGCTCTTGGCCACGGCGTTCTCCCATTCTTGAGTTGCGGAAGTGAGGATGACGTGTCGTGAATCGATCCGATGGGCGACGGGCGGTCGGCCCGTCGCGCGCTCACTCGTAGATCTGGAAGAACGAAGACATGCCGAAAAGGTACCCCGGCCGGAGGGGTGCCTCATCCGGTTTTTTTCGGCCACGCTCCCGGGCCGGCTCAGGCGGTCGGGTCGACCGTGGCCTGATGGGCCTCGGTCAGGTGCTCCTCGGCCTTGAGCCAGGGCAGGAACTGCGCCCCCTTGCGCCACCCGCAGGTGTCGCAGGTCAGCTGCCGCTGCATCCCCGACTTCCTTACGTGGACGACGTGTTCACGGCCGTGCTGGTCCCATCTGGTGACCTTGCTCGTGGTCATGGACGGCATGTGGGGCCTCCCTGTGGACGAGTGCGCCCAGTGTGCACGAAGCCCCCGGTTCCGTACGCCGGAACCGGGGGCTTCGTTATGAGGTCGAGTGCGTTCAGCAGCCCAGGAGTCGGGAGCCGAGGTAGCTCTGGATCTGGTCCAGGGAGACGCGCTCCTGCTTCATCGTGTCGCGCTCGCGCACGGTCACCGCGTTGTCGTCGAGGGTGTCGAAGTCGACGGTGACGCAGAACGGCGTGCCGATCTCGTCCTGGCGGCGGTAGCGGCGGCCGATGGCGCCCGCGTCGTCGAACTCGATGTTCCAGTTCTGCCGCAGGTCGGCGGCGAGGCCCTTGGCCTTCGGCGACAGCTGCGGGTTGCGGGACAGCGGCAGGACGGCGACCTTGACCGGTGCGAGGCGCGGGTCGAGGCGCATCACGGCGCGCTTCTCCATGACGCCCTTGGCGTTGGGGGCCTCGTCCTCGTTGTAGGCGTCGAGGAGGAACGCCAGCAGCGAGCGGCCGACACCGGCCGCGGGCTCGATGACGTACGGCGTGTAGCGCTCGCCCTTCTCCTGGTCGAAGTAGGAGAGGTCCGTGCCGGACGCCTTGGAGTGCGCCGTGAGGTCGTAGTCGGTGCGGTTGGCGACGCCCTCGAGCTCGCCCCACTCGCTGCCGCCGAAGCGGAAGCGGTACTCGATGTCAGCGGTGCGCTTGGAGTAGTGGGAGAGCTTCTCCGCGGGGTGCTCGAACCACCGCATGTTCTCCTCGCGCAGGCCGAGACCGGTGTACCAGTTCCAGCGCTGCTCCATCCAGTACTCCTGCCACTGCTCGTCCTCGCCCGGCTTGACGAAGAACTCCATCTCCATCTGCTCGAACTCGCGCGTGCGGAAGATGAAGTTGCCCGGAGTGATCTCGTTCCGGAAGGACTTGCCCATCTGCGCGATACCGAACGGCGGCTTCTTGCGCGAGGTCTGCTGCACCTGGCCGAAGTTGGTGAAGATGCCCTGGGCGGTCTCGGGGCGCAGGTAGGCGACCGAACCGGAGTCCTGGGTCGGGCCGAGGTGCGTGGAGAGCAGGCCGGAGAACTGCTTGGGCTCGGTGAAGGTGCCCTTGTTACCGCAGTTGGGGCAGTTCAGGTCGGCCAGGCCGTTCACGGGAGGCTTGCCGTGCTTCTCCTCGTACGCCTCCTCCAGGTGGTCCGCGCGGTAACGCTTGTGACAGGAGGTGCACTCGGTGAGCGGGTCGGAGAACGTGGCGACGTGACCGGACGCGACCCAGACCTCGGGGGCCAGGATGACCGACGAGTCGAGACCGACCACGTCCTCGCGCGAGGTGACCATGTAGCGCCACCACTGGCGCTTGAGGTTCTCCTTCAGCTCGACGCCCAGGGGCCCGTAGTCCCAGGCGGCCTTCTGGCCACCGTAGATCTCACTGCAGGGGTAGACGAAGCCACGGCGCTTGCTCAGGCTGACGATGGTGTCGATCTTGTCGGCGGCCACGGTGCTCTCTTCATTACGACGGCGGAACTGGACAGGTGGGCGGCGCGAACGCCTCGGTGAGGAATGACGTACAGACAGGGGCGCGGAGCGCCTCGGTGGGGGGTGGTGGTCGGGTGACGGGCGGGCGAATACCCCAGATTACCGGCGGGCGCACCCCCCATATCAAATCGGTGGGGCGCATCGCGGTCACCGGGTCCTGATCCGGGCATCTCATCAGCCTTGTTGACAATCGTTTCCACTTTTGTTGAAAATGACTGTCATGAACGTACGCCGCCTCATACCCACAGCCGCCGTCGCCGGAGCAGTCGCCCTCGGCCTCACCGCACTCTCCGCCTGCTCCTCCTCCGACGCGGCCGAGGGCGGGAGCGACGGCAAGCTGGACGTGGTGGCGTCCTTCTACCCGATGCAGTTCCTGGCCGAGGAGATCGGCGGGTCGCACGTCTCCGTCACCTCACTGACGAAGCCGGGCGTGGAGCCGCACGATCTGGAGCTCTCCCCCCGGCAGATCGGCGGTCTGGGCGACGCCGACTACATCCTGTACCTCAAGAACGTCCAGCCCGCCGTCGACGACGCCGTCGCACAGGCCGGTGTGAAGAACACCGTGGACGCGGCCGGACTCACCACGCTCGAGAGCCACGGCTCCGAGGTCGACGGACACGACCACGGCGCCGAGGAGGGCGGGGAGCACGAGGGCGAGGAGCACTCCGAGGAGGCGGGCCTCGACCCGCACATCTGGCTGGACCCGGTGAAGTACGCCGAGGTCGCCGAGGGCGTCGGGAAGTCCTTCGAGAAGGCCGACCCGGACAACGCCGCCGACTACCGCAAGAACACCGAGACCCTGGTCGCCGAGCTGAACAAGCTGGACAAGGCCTACGAGACCGGGCTGAGGAACACCGCGACGAAGACGTTCATCACCACGCACTCCGCCTTCGGGTACCTCGCCGAGCGTTACGGCCTCACCCAGGAGGGCATCGCCGGCCTCGACCCCGAGACGGAGCCCAGCCCGGCCCGGATCGACGAGATCCATCACGTCGCCGAGGAGAACAAGGCGACCACCGTGTTCTTCGAGACGCTCGCCAGTGACAAGACCGCCAGGACCCTGGCGAAGGACCTCGGCCTGAAGACCGGCGTCCTGGACCCGCTCGAGGGAATTACCGACAAGTCCGCGGGCGCTGACTATCTCGAGGTCATGCAGTCCAACCTGGCCGCGCTGCAGAAGGCACTCGGCGCGAAGTGACCCGAGCAGCATCCCGAACCAGCCGCAGCACCGGAGGCGATCATGCCTGAGCCCAGTACGCCAGAACCCGTGATCAGCATGCGCGGGGCCACGGCGACGCTCGGCGCCCGCCCGGTGCTGCGCGGTGTCGACCTCACCGTCCACCGCGGCGAAGTGGTCGCCCTGCTCGGGGCCAACGGCTCCGGCAAGTCCACGGCCGTACGCTCCGTCATCGGCCAGGTGCCGCTCACCGGCGGGACCGTCGAGCTGTTCGGCACGCCGCTGCGCCGCTTCCGCCGGTGGGGCCGCGTCGGATACGTACCGCAGCGCACCACGGCGGCGGGCGGCGTCCCCGCCACGATCCGCGAGGTCGTCGCCTCCGGGCGGCTGTCGCGTACGAGGTTCGGACCGCTCGGCAAGGCCGACCGTGCGGCCGTGGACCGGGCCATCGAGCTCGTCGGCCTCACCGACCGCGCCAGGGACTCCGTGAACGCCCTCTCCGGCGGCCAGCACCAGCGGGTCCTGATCGCCCGCGCGCTCGCCGCCGAGCCCGAGGTGCTGATCATGGACGAGCCGATGGCCGGCGTCGACCTGGCCAGCCAGGAGATCCTCGCCACGACACTGCGCGAGCAGGTCGCCGGCGGGGCGACCGTGCTGCTCGTCCTGCACGAGCTCGGTGCCCTGGAGCCGCTGATCGACCGGGCGATCGTCCTGCGCGACGGCTGTGTCACGCACGACGGCCCGCCCCCCGAGGCCGTGGGACAGCACGCGCTGCCCGGCCACGACCACGTACACCCCCACGCGGCCTCCGAGCCCGTCCGGACGGGACTGCTGAGCTGATCATGCTGGAATTCCTGAACCCCCCCTTCATGCAGCGGGCGCTGCTCGCGGCCGTCCTGGTCGGGATCACCGCCCCCGCCATCGGCATCTATCTGGTCCAGCGCCGCCAGGCCCTGATGGGCGACGGCATCGGACACGTCGCGATGACCGGCGTCGGCCTCGGCTTCCTGCTCTCCACCAACCCCGTCTGGATGGCGACGCTCGTCGCCGTGGCGGGTTCGGTCGTGATGGAGCTGATCCGCTGGTACGGACGCACGCGCGGCGACATCGCCCTGGCCATGCTGTTCTACGGCGGCATGGCGGGCGGAGTGATGCTGATCAACCTCTCGGACACCGGCTCCAACGCCAACCTGACCTCGTTCCTCTTCGGCTCCCTGTCCACGGTCTCCGAGGAGGACGTCACCGCGATCGTCGTGCTGGCCGCCCTCGTGGTGCTGGTCACCGTGGGGCTGCGGCGGCAGCTGTTCGCGGTCAGCCAGGACGAGGAGTTCGCCCGGGTCACCGGGCTGCCGGTGCGCGCGCTCAACCTGCTGGTCGCCGTGACGGCCGCCGTCACCGTCACCGTGGCGATGCGGGTCGTCGGCCTGCTGCTGGTCAGCGCGCTGATGGTGGTGCCGGTCGCGGCCGCCCAGCAGATCTCGAAGTCCTTCAAGGTGACGTTCGTCCTGGCCGTCGTCATCGGTACGGCCGTCACCCTGGCCGGCACCGTGACCTCGTACTACCAGGACGTGCCGCCCGGCGCGACGATCGTCCTGCTGGCCATCGCCGCGTTCGTCCTGCTGACGGCGCTCGCCACGCCGCTGGCCCGCAGGCGCGCCAAGGACCGCGAGAGCGAGGAGGACCGGTGCACCCTTGAGGTACCGGCGGCCCGCCCGGCCTCGGACGACGTTCGGGTGTGACCGTGCCGCCGGGGCGGGCTGGCACAATGGCCCGACATACGTACGGGCGACATGAGGAGGCAGCTGTGGCGACGGCGCCGATCAGTGGCACGAACGCGGCTCCTGTGCGCGGCCGGTCCACCCGGCAGCGGGCGGCGGTCGCGGCGGCGCTCGACGAGGTCGACGAGTTCCGCAGTGCCCAGGACCTGCACGATGTCCTCAAGCACCGGGGTGACTCGGTCGGGCTGACCACGGTCTACCGCACGCTCCAGTCCCTCGCCGACGCCGGCGAGGTAGACGTGCTGCGCACGACCGACGGCGAGGCGGTCTACCGGCGGTGCTCGACCGGTGACCATCATCACCATCTGGTCTGCCGCGTCTGCGGCAAGGCCGTCGAGGTGGAGGGTCCCGCCGTGGAGCAGTGGGCCGAGACCATCGCCTCGCAGCACGGCTATGTGAACGTGGCCCACACGGTGGAGATCTTCGGGACCTGCTCGGACTGCGCGGGCGCCAAGGGCTGAGTCCCGGCTCCAGGACGACCGACCCCGGAGGGGGCCCCGGCGACGGGGCCCCCTCCGCTCCGTCTCAGGTCTTGGTGATCTCCTCGGCACCGCCGAAGCGCCGGTCGCGCCGGGCGAATTCCAGACACGCGTTCCACAGGTCACGCCGGTCGAAGTCCGGCCACAGGACGTCCTGGAAGACCATCTCGGCGTACGCGCTCTGCCAGATCAGGTAGTTGGACGTGCGCTGCTCCCCGCTGGGGCGCACGAAGAGGTCCACGTCCGGCATGTCCGGGTAGTAGATGTACTTCGCGAACGTCTTCTCGTTGACCTTCGACGGGTCGAGCTTCCCCGCCGCGACGTCCTCGGCGATGCGCTGCGCCGCGTCGGCGATCTCGGCCCGGCCGCCGTAGTTGACGCAGAAGTACAGCGTCATCTTGTCGTTGTCCTTGGTCTGCTCCTGGGCGACCTGGAGCTCCTGGACTACGGACTTCCACAGCTTCGGCATGCGGCCGACCCAGCGGATACGGATGCCGAGCTCGTCCATCTCGTCGCGGCGGCGGCGGATGACGTCCCGGTTGAAGTTCATGAGGAACTTCACCTCGTCCGGCGAGCGCTTCCAGTTCTCCGTGGAGAAGGCGTACAGCGAGAGGTTCTTGACGCCCATCTCGATGCAGCCCTTGAGGACGTCCATGACGACGCCCTCACCGACCTTGTGGCCCTCGGTGCGCGGAAGACCCCGCTCCTTGGCCCAGCGGCCGTTCCCGTCCATCACGACGGCGACGTGCTTGGGCACGAGCTCGCCGGGGATCTTCGGCGGGGTGGCGCCGGAGGGGTGCGGCTCGGGGGTCTTGTACTCACGCCGGTTACGGCCACCGAGCATCCCGCGTACTGCCATGGGCTTCTCTCGTCTCCCTGTGTCACTTCTCTACGTACCTCAGCGAGCGCAGGCCGCGCTCCAGATGCCAGTGCAGATAGGCGGACACGAGCCCGCTCCCCTCCCTGACATGACGCGCCTCGGACGCGTCCGCCGTCTCCCAGTCGCCGCTGAGCAACGCGCTCAGCAGTTCGACGGCCTCCGCCGAGGGTACGACGCTGCCGGGCACCCGGCAGTCGCCGCATATGACGCCGCCCGCGGCGACGGAGAAGAACCGGTTCGGGCCGGGCATTCCGCACTTGGCGCAGTCGACGAAGCTGGGGGCGTAACCGTTGACGGCCAGGGAGCGCAGCAGGAACGCGTCCAGGATGAGGTTCGGCGCGTGTTCGGCGCGCGCGAGGGTACGCAGCCCGCCGACGAGCAGCAGGTACTGCTGGACCGCGGGCTCGCCCTCGTGGTCGGTGAACCGCTCCGCGGTCTCCAGCATGGCGGTGCCGGCGGTGTAGCGGGCGTAGTCGGAGACGATCCCGCCGCCGTACGGAGCGATCGTCTCGCTCTGGGTGCAGAGCGGAAGCCCCCGGCCGATCAGCTCACTGCCGCGCGCGAAGAACTGCACGTCCACGTGGGAGAAGGGTTCGAGCCGCGCCCCGAATTTGGATTTGGTGCGGCGCACCCCGCGCGCGACCGCGCGCACCCGCCCGTGGCCGCGGGTCAGGATCGTGATGATCCGGTCGGCCTCGCCCAGCTTCTGCGTACGCAGCACGACGCCGTCGTCCCGGAACAAGCTCATGCACCCATTGTCGCCCACCGGGGCACCGGCAGGCCCTCTCAGGGTCTTTCGTCCAGATCAGGCTGTATCAGGGAGCGGGGGCCGGTCCGAACGAGAGGCCCTGGGGCGTACGCGGGCCTACGAAGGCGTACGCGCCGCCTCCAGCAGCTTCGCCGTGTCCGCGGGACAGAGCTGGAGCGCGCCCCCCACCGTGGTCAGCACCTCGCGCTCCGCCTGGCTGTACGGCCCGTCGGCGAGCGCGATCCTGGCGCCCCGCAGCAGGACCGCCTCGCGGCCGGGCACGGCCAGGTGCGGCGCGAGCGGCTTCAGGACCTCGTGGAGCTCTATGGCGAGGGCGGCGCCGCAGGCCTCGGCCGCGGGGTCGGTCCCGTCACCGGGCCCGGTGTCCGCGGCGAGCACCTCGACGATGGTGAAGAGCTGTTCCTGGGAGCAGTCGTCGAGTCCCGCGTCGCGGACGGTGGCCGCGGCGGTCTCCAGGACCGTACGGGAGGTGGTGCCGCCCGCGGCGAGCACGGCGAGCGTGACGGTGTGCACGGCCTCCCGCAGCATGGCCGAGAAGCGGGTGGTGGTGGGGTGGTCGAGGGCGTCGGGCGCGAAGTGCGTCCCGCAGGCGGCGCATTCGACGACGGGCCCGGCGCTTCCCCGGGCGAGCAGCGGCAGCCCGAGGACGGTGAGGCGGTGGCGTCCCGTGAGACGCCGGTAGTTGCGGTCGCCCCCGCAGCACGGGCAGAAGAACTCTCCGTCGCCGACGGTGTCCCAGACGGTACGGATGCCGTAGATGCGTAGTCTTACGGCGCGTTGTCCTTTGGCTGTCCGCACGTCGCACACCTCCGTAACCCCACGGCAACATTGCCGCGCTGGACGTGATGTTAGCCACATGCGTGATGTGGCGTCAGTATCCCGGAGGTCAAAACCCCGGTATATGGCCGAACCCCGCCCACCCTCGGCGGGTGAACGGGGCTCTCGGGCCGGGCAGTTCAGCGGCGTATCAGACGTATGTCCGGAATGCCGCGTGACGGAGTCAGCGGGTCGCGCGGTTGACCGCGGAGACGACCGCCTTGAGCGAGGCGCGCGTGGTGTTGGCGTCGATACCGATGCCCCACAGCACCTTGCCGT
Source organism: Streptomyces sp. NPDC091271 (assembly GCF_044757505.1). Lineage (NCBI taxonomy): Bacteria > Bacillati > Actinomycetota > Actinomycetes > Kitasatosporales > Streptomycetaceae > Streptomyces > Streptomyces sp. NPDC091271. The sequence goes on along the minus strand of NZ_JBIVVD010000003.1, from coordinate 682,579 downwards.
CGATCGCGCACTCGATGTAGGAGGCGGCCTGCGCGCTCGCGCCCTCGCTCATCGTGTGCTCGGTGTAGTCGAGCAGACGGGCGTCGATGCCGATGGCCTGCAGCGCTTCGAAGAACGCGGAGATCGGGCCGTTGCCCGTGCCCGTCAGCACCGTGTCCGAGCCGTCGACGGTGGCCTCGACGGTGATCGTGTCCTGGCCGTCGGAACCGGTCGTCGTCTGACCCGAGCGGATCTGCACGCGCCCCCAGGCGTTCTCGGGGCTCGGCAGGTACTCGTCCCGGAAGGTCGACCAGATCTGCGTCGGCGTGACCTCGCCGCCCTCGGCGTCGGTCTTGGCCTGAATGATCCGGGAGAACTCGATCTGCATCCGGCGCGGCAGGTCCAGCTTGTGGTCGTTCTTCAGGACGTAGGCGATTCCGCCCTTGCCGGACTGCGAGTTGACCCGGATGACCGCCTCGTAGGAGCGGCCGACGTCCTTCGGGTCGATCGGCAGGTAGGGCACCGCCCACTCGATGTCGTCGACGGTCTTCCCCTGGGAGGCGGCGTCGGCCTCCATGGCGTCGAACCCCTTCTTGATGGCGTCCTGGTGGGAGCCGGAGAAGGCGGTGTAGACCAGGTCGCCCGCGTAGGGGTGGCGCGGGTGGACCTCCATCTGGTTGCAGTACTCACTGGTGCGGCGGATCTCGTCGATCTGCGAGAAGTCGATCTGCGGGTCCACGCCCTGGGAGAAGAGGTTCATGCCCAGGGTGACCAGGTCGACGTTGCCGGTGCGCTCGCCCTGGCCGAACAGGCAGCCCTCGATACGGTCGGCACCCGCCATGATCGCCAGTTCGGCGGCGGCGACGGCGGTGCCCCGGTCGTTGTGCGGGTGCACGGACAGGCAGACGTGCTCACGGCGGGACAGGTTGCGGGACATCCACTCGAAGCGGTCCGCGTGGGTGGAGGGCGTCGAACGCTCCACGGTGGCGGGCAGGTTGAGGATGATCTCGCGGCCCTCCTCCGGCTGCCAGACGTCACAGACGGCCTCGCAGACCTCCAGGGCGAAGTCCAGCTCGGTGTCGGTGAAGATCTCCGGGCTGTACTGGTAGCCGAAGATCGTCTCGTCGCCCAGGATCTTGTCCGCGTACTCCATGACCAGGCGGGTGCCGTCCACGGCGATCTGCTTGACCTCTTCCTTCGAGCCGCGGAAGACCACGCGGCGGAAGGTGGGTGCGGTGGCGTTGTACAGGTGGACGGTGGCGCGCCGCGCGCCGACCAGCGACTCGACGGTGCGCTCGATCAGTTCCTCGCGGGCCTGCGTCAGGACGGAGATCGTCACGTCCTCGGGGATCGCGCCCTCTTCGATGATGGAGCGTACGAACGCGAAGTCCGTCTCGCCGGAGGACGGGAAGCCGACCTCGATCTCCTTGTAGCCCATGCGTACGAGCAGGTCGAACATCTCGCGCTTACGGGCCGGCGACATGGGGTCGATCAGGGCCTGGTTGCCGTCACGCAGGTCGGTGGACAGCCACCGGGGCGCCACGGTGATGCGGTTGTCCGGCCAGGTGCGGTCGGAGATGTCCACCGCCTCGTACCCGCGGTACTTGTGGACCGGCATCCCGGAAGGCTTCTGCAGCTGCTTCGCGTTGGTCACCGGAGTGGGGCCACCGACGGGGGCGGGGACGGCATCGGTGTGCGCGGGGGGATTCACTGCGGTCATGGCGTACGGCTCCTCTGAGGTCCAGCAGGGGCGGCCGACTGTGTCGCTGGCAACAGCGAACTCCGCGGGGAGGGAGCCGGCCTACGACTACAGGCCCTCGCCGCGGCAGCTAAGAAGGAGCAGCCCGAAACGCATGATGCGGCAACACTAACCGAGGGGCGCCTGGTGCGTCGGTCCGTATCAGTATGCGGGATCGCCTCTTCATGGAGGCGGAACAGTGATACATCACTCTATTTCGTCAATCACGATCGCAACCAGTGACAGCGCGGTGACGGAGTGCCACAGTCATTTGCATGCAGCCTCGACCGAACAACGGGCTCCGGCCCGTCTTCTGCACCATCGTGCCGCCCCACCTCCTCGACAAGCTGTCCCAGGCCGACGACCCGCTCCTGGCCGATCCCGCACGGCGCACCCTGGACGCCGACGCGGCCCGGCGCCATCACCGGCGGGTGACCGCTCTTGCCTGGACGCCCCAGGCAGTCCTCACCTCCGACGCGGTACCGAGCAAGCCCCACCGCACCCTTTACGACTGCCGGCACGGCACGGACCTGCCGGGCGTCAAGGTCCGTGACGAGGGCGAGGAAGCAACCCAGGACGCCAGCGTCAACCGTGCGTACGCGGGACTCGGCGCCACCTTCGATCTGCTGCTCACGGAGTACGGCCGCAGCTCGATCGACGGCAAGGGGCTGCCGCTCATCGGCTCCGTGCACTACGACGAGAAGTACAACAACGCGTTCTTCGACGGCGAGCAGATGGTCTTCGGGGACGGCGACGGAGAGATCTTCCTCGACTTCACCGTCGCGATCGACGTGATCGCCCACGAGTTGGCGCACGGCCTCACCCAGTACACGGCCAACCTTGCGTACCAGGGCCAGTCGGGCGCCCTCAACGAGTCCGTCTCGGACGTCTTCGGCTCCCTGGTCAAGCAGTACTCGCTGGGCCAGAGCGCGGACCAGGGCGACTGGCTGATCGGCGCGGGGCTGCTCGCCCCCCGGGTCAGCGGCGTCGCGCTGCGGTCGATGAAGGCTCCGGGCACGGCGTACGACGACGATGTGCTCGGCAAGGATCCGCAGCCCGGGTCGATGGACGACTACGTCGACACGGACGAGGACAACGGCGGGGTCCACATCAACTCCGGCATCCCCAACCGGGCGTTCTACCTGCTGGCCACGGCTCTGGGCGGTAACGCCTGGGAGCGGGCGGGGCGGATCTGGTTCGACGTGCTGACCGGCGGTGAGCTGGCCCAGGAAGCGTCCTTCACGGACTTCGCCAAGCTGACCGTCGCGGCGGCGCAGCACAGGTTCGGGGAGGGCGACGAGGCCGAGGCGGTGCTCAAGGCATGGTCGGAGGTGGGCGTGCCGACCCGTTGACCGGGTAGATACACGCGGGACCGTCCGAACGGGGTCAAGGTGTCAGGCAGGAGCCGGTACGCATGCGCATCCAGGTGAGCCGGACCGGCGGGTTCGCCGGCATCGCACGCCACGGCGAGATCGAGACCTCGGGCCGGCCCGACGCCGGCGACTGGGAGGCCCTGGCCGAGTCGGCGCTCGCCGCCGGCCGGGGCGGCCCGCCCGCGGGTGTGCCGGACGGTTTCCGCTACCGGATCACGGTCGGCGACCGGACGGTCGACTGCGCGGACCCACGGCTGACCGACGCGCAGCGGACGCTGATCTCCCGGGTCCTCAAGGAAGGCGCGTAGGCCCGGTCCCACCGCGCCCCGGCGCCGGGCGCCCGGCCGCCGTACAGCCCTGGACCGGCCTCAGAACCCCAGCTTCCGCAACTGCTTCGGGTCGCGCTGCCAGTCCTTGGCGACCTTCACGTGCAGGTCGAGGAAGACCGGCGTACCCAGCAGCGCCTCGATGTGCTTGCGTGACTTGGTGCCGACGTCCTTGAGCCGCTGCCCCTTCGGGCCGATGATGATGCCCTTCTGGCTGGGCCGCTCGATGTAGACGTTCGCGTGGATGTCCAGCAGCGGCTTGTCGGCCGGCCGGTCCTCGCGGGGCAGCATCTCCTCGACGACGACGGCGATGGAGTGCGGCAGCTCGTCCCGCACGCCCTCCAGCGCGGCCTCGCGGATGAGTTCCGCGACCATGACCATCTCGGGCTCGTCGGTGAGGTCGCCCTCCGGGTAGAGCGGGGGGCTCTCCGGCAACAGCGGGGCGATCAGGTCGGCCAGCAGGCTCACCTGCTGGTCCTTGACCGCCGAGACCGGGATGATCTCGGCCCACTCGAAGCCGAGCTCGTCGGCCAGCGCGGAGACGGCGAGGAGCTGCTCGGCGAGCGCCTTGGACTCCACCAGGTCGGTCTTGGTGATGATCGCGATCTTCGGGGTCTTCTTGATCCCGGCGAGCTCCTTGACGATGAACTTGTCGCCGGGGCCGAGCTTCTGGTCCGCGGGCAGGCAGAAGCCGATGACGTCGACCTCGGCCCAGGTGGTCCGCACGACGTCGTTCAGCCGTTCCCCGAGCAGCGTGCGCGGCTTGTGGAGGCCGGGCGTGTCGACCAGGATCAGCTGGGCGTCGTCACGGTGCACGATGCCGCGCACCGTGTGCCGGGTGGTCTGGGGGCGGTTGGAGGTGATCGCCACCTTCTGACCGACCAGAGCGTTCGTGAGGGTGGACTTGCCCGCGTTGGGGCGGCCCACGAAGCAGGCGAAGCCGGCCCGGTGGGGGGCGGTGTTCTCAGCCTGCTGCGCAGCAGCTTCTGTGTTCGGTCGAGCGCTCATGGCGCCCATTCTCCCCGATCCCGGCGGCGGCGTTGCACAGCAGGGCGCCGCCGGGCCCGAATCAGCCCGCGGCGGTCGTGGACCGGAGCGTCCCGTCGGGCCCCGCGAGCAGCACGGGAGTGCCGGGCCCGCCCAGGTCACGGACGGCTGCCCGGTCGGCGTCCGAGGAGGTCGCGGCCTCGGAGACGACGGCCGCGGCCTCCAGGGACGTGGCGCCGCTGGCCACCGCCATCGCGACGGCGGTCTGCAGCGCGCTGAGCTTCAGCGAGTCCAGGGTCACGGTGCCGGCGGCGTACGTACGTCCCGTCTCGTCCCGTACGGCGGCGCCCTCCGGCACCCCGTTGCGGGCGCGGACGCTGCGCGCCAGGGTGATGATCTTGCGGTCCTCGGCGCCGAGGTCGGTGCTATCGGTCATGTGTTGAGCATACGAAGGGGGCGTGCGCCCGGCTGTCGACGGGGTCCGTTCATCCCGGGACCGGGTACATCGAGCCGCGCCGGCCCTCGGGCGAGTCGAGCCACTGGAGCTTGGCCTCCGTGCCGGTGTCCGGGAGCGGCGTGTGGAGCACGATCACCAGGTCGGGGCGCGCGGGCACCCGCAGCTGGGTGGACTCCACGTGCAGCGTGCCGACGAGCGGATGCTGGAGTTCTTTGCGGACCTGGCCGCCCGGGGCGACGTCGCGCCGGTCCCAGAGCGCCGCGAACTCGGGGCTGAGCTCCCGCACCTCGGCGACCACGGCCCGGAACCCCTCGTCCCCGGGTTGCTCGGAGCACGCGGCCCGGAACTGGGCGACGACCTGGGAGGCGATGGTCTCCCAGTGCTTCGACCTGGCCCGGTACACGGGGTCGGTGAAGAACGCGATCATGCAGTTCTGCACGATCCCGGGACGCATGCCGAGCACCGCCGACGCCGCGTCGTTGTAGGCCACGGTGTTCCAGTAGCGGTCCATGATGTGGGCCGGGAAGGGCATCCAGGCGTCGATGAGCCGGTTCAGTCCCGCGCACATGTCCTGGTGGGCCGGGTCGACCTCCAGGGCCGGCGGATTGAGTCCGGCCAGCGCGTAGAGATGGCGGCGCTCCGCGCTGCTGAGGCGCAGGACCCGGGCCACGGCGTCCAGGACCTGCGGTGACACGGTGATGTCGCGACCCTGCTCCAGCCACTGGTACCAGGAGACGCCCACGCCCGCGAGGACGGCGACCTCCTCGCGGCGCAGGCCCGGCGTGCGCCGGCGCGCCCCACCGTCCGGCAGGCCGGCCTCGGCCGGGGTGACCCGGGCCCTGCGGCTCATCAGGAACTCGCGCAGCTCGCCGAGCCGGTGGGACTTGCCGTCGGTGCCGGTCCGGACCGTGGTGGTCCGGACCTCGCTGTTCTGGGCCGGTGAAGCCACGTACTCCCCCTGGTGTCCGTGCGCGTGCCTGCCTGGTGGTGCGGCCAACAGGATAAGTGCCCGCTCCCCACGGTTATTCCGGCGGATCCAGGCTGTGGGACATGCCGACCGAAACTCCGACTCATACTCCTGTGACCGCCACCGCTCCCGTCGCCCCCGCTCCGCCCGCACTCTCCGGGCGGGACCGGCTGGTGCTCTTCGTGCTGTGCGCCGCCCAGTTCATGGTGGCGCTCGACTTCTCCGTACTGAATGTGGCTCTGCCCGTCCTCGGCGAGGACCTGGGGCTGAGCCGGTCCGGGCTCCAGTGGGCCGTCACCGCGTTCGCCCTGCCGTCCGGCGGCTTCCTGCTGCTCTTCGGCCGGATCGCCGATCTCTACGGCAGACGCAGGCTGTTCCTCACCGGGCTCGCCGTCTTCGGGGTGTCCTCGCTGCTGGCGACGCTGGCCTGGGACCCGGCGTCCTTCCTGGCCGGGCGGGCGCTCCAGGGGCTCGGGGCCGCCGTGATCGTGCCGACCGGGATGTCCCTGCTGACCACGACGTTCCCCGAAGGCCCGCTGCGGGACCGGGCGCTGGGCATCAGCGGGACGCTGCTCTCGCTGGGCTTCACCGTCGGGATGGTGGCGGGCGGTGTGCTCACCGACACCCTGGGCTGGCGCTCCACGATGGGGCTGCTGACCGGCGCCGCGGTCATCGTGTTCGTCCTGGCTCCGAAGGTGCTGGCCGAGTCGCGTACGCCGGAGCGGCCGAAGCTCGACGTGCCGGGTGCCGTCACCGTGACCGGCGGTCTCCTCGCGCTGATCTACTCGCTGTCGACGGCCGCCGAGCGCGGCTTCGGTGGTGCGGACGTGCAGATCACCCTGGTGCTGGGAGTGGCCCTGCTGACCGCGTTCGTGATCGTCGAGTCCCGCTCGGCGGCCCCGCTGGTCTCCCTGCCGATGCTGCGGCGCCGTACGGTCGCGTTCGGCAACCTGGGCGGTCTGGCCACGTTCTCGATGATGAGCACCATCGTGTTCGTCCTGACCCTGTACCTCCAGGAGCTGCTGGAACTGTCGGCCCTCGGGACGGGGCTCGTCTTCGGGGTCCAGGGCCTGGCGTCGGTGGCCGCCGGGGTGTACGCCCCGAGGATCGTCGGCCGGATCGGCGCACGCCGGACCCTGGTCCTGTCCCTGATCGGCCAGGGCGTGTTCATCGGGGCGCTGCTGGGCCTGGGCGAGGACTCCGGTGTCTGGCTGGCCACGGTGGCCGTGTCTCTGGCGAGCGCCTTCCACCTGGGCGCCATCATCGCCTACGGACTGACGGTGACCTCCGGTGTGCCGAACGAGGAGCAGGGCCTGGCGACCGGCCTGGTCACCACCACCCAGCAGGTGGGCATCACGATCGGCATTCCGCTGCTGGGAGTGCTGTCGACCACGCAGGGCTCGCTGTTCGAGGGCGTACGCCTGGTGGTCGCGGCCGCGGCGGTGATCCTGGTCGCGACGGGCCTGGTGGTGGGGGCCGGTCTGCGGCGGGCCTGACCGCGCGCGCCCCGGCGAGCCCCTACGGCCGGTCCAGGCGCAGCCGTTCCGCCTTGGGGAGCCCGGCCACCACCAGGTCGTAACTGTCCTCCACCAGCTCCCGGACCATCCTGTCCGGGAGCTCGGAGACCGTCACGGTGTTCCAGTGCCGCTTGTTCAGGTGCCAGCCGGGGACGATGGCGGCGTGCTCCTTGCGGAGCCGCAGCGCCTCGTCCGGGTCGCACTTGAGGCTGACCTGCAAAGGCCGCCCGTCGAGCGCGCTCAGGGCGAACATCTTTCCCAGGACCTTGAAGACCGAGGCCTCGGGCCCGAAGGGGAACTCCTCCGCGCTCGCGTTGAACTCCAGGCAGAACGTGCGCAGCTCCTGGGGAGTCATACCGATTCCGTTCCCTCCGGTTCCACCAGCACCGTGACGATCTTGTTCCTGCGGCCCGCCGGGGACTCCGCGGTGAGGCGGAGTTTGCGCCCGTCGGGGAGATCGACGATCGAGGAGGCTCCGGAGATCGGGACCCGCCCGAGCGCCTTCGCCAGCAGTCCGCCGACGGTCTCCACGTCCTCGTCGTCGTACGCGTCGAGGCCGAACAGCTCCCCGAGGTCGCCGATGTCGAGCCGGGCGGTCACCCGGAAGCAGCCGTTCTCCAGCTCCTGGACCGGCGGGAGTTCGCGGTCGTACTCGTCGGTGATCTCTCCGACGATCTCCTCGAGGATGTCCTCGATGGTGACGATGCCGGCCGTGCCGCCGTACTCGTCGATGACGACGGCGACATGGCTGCGGTCCTGCTGCATCTCGCGCAGCAGGTCACCCGCGTTCTTCGTGTCGGGGACGAACGCGGCGGGGCGCATCGCCGTGGAGACCAGGTCCGCCTCCGCGTCCCGGTTGATGTGCGTCTTGCGGACCAGGTCCTTGAGGTAGACGATCCCGACGATGTCGTCCTCGTTCTCCCCGGTGACCGGGATCCGCGAGAAGCCGGAGCGCAGCGCGAGGGTCAGCGCCTGACGGACCGTCTTGTACCGCTCGATGCAGACCAGGTCCGTACGGGGCACCATGACCTCGCGCACGAGGGTGTCGCCGAGCTCGAAGACCGAGTGCACCATGCGGCGCTCCTCGTCCTCGATGAGCGACTCCTGTTCGGCGAGGTCGACCATGGCCCGCAGTTCGGCCTCACTGGCGAAGGGGCCCTTGCGGAAGCCCTTGCCCGGGGTCAGCGCGTTGCCGAGGAGGATCAGCAGCTGCGGGATCGGGCCCATGATCCTGGCCAGCGGCAGCAGGGCGTACGCCGCCGCCGTGGCCGTGTTCAGCGGGTGCTGGCGGCCGATGGTGCGCGGCGAGACCCCGATGGCGACGTAGCTGACGAGGACCATCACGCCCATGGCGACGGCGAGCGCCTCCCAGGTCTCCGGGAACTCCTTGAGGCAGGCGTACGTGACGAGCACCCCGGCCGACATCTCGCAGGCGACCCGCACGAGCAGGGCCACGTTGAGATAGCGGGTGGGGTCCGCGGCGACCTGCTCCAGCTTGACGCTGCCGCGCCGCCCGGCCCGGACGGCCTCCGCCGCGCGGAAGCTGGACGTGCGCGCGATGCCGGCCTCGGCGCAGGCCGCGAGCCAGCCGACGACGATCAGCAGGACCGCGCCGGAGATGAGGGGGACGCTCACGAGACGGTGGGGGCGGGGGACGGCCCGGTCAGCCCGCGCTCGCCGCGCCAGCCGTCGACGATCGCCGCCTGGAGGCCGAACATCTCGGCCTTCTCGTCCGGCTCCTCGTGGTCGTACCCGAGGAGGTGCAGCACCCCGTGGACGGTGAGGAGCTGGAGCTCCTCGTCCATCGAGTGCTGCGTCTCGGCGTCCTCGCCCTGCTTCTTCGCGACCTCCGGGCAGAGCACGATGTCACCGAGGAGCCCCTGCGGGGGCTCCTCGTCGTCCTTGGCCGGGGGACGGAGCTCGTCCATCGGGAAGGACATGACGTCCGTCGGGCCGGGGAGGTCCATCCACTGGATGTGGAGCTGCTCCATGGCGGCGGTGTCCACCACGATCACCGAGAGTTCGGACAGCGGGTGGATCCGCATCCGGGCGAGGGCGTAGCGGGCGATGTCGAGGATCGCCTGCTCGTCGACCTCGGTTCCGGACTCGTTGTTGACGTCGATCGACATGGTGCGGTGCGACTACTTCCCGTTGCGGCCGTCTCGGCCCTCTGCGTTGTCGTACTTCTCGTACGCGTCGACGATACGGCCGACGAGCTTGTGCCGGACGACATCCTGCGAGGTGAGCCGGGAGAAGTGCACGTCCTGGACGTCCTCCAGGATCTCCTGGACCTGGCGCAGACCGCTCTTGGTACCGGTCGGCAGGTCCACCTGGGTGACGTCACCGGTGACGACGATCTTCGAGTCGAAGCCGAGGCGGGTGAGGAACATCTTCATCTGCTCGGCGCTGGTGTTCTGCGCCTCGTCGAGGATGATGAACGCGTCGTTCAGGGTGCGGCCCCGCATGTAGGCGAGCGGCGCGACCTCGATCGTGCCCGCGGCCATCAGCCGGGGGATCGAGTCGGGGTCGAGCATGTCGTGCAGGGCGTCGTAGAGCGGGCGCAGATACGGGTCGATCTTGTCGAAGAGCGTGCCGGGCAGGAAGCCGAGCCGCTCCCCCGCCTCGACGGCGGGCCTGGTGAGGATGATGCGGCTGACCTGCTTGGACTGCAGCGCCTGGACCGCCTTCGCCATGGCGAGATAGGTCTTGCCGGTGCCCGCGGGGCCGATGCCGAAGACGATGGTGTGCTTGTCGATCGCGTCGACGTAACGCTTCTGGTTGAGCGTCTTGGGGCGGATCGTGCGGCCACGGCTGGAGAGGATGTTCTGGGTGAGCACCTCGGCGGGGGTCTCGGCCCCTTCCGCGTTGCCGTTCCCGCTCGCCCTGAGCATGGCGATCGAGCGTTCCACAGCGTCCTCCGTCATCGGCAGCCCGGTGCGGAGCACCAGCACCATCTCGTCGAACAGGCGCTGGATGAGCGCGACGTCCGCCGCGCTTCCAGTCGCGCTTATCTCATTGCCCCGGACATGGATGTCGACGGCCGGGAACGCCGTTTCGATGACGCGCAACAGCGAGTCGCCCGACCCCAGGAGCATCACCATGGGGTGTGCGGCCGGAATGCTGATCTGGGCGCGCGCCTGCGGCTGTGTCGGTGACTGAGTCATGGGCCGGCCCTCGGGCCTGCGCATACCTCCCGTTGCAGGGCAGTCGCTGCTCGACCGCCTCTGGAGTACCAGCGTACGACTCCCCGCCGACAACGCCGAGAGGTTTTACCCGGTGATCATCAGCCCTTCACTGGCGGAAGCCGATGGTCGGGACGGCGCGGCGCAGGGGCCACGCCCTGCTCGATGCGGGCAGCAGCTCGTCCAGGAAGGCGTAGCGCTCCAGTGCCGCCGGGTCCTGGTCGGCGCAGGTGCGTACCTGCTGCCACCAGCCGGCGATCTCCGCCCATCCGGGTGCGGACAGTGATCCACCGAACTCCTGTACGGACAGCGCGGCCGTCAGCCCCGCGAAGGCGAGGCGGTCGGCGAGCGGCCAGCCGGCCAGCGTCCCGGTGACGAATCCGGCCACGAAGACGTCGCCCGCCCCGGTGGGGTCCAGGGCCTCCACCGCGATGGCGGGCACCTCGGCGGCCGTACCGCTCTCCCGGTCCACCGCGTAGGCGCCCTCCGCGCCCAGGGTGACCACGGCCAGGGGGACCCGCTCGGCCAGGGCGTGTGCGGCGGCGCGCGGGCAGTCCGTACGGGTGTAGCGCATGGCCTCCTCGGCGTTCGGGAGGAAGGCCAGGCAGTGCCCGAGGTCGGGCAGGGCGTCCAGATCCCAGCGGCCGGTCTCGTCCCAGCCGACGTCGGCGAAGACCATCGCGCCGTTCCGGGCGGCCCCGGCCACCCAGGGCTCGCTGCGACCGGGGGTCAGCGAGGCGACGGCGGCGCGAGCACGGGGCGGGCAGTGCGGGAACGTACGGCCGGGGGGCGCGGCGGTGGCGGGGGCCGGCGCCTCGTGACCGTGCGAGACCATCGTCCGCTCACCCTCGTACGCCATGGAGACGGTGACGGGCGAGTGCCAGCCCGGGACCGTGCGCGACATGGCCAGGTCGATGCCCTCGCCCTGTTCGAGGGCGTCCCAGCAGTACTCGCCGTAGTGGTCGTCGCCGAACGCGGCGGCCAGCGAGGTGTGGAGGCCGAGCCGGGCGAGGGCGGTGGCCATGTTGGCGACGCCTCCGGGGCTGGAGCCCATCCCCCGGGCCCAGGACTCCGTCCCGCGCACAGGTGCGCTGTCCAGCCCGGTGAAGATGATGTCGAGGAAGACCGTGCCGGTCAGGAAGACGTCACAGGCCGGATCCTGCGGGGCGCGCAGCCCGAGCAGCGGGTCGATGCCTGGATCAGCTGTACTCACCGTGCGCTCCCCGGCCTCGGCAGATCTTGAACAGTGCGGGATGCGGCCAGTGTGCCGGATTCGCCGTCGCATCCGGAGGGTCCGCGCCGTACCGCGCAAACTGACTCCCACCTGCATAAACATGCGCAGCTACCCGGCTCGTTCATGCATAAACCTGAGTGTGACCCAGATCACATCGAGCCGACTTTCCGTCGCCAGGGCGCGCTTGATACAAATTGCCCCGCGAGCACCGTTCGGGACAGTTGACGAGAGTGCCGCTCCTCCCGCATTTTTCTCGCTTCGCCCTCCCCTGCCCTGCCTCGCTCCCCCCTCCCCTGCTCCACCTCTGCCTTGCCCTCCCCTGCCTTGCCCCGCTCCACCCTCCCCCCTTCTTCCGCCTCCTCAGGCATGTCTTCAGGAACGCCCATGTCCTCGCGCCCTCGCGCCGCGTGGCCCCTGGTCGCCGTGTTCACCGCCGGTTACCTCGCCGCCTATCTGCTCCCCACCATCGTCGGCCGCCTCAGCACCTATCTGGGCCTGAGCTCCGCCCAGGCCGGCCTCGTCGGCAGTGCCCTCCTGCTCAGCTCGGCGTCGGCCGGCTTCGCGCTGGCGGGACGCGTCGAGAGATTCGGGTCGTGCGGGCCGGCGCGCGCCGGTCTGCTGCTGGCGATGCTCGGCTACGGCTGCGCGGCGCTGACCACCTCGATGCCCCTGGTGATCGTGGGTGTCGTGGTCGGCGGCTTCGGATCGGGTACGGCGACCGCGGTCGCGGCGTCCGGCATCGCGGCGCAGAGCGATCCGCACCGGACCTCGTCTCTCGGGCTGCTCAGCGTCTCGGCGACGGCGGGGGCCCTCTACCTGACGATCCCTCACCTGGGCGGCGGCCACCGGCTGCCGTTCGCCTCCATCGCGCTGGTCGCGCTGCTCGTCTGGCCCGCGACCTCCCGACTGGGCGGCCCCACCCAGGCCGCCGGGACGTCGCCGGCGCAGGGACGGCTGCCGCACCGGCGGTCGGGGCTCGTGCTGGCGGGCGGGATGCTCGTCTGGTCCATGGCGCAGAACGCCCTGTGGGGCGTGAGCAGCCGCATCGGCGCCGTCCAGGTCGGCCTCTCCGAGGTGACCATCGGCGCCGTGTTCGCCGCCGCGCTGGGAGCGGGACTGCTCGGCGTGATGGGCGCGGGCGTCCTGGGAGCCCGGCTCGGGCGGGCGGTGCCGATCGACCTCGGGACGATGATCATCGCGGGGAGCATCGTGCTCAGCTCCTCGGCCGACGACCTGGGGTCGTTCGCGACCGGCGAGATCGCGTGGAACACCTTCTACCCCGTGGTCCTGTCGTATCTGATCGGACTGGCGGCCTCGCTGGACGTGCGCGGTCGCTGGGCGGTCCTCGCGGGTTCGGCCTCATCCGTCGGCACGGCCTGCGGCCCCCTCCTCGGCAGCGTGCTGTCCGAGCAGGCGGGCTACGCGGTGATGGGCCTGATCCTGGGGGCCGCCACCCTCCTGGTCGCGGCCCCCGTCACCGCGGTGGCGCTGCACACCGGCGGCCGGCCGCTGGTGCCCGGTTCCGTCCGGCGCAGGGGCGGTGCCCCGGCGGCGCTGCTGGCCGCCACGACCAACAGCCTGTCCGGCGCGGTGCCCAAGCTGGGCGCGCCGGAGCAGGCGGTCGCGGAGATCAGCGTGCCCGCGCTGCGGCGCAGGCGACTGGTGCGGAGCGCGATCCGGACGGCGGGACCGGACGGAGGTTCCGGTCAGTCGAACGCGTAGGCCTCGACCTCGGAGAGGTAGAGCGCCCTGCGCTCCTCGTCGTGGTCGAGGAAGGCCGCCTCGAAGGAGTTACGGGCCAGGGTGCGCAGCTGTTCGCGGTCCAGGCCGAGCGCCTCGTGCACGGCGTGGAAGGTGTCTCCGACGTATCCGCCGAAGTAGGCCGGGTCGTCGGAGTTCACCGTGCAGAGCAGGCCCGCGTCCATCATGGACCGCAGCGGGTGCTCCTCCAGGACGTCGATGGCGCGCAGCCGTACGTTCGATAGCGGGCAGAGCGTCAGCGGGATCCGCTCCGAGACCAGCCGGTCCACCAGCTCGGAGTCCTCCATGCAGCGCAGGCCGTGGTCGATCCGTTCGACGCCCAGGACGTCCAGGGCCTCCCGGATGTACTCCGGCGGGCCCTCCTCGCCGGCGTGGGCGACCTTGCGCAGGCCGAGGGCCGTCGCGGCCGCGTACACCTCGCGGAACTTCGCGGGCGGGTGTCCGACCTCCGCCGAGTCGAGGCCCACGGCGCTGATGCGGCGCAGGTACGGCTTCGCGGCTTCCAGGGTCTCCAGCGCGGACTCGGCGGACTTGTCGCGCAGGAAGCACATGATCAGCTGGGTGGAGATGCCGTGCGTCTCCTCGCTGCGGTCCAGCGCCCTGCCGAGCCCTTCGATCACGGTGCCGATCGGGACACCTCGGTCGGTGTGGGCCTGCGGGTCGAAGAAGATCTCCGCGTGCCGGACGCCCTGGGCGGCGGCGCGGGCCAGGTAGGCGTCGGCCAGTTCGGCGAAGTCCTCCTCGGTGCGCAGGACCGCCATGAGGGCGTAGTAGAGGTCGAGGAAGCTCTGCAGGTCGTCGAAGAGGTAGGCGGTTCGCAGCTCTTCGGTGTCCGCGTAGGGCAGGTCCACGCCGTTGCGTGCGGCGAGCGCGAAGGCCAGCTCGGGTTCGAGGGTGCCTTCGATGTGGAGGTGGAGTTCGGCCTTGGGGAGGTGCACGGGGTTCTCGTTACGTGTGGCGGGTGGGTACCGGGACCCTGATCAGGTCCTGGGCGATGGTCAGTTCACCTTCGAAGCCGGCTGCCCTGGCCTGGCGCTCGAAGACGTCGGGGTCGGTGTAGCGCTGGGAGAAGTGCGTCAGCACGAGGTGCCGTACGCCCGAATCCTTCGCCACCCGGGCCGCCTGGCCGGCGGTGAGGTGACCGTGGTCGGCGGCGAGCCGGCTGTCCTCGTCGAGGAACGTCGACTCGATGACCAGCATGTCGCATCCCTCGGCGAGGGCGAACGCGCCGTCGCAGAGCCGGGTGTCCATGACGAACGCGAACCGCTGTCCGCGGCGGGGTTCGGAGACCTCCTCCAGCGGGATGCCGCGCAGCACGCCGTCCCGCTGGATCCGTCCGACGTCGGGCCCGCCGATGCCGTGCTCGGCCAGCTTCCCGGGCAGCATGCGCAGGCGGTCGGGCTCGGTGAGGCGGTAGCCGTAGGACTCGACGGGGTGCGAGAGCCGGTGGCTGTCGAGGGTGTACGCGTCGGTGGTGGCGAGGACGCCGTCCGCGGCGACCGGGACCTCGGTCAGCTCGACGGACTCGCGGTAGGCGGTCGCGTACCGCAGCCGGTCGAAGAAGCGCTGTCCGCTCGCCGGGAAGTGGGCGGTGACGGGATGCGGCACCTGGTCGAGGTTGATCCGCTGGATCACGCCCGCCAGACCCAGCGAGTGGTCGCCGTGGAAGTGCGTGACACAGATCCGGTCGATGTCATGAGCGGCGACGCCCGCCCTCAGCATCTGACGCTGGGTCCCCTCGCCCGGATCGAAGAGGATGCCCTCACCGTCCCAGCGCAGCAGATAGCCGTTGTGGTTGCGGTGACGGGTCGGTACCTGGCTGGCGGTGCCGAGGATCACGAGTTCTCGTACGGACACGGGTGGTGGTGCTCCCTAACCGGGGGGCCACTGCATCCCGCGGCCGCCCAGGACGTGGGCGTGCGCGTGGAAGACGGTCTGGCCGGCGCCCGCACCGGTGTTGAGCACGATGCGGTATCCGGTCTCGGTGAGCTTCTCGTCGGCGGCGACCAGGCCCGCCTCGCGCAGCACGTCGGCGGCGGCCTGCGGGTCGGCGCCGGCGAGTGCGGCGGCGTCCGGGTAGTGCGCCTTGGGGATGACCAGGACGTGGGTCGGGGCTTGGGGGTTTATGTCGCGGAAGGCGATGGTCGTCCCGCTCTCGCGCACGACGGTCGCCGGGATGTCCCCTGTAACGATCTTGCAGAACAGGCAGTCGGTCTGCGGCTCTCCCGCCATGGCCCGGCCTCCTAGGTCGTTCGGTCCTCGTGATCAGTACACCGGCATGCTATCCGGCCGGGCGAGCGGCTCTCAGCTCCAGCGTCCGGTGCGTCCCATCAGGAGGGCCGCCGCGGCCGTCCCCGCGGTCGAGGTGCGCAGCACACTGGGGCCGAGCCGGTACGGAGGCGCTCCCGCCTCGGCGAAGGCGGCCAGCTCCTGGGGTGACACCCCGCCCTCCGGGCCGACGACCAGCACGATCGTGCCGTCGGCGGGGAGTTCGGCGGTGGCGAGCGGCTCGCTGCCGCTGTCCCGGTCCTCGTGCAGGACGCCCGCGAAGTCCGCCCCGGCCAGCAGGGCGGCCACCTGCTTGGTCGTCATGGCCTCCGCCACCTCGGGGAAACGCACCCTGCGCGACTGCTTCCCCGCCTCGCGCGCGGTGTTGCGCCACTTGGCGAGGGACTTGAGGCCCCGGTCGCCCTTCCACTGCGTGATGCAGCGCGCGGCCTGCCAGGGCACGATCACGTCGACGCCGGTCTCGGTCATCGTCTCCACGGCCAGCTCACCGCGGTCGCCCTTGGGCAGCGCCTGGACGACGGTGATGCGGGGCGCGGGCGCGTCCTCCTCGTGCACGCTTCCGAGGCCGGTGACCACGAGCCGGTCCTTGCCCTCGGCGGCGCGTACGACGCCTTCCGCCCAGCGGCCCCGCCCGTCGGTCAGGACGACGTCCTCCCCCGGGTTCAGCCGCTTCACGGACACGGCGTGCCGTCCCTCGGGGCCGTCCAGGACGAACTCCGGCCCGCCGGGCAGCTGTTCGACGACGAAGACAGGTGCCGTCACCGGGCACTCCTCACACTCACTGCCGCACGCGCGGCTTCCGTCTCGGCGGCGAGCAGGGCCACGAGCTCCCCGGCGGGCAGCTCGCGTGCCATCCGGTGACCCTGGCCCGCCCACAGGGCCATGCCCTGGGCGTCCCCGGTCTTCGCCGCGGCCTTGCGCAGCCCGCTGGTCATCTGGTGCACCTGAGGGTAGGCGGCGGGGGCGTACGGCCCGTGCTCCCGCACGAACCGGTTGACCAGTCCACGCGCGGGGCGGCCGGAGAAGGCCCGGGTCAGGGCCGTCGTCACGAACAGCGGGTTGGTCAGGGCCTCCTTGTGCAGCGGGTGCGCTCCGGACTCCGGGCACGGCAGGAACGCCGTACCGAGCTGGGCGGCGTCGGCCCCGGCCGCCAGGACGGCCGTGATCTGGGAGCCGCGCATCAGCCCGCCGGCCGCGACGACCGGCAGCCGCACGGCCTCGCGGACCTCGGCGATCAGGGCGAGGAGCCCGGTGCCGGCGAGGCCGCCCTGCGGGTCGTCACGGTGCGTCGACTGGTGGCCGCCCGCCTCGGTGCCCTGCACGCAGACCGCACCGGCGCCCGCCCGATCGGCGTTCCGCGCCTCCTGGGCCGAGGTGACCGTGACGACGGTGGACGTGCCGGCCGCGGCGAACGCGTCGAGGACGTCACGGGCGGGGCAGCCGAAGGTGAAGGAGACCACGGGGACCGGATCCTCCAGCAGGATCGCGACCTTGGCCTCGTAACCGTCGTCGCCGCTGGAGTCCGGATCGCCGAGCGGGGTCTCGTACCAGGAGGCCTCGCCGGCGAGCTGCTCGCGGTAGACCTCGACGGCGCTGGGGTCGGCGACCAGCGGCTGCGGCATGAAGAGGTTGACGCCGAAGGCCCCGCCGGTCATCCGCCGGAGCTGCTTCACCTCGTTGTACATCCCGTCGGCCGTCTTGTAGCCGGCGGCGAGAAAACCGAGCCCTCCGGCCTCGGAGACGGCGGCGGCCAGCTCCGGACGGGAGACGCCTCCCGCCATCGGGGCCTGCACGATCGGGTACCGGTAGAGATCGGTCAGCGCCAAGGACATGCCCGCATCGTGCCACGTCCCGCGGATCGTGCCGAATCAGCCCCTTTCGCACGGCGGACGCCCGCCGCACGCACCGCACCGCCCGCCGGTACGGGACCGGCGGGCGGTGCGGTGACAGTGTTCAGCGGCCGTTGAAGGCGTCCTTCAGGCGGGAGAAGAGCCCTTGCTGCCCGGGCTGGAACTGGCCGGTGGGCCGCTCCTCGCCGCGCAGCTTGGACAGCTCCCGCAGGAGGCGCTCCTGCTCGGGGTCCATCTTCGTCGGGGTCATGACCTCGACGTGCACGATCAGGTCGCCGCGCCCGCCGCCACGCAGGTGCGTGATGCCGCGCCCGTGCAGCGGGACCGACTGGCCGGACTGGGTGCCCGGCCTGATGTCGATCTCCTCCAACCCGTCGAGCGTCTCCAGCGGCACCTGGGTGCCGAGCGCCGCGGCCGTCATCGGGATGGTGACCGTGCAGTGCAGGTCGTCGCCGCGCCGCTGGAAGACGGCGTGCGAGACCTCGTGGATCTCGACGTACAGGTCACCGGCGGGACCGCCACCGGGGCCGACCTCGCCCTCGCCCGCGAGCTGGATCCGGGTGCCGTTGTCGACACCGGCGGGGATCTTCACGGTGAGGGTGCGCCGCGAGCGGATACGGCCGTCGCCGGCGCACTCGGGGCACGGCGTCGGCACGACCGTGCCGAAGCCCTGGCACTGCGGGCAGGGCCGCGAGGTCATGACCTGGCCGAGGAAGGACCTCGTGACCTGGGAGACCTCGCCGCGGCCGCGGCACATGTCACAGGTCTGCGCGGAGGTGCCTGGTGCGGCGCCCTCGCCACTGCAGGTCGTACAGACGACCGCCGTGTCGACCTGGATGTCCTTGGTCGTGCCGAAGGCCGCCTCGTTGAGGTCGATCTCCAGGCGGATCATGGCGTCCTGGCCGCGACGGGTCCGCGAACGCGGCCCACGCTGCGCGGCGTTGCCGAAGAACGCGTCCATGATGTCGCTGAAGTTGCCGAAGCCGCCGGCTCCGAACCCTCCCGCGCCACCGCCGCCGCCCGAGGAGGACAGCGGGTCGCCACCGAGGTCGTAGACCTGCTTCTTCTGCGGGTCCGACAGCACCTCGTAAGCGGCGTTGATCTCCTTGAACCGCTCCTGGGTCTTCGGATCCGGGTTGACATCCGGGTGCAGCTCGCGTGCGAGCCGACGGAATGCCTTCTTGATCTCGTCCTGAGATGCGTCGCGGCGCACGCCTAGTACGGCGTAGTAGTCCGTGGCCACTTACGAATCCGCCAGGATCTGTCCGACGTAACGTGCCACTGCGCGTACCGCTCCCATCGTTCCGGGGTAGTCCATGCGGGTCGGTCCGACCACGCCGAGTTTGGCGACTGCCTCGTCGCCCGAACCGTAGCCGACCGCGACGACGGACGTGGAGTTGAGGCCCTCGTGGGCGTTCTCGTGCCCGATCCGTACGGTCATGCCTGAGTCCGTTGCCTCACCGAGCAGCTTCAGCAGCACGACCTGCTCCTCCAATGCCTCCAGCACCGGCCGGATCATCACAGGGAAGTCGTGCCCGAAACGGGTGAGGTTGGAGGTGCCGCCGATGATCAGCCGCTCCTCCGTTTCTTCGACCAGAGTCTCGAGGAGGACGGAGAGGACCGTCGATACGGTTCCCCGGTCCTCGGTCTCGAAGGACTCCGGCAGGTCCTGCACCAGCCGCGGGACATCCGCGAAGCGTCGTCCGACGACCCGGCTGTTGAGCCGGGCCCGCAGATCCGCCAGTGATGTGTCACCGAACGGCGCAGGACAGTCGATCATACGCTGTTCGACCCGGCCCGTGTCCGTGATCAGGACGAGCATCAGCCGGGCCGGAGCCAGCGACAGCAGCTCCACGTGCCGGACCGTCGACCGGGTCAGCGAGGGGTACTGCACGACGGCGACCTGCCTGGTCAGCTGCGCGAGCAGCCGGACCGTGCGGCCCACGACGTCGTCGAGGTCGACCGCGCCGTCGAGGAAATTCTGAATGGCCCTGCGCTCCGGCGACGACAGGGGCTTGACGCCCGCGAGCTTGTCGACGAAGAGCCGGTAGCCCTTGTCCGTCGGAATGCGCCCCGCACTCGTGTGCGGCTGGGCGATGAAGCCCTCGTCCTCCAGCACCGCCATGTCGTTGCGGACAGTCGCCGGGGAGACCCCGAGGCTGTGCCGCTCCGTGAGCGCCTTGGAGCCGACGGGCTCCTCGGTGCCGACATAGTCCTGGACGATGGCGCGCAGCACTTCGAGTCTGCGTTCGCTGAGCACCGCGCACACCTCCAGCTGTGGTTCTTCGGCGTCTGCCTGGCACTCTGTGCGTTCGAGTGCCAGCAATCCCCCCGGTCAGTGTACGGGGGCGGGGTGGGCCCGAGGCAAGGGCGACCGGCCACGCCGTCACGGGATCGCGCAGGTCGTTGCCGATAGCGTCGCCGTATGGACGTCTCTTGGGAAGAGTTCGGCTGGGAGCGGTTGGGCAACGTTACGGGGCGGCGGCGCCTCCCCGTCTGGGACGCGACCGCCGCACTGGTGGCTGGGGCGGACAGTGTGCTGCTTTACGACACGGGTTCGACGCTCCGGGAGGGCGTCGAGCTCCGGACACAGGCGGAGGCCCTGCTGGGCCGGAGGGTGACACATATCGCACTGAGTCATCCGCACTTCGACCACGTGATGGGCACCGCCGCCTTCTCCGGGGCGGAGGTCTACGGGGCGGTCGGCACGGCGGAGCTGCTGGGGCGGGGCGCCGAGGAGCTGCGCGCCGACGCGCTGCGGCACGGGATGGGCGAGGCGGACGCCACGGCGGCCACGGACGTCCTGGTGGCCCCGCGGCACCAGGTGAGCGGCGAGTGGACGCTCGATCTCGGCGGCGGGTTCCAGGTGCTGCTGGCCAATGTGGGGCCCGGTCACAGCGGCCACGACCTCGCGGTGCTGGTGCCGGGCTCCCCCGTCGTGGTGCTCTGCGGCGATCTGGTCGAGGAGTCCGGCGAACCGCAGGCCGGCCGGGACGCGGTCCCCTCCCACTGGCCGGCCGCGCTGGACCGGCTGCTGGAGCTGGGCGGCGAGGACGCGCTGTACGTGCCGGGGCACGGGGCGGTGGTGGACGCGGCGTTCGTCCGGGCGCAGCGGGAGCAACTGGCGGTCCGGTTCGGCGTGTCGTGAACGCGGCCCCGATTATCGTGCTGCCATGCGCAGCTACCAGCCGGATCTGACTCCGCCGTGGAAGAAGTCAGCCCCCGCCCCCGAGGTCCCCGCCGAGCCCGATCTGGTGGTCGAGGAGACCGTCACCGGTTTCTGCGGGGCGGTGATCCGGTGCGAGAAGACGGCCCAGGGGCCGACTGTGACGCTGGAGGACCGCTTCGGCAAGCACCGGGTCTTCCCGATGGAGCCGCGCGGCTTCCTGCTGGAGGGCAGGGTGGTCACCCTGGTGCGCCCGTCGGCCGCCGGCCCTGCCCGGCCGTCCCGTACGGCCTCCGGCTCGGTGGCGGTGCCCGGGGCGCGGGCGCGGGTGGCCCGGGCCGGCCGGATCTATGTGGAGGGGCGGCACGACGCCGAGCTCGTCGAGCGGGTCTGGGGCGACGACCTGCGCATCGAGGGCGTGGTCGTGGAGTACCTGGAGGGCGTCGACGACCTCCCGTCGATCGTGCGGGAGTTCGCGCCCGGCCCGGACGCCCGGCTCGGTGTCCTGGTCGACCATCTGGTGCCCGGTTCCAAGGAGTCCCGGATCGCCGCTCAGGTCACCGACGCGAACGTGCTGGTGGTGGGGCACCCGTACATCGACGTCTGGGAGGCGGTGAAGCCGTCGTCGGTGGGCATCCCCGGGTGGCCGGCCGTTCCGCGCGGCCAGGACTGGAAGACGGGCGTGTGCCGCGCGCTTGGCTGGCCGGAGAACACGGGCGCGGCCTGGCAGCACATTCTCTCCAAGGTCGGCTCGTACAAGGACCTGGAACCGCAACTGCTGGGCCGCGTCGAGGAATTGATCGACTTCGTCACCCTTCCTTCCTGATGTCCCGGGACGGTTGAAGAGGATCCGGTACCGATCCCCGTGAACACCTGCGCCGCACACGCACCATCCGTTATTGAGAGATGACGGCAGGGCCGGCACAGCGGAAGGCACGGGGTCGGATGACGCGCGAAGTGTGGCGGGACAGTGCGGAGAACGAGGCGGCCTCCGCTGTCTTCCACCTCATGCAGCAGTTGATCGACCAGTACCGCGTCAACCGTCCGGTGATGCCTCTGGTGGTGGCGCAGGCGGAGGACGCCTCGGCCGGGCCCGAGATCGACAGCAGGGTCGAGCAGATCGTCCATCAGGTCCACCGGGCGAACCAGCTGCGGCGGGTCCCGGTGAAGCTGCTCGAAGGCGGCGGCGCCACACCGTACGAGGCCGCCCTCTCCATGGTCCGCACCCTCACCGAGCGGCCCTGGGAGACCCGGGGCACCTCGCAGTACAAGCCCTTCGCCTTTCCCCGCTCCCGGCTGCTCGCCGCCATCGAGCAGGCCACCGCGACAGTCGTCGCCCAGCCGGACTGGCGCTCCGCCCGTGAGCGCGACGAGCGGATACTGGAGCAGCTGGGCAGCCTGCGCTGGCGGGCGAGCCGCTCGGGGCGCAACACCTGGTGGGACTCGCTGCGGGCCTCCGTCCGCCCGGAGACCTTTCTGGGGGCCGTGTTCATCGCCGTACTCAGCGTGCTGCTGGGCGAGATCGGCTGGGTGCTGACCACCCTGGTCGCCGCCGCGGCCCTGCTCGGCCTGACGGTCGTGCGGCTGATGACGAGGGCGGCGCCGCCGCTCCTCTGGCTGCGCCCGGCCAGCCGTTGGCTCGCGACCACGTCCTCGCTCGCCGCGTCGAGCACCGCGTATCCGTCGGACGGCTGGTCGCGCTTCTCCCCCAGCGGTTCGTGGCGGGTGATCCGGGCGCGCGCCGCCGCCGTCGCGGAGCGGGTGGCGGACGCGGGGGCGGGCGACGAGCACGCGCGCCAGTTCCACCTGGAGCTGCGGGTCCAGGCGCTGCTGGAGGACCTGCTGGACAGCTACCGGGCGCACGCCCCGGACTGGCGGCGCGGCAAGCGCACCGTCCCGCCGGTGGTGTTCCTGCCCACGGCCACCCAGGACAACGGCGGCGTTCTGCTGATCAACGCCATCAACAACGTGCGCTCGCGGCGCAGCGAGGTGGATCCGCTGCTGCTCCTGGCCTCCCTGCCGGCCGACCGGATCATGCGGCACACCCCGCCGCTGCCGCCGGAGCCGCCGGCGAACGCCGGTGCCAGCTCGGGGGCGCGCGCACGGTACGAGACCTGGGTCGAGGACCTGAGCATCGGCCAGGCCCCGGCGGCGGCCGTCACGCTGGCCTGGGTGCTGCGGCTGCCCCTGCCCATCGAGCAGCTGACCCACGAGCACGCCCACGTCCAGCTCGTCACCCACCGGGTCCGCCGGACCTGGGCCTGGTGGGTGATGTCGGGGAGGACCGTCGCCCTCGTGCTGGTCTGCGCGCTGCTGGGGACCTTCCTGTGGAGTGAGCACTGGAAGGAGACGTACTGCTACGGCCCGCTCGTCGGCCGCAGCACGGACGCGGTCCGGCTGGAGGGTCCCGGAGGGGTCAGGGAGTGCGTCGGGGTGGCGACGGTCCCCGAGGTGCGCTTCGCCGGGGGCAACGGCCTCCAGCTGAACGGGGTGGGCAAGGGCGTCACCTTCGAACGGATCGAGCAGGCGATACGGGAGCAGAACGCCTCCATCGGGCCGGGCGAACCGCGTGTCACCGTCGTCTACGCGGGCCCGCTCACCGGCACCGACAAGAATCGGGAGGACACCCGCAAGGGCCTGGAGGAGCTGACCGGCGTGTATCTCCACCAGCGGTTCGTCAACGACACGGCGAATCGTTCCGTCAAGCTCCGGGTCCTGACGGCCAACGGCGGCCAGGACATGCTGCGGCAGACGACAGCGGTCAGGAAGATCATCCAGGTCGCCGAGCGGGACCCGTCCGTCGTCGGCGTGGTGGGCCTCGGCCGCAACACCACGGACAGCGCGGCGGCCACCGGGCTCCTCCAGCGCGCCGGGCTGCCCGTGGTGGACACCACGAACTCCGGCAGCGACCTGGCCCGCCTGTACCCGAACTACTTCGGCCTCGCCGCGACCGACGAGGAGCAGGCGGACGCGGTCGGGCTGATCGCCGGCCGGCTGGCGGACCGGCTGGACGATCCGCAGGCCGTCGTCCTGTCCAGGAAGGTGGGCAACGAGGACAAGGACCGCTACACCACCGAGCAGCGCAGGGTCGGTCTGGAGATGCTGAAGGAATCCGGCTTCACCGTGGCCGCCGATACCCAGTACTCCTTGTCCAAGGACGGCGGCTCCGCGAATCTCGACGCGCCCCTGCACGCGATCTGCGGGGCGGAACGCGTGCCCGACGCCCTGTACTTCGCCGGCCGGGTCGAGGACGTCAACACGCTGATGTCCGGCCTCGGACAGACCGCCGGCTGCTCGGACAAGAAGATGACGGTCTTCACCGGCGACGACCTGACAAAGGCACGCTTCGACGACTCGACGAAGCTCGCGGACAAGGTCACGCTCTACTACGGCGCGCTCGCGCCCATGAGCCAGGGCGGCGGCCGGGCGTTCTACGAGGACTCCCGCAAGGCCCTGGAATCGCTGCTCCCCGAAGGACAGCAGCTCCCGTCGCTGCCGAAGGTGCGCCCGTACGAGGACATGATGTTCGCCAGCGGGCAGACCGTCATCTCCTACCAGGCCACGGCCGCCCTCTACGCCGCCGCGACCCGCAGCGACAACCCGCAGAGCGCGGCGGAGACCTGGGCGACGCTCTACTCGGTGGCCCTGCACGACATGCCGACCGGGACCATCACCTTCCGCGGGACGATCCCGTACGCCGACCAGAAGGTGCACGGCCTGAACCTCGTCGAGGTCACACGCCTGGGGCCGGACGCGCAGAGCCGCGTCGTGTGCGGCCGGGCCGCCGGCGACCGGACACCGCTCACCCGGGCGGACTGTCCGGTGGGCTAGGCCCGGCGCGTCAAGCGCCTCGTACGGGCCGGGCGGATGCTCAGTCGACCAGGTCCCGCACCACGGCGTCGGCCAGCAGCCGCCCCCGCAGCGTGAGGACCGCGCGGCCCTCGCCGTACGGCCCGGGCTCCAGCAGCCCGTCCTTCACCGCGCGGCCCGCGGCGGCGAGGCCCGCGGGGGCGAGCAGCGACAGCGGGCAGCCCTCGACGAGCCGCAGCTCCAGCAGGATGCGCTCGACCCGGCGGTCCTCGTCGCCGAGCACCTCACGGCCGGCCCCGGGCGAGCGGCCCTCGGCCAGGGCCTGCGCGTAGGCCCCGGGGTGCTTGACGTTCCACCAGCGCACCCCGCCGACGTGGCTGTGGGCTCCGGGTCCGGCGCCCCACCAGTCGGCCCCGCGCCAGTACAGCTCGTTGTGCAGGCAGCGGCCCTCGGGCGTACGGGACCAGTTCGACACCTCGTACCAGGAGAAGCCCGCGGCCGCCATCGCCTCGTCGGCGATCAGATAGCGGTCGGCGTGGACGTCGTCGTCCGTCATCGGGACCTCGCCGCGGCGGATACGCCGGGCGAGCTGGGTCCCCTCCTCGACGATCAGCGCGTACGCCGACACGTGGTCGGGCCCGGCGCCGATCGCCGCGTCGAGCGAGGCCCGCCAGTCGTCGTCGGACTCGCCGGGGGTCCCGTAGATCAGGTCGAGATTGACGTGCTCGAAGCCGGCCGCACGGGCCTCGGCGACACACGCCTCGGGCCGGCCGGGCGTGTGGGTGCGGTCCAGGACCTTCAGGACGTGCTGCCGGGCGCTCTGCATGCCGAAGGAGACGCGGTTGAAGCCGCCTTCCCGGAGCGCCGCGAGGTACGCCGGGTCGACGGACTCCGGGTTGGCCTCCGTCGTGATCTCGGCGTCCTCCGCCAGCCCGAACTCCTCACGGATCGCGGCCAGCATCCGGACGAGGTCGGCGGCCGGCAGCAGCGTCGGCGTACCGCCGCCGACGAACACCGTGCGGACCGGACGGGGGTCGTCCCCGAGCACCTTGCGGGCCTGGCGGACCTCCTCGACGAGGTGGGCCGCGTAGTTGTCCCGGGAGGCCAGGGCGCCGCCGGAGCCGCGCAGCTCGGTCGCGGTGTACGTGTTGAAGTCGCAGTAGCCGCAGCGGGTGGCGCAGTAGGGCACGTGCAGGTAGAAGCCGAGCGGCCGGTCGGCGGCGCCTTCCAGGGCATGGCGGGGCAGCGCCCCGTCGTCGGGCACGGGCTCACCATCGGGCAGTACGGAAGGCATACCGTCCATTGTCACTCGCCGGCGGAGCTGCCCCGCACATCCGCGGATCCGTCGACCTGGAGCACGAGCAGGGCCAGGTCGTCGTCGGGCGGGCGCTCGGCGAAGGTGTGGACGGCCCGCTTGATCCGGTCGGCTATCCCGGCGGCCGGAAGCCCCGCGCAGCCGGCCAGGACCCGTGCGAGGCCGTCGCCGTCGTCGAACATCAGCCGCCCCGAGCGCCGCTCCGTGACTCCGTCGGTGACACAGAGGAGGCTGTCGCCGGGCATCAGCACGAAGCTCTGGCTCTCGTACGCCACGTCCTCGACGACGCCGAGCAGCACCTGGGGCTCGGCGGCCGGGCGTACGGAGCCGTCGGGGCGCAGCAGCAGCGGGAGCGGATGACCGGCGCTCCCCACGGTGCAGCGCACACCGCCGTCCGGGAGCGGCACGAGATCGCCGTACAGCAGCGAGAGGAAACGGGACTGTGAGCCGTCCTGGATCTGCTCGCCGCCCTGGATCTGCTGGCCGCCCGCCGCCGCGACCATGAGGGCGGCGGCCTCGGCCGCCTCCATGGCATCGTCCAGGAGGAGCCGGTTGAGCCTGTCGAGGACCTCGCCGACGCGGAAGCCCTCCCGGGACAGCAGGCGCAGCCAGGGGCGTGCGAGACCGGTGACGACGGCGGCTTCGGGGCCGCTGCCCTGGACGTCCCCGAGCACGAAGCACCAGCGGCCTCCGGGGCACGGGAAGAGGTCGTAGAAGTCGCCGCCGACCACGCCGTCGTCACCGGGCTCGTACACCAGCGCGCTGGTGACCCCGGGTATCTCGGCGACCTTGCTCGGCAGCAGGCCGCGCTGCAGGATGCGGCTGATGGTGGCCTGGCGGGTGTAGGCACGGGCGGCTCCGACGGCGAGGCCGACCCGGCGCACGAAGTCCGCGAGGAGGGCGGCGGCCTCGTCGGGGATGCTGTCGGTGCCCTCGCGGCCCACCAGGACGGCGCCGAGCGTGCGCCCGCCCGAGATGATGCGGTGGGCGAGCGCGGCGCCCCCTGTGCCGTCCCCGCGCTCCACCGTGGCGCCTCCGGGCCACGGGATGGGCACGGGGCCCGTACCGACGCTGCCGGGCAGGCGCAGCGGGTCCTTCTCCAGTACGGGGCGCAGCAGCGCGGTCCGCGCCTCGTCGCTGTGCCAGACCCCGGCGAGCCTGGGGGCGGCCGCCGGTCCTCCGCCCTCGCTCTCCAGCCATATCGCGCACCAGTCGGCGATCCGGGGCACCAGGAGCCGGCCCGCTGTCGATGCCACCAGGTCCTCGTCGAGCTGGCCCGCGAGGAGGCCGGACGCCTCGGCGAGGAAGGAGAGCCCGCCGCGCCCGGCCCAGCCCTCGTCGTCGCGTGCCGCGTGCCCGGTGGCGGGGGCGAGGATCCGGCCGGTGCGCGGGCCCCGCCCGCGGGTGGCGTCGTCGGCCGGGGCGTCGGGCAGTCCGTAGCGGTCGTCGCCGGGGAGGCGGGCCCAGACGGTCTTGAGGCCGGTGCGGTAGGTGATGCCCCAGGACTCGGCGAGGGTGGCGACGAGCTGCAGTCCCCGGCCGTACTCGGCGGGGTCGGGCCGCTCGGCACGGTCGTCCCGCACCGACCTGGCGGGATGGTGGTCGGTGACCTCCAGCACCAGCGCGGCCGGCTCGTGCCCCGCGGAGTCCTCCAGCCTGAGGAGCAGCTCGACCGTCGTACCGGCGTGCACGACCGCGTTGGTGACCAGTTCGCTCGCCACGGTCAGCGCGTCGTCGGTGAGCCGTTCGCCGAACTCGGCGGCGGAGGGCAGGCCGAGACCCGTCCACTCGGCGAGCGCCGCCCGGACGAATCTGCGGGCCGCGGCCGAGGCCTGCGGGATTCCGGGCAGGCTCGTGCGCGCGACCGGACGCGGATCACCGCTCTGACCGGCGATGACGGTGCCGGGACGCTGAACGATGTCCCGCTGCAAGGGAATGGGCCCCACGGTGCGGCTCCTGACAGTCTCGCGAAACGCCGCTGACGTATCCCGACAGGGTGACAGACCGGGCGTGCCCATAAGCGCCGAGTGACGGAAGTGGCCCGAGCCGGGAAGGAACGGGCCGGGGCCGGGGGGGGGGGCCCCCCCCCCCCCCCCCCCCCCCCCCCCCCCCCCCCGGGGGGCCCCCCCCCCCGGGGGGCCCCGCGGCGCCCCCCGGGCCCCCGCCCCCGGCGGGGGC